>NC_020449.1:0-1200000 GCF_000146065.2 Candidatus Cloacimonas acidaminovorans str. Evry | reverse complement strand
AAAAAGAAGGGGAAGAGGTTTGGGCAAAAGATATTTCCGATACCTTGCTAAAAATAGATGTTCAAGGTCCTCTATCTTACAAATTGCTAAAAGAGGTCTATGGTGAAAGTGTGTTGAAGAACAGAAATAATCCGGAAAAGAATATGAATTTCTTCACTTTTAATGAGTTTGAACGCAACGGACACCATTACTATTTATCCAGAACAGGATATACTAACAGGTGGGGTTGGGAACTTTATATTCCCGTTGCCGTTGCTGAAGAAGATGCCAAAATTATTATTTCCAAGGCATTGGACTTCGGAGGACTCTTAGTTGGATTAGGGGGTAGAGATGAAAACAGGATTTCTGCAGGACCTTTCGGTTTACCTTTGATGGGGCAGGAATATGACCCTTATCATACACCTGTAAATGCTCCTCTTTTTGAGACCGCAGTAGATATGAACAAGGAATACTTTGTAGGAAAAGAGGCATTAGTCAAAGAAATAGTGGAAGGAGTGCAAAAGCGACTCTATATCTTTGTTTCTGAAGGTATTGTATCTAATCGGGGTATTTATAAAGATGGCAAACGCCTGGGAACTGTTACCAGCAGTATAAATTCTCCCAATGTTTCGTGGGAAATGCGTTTAGCAATTGGTTCCAAGCGAAAAAATGTGAATGAAGAAAAAGGAACTGCTGCTATCGGAATGGGTTGGTTTTATTTTCCTTTGTTTGAAAAAGATAATGAAGGAAAAGAGATAGCGGAAATTGATGAGAAACCAATTCGTATACCGGTTGAATTTTACCGCGAGGATGAAAATCGGAAACCGACAGGAACACCTGTTTTGGGCTATGTTACCCTGGAAGGAATTACACCAGCTACAGCACATAAACCGTTGAAGAATATAGAGAACCTGTAAAAAGTGTGTAGCCGGAGGACGTTGGTCCTCCGACTACACAAAACGGAAGAACGACATCTTGTCGTTCCACTTATAATCCAGTTTTTTCTTTAACGAGAACTTTTAGGTAACGAAATAGACCCCAAGAGATTAGTTGACGAAGACATCAACCTTCCGTCTTTTGTAGTTGACGAGGACATCAACCTTTCGTGTTTACTTTATTATGATTTCGGGTGGTGTGGTAGGAGGATAATTTCCATTTACATCTAAGGAATCCTTATCTACCATAATAACCTTATTTTCTACCTTTCTATCTAAGTGAACTTTTGTAAAAGGAGGATTGATATTTTCTACATGGAGAGAGTAGTTTACAATCAAGCCCGAAAAGACAATAGAAATCATACTCATCAGTTTTACCAGAATATTGATGCAGGGACCTGCAGTATCTTTAAATGGGTCGCCAACTGTATCACCAACAATACTGGCTTTATGAATTTCAGTGCCTTTAGCTTTCTTTTCCGTCTCTATATACTTTTTGGCATTATCCCATGCACCACCAGCATTATTCATCATTACAGCCAAAACAAAGCCGGTGGAAAGAGCTCCGGCAAGGATACCTAAAACTCCCGGAACACCAAAAATTAAACCTGTAATGATGGGAGATAAGAGACCTACTAAAGCGGGCATAAGCATCTCTCTCTGAGCTGCCTGAGTTGAAATTTTAACACATTTGGCATATTCCGGTTTTCCTGTTCCTTCCATAATTCCGGGAATTTCTTTAAACTGACGGCGAACTTCTTTTACCATTTCACCTGCAGCTCTTCCAACTGCTTTAATAGTGAGTGAAGAAAATACAAAGGCAACCATAGCACCAATGAAAACACCCAGTAAAAACTTGGGATTTAGAATATGAATTTGGAAGAACTGTATAAAATCCGCAATTGATGCCTTTGCCAAGGGAATATTTTCGGTGAATTTGGTATTGTAATTAGTGTGTAAAAAGACAGCTTTTCCTGTTTTATTACCTACCAGAGTTAAAGCTCCGCGAACTTCATCCAGATAGGCAGCAAGCAAAGCCATAGCAGTTAAGGCAGCGCTCCCGATAGCAAAACCTTTTCCTGTAGCAGCAGTGGTATTACCTACCGAATCAAGATTATCGGTCATCAATCTAACATCTTCAGGCAAATTACACATCTGTGCATTTCCGCCCGCATTATCAGCAATAGGACCAAAGGCATCCATTGCCAAAGTTACACCTAAAGTAGCAAGCATTCCGACCGCTCCAAAACCAATTCCATATAAACCCATTTCAATAGAGGAAAAACCGTGACTGCAAATAAAAGCGGCAAGAATACCTATTACTATTATTAAAACCGGAGCTGCAGTAGAACGCATTCCAACAGACATACCTTCCAGGATAACAGTTGCGGGACCATAATCTGCCTGATTAGCTATTTCCCGTGTTGGTTTGTAACTATGAGAAGTGAATAACTCGGTAAAAAATCCGATTAAAATTCCAGCTGCCAATCCAATTACTGTTGAAATAAATACACCAAAATAATAATCGGGCGGAAGCAACGCTTTAGTTACGAAAAAAGCACAAATAGCAATTAAAATGGAACTGGAATAGACACTTTTATTTAAGGCAAACATCAATTCTTTGGGACCGGCATTTTCTTTGGTGCTGACGGTAAAAATACCTATAATGGAAAGGATAATTCCCAAACCAGCAAGAATCATTGGTGCTACCACAAATTTCACTGCCCAGTCGGCATAAGCTGGACCTAACATTGTTACAGCGCTCATTCCTAAGGCTGCTGTAGCCAAAATTGAACCGGCATAACTTTCATATAAATCGGCTCCCATACCTGCAACATCACCAACATTATCTCCAACATTATCTGCTATGGTAGCAGGATTGCGCGGGTCATCTTCCGGAATATTAGCTTCTACTTTGCCTACAAGGTCGGCACCTACATCTGCTGCTTTAGTAAAAATTCCTCCACCCAAACGAGCAAAAAGGGCTTGTGTAGAAGCACCCATTCCAAAAGAAAGCATAATTATCGTAATTTGTTGCAGAGGGAATTTCAACAGGTTGAGAATAAAAAACCAGGCAGAAATATCAATTAAAGCCAAACCCACTACTGTTAATCCCATAACACTGCCCGCTCTAAAAGCTATCCGTAAACCTTTATTCAGTCCTTTAGTGCATGCCTGAGTTGTTCTATTAGAAGCAAGGGTAGCCATATTCATACCAATATAACCGGCTAACCCACTAAAAAAACCACCGGTTAAAAAAGCCCAGGGAATTAACCAATGCAAAACACCTAAGCCCCAAGCCATTATTTGAAAAACAATGAAAGCAATGATAAAGAATATACCTACACCTTTGTATTGTTGCTTTAAATAGGCAAAAGCACCTTCCCTAACATAACCTGCAATTTCCTGCATTTTAGCATTGCCGGGGTCTTGCTTTTTTACCTGACGAAAGAAAATTGCTGCGAAAATTAAAGCCAGAATAGCACCTAAAGGTGCAATAAGCCATAAGACAGGGATATTATTCATATACTACCTCTAATTCCTTATTTTCAAAAAAGCTATGTATAATTTTTATTGATTTTGTCATTTTGGTAACTCTCACAAAAATTGTCAATGAAAAAAGTTGTGTGCGGTCAGAAAAAATTAAACCTGGATGCTTTTATGGAACGCAACCAGGGCATAAGCAGGAACTGTTGCTGATTGGTTAATTTCCTACCATCCATTTTAATTCTTTGCCAGCGTGTATAGGGTAAACTGTTATCACCAAGACCATAGCTGATTCCAAAAGTGGCAGAGAGCTGAAAATTTTTAATCAATCTTGTTTCTATTTCATTTTGGGCAGGGCGACCATAAGGATAGGCAAAATAACGCTTACAAGGTACGGATAATTCTTCCATTTGTTTAAAGCACAAATCAAGCTCGGTATATGCTTCAGGATAAATTAAACGCGAAAAATCTGGATGAGACCAGCTGTGGATGCCAAATTCCACACCGGCTTTTTGTAAACTTTTCATCTGGGTAAGCGAAAGAAAGGGTTTATGTTTTTGGAGATAATCGCTTTCTGAAAAAGGCATAACTTCCTTCCAAAGGAAATCGGTAACGGTATCTTTTTCAGACATTTCAATGCGGGAAAAAAAAGATGATATTGTTGCTCCGGGAACATAATTGTCTATTTGCGCTGAAAGTTTTACCGGCGAACAATAGCGTTTCATTAAAAGCAATTTATGATTCCATGCCATTTCTTTGTTATCAATGCATTTACCAATCAAAAAAACAGTCGGCTTAATATTATACTCTTTACCTAAATACATAAGAACAGGATAGTTAGCTGAAAAACCGTCATCAAAAGTTAGAACTATGTCTTTAGCGTTAAATTTTTTCGGATTTGCTAAAACTTCACTTAACGACCGGAATTTATATCCCCGGCGTTTTAGTTGTCCCAATTGCCTAAAAAAATTGGAGACACTAATACCATTAGGATAAATTTCCGGGAATTTATCGGCTACAATATGGTAGTAAAGGACTCGGGGAGTAGTAGCTATCTTCATACATTTAATCCAATTACTTTCATATTTTCCTTTTAATAAACAATACATAACTGTCAAGGAACATTTTTTATCGGAAAATCCGAATGCCGAATGTAAAGAAAGAAATTGTGCCCATTATAGCACGGAAATCCTTTTATTTTATAAATCCGGATGATGATTTCTGACTTACATAATAACGACTCCTCGCTTTTACTGACTTGCATTGGCTGATTATTCTTACCTGCATTACGGAAGCATTGCTCACCCAATACTAATGCCATTAGCAATGGGTAAGCAATGGGTAAGCAATGCTATTAAGGAAGGCAAGAAAAAACGGTATAACAGCTTGGAATAAAAACAAATATAAAGTTAAAACCAAAATATGCAGGGGATGAAAATCATAAAAAGGGAAAATACCACTGTAATATGTTGCCATACTGTATGTTGCGAGTAACATAAACAAGGCAAGTTTTTAATGATTGAGGCAAAAGTTCTTGCTTGACAGAAAAAGACAATAACAATTTTAGTGCAGATTAAAGATCGGGATGTAGCGCAGACCGGTTAGCGCGCTCGGTTCGGGACCGAGAAGTCGGAGGTTCAAATCCTCTCATCCCGACCATTTTTTGTATAAATCACTATAAAAAGAAGCAGAAAAAAGGTGTAAAAAGTGGCTGAAGACAAGCTGACATTCACATATTATTTGAAACTCCTCTTTCCTTTTGTGAAGAAGGATTTGGGCTTGCTCATCTTTGGACTTTTTGCAATGCTTGTAACTTCTGGTTTACGCTTGCTCAATCCACTTATTTTAGCACAAATTATTGACCACAGTATTCCGGATAAGAATATGGCGCAGATGTTTCAGTATGGCGCATATTTTGTAATAGTGATTTTGCTTTCCGGTCTTCTTTCCTATTTGCAGATTTTGTTATTATCGCGTTTAGGCATAAAAATCATCACTAAGTTCAAAGGTAATGTGTTCAGTCATTTATTGAAGTTACCTGTTTCCTGGTTCAATAAACAGCCCGTAGGTGAACTTATTGCTCGGGTGGAAAGTGATAGTGAAAGGGTAAAAGTTCTGTTTTCGGATTTGTCTATTACGATAATTGGCAATGTATTGTTTTTCATTGGTGGTTTTGTTATTCTCTTCATTCTTCAATGGCAAATTACGATATATATTTTGCCGGCAATTATTCTTTGTGGAATTGGCTACTGGTTTTTGTTCAAATATCTGAATAAATTCTTTCGTCTGATTCGGGAACGTTATGCCATAATTACCGCCAAAATAACGGATTATGTGCAAGGCATTCAAATGATTCAGGCATTAAATCAGGAAAAGAAAGCTTTACAAGATGTGGAAAAGGCATCCTTAGCAAAGAAAAAAGTGGAAGTACATACTCAAGTAATTGAATACGGTTCTCAAAGTATCTTCAGTTTTATGGTCAATGTGGTTTTTATCATCATTGTGATTCTGGTTTCTGCTCCTAAAATTATAGCCGGGACTTTAACTGTAGGAATTCTGATTGTTTTTATTCAGTATATATATCAGCTTGTTTGGCCCCTGATGCAAATTTCGGAAAATGTGATGCAGATTCAGCGTTCTTTTGCTTCCTTAAAAAGGATATTGGAATTAACGGAATTGCCAACAGAAGATGATACCTATACAGGAACGAAAATACCTGTTTTTGCACAGGAAATAAAGTTTGAAAATGTGTGGTTTGCCTATAAAGAAGATGAATGGGTGCTGAAAGATATATCATTTACTATTCCCAAAGGCAAAAAAATAGCGTTAGTCGGTCCTTCCGGCAGTGGTAAAACAACTACGGTAAGTTTGTTATGCGGTTTTTATCCTGTGGAAAAAGGCAGAATTTTAATTGATGGCGTTCCTTTAAGCGAAATGGATTTTAGGGAATGGCGGAAAAAGATTGGACTTATTTTGCAGGATGTGTATCTTTTCCCTGGTAGTATTTTGGAAAATGTGCGCGTTTACAACGACCAGATTAGCGAAGATAAGGTGCAAAAAGCAATTTCTATTGTCCAATTGGATGATTTTATAAAAAAACTGCCTGAAGGAATTAATGCGGAATTAGCAGAACGGGGACAGAATATTTCCCAGGGTGAAAAACAACTGATTAGTTTTGCCAGAGCTCTGGCTTTTGAAGCGGAAATAATTATTATGGATGAAGCAACGGCTTCCATAGACCCTCAAACCGAGGCAAAAATCCAACGCTCAATGGAAAATCTGCTTTCCGGAAAAACAGCTCTGGTTGTAGCTCACCGACTTACTTCCGTTTTGGATGCCGATGAAATCTTATATTTCAGTGACGGTAGAATAACTGCCAGAGGTAAACATAACGAGCTGTTACAGACCTCTCCTGAATATCAAAAGCTGGTGGAATTGCAAATGTTGAAGGTGCAGGATGAATAAACACATAAAATGGATTCTGGAACAGTATAAGGCACAAAAATGGTTTGTGCTCATAATGGTGGTTTTGACCCTTCTGTCTTCCTTTGTGTCTATTGCTTTTCCTTATGTTTTCAAAGAAATGCTTGACCTGCTGAAGGACATTTTACAGTTTCCGCAAAAATATCCGGAACCGATGAAAGCGGTTTATAGAATTATTAAAATTCTGTTTGCTATCGGTTTGGCACAACTTGTTACAGGCCTTTATCCCGGAATTAGGGGCTGGGTAAATATGCGTTTTGAGCATTCTTTGCGGGTGCTTTATTTTAAACATATTTTAACTAAGGATTTCAGTTTCTTCCAGAAATTCAGAACAGGAGATATAGTTACCCGTTTAACAGATGACCTTTCCGATTATCCAAGAGTTAGCTGGTTTTTATGTTCCGGCATTTTTCGGGCTTTCAATTCTTTCAGTATGATTGTATTTGCGTTAGTTGTGATGTTCAGCATCAATGTAAAACTTACCCTTCTTTCTATAGCTCCTCTCCCTTTTATGATGCTGATATTCTATTTCACAGCGGACAAGGTTTATACGAATTACAATCGTAATCAGCAGGCAATTTCCGCTATCAATAATCAACTGGAAATGAGTTTTTCGGGAATCAGGATTGTAAAAAGCTTTGTGAGCGAAGAAAAATATAACCGCTTTTTTGATATTGCGCTTGCTAAAAGGTTCAAAACGGAAATGAGTATGGTGAAACTAAATGCCATTCTTTCTTTAATATGGCAATATATTGACTACATTGCTCAAATTGGAGTTATCCTATTCGGTGGCTATCTTGCCGTGAAAGGAGAAATTACGGTGGGCACTTTTTTCCTGTTTTACACCTATCTTTCTATGATGATTTATCCGTTAATTGACTTGCCTCAGCTCTTTGTTTCAGGCAAACAGGCATTTGTAAATATAGACCGTTTGGAGGAAATGAAGAATTATCCTACCTTGAATGATGAATTTAAGGGTCATCATAAGGTAAAGGAATTCTCCACATTATCTTTTGAAAATGTATCTTTTCAGTATCCCGATAAGCCCTCTCCCGTGCTTAAAAATGTTAGTTTTGAACTTGGCAGGGGAGAAAAAATGCTTATTTTAGGAGCTACAGGCAGCGGAAAAACTACTATTGCCAATCTTATTTTAGGACTGCTGAAAGCCAATAGCGGCATCATTAAAATCAATGGAAAACCCATAAATGAAATAGATATTAAATCCCTGCGTAATATTGTTGCCTATGTTCCCCAGGAGCCACTTCTTTTTGGTGGTTCGGTGAAAGATAACATCCTTTTTGCGGTAGAACAAGCATCTGAAAAGGATTACCAAATTGCAGTTAAAACCTCTCAGCTGGAAGATGAAATTGCTTCTTTTCCGGATAGAGATAATACCTTTGTAGGAAATAGAGGACTTAGCGTTTCCGGTGGTCAAAAACAACGATTAACCATTGCCCGCGCCTTAATAAAAAAACCGCAACTGCTTATTTTAGATGATATAACTGCTTCCCTGGATGCAGAAAATGAAGAAAAACTTTGGCAGGCACTACGGGAAAATTATCCTGATATTTCCGCTATCGTAATTTCTCATCGTCTTTCTACCCTGCATTATGTTGACAGTGTGCTTTTTATTGACTCTCAGGGCTATGCTCATAAAGGTTCTCATGATTATTTGGTTTTTAATAATCAGGAATATCACGACTTTCTAAGAGACCATCTAAAACAGGAAAACGAAAAATAGGATTGACACTTATAGGACACTTGGAAATTCTGGCAGTGAGATTTTTGAGGGGAGAATATAATGCCTCGTAAATGTCTAATAATTTTGCTATGTGCTTTTTTCACACTATGTTATGCCGATGAACTGGAAGATAAAATGCGGCAATTGAGAGAAATGCAACGCCAATTGGAAAGCACAGAACAAAAAGTGAAACAGACCCAAACCAAAAAACAGCAAACCGAAAGTGAGATAAAACGAACTGCTTCTCTGAAACAAAGAACGGAAAAAAACCTGCAAAAGCTGAAAACGGAAGAGAAAATTGTGCAGGATTCTCTTAAATCAGTTCAGCAAAGAATTGCGGTTACGGAAATGCGTTTGCAGGATATGCACAGAGAACAAAATGCGGAACTGGATTTGCTGTTGAGAGTGGATAAGTCCTATAAGAAATTAAATATAAATCATCGTGATCAGCGTTTACTGAAGGATTTTATTCAAGGCACCAGACAAAAAATAGATATTCTTTCCGGCTATAAGATTGCGCTTACACAAGTTCAGGAACTTCATAAAGCTCATGCTACAAAGGTTTCTCGCGGTATGCGCGAAGAAAGCTCTAAAAAATCCAGCTACGAAAAACAGATTAAAACCCTATCCAGTCAAAGCCAAAAATTAACTGAAGAACAGAAAAGATTACAGGCACAGGTGGAAAAACTGAAAAAGGACAGCGCTGAATTGGAAGGTCTCATCGCTCAATTGATGAAACAACAAGGCAAAGAACCACCAAGCTATCAATTTACCGGCAAAAAAATCTCCTGGCCCCTAAGAGGAAAAATAATTCGTAGTTTCGGACAGGAAACCCGAGGATATGGAACAAGCGTAGTTAGCAACGGAATTGATATTGCCGCCAAAGAAGGAACAAAAGTAGTTGCTGCTGATGATGGAGAAGTAATTTTTGCTGATCGCTACGGTGGACAGGGCAAACTTATTATTATTGATCATAAAAACGGCTTTTTCACTCTTTATGCCTATAACAGTGAATTACTGGTAAGCAGAGGAACTAAAGTAAAAAGAGGTCAAACCATTGCCAAAAGCGGAATGACCGGCTCGGCAAGTGAACCCTCATTACATTTTGAACTGCGTAAAGATGGAAAAGCTATCAATCCTATACCGTATTTGGAATGAGGAGGAAGAAATAATGCTTGTTTTGAAAGACCCCGGCTTACGCAAGCTGGAAAAATTTATTGCTAATAATCCGCTAATCCATTCTACTATTTTGCATTGGACCGGTTCAATGTGGGGAATCGGTTGCCGACTTTCCTCTTCAGAAACAATTGCTCGCATAGAAACACTAAAACAAAGAGCGGATAAACAGGGTTTTATTGCTCTTATTCCCGATATGAGTGTTTTGGAACAAGATAAAATTCCTGCACCTATTAGACCTTTGATGAATCAGTATTGGCCTGGAAATCTAACCCTAATTTTTAACTATGATGACCCTCAATTTGCCGGAATAAAAAGGGGAAATAAAGTTGCCTTAAGAGTTCCTTCCGATCCTGCTTTAAGAGCTTTAATTTCTTTGCTGGGAGAACCCCTTATCAGTACCAGCGTTAATGTTTCAGGTCTGATGCCGGAAGAAAATTATGAGAGAATTGTGCGTAATTATGATTCCTGGTTTGATTTTGCTTTACTGCCTTCTTCCCGGGAAATGAAAAGACCATCCGAACCTTCTACTATTATAGAATATATCGGTTCTGAAGAAAGCGGAAGTAATGACGATATAAAATGTTTGCGAGAGGGTTCTATTCCTTTTTATGAAATAAAACAGGCGTTTCAACTACCGGTAGTGATGTTTGTCTGTTCAGCCAATATTTGTCGTTCTCCAATGGCGGAAAAGCTATTCCGCAAGATGATTAGAGAACACAATTTAGGACTGGCAACAGATTCTTGCGGTTTGCTTCCCGGAGGACGGATGATTTCCTTAGAATCACTTCAGTTGCTGTTGGAACGAGGCATTATTGATGCTGAACAACATATTTCTAAACAAGTTACTCCCCAGTTGATTTCCTCCAGTTGGTTGATTTTAACGATGGAAGAAAGACAGCGTGATTTATTGCGCAGTGCCTATCCCAATAATGCACGCAGGATTTGGACTCTGAATGAAATAGTTGACGAACAGGGTGATATAGATGATCCTTTTGGAAATAATCTGGAAAGCTATAAAAAAACCTGTGAAATTATTGAAGACCGTTTACGGAGGTTAACGGAAAAGCTGAAAAATAATGAATTGAGGATATAGAAGTTAGTTTTATGAAAAAGGATGAAATAACACCCGAACTTGTTGCTGAGCATAACTTAAGCCCTGAAGAATATGAACGCATTTTAGATATTCTAAAGTGTGAACCGACTTTTGTAGAACTGGGTATTTTCAGTGTAATGTGGAGTGAACATGCAAGTTATAAAAACTCCGCTTTATTATTAAAGACCCTTCCTAAAGAGGGCTCCTTTATTTTAGCCAAAGCGGGAGAAGAAAATGCCGGTTTGATTGATATTGGACAGGGCTTAGCAATATCTTTTAAAATAGAAAGCCATAATCATCCTTCTGCTTTGGAACCCTATCATGGTGCTGCTACAGGTGTAGGAGGCATTTTAAGAGATATTTTTACTATGGGTGCCAAACCCATTGCTGTTCTGGATTCTTTGCGTTTTGGCAAGCCGGAAAATCCTAAAGTTCAGCATCTATTGAAAGAAGTTGTTAGAGGCATAGCAGATTACGGAAATTGTTTCGGAGTTCCCACCGTTGGAGGAGAGGTCTATTTTGAAGATAGCTATGAAGGCAATCCTTTAGTTAATGCTATGGCTGTAGGAATCGTGAAACATAATAAGATAGCTCGTTCAGCTGCTTCCGGAATTGGGAATGCAGTCCTCATTGTAGGCGCAAAAACAGGACGAGATGGAATTCATGGAGCTACTTTTGCCTCTGTGGATTTGAGTGAAAAATCCGAAGAAAAAAGAACAGCTGTGCAGGTTGGAGACCCTTTTCTGGAAAAACTGTTGCTGGAGGCAACTTTAGAAGCAATTGAGGAAGGGCTTATTGTTGCTATTCAAGATATGGGAGCTGCGGGTTTAACCTGTTCCAGTTCAGAAATGGCAGGAAAAGGAAATGTAGGTATGGAAATTGATGTTTCTCTTGTTCCGCAAAGAGAAACAGGAATGACACCCTATGAAATTATGCTTTCGGAATCGCAGGAAAGGATGCTCGTGATTGTGAAACCGGAAAATCTGGAACGCATCAAGTCCATATTTGCCAAATGGGATTTAGATGCAGTTCAAATTGGTAAAGTTACCGCTGATAAAATACTCCGGGTTTTTTATGGAGAAGAAAAAGTAGCGGAAATTCCAGCTGAAACACTTATTTTAGGTGGCTCAGCACCGGTTTATAAACGCGCAAGCAAATACCCTGAATACCTTGAAGCATTACATAATTTTGATCCGGATAAAGTTCCCGAGCCCTCAAATTATGCAGAAGTTCTTTTTAAGCTTATTTCTTCTCCCAATCTTTGCAGTCGCTTTCCGGTTTATTATCAATATGATTATATGGTGCAAATTGGAACTGTTGTAGAACCAGGTTCGGATGCCGCTGTAATTAGAATTTTGGATACGGATATGGCAATTGCTTTAAGCACCGATTGTAATGGCAGATATTGTTTTTTAGACCCCTATGCGGGAACAGTTTCTGCCGTTGCAGAATCCGCCAGAAATGTTGTCTGTAGTGGAGCTAAACCAATTGCCATCACTAATTGCCTGAATTTTGGCAATCCTTATAAGCCGGAGGTCTATTATTGTTTCAGTGAGACAATTCGGGGAATGAGTGATGCCTGTAAAATTTTAGGAACTCCAGTTACCGGAGGTAATGTATCTTTCTATAATGAAAATCCGGAAGGAGCAATTTATCCTACACCTGTTATCGGAATGCTTGGTTTGATGAATGATTTTCGTAAGGCAACAAATCAATATTTCAAAAAGGAAAACACAAGAATTATTCTTCTGGGTTCTTTGCAAGCGGACTTGGGAGGGAGTGAATATCTTAAAATACAATTTAATAAGGTTGCCGGCAAACCACCCAAAATTGATTTGGAAGAGGAACTGCGCTTGCAGGATTTAATTTTGGAACTGATTGATAATAGCTTAATAAATAGCGCTCATGATGTTTCCGATGGCGGATTATTAGTAGCTCTATTGGAGTGCTGTTTTGCTCCGGATAATATTTTCGGAGCTACACTGAATTTTGCCTTTTCGGATAAGCCCTCTAAGGTCTATTTTGGTGAAGCAGGCGGTAGAATTTTAATTAGTGCGCCTCCGGAAAACTGCCAAGCCATAAAAGAAACTGCCGAAAAACATAACATAGAATATCACGAACTGGGTTATGTTTCAGGCAAGGCAGAATTTGTTGTAAATAACCATATAGATGAAGATATAGAAATTCTTTACTCTGCCTGGAGGCAGGGAATAAAAATATAAAATAAAAAGGATAAGGAAATGAAAATGGATTTTATTTTTGGCAATATCTTTTGGGGTTTACTGATAATCCTTTTGGGATTATCCATTTTTTTGAAAGGATTTAACCTTCATATTCCTTTGGTGAGAGTGTTTATTGCCATTATTATCATTATGTTTGGTATTAAACTACTCTTCGGTATTAAAACGCATAAATATAATAAGCCAAAACATTATTCCAGAGAAAGTACTATTAACTATAGCAGTTCCCGCAACGAATATAATATCATCTTTTCCTCAGGCATAATTGACCTCACTGATCTTCCTGCCGATGCAAAAGATGTAGAGATTAATGTGGTTTTCGGTTCGGGAACAGTTATCCTACCGGATAGCATTGCCTTCAATATTAATCCTACATCTGTTTTTGGCTCAACTATTCTTCCTTCCAAAAGACCTGAACTCCAGGGAAAACCTATTGATATAGAGTCAAATGTGGTTTTTGGACGCCTGGAATATAAATATGCACCACCCCCAAAAGCAACAACTGAACATGCTGAGACGGAAAAAGAAACATTTTAATGCCTAACCGATATGGTTTTCATTGAACAAATGCAGTTATTATGTTCATTCTTAGGTGGATTTATGGATTCCTACTTGCGCAGGCAGGACAAAGGAATATGTAACTTATAATTGTTATGAACACTGTGAAGAAGTCACTTATCCTACTGTTATTCATCTTCCTTTTGAATAGCTTAACTGCCGAAAAACTTGGCTATGCCTTAAGTGGAGGTGGAGCAAGAGGTTTTGCCCATATTGGTGTTTTAAAGGTTTTGGAAGAAGAAGGCATTCATCCAGATTATATAGCTGGAACCAGTATTGGAGCTATTATTGGAGCTCTTTATGCAATGGGTTATTCTGCTACCGAATTGGAAGAAATGTGTCTGAAATTGAATTGGAATGAATTGACGCGGGATACACATCAAAGAAAAGACCTTTATATCGGACAAAAACGCTGGGCACCTTATGGAAATGCTGTTTTTGAACTTAATGAATCCTGGGTTCCGCAACTCCCTTCTTCCGTTTATGTAGGTAATAATCTTAATCTGGAACTATTTAAATTAACCGCATCCGCTTCTCAAATTCAGAATTTTAATGAACTGCCTATTCCTTTTATCTGTAATGCAACTGATTTATTAACCGGCGAAGCTGTTTCTTTTACAGAAGGGTCTTTACTTCAGGCATTGCGTGCTTCTATATCCATTCCAAGTTTGTTTGAGCCCTTTGAACTGAATGGTCACTATTACATAGATGGCGGGGTTTCCCAAAATATGCCTATTGACCTTTTACACCAAATGGGAGCGGATAAGGTTCTGGGTATAAAAGTTAATTCTACCTTGCGCGATGAGGAAAGAATTAATAACCTGGTAGAAATATTAGACCAGACCATTAATATCGGTATAACTCGCAATCTGAAAGAACATTTGGATGAATGTGACCTGCTGATTGAACCGGAACTTACGCAATTTGTTTCTACCGATTATCAACATTTGCAGGATATTATTGCTGCCGGAGAGGAATCTGCCAGACAAATGATTGATCAAATAAGGGCTTTTAAGAATGAATTTTATTCCTCCAGTCCGAAAATAACTACCTTTGACAAGGAGCTGAATAGTTTTTATATAACTCAAATCAATGTTCAGGGAAATAAAAATATCAGTCCTTCCAAAGTAAGAGAATATGTGGGTTTGGAAACAGGGAAAACCTATAGCAGTGAAGAAATTGCTAATTCTTGTATTAATGCTTGGAATTCACAACTTTTTAAGACCATCTATCCGGTTCTCCAAAAAAAACAAGACAATCAATATGATCTCTATATCTATGTGAAAGAACGGGAACGTAAACAACTAGCTGTAAACTTAGTTTACAATAGCGAAGAAAAGCTGATGGCAGGACTTGTTCTTTCTCTAAATAACTATCTGCTCAAAAATTCCCGCCTTTTGGCAGAATTAAAACTGGGCGGAAGAAATGAGTTAAATGTTGATTATGTGAAAAACTTCGGTGAAGAGTGGGGTGCCTATTATCGTCTTTTCCCTTATGTAGGCGAAAAAACCATCTATGATTATAGCGAGCACCATAAAATCAATAGCTTTAAATCTACGGAATTCGGTATCAATTCAGGAGTAGGAGTTTTTGCTAAAGACCTTGCTATTGCGGAATTTTTTGTTTATACGGATCAAACAAATCTTCACAGCGATATTTCCCAAACCCCATTATTACCTGAAAGTTCGGTAGTTAGCGGTTTTGGTATAAAGGGTTATCACGAGAGTTTGGATGATTTTATTTTTCCGACCTCCGGAGCCAGGGTTTTCGGAAAGTTCAATTTTGCTCGCTATAGTGAAATTAGTGATTTTATTTATAGCTGTTTTCAAGGTAGGGCAGAGTTTTATGTTCCTGTTAGAAATATTTTCAGTGTCCATTCCTCAATCTATTATGGCAGTTATTTAAATTCTACGGAACACGATATACTTGATCCTTTTATAATCAGTGGCACAGATGGCTTTATGGGATATTCCAGATATGAAGTTAGTGCTCCCCACTATCAAATTTTATCATTTGGGTTTTCTTCATTGCCTAAAAACCGCTATTTTATTGATGCCGGATTTCAAGGTATGCGCTATTCCGAAAAGGATGTTTGGAGTAATGCTGAGGATTGGGAATATTGCGGATATTTAGGATTGGGTTATAAAAATTCTATTTTACCTACCAAACTATATGTTTCTTTGAATAAGGATAAGAAAGTGCATAGTTTCTTAAGTATCGGCTATGATTTTGATATCTTTTTCTTCTCCCGCAGATAGGGTTTTGGCTCTCACAGATAACACAGATAACACAGATTTTTTCATTTAAGAAAAATGTAAGTGTATATCCGGAGGACGCCGTTCCTCTGCTTTTTTAGCCACCGAAAACACCGAGATATTTTTTTAATAAAGAGAAAAAGAAATGTAAGTGTGTAACCAGGGGACGCCTTTCCTCCGCAAGTAATTTTAAAGCGTTTTTTTGTCCTTTCTGGAAAGCATCAATCTTGGGTGTATCATACCTTAATCAAGCGTTAATTATTAACGCTTGATTAAGGTTAGATTAACGCTTGATTAACGCTTTAAGCTAAGTAAGGATAGTGAAAATTGTCTTAAATTGAAAAGTCAATGTTGTTTCTGCAAAAGAATAATTGCTTCTCCAATGTGGAAACCATATTGAACATTATTTCAACTTGATTATTTGGAATAAAATAGGGTTTAGATCAGCAAATCGCTGTGGTTAATTATACTTTTGGGTTGTTTGCTATTAGTTATTCACTTTTTTCTTGCTTCGTTATCACTGTCTTTCAAGGTATTAATTTCTCCAAGCATTGTTTTCACTTTCTCACAGAGTTCACGGGATTTTTCCGGGGAATCGCTTTCCACATAAATACGGATAATGGGTTCGGTTCCTGATTTGCGAATATGGATAAAGTGTTTCTCTCCAATTGCTTTAATTCCATCCCGAGTATCCAGTTGATAGTTTTGAAAGAAAGAGGGAGCATTATTCATCAATGTCTCCATCAATGAGGCATCCACCGTTATTTTATCCTTGGCAAAATAATACTTTGGCAAGCTATCAACAATAGCGGAAAGCGGTTTATTTGATTCCGCAAGCAAACCTAAAATCAGAGCCATTCCGGCAATGGCATCACGGGTGTAATGTACATCAGGACAGATAATTCCGCCATTTCCCTCACCCCCGATAGGAGAATTTATTTCCTGCATTTTTTTTCCGACATTTATTTCGCCGACTTTTGTCCGCTGAACTTGCACGCCAAAGCTTTTGGCAATATCATCTGAAAGCATTGAACTGCTAAGATTTACTACGATATCTCCCTTCTTTTTGGGAAGCACAAAAAGCTCGGCTAAGGCAACGCTCAATTCTTCTCCGATGCATTTTCCTTCTTCGGAAACAATTGCCAGGCGGTCAACATCGGGGTCTGTAGCAAAACCTATATCCGCTTTAAAAAAGCTAACAGTTTCTTCCAACTGACCTAAATTTTCCTTCAAGGGTTCTGCTATGTGGGCAAAAATCCCGTTGGGCTCGCTATTTATTTCATAAACAGTGCAGCCAAGTTCTTTTAGTAAAAGTGGGGAAATCAAACCACCAGCGCCGTTTACGGAATCCAGAACCACTTTAAATTGACGGGAACGGATTTGTTCAATGTTCAAATAGGGAATGTTTAAAATTTTGGCTATATGTTCTTGTATGGCAGTATTATCTATTTTTAATTCTCCCATTGCTTTCCACTTTGCCCAGGGAATATCTTCTTCTACCGAGGACAGGAATTTATCCGCCTTTTCAGGACTTAAGAACATTCCATCTGCATCTACAAATTTCATTGCATTCCACTCCGGTGGATTATGTGATGCAGTGATGGCTATACCTCCAATGGCATCTGATTCCTGAACTTTCAATAGGAGAGTAGGAGTGGAAACAATGCCCAAATCCGTTACATCACAACCTACACTTATTAGGGCAGAAATTATACTGTGCAACATTGCTTTGCCGGTTGTGCGACTATCTCTTCCCACAATAATCTCCGGTTTCCGTTCAGGATAGCTTTGTTTCTGCAGAATTGCAAAATGAGCTGCATATTTTATTGCTATAATAGGATTAAGGGTGTCCGCAAAGACACCCCTAACACCACTAACACCAGTCATTAATTTGTTCATTTATATAATACCGTATTTTGCGCGGTTATCAATTATTTTAGCCGACTTGCGCATTTGGTCATACCAACGGTTCCAAGCAGCATCTTCCAAAGTTTTACGAATTTGTTCCTGTCTCTCCTTATCTTTGGCGAAGGCATTGAAATCGGGCTTAATTCTTTCCGTGCAACTGATTATGAAACTTCCTTCTTTGGTATGAATAAGTCCGCTGGTTTGTCCTGCTTCCAAAGCTAAAGCTGCATTGGTAAATTCCTCGCAAAGTCCTACATTAGGAACGCTTTGCTCTCTTTTATGATTGTTTAATTCAATTATTTGCCATCCCTCCTTGGCAGCGGCGGAGAAATATTCGCTGGAAGGGTATTTGGCAACGAATTCTTCTGCTTTTTTCTTTACATTGGCAACTTTCTTTTCTTTTTCCAGCTGATATTTGATGCGTAGCTTAACCTTTTCAAAGTCCTCATAATAGACCTTTTTGTTATCTGTTAACACGGCAACGATTTTGCGGTTTTGTTGATCGGTAATTACATCGGATATTGCTTTTTCTTTACCTTTACGCATAAATTGTAACAAAGCTCCGTTATTACCAATGCCGGGAATATATTCTTGATCATGAGGCACCCAATCCGTTTCCTGAACTTCAACTCCCAATTCTTTGGCGGCGGCATCAATTCCTTTTTTCTTAATTAACTTGGCAGCAGATTCAGCTTTATCCAGAATAGCATTTTTGGTTTCATCGGATGCTTCAACTATCAATAGTATATGACTTGCTTTGATTTGAGGATTATCTTTGGTAATTGTAGCAATGCTGTCACAACGGATAATATGCCAACCGAAACTTGTTTTAACGGGCTTGCTGATTTCTCCAACTTTTAAAGCAAAGGCTACTTGTTCAAATTCAGGAACCATTTGTCCTTTACCAAAAACACCTAATGAACCGCCATTATCTTTAGAACCAGGATCATCCGAATATTCTTTAGCCAGGGTAGCAAAATCCTCTCCTCTACGAGCGCGATTATAAAGTTCCTCAGCTAAAAGTTTAACTGAGGCATAATCTTTATCGGAGGGCTTTTCTTCAAAGGCAAGATATTTAATGCGGGAAGCGGGACCTTTTTTATATTCGGTCTCTCTATTTTTATCGTAATATGCCTTTATTTCAGCATCAGTAACGGTTACAGGGTCGGATTTATTGGGTTCAAACCAGATAAATTTTCCGGAAATGCTATCAGTTTCTTTGGCATATTGAGCTTTTAAGCTGTCTATAGTGATTCCTGCTTGGGCTTTAATTTTTTCCTGCAGTTTTTGACGGGGCAGATATCCCCGAACATATTCTTCCATTGCGGCAAAAAATTGAGGGTTATTTTTCAGAGCAGAAAGATATTTGGATTTATCAAATCTGCCGTTGGTTTGCAGGGATTCGTTTTGCATCAATTCTTGTGGTGGGTTATTTTGCATTTCGGTTAAAACATCATCTTCCGTAATTTTGATTTTGTGTTTCTTAATCTGCTGCTGCCAAAGAATATCGTTTACCAATGTTTCCCATGCCTGATTTTCAATGTTTCTGCGCATATTTTCATCTATGGGCTGATCTTTATACATTTCAGCATAGCGCTCATAAATTTCTTGTATCTTTTGCTGATACATCTCGTAGGTTATTTTGGTGCCATTCACTTTTCCCAGATATGGTTTCGGGGATAATAATTCTCCAATTCCAACAGCAGCCATACCCAGAATGAATACGATAGCTACAATATAAATAACTACCTTCTGTTTCTTTCTCAGCTGATCCAGCATTCTAAAACTCCTTATAGAGGTTAAATTACTAATATAAAAGCCACCTTTTTAAAACTTCATTTTTTAACAAGGATTTTTTTCATACTTGTTATCTGAACGATAGGGATGTCGTTCATCCAGAAGGTTGATGTCCACATCAACCTAAAAATGTGCATTGGAGTAATAAAGGCAAACATTTTTCTTGACGAATAAGAGCTAATCCAAGTTTTGGGTCTGAAAGTAAAACTGTTAGAGAATATAATAATGTAAAAGGGAGCATAAGCCAATGAAAAAGTTTTCCTGGCGTGGCCTATTCATAATCATATTTTTCTGCGTAACAGCATTTTTTTTGGCTCCTATGGTAATTCCCAATTTGCCAAGTTGGTGGTCTAAGCATCATCTAAAGCTTGGTTTGGACCTTAGAGGAGGCATGCAGATACTTTTGGAAGTTGATACTTCAGAGCTTTCAGCTGCAGATGCCCGAAATGCTGTAGAACAGAATATCAAAATTATTCGTGAACGAATTGACCAGTTTGGCGTAGCTGAACCTTCAATTCAGAAATTAGGTGAAAACAGGATAATGGTTCAATTACCTGGTGTTTCGGATTATAAAGCAGCTGAAAATTTAATTAAACAGACAGCTATGCTGGAGTTTAAACTGGTTGCTCCTCAAGATGAAGCCAAACGAGTAATAGAAACAATTGATAGAAATATCAGCAGTAATCTGGATAAATTTCCTGTTTTGGCAGAAATGGCAAAGAAAGATAAAAGTATAATGGCTGATACCACATCTACAGATAGTTTGAAAACCGGAGAAGGGATTTTCAGTTCTCTGATTCGTCCCGGAGAAATGGATTTTGAGGTTCAATACAGTGATGTGCGTTTGATTCAGGATTTGCTGGCTGATACTCTTTTTGCGCAAATGGTGCCAATGGGTTATCAGCTTGCTTTAGATAAGGCAGATACGGAAAATCCCCGTGCCGATAGAAACCTCTATGTTCTTTCTTCTGCAGCTCAGCTTACCGGTGGTGACCTGGCTAAAGCAAAAGTTGAATATGGTTCTGCTACTTCAACCGATCCCAGGATAGCCAATAAGCCCTATATTTCCATAGAAATGAAACGAGAGGGGGCAAGAAAGTTTGAACGCGTAACTGCCGATAATGTAGGAAAGCGTTTAGCCATTGTTCTTGATGGAGTTGTTTATTCTGCACCGAATATTCAGGAAAGAATTGCCGGTGGCAGAGCTCAAATTACAGGCAGATTTACAGCTACGGAAGCAAATGAACTGGCAATTGTGCTCAATACCGGAAATTTGATTGCTCCTATAAAACCGGTTTCAACTTCTATAATTGGTGCTACTTTAGGTGCGGATAGCATTCGTAAGGGAACTATGGCAGGTTTAATCGGTTTGATAATTGTTGTCCTATTTATGATTATTTATTACAAATTGTGCGGTTTTATTGCCGATATTGCATTGGTCTTAAATGTAGGTTTTATTTTAGCAATGCTTACTGCTTTTGGTGCTACTCTTACTCTTCCTGGAATTGCCGGTATTATTCTGACTATCGGTATGGCTGTTGATGCCAATGTGCTTATTTTTGAACGCATAAGAGAAGAACTGGATTTGGGAAAAACCCCCCGCAGTGCAGTTGAAGCCGGTTTTAAAAGAGCCCTTGTAACGGTTTGGGATTCTAATCTGACTACCGTTATTGCCGGAATAATCCTTTATTATCTTGGCACAGGTCCTATCCGCGGTTTTGCCGTGACTTTAGTTATTGGTATTATGGGTTCTATGTTTACGGCAATAGTTGTAGTGCGATCTATATTGGATAATATAGTTTTAACCGGAAAAAGAACAAAACTGAGTGTGTAAGGAGTAACAAAATGAGAATTCTAAAGAATCCTAATATCCAATTCGTGAAGAGCCGTTACTGGTTTTATGGTATCTCCATTGCCTTGTTACTAATCAGCTTATGCGGAATAATTTTTAAGGGCTTGAACTGGAGTATTGACTTTACCAGTGGAATAGCTGCCACGGTTAATTTGAAAGCATTAGACCCTAAAGTTCCTGCTGTTCCTATTGAGAATTTACGCACAGTTCTTACTAAAAACGGTTTTCCGGAAGCAGAGATAACCTATATTGGCAATCCAGCTAATTCCACTTTCCAGATTAAAATAAAAAGCGTTGGCAAAGGAACTGATCTTTCCACCGAAACCCGCACTAAGTTATTGGAAATCATTCAGCAAAATTTTCCCGAATATGTTCAAGGAAGAGACCTTAATAAAGAAGTGATAGAAGAAATTTATGAAGTTGGTCCTAAAGTTGGTAGTGAATTACGCTCTCAGGCATTTTGGGCAGTTATGCTTGCTTTAATTGCTATGATTATCTATATTTGGTTCCGCTTTGAATTTACCTTTGGCTTAATGGGAATTTTAGCTTTATTCCATGATGTATTTTTAATTGTAGGTTTTTTTGCTCTTACCGGAAAAGAAATTACAATGCAAATTATAGCTGCACTCTTAACTATTGTGGGTTATAGCATTAATGATACTATTGTGATCTTTGATCGTATCCGTGAAGATATGAAGAAAAACCGCAAAGACCCAATCCAAGTAGTATTCAATCGCTCTATCAACGATACTCTTTCCCGAACTGTTATTACTGGTGGAACTACTTTTCTAACTTCTGCCTGTTTGTTTTTATGGGGTGGAAGTGTAATTCACGATTTTGCTTTAGCTATCTGCCTGGGTATCCTTTTTGGAACTTATTCTTCTATCTTTGTTGCCAGTAATTTGGTGATTGACCTGAATTTGATTACCCACAAAGAAAGAAAAACAATGCAACACCTAACTAAGAAAAAATTGTAATACTATCGGATTAACTAACCTATATAATTAGAACCGCTCATAAGTTGTGGGCGGTTTTTTTTTACACAGAGAACACTGAAAACACTGAGAACACCGAGAATTTATTTTACAAAGAGTAAAAGAGAAAAGAGATTGTTTGGAAAAAGAGAAAAGAGATTTAGTTTTACAACAGAAAAATAAAGTGTAGCCGGAGGACGCCGTTCCTCCACAAGTTAGTGAAAAGGTGGAACAGTGGAAAGGTGAAACAAGGTTTGGACATTGTAAAAAAAAGATATGGAGCTTCAGCGAGCTCCGGCTACACAAATTAGGAGTCATCATTGCTGAAATAACTTTAATCCTTACATCAAATTAGTTTAATTATGAGGACTTGTGACGACTTGTTTCATGTAGGTAATGCCGATTATTTAGATTTTTTTACATAGAGAAAAGAAATATAATATAATTTTCATATTGAAAAGACAGTTATTTTATCTGAAATTATTTGGATTCCCATTTCCTTATAAATCACAAAGGAATTTTAATTCAAAAAATGATATTATTAGACATATTTTGTAATTGAGTTACCGAATTTCGAATTGGTATAAACAGAAAGCATATATTTCTTGAGAGTCCTTCATTTTTTTTGGGCAAATTAGAATTTACTAACACAATTTCTAAAAAATATGCATTGTTTAGGATAAATTTCAAATTATTAGCCAACTATTTTGTCTTCTTCCGAAAAAGATATGTAATTAATTGATATATAGATGATAAAGTAACGACCCCGTAACCCTGAAGTAACATTGCAGTAATCTCTTTATTTGATTGTTATTTGGCTGTTAGTTGATTAGTAATAAGTCAAATACGGGTGAGCTAAAAAGGTTAAAGATTAATATAGCATAAAGATAAGGGATACACTTATAGTTAAAAAGATAATAGAATAATATAGAACAAAATCTGATTCTTCGCTTATACCAAACAATATATCCTTCTGTTAAAAAATAATCTGAAAAAGTACAAATAACTTGACATAAATCTAAATGAAAAAAAATGGATTTTAAAAGTGATTATATAATAAATTTATTTTAAGGAGTAATAATGAAAAAGCTATTGTTTTCTTCCCTTCTTATATTTGTTATTTTCCCTCTTTTTGGGGGACAAACAAAGTTGCATAGCGAAAAAGAAATCGTCTTAGATAATTCCCCAATTGTAAATTTGTGTGAATTTAAAAGTCCATCTCATATTAATATGAATTTTGATGGTCCACCTCCTCATTATTGGATAGATGTAGAACCTCAAGAACTTTCAGGTTTTTATTATCAAGGGTTAGGTCCTTCATCATCACAATATTTTATTGTATCTGGAGGTGGTTTATTAGATTACCTTTATATATATGCCCCAAATAATTATGAAATATCTATAGATGATGGTAATTATATTTCAGATCAACCAATAAAATTGTCTCCCGATCATGATTTTTTTTCTATTTCAGAAACACCAATATATGTTAGGTTAAAAGATAACCTACCAGTAGGAACCTATAATGATACTGTGAGTATTATAAGTGGCCCAATTAGTGAATTTGTTACCTGCAGTGGAACTGTATATCAACCTGAAATTGTAGTATTTAATCCCGACTTAACCGTATTCTATTATTATGAGGGTTATGGTCCTTCTGATGAGCAAAGTTTTACAGTAAGTGGTAATAATTTAGCATCTGATATTATTATTTCTCCTCCGGATCATTATGAAATATCAACTGAAAGTGGAGAATATTTTAATTCTCAAAACCCAATAACTCTTACTCCTGTTGGAGGTTATGTCTCATTTCAAAATATCTATGTTCGTTTGAAACAAGCTTTAGTGGAAGGAGAATACAATGAGGATATTACGGTAATCTCTGATTATGCTGAACCCTGTATTATTAATTGTTATGGCGCTGTCGGTCCTCATTTTGATTATCTTGCTGACCGTGAATATACGGAAAAAGGAATAAAATTTGTTATCAATAATAATTGTAATAGAGGTTCAGGTTATATACCCCAATTTACAAATCCTGATTTAATTTATACCGACTTTACTTTTTCCGTTGATAACAGTATTGAGAATTGGACTATAACAATGTGGACAGATGCTGATTTTGGTGCTTACTATCAGAATGAAGAATGGCATATTGTTGATAATAATGGAGGTCAAGTAGTATTTAATATTAGTTTTGCTTCCGGCAAAGGAATTGTAGAAATACCTGTAATTCTTTATAAACCTCCAACATTATCCGTTCAGTTATCTGCTTTTATTCTAAATCTCAATTCTCAATACGGGATAAATGTGATGTGGATAAGTCAATCGGAGACAGGGTTAAATGGCTATTATGTTCATCGGGGAACAGTTGATGATTTATCCCAGGCAACTATTATAAGTCCTTTGATTAGAGCCAGTAATACTTCTCATCAACAGATTTATTTATATACAGATAAAGATATTTATGAACCGGGAACTTATTATTACTGGCTGGAAGCTCAGGATTATGATGGTTATGTTACATATTACGGTTCAAGAAGTTTGAATTATGAATTTGGTAACAATGGAACTCCGGATATTCCTTTAGTTACGGGTATCCGTTCAATCTATCCAAATCCTTTCAATCCTTCCGCTACGATAATGTATGAACTTGAGCAGCCGGCAAATGTTAATATTGAAATATACAATAACCGTGGTCAGATAGTGCGTAGTTTTGCTATAGGACAAAAAGAGAAGGGAAGATATAAATTGCTGTGGGATGGCACAGATAATTCCGGTAGTGTTTGCGGAACGGGGATATATTTTATAAAGATGCAGGCAGGAAAAGAGAGTTTTATAAAGAAAGCGGCATTGATAAAATAAAAAAATGAATATAGCGAGATGATGAGATAGTTTAGAAAAGTGGGAATCTTTATTGTGAAGACGGAGGACGCTGTTCCTCCGCCTTTTTATATCTCTCACAGATAACACAGATTTCACAGATAAAAAATAAGTGCACGCAAAGAATGTGTAGCCGGAGGAACCTGATCTTCCACTTAGTAAGTTTGACGCTTTTTAACCACTGAGAACACTGAGGACACTGAGAATATTTTTACAAAGAGAACACTGAGAATTATTTTTACAAAGAGAAAAGAGCAAAAGAGAAAAAGAGATTGTATAAGTAAAAACATCTCACATTCTTCATTTTTCATCCTTCATTTCCTCCAGAACCTCTTGACCTCTTGGCCTCAAGACCTCGTGACTTCCGGTATTTTAAAGCTTTTTCTATGTATCGGAGATAATCCATAACTACAAATCATTTTAGCGTGATAGGCAGTTCCATAGCCCTTATTAGAAGCAAAACCATATTCAGGATAGATATCATCATAAGCAAGCATTAGTTTATCTCTATGGACTTTAGCTAAAATAGAGGCAGCGGCAATTGAGGCATAGAGTTGATCACCTTTTATTATTGCTTTGGCATAAGGTTTTAGTTCCGAGTGAATATCTCTGCCATCAATTAGGCAGTATCGGGGTTTGCTTTTCAATTGGAAAAATGCTTTTTTAAAGCCCAAAAGTGTTGCTCTCAGAATATTGTATCTATCAATATAAGCAGGGCTAATTTCCACAATACTATAATCAATAGCGCTTTCTACAATTTGCCAATAGAGTTCTTCGCGTTTTTTTGGCGTAAGCAACTTGGAATCGTTGATACCTTCAATAAGTGTATTATAGTTTAAGATTACAGCTGCGGTTACAACAGGACCGGCTAAAGCACCACGACCGGCTTCATCAATTCCGGCAAAAAGACCGTGGGTGTTAAAGAACTCTATATCGTTCTGATAAAGGATAGTCATAATCACACCTTTTGCAAAACGAAAAACAGACGACTGAATTTATCATCAATAGTGGTTAAATGTTTGGGATAGAGGTTTGTTTTTGTTTCTGTGCTATGGATGGCAATTAATTTCAGAGGTGAATTGCGGATAATCTCAATAAGTTCATAAGTATAATAGACCCTTTGCTGATGCTGTTCAAACTGATAGCTATAGCCCAAAATGTTCTTTTTAAAGAAATGCAAAGAGGATTTTTGGATTAATTGGATATATTCAAAATATGCCTGATGAATCATTAAACCATCACTATAACGGTGCAAATCGCAAAGATGGGCAAAATTATCCATACTGTTTTCCAAAGTAGAAATATCAAAAATAAATAAGCCACCAGTTTCTAAAGCTAAAGAGACCTCCTGCAAAACTTTGGCTATCTGTTTTGTTTGAGTAAGGTAATTAATGCTGTCAAACATACAAATTACCAGCTGATAATCTTTACCTAAAATCGGATCGGTTAAAGATGCATAGTATAATTTAGGTTTTACTGTTTTCCCGGCAGCAATTTTGAGCATATCAACAGAGTTATCACAGGCAAAAACAGTATAACCCTTTCGCACAAAATGAATAGACATATTTGCTGTGCCACAGGCAAGTTCCAGTATCTTAGAAAGTTTCAAGGGAGAATATTGTTTAAACCAATAAAGTATACTATTCACCCACAAGGCATAATCCACATGTGCCATATAGTCATCGTAGTGTTCTGCAAAAAAGGAATAGGCGGAAGAGTTATTTCTTCGGCAAAAACGAATTCCTGCGAGGTCATAAATATCATCCAACGGACGTGCCATATTTAATAGCTGTTTTTGAGCATTAAGAAGTATACTATGGGGCTTACCAATATTTACCCGGAGATTGCGATAATTCAGTTCCGGGTGAAATAGTTCCCAGTTTTCACTATCTATATTTATCAGCGCTTCTATAAACCGGAAATTTGTGCTCAGTAAAACATAGTTGTGTTTTTTATTTTCAAAAAACTGACTTAAATCACTAAAATAGATCAGTTTTTCCTTTTTTTCATATAAGTCATCAGCAGTATCTTCTTTTAGCACACAAGGGCACAAGCCATATTCAGCAAGGTCCGTATGAAAGGGATTATTGCCTTTAAGCTCCAAAACTGCCATATCAGGATGGACATAAAGATAGGAGGAATTTATATTTTCCTGCTTGCAATAATAATGAAAAGAAGCAGGACTGGCAAAAAAACAAATCTGCTGAGGTGTTGGAACAGGAAGTTTATTAATATTGTTCAATCCTGTTAATTGCAAATTATCCGTCTTATATTTTAGAGCATCTTCAGAAGGACAAATTAGTTCCAGCTCCAATTCTTTACTGATAGGAGAAAATTCACAGGCATCAATAACTAAGGGAACTTCTTTAGAAAAAAAAGTAACGATTGAAATGCGATATGTTTTGTCCATAAAAGATGCTCTTGCTATATAGTTTTCATATTGGAAATGCTGTTATGTTGTTCATCTTTATCAGGATTCCAGTTTGCGCAGGAATGACAGTGGAATTGCTCTCCGGAATATGATCGCAAGCATTAAAAATAAACTATTTATCACTGCTACCAGGTATTTCTAAGGGAATATTTTGTTTGCAGGCATCACAATTTTCCCTTTCATAAGCAGGAATTTCAAGGCACAGGAGTGATTCCAAGGGAACGGGGAATTCTATATTACCTCCGCTACGATCAATCAGAATACCAATTACAACTACTTCCAGACCTTTATTTTGAACACAGGAGATAACTTCCTGAATACTGCCACCAGTAGTGAGAATATCTTCCACTATTACTATTTTATGCATACGGGAAAGATCAAAACCATTGCGGATTATCATTTCACCTTCTTTTCGCTGAGTAAACACAAAGTTCTTTCCCATCAGATAAGCTGTTTCAAAGCCAAGAGCAATAGCTCCATAAGCAGGACTAATAATTGCCTCAAATTCATATTCGGCTAAGCGTTTTGCAAGGCGTTTACAAAGGTTATGAGCCGCAGCAGGATTTTGCAGAATTCTGGCTTTTTCAATATATTGATTGCTATGTTTTCCGGATGTTAACTGAAAATGACCTTCCAAGAGAGCTCCTTCATCTTTCAGAATGCGGGTTACATAGTCCGAATCCTCAAGACCGGTCAGGAGTTCTTTAGCATCTTTTTCTTCATTTTCGGGAACCTGCAATTCTATTTTATACATATCTCCCGCGATGGATGCATACATACTCATAATCCGTTCATTTAGCAGATTGGGATGAAAACCGGAATCCTCTAAAAGACCTTTTGCCAGTTCTGCTTCAAAGGGATTGGTATAAGTGGCAATAGTAATTAAAGTTATCTCTTCCATTTTATCCTCCATTTATGGGACGCTATTTTTGTTTGCCAAATATCTTTATCATTCCTGCGCAGGCAGGAAACCATTTAAAATATACTTTAGAGGTCTGTTACCTCTTTAGCAAAGAAAGAATTTAGCAAGCTAAAAGTGCCAGGAACCGAAAAAATTGTAAGGAGAAAAAATCGGCTCCCGGCATTAGGAAAGAACTATTTAAGTATATTGTTTAGCGATTTCTATTCCGCGTTTAATAGCAGTAAGATTTTTGGCAAGCAAATCAGGATTTTTTTCTTGCATAAAGGAAGTTAAATTCTTTTCCAGGGTTTCGTATTTGATAATTCCTGTTTTTCCGATTATAATACCTGTTGCCAGCATATTAAGCACAATCATACTGCCAATTTCGGACGCTATATCATTCATCGGAACCGCTATTTTAGTAATATCATCACGCTTACAACCGTGGGGACACATATTAGTGTTATAAATTAAAAGTCCTTTAGGACGAATAGAAGGAGCAAATTTATCTATAGAGGGCTGATTTAAAGCTACCAACACATCAGGGAAACTGACAATTGGAGAAGCAATAGGTTCCGTAGAAACTACCGTAGAAACATTGGCAGTTCCACCTCTCATTTCAGGTCCGTAAGAAGGCAACCAGGAAACATTTTTCCCTTCTTGCATAGCTGCCTGGGCAATGAATTTACCTATGGTAAGAACACCTTGACCGCCAAAACCGGCACAAATCATTTCTGTAGTCATTATTCCACTCCTTCACCTTTATCACGATAAACACCTAATTTGAAGAAAGGCAACATATTTTCTTTTGCCCATTGTCTTGCTTGTTCTGGTTCATAACCCCAATTCGTAGGGCAGGTGCTGATAAATTCTATAAATGTAAAACCGCGATTTTCCTTATTATAACGGATGGCTTTATTAACAGCTTTTTTTGCTTTAATAATATCGGCTGGGCTTAATAGTGAGACCCTTTCAATATAATAGGGAGCCACCAGGGTTGCTAAAAGTTCACACATCCGAATAGGATAACCGATATCATCTACATTTCTGCCATAAGGACTGGTAGTAGTTTTCATATTAGGCAAAGTTGTTGGAGCCATTTGTCCACCTGTCATACCATAGATAGCGTTATTAACAAAGAAAACGCTTATCTTTTCTCCCCGATTGGCAGAATGAACAATTTCCGCAGTTCCGATAGCAGCTAAATCACCATCTCCTTGATAGGTAAATATATGCATATCGGGACGGGCTCTTTTTATGCCTGTAGCAACGGCAGGAGCGCGTCCATGAGCTGCTTCCGCCATATCACAATTAAAATAGTTATAGGCAAAAACAGCACATCCGACAGGTGCCACACCGGCTATTTGATTGATTAAACCATTTTCATCAATTGCCTCAGCAATTAAACGATGAGCTACTCCATGCATACATCCAGGACAGTAATGGAAAGGGACTTTAGTAAGTGCTTCAGGGCGTTTTGCAATAATTTCCATTTTTTCCTCCTTCCTTTAAAAACATTCTTCCAGTTTTTCTTTGATTTCAGCAGGGGTGAAAACAACTCCTCCCACTTTTCCCCAAAAATCAACCGGAACCTTTCCTTCTACTGCAATTTTTACATCTTCTACCATTTGTCCTGAATTGAGTTCAAAAACATAGACCTTTTTCACATTTTTACCAATTGCTTGTTTGATTGCTTCATAAGGGTAGGGCCATACACGAATGGGACGAATTAAGCCAACGCTTTTTCCTTCTTTTAGAACTTCATTGATAGCCGACTTTACAACTCGGCTGGCAGTTCCCCAGGCAACGCATAAAACTTCATTTTCATCTGAAATATTATAGGTTTCATAGCGAATTTCATTCTTTTGGATTTCCGCATATTTTTTATATAAACCCAAAACATGCTGTTCCAAAACCAGGGGGTCAAGTTCCAGAGAATTTATTTCATGATGGTGTTTTTTATCTCCATCTTCATTGGGACAAATACACCAGGAAAGATGTTGATTGGCAAGTTCTTGTAATTCTGCATCTGTTTTTGCAGGTTTAAACTCAACGGGTTCCATCATTTGTCCCAGCATTCCATCGGCAAGAATCATAACAGGATTGCGATATTTATCTGCCAGATCAAATGCCTCGCTTGCCATATCTGCAAATTCCTGAACCGAACTCGGAGCTAAAACGATTAAACGATAATCGCCATGACCTCCGCCTTTGGTTGCTTGAAAATAATCACCTTGTGCAGGTTGGATATCTCCTAAACCGGGACCTCCGCGTTGAACATTAACAACTACACAGGGAAGTTCCGCTCCCGCAATATAAGATAGACCTTCCATTTTTAACGAAATACCCGGAGAGGAAGAAGATGTCATCACTCTTTTTCCGCTTCCAGCAGCTCCATAAACCATATTTATGGCAGCAACTTCGCTTTCCGCTTGAATAAAAGTGCCATTTACCTTAGGCATCATTTTCGCCATATATTCAATTAATTCGCTTTGGGGGGTGATGGGATAGGCAAAATACAAGCGACAACCACTACGAATTGCGGCTTCTGCAATTGCCTCATTTCCTTTCATTAAAATTTTAGACATTCATAACCTCACTTCTCAATTGTTATTGCTACATCAGGACAGGTTATATAACACATTTTGCAGGCAGTACACTTTTCCTGCTCAATACACTCTGCATAGTTGTAGCCCTTGGCATTAATGTTTTCCGATAAACGAATAATCTTTCTCGGACAAGCAATAATACACAAGCCACAACCTTTGCAATAATTGGGGTCAACAGTCATTTTAGGCATAACAAACACCTCTCTTTTTTTTATATTTTTCCTTTCTGTGATAAACCATTTTTTTGCCTTATTCTGTCAAATTATTTCTTTATAAAACCGAGGGAACGACATCCTTGTCGTTCTAATTCAGGAGTCATTTGCGCTTTGTCAACCTTGTTCTTTACGATTTTTTTTACAGCGTAATATGACTCATTACGGCATAAAAAAATCAAATCTGCTTAATTAGGGTAAAATATGCGAAATCTGCGGGAAACGAATTTGCCTGATTAGGTTTGAGAGCTGTAATTGTTTGGAGCATAGTTGATTAAGTAACAACTCCGTAACACTTCCGTAACACTTCCGTTGTCTCGTTACGGAATTGTTACTTGGTTGTTACCTGGTCGTTACGGGAAATAGAATGGAATAAGTAGCAATTTGTATAACATATTGTAATATAGATGGATTATCCCTATAGCGAAAATTTTTCCTTGACAATATGCCCGGCTCTAAAAATTATCCCTCCCATCACATGAGCTAAGGAAAATGATGAAGAAACACAAAAAGAAATTTTTGGCTTGCCTAATTGGGATTCAGGTAATGTTTATTGCGCCGGTAATTGCTCAAACTATGGTAAGCTTAAGCGGGGAAGAGTTTATTGCAGACCAAAGTGTGGTTGTGATTGACTCTTTGCAGACCCAGGAACCACCGGGAGATCCTCCAGGTGAAACGATGGTCGCTACTTATTATTCTAAACGATTTCAGGGCAGAAAAACGGCAAGTGGCGAAAGATATAACCGCGATGCCTTAACCTGTGCCCACAAAACCCTCCCCTTTCAAACCCTTTTAAAAATTACCAATCCCCGAAACAGCAAATCCGTTATCGTGCGTGTAAACGATAGAGGTCCCTTCAATCGTGGTAGAGATATAGACCTTTCGTATGCTGCCGCCAAAGAAATAGGGATGCTTTCTGCGGGGGTTATTCCTGTTCAGGTGGAAATTTTAGAGCAGGTTTATACAGACACTCTGCTGGCAAAAAATTAAAAACATTATTAATTCTTATTTTCAACCTGTCAGGGAAAAGGGCAGGTAACTTAAGATGCAACTTATTTTACATATATCTCCGCGTATAAAACGGGCATTTGATAAGCGAAAACCAATTCTGGCAATGGAATCAACTGTGCTTACTCATGGCTTGCCCTATCCTAAAAATCTGGATATATTAAAAACATTGGAAGAACTCTGTCAGGAGCTTGATGTTGAGCCAGCTACAATAATTGTTTTGGACGGGAAAATTCATATTGGAATGACAGAAGCAGAAAAAGAAATTCTCCAATGCAAACTGGAAAGCGGGGAAGAGGTGGGTAAATTTAATTTACGGGATATTCCTTATGCTGTATCTCGGAAAAAAAGCGGTGGGACAACCGTTTCTGCCACAATGCTGATAGCCAATAAAGCCGGAATAAAGGTTTTTGCTACAGGTGGAATCGGCGGAGTGCATAAATTCTGGAACGAAACATTGGACATTTCTTCAGACCTGAAAGCTCTTGCAGAAATTCCGGTGATTGTTGTTTCTGCCGGGTGTAAAGCCATTTTGGATATTCCTGCCACTCTGGAAGTTCTGGAAAGTTATAGCGTTCCTGTTTTAGGATGGAAAACCGATGAATTTCCTGCTTTCTATGCAAGAACAAGCGGGAAAAAGATAGAAAAACTGGAAAGCGCTAAAGATGTTGTAAATATCTATCAAACGATGCGAGAATTGTATCCGCATCCTACAGGAATTCTGGTGGCAAATCCGGTGCCGGAAAAAGATGAAATTCCTTTTGCGGAAATAGAAAAATATATATCAGCGGCAATTGCTGAAGCAAAAACAAAAAATATTGCAGGTAAGGAACTAACTCCTTTTCTGCTGGCAACTTTGGCGGAAAAAACAAAAGGGCAATCAGTTCAAAGCAACCTTGCTCTGCTAAAAAACAATGTAATAATCGGCGCACAAATCGCTAAGGAGCTACAATGAAAATTTACATTTCTACCGATATGGAAGGAATCCCAGGAACTTTTAACTGGGAACAGGAAAAAACCAACCGCCCTGAAGTCCTAAAAAATTATCAGACACATATAACGGACTGCCTGAATGCAATTTTATACAGCGGATTCAAGGAATTTATTGAAGAAATAACTATTGCCGATTCTCACGCCGGAGGAGATAATTTAAGCTACGAAATAACCGCTTTGGATAAAAGAATTTCGCTTATTTCAGGCGGACCCCGACCCCAATATATGATGCCTGCCTTAGATAGTGATTACGCTATGGTGTTTTTACTGGGTTATCATTCCGGCACAGGAACCTGGAAAGGCAATATGGATCACACCTATTCCAACAGTAAAATATTTAGAATCTGGATAAATGATATACCAATGAACGAGGCAATTATAAATTCCGCTTATGCTGGTTATAAAGGTGTTCCGGTTGCTTTAATTAGCGGAGATAAGGCATTGGAAGAACAAATTGCCGTTACTATGCCCTGGGTTCATTTTGTCAGAACAAAAGAAGCAGTAGCCAAATTTGCCGCTAAAAATTATTCTTCTATAATCGTGAAAGAGGACTTAGTAAAAGCCGTTCAGACATCTTTAGCCCAAAAAGATATTCCCCTCTATACTTTTTCCAGCCCAATCCGCCTGAAGATTGAATTCCACTCTACTTCTATGACCGATTGCGCTGCTTTAATGCCTCATACAAAACGCCTTGATGGAAGGACTATAGAATATGTGGATGACGATTACGGGGTTATTTTTGAAACAATAATGGCTCTGGTAACACTTGCTTATGGAGCTACTTTGTAAGAATAAAGAATGAAAAATGAAAAGTGACAGTGAGAGTTAAAAAAATGAGCTTTATTCCGGAACGGAAGTTCTCACTGTGAAAAAATAACTGCTTTAGCTTTCACTTTTCAACTTTTACCCTTCACTCTTCACTTATAGAAGATAGCGTTTTAATCGCTTAACAGATTCTTCCAAACCAATAATGGCAAATGTAGAATGCAATTCCGGTCCGTGTATTTTACCAATTAAAGCCAAACGCAAAGGCAGATAAAATGCCTTACCCTTAATTCCCAATTCGGAGATACCGTTATTGATAACTTCTTGAATTGTATCTACTTCCCAATTAGTTATAGTAGGTAATTTTTGGACAAACCAGGCAAGAACCTTCTGTGCTTCAGGAGCTGAGAGTATTTTTTCTTCTTCCTCAGTTAATGTCTCCGGTTGATAAAACATCTTACAGTAATCCACAATTTCATTAAGCAAAGTGCATCGTTCCCTGGCAACGGCTATGGATAGATGGTATTTTTTTGTGTCGCTGATATCATAACCCTTTTCTAAAAAAAGATGTCTACAACGCCAGGCAATTTCTTCCAAAGGCAGAAGGCGCAAATACTGTCCATTCATCCAATCCAGTTTAGCTAAATCAAAAATAGCATTTGCCTTATTAACCCGTTCCAAAGAAAAGACCTCACAAAGTTCATCAAGGGTAAAAAGTTCGCGTTCATCGGCAGAATGCCAACCCAGCAAGGCAACAAAATTGATTATGGCTTCTTTTAAGTATCCCTTTAATAAATAGCTATCTACGGAAACATCATTCATCCTTTTGCTTAACTTAGTGCGATCAGGATTAAGTATTAAAGGTAAATGTACCCATTTTGGAGGTTCCCACCCTAAGCATTCATAAAGATAAATATGTTTGGGAGTGCTGGAAAGCCATTCTTCACCCCGAATTATATGAGAAATTTGCATAAAATGGTCATCTACAACTGCGGCGAGATGATAAGTAGGAAAACCGTCACTTTTCAGTAAAACCTGGTCATCGGATTGACTGGAATCCATTTCCACTTCTCCCCGAATCAGGTCATAAAAACGAAATTTGTGCTTATCAGGCATTTTTAAGCGGATTACATATTTTTCTCCATTTGCCATCTTTTGCCTTATTTCGGATTGACTTAACGCTAAACAACGACGGTCATATTTAACAAATTCACCTTTTTCCTGTTGTTCTTTGCGCATATTTGTTAATGTTTCAGAAGAGCAAAAACAGGGGTAGGCAAAACCCTTTTCTAATAGGCGTTGTGCTTGTTCTTGGTATAAATTTAAGCGTTGGGACTGAATGTAGGGTCCGAAATCTCCCTCTTTACCGGGTCCCTCATCAAAATCCAACCCTAAATTATGCAAAGAAGTAATAAGATTTTCTATGGCTCCGGGAACTATTCTGCTTTGGTCTGTATCTTCAATGCGCAGAATAAATGTTCCCTGTTCTTTACGGGCAAAAAGATAGTTGTATAGTGCAGTCCTCAAACCTCCAATATGCAAAAAACCGGTTGGACTGGGAGCAAAACGCACACGAATCTTGTTCATAATATATTTACTCCTGATTTTGGGATGGCAAATTGCGAGTTGCAATTGCGAAAAAAGTTAACTGCCATAATATTCATATTGGCAATGCTCTTTGTATAAATAATTGTTTGGATTCCTGTCTGCACAGGAATGACAAAAAGATTATGCAAACTATAACTATGTAATTCGTTATTCTTTTCAGTAATAGCGCTATATTCACTAAAATTCATTGCAGTAATTTCTCTATATCATCATAAAATTGATATTTCAGCACTCGGTATTTGGGGTTATAAAGAGTTTTGTATTGCTGTGAATGTCTTGGAATAGCTTTGCTTTCAGCAATGGTATTAACTTGCTGCCATTCGTTAAGATCAAATACTATCAGCTGTTGAATAACAGGAATAGTTTCTTTCCAGAGCTTAGTTATATCCAAATTATAAGTAAAATCCAAAACGGATTCTTGCATAAGTTCTGCTAAAAGGAAGCTTTTACGATAAAGTTCGCTGATTGCTTTTTCTTTTTTCAGCTGTAAAACAGGGACCAGAAAATCTAAACTTAAACGGAAAAAACCATGTTGGGAACCGATGTCCTGTTTTAATGGCTTATAAGGTTCGGGATGCAAGAGTATTTCTGTCATAATTTTTTTAGCTGAGTCATTAGTGTCGGCAAGCAAATGCGCAGGACCCAAATATGCTTGAAAGACAAGTTTATAGATATCAATTAGTTTTAGTTCCGGATGTTGATTTAGTTCCAGAGAAATAACCTGTTTAATATCTATAACTTTCAGGTTGGTATTATCTTTCCGCATATTCTATTTCTCCTTCTCTAATAACATAACGCAATTGAGATGTTTCAGTTTCCAGCGGAAGGGAATAAATAGATAAATCAGCTTGAAAGCCAGTTTTAATTTGTCCGGTAATGTTTTCTTCAAAGTTCAGCCAGGCAGCATTTTTGGTGTAAATATCAATTGCCTGAGTAAGACTTAAACGCTCCTGCGGATTATGATGATTGATTGCTGCATTTATTGACTGCATTGCATTTAACGGGGTTACATACCAATCGGAACCTCCGGTAATAGTAATTCCAGCTTGGAGTATTGTGGCAAAGCGATTCATTATTTGACTACGCTTGATGCCTAATTTTTGGGCATAAAAACCATTTTCTCCACCCCATAAAAGGTCAAAATTGGGTTGCATAACAGGCACTGCTTTAGAAACAGCAATTTCCCCAATTAATTCATCATCCGTTAGTTCACAATGAATTAGCTCACAGCGTAATTCTTCAGTAGCAGAGATATTTTTATAAACATTATTGATCTGCCGAATAGCTCTATCTCCGATACAGTGAACTGCTACCTGCAGATGATGTTTACTTGCTTCGCTAATAAATTTTTGCCAGAATTCGTCACTCTGATAGAGAATTCCTCTGGAATTACCGTTTAAATAGGGTTCAGAAATAGCTGCAGTTTCAGAACCGATGGAGCCATCAGCTAAAATACAACCTCCGATTCTTTTGGCTCCTGCATCCAAAGCTGCACTAATATTAAAGGATTGAGGATAGAGGATAAAACGCAGAGGGAATTTATCCAGATTATCTCTGATAAGCTCATAGTGAGTAATGCTGTTATGAGCGTCACCAATCATCGTATGCAAAGAAGTAAAGCCACCCTGCAAGCCAATTTTTGCGGATACCTGATAAGCTTCTATAATCTCCTCATCCGTTAAGCAACTATGAAAATGGCGGACTGCCCGATCGTTTTCTGCTCCCTTTAAAACTTCATTTTTTGTATTTAACTCTTTAATCTGCTTACGCGCAAAAGAATTGAGCATACAGGAATGACCATCAATTCTTCTTAAGAGTAATGCTTTATCGGGAACAGCCGAATCCAGTTCTTGAACTGTGGGAAAACGCTTTTCCTGCAATAAGGTTTCATCCATTTGCCAGGCAAAAATAATTTCCTCTTTTGTCTTTTTGGCATTTTCAGCAGAGAGCAATTCCAGAACCTCAGCAATGTTTTTAACTTTAGATAAATCTACACCTGAGCAATATAAACCACCTTCAAAGCTGTGAGTGTGAGTATCAATAAAACCGGGATAAGCATAAGCACCGTTAAAATCCTGTTGAAAAATATTTTTATACTGTTCCGGAACAGGATAGGGTAGATGTTCAATAATTATTCCCTTGTCTACTAATAAGGAATGGGTTTCTTCTGTAAATTTACCATTCAGCCAGAGATAGAGATTAGCTAATATTTTCACTGTTCTTCCTCAACTAAGATTGTTTTCAGCATTTCATAAAATAAGCGGATGGGAAAGCCCATAACATTGAAATAGCATCCTTCCACTTTTGTTACAAATTGTGCACCAAAACCCTGAATTCCATAAGCACCTGCTTTATCTAAAGGTTCTCCCGTTGCCAAATAAGAATCAATTTCGGTTTCCGACAGCTCTGCAAAAGTCACAAATGTCTGCTCATAATTAATGTTAGCAATTTCATTATAGTAAACACAGATACCGGTAAAAACACTATGTGTGCGTCCCGAAAGTAATCTTAAATAGTTTCCTGCTTCTTCAGTATCTGCGGGCTTGCCTAAAATGTGATTATCCAAAACTACTATAGTATCGGCAGAAACAACTAAGGCATCTTTATCTACTTTATCCTTAACAAGTTGAGCTTTTCGTAGAGCATTTTGCATTGTCTGAGTTTGCGGTGCTTCACTATTAATGGGTTCTTCAATTTTTGCGGGAATGGCTTCAAAGGAAATTCCCAAAAGCGAAAAAAGTTCCTTTCTCCTTGGTGAAACAGAGGCAAGGATTACTTTTTTATGGCGTAACAATTCGTGTATCATCATATTAAACCTTTGTCACAGAGAATAAAAAAGCGGTTTTAAGTCAATACATTTCTCTATTTACAAAAAAAATGTCTTGCCTAAAAGGGTGGTATTAGAAAAACTTGTTTTAAATTGAAAATATATATCCAGGAGGATACAAATGGAACGCGTACATAACTTTAACGCTGGTCCTGCAGTTCTGCCTGAAGAAGTGCTTAGAGAAGCACAGGCAGATCTTGTTAATTACAAAGGGATGGGACTTTCCGTTATGGAAATGAGCCATCGCAGTAAAGAGTATGAAGCCATTATCAATGAAGCCAGAGATGCTGCAAAACGAATTTATGGTCTTGGTGATGACTGGGATGTGCTTTTTCTGCATGGAGGTGCAAGTTTGCAATTCGTGATGATTCCAATGAACTTTCTGCCGGAAGGTAAAATTGCAAACTTCATTCATACCGGTGTGTGGAGCAAAAAAGCAATGGCGGAAGTTAAAAAATTGGGTAAACCAGTGCATATTGCTGCCAGTTCGGAAGATAAAAGTTTCAGTTACATTCCCAAAACCTATCAGCTTTCCGATAATCCTGCCTATCTTCACATTACTACAAACAATACGATTTATGGCACTGAATGGAAAATAGACCCTGATGTTCCGAAAGATGTTCCTTTGATTGCAGATATGAGCTCCAATTTTATGAGCAAACCAATTGATATCAACAAATACAGCTTTATTTATGCCGGAGCACAGAAAAATATTGGTCCTGCCGGCTGTGCTGTTATTTTGGTGAAGAAGGACTTTTTGGCTACAGGAGCTACAAATCTGCCATCAATGCTGGACTATCAGTTACATTCTAAAAACGGCAGTTTGTATAATACCCCTCCCTGTTTCACTATCTATATGATTGGTTTAGTTTTAAAATGGATTGAGAACTATGGTGGACTTGCCAAAATTGAAGAAAATAACAAAGCTAAGGCAAAATACATTTACGATGTTATTGATGCCTCCAATGGTTTCTATAGAGGAACTGTTGTGCCGGAAGACCGTTCTTTGATGAATATCACTTTCCGCCTTCCCAGCGAAGAACTGGAAAATCTTTTTATTAGCGAAGCTAAAAAGAATGGAATGATTGGTCTGAAAGGTCATCGTGATGTAGGTGGATGCCGAGCTTCCTGTTATAATGCGCTTCCTCTTAATGCTGCTTACGATTTGGCTGAATTTATGAAAAATTTCCAAAAACAGAATGGATAATTCATACTTGAAAAGACCCTGACTATTAAAAACTGCTGTAGTATCCTTATGGATGCTACAGCAGTTAAGGTTATAAGAGAAAAAATAATACGCGAGGTTAAATGTCTATCTTAGATTTAATCGTGAAAGGTGGATTCCTGATGTATGTGCTTACGGTTATTTCCGTAATCAGCATCGGCATCATAATTGAAAAATACCGTCAATTCAGAAAAGTACGCCTATCTAACAATAAACTTCAGCTGTCTCTTAAATCGCAGGATAAACTGGAAAATATCCGCGCTCTTATAAATATGCATAAGAGTGAATGTCCTATGGGACTGATGCTGGATAAACTATTCAACAACGAAAGCGACGATTTGGATTTAATTAACCAGAGTATGGAAGCCACGGCAAATTTGGAATTGCATCGTTTGGAAAAAGGGCTGGGTTGGCTTTCCACTTTTGCGGCAATTGCGCCTTTGATTGGATTTTTGGGCACTGTTATAGGGATGGTGAATGTTTTTATGAAAATTCAGGCAGCCAGTCAAAGCGGAGTTGATATTTCTATGCTGGCAGGTGGAATCTGGGTTGCTTTATTAACTACTGTAGGGGGTTTAATTGTAGGTATTGCGACAATCATTTTTTACAACGATCTGGTGCAAAAATTGGAAAATATCGTGAAAGATATGCAAGAAAATGCAGTGGAATATATCATTAAATATAAGAAGTTAAAACAAGGTAAACTATGAAACTGCGTGTTTCCAAACAGCGAATTTCTACAACAATGCTTATTTCAATGACCGATGTTATCTTCCTTCTCTTGCTGTTTTTACTGATTGCTTCAAACTTCGTAAGCCAAACGGGCTTGCCGATTAAGCTTCCTGGTTCTTCTACTGCTGTCAGGCAAAGTTATCAAACTCTGTTAATTACATATTATAATGACGGACGCCTGTATTTTATGGATAAGCCCATAGAAATTAAAGAACTGGAAACAGTCCTTCAGCAAAAGTACCAAAATCCTGAGCAAGTTGTGCGCATTGCTGTTGAAAAACAAGTTCCGGTGCAAAAACTAATAAATTTAATGGATATTGTCCGTAATTCCGGCTATGAAAGAATCTTTGTTGCCACAACCGTTCTGGAGAAAAAATAGTGCGCCGTTTTCAATTTTCCAAACTTTTCAACGGCTATTTCATCTCTGTAGCATTTCACCTGTTGTTGTTTATTCTTTTTGCCTTCTATGTTATCCAACCTTATGTTCCGGAAAAATGGTATACTTTTGAATGGGAACCCTTAGATAGGACTACCGTGATTGAAACGCATACGGCTAATAAACTGGAAGAAATAACTATGGGTAACAATATTCCCGGAACTGAAGGAATAACTAAACCGGCAGGAATTTCCGGAAAAAAAGAAATAAATGCCGTTAATGGAAATCCTGTAAGTATAGGTGATAGTGAACCTGCTATTGCTATGCCGTTAAATGTGTTACCTCAGGATAATGCTAAAACAACAATTCCTTCCAGCTTTCCTCATAATAGAAATTCCAATGCCTTGAAAGAAGTACCCGGAACCATAACAGGCGGTAATTTCGGCTTTTCTTCTTCCCTGGAAGAAGGTGGAGGAGAAGCATATATAATCAGCCAAACCAAACCTCAAATAAATCCTACTGAAGAGGGTGAGGTCTATCTGGAATTTAAGCTTACTCCTAAAGGCACAGTAGATATGAGCAGTGTAAATATACTTTCTTATACCAGCGCAACTTATGCCGAAGCAGTGAGAAAAGTGATGCCTTCCTGGAAGTTTGGTTTTAAAGGAACTTATAATCCCAAACAACTTTATCGTTTGCGTTGCAGGTTTGTTATCAATGAATAAATATTGCTTTCCGGAACGGACACCTGTTTTAATGGGTATTCTGAATGTTACTGAGGATTCTTTTTCGGACGGAGCACAATTCTTGGACAGAGAATTAGCTATTAAACATACTGAGGTAATGATTGCTGAAGGAGCAGAAATAATTGATATTGGAGCAGAATCAACTCGTCCTGGTTCTTTACCAGTTCCTGCAGAGATACAAGAACAAAGAATAATCCCCATTCTAAGCTCTTTAAAAGAAAAATATCCTAAAGTAACTTTTTCAGTTGATACTCAGGAGGCAACAGTTGCTGAAAAAGCAATAGAGCTTGGCGCTTCTATTATCAATGATATTTCGGCTCTTAGAACCGATCCAGCTTTGGCAGAGCTTTTATCAACAAATCCTGAGGTAAAAATTATTTTAATGCATATGCAGGGAACTCCGCACACAATGCAAATAAATCCTGTTTATCAGGATGTGCTTGTTGAAATAAAGGATTTCTTTCAAGAGCGTATTGATTTTTGTCTTGCCAAAGGGATTTTAAGGGAAAACATAATGCTTGATCCCGGTATTGGATTTGGCAAAAACCTGGAACATAATTTAACTATTCTTGGCAATCTGAGAACATTTAAGGAATTTGGCTTACCGCTTGTGGTAGGTGCTAGCAGAAAGAGCTTTATAGACAAAATTTCACCTTCGTCGCCTGCACAACGCATAGGAGGATGCCTTGCAGCAGCTTTCGTTTCTGCTTGTGAAGAAATTGACATTTTGCGTGTTCATGATGTTCTTTTGCATAGGCAGTTTTTTGAGGTCTTAACTGCTATTGCCAAAGCGCAAAGGGACTAAATGGAATTTTTAATTCCTCGCTTTAAAGATATAGTAGATATCCTTATTATTGCTTTTCTGATTTACCAGGCACTATTGATTGTGCGTAAATCAGGTGGCTATCAGGTTTTATGGGGTCTGCTGTTTGTAGTTGTTCTCTATATTTTAGCCGTTATCTTCAATTTGAAGATGGTTGGTTCACTTTTAAGTGCCATTCGCAATTATTGGTTCATTGCTGTCGTTATTTTGTTTCAACCGGAATTGCGTTCTATTTTAGCTCGCTTGAACCTGCCCCGGGAACTAAGCAAGGTCTTTAGCAAACAGGAAAAATCATCGCTTTATACTCCTCTGATAGATGCTGTTTCTTCAATGAGTTTCCGTAAAATAGGGGCTCTGATTGTGTTGGAAAATAAAAGGAAACTGCATGAATATATTTATAGCGGTGAACCCATTGATGCTATTGTGTCTATGCGATTGATCCTTACTATTTTCAATCCTAAAAGTGTGTTGCATGATGGAGCTATTATTATTCGAGACCAACGCATTATGGCTGCTAAAGTAGTTTTGCCACTATCTAAAAAGGCAGAATATGTGCGTAAATTTGGCACTAGGCATCTTGCCGGTATTGGAATAACAGAAATAAGCGATGCTATTGCCATTATTGTTTCCGAACAAACAGGTCAGGTTTCTGTAGCCAAAGCGGGAAAAATACAAACCAATGTTGCTTTTGAAGAACTTCTACAAATTTTAACCGATGTCACAAAATAAAAAACCTCTGCTTATAGGTATAACGGGAAATATCGGCAGTGGCAAAAGTGCTTTTTGCAATTTTCTGGCTGCTAATGGCTTGAAAGTTATTTCTGCAGATGTGGTTGCCAATCAACATTTGGAAGACCCGGAAATCAAAGAAGCATTAATAAAACGCTATTCTACGGCTATTCTATCTCCTTCCAATGAAGATAATGGCAAAGGTATAATTAATCGTAAAATTTTAGCAGATGTAGTATTTAGCAGTGAACAGGAAACCCAATACTTAAATTCTTTAATACATCCTCTTGTATTACAGGATTTTCAAAGGATAGTGGAACAAAGTAATGAGGAAGCTCTCTGCTTTGAGGTTCCTCTTCTTTTTGAGGCAAATTTACAGGATTGCTTTGATTATATTATATTGATAAGTGCTTCTCTGGAAACACGACTTATGCGTTTGGAAAAAAGAGGAGAAGACAGAACCAAAGCCCAACAAAGAATGCTACACCAGATGCCGGATACGGAAAAGCGTTTTATGGTAGATTTAGTTATTGAAAATGATGGTGATTTGCTTAGTTTACAAAAATCAGCAGTATCCTTTATAGAAAAAATCCCTTATCTACTACATAAAAAAGTCCGCCCTTTTATGTAGCTGGAGGACGCTGTTCCTCCTCATCTGTGTGAAGACAGCTGTCACGAGTCCTCACTGCCAAACATAATAGTGTATAGCATAAATTTTATTTTAGCAGTAACGACTCCTGACTAAAATTGGTAAAAGGAAAACGACAACAATGATGTTTTTCCTTAAAAAAAGGCGGAGCTACAGCGAGCTCCGTCTCCACATTTTTTCAAATTTCCCTTGCTTCCTGCCTGTACAGGAATGACAAAGTGTTTTTTCAATCTAAGTATAATACAATCTCTTGACCTTAAGACCTCATTTTTTCAGCACCATTTTTTGGGTCTCGGAATAATTTCCTGCTTTCATTCTATAGAAATAGATTCCGCTGGCTACAGAACGACCCTTATTATCAGTTCCGTTCCAAACAACGCTATGTTCTCCTGGTTCTAAGGGTTGGTTAACCAAAGTTCGGACTTTTTGTCCTAAAATATTGTAAATAATCAGTTCCACAGGTGTCTTTTCTTTTATACTGAAACTGATTGTAGTTGTAGGATTAAAAGGATTAGGATAGCATCCTTTTAGAGAAGTAACTAAAACAGCAACAGGATCGTCATTGGCAACCGGTTGTCCTGTTCCGTATAAGGGAATAGTATTTACTAAGGCATTGGGATCATCAGAGTTTATTATTAGGTTTCCAGTGTATACCGAGTTTTGTAGGGGCTGGAAATTCACATTAAAAGTAAAGGATTCACCTACCGGAATAATGTATTCCAAATAATAAGCAGGCATAATTGGTTCTCCTAAAGAGAAAGGAGATTCTGTTGCAATAGTTCCCAGCATTGAAGCAGTTCCGCAATTGCAGATAGTTACAGTTTGGGAAACGATGGTATTGACTATAACTTCCCCAAAATCTATAGCTTCCATATCAATTACAAATACAGGAATTCCAATTTGTTCACCTGTGCTGGGGAAAATAATATCATCAAGCCAGGCACAATCACTACCTTGATAGGAACCGTTGTCCTTAACATATTCCCATTTGAAGACATTAGTTCCAGGAGAAACAGGATAAGTAACCTGACTCCAGAAATCATCGGTTCCGCTCCACTGGAATTTTAAAATTCCATTGATGTAGAATTTTAGGAAATCGCAACTTGGTTCAGAAGAGACCTTTTTCCAGAAAGATATTTCTCCTGCTTGAGGGCATTGATAAGTAATGCTTATAGAAGAGCTGGAGTTGTTATTAATGGAAGGTGATTTGGCAGCCATAGAACCATTAAAACTATCTGGAGAAATAGTCCAATTTCCTCCTTCAAAAACCCAGGGGAAATTGCTGAAGCCAAAATCAAAGTTCTCCATTACTATTCCTACTACAATTGTATAGGTATGAATACTTAAGTATTCACCAAACATTGTCATTGCTGTAAGCTGAACAGAAGTTCCCATTGGAATTTGAGAACTGAAAGTTACATTATAAATCATCTGACCAGTTTGGCTAACAGGCAGATTTTCAATAGTGGAAATAATAGGAGTTATCAAATGGGATACTCCATTTACAATCAAAGTAGTGGAAATATCGGCAGCATCACAGTGCCCCGAATTAGTTACATTAAAGGTAATAGTTACATTTTCACCGGCATCAATGCGGCCGTTGTTATTACCTAAACTATCATTTATCTGTAATGGACCCCAGCTAATAGCTGGAGCATACGCTATAAAGTTGCAATTATTTTCAAAGGTTTCTCCATCACTGGTAGCAATAAATATGTGTAAATTTACCGTATGTTCATCGGGAATGCTGTTGGAAAGCTGAATTTGAAAAGTTCCTGCAGAGCTAACAGTTCCATTGGCAATATCTCCAATTGTGAGAGTTGGGTTCAACAGGGTTACATAAGAATCATTGGTGGAAAGAGTAACACTCACACTGGTGGCAGTTTCACTACCGATATTAGAAAGGTTCATATCCAGAAAGACGGTTTCCCCTGTAGTAAAAATATTATCATTAACATCGCTGAAAGTAGTTTCTTCTACCACTAAATAGGGTCCGCTACTGGGTAAAACCTGTATGGTTTGAATATAGGTCTGATAATCAAAAGCAATAATAGTTAAAGTCATATCCATTGGCAGATCGGGAATAATATCCAGATTGATAACACAATTACCTGTAGCATCGGCAATTCCTTTACCATAGATAATGCCGTTATTAGTTAAAGTAATTCTACCGCCGGGAATGGTTTGGACAGCAAAACTGCTCATACCTAAAAACAGGACAGGGTTGTAAGTTGCAGTAATAACCTGAGGGTTTTTGGTCCTCACCATTAAAGATGCATCCCCAAAAATCGTCCAGGTTCTAGCATCATCAAGACCCTGAGAGCCATAAACCTCAAGCATTTTATGAGCGCCATTGAAAAGCAAACTACCTATCCGATGTTTAAAATTTCCCACTAAAAGATCGGTAACTTCATCCTGTGCGCGCATAGGTGGAGCCCAACTTTGATTAATTGTAGAACCCCAAAAAGCTATAGCTCCGGCAGGAGCATTTGTTGTTTCATTTACAGAACGCATCCATGCTTCTGCAAAACAAGTTTGGCTAACAAAGTTTCCATTCACACAAGCAACCGAAACAATAAAAGGTAGCATATAATCATTGGTCAGAGCATTAGCATTGTTATTGTTGAAATTTGTAGTTACCCAATAAGTATCTGCACCATGACCAACATAATTAATAAATCCTCTTCCTTGATTTACAGAAGTAGTCACTTGAGCTGCTGTAGCTCCTGGATCGTAAATTTGATCAACAGTAGTGTAACCATAATTAAGAAGATCTGTTCGAATATTATTCATATGAGCAATATCACTTTCACCCATATCTCCTTGGCCGCCACCACCTTCTGCAGAGGCAATTCCAATTGCTTTTTCCAGCCAGGTTGCACCCGGAGCAATATCTCGTTCATAATATATACTGCGAGTGACTTGAGTTTCCAGTTCAGCTACTGTTTGTGCAGAAAAACGACCCACAAAGATATCATAATAATTATCATTCCCTGCCAAAAGTGCATAGGAAGGATCACTTCCTCCTCCGGAATAAGTAAGAGTGGGAATTTGAGGCGCATCACCAACCAGTTGCACAAACATCAAGCCATCATTCAAATTATATTGATTTTGTATGTAAGTTTTAATATTGGCGGCTGTAGACCCTGCTGTAGTAACATCCACAACATCTACAGTAAAACCAAGTTGTCTTTTCCAATCAACCCAGGGCTGAATAGTAGCATCAAACATACTGTGTTTAATAACTAAAATCCTGCCTTCTTCATCCAGAGAAGGATATTTGGCAGCACTAAAATTAAGGAACATATTCTGATAAGTGCTTTCAAAATAACGGCTATAGGATGTTTTCGGGCTTAAAAGAGCGTTTGTGAGATCAGTTCCCTGAGTATAAACAGAAATATTCAGTTTTGTATAGACCCTCAGGGTTTGAGTAGCAGGATAATATATAAAGGGTTGAAAACGAACAGTTATTCCGCGATAGTCACGCAAAATAAAAGGTTCGGTTAAGTAAGCAATTTCTGCAGGATAACTTTCCCCGCTCTGATAGAAATCGGCAAATGTGTAGGGAATAGTGGCAGGATCAATATCACGGGTTAGATTTCCTTTGGAAGGAGCTACCGGCAAAGTAAGCTCCACATATTCACTATTGGTAATATTCAGATGCATTTTTGCCGTAGCAGGAATAATTAAACTTCTTGCCAAAACAGGAACTTGAGGCATTCCTGCTTCCAGAGTAAGTCCTTCCTTTTTCAAAAAGAGATGAAACCACTGCTCTCCATCAATATTAACGGGTTCGCGATAAAAACTACCCAGAGTAAACTCCAGTTCCATATTATTGGGATTGCTGTTAGTTAAACGAATATCATCAGGATATTGACTAACAACAATTTGTTCAGCTGTTAAGCCAATAAAACTCAACAGCAGAATTACGAAGAATAAGGTCTTTTTCATAGATTCCTTCCTTTGTTGCTGACTAAAATGTAAAGATAATCATTCATTATTTGAACTCTCTTTTCCGTGAAGCAGGCATCCTGATAATAAGGATACCTGCTTCAAACGGTATTTATTTCATTAACATCATTTTTTGGGTAGAAGAATAGTTTTTGGTTTGCATCCGGTAAAAATAGATTCCACTGGAAACATTTTTACCCTGTTCATCTTTTCCGTTCCAGATAACAGTATAATTGCCTGCGGTCTTGCGTTCATTTACAAGATTGCGCACTAATTGACCCTTAATGTTATAGACCTCAATTTTAACCGGTCCTGCTTCGCTAAGTGAGTAATGAATGGTTGTTTCAGGGTTGAAAGGATTAGGATAGTTCTTATGCAGTGCGGTCACATAAGGAATATTAACATTATCATCATTGGCCAGAGGAGTCAAATTAACAGGTATTATTACCATCGGATGATGAGGATCATTAGTCGTAATTTGCATATTAGTTTGAAGTTCACTCACTGAATTTCCAGCAATATAACTGAGAGTGTAGATCACTGTCTGCCCAGCTTCAATCTGGTAGGTATAATTAGCAGGTAAAGCATTGCCGTATTGACTAAGTTCAAAATTGGGGGGACAGGTAATAATTCCCTGCATTGCTATGTTACCCAAATTGCGCAAGGCAAAATCAACGCTCACTGTTGTATTGGGAAGAACATCGGTAAAGTCAATTTGGGTAGTTGTAGTATAGAATATTGCCGTTTCCAAAACTCCCATTCCCGGGAAACGGATATCATCCAACCAGGCACAGTCACTACCTGAAACTGATCCAACATCTTTAGAATATGTCCACTTGAAAATATGGCTACCAGCGGTAACAGGATAGCTTACTTCCGACCAACCAATTTCACCGCTCCAGGAACCGGTTTCATTATTGTCAATATAGAATTTGAGCCAATCGTAATTTGCTTCACTACTTACTTTACGCCAGAACGAAATATTTCCCGCAGAAGGAACTTCCATAGTTATCTGTAAAGTAGTACTGCCATTATTTCCTATAGCACCCGATTTGGCAGCATAATTACCAAAATGGGCATTAGAAGTGCCACTAATAATAGTCCAGGGAATTGTGCTGTTATTTACCCAAGGGAAAGCAGTAAAATCACCGCTTTCAAAACTTTCACCAATAATACCGACAGGGATCATAATACTATGATTCAATAGTTGAATTCCCGCATTCATGGCAAATCCGATAGGAATAACTTCTTCATTAGGACAATCCTGACTGATAAACAAATGAAGAACAATAGGTATACCATTGCCTGCTGTAAGCGGCGGAATGATGAAATTGTAATTATCCAAAGCAGCATAAGGACTGCTTAAAACAATAGCTAATGAACCACCATCAACATTCATATGACCGGTATTGGAAATAGATAAGGATATTGTAACTGTTTCACCTGGCTGATAAATTCCATCGCTATTGCTATCAAACAATGTGTGATTACCAAAAACTACATTGGGAGCGTTGATAGTTAAACTGCGTTGAGTTACCCAGGTATCTTCACCATCGCTAACAGTAATATTGAAACCTGCAAGATGCTGATCGGGAACATCAGGCAGGATGTTGATCTGGAAAGCATTTGTTTGATTAATACTGTTGCCGGAAGCAATATCAGGAAGCTGGATTGTGGCATTATTTAACAAAATATAAGGGCTATCGCAAGTGAGGGTAGCAGTGAGATTAGAAGCGGTTTCAATTCCTACATTATTGAATTGCAGGGAAATATTTATATTGTCACCGGCTTCAGCAATGTTGTTATTTCCATCATTTAATTCCAAAGGTCCGACAGTTACATAAGGTCCCTCATTGGGTATAATTTCTATATTGGCAATTAAGGGTTTACGCAAGGAACGGGTTATTACCAGTTTTGCTATTCCGGGTTCAGTAAAAGGAGTATAATTCAAAGTTAAATTACCACTGGCATCAGCTAAACCAACGCCATGCAATTCGTTGTTCATAGAAAGAGCTACATAGCTGTAAGGATCGGTCTGAATATCCATACTGTTGAAACCCAAAAACATTTGAGCAGGTGGAGTATAGGCATTTTGAGCTGGAATTCCCAAATAAGGAACTAAAGAAGGATCACCCATAATGGAATAAATTTCCCAGTAATAATTTATCCGGCTACTATTGGATTGCACAACTGCCATATTTCCCATTACAACATTGCTTCCGGCATTTCCAGCCCAATCAGCAAAGGGTTCATTATGATCATGAAAGAGAGCATCATAAGCTCCTGTACGACCCGCTACAAAAGGAGAGCCAGTTCCTACAACAGGGGGCTTATATCCAACTCCCCACCAGTAATCTTCATCCCAATAAGTGCTGTTAGTTCCACCGATATAAATTATAGCACCTTTATTAGTAGCACGTAACCATGCTTCAGCAAAGCATATTGGGTTGTCAAATTTACTAGTTAAACAGCAATTTCCCACTACATAACTGTATTTATTAGTATTTTGCAAAGAGTTGATATTACTAATTGAAAAGTTAGGATTATACCATTCAGTTACATCACCATGCGCAGTGTAATTTATATAGCCCATTCCATTGGAAGCATTTTGCACAATTGCTGATGCCGAACTTCCCGATGCAGGATAGAGATAAGTGTGGCTGGTAATATTATGAGCAGGATTAAAATAATTATTAGTTCCGTAGTTAATCTGGCCATTGGCATGGGTAGTGGAATAGTAACTATCAACACCAGCAATCATAACTACTTCGCTTAAATAGGCATCGCTGGGCATTGTATATTGTTCATACATCAAGGTTTTATTCACCTGATTGGTTACTTCGGCTACAGAAGTTGCGGAAAATCTACCAAAATACATTTCCGGCATATAATCAGTTCCCTGTAAACGAACATAAGTAAGATCAGTGGGATGTGAACCTGCATTTCCATTATTGGTAGGAACCTGAGCAACATCACCTACAATAAGAAGATAAGAAGGAGCGGGATTTTCGGATGTAGCTGAATTCCACAAATTTTGCATATATGCCTTTATGCTGGTTGTAGTTGTTCCGGTTATAGAAGTAGGCGCTACAATTACATTGTAACCTTCTTGTTTTTTCCAGTCAATAAAAGGTTGCATCGGAGCAATAAAGTTATCCGGTAGAATGATTACATAGCCAATCGGATAGCGGAGAAAAGAAACCTTTGGTGCATTATAATTGATAAGTGTTTGTGCAAATACACCTTCAAAAGCGGGAGAATATGTTTTTGCTTGAAGTTCATTGGTAGCAATAAAGTTCGCCCCACTAAAAGCAACTTTAACTTCCGCCTGATAAATTACCTCTATCTTTTTGAGAACAGGATTGTATTTTATAGGTACAAAATCAACAGCAAAAATTCTTGTTCCGCGCATCATTCCGATTTCCGTTACAGTAATGGAAGGGTTATCAGTCCACATATTGGCATTATAGAAATCTCTGTTTACTTCAAAAGGTAATTGCTCCAAGTCCGCTGACTTGGAAACCGATTCCTGACGCGGCATTAGAGGATATAAAACACCCTGTTCATCCAAATTAATAACCTTAGCACTACTGCTGACAATATTGGCAGTAACATTTGCTCCTAAGGGAACACTAATCAGCTGTCGCATTAAAGGTAATGCTGGTAAGCCAGTAACATTAGTAGTAGTGTAATTTAAGGCATTTAGTTCAGTAAAAATACCTTCCTTGGTATTAATTTCTCTAAACTGTAATTCATCTACAGCATAAGCGATAGAAAGCCCCGTATCGCTTTTTTCCAGCAATTGCACTTTTGCCGGATTATCTTGTAATTTTATGGTTCCACTGGCAGCTACTAAGATAGCTGTTGTGAAAACCAGTAAGAGTATGAAAGAAATCTTCTTCATTACTTCTCCCTTTATATTATTCTTATCTTTATATATTTTACTGCCTCTACATATAATATAAGCAAGAATGAAGCCGAAAACAGTAAAATATTGTAATTTTAGAGGACGAAACCCCAAAATAAATCTTATCCGAGTTGTTGATTATTCGCTAACATTTACATAAATAAATGAGTTAACTTATTTAGCTTAATAGCATTGCATAAGCATTACGGACTCATTGCTAATGCCATTAGTAATAGGTAAGCAATGGGTAAGCAATGCTATTAAGGAAGAATTGAAAAATGTTTTGTAACATCATAAGAATATGAATGTTAGCATTGATGCAGAGGTAAAAGGAAATTATAATAACCGTTAAATTTGTATTGGGGAAAAAGAAAATCGGTAGTCCACAATTTTCATCTGCATTAAATTTTTTGAGCTGGGAGAAGTTATTTGGTTTCGGCTTAAATTCCTTTACAAAAAACCCTTCTTTTATTTTTGGTTATTTATATTGATTGCTAAAGAAGGAGATATAAATGCCCAAATTGATTACGAAATTTGACCCCGTAATTGCTAGGAAAAATGCAAAGCGTTGTAAAGAAAGAGGAATAATTCTTCCTACAATTCGTCAACAAATGTTTCCGGAAACCATCCCAGAAACGATAAAAGAAAAACTTCAACCCGTTGGACTTTGGGATATCAATCCCTTGAATCTTTTTCGGATTACTTGGAAAAATGACATAAAAACAGGACTCTTTGGCAAGCCCAATTTTTTGGAAATACCTTCAGAACTTTCCGGAGTTAAAGCCAGAATTATTGGTTTGGTAGGAAAATATTTTCCTACAGGAGCTCATAAAGTTGGAGCTGCTTACGGATGTTTGGTTCCGCGTTTGGTAACGGGAACTTTTGATCCCGAAATTCATAAAGCCGTTTGGCCTTCAACAGGAAATTATTGTAGAGGGGGTGCTTTTGATTGTGCTCTTTTAGCTTGCCCGGCAGTTGCTATTTTACCTGAAGAAATGAGTAAAGAACGTTTTGATTGGTTGCGGGAAATTGGAGCGGAGGTTTTTGCCACTCCCGGATGTGAATCCAATGTAAAAGAGATCTATGATAAATGTGCAGAATTGCGTTCAGACCCAAGTTATGTTATTTTGAACCAATTTGATGAATTTGGCAATTCTTTTTGGCACTATCATATTACCGGTAATGCTATTGCTGAGGTCTTTGCAATGATGCAAAAACCGGGCAATCGTTTAAGCGGATTTGTTAGTGCTACAGGCAGTGCAGGAACAATTGCAGCCGGGGATTTTCTGAAAAAACATTTTCCCCTAATGAAAATAAACGCTTCGGAAGCTATGGAATGTCCCACTTTATTAATGAATGGTTTTGGCGGTCATCGGATTGAAGGAATCGGCGATAAGCATATTCCCTGGATTCATAATGTCCGGAATACGGATATTGTAAGCGCTATCAGAGATGAGGATTGTATGCGGCTTTTGCGTTTATTCAATGAACCGGCGGGATTAAACTATTTAAAGAAAAATGGAATAAAACCGGAATTGGCAGAAAAACTGGAACTTTTAGGTATATCATCCATCTGCAATCTGCTGGCTTCTATCAAAATGGCAAAGTATTTTGAATACAATGAAGATGATGTTATTGTCACGGTTTTTACGGACAGTGCCGAAATGTATCAATCCCGTTTACAGGAACAAACAGCGTTAAAAGGCGAATATACTGAATTGCAAGCGGCTTTAGACAGAGAATCAATTCTTCAGGCACAAAGTTATGATAATTTGCTGGAATTAAGCTATTGGGATAAAAAGCGGATTCATAATTTGAAATACTATACTTGGGTAGAACAACAAGGTAAAACATATCAGGAAATCCTTCAGCAATGGGAACCGGAATATTGGATTGAGACATTTGAAAACAATCTTGAGGAATTGGATAAAGCAATTGAGGAATTCAATAGCTTAGGACAGAAGATATAAAGCTGAGGACATAGAGATTAGGGCTGAGAGAATTTTATGAAGGTGACAGCTATCATTCTTGCTTCGGGTAAAGGGAACCGATTTGGTTTGCCTAAAGCCGAAGTGAAAATTCAAGGTCAAAGCTTTCTGGAAAAGATTAAGGAGACCTTATCCCAGGCAGATGTGGATGATATTTTTACTGCAAGATATGAAAATACTGCCGATATGCTTTCTACTTTACGCTTGGCTGTTAAGGAATTGAAAAATAAACAGAAAAATAGCGGTTTCCTTATTTTTCCGGTAGATTTTCCTTTTGTGCAGGCAAAAACGGTTCAGGAACTTATTAAATGCCATAAACAAAATCCGGATGCTATTATTCGCCCCGTTTATCAAAATAAAAGCGGACACCCTGTTTTGCTACCTTTTTTGTTAAACTTGGAACAGGACGATAAAAAACAGGGTTTGAAATATATTATTCAGAACTGCGGTTTACCGATATTTGATGTATCGGTTGAGGATGATGGTATCTTAAAAAACATAAATACAAAAGAGGATTTGGAGTTATGGATGCCCAAGAATTGATTTTCGGAAGACATAGTGTACGGGATTTTTTACCCGACCCTATTCCTATAGATATTATAAACCAAATTCTGGAAGCGGGAAGATGCGCTCCTTCAACTCAAAATCGTCAGCCCTGGCGTTATCTGGTTTTTACGGAAAATGCCAAAATTCGGAAGTTGGCATTAAACTGCGGATTGATAGGGCTTTCCAATTTTTTCATTCATAATGCGCCCTGTTTAATTATTGCCTGTGCCGATTTGAAGGATAATATAAAAATTAACGGACAAGATTATTATTTGGTAGATACGGCTATTTCCTTTCATCAAATGCTATTGTATGCCCGCAACTATGGCATTGAAAGTTGTTGGCTGGCTGCTTTTTCCGAAAAGAAACTGAAGAGTTATTTAAAACTTCCCGCTCAGTGGAAAATTGTAGCTATGGCACCTTTGGGATATCCTGCAGAGAAAAAAGGATTATATTCCAAAGCGGTTAGCGGTTTTGCCAAAAGTAAAGATAGAAAGCCACTGGAAACAATTGTCCGTTTTATGTAAAAACCCTTTTATTCACCGAATTTAGATTCGGCAAAAGACGAAGTATAAATTGCTTTTATCTAATTTCGTTACTTGTAGCAAAAGGAAATTTGCCACCCCATTCTTTCCCAAAGAGTTATGAAGAAGATTATTCATATTGATATGGATGCCTTTTTTGCGGCAATAGAAATTAGGGAAAATCCCCGTCTGAAAGGCAAATGTGTAATCGTTGGAGGACCTCCAAACAGCAGAGGTGTTGTTTCCACCTGTTCTTATGAAGCCCGTAAATTCGGAGTTCATAGTGGAATGAGCAGTTACCAGGCATGGAATTTGTGTCCTGAGGCAATTTTTATTCACCCTCACTTTAATTTATATAAAAAGGTCTCCCATCAGATAAGGGAAATTTTTTATCAATGGACTGATTTGGTAGAACCGCTTTCTCTGGATGAGGCATATTTGGATGTTACCGAAAACAAATTGGGCGAAGATGATGCCGTTAAAATAGCCAAATTAATTAAAGCGGAGATTTTGGAAAAAACGGGACTAACTTGTTCTGCCGGAGTTTCTTATAATAAATTCCTCGCTAAAATCGGCAGTGATTTGAATAAACCGGATGGTTTAACTTATATTCCGCCGGAAAAGGCAAGCGAAATTCTTTTTGCTCTACCCATTGAAAAATTTTACGGTATCGGCAAAGTTACTTCTGCCAAGCTAAAGAAAAAGGGGATAAATAATGGAGCTGACCTCTATAAATACGAACTGAAGGACTTGATAAGATTATTAGGGAAAGCTGGTCATTTCTATTATTATGTTGTTCGGGGTATTGATAAACGCGAAGTGATAACCGAATTTGAACCGAAATCTTTAAGCTGTGAAACAACTTTTTATGAGGATATTGATAATTTGGATTACCTTTTAATTATTTTACAACAGCTTGCAGAACGCTTGTCCAACCGTCTGAGACAAAAAGGCATTAGAGGAAATAACATAACCCTGAAAATAAAATACGATAACTTTGAACTGATTACCCGCAGTTCTAATACACCTTCTTATATCAATAAAGCTGATGAATTATTTGCTTACGGCGAACAGCTCTTAATTGCCAATTGGGATAGTTCCCGGAAAGTCCGTCTCCTTGGTTTGGCTATTGGCAAACTGGACAATACTAATACGGATGAACAATTATTCATTCCGCTTTAATATAGCCGGTAAACCTTTCTGTAACAGGTTGCTGAAGACAATTAACAAAAGTCCGATAAAAGTAGCATAGTGGATACTTTCTTTTAATACGGAACTGATAAAAAGTAGCGATAAAAAAGGAGTAAAGAAAATCAGATTAGAAATAACAGCCGTATTATCGGTCAATTCAAGGGCTTTATTCCAAAGCAGAAAAGTTAAACCCATCTCAAAAATGCCTACATAAATACCTCCCAGAATGCCGTAACCGTAAATTGCTTGGGGCGTAAAAAGAGATTTATGCGTAAAAAGAGCAAAAAGAGCTATAAACAAAAAGCCGAGAAAAAAATTGTAATTGAGCTTCGTAAGAGCAGGTCTTTTATCCTTAATATTTAAAATCCAGTAAAATGCCCAAATAATAGAAGTTGAAACGGCTAAAAATGAACCTAAGGCATCATCAAACTGTAAGGAAGTAATCTGCCCTTTTGTAGAAATAACCCAAACCCCGAAAAAACTGATGAGCAAAGAAACAAAATCAATAATCCGAAATTTTTCTTTCAACAGCCAAATACTGAATAAAGCTAATACAATTGCCCAAGTGTAATTTAACGCTTGCGCTTCTTGAGCTCGCAAACGGGAATATGCCTCAAAAAGCATTAAATAATAGATAAAAGGATTAAGCAATCCCCGCATCAAAGAAATTTTCAGATTCCTGCCTACTGTTTTAAACAACTCCTTCGTCTTAAAGAGAGAAGGGTTACTAACTGCGTTAACAATTCCCAGAAAAAGAAAAGCCGTTAAAGAAGCAAAAAATAACAATCCCACAGGGGTTAAATAATTTAAAGCCAATTTAAATGCTGTGCTGATTGTTGACCAGGCAAGAATAGAAGCCCCGGCAAACAAATATGCCTTATTTTGGTTGGACATTAAATAAATTCCTTTGGCTCATATTTTGTCCGAAGTCATTTGCTATTTTAGTTAGGAGTCATTAGCGCCTTAATAATTGTAACCCCTGAAATAAATTATACAGCGCTTATGACTCGTGACAGCACAAAAATCTTTCACGCAGATTATATAGATATCGCTGATCTATATCTTAAAAACTTCTTACGGAGGAACGGCGTCCTCCGACCATTCCTACATTTTCAACCAACCCAAAACAATTAAGGCATAGTTTTTTTGATGGCAGTATATTTGGTTTCCAATTGTTTGTTTCCGGTTTGTTGAGCAGCCCAGATAATATATTCAACGGCTATTTTATTGGATTTATCCCAATTATACCACTGTTCGGCATATTTAATCAGTTCCTGCCAATTTTGTTTATTGTAAAGATAGGTGGCAAGCAAACTGAAATCATCCTCATTCGGACGGATATCCAATAACTTTTTAAGATAGAATATTGCTTGATCTATATCATTAAGTTGAGCAGCAATAGAACGGGCATTATCTAAAAGATCAACATTATTTGGTTCTATTTCCAAAGCAGTTTTAGTGGCGGACATAGCTTTTTCATAATCCTTCAGTTCATAGTAGCAAGCAGAGATATTCATCAAATTATCAATATTTGTAGGAATTTGAGGTCTTGCTTTTTCAAAGTATTTTACGGCTTCAGCATAGTTACCCTTATTGTAATAGAAGGTTCCCATTTCCATTAAATATTCCAGTTTATCAGGATCTTTCTGTAACAATTGCTGAAGGATTTGTTCGGCTTTAACATCATCTTTAAGATCAACCAGATAGATATTTTTAAGCTGGATCATTGGTTCAGGACGTTCCGGTTCCAGTTTATGTGCTAGCTCATAAATTTCCATAGCGCGTTGCGTGTTTCCTGCTTCTTTTTCTTTGCCTGCAGCCAGGAAAATCCTGGTCCAAGCTCTTTCTTTCCTTTTTTTCATATCTCTCAGGTCAATACGATCCTGATCCGTAAGATTGGGAAATTGTTCAGTAACGCTAATTGCTTTGGCATAATAATGGTAGGCATCTTCGTAAAATTCAACTTCCCGGGCTGTAAAATTTTCCGCTTTAAACAAACTGATATCACCCAAGCGTCTTAAGGCAATAGCATGATCCGGATTATCTTCAAGGACTTTCAAATAGTATATTTCTGCTTGTTCCACATCTTGTTGGGAATAATATACATCGGCAGTTTTCAGATTAACATTTCCCTGGGGACTAAGTTTTTGACGAGCGGTAGAACAGGCAGTTAGCACTATAAGCATTAGGCAGACGATGATTATTTGCTTTTTCATCCACTTTTCTCCTCGGATTTATTTCTTTTTGCACAAAAAAATTGAATGTGCCAAAAAGTCAAGATAATTGTTTCCGGAAGGTTGTAGTCCTCTTCAACCAAATTAAGTCACGAGTCCTTATTGTTAAATAACTTTGAGGGATATGTAAAATTCTTGAAGGCAATGACGACTCCTAACTTATAAATGAACAACAGGGACATTGTTCATTTTGTTACACAAGATTATAAATTACTCGGGCAAAAAGTAACAGTAAAGCGAGAATAAAAACATTTCTGATTAGTTTATTGCCTCTTAAAATAACCAGTTTAGAACCCAGAATATTTCCTGCTATTCCACATAAGGCACCCGGAACAGCAAGCGGGTAATAAATATTGGAAGCAAAGGCAAATGTAATCAATGCAGATAGATTGGAAGCCAAATTTACAACTTTGGTATTACCATTAGCGGTTACAAAATCATAGTGTAAAAGGGAAGTATAAATTAAAATCAGAAAAGTTCCTGTTCCAGGACCGAAGAATCCATCATAAAAGCCAATTCCCAGTCCCGCTATTCCTCCCAACAGCATACGCAATCTTTTTGCCAGAAACTCTGCTTTGCTTTGCATCCCCAGATTTCTGTTCAACAAAGAAAAAATAGCTACTGCAGGAATCAGGATAATCAATAAATAATTGAGTACTTGTGAGGAAACCCTTAATGCCGTTGAAGCACCAAGCCAAGAGCCAATTATAGCCATTCCGGCACTTACTAAGGCAACAGGAATATCAATCATTTTAGCTTTGAAATAATTGGCAGTGGAAAAAAGAGTTCCGCAACAGGAAGAAAATTTATTAGTGCCTAAAGCTAAATGAGGTGGTATTCCGACACTCCAATAAGCAGGCAAAGAAATTAAACCTCCACCTCCAGCTATGGAATCAATAAAACCGGCAAGAAAAATAAAAGGCAGGACGATAATATAATCCAGGGGACTTAAAATAATACTTTGCATAACTTATATTTCCGCCTTAAATTCCAGTTTTAATTCATGCGAACTTGATTGTTTTGGATAATCCGAAAAACGATAATCCAGGGTAATAAGGCAAAAAGTATTGATTCTATAAACACCGCTTAAATTTGCAGAGGGAATCCAGCCCGCTCTTTTTTGGGGTAGAAAGGAAAAATACTCACTTCCCGAAAGGCGATTATAAGTTATTGCCAGAGAAGCAGAAAGGCGGTATTTTTGCATAAATACACTTTTCAGGGAAGGAGAAAAGGCAAAAGAATACAGACGATAATTTTCACTGCCATCTTGCTTTCCTCCGGATTCCGAACTACAGCTCAGTTCTGCCTGAATATTGCTTTGCGGATTCAAATTACGCTGAACTAAAGCACTGGCACTTATAATATCAGTTTCGCTTAAATAATGTGTATCGCGATTGGTCTCATTGCTGAATTGTAGACGGGTATTATAAGCGTTAAACCCTTTAATATCAAATTGAGCGACTTGGGAGAAACTGAAAGTTCTATCCGGTGTTTGATATCTTTTATCCAAAGTTCGGTCCATTGAAATCTGAAGATTGGCAGTAAGTTTATTACGAATCAAATCCAGCCACAGAACTTCTTCTATATTTTGTCTGCCGTAAATTGTTGTTTCTTCATTGTATACTGATCCGGGTAAAAAGAAATAGCTTTTCCAATTATTGCGTTGAGAACTTTGTTCAATCAAATTTATGGAAGTATCGCTCTGTAAGCGCTTCATAAAATCCCTGGAAGAAACATTGCCCGGTTTCCAGTAAAGGTTTAGCAGACAATTTATTTCTGAGGATAAACTTCCCGTGCTGCTTGTAATATAAACCCAATCGTAATCACCATCCGTAACACTTACCCCGGTGCTGTCATAATAACCCAAACCGGAACCCACATATTGCAATTCACGGATTTTGGGATAAAATTCGGTTTGATTGAGTTGATAGTTACTGTAAAAGCCAATAGAATTTTTCAGAAAGCTATTGCTGGAACGGAAATTAATCAGGTCGTAATTGGATTTGGGATTGGAAGTGGAAAATGGCTGTTTGACTTCACGATGTGTTACATCCAGGTCAATACGCTGTTCACCAAGGTTAATCATTTGTTTTAAGGCGTATGTATTAGAGCTGGAAATTTCGTTCCAGGCATCATTTTCTTGGAGTTTGGTTTTATCTGTTGTATAGGAAAGCTGGGTAAGAAAGGATGAGGGATTTCCGATAGTGATTCCGGGGTTTGCTTTCAGATAGCTGTTCCCATAATTTTTTGTATCCAAAATGTTATATAGTGTCTCAAAACGCAAGCGCAATATTTTCCAAGCCCAGGAAATATCTCCCTGATGATATTGCAAAGTTCCATCCCTAACATCGTCATTAGCATAATCCTGTACCGAAAGAGTGCTATGTAAATTTATGGCAGGCAGCAACCCTTTTCCCGAAGAGGAAGAAGTGAAACGCAATGCTTGTAAAGTGTATAAATCATAAATCCTACGGTAGCGCAAAAGGAGAGATGCATTCCAATTTGTTTGCTTACGACTTATTTGAATATTGCTTTCCTGCTGTGCCAAAGAATCGGCTGTTTCTATAGCTGCGAAATCATATTCTGCATCGGGATTGCGATATTTACCAAAGAGATAGGTTTTTTCACTGCGTTGTTCGTGTTCCAACCTGAAAGAATAACGAGAAAAAGGAACTTCCAAATAAGCATAAAGCAAACCGGCATCATTATCCTCATCATCCTTTACCGAAAAAGTATTACGATCATTTACACTGCCTAAAACTTCAACCCCAGCATTCAAATTATCTTTAGAATAAGCAACAGCCAAATCCAGATTTCCCTTTTTTTCAGGGGGCACCAAAAGTTTTTGAGGTAGCCAAGAACCCATTTTTGAACCTAAATAACGATATTTCCCAGGAGAATATTCTTCATAATCACCGTTTCCACTGCCAACATAGCTGAAAACAATATTATAACAGGCAAGAGAATCACCTGGAGCATATTCATAGTATTCAATTTGGGACAACTGCATTAGTTTATAATCACCTGTTCCCGCTTCAACTAAATAAATACCTTCACCCCAAACAAAATTATCCCCTGCAGATTTTAAGGAATCCAAATCGGCAGAACTGAATTCATAGAGCAAGGGATTTTTCTTATCATCTTGTTGCCAGATAAAATGATGTGTCAGCGTTAAATGTTCTGCAAGCTGTAACTGAGAAGAATTGAGATAACTGCTTTGAGGATAATATTCATCGGAATATTGAAATCGTGCCAATACATTATTGGAAGAGCTAATAAGATGTTTAAACATTACACTGCCTTCGCTGTAATCAATACTGTAATCAATTCCCCTTTCCCATTTACTGCCATCCACAAAAATCTCTTCACTACCGGCAACGACAATAAAATTGGATTGGGTGTCATTAGCTCTTAAATAATAAGGACCCTGTTTTCCGTCTATGATCGTTATTTTTACGGAGGCATTTTTACCTCCTCCTGCAGAGAAAGCTGTTTGGACATAATGTTTACCCCTCAGCCAGGCATTTAGCCCTTCAAATTTGCTGTAATATTCCATATAGCGTGTCCCGGTGTATTTTAGCGTCAAATCACCCATTGCAAGTTCATATTTAGGACCATAAATACGGATGAAAACATTATCCAGGGAACTCAATTCCTTGGAATCACCTTCAGGAGAAAGTTTTGATTGGCTATCGGAAAGCTGGGCATTGATGTAAACATTGTGGGCAAGCTCACCGGAAATGTTTACAAACAGAGATTGCTTCAAATCAAAAGTAGATTCATCGGAAAAAGTGATGGCAAATGTTTTTGTGCCTTGAATATCCAAACGGGCATCTTCTGCCAGAATAGGATTTTTACGCTTTTTAATAGAAGTTAGCAAGGTATCACTATATTCCTGAGGTTTCCAATGTTGTAACGGAACAGTTAAAAATTCCGGCACAAGAATATATTCCACTTTTAGAACAGGAACTTCGGGTTGTGTAAGCAAAATCAATTCTGCCTTTTGATGATTTACCCAATAATCTGTTCCTTCCACTAATAGCAATGAATCAGCCCAAACGGAAACGCTGTTCTTAATTATAGGTGAATTTGCCAGAGGATATTTATAGCGATTAGGTTCTAATTCAAGATTATGTTCTATAACCAGGGACTGAGCAAACAGTGTAGTAATTCCAAGGAAAAAGAGCAAACTAAAGAAACAGGGCTTGTTTATTGCCACCTGATTAAACTTTATGGATAACGTAGGTTACAACACCCCAAATAATGAAGTCCATTCCTTCCTGAATGAGAATTGGTTCAAATTCATCATTCTCCGGCACTAAATAATATTTTTTCCCTTTAATTTTCAGTCGTTTTACTGTTAATTCACCATCCACAATAGCAATTACTATGCGGTTATTAGTTGCCTCCAATGCTCTATCTACAATCAGAATATCATCGGGCATAATTCCTGCACCCTGCATTGAATAGCCATCAACTCTTACAAAGAAAGTTGAGGCAGGATGAACTATCAAATATTCATTCAAATCAAGCTTGCCTTCAATATAATCCTGTGCCGGAGAAGGAAAACCGGCAGGAATTTTGGAACTCATCAAGGGACGATATTGTTTTTTCCCTTGAGTAGCAGAATAAATAGCTTTTATTGAGCCGTCACTATGTAATTTCATTGTTTTTTTAAGAATGCAGGACGAGTTGCCAATTCAAATCCCGTCCTGCATTTAAGATTTAGTTATTTAGGTATATTCTTCAGCAAATTCTTGGCTTGAGTTCCATATTTAGGATCGTTTTGCAACCGTTCTAAATCAGCTTTAGCAGCAGAATAATTCTTCATCTGATAATAGGCAACACCACGCAACATTAAAGCATCAGCATTTTTGGGGTCTATGCTAAGTGTGATATTGGCGTTGCTGATTACTTTGGCATAATTCTTTTGAGAATTGTAATAACTTGCTAAAAGCAATGCCAGTTGAGGATTGCGTTCTATACTTAAGGACTTTTCGTAATATTCCACCATCTTTTTCTTATCATTCATTCCCTCATAATTTTTAGCCATCAGAGCGTATATTTGTGCCAGTTCAGAGGGTTCGGGATTGGAGTCCGCTACCTTTTGCAAATAAAGGTTCGCATTATTATAGTCCTTCAAACCGCTATAGTAATTTGCCAAACGACGATAAAGATCAACGCTGGGTTCAATAGCTAATGCTTTCTGATAATATTTTCCGGCTTCAATCATATTGCCTTTTTCCGCATAGCTATCTGCTACATTGATAAATGCCTTGGCATCCTGAGTGAGCTCTGCATAGTCAATTAAAACTGCATAGGCACGATTTTCATCCTTAATATTATCCCGTAAAACATAAAACTTGGCATAAAGAACATCAGCATCGTTGGGAGTGAGTTTCAATATCTGATCGTAATAAGTTAGCGCTTGTTCATATTTACCTGCTTGTTTAGCTGTAATAGCCATATTGTTATAGATACCAATTATGTTCTGTTGTAGTTCTTCCTGGGTTATCAGTTTGGGAGTGATTGACTTATAAACATTCAGGGCTTTGCTATAGTAATCCAATGCTTCATCAAAACTGCTTAATTCCATACTTTCATTGGCAAGTTCTATATAGGACTTGGCAATGTTCAAATTCATCTTTTCAATGTTCTCGGCAACTGAATCGGCAGGAGTAGCAGTTAGCGCAGCTTCATTAAACAAGGAAATTGCTTCTGTAAAAGCAGAAATAGCATCATTATAAATTTCATCGTTGAATGCCTCAGTTCCTCTTGCAGCTGCTGAATGGGCTAAAATTAAGGGATTACGGACCGGCTCAACGGGTGCTTGAACTTTTTTGTTGCTGCCACAGGCACTAAGCAACACCAAAAGAACAAGGACTACGAAGGTCATTATTTTCTGTTTCATTGGTAAAACCTCCAGATTTTTTTATTAACTATGCCCTCATTGGTCTGATTTTTGTCAACTTAAAAAAGTATAAAGCCCAAAATAAAAGGAAAATTACAAATAATTTTTTGCCCTTGCAATAATGCGCTAACTTACTATGTCAAAAAGTGTTACGCATATTAGGAACTCTGCTGAAACCTCTAAATTCGTAAAAAAAACGAAAAATAAGCATTTTTTTATTGACAGAATTTTCGGAATGCACTTTGTTAAAAATTGAAAGATGTCCTACTCTTTACACTAAACCAAATAAGGAGGTAAAATGAGCAGAGACGAATTGGTAAAAAAGATCGCAGCTAATGCTGGTACTTCTCAAAAAGTAGCCAGTGCAGCCCTCACAGCTGTTCTTGAGGGCATAACGGAATCCTTGAAAAAGGGTGAAAAAGTTTCTTTAGTCGGTTTTGGTTCTTTTAGCGTTGCACATCGTAAAGCACGCAATGGTATCAATCCCAAAACCAAAAAACCTTTGAAGATTCCGGCACGCAATGTTCCGGTTTTCAAAGCTGGTAAAAACCTTAAAGAGGCCGTTAAAAAAGCCAAATAGTTCAATTCCTTTACAAACGGGGCAGAAGACATTTCTTGTTTTCTGCCCTTTTTTTAGTCAGGAGTTATTAGCGCTTTTAAGTTAGGAGTCATTAAGCGTTTTTATAACTTTTAGCTGGGAAATATTTTTATTGGCGATTATGACCCGTGAGGGCAAAAAATTTTCATACGCAGATTACGCGGATTTTATTATGCACCGAGAACGCTGAGAACACCGAAAAAAATGAAGAATTATAAAATATAAATTCATATTAATCTGTTTTATCTGTTTAAAATCCGGGTTGCTAAGTTGTCACGAGTCCTCCGGCTACATTGTGTAGTCGGAGCCCAGCATCCTTTTTTTTGCGATGTCTATTCCCTGTTTCACCATTTCACTTTTTCACCTTTTCACTTTTTTGCAGAGGAACAGCGTCCTCCGGCTACATTGTGTAGTCGGAGCCCAGCATCCTTTTTTTTGCGATGTCTATTCCCTGTTTCACCATTTCACTTTTTCACCTTTTCACTTTTTTGCAGAGGAACAGCGTCCTCCGGCTACATTGTGTAGTCGGAGCCCAGCATCCTTTTTTTTGCGATGTCTATTCCCTGTTTCACCATTTCACTTTTTCACCTTTTCACTTTTTTGCAGAGGAACAGCGTTCTCCGGCTGCACCAGTAAAGAAAGAATTACAGCGGAAAGAGGTTGCAACTGTTTTTTAGTATCTATATTTCCGAAGAGAATTTCACCCTCGTCAGGAATACTTATAGTAACAGTATCAAGACCCAAATTCAAGAATACCAATATTTTTTCACTATCTCCCTCGCGTAGAAAAGCAATAGCATTTTCAGGAGCAGGCAAGAAAGCAAAATGACCATCCCAAAAAGCAGGATGAGCTTTCCTTAAAGAAATTATCTGTTTATAAAAAGCCCTTACTTCGCAGGCAACAGGATTATTTTCCCAATTCCAGTTAAAAGGTCTTCTGTTATCAGGATCTTTTCCACCTTCCATAGCAATTTCATCTCCGTAATAAATATGGGGAGCTCCGATAAAACACATTTGAAAGATAACAGCCAATTTAAGGCGTTGCACATTTCCCCGGCAAATTTCAAAAATACGAGGTGTATCATGACTGCCAAGCAAATTCATCATTGCTTTCAGTGAATGAAAAGGATAAAGACCAAGTCCGGTTTCTATTTTTTGGCAAAACTCCTCTTTGCTGATGATATTTAACACGAAGAATTCAATTACGGGAGTTTTAAAAAAGGCATAGTTCATTACGGAATCAAAATATAAAGGAGAAACCCATTGTCTTGCTTCATGCCATATTTCTCCAACAATCCAGGCATCCGGTTTTACCTTTTTTACTTCTTTCCGGAAAAGTTCCCAAAACCAAAAGGGAACTTCATCCGGCACATCCAGTCGGAAACCATCAATTCCAATATCAATTAGCCACCAGCGAACGGTAGAAATTAAATAATCAACCAAAGGCGCATTAGGACGAGCTTTTCTTATATCACGCACAGCATTTTCGTCGGGATGGGGAAGAGCAAGGTCATAATTCAAATCGGGCATATCTTTTATTCCCCACCAACATTGATAATACTCTTTCGGATTAAAATCTGGAGGAAGGGGTTTTGGCAGCGGCCATTTTTTCCAGTCATACCAATTCCAGTAGGGTGATTGAGGTCCTTTTTCCACACAGTCCCGAAAAGCCCAAAAGGTCTCTCCGGTATGATTGAAAGCCACATCCAGAATTATTCTTATTCCCTTTTGGTGAGCTATTTTTACAAAATCCATCATTTCTTCCGTAGTAGCAAAATGAGGATCTATACTATGGTAATCAGCGCTGTCATATTTATGATTGGATTTTGCTTGCCACAAAGGATTGAAATAAATAACATTAATGCCCAAATCAAGTAGATAATCAAGTTTTTGTCGCACTCCTGCAATATCACCTCCGTAAAAAGAAAAAAAATCCGGTATCCCTTTTTTTTGCCAGGGACTTTGTTTTAATCCGCTAATATCGTTCCAGTCACTAACTAAATGATAATATTCTTTTTCCGGAGAAAGGTTTTCTCCATCAGGAGGCGGTTCTTTACAATCGGCATAATACCATTCATTGAAATCAGGATCGTTGTCTATATTGCCGTTACAGAAACGGTCGGGAAAAATTTGATAGATAATACTGCGGCTAACCCAATCTGGAATTGCGAACAGAGGAATATCTTTTAGGTTTATTTTTATGGGAGAGATATCTTCTTCCATTTTGGAAAAGCCCTCAGCACCTAAATATAGAGCTTTATTTTTATATTGAATTTTTATGCGGAAGGAGAAAATACCTGTTTGTTTAAACAAACAATAAAAGACCTCATAAAGCGGATTTTGTCCGATACGCTTGAATTCTATATTCCAAGATTCGGTTAAAAGATTTATCGTTTCTGCTAATTTGGGATACCAGGAAAAACGCAGTTCATAGTTATTTACACTTGAACGAAAGAACTGATAGAATTTTTCAGGGGCTTTGTTTGGCAGTTGTGCAATAATATCTTCCCAAGTTACTTCTTCTTTTTCTTCTTCCGCAATCAACAGAGAATTTACACCCCCAAAATTATCAGAAACCTGATGAGGGTTGTTTTCATCGGGAATCCAATTGCCATCCACTATAAATTTATATTGATAAACGCCCGGAGGCAGGTCTATAGACAGAGTGTATATTCCGCCAATTTCATCCAGAGGAATAATTTCCCAGGAAGTAAAATCACCTGCTAAACCGACTGTATGTTTTCCAGCAGTTAAGGGTGAATAGCTAAAATGTTGATAACTCATAGCGCCTGTCTTTTGGTTGTTTTCTTTTTGAGGTTATTTTTACGTGCTTTGTCTTCCGAGTTCATTTCCAGTAGCAGATTTTGTGTTTCTTCCTTACCTTTTTCCAATTGCTGTTTTAGATGCAGACCTGTTGCCGATTCAGGACAAGCCATAACTTCTTCAGGAGTGCCAGAACAGATTATTTTTCCGCCTTCATCGCCTCCTTCAGGACCCAAATCAATTATCCAATCCGCGGATTTTATTACATCCATATTGTGTTCTATAACAATAACCGTGTTTCCCATAGCTACGAGTTTTTTTAGAACCTTCAGCAGTTTGTTGATATCATCAAAGTGAAGTCCGGTTGTTGGTTCATCCAAAACATAAAGTGTATTGCCTGTAGAAACCTTGCTTAATTCCCGGGAAAGTTTTATTCTTTGTGCTTCTCCACCGGAAAGAGTGGGGGAGGGCTGTCCCAGTTTTAAATAATCCAATCCTACTTCCTGCAGGGTTTTCAGTTTATTACGAATAGCAGGTATGGCATCAAAAAACTCAATTGCTTCCTGCACATCCATATTAAGCACATCAGCAATGTTTTTTCCTTTATAACGGATAGAAAGTGTTTCCTGGTTGTAGCGTTTGCCTTTGCAGACCTCACAGGTTACAAAAATATCTGCCATAAAGTGCATTTCTATTTGTTTTACTCCGGCACCTTCGCATGCTTCACAGCGTCCACCTTTTACATTGAAGGAAAATCTGCCGGGAGTGTAACCCCGCATTTTGGAAGCAGGCAACTGAGCAAAAAGTTCACGAATGGGATCAAACAATTTAACATAAGTAGAAGGATTGGAACGCGGAGTTCTGCCGATGGGTTGTTGGTCTATAGTAATAATTTTATCTATGTGTTCAATTCCCTTAATTTCATCCATTTTACCAACCTTCTGGGCAGTATGATAAAAATGATTGTGCAGAAAAGGAGAAAGGGTTTGATTGATTAAACTGCTTTTCCCGCTTCCGGAAACGCCTGTAACGCAGACAAAAAGTCCCAAAGGAATATCCACATTCAAATTTTTCAAATTATTATGCCGGGCATTTATGATGCTCAACATTCTGCCATCCGGTTTAATTCTTTTTTCCGGAACAGGAATTTTTAAGCGTCGGGAAAGATATGCTCCGGTTAATGACTGCGGGTTTTGCAAAATTGTTTCTAAAGTTCCTGTGGCAACTATTTCTCCGCCATAAATTCCTGCTCTTGGTCCAAAATCAACTATCTGATCGGCAGTTCTAATGGTATATTCATCATGTTCTACAACGATTACTGTATTACCTAAATCCCTAAGCTGCAAAAGCATAGCCACAAGTTTGGCAACATCGCGTTGATGAAGTCCTATAGTTGGCTCGTCTAAAATATACATAACCCCAACTAATTGACTGCCAATTTGGCTTGCTAAACGAATGCGTTGCGCTTCACCTCCCGAAAGAGTAGGAGACCTTCTATCCAAGGTTAAATAATGTAAACCGACATTCATCAGAAAACCCAAACGGTTCTTTATTTCTTTCAGAATTTCTTCTGCAATAATCTTTTCATTTCCTTTCAACTGCAATTTATCAAAAAAATTATATACCTCACGAATGCTCATTGCTGTAATTTCGCTGATATTTTTACCGGCTATTTTAACAGCCAGCGATGCCGGTTTCAGTTTACTTCCATTACAGGCAGGACAGGGCTTATCACTAATATACAGAAGATAATAACGCCTCATTTCTTCAGAGGTTGTTTCGTGCATTCTCCTTTCCAGCTGAGGAATAATTCCCTCAAAACGCATCATAAATTCACCCCTGCCATTTTCATTTTGCCAAGCATTTTTAAATTTTTTCCCCTTAGAACCGTAAAGAATAAGCTGTTTCACTATTTCCGGCAATTTATACCAAGGAGTGGAAAGAGAAAAATCATAAGCCCTGGCTAAACTTTGGACTGTATTTAAAGTCCAGCTGTGTTGTTTTGTTTCCAAACGACCCCAGGGGGCAACCGCTCCTTCCAAAATACTCAGTTCGGGGTCTGTTATAACCTTATCCGGATCAAATTCCAGTTTATAACCTAAGCCACCACAAAGAGGACAAGCGCCAATAGGGCTGTTGAAAGAAAAGCTTTGAGGGGAAAGTTCTTCAAAACCGATATGGCAATGCGGGCAGGCATTTTGAGCTGAAAGAATTGTTTCTTGCTTTTCTTCCGGATAGTCAATTTTTACAATGCCATCTGCAAGTTTCAAAGCTAATTCCAAAGAATCGGAAAGACGACTTTCAATTTCTTCCTTGATTACAATCCTATCAACCACTACATCTATATTATGCTTACTCTTTTTATCCAATACAATTTCTTCTTCCAAATTTCTTAATTGACCATTGATCATTACTCGCACAAAACCTTCCTGACGAAGCATTTCCAGTTCATCTTTATGTTCGCCTTTACGGTTTTGAACAATGGGAGCCAAAATTTGGAGTTTGGTGCCGGGTTTATTTTGCATTAAATGGGAAATCATCTGATCAATTGTCTGAGAACCAACCGGTCTTCCGCAATTGTAACAATATTGTTTTCCAATTCTGGCATACAAAACCCTTAAATAATCGTAAATTTCGGTAGCAGTTCCTACCGTGGAACGGGGATTTTTACTGGCTGATTTTTGCTCTATAGATATCGCAGGAGAAAGACCTTCAATATAATCAACCTTGGGTTTTTCCATTTGGCCTAAAAATTGTCTGGCATAAGCAGAAAGGGATTCTACATATCTTCTTTGGCCTTCAGCATATAGAGTATCAAACGCTAAGGACGATTTTCCCGAACCGGATACACCGGTAAAAACCACAAGATTATTACGCGGAATAGTTAAATCAATATTTTTCAGATTATGTTCCTGCGCACCTTTTATAATAATAGCTGTCTTCAAATTTCACCTCATCGTTAGCCAAATCTTTTTGTGTCTGACTAATTGTCAAATGAAAATCGGAAGAACGAGGTCCTCATCGGTCACTGGAAATTCTTTTTGGGTTGGCAAGGACATCAACCATCAGAACGAAAAAATTGAAAAATAAAACATCTTTGAATCATAATACTTAATCGCTTGTTATATAGTTGATTAAGTAACGACTCCGTAACACTTCCGTAACACTTCCGTAGTTCCGTTACGGGGTTGTTACGGAAGTGTTACTTTGTTATAAGAAGTAAAAGAGAACAGGGATTGTGCTATGCCTATAATAGGTTTCTCCTTTTCACTATTTTACTTTTCCCCTTTTTCCGCTATAGCTATCAAATAAAGAAAGAACTTGACTAATACTTTATTTATTGATTTTAGGAATTAAAAGATTTTATATTGGAGAAATAGATGAGTAGCACCCCTCGTGGTGAACGCTTGAATATTGCTATAATCGGAAAAAGAAATGCCGGTAAAAGTAGTTTGATAAATGCCCTGGTGGGTCAGGATATTGCCATTGTATCCGCTGTTCCAGGCACAACAACAGACCCTGTTGATAAGCGTTATGAGCTCTTGCCTTTGGGTCCCGTAACTTTTTTTGACACTGCCGGAGTGGATGATACCGGTGAATTAGGTGAAAAAAGGATTAAGGCAACCCAAAAAATACTCTATCGTGCAGATATCGCTATTTTTGTTTCTGACGGCAATGCCTTCAATAATGCCGAACTGAAAATGATAGAAAAGATCAGGGAAATGGAACTGCCAATGCTTATTGTATTTAACAAAAAAGATATAATACCGGTATGTCAGGAAAATATTGCCTTCTGCCAAAAATATTCTCTGCCGTATATTAGCGTTTCTTCCGTTACCAAAGAGGGTATAGATGAATGTAAAGAGAAGCTTATTCAGCTCTCTCCCAAGTATTTGAAAGAAAACAGAATTATTGCCGGAGACCTTGTAGAACCTGGAAACAGTGTTATTTTGGTTACTCCAATTGATACTTCCGCTCCTAAAGGACGCCTTATTTTACCGCAGGTTCAGACATTGCGTGATTTGCTTGACCGAAACTGTCTCGTTACAGTTGTGCAGGAAACGGAGCTAAAATCCGCATTGGATAAGACAAAAGAACCCCCTTCTCTGGTAATAACCGATTCCCAGGTAATAGAAATGGTGGCAAATATTGTGCCTGAAGAAATTCCCCTAACTACTTTTTCCATCCTTTTTGCCCGCTATAAAGGTGAATTGGACATTCTTCTGGAAGGCATAAACCGCCTTAAAACACTGCAAAATGGAGATAAAATTTTGATAGCTGAGGCCTGTTCACATCATATTCAAAAAGATGATATCGGCAGAGTTAAAATTCCGAACTGGATGCAGAAATTCAGCCAAAAAGACCTGATTTTTGATGTTTATGCTGGCTATGACTTTCCCGATAACCTGGAAGAATACACTGTTTGTATCCATTGTGGCGGATGTATGATTACTCCGATGGAAATGAATAGAAGAATTAAAGAATGCTATAGACGCGGAGTCCCCATAACTAATTACGGAATGACCATTGCGTTTTTGCAAGGTGTTTTGGAAAGAACAATTAAGCCCTTATTAAATACAAAGGAGAAAAAAGAATAATGAAGGTCTCCCTTTTACAATTTGAACCCCGTTTACTGGATAAAGAATACAACCTGAAAAAAATGAAACAGTTGCTTATCGGACTGAAAACAGACCTGGTTGTCCTGCCTGAATTATGTAATAGTGGTTATGTTTTCGCGAATAAAGAAGAGGTCTTCTCCGTTGCTGAAGAAGCAGGAAAAGGTGAAACATACTTTGTGTTAAATGATATTGCCAATAGCATTAACTGTAATATAGTTTATGGATATCCTGAGCTTGATGGCAATAACCTTTTTAATTCCTGTATGTTAATAATGCCTGACGGCAGATTCTATAACTATCGTAAAACCCATCTTTTTAATCGGGAAAAACTCTTTTTCAGTCCCGGAGATACCGGTTTTCAGGTTTTTACTATTTTGAATGGAGTAAAAATAGGAATGATGATCTGCTTTGACTGGCAATTTCCCGAGGCAGCCAGAACTCTTGCTCTTTTAGGAGCTCAAATAATCTGCCATCCTGCTAATTTAGTTCTCCCCTGGTGTCAACAGGCAATGAAAACCCGTTGTTTGGAAAATCGGGTATTTGCTGTTACTGCCAATCGTATAGGCACAGAAATCAATGCAGGAGAAATATTTAACTTTACTGGGCAAAGCCAAATATTAAATACCAGAGGTGAAGTTCTTTCCTCTCTGTCAGTTAGCGAAGAAGGAACTATAACCGTAGAAATTAATCCTGAAGAAGCAAACGACAAAACGGTAACTGAACGCAATGATGCCTTTAAAGATAGAAGACCAGAGTTTTATAAATTATGAATAAAAATGAATTAAAAGCCAGAATTGACCGCTTAAGAGCTGAAATAGAACATCATAATCGGCTCTATTATACTCTTGCCAAACCCGAAATCAGTGATTATGAATATGATATGCTGGTGAAGGAATTACAGGAATTGGAAGCACAATATGCAGAAGGTGCAGTTGAAGAATCACCCACTCAAAAAGTTGGAAGCGACCTTACTCCAGGGGCTAAAACCATTCCTCATAAAGTGCGGATGGCAAGTTTGGAAAATGCTTATTCTTTGGAAGAGGTTTTGGCTTTTATCAATCGGACAAATAATGATTTGGGTTATGCCAGTGAATACTGTGCGGAATTGAAAATAGACGGATTTAGCATCAACCTTTATTATGAAAACGGAAATTTTATTTATGCTACAACCCGGGGCGATGGTTTGGAAGGTGAAGATGTAACAGAAAATTTTCGTTTGCTCCCGGATGTTCCTTTTACCATTGATTATAAAGGAGCCATAGAAATTAGAGGCGAAATATATATACCCGTGCAGGATTTTCTGGCGCTGAATGAATTCCGCAGAGAAAATGAATTGAAGACCTTTGCTAATCCGCGTAACGCAGCTGCCGGCTCAATTAAGCTGAAAAGTAGAGAGGAAGTGAAGTCCCGTCATTTGAAGGCATTGTTTTATGCTTTGGGCTACTATGAGACCCCCCTGCAGTATAAAAATGAAATTATAGATAAGCAAACCCGATTATTGGACTTTTTGGATGAACTTGGCTTCCCAACAAGTAAAAGAACTTTATGCAAGCACTATCAGGAAGCGGAAAAATTCTGCCTGCAAATGGAACAGGAACGTTATACTATTCCCTATGATATTGATGGCATTGTGATTAAGGTTAATAGTTTGGAAGATCAGAAAAAATTGGGCTGGACGGCTAAAAGTCCCAAATGGGCAATTGCCTATAAATTTAAGCCGGAAGAAAAAGAAACCGTTCTGGAATCGGTTAGTTTTCAGGTTGGTAGAACCGGTGCAGTTACTCCTGTAGCTAATCTAAAGCCGGTTTTTATTTCCGGAAGCACCGTTTCTCACGCTACTTTGCATAATGCCGATGAAATAAAACGGTTGGATTTGCATTATGGCGATACTGTTTTAGTGGTTAAAAGCGGAGAAATTATCCCTAAAATCCTTTCCGTAAATGTCAGTAAACGCCCTGTAAATGCCAAACCGGTTATTTTTCCTGCAACCTGTCCTGTTTGTAATGCACCTTTACAACGCGACGAAGATGGCAGTATAAACTACTGTCCTAATGCCAATTGCCCCGCTCAGATACAGCGTAAACTGGAACATTTTGCTTCGCGTGAAGCAATGGATATTTATGGCTTAGGCAGTTCACTAATAGCGCGTTTGATAGAAACAGGTCAGATTAAATGGATACCTGATATCTATCATCTTGATTATAATAAAATTGCAGAAATGGAAAGAATGGGAAAAAAATCTGCCGATAATTTACAAAAAGCCATTGAAGCATCTAAAACCAAAAATTTTGACAGAGTTCTTTTCGCTCTCGGAATAAGACATATCGGCTCTATTACTGCCCGCACTCTGGCTCAACACTTTAAAAATATTGATGCTCTTATTATGGCAAAGGAAGAAGAACTTTTAAGCGTTCCCGATATTGGTTCCATTATTGCCCGGTCCATTATCGGTTTCTTCTCCCAAAAAAGCAATCGGGAATTGATTGACTCTTTGAGAAAAGTCGGATTACAATTCACTTACATAAGCCCGCAAAGTTCTGCTATCTTAGCTGGAAAGACCTTTTTAATAACGGGAACTCTGCCCAACTATAGTAGAAAAGATATGGAAACACTGATTACGGAACACGGAGGAAAAATTTTAAGTGGTGTAAGTAAACAGCTGAATTACCTTATAGTAGGTGAAAATCCCGGCTCCAAACTGGATAAGGCACACCAACTGGGAACGGTTAAAATTATCAGTGAAGCGGAACTTTTGGATATGCTGCAATGAAAATATTGAAACGCTATCTCCTAAAAGAGCATATCGCACCTTTTTTTATTGCTCTGATGGTAGTTACCTTTGTGCTATTGAGCGACAGAATTATTGACTTAATGAATCTGATAATTGAAAAGAAACTGCCCTGGCAAACGGTTTTTGAGGTCTTTGGTCTTTCTCTGCCTTATATGCTTGCTCTTTCTATTCCAATGGCTGTGCTGGTAGCTACAATTCTTGCTTTTGGTAGAATGAGTGTGGATAGAGAAATTACAGCTATTAAATCCAGCGGTATAAATGTTTATTCTTTAATCGGACCTTTGGTAATCGCTGCCTTGCTGTTAACCGGATTGATGGTGTATTTTAACCATTGGTTTTTGCCCGATACGAACCATAAATTGAAAAACCTGATGCTGAAAATTGCTTACTACAAACCAATGACAATTATCAAAGAAAAGGAATTTACCAATTTTATGGATTATACAATATATGCCAGAGAAACAACTGATAGCTTGCTGACGGATGTTTTAATCTATGATCGTAGTCAGTCACATTTTCCACGCACCATTTTTGCTAAAAGCGGTAATGTGATTCAAAAAGATAATGGCAATTCTCTCCAAATAATTTTGAATGACGGTGAAATGCATGAACGCAACGAAAAAGAAGTCGGTAAATACCAGAAAACTACCTTCAGTCGTTATATAATTAATGTGCGTAACTTGGGCAGTAATATGGAAATGTTTGAAACTGGCTATAGAAGTGACCGGGAAATGACTTATAATCAATTGATTACAGCTATTGGAGATCACAAAAAAGAACTGCAGACAAAACAGCAGGAAATTGAAGAACTAAATAAACGCATTGAATTACTCCAAAAAAGCCCGCAGAATTTTACCCGCAATATGGAACTGCGTCGTTTACAGGCAATGCAAAAAATGGTAATTGACCGCACCCAGGAGCTGAAAGAATTGATCAACTCTTTACTAGTGGAATATCATAAAAAGTTCTCTATGTCTTTTGCTATCATTATCTTTGTCCTGATTGGAATTCCCTTGGGTTTGATGACCAGAACAAGCGGAATTGGAATGTCTTTTTCCGTTTCTTCTATAATTTTCCTGGTCTATTATATTGCTCTTAATGGCGGTGAACAACTTGCCGATAAAGGATTTATGCCTCCTTTTTTAGCTATGTGGCTGGCTAACATCATATTTTTAATTTTAGCCGTTCTGCTTATAATAGGTTCCATAAAAGAGAAACGGCTTCTGGATATGCCTACTCTGATATGGAAAATTAAACATTATAGGAATAGAAAAGCTCCTGTTCCCGATGAGATTGTGCACTAAAAATGAGAATTCTTGATAAATATATCATCCGTGAATTTCTGCGCACCTACCTAATCATCTTCCTTTCCTTTGTAGCTATCTTTGTAGTTATTGATGTAATTGACAATCTTCCGCGGTTAATTCGCAACGGAGCTACCGCTCAACAGGCAACTATATACTATTTGATGAGGTTACCTTATCTACTTGTGTTAACTTCTCCGGTTACGGTTCTGTTAACCGGTTTGTTTATGATGAGCGCTTTATCCAAACATAATGAAAGTATCGCTATTCGTGCTGCCGGAATTAGTATAAAAAGAGCTATGCTACCTCTTTTTGGAATTGGGCTTATAATCAGCATTGCAGTTGCCGTATTTGGAGAATATGTAGTCCCTTGGGCTGAAACCACTAAAAATTATGTTTATAATGTCCAAATCAAAGGTCAGCAACCGGATGACCAAATGCTGAAAGCCAGAATCCACTATCAGGGTAAAGCTAACGATTTTTACTATTTCGGTTTCTTTGATGGCTATAAAAACAACCTAAAAATTATTGACCTTACCCGTATTGATTTTAAAACTAAACAGATAACTGAACATATTACTGCTTCCTCTGCGGACTGGAATGGTTCTCGCTGGATTTTAAAGGATTGTGATCTTAGAAGATTTGCTAATGGTAAGCAGGTCTTTATGGCTCATTATCCGCAAACCGATTTAGTTATTCTGGATGTTCAACCCCAGGATTTTATCCGCATTTCTCAAAAAACCCTCTCTCTCAATTTTTGGCAGTTAAAAGAATATATCGGCAGGATGAAAAAACTGGGAGATAATGCAGCAAGAGAAATTGTGGATTTACATATGAAAATTTCCTTTCCGCTTACCAATCTCATAGTTATCTTTTTCTTCATCCCGATTGCCACTTCCAATATTCGCTCCAAAGGACGCGGCTGGATAATTATGCTCGGTTTGGTTGTCTGTTTTATCTACTTAATTGTGGTAAGGGTTTGCCAAAGTTTGGGCTACAACAGCATTATCAATCCCTTCTGGGCTGCCTGGTTTCCTAACATCTTCTTTACTCTTTTGGGCTTGGGCTTCCTCCATAAAGCCGAAATTTGATTACTCAGCATTTCTCTTCTGCTTGTTTTGACTCACAATTTTGCCACTGCCAACACGGAAACCACAACCCACAAATTGCATTCACTTACAACCGAGTTTTTACTGGTCCCCTCATTTCAAAATTGTGAGTTAAAACAAGAATATAAAGATATTCAAGATTCTATTGATTATGTTTATAAAGTAAAAAACAATACCCAATTAAGAGCCAAGCGCTTATATGAAAAATACGGATGGAGTAAAGAAGAATGTATAAGTATAGCAAAAGGATATATTTTTATGGGTATGACTAAAGAACAACTTATTATGGCTTGGGGAAAACCCAAGGATATCAATAGAACTGTAACAAGGTATTCAACTGATGAACAATGGGTTTATGGGGATTTTGGTCCTTATGTATATTTGAAAGATGGGGTTGTTACTTCCTGGCAGGATTAGAAAATTTTCTGTTTTAGGGGAAAGTTTTGACTCCCAATTATAAGATGTATCCAGGTTTTACTGGCTAACGATAAAAAATTGTTATTTAAAAAACAATAAATTATCTCTTCACAATTCCTACTTGACAAACAGCACAATACTAAAATTGAGGATTGATAAATAATATTAATAAAGACAAGGGAAGATACTTAAGGTCTAAATAAATATACCTTTCTTCCTGAGATAAGGAGTTTTACTTTGTTGGCAGATAACAATCGTATTGCCATTCATCCGATATTGCCGATTCCCGAAAGAGAAGAGGTCTTTTTTTACTGGAATGGACAAAAACTAAAGGCAAAAAGTGGAGAAATGATTGCTTCAGCCCTTATTGCCAATGGTATATCTATTTTTGGTCATCATCATAAAGATGGCAGTGCACAAGGTATATTTTGTGCTAATGGTCAATGTTCTCAATGCAGTGTAATAGCTAATGGCGTAGCTGTAAAGTCATGTATGACAGCTGTTAGTGAAAATATGATTGTGCAATCGCTGGAAGGGTTACCTATCCTTCCTGCAGAAGATACACCCTTAAACTTTGAACCCCTGGAATATATTAAAACCGATGTTCTTATTATTGGTGGAGGTCCTGCAGGGCTTTCTGCTGCTATTGAACTGGGCAAACAGAATATCCAGACATTGTTGATTGACGATAAAAATGCTTTAGGGGGAAAACTTGTTCTGCAAACGCATAAATTCTTTGGTTCGCAGGAAGATAGCAGTGCTGGAACCAGAGGTATTGATATCAGCAAAAATCTCTCTGAGGAACTTGCCAAATTCGGTAGTGTAGAAATTTGGCTAAATAGCACAGCTGTCTTCGTGTTCAGCGATAAAAAAGTAGGTATCTTGAAAGACGGTGTCTATAAAATAGTTGAACCCAAGCGTATTTTAAACACTGCCGGAGCAAGAGAAAAATTCTTAAGATTTCCTGGGAACAATTTAGCCAGAATTTATGGAGCAGGAGCTTTTCAGACCTTAGTAAATAGAGACCTTGTGCGTCCTACCAAGCGTCTTTTTATTATTGGTGGTGGCAATGTTGGTTTAATTGCAGGTTACCATTCATTGCAAGCAGGGATTGAAGTTGTAGGTTTGGCAGAAGCAATGCCTGTTTGCGGGGGCTATAAAGTTCATTCCGATAAACTGAAACGCTTTGGAGTGCCGATTTATACTTCGCATTCTATACTTTGTGCTAATGGTAAAGAATCGGTTGAAAGCATCACTATTGCCGAAATTGATAAAAACTTTCAACCTATACCTAAAACGGAAAAGACCTTCGCCTGCGATACTATTTTAATAGCTGTGGGCTTAAATCCCTTAAATGAATTCACTTGTGAAGCAATGGATGCAGGAATTCCTGTGAAAGCTGCAGGTGATGCTTTAGAAATTGCAGAAGCAAGTTCAGCAATGTTTAACGGTAAAATTGCCGGAGTGAAAATCGCTGCAGAACTGAAAGGAAATAAAGAAAACCCTATTCCGGAAGAATGGTATGCCAAAGCAGAAGAGCTAAAGTCGCCTCCGGGAATTATAAAAAGCTATCAGACCCCGGAAAAGGAAGAAGGTGTATTCCCCGTTTTGCATTGCTTGCAGGAAATTCCCTGTAATCCCTGCACAACTGTTTGTCCTACAAATAGTATCAAAACTGAGGATGGTTCACTGATGGCTGTTCCTGTTTATCAAGGTTCTTGTATTGGCTGTGGAAAATGCCTTTTGATTTGTCCCGGTTTAGCTATAACCTTAGTGGACTACCGCAAAGATAAAGAAAATCCCACAGTCAGCATTGTTTACGAAGTAACAAACTATCCAGTCCAAATAGGTGAAAAAAAAATCCTGAACGATATAGATGCCAACGAATTAGGTGAATATGCCATTACCGCTGTTCAGGATTTTCCCAAACAGCATACCCAAATAGTAAAATTCCAGGTGCCTAAGGCAATTGCTAAAAAAGTAGCAGGTTTTAGAATTCAGGATGCAAGTGTTTCTGCCCCAATAGATAAACCAATTATTTTTGAAAAGACCTCTGATGAGGCAATGATTTGCTTATGTGAAAGAGTCAGTGTAGGGCAAGTGCGAGCCCTTATTAAAAAAGGCATTACGGACTTAAATCTGATTAAAGCGATTACCAGAGCAGGAATGGGACCTTGTGGTTCCAAAACCTGTGAGGTTTTGATAAAGGGTTTGCTTCGTGAAGAAGGGATTCCTGATAAAGAAGTTGTTCCCAATACCAAAAGACCTCTTTTTATAGAAATCTCTTTAGCAAAATTTCCTGACGGGAGCGCAAAATGAAGAATATCTATGACATAATTGTAATTGGAGCTGGTTCAATCGGATTACCGACCGCTTATAATTTAGCTAAAGCGGGAATGAAGGTTTTAGTTCTGGAAGCGGAACATAGTCCCGGACAGGGAAATAACAAAAAAGCCATCGGTGGAGTACGAGCTACGCATTCCGATTTTGGTAAAATCAATGTCTGCCTTCGTTCTATTGAAATTTTGAAGAACTGGCAGGAAGAAACGGGTGAAGATATTGGCTGGCTTTCCAATGGCTATAGTTATCCTGCCTATAATGAAAAAGATGCCCAAGAATTGCAAGACCTGATGAAGATACAACATAGTTTTGGACTTAATATTAAATGGCTTAGCCCCAATGAATATAGTGAAATCGTTCCTGGTATTTTACAAGAGTACTTGCAGGGTTCAACTTATTCTCCGGAAGATGGTTCTTGTTCACCGTTACTTGTTTCTGCTGCCTATTTTGAACATTCCCAAAAAGCAGGAGTGGAATTCCATTTTCAGGAACGCGTTACCGGATTTGACATTAGAGCCAGCAAAATCAATAAGGTTATGACTAATAAGGGTATTTATTCCTGTGCCAAAGTGGTTAATGCAGCCGGAAGTTATGCACGCGAAATTGGCAAACTGGCTAATATTGATTTACCCGTTTTTCCGGAGAATCATGAAGCAGGAATTACTGAACCGGTAGAAAGGTTTTTTGGTCCGATGGTTATAGATATGCGTTTAGCATTAGGAAGTGCCAATTTCTATTTTTACCAGAATAATGAAGGGCAGATTGTATTTTGTATAACTCCCGAACCACCGATTGAGGGAATTGATAATCGTTCCACTTCTGTCTTTTTACCAATGTGTAGTAAAAGAATGCTGACAATTTATCCGCGTTTACGCAATTTGAAAGTGCGCAGAACCTGGAGAGGACAGTATCCTATGACTCCGGATGGCTTTCCTTTAGTAGGAATTATGCAGGAGGTGGAAAACCTTGTTAATACAGTAGGAATGTGTGGTCAGGGCTTTATGCTTGGTCCCGGAATGGGAGAACTGGTAACCCGTATTTGTTTGGAAAGCACTACAGATAAGGATTTGAAGATATTGGAGAGCTTTGATCCTTATCGGCAGTTTACGAGTCAGGAAGCGTTTAAATAGATTTCTATTACAAAGAGAAAAGTGAGAGTTTAGCCACCGAAGTCACCGAAAAGGAATTTTTGCAGAAGAATGAATATGTAGAAAGGATTATTGAATAATTGTGGTGTTCTCAGTAACATCGGTGTTCTCGGTGTAAAATAATTCCTTTTCACCTCTCACTTTTCACCGTTAACCTGTTCACTATTTCTACTATTTCTTTCGGTTCATTTACAAGGTAGTCGGGTTTATAGCTTGCCAAAAATTCAACTGTATGAAATCCCCAGGTAACTGCAATGACTTTTAATCCGCAATTATGGGCTGCTTCAATATCTCTGATTTCATCTCCGATATAGATTACCTCAGTGGCAGAAATTTTATGTTTCTTTAAGCGTTTTTTAATATCTTTTGCCTTATTGAGGATGCCAGAAGTTCCTTCAATCCACAAAAAGGAATCAATTTTATGATTAGTTAGAAAGAGATGGACATTTTCCACGGTATTAGAACTTAAAAGAGCCATAGATATCTCTTTTAAAGCAAGTTCATATAGCATTTCAACAATTCCTGCACAAGGTTCAAGTTCAGAAATAAGGCGTTTGTATTCTTTAAATGCCTTTGTAACGATTTTAGGGATTTTGTAAAAAGGGATTTGCATTTCACCGGCTATTTTATGCCAGGTTAAAGAGCGAAAGTGTTCAATATCTTCTTCAGTAAAGGATCGGTAACCAAATTGAGGAGCAAGATTATTAGCGATTTTTAACCCCAGCTGAAGAGAATCTGCTATTGTGCCATCAAAATCAAAGAGTAAAAAGGGTTTCATTTTTCCCTTTCTTTCTTAACTCTTATTACCAGTTGGTATGCATCGTTTAAAGAAAGGAAAGATTTTAAACAAACCATATCTCTTATTTCTTTTGTTTTTAGTCCCAAATCCAGGGCGCTATTTATATAATCAATAAGATCGTCTTCATCCAATTCTTCTTGTTCTTTTTCCTCTTCACCTTTAAGTTTTTGACCATCTAAAACGAGGCAAAATTCACCTTTTATAGTGAGGGACGGGTTTTTATTAATTTCTTCTAAAGTAGTATAGATATGTTCTTCGTGAAGTTTGCTTATTTCTCTGCAAATACATATTTTCCGGTTACCGCAAACCGCATAAAGTTCATTTAACAATTTCCAAATACGATGAGGTGCTTCATAGATAACTGTAGTATAAGGGTATTCCGCTATTTGTTCCAGAGTTTCCCGTCTGCTTTTAGGTTGCTGAGGTAAAAAACCTACAAATTGAAACTGTCTGGTAGAAAAACCGGATACACTTAAAGCAGGTAAAATTGCACTGGCTCCAGGCAAAGCAAAAACCTTTATTCCTTTAGCAATTGCTTCCTTTACAATATGTTCCGCGGGGTCACTAATGGCAGGACTTCCTGCATCAGAAACAATCATTAAATCCTTTCCAGTTTGCAGGTATTTAAAAAGGTATTCCTCCCTCTGTTTTTCATTGAATTTATGAAAGCTTATCAGTTTCGGAACGGGAATTTTGTATTGTTGCAAGAGGAAAGCTGTAACTCTGGTATCTTCACAGGCAATAAGTTCCGCTTTTTTCAGCAATTCCAAAGCTCGTAAGGTTATATCTCCTAAATTTCCTATAGGCACAGGAATAAGGTAAATATTTCCGGAGGGCATAATAAATAAAAAAAAGCTAAGTGCCGGTAAGTAGAAATCCGGCACTTATAAATTAGCTGTTAAATTAAACCGAGTTCTCTGCCAATTTTCTTAAAGGCAGAAATCGTGAAATCCAAATCTTCTTTAGTGTGAGCAGCAGAAAGCTGAACCCGGATACGCGCTTTGCCTTTGGGGACAACAGGATAAACAAAGCCAATTACATAAACTCCTTCTTCTAAAAGCATATCCGCCATCTTTATAGCTAAAGGTGCTTCATAAAGCATAATAGGAACGATTGCCGTATTTCCTGGAACTATATCAAAACCAGCAGAAACCATTTCTTTCCGAAAATAACTTGCATTTTCCCAAACCTTATCTCTCAGTTCATTAGATTGAGAAAGCATTTCAAGAACCTTTAAGGTGGCACCTACTATAGAAGGAGCTAAAGTATTGGAAAACAAATAAGGTCGGCTTCTTTGGCGCAAAAGTTCAATTATTTCTTTGCGTCCGGAAGTGCAACCACCATTTGCTCCACCTAATGCTTTACCGAATGTGGTAGTTATAATATCAATTCTATCTGTAACGTTAAAATATTCTGGAGTTCCTCTTCCGTTTTTACCAATATAACCCGTGGCATGAGAATCATCTACCATTACCAAAGAATCGTATTTATCGGCAAGATTGCAAATTTCATCCAACTTTGCCATATCTCCATCCATACTGAAAACACCGTCAGTACAAATAATACGATAAGTGCAATCCTGGCTTTCCTTTAAGGCATTTTCCAGCTCTTCCATATTGCTATGTTTGTAGCGCAAGCGTTTTGCCTTGCAAAGACGAACGCCATCAATAATTGAAGCATGATTTAATTCGTCGGAAATAATTGCGCTATCTTCACCCAAAAGAGGTTCAAACAAACCACCATTGGCATCAAAACAGGCAGCATAAAGAATGGTATCTTCCATTCCTAAAAACTTGGACATTGCTTCTTCCAATTGTTTATGAATTGCCTGTGTCCCGCAAATAAAACGCACGGAATTACATCCATAACCCCAATCATTCATAATATCTTGTGCAGCTTTGATTACTTCAGGATTATTACCTAACCCGAGATAATTATTAGCACAAAAGTTTAAAGCTTCTTTACCGCCTTGAACACCAATTTTTGCGCCTTGGGGAGTGGTTAAAATGCGTTCTTCTTTGTAAAGTCCTTGTTCTTTGAGCTCTTTAAAGAGTTCTTGTAAATCGGATTTGATTTTTCCGTAAGCCATTTGATTCCTCACTTTATAATAAGTTTTTCTTTGTTTAACCCAAATTATAAGTTCTTTTATTTCGTCAATGGAATTTATTTTTCTTTCCCAACTCACCCTCACACTATCTCACCATTTCACTTTCTAACTTAAATGATTTTACTTGACAGGATATTGCATTTAAGTATTATGTATTTATAGAGGTAATAATGCAAAAGATAATCATTATTCTATGCACTCTGGTTTGCCTCAGTTTTGGGGCTGAAGCCATTTCTATATATGAAATTCAGTTTACTGCTTCAGCAGGCAGTGACGGAACTTTTCCCTCTCCATATTTAGGTAAAACCGTATCCACAGAAGGAATTGTTACAGCTATGGATTTCAAGGAAGGCGGTTATTTTATCGGCGAAAAGTTAAATGGTCCCTGGCGGGGAATTCTTATACTGGATAGAAATCCAAAAGTTAAAAAGGGCGATTTTATAAGAGTTTCCGGCATCGTTTCCGAATTTTACGGAATGACTTGTTTACAAGATATTTCTCAAACTAAGGTCATCAGCAGTAATAATCCTCTTCCGCAACCGGTTCTTTTAACTACAGGTCAGCTATCTAATGCGGGAGAAGCAGAGGCATACGAAAGTGTTTATGTCCGTTTTTTGAATGTTACATCTGCAGGCAACAAATCTCTTAAAAATCGTTTCACAGTAACTGATGGTAGTGGCACTTGTCTTGTTTTGAATAATCAATTTGGCATAGAGCGCAATAATAAAATTGCCTTAAATGCTCAATATTCGTCTCTCACAGGAATTGTAATTTACGGCTATAGCGAATTTGCCCTTTGTCCTATTTCTACATCGGACTATGTTATCCAGCAGCCAATGTCTGTTCAGAACCGTTCCTGGGGTAGAATTAAATCCATCTACAGATAAAAAATAAACTAATGAGGTAATAACAATGAAAAAGTTTTTCAAAAAAATCCTGATTCTTGGTGGCACACTTGCCGCTGCTCATTTTGGCTTTAAGGCATATAAAAAAATTAGCGGAACTGCTAAACTTTCCAAGTCATTGCCTGAATTTTTGAATAATGTTTATGGCGAAATGCCACAGGTAAATGTAAATCACACCCTAAATTCTACTCGCATTAAGGTCTTCTTCAGCCAGGAAATTCTGGATAAGCACACCGATATAGAAACTACGATTCGTGAATATATTGATGATTTTTATCCTGAAATTGCCAAGACCTCTGTAGATATCAGCATTATGCCCGCTACTGAAGAAACAGAAGATATTCCTGTTGAAGAAGAAACTGAAGAAAAAGAATAAGCCCTTATTTATCCCTGATTATTCCCAAAACCCGGTTTCTAACCAAAACCGGGTTTTTGTGTAGCTGGAGGATACCATTCCTCCGCAAAGAAAAAAATTGCGGAGCTTCAGCGAACTCCGACTACCCGGTAAAAGGTCTGTAATTTATTGATGTTTTTTTGAGAGTTATCCAATTAGGAAATCCTAAAAGTTTCGTTTTAAGTTAGTAACCATCCAAGAAATTATTATTGCTCCCTACATCCTCTAATAATTATATAACATTTCTGTAACGACTCCGTAACGAGATAAGGGAAGTGTTACGGAAGTGTTACGGCAGTGTTACGGGGTTGACTTGGAACGAATTGATAATCAATAAATTGCGAATATACAATTTGGGGGAAATTGGGGGAGAAAATTATTCCTTCATTTTACGAGGGGATTACGCCTTCATCGCTATTATGGTGTTGCCCTTCGGACTTTTAGCAAAGGGCAAAGAGCGAAGAACAAAGGGTTTTTTGGTCATTTTTAAAAAGAGGTAGATGAGGACACCAATCTTCCAATGTTACTTTCCCTATTTTTAAGGAATCTTATCCTTCTAAACCCTTTCAACTTTCTAAACTTTGTAATCCCTTTTTCCAACCTGCGTTTTAAATAATTGTAAATCCGTTATAATCGGTAAAATCCGTGTTCTTTTCTTTTATCTTTGTTATCTGTGAAATCTGTGAGGATTATTCTACAGTAACGCTTTTGGCTAAGTTTCGGGGTTGATCAACATTCAAACCCTTTAAATCAGCCACATTATATGCCAGCAACTGTAAAGGAATAACGGTTAAAAGCGGTTGCAGATTAGTTAAAGTATCGGGAATATAAATTACATTTTCGGATATTTTAGATAGCTCTGTATCGCCTTCGGTAGCGATAGTTATCAACCGTGCTTTCCGAGCCCGAACTTCCTGTAAATTGGAATAAATTTTATCGTAGAGGGGGTCTTTTGTAGCAATAGCGATCACAGGCATATTTTTATCTATTAAGGCAATAGGACCATGTTTCATTTCTGCGGCGGGATAGCCCTCAGAATGGATATAAGATATTTCTTTCAATTTCAGTGCTCCTTCCATTGCCACAGGATAATTTATACCCCTTCCCAGATACAGTGCATTTTTGCAGTCCTTAATAGTAGCGGCGATATTCCGAATATATTCATTAAGTGCCAATATTTTTTCAACTTTGGAAGGGATTTTTTCCAGTTCCGAAATATATTCCATTCCTTTAACGGTAGAGAGATAATTCATTCTTCCCAATAAAATTGCCAGCAAGGTCATAATCGTAACTTGCGAAGTAAATGCTTTGGTACTGGCTACTCCAATTTCACTTCCTGCATGGATATAAGTTCCGCCATCGCTTTCTCTGGCTATAGTACTACCGACTACATTGGTTATGGCTAACACCCTGGCACCCTTTGCTTTGGCTTCTCTTAAAGCTCCAAGGGTATCTGCTGTTTCTCCTGACTGGCTGATTACAAAGACCAAAGTGTCTTCCGGAATGATAGGATTCCGATAGCGATATTCTGAGGCATATTCTGCAAAAACAGGTATGCGAGCTATATCTTCAATAATATATTTACCTATTAAAGCAGCGTGAAATGAAGTCCCACAAGCAACTAAATGAATTTGTTTTATTTTTCTCAATTCAAAATTGGGAATTCCCAAGCCCCCTAAACGTGCTGTTCCCAAATGTTGATTTATTCTGCCGCGAAAAGCATTTTCAATAGTTAGCGGTTGTTCAAAAATTTCTTTCAGCATAAAGTGCTTAAAATCACCTTTTTCAATAGCGGAAATATCCCAGTCCACCACTGAAATTTCGGGTTTTACACTGCGTTTATCCAAGGTCGTAATTTCAAAACCGTCAGCTTTAACAACGCATAATTCATCATCCTGTAAGTAAATAACTCGCTTTGTATGAATAATTATAGCATTCACATCGCTGGTTATAAAATGTTCATTTTCACCAATGCCAATGATAAGAGGACTACCTTTGCGCACGGCAATCAGCTTATCCGGCTCTTTTAAAGACATAACTACCAGCCCGTAAGTGCCTTCAACTTTTGTCATAGCAGAGCGAACAGCATCTTCCAAAGTTGTTTCACTTAAAAGAAACTGTTCAATAAGATGGACAATTACTTCAGTATCAGTTTCGCTTACAAAAGTATGACCCAGTTCTATTAATTTATCTCTCAAGAGTTTATAATTCTCAATAATACCATTATGGACAATAGCAATTTCACCTTTACAATCCAAATGTGGATGAGCATTCACTTCATTTGGTTCTCCATGCGTTGCCCATCTGGTATGCGCAATGGCTATATTGCCGGTGCATTTATTGGGTTCTGGCAAACAGCGTTCCAGTTCAATAATTTTGCCTGCTCGTTTATAAACCTGTAATTCGCCATCGTGAATAAGAGCACAACCGGAACTATCATATCCTCTATACTCTAATCTTTTTAGTGCTTCAACAACAATAGGCAGTGCATTACGATGACCTATGTAACCAACTATTCCACACATTTTTCTTCTCCTTTGGCAGTAACTTTATGAAATGCATAAAGAGATATACAAAATATAATCAAAGCCGGAACAATTAGCCAATAATTTAGATTTTCTCCATCTTTGGCTATAAATTTTACCCATCCGGTATTGCTGTAAGTTACTAGAACAAAAGCTATTCCGTTAATGATAATATGCGAAAACATACTGGCATAAATTGAGCAGGAACGGATAGCCAAATAACCTAATAACAATCCCAAAAGCAAAACAGGCACAAAACGAAAAGGATCAAGATGATAGGCAGCAAAAAGAATTGCGCTGATTACAACAGCCCAGCGCACTGAATACTTTTCAAAAAAGCGGATTATAAATCCCCGAAATAGCAGTTCTTCACAGATTCCAGGCAATAAAGCTATTGCCATAAAAACCTTCCAAGGGGTTTCATTCATTTTATATAATTGGGAAAGTGCTTCCAGATATTTTTCCGGAAAGGGAAAAACAATATTGATCAACTGCGAAATTATAGACACAATTATTTGGGCAGAAACGGCTATAAAAGGAATTAAGAGAAAGCTATTCCAATTCGGGTTTTTTAATCGTAAAACCTCTTTGGGCTTTAGGCGTAATAACCTTAAAATTAACAAAACCGGTAATGCAATGATAATAATTTCTGTTTGAATCAGCCCGCTGAAAAGGTCTTTTGCCTGCCAGTAACTGCCAAGATAATATAACACAATTAGAGCAATAGAAAAATAGAGAATTCCATTGTAGGGATTGAAAAAGGTTTTGGGCTTTCTCTTAAGAACTTTCAAACCACCGCTTTCTTCTTCTGTCCTAAAGAGAACTGATTCCGTGTTAAACAGCTTTATCGTAATAATAATAGCAATAACATCCAATACAACAGTGCTGAAAATAGTTAAAAGTATTTGAGAAATGGTAAATTCGTTGATCAAAACACCTTTAAACAGCAGAGCAATATTAACAATAGGGATTAAAGCCATCAGATTGTTTATTTCAATTGCCGGAAAGAAACTTACCATTCCCAAAAGCATAGCTATTATCAACAAGGGCTGCTCATAACTTCTTGCCTCTTTGATATTCCTGCTGAAAGTGGAAATGGATAATAGAATAGCGGCAAATAAAGTTGCCAAAGGAATCATAGCTATCAGCAAAATCAATATGGCATTAAGGGGTAAGGCAACCCCTGCCATTTCTGTGCTTTGATTAGCCAGCATAAATTTTAGGGAAAAACTGATACTGAAAAGGTTTACTATCATATTCAACATTGCCAGGGTAATGATCGTTAAATATTTACCACAAACAATTTCTAAACGCCCTACTGAAGACACAAGCAAGGTCTCCAATGTTCTTCTTTCTTTTTCCCCCGCTACCAAATCCGCAGCTACAATAGATGCACCCGCAAATAACATCATAATAACAATATAGGGTAAAAACATACCCAAGAGCATTCCCATTTTCTTTTGCGCACTGGAAGTATCGCGTTCCCTAATATCAATCAGGTTCAAAAAATCCGGACTGATACCTGAACTCTGTAATAGTTCTTTCTGCAATTCCTTTTCCGTTTTGGAAAGTTGTTCGGAAAGCTTGTTAAAGACCATTCTGCTTTGCTCTTTGGATTTGTCATATTGAATATAAACCTTGAAAAATTGCGTTCCGTCACTGCCCAGAGAATCACGAATGGTAACGATACTCTGAATATCCTTATTTTCATAAAGCCAGGAAGTAGTTTCGCTGTATGGTATAATGGTATAATTTTTAATCTTCGTTAAATCCTGAATCAATTGACGGGATATATTATTATTTACGCTATCTTGAACGGCAACAGTAGCTCCTCTTTCTTCCAGTGATTTGGTTTGACGGATCATTATTGAATTAAAACCGACAATGATTAAAGGATATAAAATAATAGGAAGGATGAAAGTAGTAAAAATGGTTCTTTTATCACGCAGAACTTCCATCAGCTCTTTTCTGTAAATTACCAATGAGTGTTTAAAATTCATTTGCTCTCAACTCCGTTTCATCGGTGTATTGATTGATGTAATAAACAAAAATATCATCCAGATCAGTTTGAGAAGATATATGGCGTAAATTCTCCAGAGTGCCGTCCGCTAAAATTTTCCCTTTATGAATTATCACGATTCTATCAGCCAACCGTTCCGCTTCTCTCATAATATGTGTTGAAAATAAAACACATTTCCCACGCTTTTTACAATCCCGCATAAAAGAGATAATATTTCTGGAGGTTAAAATATCCAAGCCGGCTGTTGGCTCGTCAAAAATCATTACCGGAGGATAATGAATAATGGAACGCACAATAGATACCTTTTGTTTCATCCCGGAAGATAAAAATTCTATCTTTTTATCCAGAAATTCATTCATATCCAGTAAAGTAGCCATTTCGCTGATTCGCTGTTTGATAATATTGTCTGCAATACTGTAAAGACGACCGAAATAAGTAATAAACTCCCTTCCGCTTAACCGATCATAAAGTCCTGTATCACCAGAAAGAAAACCAATATTTTCTCTCACTTTATTAGGATGTTTTTTAATATCCCAACCCTGAATTTCGGCTGTTCCTTCCGAGGGCTGAAAAATAGTGGAAAGAACACGCATTGTGGTTGTTTTTCCGGCTCCGTTAACACCTAAAAGACAAACAATTTCACCGTCACCGGCTGTAAAATTTATTTTATCTACAGCATAAAAGTTTGTTCCGTCTTTTTTGGTAAAGACCTTGCTTAAGTTTTCTACTTTGATCATACAGTTCCTCCTTATCAGATTAGCAAAGCACAATTTTAAAAGGTTAAATTTCTGTCGAGGTTTTTATTCCCCTTTCGGTAAAGAAATATCGCTAACCAATTTAAGTTCCACATTGAAAATTCAGTTATATAGGTAAAAAAATATCCGGATTCCTACTTTTGCCGGAATGACAAAAGAATTTTGCAAAAAAGGGAATGATATAAAAAACCAAATAAAACTTGACTGTTTAGCTTTATTTAGCTTTAAGGGAAAAAATTGGGGATAGATGAAATATGAAAGAAAAGGCAACTCTCATTTTAGGTGGTGGTTCCGCATTAGGTTTAGCTCATATTGGCGTTTTAAGTGTTTTAGAAGAACAATATGAAATAACCAGTATAATAGGTTCCAGTATGGGAAGTATAATAGGCGGTTTATATTCCTCGGGACTTAATTCTGAGGAGATATATAAGATTGCCAAAAGTTTCAAAAACACAAGGATATTTTCTCCGCTAAATTTAGACCGAACCATACAAGGCATTTTTGATGGTAAGTCATTACTGAAAGCGTTTTGGAAATGGACAGAAGGCAAAAAAATAGAAGAGGGCAGAATACCTTTTATTGCTTGTGCTTACGATTTAATCAGTAAAAGCACCGTTCTTTTTAATAAAGGACTTTATGCTGATGCAATGAGAGCTTCTACTTCCTTGCCTGTTCTTTTTGCTCCTTACAAATTTAAGCAGTATCTTTTTATTGACGGGGGAATTGAACATCCTCTACCATTAGCTTTTTCTTCTGTGCTTTCCCAAGATAAAGTTATTGCGGTTAATGTTTTGCCGGAAGCCCAAAAAAGTGCCTGCTTTATTAATCTGGAAAGTGATGAAATAACCAAATCCAAGCGTTTAGGCAGAACTGAAGTAATCTTTCATGCAGTTTTACAAAATCAGGCATATCTGGCAATTCGTGATATAGCAACTTTTAGTCCTGATATTGTAATTGAAGCAGGAATGGCAGATGGTCATCCTTTTGCATTTCATAAGGCAAGGGACTTTTATAATTATGGTCGCAAACAAACAATAGAAACCCTTGCCAATTACAACGAACCAGGGTTTATAACTGCAATCCGGAAGCAATACCGTAATTTAATCCGCTATCTACCCAATTTAAACATCCCTGTTAAAGATAATACTTGACGGAAAATGGCAGGCATAAAATTATAGTAATAGTAGATTAAGAATAAAAACGCAGTCCTCAGAACTGCACAATCAGAGAAGAAAAAATAGAGGCAAAAATCCCATATCAAAATACAAGCGAGGAGTTCTGTTATGAATGAAATCATCAAAATTCTTTCCAAGGTAGATGGTGGTAATGTTTTGGACGCAGCAACCGGAAAAGGCGACTTTATTACAACCCTCAAACAACATCTGAAATCCTACACCCAAATTATTGGAGTTGATTCCTCGCAACGCTGTGTGGATTATGCCCAGAAAATATTCCCGGAAAACAATATAGAAATTTTTCGTATGAATTTGGAAGATATGCAGTTTGAAGATAACTACTTTGATATGGTCTGTATGTCTGATGCCTTACACCATATTAAAAATAGGGAAAAAGTTCTAAATGAAATGATAAGAGTTTTAAAACCTGAGGGTTTGATGTTAATTACGGAAATGTATTGTGACGGCGAACAGACCCCTGCTCAGGAAACACATATTATAATGCATCATTGGGTTGCCTCGGTAGACCGCCTTTTAGGAACTTACCATCAAAAGACATTTACCCGGAAAGAACTGCAGGATATAATTAAAAAAATGCCCCTGAAAAAAGTTCAGATAACGGATTTTTATGTCCCTGTAGATGATCCCAGCAAGAATTGTCCTACTTTGTTGCGTAACTGTCAGGAAATTATTAAACGTCTGCAGACAATGGAAAACACGGAAGTATTAATTAAAGAAGGACAGGAATTGATGCAACGCATTAAAGATATCGGTTATGCCAGTGCTTGTCGTTTGGCTATTACCGGTTACAAAAAAAAGTAATTATAATGCTATAACGAATAGCTGATAAAGGAGATAACGAATGCTGTTTGAAGAAGATCTGTTTAGCTTGAATCAACTTCAACTAAGTCGCCTGGCAAAAAAAATTGGCTTGCCTGGCTATACACAATATAAAGGAACGGAACTAATCTTCAAGATGCTGGAATTTCAGGCAGCTCAAGAAGGGCTCGCTTTTGTAACTGGTTGTCTGGAAATTATGGAAGATGGTTTCGGCTTCTTACGCTTTCCCCAAAATAACTATACTGCAGGTCGCGATGATGTATATGTATCGCTAACGCAGATAAAACGCTTCGGACTTAAAACCGGAAATATGGTCAGTGGTCCTGTCCGCAGCCCCAAAGAAGGAGAAAAATATTATGCTCTTTTAAGGGTGGAATCAGTTAATAATATGGCTCCTGACTGTATGCAGAATTTGCGTCCTTTTGATGAACTTACCCCTTATTATCCTACAGAACGATTAAATCTGGAATTTGATCCTGATAATTACAGCACCAGAATAATAAACCTTTTTACGCCCATTGGAAAAGGACAGCGTGGTTTAATTGTGGCAGCTCCCCGAACAGGGAAAACAACTTTACTGCAAGATACGGCAAATGCTATTTTAAGTAATCATCCTGAAGTTTATCTCATTGTTTTGCTGGTTGATGAACGCCCTGAAGAAGTTACCGAAATGAAAAAAATCCTTAAACCTGGAAGCAGGGAAGTTATTAGTTCCACCTTTGATGAGTCCCCCAAAAATCATTCCGCAGTTAGCGAAATGGTTTTGGAAAAAGCGAAAAGAATGGTAGAACTGCATCAGGATGTAGTTATTGTTTTGGATAGTATCACTCGTCTGGCAAGAGCATACAATAATATAACCCCTTCCAGCGGAAAGGTTTTAAGTGGTGGAATTGATGCCAACGGATTAATTAAGCCCAAAAAGTTCTTCGGTTCTGCTCGTAAAACTGAAGAAGCAGGTAGCTTAACTATTATTGCCACAGCTTTAATTGATACTGGCAGTAAGATGGACCAGGTTATCTTTGAAGAATTTAAGGGTACAGGTAATATGGAACTGGTTTTAGACCGCACTATTAGTGATATGAGATTGTATCCAGCAATTGACTTAGTGAAAAGTGGAACCCGACGCGAAGAATTACTTTTAACACAAAATGAGCTTAACCGGATGTATGTGTTGCGTAAATATTTAAAGACCATTTCTCCGATTCAAGGTATAGAGACATTGCGGAAAAAGATGCAAGCAACCCAAACCAACGAAGAATTACTAAATTCAATGAGCAATTGATGCTTAAAAGTCCCTTTCCAGCTGTTAAGCAAGTTTTCCTTTCCTTTTTGCTGACGGGATTATGCTGTTTTGTTTTTGCCGCAGTTAGAAAGGAATTTCAAGATTTAGACAAACTTTATAACAGTGGAAAATTAGATGAGCTATCCGCCAACATTAGCACCCTGAAACCTGTTAATGATGAAGAGCGTGCCTGTTTGGGCTTTTATAATGCTTTGCTAAAAGTGAAAATTGAAGATGCCATATCGGCACATCAGTGGTTAATAGAAAAATTCCCCAAAAGTCCTTATGCTCAGAAATCTCTCTTGGAACTGGGAAAAATATTTATCCTTGACCGCAAAATTGAAGAAGCAACCTTATATTTAAGGCGCATAACTTCCCCCGAAATCATAGAACGCTTTTATTGGCTTGGTTTATGTGCCTGGTGGAATGATGATTATGCTACTGCCATCAGTAATTGTGAAAATTATTTGCGTTTAGCACCTCGCGGCGAATTTGCCGAGAAATCATATTATCTGATTGCAGATTGTTATCTGGAACAAAAAAAAGCATACAGCGCAGTTGCTACTTTACTAAAATTGCAAAATGCCAAGCTTCCCGAAATGGATGAACAATATTTCTATTACCGTTTGGGATATGCCTATGAACTTTCCGATAAACCAATTGATGCCATAGCTGCCTATCGTAAGGGCTATGAACAAGACCCCTATTCACAGGTTGCCTATCAAATAGAAGACCGTATTTTAGAGCTAAAAAGCAGTAAACCGAGTATAGATATTAGTTTCCTTTACCCTTATTCACCTTTGCAAGTTACTATTGTGCAAGAAGAACAGCCGGATACATTAAAGCCAAGTGTTACTATTGATTCCAAGTCCTCCTCTTCATCTTCTACAAAACAGATAGAGGTAAAACAGGATACTCCGGTTAAATTAAAAGAAAAGCCCAAAGAAGGTTACTGGTTGCAGGCAGGAAGGTTTTCTGTAGAAAGCAATGCTAATCGTTTAGTAATAAATATCTGTCTGCTCAATATACCGGCTGCCTATTATGAAGATGTCAGCGGGGAGAAAAAAAGCTGGGTTGTTGTCTGCGGTTCTTTTCCAGATAGAGCTAAAGCAGAAGAAGCAAAAGAACTTCTGGCAACAAATAATATCAATTCCTTTATTACGGCATACTAAAAGTGGACGATAACAAGCTTACTCCAATGCTGAAACAGTATTATGCTGTGAAAGAAAAGCATCCGGATAAGCTCATTCTTTTTCGGATGGGCGATTTTTATGAAACATTTTTTGAGGATGCGCACACAGCATCCAGAATTTTGAATATAACTCTCACTACGCGGAATAAGAATGACGAAAATCCTGTTCCTTTAGCCGGTTTTCCCTATCACGCATTAAATACATATTTAGATAAGCTGATTAAAGCCGGGCTGAAAATTGCCATTTGTGAACAAACGGAAGACCCCAAAAAGGCAATTGGACTGGTAAAGCGTGAAGTAACTGAAATTATAACTCCCGGTGCTGTATTGGATCAATCCTTTCTGGAAGGTAATGCCAATGTTTTTTTAGCTTCCTTATATTATAATGACCCTCAGAAGAAAATTGGCTTAGCACATTTGGATATTTCTACCGGTGATTTTCTTTTTACGGAACTGGATAATGAAGAACTGGTAAATGAATTACAAAGATTTAGGGCTGCCGAATTAATTGTAGACAGCACACAAGCGGAGGAATATGTTAAAACCCTGCCTTTAGAGACCTTGCCTACGATTACTGTTTTTGACAGCTGGCAGTTTCAACCCCAAGAAGCAATTGCAACTTTAAAAAAACATTTTGGAGTTACCACTTTAGAACCCTACGGAGCTCATAATAAACTTTTGGGGGCTACAGCAGCAGGTGCAGCATTAGCTTATGTGCAAGGACTTTACAATACTCCTTTTAATCATATTTCTTCGTTAAGATATTATTCACTTTCCCAATATATGCAGCTGGATGAAATCAGCAGAAGAAATCTGGAACTGGTTCGTTCAATACGCTATGGCACAAAATATGGCAGTTTACTTTCGGTTATAGACCAAACAATGACTCCAATGGGTTCGCGGCTTTTACAGCAATGGCTGTTGCATCCTCTTTTAGACATCAAGGAAATCACTTTTAGGCAGGATATCATTCAGTCCTTTATTGATAAAAGCAGCCATTTAAAAGAACTGCGTTTAATCTTAAAGGAAATTGGAGATATTACCCGTTTGGTTACCCGTTTGGGCTCTTTAAGAATAAACCCCAGAGAACTTATTGCGCTAAAGTCCTATTTGTATTCAGCCAGAAATCTGCAAACCAAACTAAGCACTTTTGAACATCCCCAATTTGCTGTCTGGCAACAGAATATGGGTAGTTTTGAGGATATTATAGCACTCATTGAAAAAGCTATTAACGATAATCCACCTATTTCTATAACCGAAGGCGGAATTTTTGCCAAGGGCTATAATCCTGAACTGGATGAGCTAATGGATATTATTTATGACGGTAAAAGCTGGATAGCTCGTTTGGAAGAAGATGAACGCCGGAAAACGGGTATTAATAATTTGAAAGTTGGTTATAATCGTGTTTTTGGCTATTATATAGAGGTGAGTTCTGCCAACAAAAATAAAGTGCCGGATTATTATATTCCCAAACAGACATTGACCAATAGTGAACGCTTTATTTCACCACGCTTAAAGGAATTTGAGGCAAAAGTGCTTTCTTCGGAAGAGAAGATTAAGAATTTGGAATATGAACTATTTAAAGAACTGCGTCAAAACTTAGCTGAATCATTGCCTCGTTTTCAACAATTGAGCGAAGTTATTGCTGAATTGGATGTTCTTTCTTCTTTGGCATTTCTTGCCTGGCAGAATCAATATTCCCGTCCCGTTTTTACTGAAAGCCGGGAATTGCATATTATAGATGGCAGGCATCCCGTTATTGAGAAACTGATGGAAAGCGATAAATTCATTCCGAATGACACCCATCTGGATTATCCTGAAACCAGTATTGCTATTATTACAGGACCCAATATGGCAGGAAAATCAACCTATTTAAGACAAGTTGGTTTGCTGGTTATTTTAGCTCAAATGGGAAGTTTTGTGCCGGCAAGTAAAATGACCCTGCCTGTTTTTGATCGTGTTTTTACCAGAGTTGGAGCTTCCGATAATTTGGCTCAAGGTCAAAGCACTTTTTTAGTGGAAATGATAGAAACCGCTAATATCCTGCATTCTGCCACTTCTAATTCCCTTATTTTACTGGATGAAATTGGCAGAGGAACTTCTACTTTTGATGGCTTATCCTTAGCTTGGGCTATTATTGAATATATTCAAAAATACAAACATTCTTTAACCCTTTTTGCTACTCATTATCATGAGCTAACAGAACTGGAAAATCTTTATCCGGATATAAAAAATTACAATGTAGCCGTAAAGCAATGGAATGAGGAAATGATTTTTATTCGTAAAATTGAACGCGGTGGGGCAGACCAGAGTTACGGAATACAGGTTGCCCGTTTGGCAGGAATTCCCGAAAAGGTTATCCGCCGTGCCAAAGAAATCTTAAAAAACCTGGAAGAGCATGAAATCAGTCCTCAGGGTTTAACTGCAACCATCCGTAAGAAATTAGTGCGGGATGTTCCTCAGATTGATATTTTTGAGATTTTAGCCGATAAAGCCAGTGAAAACGATCCTATAATAAATGAAATCAAGGAGATTGATTTGAATAAACTTTCTCCTATAGAGGCATTTCAATATCTGCAAAAGATTCAAAATCAACTTTTAGGAGAAAAATGAACAAGCTTCCTACATTTATTGTTATTACCCTGCTGGGTTTATTTTTCCTTGTTTCCTGCGCTACAAATTCCTCTTCCGTGGCAGGAAGCGTGAATGGAACAGAGATTTCTCTGGAGGATTTTTTTAATTCCTACCGTGGTCATTATGCTATTTTTGGTTATCAGACAGGACGCACTCCCACAAAGGAAGAAAAGGAAAAATTACATAATGAGACCTGGCGTGATATCACCAAAGCAATAATTCTGCAGGATTATTATAAAAAGTATAACATTTCTGCCAGTGTTGCAGAAGTTCTGGATACACTTTCTAATTCCATTCCCGAGCATATAATCAAATCCCCTCGCTTTCAGGTTAATGGTAAATTTGACAAAAAGTTGTATCTGCAATCGCTGATGACCGATCAACCGGAAAATTTAGCTGCCTTAAGAAAACACTATCAGGAAAATGTTATTCCTATTCTAAAACTGCAAAAAGTGTTGATAGAAGAGGAAATGCTCAGTTCCAAAATCCGCAAACAGGTAGAACAGATTATTGCCAGTAATGCAGATTTGGAGCTCTATATTTTTGCTCCCTCCCAATTAGAAATTTCTTTATCTGATGCAGAAATCAGTGCCTGGTATCAAACAAATTTAGAGCAATTTCGTTTATGGCAGTTTTATCGTTTGGGCTATTGTTCCATTCCTGTTATTCCGGACAGCACAGAACTCTCTGATGCCAAAAATACTGCTGAATTTATTCGGAACGAACTTGTCCGGGGAATTGATATAAAGGATATTATTGCTAATCTGGAAAACAAAAATTCTCTGGTAAGTTTTATTGATAACGGCTATCAAAAAACGGAAGAATTGCCTTGGGAAATTCAAAATGCTCTGTTAGGACTGGAAAATGGATTGTGCAGTGAACCCCTTCCTTATGAAAAGGGCTGGATTATGTATCAAAAAATACAGAGCACCAAGACCCTTACTCTGTATAATACCATTTTTGTGCAGGCATTGCCTAAAACAGCAAGTTTATTAGCTCCGGAAACACAAGCGCAACAAATTATGAAACTGGCATTAAATATAGGCCTTCAGCAAGCAGCAGATGAATTTGGCATTAGTTATACTTTAACTCCCGCTATGAGCCCGGATTCCTTAATTGTTCCTGCCAATGATATTAAAGGAAAATTGATGAAATATCTGGAAATTGCTAATAGCGGAGATATTATAGAGCCCTTATATTCAGCAGAGTTATCTGCCTGGCTTATCTTTGAAGTAGTGGAAAAACAAAGTAAAGAGTATCTTCCCTTAGAAGAGGTTAAACCACAAATCGTGCAAATATTAAGTAAGGAACGCAGAAAAGACCAAAATAAGCAGATTGTAGAGCGGTGGCTTATCAATCAGAATATACCTGCAAATTATCAATGGGAAAAACTGGAACAAGTTACCATAGATTCCCTTTGGCAGGGAAAACCACTTACCACGATATATTATCAGGCAGTTAAAGCATATCTGGAAAAGGCAAATCCTCCGCAAATAACGGAGGGTGAAGTTATTATAGTTCCCAAAGTAACAGCTTTTCGTCCGCAAAAAACAAAAATCAGTCCGGAACGCATTAAAACCATTTATACGCAAAACTTACCGGAGGATTGGTTTAATTCCTGGATGGAGGAGCAAGTTAAAAAAGCAAAGGTAGTTATCAATACTAAACCATGATTTGCTTTTCTTCCCAAAATCATTATCTTTTTATGCAGGAAGCAATAGCGGAAGCGAAAAAAGCTTTTACCGAAGATGAAATACCTGTAGGTGCACTGCTGGTTAAAAATAACACTATAATATTAAAGGAACATAATCGTAGCCGGCAGTTAGCCAATCCTTTAGCGCATTGTGAAAAACTCCTTATTGACAAAATTTTAACTTCAGAGCCCGGGTTTTTATACGATTATACGCTGTATGTAACCTTAGAACCCTGTTTGATGTGCGCAGGAATGATTATTTTAAGTAAAATAGGAACCGTTGTATATGGAGCCAAAGATCCGAAAGCCGGAGTTGTTGGCTCGTTGTATAATGTGCTGAATGATAAAAGTTTCAATCATCATCCTGTTGTTATTGGCGGAATTCTGGAACAAGAATGTGCCTTCCTGCTGGAAGAATTTTTCCACAAAAAAAGAACATTATAAAATAAAGAGGAGAGTTGCCGGAGTGGTTGAACGGGACGGTCTCGAAAACCGTTGTACCTTTTTTACAGGTACCCAGGGTTCGAATCCCTGACTCTCCGCCAGTTGATAAAGGAAATGAAAAATGATACATAAGGATTATTTATTGGCTGATGCTAATATTCCGCTTATTTCCTGTGACCGCTTAAGAGATGAACTTCTTATTTACAATTTGGATGAATCAGCCACAGCTAAGCTGATTGACCAGTTTGAAAAATTGACTGGTAAGACAATAGATAAATTTTACAAAATAGAGGAACTTTCCGGAGGGCAGAAAGTTATTTTGATGGCACTTTTGGCAATATATTCTCCTGCACCTAAAATCCGTTTTGTGAATTTGCTGAATGCGCTTGATCCAAAACGCCGCGATGCAATTCAAAGCTTGATTCGGAATAGCGGAAAGGATATTATTCTGGACGAAAGCTGATGATTAAAATTGCACCGGGGATAGTTTCTTGCTGGCAGGATTTTAGTTTGCTGATTGAACAGGAGCTTTTTTTTCTGCCTGAAAATATCTATTATCTGCAAGGTGAAAACGGCAGTGGTAAAAGTTCTTTTATAAAACATTCCTTGCTTCCCGTTTTGGAAACCAAAAGGAATTTGTTCTATTTTCTCTATTTACAGCAACTTTTTCATTTGCAGGGTTATGCTATTAAGTCCCATTCCGCATTTTATAAGCCAGAATTGAAACTGAAAAGCGAATGGGATTGCATTCAATATCTGCTGCATAATCTCTCCGAAATATATGCTATTGAACCCAAACCGGTTTATTGCCTTGTAGATGAAAACCTGCATTTAGCAGAAATTTATCACTATTTAAAAGAAAGTAGTATCCCTTTTTGTCTCATTTTTTGTGAACATTCTTCTTTTTCTGTTACCGAAGAAGTTAACATCATCAATTTTCAGTTGATTGCACCAAATCAGAGTCGTGTTTATGAAACCACAATATAGATTACTGTTGGTCTCTTTAGCTCTAATTGTGTTTTTTGTTTTCTTCTGCCTTATTTATCTGGAGAATATCCCTGTGCAATTAGTTGTCTTGGGAGTTGTATTATTGCTTAGTGCTTGGACTTTTAAGCTTAAGGGACTTTTAAAGAAACTTTATCACTTCTTGCCTTTTATTTTACTGCTTTTCGGGGTTTATTTTATTTTTGCCCTTTTTCAGATTGGACAAAACAAGGATTACTGGATTCATTACGGTATTACGCGAACTACATTACTTATCAGCAGTTTAATGTTTATCCAGGTATTAATCACTTGGCTGAAAATAGACACCTTTCTGGATTTTCCTTTGGGAATAGAAAAATTGAAGTATATTATTTTGGGTAAAATGCTTTATAAAATTGCCTTTTCATCTTATTCCGAGTTATGCCTTTTTGTAGATTCCATTCCTGCCGAGCAAGCGGGTAAAATTACTCTGAAAAAAAAGTTTCGTAAACGCCTCATTGTTCTTTTAGCACTTATTACTTATGTAATTAACGAGGCAACACTGAAAGGAGAAATGATTGATGAACGCATCTGGCATTGTCACCAAGTTCCGAAGTAATTTTGCCTAAATAGATGAATAAAAAGGAGATAAAATGAAATGGTATCTTATAGTTGGACTTACCGTTATGGTTATGATCGCTACGGTTCTGGTAAGAATTCCTGTTCCGGGAGGTGGCTATTTTAATTTAGGAGATGTAGTTATTATCTTTAGTGGACTTTTTGGTGGCTGGAAAGCAGGTTTAATTGCCGGAGGAATTGGTTCGGCTCTTGCAGATTTAATCGGTTTTCCTGTTTTTGCTCCTATAACGCTTATTGTTAAAGGGCTGGAAGGATTAATTGCCGGATTGGCAAAACCCGCTATAAAATGGCAGATTTATTTTTTCCCGGCAATAGCAGTTATAATTATGATTGCCGGTTATTTTTTGGGTTGCTGGCTTTTTCCTAATCTGGGATTGGCAGTAGCCATAGCCGATTTGCCGGTCAATATTATTCAGGCAGTTGCAGGTTATATTGGAGGTATTGCCTTACATCTTGCTTACACCAAAATTTCCAGTACTTAGCATTTCCGAGTGCATTATTCAGGTTTATGTCTTTTTTTTGAGTTCTGTAGGAACGACAGATTCTAACGATAGGTTTTAACCCAGCAAAAGAAAACTATAGGTTCTTATTTTGTCCTGTGTAGATTCCTGCCTTCGTAAGGATGACAACTTTAGAGCAGATAGTTGCTTGTTATATAGTCAATTAAGTAACGACTCCGTAACACTTCCGTAACACTTCCGTAGTTCCGTTACGGGGTTGTTACTTGAGTGTTACTTTGTCGTTAAAAGTTGCAGTCGGTAAAATCAGTATAATGCATCTGAACACAATAGTGGGTGTATTTGGTATTTAGGGTGAGGAATTACGATTCGGGATGAACCCCAGGCATAAATATCTTCAAAATATTTCTGGTTTCTTTTCATTTCGGAATTATCCACTCCTTTTTTTCCCCCCTACCGCATTATTGAGATTAACAGAGAAGAATTCCGGAAGACCCTATCCTATTTTGCAAAATAACCACTGCCACATCAAAAATGCACAACTTACAAAAACAAATAGATAACCATTATTCCGGTTGGGAAGATAACCTGTTCACAAAAAGCGGATCAGGTAAATGATCCCAAACTCCCTGTTCCAGTAAAAAATCCGTTATCAACTTCAGTTCAAAAATATTGAAATAAACAGCATTTTCACACAACAGTGCATCCAAATCCAATTTGATTAATTGGGTAATTTCTGCTTCAGAAAGTTTATTAGCTTTATAAGCACAATGCAAAACCCATCTTGCTTTTAGGGATATTTCCGCTTCATCTTTGCCCAAATCACCATCATCATAATCCAGATTTACATATTTCCAACAATTTAATTCACGCTCAAAGGGACCTTGAAGTTTTTCCGGGGCAATTTCTTCATATTCTCTCGGCTCCCAGTAATAAAGCAGATTCTTTTCCTCTAATTTTTCTTTTATCAGATTCCTCAATTCTCGGTTAAAGGTCTCAAACTCCGGATGCAGATACCACTTTAGGTCTTGATTGACTATCCGATATTCCTGCCCTTCAGTTAAATGACCTCCTATAGCTTGACGAAATAATGCTTTCCTCACATTTAAAGGTGAATGCTGTTTTTCCCTTTGATCACTTTTCATATCTTCCAAAGTAGCATTTTCCCAAATATTTAAATATGCCTCAATCCGCGCCTGAAAAAATTTAATTGCTTCAAAGGTGTATTCCATTTTTTATCTCCTATTTTATACTAATTTAACCCAAAATAAAGCAATTGAGAAAAAATGGATGGATAAATTCCACTTTGTAACAAAATTAACAGGATTTGCCGAAATTAATGATATTGTATTCATACCTGTTTCAATTATAATTACCTTCTTCTTCTGCACAGGAAATTTCCTAAAGTAATTCGGTTCGGTCTTTTCACCCTCAGTAACAATAATTATTAAATCCGGAGCAATTTTTCTGATGTTATAAGGTCTCTTAGTTCTGCTCATTTTTAGTCCGCTCTCTGCTTTTTTTGAATAACTCTGCAAAATCCGCATATTCTACATAAGGAACAGCTCCATATTTTCCACGAATATAATCCTTTGCATAAGATGCATCTTTACGGGCAGAACCTTTCGGTAATTTATATTCTACTAAGGAATAAAGATCGGAAGAATGATCCGGTGCTTTTTCCACAAACCAGATCTCATCCCGTCTAAAATTATCTTTATTCAGAAAGAGTGTATTTTGGGTTGTAAAAAATAATTGTGCACCCTTGGGATTGGTTTCTTTATCCTGAAATAACCGGATAATGATTCTGGTTAAGAAAGGATGCAAACTGTTTTCTATTTCATCTATAAATAATCTTCCACCATTTTGTAAAGTGGCATATAATAAACCTGCAAGACAGTAGAATTTTTTGGTTCCTTCAGATTCCTGCTTCTCCATATCAAATTCTACTTCTTTCAGGACATCTTCTTTAGGATCATAGAACTGGTGTATGGTCTTAATAGAAAGAGTAACCACTTGATTTTCTTTCCCCTTTAAAATAAGTGAAGAAACGGGAATATTTATTCTCATATCCTTTTCAATTTCTTGCTCATTTATCCGGATTTCTTTTATATCAGTATCAGCTTTTTGCATAAATTCATTTACCCATTTTAGGGGAACAACATTGTTATCCAATAAAGCAGTTGTATGAATAGGATTATACGCATCCATTGCCCATAAATTGGAATCTAAAAAGCATTTAACTATTTTAATTGCTATAAGACCATTAAACTGGGCTAATAAACTGATGAAAAGAGAATTCTCTCTCAGTTTGTCTTTCACCTCCCCTTTGCCTTCTTTGAATTGAATGTGGACCTTAATATCCTGACCCGATCTTTCAAAAAGAACTATTTCTCGTGCTCTGGGAATTGTTTTTCGGCTAAATAACCATTCTTTGGCAATATGATCTCTAAAGGCAGAAAATCCATAGCGATAGAGAACATCATCAATTAAAAATATCACTTCAAAAGAACTGGGTTCATCTTTACCCGTAGAATTCAGTAAAAAGGGCTCCACTAAAATCAGCTCTCCAATTTGCGATTCTTTGAAGGAATTGAGAACCATATTTTTCATAAAAGAAAATGCTTTAAAGATGTTACTTTTGCCACTGGCATTGGCTCCATAAATTACACCGGTTTTAAGTAAACGCTGATGGGAAACTTCTCTAATATGGTCATCCAGCTCGTTTTTGGTAACCGCTTCCATACTTAAAGTAACTTTGTTATAAATAGACCGGTAATTTTCTACGCTGAATTCTACTAACATAAAAAACTCCTTTTAGGTTTAGAGTAACATAATAATTCATCCCTTTAATTTGTCAAGCAATTTTGTGATAAAACTACAAAAATCCAGTTTAAACCACTAATGCAGTTAGGGAAAAATGGATTGGCAAATTCTTTCTTTGCCAAAAAAACTGAAGGTTTCTAAAAAAAGATCAATTCCTTTAGGAATGACAGGTTTTAACAACGGATTTTTAATCCGGTGAAAAAATATCAGATAAAGGAGAAAAAAGTTCCGTAGGAATGACAGATTTGCTTTATACTATATTCTCACAATATACTATCTATTTAGTTTATTATTATACTTTGCGTTTATGCTATCTGTATTTATTGTATATCTTATCTGTCTTCCCGCTGGGACTTATTTTATTTCCAGAGAGAAAAGCGCCGGGTTAAAACCCGTCGTTAGTATCTGTCGTTCCTACGGAACTCATTCTTAAAAAAAGAGATATGTATTTTTTTTATTCTCATCACCGGGTTCAAAACCCGTTGTTAATATCTGTCGTTCCTACGGAACTTTTGTATCCGAATTATATAATGTTTAAAAACAATAGTTCCATTTTCACTCCCTCTCAAGCAGGAATCCAGGAAACAAAAAATGCTTCATTTATTACTTTGTATGGATTCCGAATCAACAGAATAATGATTAATTAAGATCATCACTTGAAAAAAATTCCATTTGTTGCTTGTCTAATTCTATTTTTATTGGTTTAAATTTCCAGTCATTGTTTTCAAGTTTTGCTTCAGATAATGTCCATTATAATAATCATTTGCATCTTGTATGTAAAAATCACGCCAAATTCTTAAATATAAAAGATTATTATATTCTATTTGATCTCTGAAATTCTACTATAATATTGTGGATGGCCGTTTTCAGATCAACATCCATACTTTCTACTTGTAATGGCTTTTGGGGTTCATAACCATATCTTTCTGAAAATAACATTGTATTTTCCTCCTCTCAAATAATAATTCTACTTCAACACATTGGTAATATATTCAATTTTTATTATCAGAGTTAAAAACATAGAACATCATTGCTCTAATGCTTTGTCTATTAATTTGATGTCGTCTTCATTAAGACCATATAGCTTATAAGCTATTGAATCAATCATAGTTATCATTTTATGATACCAATCTTCGTTAGAAAAATTTCCTTGAAACGATTGAATATTTTTGTTTAACTGTATACATATAGTAACAAATTCAGTATTACTTAATAAACCATCCGGTATAGGTATATTTTCAAATTTATTTTTATGTAACTCTCTTGTACCACCTTGTAATTCTGGGAAGGTAGTTTTAATATAATAAGTAATAATTTTTGAATTAAACAAAGAGTTTAATACAATAAGTAATAAATCTTCACCAGTTATAATATAGCATTTTGGATTAGGATAAAAACCTTTAGCGTCAAAAGCAAAAGGCAGATATTTTGTCATATTGGGATATATTATTTTGGGTTTCTTAAATTCTTCATAATATGAACATTGTCTTAATTCCCACCAGTAGTCACCTTGATCATCTCTACTATACAAACCTTTCCCTTTCATTTTAATCTTGTTATTATCCATTGCATCACCTATCATTTTTAGATGATTATATACAGCTGGATAGCATTGTTTAACATATTGTTCAGCATCCATATTATTCGGTTTATTAGCGTTTGTCCATCCACATGGAATAACTATTAGCCAAAGTCCAGCCCATTCATAGTAATATTTATGAATATCCCTTCCCCGTAATACGGGTTTAATAATTTCTGCGGATTTCGGGTCTGCTTTACAGATTTTTTCTTTGGTGGGAGTATCTATGATAAATGCTTCATTAAAGCCAGTTTTAACCCCATAAAATATATTTACATCCCAGAACTTAAGTGGTTTTCCTGCTTTTTCTATTTTATTTTTCAGGTTTAAAATGGTATTATCGGTTAAAGTCCAGCAGTTATCTTGGAGAATATTTTGTTGTAAAGTTTGTTTATTATCTAAGATGTAAGTGGTTAGGGATTCCGGTTCCAAATTAACAGGCATATTAACGAAGGAAAAAGAGTGATTAGGTTCAGGTTTTTCTTTGCTGAATAAAATGATATTAGTATCCACAGTAGAGGATTTAAAAACCTGATAACCCCCGAAGTCAATGAGAATTTGGAGTTTAGTATTTTGTTTCAGGAATTGTCTTAACTTAGTGCCATATTTAGAACGGAGCCATTTATTGGAAGTAATGTAAGTAGCAATTCCTTTTTCAGATAAAAGCTTATATGCCAGTTCATAAAAATAGGTATAGATATCGGAAGTGGAATTAAAAATTTGATAGCCCGATTCCCTAAGTAAATCTTTGTAAAGTAAATTTTCCTGTCTGATATAGGGTGGATTGGCAATCACAATATTAAAATATGGCACTCCGAACATAATGGTTGGATTAAAAAAAGGAGCAATGGAATTTAGAGAATAAGGGTCCCAATTGGCAATGTAATCAGCTTGCTGATGAGGAAAGTTCAAATCTTTCAGTTTGTTAGAAAATTCTAACCGCAAATTATGTTCCTTATGTTTAAGCTCCAGTTTTTCTTTACGTTCGCGAGTGCTGAAATATTCGTTATGTATCGCTTTGATGTCAGTTATGAATTTCTCTATGGAGTTATCAAATAATTCCATTTGATCGGGTAATTCTAATGGTATCAAAGAATTTGCTGCTACCAGGTTTGTTTCCAGATTGGGTAAAGCTCTAATTCCTAAATTGGGTTTTCCCTGTTTAGGGTATTGATCTACCAGCAAAGAAATAAATAACCGAAGCTTAGCAATTTGAATAGCTATGGGTTGAATGTCACTGCCATAGATACAATGCTCAATCAAAAAGAGTTTACGGCTATAATCAAAATCAAATTGATCAAAGGTCTCTTCAATATCCTGAATACTGTTTCTTAGTTTTTGGATGCTTTCTTCTCTGATTTTAGGATCGTTAATGGTTCTTTTAGTATCAGCTATAAGATTATTGATATTATCAATTTGTTGCTGTTTCCACTTTGTATTTTGGGGGTCTAATTTATGCAGCATATAGACAATTTTTAACAGCAGACCCATTAAAAAAGCTCCTGAGCCACAAGCAGGATCAATAATTTTAAGGTTATCAATGGCATAAATCAGCTTATCCACTTCCTCAGGATTAAAGAGATGATCTTCATCTGTATAATAGAGAAGCAACCTTAGCTTTAGTTCACTATCTTCTGCTTCTGCTTTAGTGCTATGAGGCAATTCATTCAGCAAATAAGCTATTAATGATTCATCCACCATATAATCTACAATTTCACGAGGCGTATAAAATGAACCGGTTTCGTGTCTGGCGGTTGTTTTTGTTTCCGGATTATATGAGGCAAGCAGATTTTCAAAAACCCTACCCAGTAATTCCGGATCAAGAGCAACTTCTTCTTCTATGGGAGTATTCTCTGTTACGGTGAATTTATAACTGTTTAAAATATTAAGTAAACCGCACACTTGATATCTTTTATTTGTAGTTCCATAAAATTCGTTTAGGTCAATATCTTGCTCCTTATCACTAAAAAACAATTCATCCGGAACTTTTAATACATTATCCGGTCGGTCACTAAAACCATCAATGCGAATGTAATTATTATTATTGTTTTGGGTAATTTCAGTATCCAGACATTCAAACAGACCTCCATTTAGAAAGGGAATATTGGCAAAATATTCATCTATAACTTGTTCTGGATGATGAAACAAGGACTCATAACGAAACAGAGTATGCACATTGAAATCGGGATTCATTTTACTTTTAATCTCTCTGCGAAATTTACGGGAATTTTCCTTATCTTTATTCATTTCCGTATTCAGGGTAGCGAAAAAGAGGTTTTGCAGAATAGCTTTATAATAGGAAGAATCGTTAAAATCCTCAAACTTGATAATGGTTTTTATTTTTTGGGGATCAAAAAGAGCATCGGGTATTAGCCCTTTTTCTTTCATAAACCAAACAAAAATAAGACGAGTTAGCAATCTGATTAGACCAATGGAATTTCTTACTTCCTCATTTGATTCTTCCCCTGCAGGAAAAACAACTTTCTTAATTGCCCAAAAATACCAATTGGAGAGTTCCTTATAAAATCTTTTATTTAATTCTTCAATATCCAAAGTAGCGGACCAGGCATTATGCAAGGCATCAAAACTATTGAGGGTATACTTTTCGGAGAGTTTTTCTATACTCAGGTCATCTAAAATATCAATATGTGCTCTATGGGGTTCAGTTAATTTGATATCCTTTATCATAGTAACTTTTTCCAGAACATCTCTTTGCGTGTCTTTCAAGTTTTGCCTTCTGGAAACAACCGCGATAGTGATGAACTTATTGTAATGAAAGAGAATAATTAAAGGAATAGCATATTGTTTATTAATTTGCCTGGCTATATCGGCAAGCTGAGTGCGGTTATAAGTATTACCTTTAAGTTTAAGAGCAGCAAAAAGATATGATTTGATATTGGATGCTTGAAATTCCTGTTTTATATTCCCGGGAATAAACTCTTGATAATTATTATTGAAGTAGTGCATCATTTCTTCATCGGTAATTTGAAACAGCAAATGAAATTGATCCCAATCCTCTTTTTTAGCTTTAAAGGCATTGATATTATTTCCACAAAATTGAGCAAAATCATTGTAACTGAAACTATGTTGCTCCGGTTGACGGTCACTAAGATAACCTAAAGTATTCCAGAACTTCAGAGCAGCGGAATAAGTATCCTGCTTTTGAAAAAGGGACAGGGCTTCTTTAATACTTTCTTTATCCATTTATATTCCTTTATTTGATAATCAGCCAAGTGATTAGTTCAAAACTCTGTTCTTGGGGTTTTTTAGGAATGATGGCATTTCTATCTCCTTGCAATTGTTTATATGATCTTTTGTTCAATGTATCCTTGATGTCATCAATTGCTTTTATAAGAAGATTATTGTATTTATCCATATTTTGACCATTGTTTGTTTCATCATCAAAGAGATCGCAAAGCTTTTTTATAGCTTCTTTTCTTCCTATGGTCAGCAATCTGTAAATCTCCAGAATTTGTTTCACATTGGTAAAATGATAACGGACAGTTCCATCGTCTCTGATGTAAACAAGAAAATATGGTTGCAAAGGATTTAATTTATTATATTCCGAGCCATCGGCAAAATGCTGGAAACAAAAAATAATACCGGGTCGGATAATTTCTTTTTGTTCTTCTGATAAATTATTGGTTTTAAGCCACAACTTATTGTGAGGGGAAGGAGTAATAGCATATAAACCCAAAGGGGCATTGCTTAATTCAACTTCGTTAGCTTTTAAATAGTTCAACAGGTCTATTCTAAAGTCATCCAAAGTAAAATCGGTTAAGCTAATGCTATCTTCCAAATCCTCCAGGTCAATAACTTCTTCCTGTAAACGCTTTAGTTGTTTGGTTCGGAACTTCTTTTCGTTGGCAACCAGATTGTCTATATCTTCTTCGCTGAGGATATTATCAGCACCCGTTGCAGTCAGATCAACTAAAGCCATTCTTGTTTCTACTCTATATTTAAGGTCTATATACTTATCCAGGTCTTTGGTGGGCCAGAAATTATGCATTTGGATTTGGGCATTGGGACCATTTATTCTGTCTATTCTTCCAAAGCGTTGAATTATACGCACAGGGTTCCAGTGAATATCATAATTTATAACATAGTCACAGTCCTGTAAATTCTGTCCTTCAGAGATACAATCGGTGCCTATAATAATATCAATTTGTTTATCTTGAGGCAGGAAAGTTTGTTTATTCCGTTCTTTGGCAATGGGAGCAAAGCAGGTTAAAATGGAATTAAAATCATTTTTATAATGGGTTGGCATCGGAAAATTGGTTTTACAGGTTGTGCTACCTGTTATTAAGGCAGAATAAAGCCCGAATTGATCATAAAGATATTCAGAAAGATTTTCATAGAGGTAAACAGCGGTATCGGCAAAAGCGGTAAAGATAATTATTTTCTTATTATCAGGATTGATAGGATGGTTTAGCTTATATTCTATAATTTCTTTCAGGCGCTTTAGTTTGGCATCATTTCCCGGTATAACTTTTGCAGCAGTTTCATATAAAGCAGTTAATTGTTGTTTATCTTTTTTCAGGGCTTTTTTCCAATTTTCCAGGTCTAAATGTTCCAGCTTATATTTTAGTTTTTTCCCAACCGTAAATTCCTCTTCCTCTTCGCCTTCTAATTCATCTTCAGGAATGATAGTTTCAAGTTCAAAGGGATCAAGTTGTTCTTCATTATTGCTCGTTTCAAATGCTTCTATTTTTTCTTCCAAGGAAGCAATTTTAGCTAAAGCCCTTTGAAGGGTTAAACGATAGGAATAAATACTGCTTTCCAAACGCTTGAGGAAATTGATTTTCATCATTTCCACCAAAAAATCTTCTCTTTGTTCCTGTGAGAATACTTTTACTTTTCCTGGAACTTCATAAATGTGTTTAAAATCAGGTAATACAAAATTGGAGGGCTTGAATAAAGATAGCTTATACAGCTTGATTTGATCATTTACTTTATCATAAGAACAGAAATTTTGCATTGTATCAATATCCGTATATTCGGAAAGGGGTTTAAGACGCAAAGGAAAGCTTTTTTTATCTATATCGGAATAATAAGTTAGTATGTGTTTGCGGCTGCGAGCAATAGTCAATCCATCCAAAAGTTTAAAAAAGGAACTATCCAAAGCTAAAAACAAATCCTTTGTATCCCGTTTTGCCGTTCTGGAGCGTTTTGCCCAATCAGTAAATTGCAGTTGCGCATATCTTAAGGTATTGGAAATATTTTCAATTCCTAAACTATCTTTGAGAGCATCATCTTCGCCTTCCGTAATATAATAAATTTGATTACGGAGGTCTTTCAAATTGGTATTTACCGGGGTTGCCGAAAGCATTAGAACTTTGGTTTTCACTCCTTCTTTTATTACTTTTTCCAAAAGAAATTTAGCCCGATTGAAAATAACCTCTCCATTTTCTTTCTTTTCTTGGGGATTTCCTCTTAAATTATGAGATTCGTCAATAACTACCAAATCCCAGGCACCCCAGTTAAAAGTACTAAGATGCAAATTATCAGCTTTAGAAATTCCGCTTGTTCTTGCTAAATCGGTATGATAAGCAACTGTATAACTAAATCTGTCATTCTTAAAAGGATTTAATATATCTCCTTTTTGTGCCTGATAAACTGTCCAATTATTCTGTAGTTTCTTGGGACAGAGTAATAAAACCCGGTAGCCCAAAATTTCATAATATTTAATTATCGCCAATGCTTCGTAGGTCTTTCCCAAGCCAACACTATCAGCTATTATACAACCCTGATGTTTTTCCAGTTTATTGATGGCTCCTTTAACAGCATCTTTTTGAAAACTGTAAAGCGTATTCCAAATTTCGGAATCGTAAAAACCGGTTTTTTCCTTCAGCAAACCCTTATCTTCCTGCTCTTCCAGAAATTTGGCAAAAATATGATACAGGGTCTTATAATAGATAAATAGAGGTGAATTTTCCGCATAGAGTTTGGAAAGATATTTTAAGACCTCATCCTTTACATCTTCTACCAAGCCGGTATCATCATTCCACAATTCATTAAACCAATTTAACAAATCTGCTCTATCTCTATCGCTATCCACTTCAATATTAAGCTCAATATTGGGACTGTTACCAAAACCGAGACCGTTAACTGTAAAATTGGAACTGCCTAAAATAGCTTTCTCGTTACCATTGGCGGACTTTATATGATACATTTTGCCATGTAGGAAATTCGGCTTGACCATAGATTTGATTTCACATTTTTCTTTAATCCAATTGGCACAATCAAAAGCAATTCTACTTTGAGTAAGACGATTCTGAAGGGGGATAATTAGTTTGTCATCTTCAATCTGAAATTGTTTCTTATCGGTTTTAGGGTCTATCTGAGAAATGAAACGCGGCTCTCCGAAGAGAAATCTTAAGTCCTGAATGTTATCCAGCTTGTTCTTCAATTGATTATAGGCATAAATAGTAAAAAATGCTGATACAAAAGATAAAGAGCATCCTTCACTTAGATGCTCACTGATAAAATTGCCAACTGTTCCGCGTTGATGATTATCCCTTATTGCACTTTGTATGGGTTTATTCATACGGTTCCTGCCTCACAGATAAATTTTATTTACTATTTTCTTTCACAAATCAAGGGAACTTGTTTATTGATTTTTGTCAAGAAAATGAGTTTCTTGTTATTCCTACCCTTTTGTTATTTCTTAGTTATTGACCTTCCTGCCCAAGCAAGTATCCATACTTTTAAAATGGATTCCGCTTCAAGTGCGGAATGACAATCACACACATCATAACATAAAATTCTCTTGATAAAAAATCATTGTTTGTGTTTAGGTCTGTTTTACACATTCTTCACAGAGATGATAACGGCAAAAGCGGTAATAAATATCTATCAGACCTTGCTGGTAAAGGGTCTTCTTATTAACAATGCTAACTTGGCTGGAATTTATATGATTACACATAAAGCGGGTAATATAATTTTCTGGTAATGCCTTAAAAGAAAGATAGGATTCTAAAACGGATTCAGTCATTTCCGTATTTGCCAGTTTTTGATAGTAAAGATAGAGAATAGGTAGGTAAATATTAATGTAAATATTGTTGATAACCGTAATACCTAAGCCAGTATTATTTTGCAACAGTCCTTCCTGCCCTGGTTTAAATTGTTTACAAAAGGTCTGATATCTTTTTTGGGGATTGGGTTTGTCTAATTCTACTGTCTTGAGAAAGAAATGCAAAACCCCTTCCTGTAAACAGTTATAAAGGAATTCACTTAATAGAATAAGACGAAAAACAGGATGATTTCCCGGACGGATACGAAAAAGTTGCCAGTCCACATTAATTTTACGCGCATAAAATCTCTGGCTTTCAAAAGAGCGGGAAAGTGTTTCATAAAGTTCACCGTTTAAACGATTCCGACTTTTCAGTAATAAACCTGAAGAACCAAGAAAAATACTGCTCATTTCATCACTTTTCAGCCCTTCTTTGTGCCACTCTTTCAATTTGGCAAAGGGAATGCTTTGTGCCAGTTGAAAGAGATTGAATTTATTCTTGTCGTATCCTGCAGCTTCCATCATTCCTTCATAGAGGATTTGGTCAAAATCGCTTAAAGCCAAAGAGGCATTAAATCGGCGCACTTTACTCATAAACCGCTGTTTTCCGGAAATGGTTAAAATGCTTAGTAATCTGTCATTATCAATGGCAGAAAGAAGATCGCAATAATCACTGCCACTGGCTAAATTTTTATCGCCAATATCAGCCAGCAGTTTTTGAATTTCATCGGAAAGCTGATTTTTCAATTCCAGAATTTCTACCAGTTCACCATTTTCTTTCATAGTAAAAGGTAAAGGGCTATCATTATGCAAGACAATATGTAAAATAACCTGATTGTAAAATACATCTTCCTGATGAGAGTGTTTAATCCAATCCTGAGTGTTTTTATGAATTTCCACCGCTCCCTGTAAATCCTCTCCATCAATAGATATTATGGCATTAATAAAATCGGGACCCCGAAAAGTATTGAATTGACCCTGGTAATTTACTTTCAGGTCTTTACCGCTAACCGTTTTCAGGTTTGGAGCCAAGTGACCTTCATCCCAGATATGATAAAGAAATTTTTCATCCATTAGAAATACCTCTGCAGTAAGTTATATCTTTGCCTTGCGGAAGCTGATTTATAATATGTTTCAGGAGTATAGCGAAGAGGATTGGTTAAAATGCTGATCAATTTCATTGTTTGCGTCCGGGTTAAATTCGTGCAGCTTTTGCCATAGTAATAACGCGATGCAGTTTCAATGCCATAAATTCCCTTACCCCATTCAACATAATTGAAATAAAGCTCCAGCATTCTCTTTTTACTCATACAAATTTCCATAATCACCGTTGCCTGAATTTCCAAGTATTTACGCAGATAACTCCTATTTGTGGTTAAGAAAATAGTGCGGGCAAGCTGATTACTAATAGTGCTGGCTCCAAAACGAATTTTTCCGGCTTTTTTATTACGCTGATATGCTTCTTTCACCATTTTCCATTCAAAGCCGAAATGCTTGTAAAAATTGGCATCCTCAATAGCAATAAGCATATTTTGGGTTCTTTTAGGAATTTTTTCCAGGGGAACATAATACCTTTTATGAACAGGGTAACCACGCACCAGATATCTCTGCAACATTAAAGGTGTGACAGGAGGATTAACAAAATTATACAAAAGCGAAAAAAATGCTATTATCACCCAATAGCAAAGATGGATAATAACAATAAACCTTATAATACGCAGCCAGATGGAACGCCTGCGTTTCAAGAATGATCCTTATTGCCTAAAACTATTTTGCTTGTTTATAATGCCTGAACACTAATTCAAGATGTCTTTTCTACCTTAGCTTTATTAACATAATCAGCTAAACGAGATTTTCTACGAGAAGCCGTTCTTTTGTGAATAACACCTTTCTTGGCAGCTTTATCAAGTTTGGAATAGAGTTCGGAAAGCAGTTTTTCCTTTTCTTCAGGAGTGGTATCGCTATGAATTTTTTTGGAAAGAGTTCTAATAGTGCTTCTTACATAATTATTGCGAGCAGCCCTCTTTTTGTCTGTTTTCATTCTTTTCAGCGGGGACTTGTGTTGTGGCATAATATCCTCTCTTTTTTTAATATAAGTATTTGTTTGGAACGCATAAAAATGCCCTTCATTTCTGTCAAGAAAATTGTGATTGGCAATAGCGTAAAAAAGCGAAATAGCGATATGGATTTTACTCTCTATAGAATATCTCCTATTTTCCCTTTTTACTGCTATTACAAATTTTTCAGGTTTAATTGTCATCTTAGAGAAAAAAGGGATTGACGGAAACAGCTTATAAAAAATTGTGACTTACCAACATAAAACAACATACAAAAAATATATGATAAACGAACTGAGGAAAAGATGAAAGACAATGAAATGAAGAAGATTCGTAATCTATTGTTCATTGGAGCCAGTGGTGCAGGAAAAACAACCCTGGCAGAACAGATATTTTACTTAACGAAAACAACAAACCGCTTGGGCAGAATTGAAGAAGGCAATACTATAATGGATTTTGATCCGGAAGAGATCGCTAAAAAAATGTCCTTAGGCCTTTCTATTGGTTATGTTAAATATCTTGATCATAAGATAAACATTCTGGATACACCTGGTTGTCCAGATTTCGTTGGAGATGCAATTGTAGCTATACCTGCTGTGGAAAATGCTATAATCGTAGCTAATGCAACAGGTGGTTATGAAGTTGGTTTGGAACTTGCCTTGGAACAAATTGAAGAACGCAAAATGGGTAAGGTGTTTGTAGTTAACCGAATGGATAATGATAATGCCGATTACGATAAAACTTTGGAAGCAATTGCTGAAAATACCGATATTAAGCCGGTTAAAATTTATCTTCCCATTGGCAAAGAAGGTGCTTTTGAAGGTGTTGTAGATATTATTAAACGAAAAGCAATTAAAGCCGGAAAGGAAAGTGAAGTTCCAACCAATTTGGTGGAAGCAATGGAAGAAGCAAGAATTCATTTAATGGAAGCTGTTGCCGAAACCGATGAGGATTTGCTGAACGAATATCTGGAAAATATGGAACTGCCAGAAGATAAACTTATTGAAGGACTTAAGAAAGGAATCTTAAGCGGTGAAATATCTCCTGCCTTTCTTTGTTCCGCCGGAACCGGAGAAGGAGTTTTGGCTCTTCTGAACGGTATTATAAACTATCTTCCTTCTCCTGCCGAAGCCAATGAAATAGAAGTTCTTAAGGGAAATGAAAAAACCACTTTTATCTGTCAGCCCGATGGTGAACTTTTGGGTTATATATTCAAACTCTATGCCGATCCGGGAATGGGGGATTTTGTTTATTTTCGTCTTTTTTCCGGAACACTAAAGACAGGTATGGAATTTTACATTCCCGAAAAAGATGCCAAAGATAAAGCTGGAACAATGTATTTTATGTTGGGGAAAAATCGTAATGACTGCAACGAAATTAAAGCTGGAGATATTGGCGCTTTACTGAAACTAAAAAACGCCAAAGTTATGAACAGCATTGTTTCTCTTGGTTCTAAAATATCTGTAATCCCGGTAGAATTACCTACCCCAACTACCTGGCAAACCATCAAAGCTGTTAATCAAGCCGATGAAGATAAAATAGGCACTGTCCTGCAAAGAGTGATTGCTGAAGACCCAACCATTCGCTATGAATTAAATGTGGAAACCCATGAAAATGTTCTATCCGGAATGGGAGAACAGCAATTGCAACTGGTGCTGAAAAAACTGAAAAACCGTTATAAAGTAGATGCCATCCTCAAAGAACCGCGGATTCCCTATAAAGAAACGATAATGGCAAGCGCAGAATCCAACTATAAACATAAAAAACAGTCAGGTGGCCGCGGTCAATATGCTGAGGTCTATTTCCGTATTAAACCAACAGAAAGGGGAGAAGGATTCAAATTTATCAATTCCATTGTAGGCGGAGTAATTCCCTCCAATTATATTCCTGCAATTGAGAAGGGACTTTGGGAAACAATGGAAAAGGGTATCATTGCCGGCTACCCTGTTGTTGATATTTCCGTGGAAGTTTATTATGGCAGTTATCACGAAGTTGATAGCTCCGAAATTGCTTTTAAAATAGCTTCCTCAATGGCTTTGAAGGATGCTTTCAAAAAAGCCAAACCTATTCTTTTGGAACCCATTCATGAATTGATTATAATCGTTCCGAGTGAATATATGGGTGATGTTATGGGTGATATTTCTACCCGGAGAGGTAAAATTCTGGGTATGGAACAACACAGTAAAAAACAGTATTTAACAGCTCAAATGCCTTTAGCGGAAATGTATTCTTACTATCCAGCCCTGAAATCATTCACTCAAGGTAGAGGACGTTTTATCCAAAAATTCTCACATTATGAAAAAGTGCCGGATGATATTACTCAGAAAGTGATTTCTGCCTGGCAGGAACAAACCAACGAGTAGAGTGAACCGTAAAAAGGGGAAACCAGAGATTGAATAAGGGAAGAATGATGTTCTCATCGTTCATTTATAACTAATCTCTCGCTTTATTGCAAACTAAGAAAGCCCAATGTTTCTTACTCGTGGTTGATGAGGATAACAACCTTCCAGAATTTGTGAACCACGAATGATTGTGTATACAGAGCGAGCCGTTCATCCGTAAAAAATATTCAGAGAAATGGCAAACTCCGTTTCCACTTTTCCTTTTTTTCTTGACAATAAAGGACTGCTTTTCATAATGATTTTGTAAGATGATAAAGAACAAATTGAGGTTTATATGTCTGGACACAATAAATGGAGTTCAATAAAGCACAAAAAAGGTGCTGCTGATGCTAAAAGAGGGAAGGTCTTTACCCGCTTGGTTAAAGAAATTATTTTAGCGGCTAAAACCGGAGGTGGAGATCCTGATATGAATCCCCGCTTACGAACCGCTATTAATACTGCCAAAGAAAACAATATGCCCAAAGAAAATATTGAACGTGCAATTAAAAGGGGAACAGGTGAAATTGAGGGTGCCGCTTATGAAGAAGTTATTTATGAGGGCTATGGTCATAATGGAGTAGGAATTGTAGTAGAAGTGATGACAGATAATAAAAAACGCAGTGTTTCTGAACTTAGGCATACATTTTCTAAATATGGAGGCAACCTTGCAGAAACGGGTTCGGTTGCCTGGAATTTTGAACAGAAGGGATTTTTCAATGTTCCTTCTGCAGGTTTGGATGAAGATGAATTTATGCTTAAAGCACTGGAAGCGGGAGCTGACGATGTTGAACTTAATGAGGATAATTTTGATGTTTATACTTCTCCTACTGATTTTCATATTGTTATCGGTAATCTGGAAAAAGAGGGCTATCCTATCCATAATGCAGAACTTACCAGAGTGCCCAAAAATACAATTGCCGTTGATGATGATACTGCAGAAAAACTAATGCGCTTGATTGAGTCCCTGGAAGAGCTTGATGATGTGCAAAAGGTCTATGCCAATTTTGAGGTTTCAGACGAAGTTATGGAGAAACTTTCTCAGGCATAAATAACTAAGTGATTATTATTGGTTTTGATCCCGGCAGCCGTTATTGCGGTTATGGTTTACTTCAAATAGAAAGCAGAAAAGTGCTTGCTGCCGGTTGTGATGTTATTGATGTTACGCGGGGAAAAACATTGGCATTAAGGTTAAAATCACTCTATGAAAACATTATGCAAATTCTGGAGGAATACCATCCTGAAATTGCAGCTGTGGAAAGCATTTTCTTCCATCGTCAGGTGAGAAGCATATTTACTTTAGGTCATTCACGCGGTGTTATTTTACTTGCTTTAGCAATGCAAGAAATCCCTGTTGTGGAATACAGTCCCCGGGAAATAAAAAAATCTGTTTGCGGCAACGGCAATGCCAGTAAACAACAAGTTCGCTATATGATAAATCAGCTTTATCCCTTAAAAGAAAGCCCTAAAAGAGATGATGCTTTTGATGCCTTAGCCGTAGCAACCTGTCATTATAACCGGATGAAGTGGTTACAATGATTCAGTATATTTCCGGAACTCTTACCTTTAAAACACCTGTTTTGGCTATTATAGAAACAATGGGCATCGGCTGGGAACTGAAAATACCGATTAGCACTTATGAAAAATTGCCAACTGCTGGTAAACCCTGTAAATTGCTTACTTATTTGCATATCAGTCAGGATGATATACGCATTTTTGGCTTTGCTACGGAAGCAGAAAGAGAACTTTTTGTTATGTTGAACAAAGTCGGCGGAATTGGTCCTAAAATTGCCCTATCAATACTTTCCACGCTAAGCATTCCTACTTTTATAAAAGCTGTCAATTCTGGAGAAGAAGGTCTATTGACCAGAGTTCCGGGCATCGGGAAAAAATCTGCTCAGCGTTTGATTGTAGAACTGAAAGATGATGTCCATAAATTACTTAACCATATAGACCAGAAGGAATTGCAAATAGGGGATGTTAGCAGTGAAGTGGAATCGGCACTTTTGTCTTTGGGATTTAATTTGCATCAAATCCGTAAAGAACTGGCTTTAATGGATGAGTCAATGCAAAAACTAAATACCGAAGAATTAATTAAAGAAATTATTAAACGCATCTATCAGAGAAATAAATGAACTTCCGCTCCGAAGCATATACAACTATTCTGAAAGTGCTTAAAGATAAAGAATATTCTGATACTTTATTACATCAGAGAGCCAAGAAATTAAAAAATGCAGGAGAAGACCCTGCTCTCTTTTACAACCTTGTGAAAGGAGTGATCAAACTCTATCTGAAACTGGATTATATCCTTCAGCAATATGTAGATAAGAAGAAATACACCGATACCGATATTAAGATTAAAGTCCTGCTCTATATGGGGCTTTATCAGCTTTTGTATCTCAATTCCATTCCAGATTATGCTGCAGTAAATGAGACCGTGGAACTCGCTAAAACCTTATTCAATCCTCAAGTGGCAGATTTTGTTAACGCTGTGCTCAGAAATTATTTGCGCAATCCGGAAGTTTCTTATCCTAATGAACCTGCATTGCGTATTGCTTATGAACATTCTTTTCCACCGGAATTGATTAAACAGTGGTTGGATTTATGGGGTGAGGAAAATACGGAATACTTGGCTATGTTTTTTAATGAAAATCCGGAACTGCATATTAGAGTAAACAGCACTGCTACAACTCCTGAAAAGCTGAAAGCATATTTTGCCAAACGCAATATTGTAATCACTCCTTCTCAAGCGAGTCCAATGATGTTTCATACAGCTCAAACAGCCGAAGTTTTGGAAGATGTAGCATTCTCCGAAGGATATTTTTCCGTGCAGGATACTTCTGCCGCACTAATTGTAGAATTGCTTGATCCCCAAAAAGAGGAAAGTGTTTTAGACCTTTTTGCTGCTCCGGGTGGAAAATGCAGCTATATTGCCGAAAGAATGGATAATACAGGTGAAGTTATTGCTGTGGATAAAATTCCAAGTAAGATGAAACTGTTGAAACAGGCAGCAAACCGTTTACAGCTAACTAATATCAAAATGGTTGTAACAGATGCTTTTAAATACGGTCCCGTGGCTCCTGCTTTTCACAGGGTTTTAGTAGATGTGCCTTGTTCCGGATGGGGTGTTTTTGGAAGAAAATCAGACCTCCGCTGGCAGGCACATCAAAATATCCCCGAGCTTATAAAACTTCAGGAAAAAGCATTGGATTATGCAGCCAATTTTGTGACTCCGGGTGGTTTTTTGGTTTATTCTACCTGCACAATGAATCCCAAAGAAAACGAAGACCAAATTTCTGCCTTTTTAAAAAAGAACAGGAATTTTGAACTGATTCCGGCAGATGCATTTATTCCGGAAAGATATACCAGCGCCGGATACTTGAAAACGATACCTTTCAAACATAATATGGATGGTGCTTTTGCAGCCAAATTACAACGCCGGAAATAAAAATATTATTGTTCGGACAAAATCCCCAACGGGCACTAAAAAAGCCGGTTATATAGTTGGAATCGGAATTGGAATTATAATCGTAACAGCTTTTGTTTTCAGCCAGATTCTCTTTCCTGTTATTTTAGGAAGAACTCCCAAAGTGGAAGTTCCTTCCGTAGTAGGAATGACACTTGTTCAGGCAAAAAGAGTACTTCAGGAAGAAAAATTGCATGTAATAGTTAAGGACTCTTTTTTTAGCGATGTTGCAGCTGCGGAAGTTGTTCTGGAACAGAATCCTGTTGCAGGAGAAAAAATACGCCAGGATGGAACAGTTTATCTGGTTATCAGTAAAGGTTCTTCTACAGTAACTTTGCCTTCATTGATTGGAAAACCCTTTCAAGAGGCATTTATAATTTTAAGAAATTTGGATTTGTATAGCAGTGTGGTGGATTCCACTTATTCCGATATTTATCCGGTTAACACTGTTATCAGAAGTATTCCTGCTGCTGGGGAAAAAGCTTTGAAAAAATCTACTGTTAAGCTAATTTTAAGCAGAGGACCGGAACCGGTAGCAGATACAGCAGATACACTTAATTATGAGATACCAATATATTATTATTAAAAAAACTTAGGATGGGAAAAGCACAATGAAAGAAACACTCAAAGAAGCCAAAATTCGCTCGCGTATGATGCCAGGAGCACTTACTATAACAGGTTTTCTGGGAACAGATCAACGCCCTCTTGCAGAAATTATTGCTGCAGATGAACAAGAACTAAAAAAACTTAATCGCAGTGTGGAAGAAATTGCAGAAAGGATGAAATATTTCTCCAATGCAACTTTTGATGCATACAACAACACAGTCGTTATTGATGACACCTATGAAGTGCATACTGAATCAACCAAAGGAACAATGACCTGCCCTTATGGACATGGGGGACTTTACAGGAAGTATGTAACAACATTAACTAATCGCAAAAATAACATTACTGTTAGATGGAATGCTATTGATATCCATCTAATTGAAGCTCATCATTTCTTTGAAGGGAAAGATTCGCCGTTTCGCTTAGAACCGGAAATTCTGGTTAAAGCGTTATTTTCCTAATTCCGACAAATTGTTTAGCCGGAGGCAACTGTTTCTCTGCAAGAAAAAGATGCGGAGCTACACGATTCCGGAAAAACGATGTCCTCGTCGTTTTATATAAAGTCGTAATTTGTAGTTGATGGGGACATCAACTTTCCAGAAAAATGTTTACTTGATTGTTTACATCTACGAAAGAGATATCTCCTTTTGTGCGTAAGTTATCTCCTTCTAAAAATTTGTTATATAACCCCAAAATATAATTAGCTATTTCTTCACTATCTTTGCTAACGAACCCGCTTTCTGTTTTACAGATTAATGTATATACTTCACCAGCCGGTTCGGAAATACAAAGAATCGGAGTTCGGGAAGCCATATATTCAAAAAGTTTGGAAGGTAGTAAACCTTCGTTTCTTTTACAGGTATCAATAATCAGTATTAGCAATTCAGCATTCACCAATTCCTCTAATGCTCTGCTATGTGGTAAAAAAGGAATTTTTATTACCGGGAAATCGGTTTCTGGAAAATCCCTGGTGCCGATAAGAGAGAATTCCAGCAAAGGTAGTTGCAACGAAGAAAGTGCTTTCATTAAAGGGCTGGCATCCCGTCCGGTTGTAAGTTGACCTACATATTTGATGCGAAATTTATCTGTTCTTGAGTAATGCAAACCCTTAAAATCATCAGGGTCAAAGCCATTATATAAGACCTTCTTTTTGCCATCGGGTAAAGCATCTGCAATTACTTTACTGAATATATAATTTAGGTCAGCTGTCCGGATAATTTTCCGTTCCAGATATTTATGCAAAGCCAAAGTTATACGGCAGGGAGGATTTATTTTCAGATAGTATATTTCCGACATAGGGTCCCGAAAATCCGTTCTCCACTGAATACCAAAATGTTTTTTCAGTTTCATACCTACTAAATGTGTAGAGTGGGGAGGACCTGTAGTAATAACATAGTCAATTTTATCCTGACGTAAAACCTGCAGTGCATTTTTATAAGCAGAAGGATTCCAGCCGATGCGCATATCTGGAACAATAAAATTCAAGCGCAGCCAATATAAAATCTTTTTTAAGGGACTGTCGCTTGCTTTGTTTTGGAGTGAACCGTAAGGCAGTTCTTTTTGTCCTAATATATTCCACAACTTTCCGAATCTTAATGGTTTACTGCGATAAACCTTTACCGAAGAAGGAATTTTAGCCACTAAGCTTTCATCCAGGTAAGGATAATCACCATTTAGAGTAGTTACTACATAAATATCTACCCCTTTTTTAGTTAAAGCCCGAATAAAACGCAACCATCTTTGAACAGAGGCACCTCCGCAAGGAGGAAAGTAATAAGTGATAAGTAAAATCTTCATTTGATCAGTAATTCCGCCAAACCTTTCCAGGAATAACGCTTTGTGTATTCATTAATTGCCTGGCTCATATCCGGTTTTTGTTGCAGATGGTTAATTATTGCCTCAGCCAAAGCCGAAGGATTATCAGGAGGGACAAGATAACCGGTTTTACCTTCAATAACATATTCACCCAATCCACCAACCTTAGTTGCCAGAACAGGAACTCCAAAACTGTAGGAAGTGGCTATAACACCACTTTGTGAAGCACTTTTATAGGGTAGAATACAGAGACAGGACTGATTGAAAAAATATGATATTTCTGGATCGCTAAGGTAACGAAAATAGCATTCCACATTATTTTCAATACCTAATACCTGAATCTGTTCAGTGTAGATATTTTTATTTCCATAGACCTCTCCAGCAATTATTAATTTCACCTCAGGAAACGCTTCAATCACTTTGGGCATTGCTTGCAGTAAAATATCAAGACCTTTATAGGGCTTAATCAGACCGAAAAAAAACAGGGTATTATCTTTCCGGTTAGCCGATATATTGTCGTTATACATATCATAGCAGGGATGAAAACCTGAAACACCTTTTTTAGATATATACAGCGGTAATTTACGATGCAGTTCATCCAGAGTCGCTTTACTTAAGGTAACAATTTTAGTTGCCGGCTTAAAAGCATATTGCAGAAAATATTTTTCACCCAACCATTTCTCGTGAGAGGCAATATTATGTGCCAGAATTACTTTACGGGAACAGGTTATTTGTCTTAAAATATAGCCATAAGCAGGAGCAAAATAGGGTAAAAACCAGGAGACAATAATTGCCTCGGGTCTATATATTTTGAGCTCGTGAATGGTTGCTTTCCAGGTTTTAGGTAACCAGGGGGTAAGGATTTGATGATTAACAAATTCATTGGCAGGAAGTTCTGAATCATATTGTCCCTTTCCAGGGAAGAGCAACTTGGGATATTGCTCTCTAAAATTGAAAAATTGAACATTATGTCCTGTATCTTTAAAAGCTCTGGCAAGGGATAAAGCGAAACGGGAAATTCCGCCACGGAAAGGAGGTGCAGGACCCAAAATGGCAATTTTCATAGCAAACTCTGTTTGAAAAAGCGCCTTACAATATCAGCATCCTGATATTTACCGAAAAGTGCCATCAATTTCAAGCGTGCTTTAACCCCTTTCATATCCCCTGCAAGAATGCAACCTATTGATTCCAAATGTTTTCCTCCACCCTCATAACCATATTCAGGCAGAACCCTTCCTGTATAAGTTCTGGAAGTTATTATCACTAAAACATTTCTGGCTATAGCTTCTTCAATATCGGGAACCAGTGTTTTAGGTAAATTTCCTCTTCCCAATGCTTCAATCACAATTGCTTTTATATCGTTTTCCAGACAGCAGCGAATAAATTTTCCATCCATTCCGGCTACTGCTTTGATAAGTTCAACTCTTGTATCCAATTGTTCCGTCCAAACATTTTCCCGATAGAGAGAAGCACGATGATATACAATTTTATCGGGGTCTACATTGCCGATAGGTCCATAACCAGGAGAAACGAAGGCATCAATTTTACCAGTATCTGCTTTCACGACATCGCGAGCTGTGTGAATTTCATCATTCATTACTACCAAAACACCTTTATCAATTGATTCCGGATGACTGGCTACGCGAACACTGCCAATTATGTTACGAGGACCATCCAAACCGATTTCATCACCGGAACGCATTGCTGCAGTAAAAATAACAGGTTTGCGGGTAGTTAAAACTAAGTCGCATAAAAAAGCTGTTTCTTCCAAAGTATCGGTTCCGTGAGTGATAACTACACCATCATAGTCAATTATTTTCAGGTCTATTAATTCAGCCAGTTCAAACATCATTGCGGGAGTCATATAAGGACTGGGAATATTCAGATAGTCCATCACTTCTACATTGGCAACACTATTTAATTGGGGAAATTGCCTTAAAAATTCAGCAAATTCGGGGCTGGGAATTACTCCGGCAGGATCAGATGCTTTCATAGCAATCGTTCCACCGGTTAAGATAATGAGGATGTTTTTTTTCATAATACCTAATTTTCCGTTTATATCATTTCTTGAAGGAAAAGTCCTTTGTCATTCCTGAGAAAGCAGGAATCCACCGAAGAGAAAAGAATATTATACATTTTCAACCCGAAATTAATGTTAATTACGATAGGGAAGAGGGTCTTCCACGCCTGCTGTTTTAAATGCCTTTTTACGTAAGAGACAGCTTTCACAAACGCCACAGGCAACATCATTTTCGGTATAACAGCTCCAGGATAATTCAAAAGGAGCTTTAAGTTCAATTCCCAGTTGCACTATTTCTGCCTTGCTTTTATGTAAAACAGGGGTGCTAATTTCTATCGGAATTTCACCTTTTGTCCCTGTAGCAATCACTTTATTAAATGCCTGAAAAAAAACCTCACGGCAATCTGGATAACCGGAACTGTCTTCTTCCACAGCTCCAATATAAATTCTTGTTGCTTGAATAACTTCTGCCCAAGCAACTGCAGAACAAAGAAATATGGCATTCCGGAAAGGAACATAAGTAACAGGAATTTTAGAGCTGGAAAGGATTCCTTTCTGAACGGGAATGTTTCTATCGGTTAAAGCAGAGCCGCCAATTTCAGAAAGCCAGGAATAATTAATCACTTTGGCTTGAATTGGCTGATAATAATTTACCAGTGCTTCAAAAGAGGATAATTCCTTTTTTTCCGTTAACTGACCATAATTAAAATGCAGAAAACAGACCTCGTCACATTCAGATACAGCACAAGCAGCTGTGACCAAAGAATCCATTCCTCCGCTTAATAAAACGATTGCCCGGGTCATAAACTTTATCCTGATTAGTAATTTTTACAATTTTATGTTAATAATGCTTTATGTCAAGTTAAGAATGAACTATCACCCGGTCATCTGTTAACTTGTTAACCTTAATAGTGCAAATCTCTTATTCCTTCTTTCATTTTTGCCAGATTTTCTTGCACTGAACTCTGCATATTGGGATCATCTATTTTAGCTACTTCTTTGTCAATCAGTTCCAAGCCGATTTTTTTAGTGCGTTCGCTGGCATAATCATAAAGATATTCCGCAAAAGTGAGTAAGGCATTGGGAGTGCAAAATCTTTTTACAAAACCTGGAATGGCAAATTCCATAAAATGTTCTCCAGTTCTTCCTGCACGGTAACAGGAAGTGCAAAAAGAAGGTATATAACCGCTATGGGCAAGTTCATAAATAACATCATCCAAAGTGCGGGTGTCACCTAAAACGAATTGACTTTTTCGTTTGGATTCTTCATCTTTATGAGCATAGTCACCAACTCCGATACTGCTTCCGGCATCAATTTGTGAAATGCCATAGCGTAAGACCTCATCTCTTACTGCAATTGGTTCTCTGGCAGTAAGGATCATTCCGGTGTAGGGAACACTTAAGCGGATGCTGGCTATTAAAAGTTTAAAGTCCTCATCGGAAACCTTGTAGGGAGGGTTTTTTGTAAAGTCCGTTCCAATGGCAGGTTCAATACGGGGAAAGGAAATAGTGTGAGGTCCTACTCCAAAGCGTTCTTCCAGATGAATGGTATGATATAGAAGACCCATAACTTCAAAACGCCAATTATATAATCCCATTAAAGCACCAATGCCCAAGTCATCTATTCCTGCTTGCATAGCTCTATCCAAACCATATAAACGCCAAAGGAAATTACTTTTAGGTCCTCTGGGATGCAAATTTTGGTAGGTCTCTTCCTGATAGGTTTCCTGAAAAATTTGATAGGTGCCAATACCAACGGATTTTACAGTGCGAAAACCTTCAATATCCAAAGGAGCGGCATTTATATTTACTCTGCGAATTTCTCCTTTATTGTGTTTTACATTATAAACGGTTTGCACCGTTTCGGCAATGAACTCGGGAGAATATTTAGGGTGTTCACCGTAAACCATAATTAATCGTTTATGCCCTTTATCTTCAAGAGCTTCTGTTTCGGCAATCAATTCTTCTTTACTTAAAGTTGCCCGCTGACATTCTTTATTGGAAATACGGAATCCGCAATAAACACAATCGTTTATACATTCGTTTCCAACATAAAGAGGAGCAAAAAGAACTATCCGATTTCCATAAATTCGTTCTTTGAGAGTATGCGCACCTTCCAGAATAAGATTTTTTAATTCGGGATCGGTAACATTAATTAAAGCGGCTGTTTCATCAGGATTAAGACGCTGTTTATCCAGTGATTTATCTACAATATCTCTAATCCTAATAGCATCGGCAAAACGGTTTTTGTTTAAATGTTCTTCAATTTCGGCAGTAGGAATAAAGGACTTAAGACCTTCAGTATTAATTTTCATTTTGTTCTCCTTCCTCCAGTTTCAAAGTTGTAACCTTTACTTTCACGGATTTTATCTGACCCAGTTTTCCAGAAAAAGCACCCATTTCGGAAACAGAGAGCTCTACAATTAAAAAAATTACAGCAACTCCTAAATCGCGCATAGGATAGCCCACCCGTAAAAGAATATTTTGTGCATAACTATGTAATAATTCGTTTACGGGATGAAAAGCACTTTCACGGTCTTCCATAATAATGCTTAGAATATGATATTTGGCATTCATTTTTTCCTTCCTTCAGCGAGGAGAAATTTAAGCTGGCAGACAAAAGAGGAAAAGAGGTCTTTCCACCCTTGATGCCAGAACTTATCTCTCATCGCAGGTCTATTTTACATACATTATAATGAAGATAGGATTTTTGGCAAGGAAAAAATGATGTTGGATAATAAAAGTAAAAGGGGGAAAAGTAGAAAGATGAAACAAGGATTGAACATCGTAAAAAAATAATTTATTTTGTGTAGACGGACGACTCCCCTCCTCCGCAAGAATAAAAATGCAGAGTTTCAGCAAGCTCCGGCTACAAACACGATTTCTTCAACTGCATTATTTGGGTTTAAATCATTAAATTATAGTAGGTTACCTAAATATATTGTTCTTTCTAATCCAAATCAGCTAATTGCTTATTCTATAGACGATTAAGTAACGAGTCCGTAACACTTCCGTAACACTTCCGTAGTTCCGTTACGGGATTGTTACTTGGTTGTTACTTGGTTATTAAATGGTCAAGAAGGCAAGATAGGGGTAAATTTATGCCTTGGAACAATAAAGTGAGATGGGAAAAGAACTACGAGGATATGGTTCTTCCAGGTTTCTTTTGTATCCGCTTAAAAATTGAAGCGATAAGCAAAAACTTGAAAAAATGTCTATAAGTAGCGAAAAGAAGTGCAGAATTGAGTAGGAATTAACTCACGATAAAGGTCAAAATGCTCTATTTTATGCGCATCGCTTCCCAAAGAAAAATATCTTCCTCCCAAATCAAGGAACATTTCTAAAAGCGGAAGTTCTGGAAGAAAAGAGGGGTATCCCCGGCATAAGGAACTGTAATTAATTTCCAGAGCTATTTTGCGGTCTATCATAGTGTTAAAAATATCTTTCAGCAAAGGATAAAAGGCACTTTCATCAGGAATGTAATTATAACCCCTTTTATAAACACCTAAATGAGCAAGAACATCAATATTACAATGGAAAACCAGCAATAAATTTTGCTGGTAATAATCCCTAACCTGTTCCTCGGAAAGAGGTTTTTTAAGCGGAACAGCAACATTTGTAGCGTCACTTAAAAAATGAACGGAACCCAGGATAAGGTCAAAGTTAATATCTTCAACCAAAGAGAGGGCATATTCTTTAACCCTATGATAGTCACCAATTTCAATTCCACAAAGCACATTAAGTTCTGAGGTATTGTTCTGTAATTCTTTTATTCGCTTATAATAACGGTCTAATGAAGGTGCACCGTATTTCTTTATTTCCTGAGGGAGTAAATCCAGGTGTTCTGTAATAGCTATTTCATCGTAATTTAGTTCAATAGCTCTTTTAATTAAATCAATTGCTTTAATTGAGCTATCGTAACTATCTTCAGTATGAATGTGATAATCAAATTTCATTTGGCTAAAATAGCAGCGCCCAAGGCAGCGGTAATTTCCGGTTCAGGAGGGGTAAGTAATTGAGAATTTAATGCTTCACTTAAACATTTTCCCATATCTTTATTCAGGGCAACTCCACCCGTAAAAACAAGCGGTTGCTCCCAAATCATAACAGACATTTGGGCTAAAATGCGTTTTGCTATGCTACGATGAACAGAACGAACTATATCTTCTGGAGGAATAGAAGAAGAAAGCATCCCGATTATTTCCGATTCGGCAAAAACAACACAGGTGGAATTAAGCGTAAGATTCCGAGTGGATTTGGAGGCTAAAAGAGAAAGTTCGGAAACATCACAACCCAAACGCATAGCTGTCATTTCCAGAAATCTTCCGGTTCCTGCCGCACATTTATCGTTCATCACAAAATCCGTTACTTTACCTTTTTCGTTCAGAGTGATGATTTTAGAATCCTGACCTCCGATATCAATGATAGTTCTAATATGAGGAAAATAATACAGACAACCGGCAGTATGACAGCTAATTTCCGATAAAATGGAGCTTGCTTCCTGGTAAAGTTTGCGCCCATAGCCGGTAACTCCGATAGTGTTTATTTTTCGGGTAATACCTAAAGCCGTATAACCTTCTTTTAAAAGGTTGTTAACTCCATCTATAACGGAAACTTCAGTGGTTTGAAAAGCACTAAATTCTATGCGTTTTGTTTGGGCATCGTAGATAACGATTTTTGTGTTTCTGGAGCCGATATCAATACCAATTTTCAACATAATTACAACAATAGATAGATATATTGATTTTCAGGTAGCAGCCACTTGCGGGCAATTTGCTGAATTATTTCCCGGTTAACTTTTCTAATCCGTTCTTCTCTGGACAGATAATATTCGGGTTCATAGCCCAAAGCTGACAGGTTAGACATCATAGATGCGGTATAGGAAACACTTTCATCTTCAAAACGGTTCATTCCGATTAAATATTGTTTGGCATTTTCCAATTCATCTTCAGCAACTTCTTTTTCTGTAAGAGAATAAAGAATATCCTGCATTAAAGTAAGACAATTACGATAATCATCCCGGTCACAAAAGGCATAAGCACCCCAAAAACCAAGTTCATTTAAGGAGTGAAATTCAAAACCTGTTTGATATGCATAGCCGTATTTTTCCCTTAAGATATAATAAAACCGCGAAGATATATCTCCTCCCAGGATTTGAGATAGAACATAGAAGGCAGTATTTTCATCACGACTAACAGCAGGACAGGCAAATCCGCCGTTAAAAATAATTGCCTGGTCGGTTTTTTTGTATTTCCTTTTAAAATGGATAGTTGAGGGTGAATACAAGGGTTTTGGATACAATGATTGAGATGCTTTTTTAGCTAAACCGAAGGTCTGTTCACAAAGTTCTAAGACCTCTTCCGGCTTATGGTTGCCTACAATTCCTAAATAAAAATCCTTTCCGATATCCCATTTTTCATACCATTCCTGTATGTCCTTAAGATGAAGGGAGCGAATGTGAGAAGGATTTCCGGAACTGCGAAAAAGGTTGCTATTGTTTCCCACCAACATTTTATACCAGTTTAAATAGGCATAGCTAACCGGAATATCATTATCCCTCCGAATTTCATCTAAAGCGGCAGAAGTTAAAAGAGAAAGATAGTTGCGGTCAAAATTTGGAAGATAGATTATTTCCGCCAGCATAGACAATGCCTTTTTCAGATTAACGCTTAAACATTTTCCCCTGAAAGTAGTAGTATCCAAATGATGAATTAAACGGATATTAAATCCATTTTCCCGGGAAAATTGTTGTAACTCCTGATGACTATGTTTTTGAGTTTTATACAGCAATAGGGAAGAGCAAAAAAAGTTGTGTCCTATAGTGGAAGTTGTTTCACAAATCTGGCTGATAGGAGTGGAAAGAGAAAAACCGCTGATGCTTTTGTTTTTCAGTTGTTTAAAGAGAACTTGCATCCCGTTGGAAAGAATTATCTGATAGAAGCCCTCAGCTATGGAAGTGATTTTTTCCGTATTTATTTTCACATCTTGATTTAAGGGCTTAATTTCAAGATTGAGAGAGGGTTTTAGGGATAGAATTGCCGGGCTGGAATTTAAATTTTGCTGCAGTGAAACACTTTTAAGGGCATAAGCTTTTTCAGCAAAATCAGCATTTTCAACAGCTCCTTGATAATAAACAGCAAGCCCTTCGGGAAGCCAATATTTATACATAGCTTGCTTTACATCGTTTAAAGTGGTGGCATTAATTTCTGCACCATAGCTCTGAAGACGGTTCAGGTCTCCCACAAATTTTTCCGTAGCTACCAAACTGGCAAGGTTTTCCATCCCTTCAAAACTGAATAACCAGCTATTAATAATATCCTTTTTAATCAGTTCCATTTCGGATTCAGGTATTCCGTAGTTGAGCAAGGCAGAATATTCAGTCCTGAATAACTTTATAACCTCAGAGATATATTTATCGGAAAGAGGGGTAATAGAAATGACTGAGGCACCGGAAAGAATTCCGCAAAGGGAACTTACTTTCACGCTGGAACAAATTTTTTCTTCTTCCACCAGGCGTTTAAATAGACGGGATGATTTCCCTATTGCCAAATAGCGTATAGCTATTAAAAGAGCATTAGCGTAAGGATGTTTTTCGCTTAATTCCGGTAAAGCGATGGCAATAGTATTTTCATTTAACTCTTTTTGCCGAAAGAAATAGCGAAATCCATTTATTTCCGGTTCAATATTTGTTAGGTGTTTTACAGGTTTGCCCTGGCTTTTCCAAGGAGTAAAATAATAATCCAAATAATAATCCAATTCCTTTTGGCAAAAGTCACCACAGATAATCAGAAAAGCATTTTCCGGGATATAGCGGTTTTTATAGAACCGATGAAGTGCTTCCCAATCCGCCTGCATAATGCTTTCAGGACTACCCAAAATAGGATATTTAAGAGGACTTTTTTGATAATAACTGCTTTGGATATACTCCAAAAAATCAGTTTCGGGGTCGTTTTTATACTGTTTTATTTCCTCTAAAATGATTTCCTTTTCCGTTTTCACATCTTCCCGGCTGAAAGTGCTCTGAAAAGCAAGCTGAGATAGGATGTGCAAACCCTCTTTCAATTTTTCGGCAGGAAGATTTACATAGTAACAAGTGCAATCGTAATCGGTGAAAGCATTTAGCATTCCACCCAGACCTGAGGCAAAAAGAGAAATTCCGTTAAAAGGAAAGTCCTTGGTAGATTTAAAGCTCAAATGCTCAATAAAATGCGAATAACCTCGCTGATTTTTATTTTCCTGAACCGAACCTGTTCTAATGTATAATTGCAAACAAAGGACAGAATTGGAAGTATCCTGCACGGAAATAACTTCCAGTCCATTAGCTAAAATTCTGCTAACGGGTTTGGGAAAATTGTTTAACCCTGAATTCATCCTGTTATTCATAATGTTATAAGTTTCTGCTTATCAGGGCATAAGCATTGTGATTATGGACGGATTCAAAATTTTCGGCTTCTACATAAAATCCGGTTATTCGCTTATCTTTATTTAATTCCAGAGTGATTTCCCGCACAACATCTTCCACAAATTTGGGATTATTGTATGCTTTTTCGGTTACATATTTCTCATCCGAGCGCTTTAAAATCGGATAAATCTCACAGCTGGAATGTTTTTCGGCAAGCTGAATCAGTTCTTCCAGCCACACAAATTCCCGGTAACGGACTTTTATAAATATATCCGAACGCTGATTATGAGCTCCATAAACGCTGATTGCTTTAGAACAGGGACAAAGTGTAGTTACCGGAACTTTTACTCCAATCCAGAGTTCAAAACAATCTTTAAAAGAGGCATTGAAACTGCAATCATAACCCAAAAGAGAAGAAACGCGGGAAACTGGCGCCTGTTTTTTCATAAAAAAGGGAAACATAATGTCTATATAGGCAGAATCAGCTTTCAAGGTTGTTTTCAGCTCACTTAAAAAAGCATCCAGCTTATCTATAAAGACCTCAGTATGATAACGATTCAAAACCTCCAGAAAACGGCTCATATGTGTTCCCCGACGGTGATGAGGAAGTTCTACATAGATATTTAAATCGGCAACACTATGCTGAATGCCTTTTTCTCTATCCTGAACTACAATAGGATAACGAATACCTTTTACACCAACTTTATCTATGGTTATTTTGCGGTTATCGGTTTGGGATTGGATATCAGGTATACTCATAACTTTTCGTTCAAGTCCCTTTTCTTCATCCCCTCCGTTTTTAGGGAAACGAGAGAATCATCTTTAGTATAATAAATGATTGCTTCACAATCGGGAATCGGTTTAATTACCGAAATTGCAGTTTCCGGAGGCAACAAAAAAAGTGCGGTTGAAAGACCGTCAGACCAAGCGGCAGAAGGACAAAGAACAGTTACTGAATGCACATCGGGAACCGGATAACCTGTAAAAGGATTGATGATATGATGATAACGAACACCCTGATATTCATAAAACTGTTGATAATCACCGGAAGTAGAAACACTTTGATTCAGCACTTTGAAATTGGCAATGTAATCATCTAAGCGGCGAGGATGCTGAATATAAACAATTTGGGGGTTTTTAAAACCCATAAAAGCCATAGAACTGCGACAATTTATAAATCCGCTATCCAAATTTAAGGTCTGCATATACTCTCTTGCTTTATCCAAAATGTAACCTTTGGCAATAGCGCCAAAAGTGAGTTGCATACCTACCGGCTTAAACAGTTGTTGAGGAGTATATTTTATCTTACTGAAATTCACTTTCTCTAACATTTTCTTTATTTCAAGCGAATCTGGAGGCACAGGTTTTTCAGCATTAAAACCCCATAAATCCCATACCGGCTTGATAGTTGGGTCAAAAGCGCCTTCAGTCATTTTATATAAACTATCCGCTATCGTGAGCAAATTATATACATCGGGGTCCATTTCAAAGACCGTATTTAAAGTATCGGCATTGATTTTAGCCAGATAGCTTTGGGGATTGAATTCGTTTAATTTATCTTCCAGATTGCGGATATAATTGAAAACAGCATCTATTTGTTTGCCAACATTTTTACTTTGCGAAGTGGCAGATATTTCTACAATGGTATCCATTAAGTATTGACTTTTAAGTTCAGTAAAAGAACGCGTCAGATATTTGTAGGTTCCGAAACCAATCACTAAAATCAATATGATGAGGGAAATAATTTCTCTGCGATTCATAAAATATAATACCTTATAAACGATAATTCAGCAATTCAAAGTCAATTAACCGTCTAGTATAGTCCCTCAGAGCATATAGGGAAAGAGGCAAAATCAATGCTTCGGGAATTAAAAGCAGCCAAAAAAACAGACATCCCAAAGCATTTAAGATAGCTAAAACTAAAACCAGAAGATAGATGTTCCAGCGAACATCCTGAAAATGCTGATAGGATTTTTTGATTGCCTTCCAGGGATTATAAGACATCTCTTCCATCAAAACCAAAGAAGGCAACGCAATGGCTACCCAATAATTAACTAAAACCAACCAAACCAAACGCAAAATCGGAGCAGACGCAAAATTGGGCAAACCAAAACAAATTATATAGATAAGGCAAAAATATAAGGCATTGATAAGAGTCCAAAGAAAATAACGCGGATAACTACGCAGTGCGGAAAACATTTCCGAGAGCTTAAGATGATAATCATTATGTTTGCAAATAGGATTAAAAGCAATTAAAATAAAAGGAATAAAAAGAGAAAAGGCAAGGGACTTGATAAACAGGTTTAGTAACATCTGCGTTGCCGTATTACATTCCAGCTGAATTATACCGCTGAAAAGCCAAATTAAAACCGCAATTGGAATCAAACCTAAAATAATGGCAAAACCAGCTCCGGGTAGGGAAGAGGACATTTTGCTTTTGTATGCTTTCCAGGTTTCTGAGAAGGACTTCATTGAATAGAGTTCATTTTTGATGACAGGTGTCTGTTTCCCACATTGCATACACCAAATATCGTGAACAGCAAGTCGGGCATTACAATATTTACAACGCATTTATGCTCCTTTTTTGGGGGTCTGCTGAATTTCGCTTTAGCAGAAAAAGCAAAAAATAAAAAACACTACTTTTGTCAAGCACGGGTTAACATTTACTCCAACCGCAGGCAGGACATTTTAAACATCCTTCTGTGTGTTCAATAGTATTTCCGCAGTCAGGGCATAGAGCAAAACCGTTTCCAACCGACTGATGAGAACCTAAATTTTCATTTTCCACCGATAATTCGCCGGCTTGGATTTGTCCTTTAGTATAAAGAGTTACAAATTGTTCCAGTGCCTGACCAACTGCATCTCCACAAGAAGTTATCATTTTTCCTTTATTCCACATTGGGGATTGACAACGAATACCTTTCAATTGACGAGTAATGGATTCAATCTTGATCTGAGAGCGCAAAGCCAAAGAAACAAGACGAGCAATAGCTTCCAGTTGTGCAGAAGCACATCCTCCCACTTTTCCCATTTGAATAAAGACCTCACAGGCACCTTGAGCATCGGTATTAATAGTTACATACATATGACCGCAACCCGTTTCCAGGCGTTGAGTTATGCCTTTAGTAATTTCCGGTCTGGTTCTGGGAGCTACTTTTTTATCCGTTTTTTCAGGTGAGGTTGTTTGAGTTCCTAAATAGAGAACCTGGCTTTCCCGGCTGCCATCCCGATAGACAGTAACTCCTTTACAGCCAAGATGATAGGCAAGCTCATAGGCACTTTGGATATCTTCCACCGTAGCGGAATTAGGGAAATTAATGGTTTTGCTGACAGCATTATCAGTATATTTTTGAAAAGCTGCCTGCATTCTGATATGCCATTCGGGACTTATGTCATGAGCGGTTTGAAACACCTTTTTCAAGTCATCCGGAATACCCTCAATACCGGCAAGAGAGCCACGCGTTAAAATTTCATCTAAAAGCTTATTATTATATATTCCTTTTTCTTCCAATGCCTTCTGCAAATATTTATTCACATAGATTAATTTCTCTCCATCCATTACATTTTTCACATAAGCAAGGGAAAATTGGGGTTCAATTCCGCTGGAAGTATCGGCAATCATACTAATTGTTCCCGTAGGAGCAATAGTAGTAAGGGTAGCATTGCGAATTCCCTCTTTTTTTATTTTTTCTTTTAAGGAATCCCAGGGTTGGTTTATTTTTTCTCTTTTCAGGCAACCGGTAGCGTAGATACTTTCCTGAAAATTGGGGAAAGCACCTTTTTCCTGGGCAAGTTCTGAAGAGCGTTCTTTAGCATAAAAATCTATAAATTCCATAAGTTTAGCGGCAAGAGCAACCGCTTCTTCACTGGCATAAGGTATTTTTAATTGAAATAATAAGTCCGCCCAACCCATAACTCCCAATCCGATTTTCCTGTTAGCTTGGGAAATTGTTTCAATTTGATGTAGGGGAAACTTGGAAACATCAATTACCGCATCCAGAAAATCAATACTTTCACGCACCACTTCTTTCAGTTTATCCCAATCCACATCACCGTCTTTAATCAACAAAGCAAGATTTATAGAGCCCAAATTGCATGCTTCATAAGGCAGCAAGGGTTGTTCTCCACAGGGATTAGTAGATTCTATTTTGCCCAGTGTAGGAGTAGGATTGGCATTATTTAGCCGGTCTAAAAACACGATTCCCGGTTCGCCATTTTTATGTGCCATTTTTACAATCAGGGCAAATACATCTCTGGCTTTCAGCTTTTTATAAATCGCTCCCGTATGAGGAGAAATAAGATTATATTCATCATCATTAGTAACCGCCTGCATAAAATCTTCTGTTATACCAACACTGATATTGAAATTGGTTAGTTCTGCGGGATTTTCTTTGCAGGTTATAAAATCCAGAATTTGAGGATGATCTACATTTAAGATTGCCATATTAGCGCCTCTTCTGGTTCCACCTTGTTTAACAGCATCGGTAGCAGCATTAAAAACCTTTAAAAAGGATAGAGGTCCGCTGGAAACACCATTAGTAGAACGAACTCGGGCATTGGCTTCGCGTAAGTGACTGAAAGAAAAACCGGTTCCACCTCCGCTCTTATGAATTAAAGCCGCATTTTTAACCGTTTCAAAAATGCTTTCCATACTATCTTCAATAGGCAAAACAAAACAGGCGGAGAGCTGTTGTAAATCACCACCGGCATTCATTAAAGTAGGAGAATTGGGTAAAAAATAACCCGCATCCATTAACTGATAAAAACGACGGGTTTTTTCCTCATCACCGCTTGCAATATTGGAGGCAACCCGAGTGAGCATTTTATCCCAGTCCTCTATCAAAACGCCATTTTCATCTTTACGGAAATATCTTTTTTCCAAAACCTTCAGCGCATTTTCCGTTAGTTCCATAGCCACCCCTTTTATTTATTTAATGCCAAAATCTCTCTTGCCTGTTCAGGAGTAGCCAGAGGGCGACCAATTTCTTTTGCAATGCGTGCTAAACGAGCTACCAATTGCGCATTAGATTCAGCAATTACTCCCTTATGATAAAAAATGTTATCTTCAAATCCACAGCGGATATGTCCACCTGTAACCATCGCTATTAAAGATGTAGGAATATGCCATCTGCCAATTCCTGCCACAGCCCAGGTTGCTGTAGGGATTTCTTCTTTCAAATGTTCCATCATATACATTAAGTTTTTGGGCTTGCCACTCATTCCTCCAGGGACACCAAGAACAAATTGAATATGCAAAGGATTTTGAGTTATAATCCCTTTTTTAATTAAACGAGCAACAGCATCAACCATACCCGATTCATAAACTTCAACTTCAGGAACTACATTATATTGTTTGAATGCTTCTGCCAAACGAATAATATCGGCAGGATGATTGATGAAAATATCGTCACCAAAATTCAAAGTTCCGGCATTCAGGGTTGCCATTTCGGGTTTTAAAGCCAAAGGAGCAAGTCGTTTATCAAATGATTCGCCAACTGCACCTCCAGTACTGATTTGAATAATAATCTCAGGAACAACCTCGCGAATGGCAGAAATGGCTTCCTGAAAGCGATCCAAGCGCTGAGAAGGTCTGCCGTCATCCTCCCTGATGTGTAAATGAATAACTCTTGCTCCGGCTTCAAAACAAGCTTTTGCTTCTTTTGCCTGTTCTTCAGGTGTTATAGGCAAATTGGGTTGATCGGCACGGGTAGTTTCAGCTCCCGTAATAGCAGCAGTTAAAATTAAGGGTTCCATAATTTTACCTCTTTATATTTAATCTATTTATCTGAAATATAATATCTAATGCTTTGAAATTATGCTCGTTCCCAATAGCATTACTTTAGCAATACTCACCCATTGCTAATGACATTAGTAATGGGTAAGCAATGGGTAAGCAATGCTATTAAGGAAGAAACTTTTCTTATTCATTTTTATATATTTACGCATCATAATTTTGATCAGTCCTTAAACCAGCTTTCATAAAGACGCACCCGGGTTAAATTACCAATATTATGCTGCAAAATGCGTTCGGCAATTTCGGCAAATTTATTTTCGTTGTCGCTCACATAAAAAGAATCTCTGCCTTTTTGTCCATCATTTTCAGCACTCAGATAACAGCTTAAGTATTCAGCCACAGCCATTGCGCTATCTACAAGTGTAACTTCTTCTCCCATAACCTGTTGAATGATATTAGACAGCAGCGGATAATGGGTACAACCTAAAACAAGAGTATCTATATTTTGTTCTTTCATTTCCTTAAGATATTCCTCCGCAATAACTTCCGCTACAGGATGCTCCTGCCAACCCTCTTCCACCAAGGGAACAAAAAGGGGACAAGCAGATGAAACTACAAATGCCTCAGGAAGCAATTTTCTGATAGCGGAAGGATAAGCTCCGCTTCGGATTGTTCCTTCCGTTCCAATCACTCCAATGCGTTTACATTTAGTAACTTTAACCGATTGTTCAGCACCCGGTTCAATAACACCTATAACAGGAATATCGCTTAAATTTTGCAAAGCGGGAATTGCTACTGCGGAAGATGTGTTGCAAGCAACAATTAAGATTTTTATTCCCTGCTGGAGCAAAAAACGGGCATTCTGCAGGGAATAGTCAATAATGGTATTAGGCGATTTTGGTCCGTAAGGCACTCTGGCAGTATCTCCAAAATAAATAATGTCCTCATTGGGAAAAGTATTACGGATGGCTTGATAAACGGTTAAGCCACCAACTCCGGAATCAAAAATACCGATTGCTCTTTTCATTTGTTGCCTCTTGTGGTTGAAGATTTGGAGGATTTGGACGATGGGGACCTCGTCCTTCCGGTTCTTTTGGACGATGGGGACCCCGTCCTTCCAGAGGGTTTTGGCTTTTGTGATGCGCTTTTATGGGATAAGGAACTCTTTGTTTTGGATACATTATGACGCAGTGTTTCAGGTATGGGAAACAAATAAATATCATCTTCCACATAACCAATAATAACCGTTAAAGTATCCATCAATTGATAATATTTATGAGTTCTGCGGTTTATATAGCGCATTTCTCTTTCCAAATATTCCCAATTACCTTCTCCCAAACTGATTTCTTTAATAACTCCGGTAACCGGAATTTCTTCCAATTGAACAATTAAACCCCGGGAATTGACCGAAATAACCATTCCCTCATAAAGTTCTCCTTCCTTCTCTCTCATCAAAGCCAAGCTATAAACCATTTCTATATCGCGTTCTGACTGGTCTGCCTGAATTTCTTGTTCAGAGGCAACTTCGGCAAAATGTTTCAGTTGAGAAGGAGTAAATTTCTGATTAGAGGTATGACACAACCAGGTTTTACAGAGATAATGAACAACCAAATCGCAAAGACGTCGGATAGGACTGGTAAAATGTGTGTAATTTTCCATTGCTAAAGCGAAATGATGAATATGTTCCGTGCTGTATCTTGCTTTTTTCATACTTCTTAGCAAAATGCGGTCAAAAACCTTATGATATGCCTCATTCGGAAAAGAATTAAGCAAATACTGGATGGACTTATTCAAATTCTCATACATAACCCACTTTACGCCATAATAGGAAAGAAGTTCAATCAGCCGTTCCAGCTTGTTAAAATCGGGGTCGTTATGAATACGGTAAATTGTTGCAGGAGCTGTCTGTGAAAGGCGTGTAGCTACAAATTCATTGGCAACCAGCATAAAATTTTCTATTATTTTATGGCTTTCTGTTTCCTCAGCCAATGTTAAACACTTAAGAAATCCGTTTTCATCATATTCATACTCAATTTCCGGTAAATCAAAAAAAATGTAGCCAGCATTCATTCTTTTTTCGGTTAAAAGACGCGAAAGAGCTCTTGCTTCCAATAAAATGTCCTGTAAAGGAATTGGTATATCCGTTTTCTTGCCAGCAAAAAGTTCATCCACTTCATCATAATTAAGCCGGGATTGACTGCAAATAACACTTTCATATATTTGCTGCTCAATAATTTGTCCTTTACGGTCAAAATCCGTTTGCACTGTTAAACAGAGCTTTTCTTCTTCGGGACGTAAACTGCAAATAAGATTTGATAAGCGTTCCGGTAACATAGGTATAACTCTCTTGGGAAAATAAAAACTATTCCCGCGTTTGCTTGCTTCCTGAAAAATAGCCCCCTCCACTGACAAATAATGTGCTACATCAGCGATATGCACATAAAGACGCCAGCCCTTAGACGTTTTTTCCACCGCTATGGCATCGTCAAAATCTTTAGCAGTAATCGGGTCTATAGTAAAGGAATAAAGATTGCGCAAATCCCTCCGATTCCTGTAATCCTCCGGTTTTATTTCTGCAGAAAGCAGATTTGCCTCTGCAATTACATCTTCAGGAAATTCCAAAGGTAAATTATACTGACGAATAACAGCTAAAAGCTCAACTTCTGGCTCACCGGATTTTCCTAATATCTCTATCACTTTACCTACAGGCACTTTCCCCATTTGCGGATTTCCCCAATTAGTTACTTTTAAAACAACTTTATCGCCATTTTCTCCCTGAGCGGGATCGGAAACAAAGAACCATCTGAATACTTTAGGGTTACTGCAAATGAAAGTGCTAAAACCATTCCTTCTTATAAGTTCTCCCACAAATTGCTCTGTGCTTCTTTTTACTACTTTACGGATTATAGCACTATCCTGATGACCTTTTCTATATTTTGGTTCAAAGGCGACAATATCATTATGAAAAGCATTTAGAATATCTTCCGCATCCACATAATAATCCTTTTCCGGAGTTCTAATAAAAGCATAAGAAAAACCTCTGGATAAGGGTGTAGCATCAAAAATACCTTGTAACAATTTGGGATTGGGAGTGGGGGAGGGCTGTTTCGCTTTTGGCATTTTTTGTAAGTGATATTTCTTGCGGTCTTTGGTTAAAATACCTTCTTCCATCAGTCCGCTAAGAATGCCACTAAGTAATGCTTTTTCAGCTTTATTAAGTTGAAAAGTATTTACTATTTCATTGTAGGACAATCCAGTATGCGGATATTTCTGGAAATATTCTAAGATTGCCTGCTTTAATTCATTATAATTCATAATATTCCTTAGTATTTTTTCCCAATTTTTTGCATCAGGATTTCAATTAATTTTTCTCTCTCTTGCTTATCGGCAGAAAATCGTAAGGATAATCCTCTAAAAGGGTCTAAACGCCTGGGCATTGTAAAAGTGGAAAGCATTATACCTCTTTTGTCTTCATAAAAACAACCAAAATCGGTATAGGGACGACTGATTTTAAGAAAAAGATAACGCACCTGAACTTTGTCCTCATAAAGTTCATATTCGGTCATTATGAAATAGGGGAGAAGGTTACCTAAAACTAAAAGCATCCCCAGAATGTAGTAAAATGGTTGTTGCCAGCCGGTTACAGTGATATAATATAATAAAAAAGAAAGCAAAATTAAGAAAAGGATTAATATCAACGAAGTCCAGGGACGTTCTACGAGGGGCCAGGATTTCCATTTAAGGATTGGCTCAGGCAACATTTTGAATAATCTCCCGACACTTTTCTATTTCTTCTTTAATTGTTAAAATCCAAGGAAAACTTTGAGTTGTAGAGAATTTTGAACCTAAAGTATTTGCTTCGCGTTGCATTTCCTGAATGATAAAGTTTAGTGTTTTGCCAATATCTCCTTCTTCCTGAAGAGTAGAAATAAAGGTCTTAAGATGAGCTCTCAAACGGCTTAATTCCTCACCAATGTCATATTTATCTACATAAATTGCCAATTCCTGGATGAGGCGTTGTTCCAAATTTTCAACTTTATAAGAACCAATGAGTTCTTCAATATGTCTGTGCATTGTTGTAAATAACTCTTTTTTAAAAGGTTCACAAAGCTCGGAAACAGCATTTATTGCCTTTTCAATCTGTTGCATAGAGTCACATAATACCTGTTTTATTTGTTCTCCTTCTTCCAGCATTGATTCTTTAATTCTTTGCAGAGCTTGTGCTAATGCTTCATTTAGCACATTTGCCAGGATTTCATCTTCTGCCAGACGGTCTACACTTTCAATAACTCCCGGCTCTTGTAGTAAAAATTCTATGGAAATAACCTCCTCGCTGGCTAAAAGTTGTGCTGCTTCTATAGCCAATTCATTGTATTTTAATAATTTGGTCTTATCTAAAACCAATTTTGGTTCTCGGTGATCACTAAAATTAACTCTTACTTCAATTGCTCCACGCGATATGCTCTTTATTATCTGCCTTCTTATCTCCGTTTCGTAAAAACTCAGCTCGCGGGGAAGGAAAATCCTTAAATCCAAAAAGCGGGCATTTATGGATTTTATCTCTAATTCAAGGTTAATATTGTCTCTGCTGATTAAAGCGTTTCCAAAACCGGTCATACTTTTCATTATAACTCCTTTTTATATTCTCGTGTCTTGCCATTCTTGTTTTCTTTGTCATCCCTGCGCAAGTACGAATCCATTTTATTATTATGCTTTAAAATGGATTCCGCACTCAGTGCGAAATGACAAAAGAAAATGTAAAATGACAACAACAAATGTGGGGGATAAGTAATTATAACGCATAGCGATTAAACCCCCTGTATGCAAGTTTACATAATATGCCTTATCACAACTGTTGGGTATCCAGTTAAAAGCAAATAAGAGTGCTTGCCGTGGCATCCTTTACCTCAATTTGTTTCAAAGTTCCAAAGTCATCTTCTGTTCCCGGAAGAACTGCGGTTTTAAAATCGCGTGTTTTCCCCAAAACCATTTTTCTACTTTTTTTGCTAAAGCTCTCAATATAAACTTCCACTTTGCGTCCAATTTGTTCTCTGTTCTTTTTAAGCGAGATTTTTCGTTGCAGATCAATCATTTGCTGTAAACGAGCCAGTCGTTCAGCTTCCGGAACTTGATTTGATAATGTTTCTGCGGTAGTTCCTGGTCGCGGACTGAATTTATAGCAAAAGGCATCATCAAACTCAATTGTTTTCATTAGGGATAGTGTGTCCTGAAAATCGTTTTCTGTTTCTCCCGGAAAACCGGTCATAATATCTGTAGTTATCGCTATATTTGGTATGAACTTATGTAACTTTTCCACTAAAGATATATAGTGCTGAACAGTGTAATTTCGGTTCATTGCTTTAAGTATATTGTCACTCCCGCTTTGCACAGGTAAGTGTATATGTTCGCATATCTTAGCTGAATTAGCCAGAACTTCTATTAATTCCTCTGATAAATCCTTCGGATGAGAAGTAATAAATCTCAACCGGTAGATTTCATCCAATTCGTTAAGTATAATTAACAAACGGGGAAAATTTACCTCTCCATTTAGGTAAGAATTGACATTTTGACCTAAAAGAGTGATATCCTTTTTCCCCTGATTACCGGCAGAAATTGTTTCCTCTATGATATCCTGCCAGGAACGACTGCGTTCTCTTCCTCTAACATAAGGAACAATACAATAGGAACAAAAATTATTACAGCCCCGCATAATAGTTATATAGGCACAATAATCATTATGATAAGCAGGTTGAATACCTTTATATAATTGAGTTTCGTCCAAATCCGTTAAAATGGTCTTTTCTGTTTCTTCATTTAGTATATCAGGAAGATGTTGATACTGATCCACACCTATTACAAAATCCACTGTTAGTTTTTCCTTGTTTATCTCTTCGCCCAATCGTTGTGCCATACAGCCAACTACACCAATTTTGAGATTCGGATTTTCTTTCTTGCGATGATTTTCACTTTGAATTCTGCCTAAAACCCTCTCTTCAGCATGGCCACGAACACTGCAAGTATTAAATAGAAGTAAATCCGCTTCGCTTATTTGGGTAACTTCCTGATGACCTGCTTTAGTTAAAATACTGGCAATTAATTCACTATCTGCCACATTCATCTGACAACCGTAGGTCTCTATATAAAACTTCATTTTTGTGCCTTGCTTCTTTGTTTACTGGAATACCAATAGGCATAGCCAACTGCAATTCCAGAGTTGCAAACAATAATTTCGGAGGTCTCAAATCTGTCCAGTAAAGAAATGTTGAAAGCGATACTTAATTTTAATATAGGCAGATAGCTCTCTTCCAATAGAAAGGGTAAATATCTCTGTTCGTCTCTAACTTCAAGGGAATGAGAAAGTTCCTGCAATTGCTTTTTAGTGATTGTTTTTCCTTCCAGTTTTTCTCTTTCATTATAACTGCAGCGGAAAATAACTCCTGCTAGATAAGTGTAGGTAAGTCCTATCCCAACAAGACGATAGGAACTTTTATAAGGTAAATCATTTAGCTTTTGCCGGATAAAATGATCCGCTGTATCACTATCTCCGTTAAAATCATTTAACAAGGTAAGTAAACCAAAGGGTAAACTATTCCCTTGTTGTTTTTTTTCTTTATCTAAGTTGATAAACTCTGTGGAAAAGCCCCCAATATCAATTGCCAGAGTTGCCTCTTCCCCACTTTTGTATTGTCTTGCGGAAAAATAAGCATAGCGGATTTCCTCTTGGGAAGAAATTATTCTGCATTTTATGTTATATTTATCAGTAATCCAGTCAGTTAATAGATTGGCATTTAAAGCGAAACGCATTACACCTGTTGCCAAAAGAACCTTTTCCGATTCCAGATATGAATCCAATTGGAGCAATTTACTTATTATCTGCTTAACACTTGTTAGCCGTTTTTCGCTTATCTTGTTATGCTTAAAGGCAATTCCCAAGGCAGTAGTCAATTGAGTTTGATGAACAATTTGTCTTCTTTCAAGGTCAAAGAGCACATAATTCAGGTTGTTGGAACCAAGGTCAAACACGCTAAGTAATCTTCTATTTTGTAATTGAGTATATTTTTTCAGTACCAAACCGGCAATTTCGGTATTGCAGTTTTTATATGTTTTAGTTCTAATTTTTCGGGGTTTAATGTCCTCAAAAATAGCTTTCCACTGTCCTGCACTTAGCTGTAATGTATCTATCTGCAGACAATTAGTATAGTTTTTCAGTCCTGCAATCAGGGCTTTTTCTTCAGGATAATTAGGGCGTGGACAATAGATAATAAATTTTCCCGCTTGGACTGCTTCAGCTAAAGTACTATATCCTGACTTACAAAGAATAATATCTGCATTGTATATAAAATCTGGAAAATCATCATCCATAGATACTTGGATATGGTTTTTGGCTTTTATCCCTGCTTGTGTGGAAATAACTATTCCTTGATATGCCGAACAGAGTGCTTCATAATTCAGCTCCATAGTTCCTTCTCCACCAAACATTACCAGTAATATTGGTGTTTCTTTGGGCAGGTTATATTGCAATCGGATATCTTTATACTTATCTTTTTTACGACCAAGCAATCCGCAAGAAATATAATCTTTAAAGGCAGACATACTTTCATCAGTGCTGAAAGGTAAACGAAAACAACCATCAAAGCGTTGGTATAAAGACCAGATTAAATTCAATACCGGTTTTAAAGAATTTGCAACTTCAGGAGTGGAAAAGTTTGTGTAGCCGGGGGACGCTGCTCCTCCGCTTAATTCTAAGTTATTATAGTTAGTAACTATACCATTTTCCTTTTCTGTGTTTTCCTCTTCTACCAAAATAGAGCTATAAATAAAATGCCATTCAAAATTGGTAACCGCAAAAACAGGAATATGACAATAGGCGGCAAAATCACTTACCAGAAAAGGGATATCAGCAATTATGCAATCAATCTTCTCCCGTCGTAAAAATTCAATCTCCCGTTCCATAATTTCATTGCGTTTAGAAAGTAATTCCAATAATGAATTAATTGTTCTTTTTATATCTACCGTAAGATTTTCACTATGCTTAACTCCCACATCTATTGCGCGTTTGTGTAAAACAAAATAATGCGGATTGAGGTCTTGAAAAAGAAAAGCCGGTTTAGTAGTAATAATATGGCAAAAAACACCATAATGAATAAGCTCTTCCGCTAATGCACATATCCGGGTAGAATGACCAAAACCGTGATTGGAAACATACAAGGCAAATTTCAACATTTATCCCCCCTATTGCAGGATTAGTTTCTTTTGTTTGCCGTTATCTTGTATTTCTATCACTAATTTATTAGGTAAACAAATTATCGGCATTGACTTGGTAAAACCTTGTTTTACACAACGCTTATCAGGACAATCGGCAAATTTCATTCTAACTTTACCATTTTTTATTTCCACGGTATTGTGCTCATCAATTTTGATGACTTTATCCTGTTCTAAAGAGTAAACCCCAAAAAGCTGATTATCCTTATAAATATAAACTTGAGAATGGGGTTTATTGTTTAAATAGTATCTGGCGGAAAGAAATATGGCTAATATAATCAGTAATATTAAAACCACATCTGCCGGTTTCAGATCGTTTAAAATAGAATACTTCTTCATCTATCTTCGGGAAAACCGTGAAGAATATACATTACCCGCATAAACATAAGTTAGATATTGGGACGCAATTTCACAAGCATGTTCCACTTCCTCTCTGGTAGTAGGTCTAACGGTCATTTTGTAACAAGGACGGTAAGCAGAAATATGAAGAGGAATATTTTTATCTACTGAAGCAATAAACTTAGCTAAGTCATTCAGTTCTTCTTCACTGTTATTGTAGCCCGGAATAATCAGGTTAGTAAGCTCTATATGGACATCCATTTCTTTGGCAATTATGATGTTAGCTAAAATAATATCCAGTTTTCCCCCACAGAGCTGACGGTAAAACTCATCTCTATAGGATTTTATATCTATATTAACTGCTTTTACTACTTTTAAAATGTTACGCCAGGGCTCCTTATTTATATAGCCATTAGTAACTAAAACAATGTCAATTTCAGGGGCTTTAGCAGAAAAATCCAGAATATATTCATACCACATTAAAGGTTCAGTGTAAGTGAAAGCAATCTGCTGATCTTTTTGTTGTTTCACAATTTCAATCAAGTCCTCAATAGCCACATAGCGGGTAGGATATTCCTGCTGACTGATTTCCCAATTTTGACAAAACTTACAGGTCAAATTGCAGGAATTGGGACCTAAAGAAACAATCATAGTTCCAGGATGGAAGTGATAGAGCGGTTTTTTTTCTATAGGGTCAAGTGCCAGAGAAGTTGTTCTTCCGTAAGCTGTAGCAATTAAAGAGCCATTTATCACTTCCCGGCTTCTACAGAAACCTTTTTTACCTTCGCTTAAAACACATTCCCGGGGGCAAAGTTGACAGCGGATTTTATTGCCTTCTCGCACATAATACATTGCTTCTCTCATTATTTCTCCTTCAGCCATTTTTCCAATGCTTTTAAATATATATCCAAAGTGTGAGCATTTTCAGTCAAGACCTTTTTTGCCGCTTTGCCCATTTTTTCTCGTAATTCCTTATTTTTATAAAGAGCAATCAGATCAGCAAGCAGATCGTCTTTATTGCTGATAATAATTCCCCCTGCTACCTTCAGTTTTTTTACCGATTCTTTACAGGAATAGTGATGAGGACCAATTACGACCGGTTTTTTGTAATAAGCTGGTTCCAGTGGATTATGCCCTCCGAAATCATAAAAAGAACCCCCTACAATAGCAATGTCACAGATGCAATATGCCTGGTCAAGGATACCTAATGTATCTATTATCAGAATATCCTCTGCTCTGCTATATTCCTTTCTCATAGTGAAACAACTGTAGGAATAATTATCCATCAGTTCTATAACTTCTTCCAAGCGTCTGGGATGCCTGAGACCTATGATTAAATGTAAGTTGGGAATAACTTCTTTTAGAGATGGATAAAGGGAGATCAACAATGCCTCTTCACCAGGACGAGATGAACCCCAACAAATAATAAAATCGTCACTTTTATAACCCCACTTTTTCCTGAGCTCTTCGGCATTATAATCCTTTAAGGTTAACGAAAATTTCAGGTTACCACTCACATATACAGGTCTATTAAATATTTTACGATAACGCTTGGCATCATCTTTACTTTGCGCATGGATTTCGGTAATAGGACTCTGTAAATGCCTAAACAGAAATTTCAATAAACGATAACCCCTTAAAGTGCTTTTAGACATTCTGGCATTTAAAAATAAAACCGGAACTTTATTGCGTTTTGCCCAAAGCAGCATATTAGGCCAAATTTCTGTTTCCACAACACAAATAAGACCTGGATTGATTCGTTTTAGTTGACGCTTCCGCAAATGGGGCAAATCAAGAACAGATAGAAATGCTTTTACCTTAGGGCTTATTTTATTAGCTTCGGCACAGCTGGTAACAGTGCTGGTGGTAATACAAAGTTTAACTTCTGGATGCTCTTGTAAATGTCTTGTAACCAATGCTTTAATGGCAGTTAATTCACCCATTGAGGCAGAATGAAATAAAATCCCTTTGTGAATATCTTCTCCTTCGGCTTTAATGCTTGCAACATAGTTTTTCTGCTTTAAAAAAAGATAGAGCAAAGGAAAGAAAAGGAAATATATTGTTTCCACCAGGATATTGAAAAGCGATAGTAAAATCATTTTCTATTGTGTATGGCAATGTGAAATTTGCCATCCCTTTTGAAAATGGCGGGAGCGACGAGACTCGAACTCGCGACCTTCTGCGTGACAGGCAGACGTTCTAACCAAACTGAACTACGCCCCCACCCTATTAAAATGAGTTAATTTAGAATTATAATTTCTATTATGGCTTATTCTGTCAAGACAAAAGTTTGACTTTTCCTGGCACTCTATACGCAATTGCATATCTTTCAAAATAGTTAGCCACATTATCTTTTATTCCCATTCAATGGTAGCAGGTGGCTTGGAGGAAATATCATAAACCACCCTGCTGATACCTTTCACTTCATTACAAATGCGATTAGCAACTTTCTGTAAAAACCACATTGGTAACTGAGTAAAATTAGCAGTCATACCATCAATACTATCTACAGCTCTTAAAGCACAAACCTGATCATAACTGCGTTCATCACCCATTACTCCAACCGTTCTAATAGGTAAAAGAACGGCAAATGCCTGCCAGGTTGTATTATAAAGTCCGTTTTTTTGTAATTCGCTTATAAATATCTCATCCGCAAGCTGAAGCAGACGGACTTTTTCTGCATTTACTTCTCCTATAATTCTAACGGCTAAACCTGGTCCCGGAAAGGGATGTCTTTGGATAATGGATTCAGGTAAACCAAGCAAAGTTCCTACTTCTCTGACCTCATCCTTAAAAAGTTCTCTTAAGGGTTCAATTAAAGCTAAATTCATTTTTTCCGGTAAACCACCTACATTATGATGACTTTTAATCTTTGCTGTCATTCCCGTAAAAGTGGCACTTTCAATTACATCTGGATAGAGAGTTCCCTGTGCTAAAAAATGCACCTCTTCATATTCTCCGGCTATCTTTTCAAAGACCTCTATAAAGGTGTTGCCGATTATTTTCCGTTTTGTTTCCGGATCGGTAATTCCTTTTAGTTTGGAGATAAATGTTTTACTGGCATCCACATAGCGAATATTTAAATCAGGATAAGCGGAAAAGGTCTGTTTTACTCTTTCTGCTTCCTTGTAACGCATCAATCCGGTATCCACAAAAATAGGCAGGAGCTGATTTCCGATTGTTTTATAAAGTAAAACCGCAGTAACTGAAGAATCAACCCCTCCACTTAATCCCAATAGAACTTTTTGGTTGCCTACCTGTTTTCTTATTTTCTCAATATTTTCATTGATAAAGGCATTCGGAGTCCAGTTCGCAGTTATTTTTCCAATCCTAATCAGAAAATTCTCTAATACTTTTATTCCGTTTTTTGTGTTCGCTACTTCCGGATGAAACTGCAAGCCATAAAAAGGTAATTCCTTATGAGCTATTACAGCATAAGGGGATTGATCCGTTTTTGCTAAAACAGAAAAGCATTCGGGTAAACTGGAAACAGCGTCACTATGGCTCATCCAGACCTCTTCCCTATCTCCCAATCCTGCAAGTAATTCATTATGGTTAATGATATTTAATATTGCAGAGCCATATTCTCTTTTATCTGATGGTAGAATTGTTCCCCCATAATGAGTTACCAATAATTGCATTCCATAACAGATTCCCAAAATGGGAATGCCAAGTTGCCAAATTCCTTCCTCCGGCTTGGGTGAATTTTTTTTACTTGAACTAGATGGACTTCCTGAAAGTATAATTGCTTGCGGAGCAAAGGATTGTATTTGTTCTAAACTTATCTGATAGGGTTGAATCTCGCAGTAGATGTTTAAAGAACGCACTTTTCGGGCTATCAATTGCGTATATTGAGAACCAAAATCTAAAATCAAAACTTTATTATGCATTGGTAAACCTAATTTACAAAAGGATTATTGACCTTTTCCAAGCCAATGGAGGTGGTAGGACCATGCCCCGGAAAAACCAGAACATCATCATCTAAAATAAAGAGTTTATTTTTAATGGAATTAATTATAGCAGTATGGCTTCCTCCCGGAAAATCAGTTCTGCCTATGCTTTGTTCAAATAAAGTATCTCCGCTAATCAGATATTTTCCTGTTAGAAGACAAATACTGCCTTCTGTATGACCCGGTGTATGGATAACTTTTACCTTTTCGGAACCAAGGAAAAGCTCATCACCATCGTGCAGAATAACTTGAGGAGCTGATAAATTTAGCTCAAAACCCATATAGGTACTGAAATTTTTGGCATTATTGGTAAGCATTTCAGCATCCGCAAGATGAATTGCAACCGGACAATTCAATGCCTTGGCAAAATATAAATTTCCGCCAATATGATCTGCATGGCCATGGGTATTAATAATCATTTTTACTTTCAATTCCAATTGTTTAATCCGCTGCAGAAATGTTTCACTCGGGATAGCAGGATCAATTAAAAATGCCTCTGCACTAATGCTATCCCAAAGCAGATAAGTGTTGGTTTGAAAGCTCTCCAGCAAAACAGTGCTTTCTATTTTTATCATTTTTGTATCCCTTTCTTACAAATATGAAATCAGGTATTTATTGATTATCTCTCTATCCCCTTTAGTAGCAGTTTTTATCGTCTGACTGATAATTTGTTTATTGCTAATCCTCCAAACCTCAATATTTGCAGATTTGGGCACTTTGGGATGATACAGTATAAAGATTGCCAGTGCCAAATCTAAAGTAGCAAAATTAAGTTTTCCGGTAATAAATCCTAAAGGTCCCATATAATCCTGTGCCTGTAGCATCAATCCTTCCCGAAAGATGTTTTTAAGTGTTTCATTTTCTGCTTCATCTCTTCCTATAATCAATTTTACCTCTTCCGTCAAGCGAAAATGACGACCATAAGCAAGTAAGTTTATTGAGTGCAAATCATCCTGCTGATGCTTTTTCAGGTCTTGTAAGCGTAAACAATAATTACGATCCGTAAGTAAACAACCACCAGCAGGAGAAGGAAAATCAACTATTCCTAATTCTTCTGCCAGAGCTAATTGAGCCAAACGACCACGACCCTGAATAGATAACATATCTTTTTTAGCAATCCAACCCTCTCTAAGAGGTAATGTATCAGGAAGTAAATTTTGCGACAAGGGCCTTACGATTAAGTCCTTTACACCGCTAAGTTTACTTACATTATTCATAGCATTTCGTTTTTGACTTTTAGGACGCTGCCCCAAAACCTCGCCACTGATAAGAAAATCTGCATCTCTATACGGCATCAGTTCTGCCGCTTTTTTAAACATAAAACCGTGACAATCAATACAAGGATTTAATCCTTTACCAAAACCATAAACCGGATTATTCAGTAACTTTATATGTTCTTCCGAAACATCTATTACTTCCAAATCAATAGCATTTTTAGCGGCATAATTAATTGCCCGTTCCGGAAGCAAATACGGAGCTTTAAAAAATACCGGATGAACTGCATATCCTTTACTTTGCATCCATTTAACTGCCAGAATACTATCCAGTCCACCGGAAAATAATGCTATTGCTTTATGTGTTTTCATATTGCCTATGCCCTAAAACTGCTCTTTTTTGTCAAGCAGGAATTATCCACGAAAGGTTGACCTCCTGGTCAATAAAAAAAGTCCGGAGTCAACACTGTGTAGTCGGAGGACGCTGTTCCTCCGCAAGCAAGTGGAAAAATGGAAAAGTGGAAAGGTGAAACAAAGTTTGGACATCGTAAAAAAGTACGCAACTCCGTCTATACAATTCCGGAATAACGATGCCCTAATTGTTCATTTGACTAACGAAAATATCAACCTTCCGGATTTGAAAACCAGGAAAAGTGAAATTAAAAAGAATAAAAATTGGGGCTTTTATCCACCGAGGGGCTTACGCCACCATCGCTATCATTGTGTCACGGGCTTTTATGTAATCTCAACCCTCTAAACCTTCTCAACATTCTCAACTTTCTAAACCTTATCAACTATCTAAACCTTATAAACCCTTTCAACCTTCTAAACCTTTCTTAAATTCATTTTACATTCTACATTATTTAGCTAAGACCATCTTTTTAGCGGAAGTATAATTACCGGTGGATAAACGATACAGATAGATTCCACTGGCAACGCTTCTTCCCTTGTCATCACAGCTATCCCAGGAAACCTGATAGTAACCAGGACTTGTGTGTTCCAGATTGTAGGTTTTAATTTTTTGTCCCTTCATATTGTATATTTCAATTTTAACTTTTCCAGCTTCTTTCAGGGAATAGCGAATATTGGTATTCGGATTAAAAGGATTGGGGAAAGCATTATACAATTTTGTAACCATCGGAACAGTTGGAGGAACCGGTTCTTGAGTTGGATCACCAATAATAACTGTTATAGGACCGTAAAATTCACTGTTTCCATCCAGGGAAACGCTTTCCAGCCAATAATAATAAATCATATTCGTATACACCTCAAAATCCGTGTAATTATATTTAATCTGAGTTCCTTCAGAAGAACCTTTATTGATTATAGAACCGTTGATCATAATAGCATTTTGTAAATCTTTATCTTCACTACGCAAAATATTATAGCCGGAATGATTAGTTTCACTTTCTGCAGTCCAGGAAATAATAACAAAATTTTCGGAGGTTACTACTGCCGTAAAACGGGATAGGTTTACCGGCAAAGTAGGATCAATGCCTTCTTCAATTACTAAAATAACATCATTCTTAGCTCCAAATTCCACATTAGATATATTTACTATGCCGGTATTCCCTTCGGTTATATTGCAGGGATAAGAACTTCCATAATGCCACTGTCCACTATGGTAAATTAGGCAATACCAATTTCCGGAACTGAGTTTTAGAGATAAATTCCCTTTTCCAGAACCTAATAAGCCAAGCACAATAGGAGCGTTTAGATTATTATAATTCGGTAATGCCATCACTAATGGATGAGTAGCAGTTACAGCATTATTAATATTTAGATGGATAGTGGAAGTTATGGTTATTCCATCTATTTCTGTAGGATAATTAGCTGGAATATCACATGAGATATGAACATCATCAAGATAAACTGACTGAGAATTATTTCCATAATAATGAAATCCCAAATAGACCATTTGATCCGCATAATCTTTCAAGTCCATTTGGGTCTTTTGCCAGGAAACACAGCTGAGATTAACGGGTTTCCAGTCATAATTTTCAGGACTAGTATCCGTTGCAATACCCCATTCCAAGGTCTCTTCACTATTTTGTTTCAGATGCCAGAACGAAAGATTATGGTGAAAAGCATTGATTAAAACAGGAGGACTAAACAAGTATTGGTTATAATCGTTTGAAACCTCAAGAGAACTAAATCGGGCTGAAAATTGTCCATTAAATGTGTGGTTATTGTCATTACTTTGAATAATATCGTTATTATTATTAACATATTTTGTCCATCCCACCGGCAGAAAGTCATCTTCAAAATCCTCCATAAGAAGACCCTCAAAGTATGTAGTTCCTTTAAGAATTACATCATACTGAGTCCGAGAACTATAATTAATTCGCAAAATGGCAATTTTTTCTCCAAAGGAGCGAGGATAGAAACGAACCGGAATATTAACACTTTGATCTGTTTCCAAATGTGCAGCAAGATTGGAATAATCAACCTCAAAATCATCATAGTTGCCTAAAAGCGTAAAATTATCCTCCGTAAGGTCTATAATTCCCTCTCCCGTATTGGTAATGGTAACATTTAAATAGCTGGAAGGAGTATTAACAGGGGTAAAGGGAAAAATAATTTCTGTAGGTGAATAATTCAGAATTGGCACATCAGGCAGCTTTTCAATCTGGAAATCATCAATTCCGAAACTCCAATTTGTTGCTGTGGAAGCATATTGGTAAAAAGCAAGATAAATATGATGGTCTCTGTAAGTGCTCAAATCCAAGCTATGTTCCATCCATTCAGTATTATAACAGGTAAAAACAGCTAATTCTTCCGTAAAAGAAGAGATATCTGAATCGGTAGTAGAAAGCAAAACTTTATAGGAATTAGGATATTGGGCACTTTCTACCATATCATACCATTTTATTTTTATATTAACTGCTGTTAAATCCAAAGGTGGAGAAATAAGATAATCATCAGTATTTCCCATCCCTTGAGCAGCATAGGGTTCGGAATAGGCGGGAATATTACATTCGTTAGTTTGCCTCCAAGTATAATCATCATTATTAGCATTTATTACTATCCAACCTAAAGGAGAGGGAGGACTACCTGACCATTCATTATCAAAGGTTTGCAAATAGGGTAAATCATTTCGGGTTAAGGTTGGGTCATTCATTACCGTAAATGACCATACTTCAAGCTCATATTTATCTGAAGCATAGCCATAAATATTATAGGGATCAATCTTCCAGTAATAGGTCTTTCCATATTCCAGAACCCCAGGATTAAAATTTGTTCCATTCAGAAGTGATATAACTTTTACCGGATTGGAAGTATCGCCAAAATAAACATCATAGTGAGAAGGACAACCTCCTCCACTACGCCAATGCAGAGTTATATTTTTTAATATATCAATAGCCGAATTTGCCGGAAAAGGATTGATCGGAGGAAGAGGAGGTTCATTTTCAATTAAAAACTCCGCATCAAAACGAATTACAGGCCTATTATAAGTAGGAGTTAAATAGGTCGGTTGAAAGTCATCAGAATAACTCCCCCGGCAGAGATATGTTGATCCTGTAGAAGAATAGGTATAATCGGGCCTATCAGTTGACCATTCCTCAAAACCTTTTACAACAAGAATATGCAGATTTCCCGTAGCATTATAAGGATAGGGATCAAAAAGAGTAACCTCTGCCCAACCTGAAGAGCCAAAATTGTTCGGAAAATTGCCACTGTAAACAAGCTGATATTCAGAGTAGGGTGGTGAAATTTCTCCTTCAGATAAACTGGTTGCAGATGATACCTTCATATAAATGCTTACATTGGAAATTAATAATGAAGGATTTCCGTGGCGCTTGTAGAATGCAATCTTATTGATCAAACACTCAGACTGCAGTTCCGCTGCGGTATACAACATTTCGTAAGTGGAATAATTGTGATGCCTGTTTATCGGAATTAAGCCATAAGTTGCCGAAGCAGGATTTCCAATCGTGACTTGTTCTCCCCAACATAAGAAGAAAATCCCGATTAAAAATAATAGGAATAAAAATAAAACTTTCCGATTCATAACTTATGCCTCCTTAAAGATATTTTTTCAGCCAAAAAAGAGCAATATTTCCTGTTCCCTTCTAGTGTTGAAATTGTAAGAGGAAGCAAACACGAATACCCAGACCAATCAATTTTAAGCTGGATATAATTGCATAAATTGAGCATAAGTAGGAATAAATAATCTTCACTGGAAAAGGAATCATTTGAAGAAAGAATATTATGAAAGCGCAAGGCGTTATACTTGGAAATAGATACTACTCCAAAATCCGTCTTTTTTAAAGCGTTTTCCGTTGTTCTTAAAATAACGCCTTGCCTTAAGCTACTATCCACATTCCTCTCCTCAAACACAAAAAAATATTTTATTTTTTATTCTATATAGTTTTTTTCGCTTTTATTAAACACACCTTCAGAGTTCTAACTTATATCCAAGAACTTCAATATTATTCTTTACTTCATTCACATTTTCCTTTTACTTTAAACTCAAATTCCTGTCAAGAACAATCTTTCCTTTCCCGATTTCCACAGAAAATAAAGGTTTTGGTGAATTCCCAACCTTGTAAATGAAAACAAGGAGTAGGCAAATTCAATTATACTGCAAATAACAAATTTACTTAAGAATAAATTTACTTCGTATTTATAAAATAGGAATCTGGCAATCCGATGCCTTTTTTACCATATTTATAATCTCTTGAAATTATGTCAAATCCAGCTTCTTCCCTACTCCCCACTCAAATACCACTTTATATTCTCCGATACACAACCCAAGCTTTGTATGGGTTGAGGTTGAGTGAATGATTAGAGGATGATGGGTGGGCAGTAAGGAAGCACTTGTAACTATATAAATTGCAATGAATTCTATAACAAGGTTGAGAAACATTGTTAGGGAACTTCTATTCCTAAAGAAACTAACTTTAAGTAAGGAAAAAAAATAATCGCTAAAAAGCCACTAAAAGCAGAAAAATAGTAGCAAGGGAGTGTAATTTAACATAGTTATTTGCTTCGGAAAAGAAGGGATAATAAAATAGGGATATTATCAAATACGAAAGCAATTAAAAATGTTTTCTGCCCTCTGTATTTTATAATTATAAACCAAAAGTTAAAGAACTATGAATTATTTTCAGAAAATGGAACAAGCATTGCATAAAATAAAAGAGAAGAAAAATTACAGCAGAAAGGTAGGAAGCTATGAAAAACATAGCATTATTGGTGATACTCTTGTTTTCAACAGCGGTTCTTATAGCTGGAGTAACGATGAATTACTCCTTGGAGACACCGAAAATTGAGGCAAAAGAACAATACACGAAAGTAAGTTTGGAAAAAGCTCAGAGTTGGGGTCAACCTGGAAATCCAGATTTGCCCTGGTTAGGGATAAAACTTTTATTACCGGCAGGTTTTGAAGCAGAAAAAATTGTAGTTAACAGATATAATCCTGTTACTTACACTTTAGATAAACCCATCGCTCCGATTCAAAGGCAATATCCTTTTTCACATATAATATTGGAAACACCGGATAAGCCCAATGCGGAAGTTTATGATTCGCCTCTTCCCTATCCTCAAAATACGGATAACGGATTGATTACTTCTTTTATGTGCGGACAGCCGATAGTTTTTTCGGCAATAAGTCCATTTTCCTATTATCCTTTAAACAACGAATTGATATTTTATAGACAACTGAGTGTAGAAATTATTTACAGCAGCAGTGCTAAAGCAATGGAAGCAATGCGTTTCTTAAAACAGAATACTTTTACCGCAAACCGTTTGCAAAAAATTGTGGATAACCCTGAAATCATCACTATTTCCTCCACTCGTGAAACGGGAATTGAATATCTTATTGTAGCAGATGCGGAAAAAATAACCCAGTGGACACCTCTAAAAACCTTTCAGGAAATCCGAGGAAAAACTGTGCTCATAAAAAGTATGAGTGAAATTATCGCGGAAAATCAGGGAATTGACACCCAGGATAAATTGCGTAATTACATTATTTCCTTATATACTACCAATCCTCTGCGCTATGTTTTTCTAGCGGGAGATACGGATGTTATTCCTCATAGAGGTTTTTATGTTAGCGTAAATAACAGCGATGAAGGTACGGATGCAGATATTCCTGCTGATATGTATTATGCCTGTTTGGATGGAAACTGGAATACTGACGGAGATAGTTACTGGGGTGAAATGTATGAAGCAGACCTTACTCCGGAACTGGCAATCGGGCGTTTTTGCTATAATAGCGATGCAGAAATAGCAAATTTCCTAAATAAACTTACCAATTACAGCAACAACCCGGTGACAAATGAGGTTAAATCAGCTTTTTTTGTGGGTGAATGGTTATGGGACGGACCTACCTGGGGTGGTGATTATATGGATGAAATGATTGGTGGAAGTAGTAATAATGGCTATACTACAGTTGGAGTTCCTACTTCCTGGAACATAACTACATTATATGATAGAACTTATGGAGCAGCCGATGCCTGGGGTGCTAATCAGATTCGCCCCATACTTAGTCAGGGTCCTAATCTGGTAAATCATTTGGGACATTCCAACACTACTTATGCAATGCGGTTATCAAATAATCAGGTTAGTGCTTCCACAATTACTAATGACGGTGTAAATCATAATTTTTCCACTTATTTTACCCAGGGCTGTTATGCCGGTGCTTTTGATAATCGTGAAACCTCTCCCGGGCAGTATACATCCGATTGTATAACAGAAAAAATGACCTCTATTGCCACAGGACCTGTAGCAATGATTTCTCATTCACGCTATGGCTGGGGTGTTCAACAAAGTACTGATGGAGCTTCTCAATATATTCATCGCCAGTTTATAGATGCTATTTTTGGGGAAAACATTTATGAAGCGGGTTTTGCCTTGGTTGATTCCAAAATAGATAATATTCCCTATATCACTAATGAACCGGTAATGTATTGGGTAACTTATGAAACCAATCTTTTTGGTGATCCTGCTATGATGGTTTGGACGGACACTCCACAAACTATAACAGCTAATTTACCCGAAGTATTAATGGTAGGACAAAATCATTATCAGATTCAGACCAATGCACCTTATGCGGTATTTATTCTGAAAAATGAAGATCATACCGTATTCAGGACTTCCGCAGATGAAAATGGTTTGATTATAGTTAATTTTTTTGCTCCGCTAACTCCAGGAACTTATTACATTTATATCAGTGCCCACAATTTTTATCCTTTCAATGCTACCATTATGGCTACAGCGGCTCAAATGCCCTATATTATATGTAATAATGTCAGTTATAACGATCAGGATGGACTCTATCATACAGGTGAAACATTATCCCTTAATCTCTTTGTTAAAAATGTGGGCTTGCTGGATCTCACTGTTCCTGGGACTTTAACTTTCCTCAGTAATTCGGCTAATATCCAAATTCTTTCCTCAACGGCAAATTTTACCGGTATTGCAGCCGGTGATTCTTTAGCTCTTAATTCTGTCTTTTTGTTCAGGATTGTAGGCAATTTTACTGATCAAACCCAAGCCACTTTCACAATCAGAGCCAATTATGATTCCTACTTATCCAATTCTACTTTTATCTTAACTCTGAATGCTCCGGTTTTACAATTGCTTTCTTATCAGCTGAATAATATGGATGTTATGATTATGCCTGGAGATACACCTTCCATTAGTTTCAGCGTTGCTAATACCGGTAGTGGAAATGCTTATTCACCTATGTTAATTATTTTTAACTCCTCTCCCGATATTATTTTGGAGCAGGAGGAAATTTTGCTGGCTCCCTTAAGCCCTCATAGCACAGCCGACTACCAAAGTGCAATCACTTTACAGGTATTGGATAGTGCAGTTATTGATAATAACTATATGATAAATTACATTTTCTGCGCGGAAAACGGAAATCTGGTAGAAGGATATTTCTTAATTCATATTGGTGCTCTCAGTTACAGTTTTGAAACCGATTACCAAACATGGGAAACCGTTGCTCTCAGCAGTAATTTTGTAAATCAGTGGCATCGTTCATCAAATCGTAATCATACTACCAACGGTATTTATGCAATGAAATTTGGAGGTAACGGTTCTACTAATTATGCCAGTAGTGCTTATGGTGCACTTATTAGTCCTGTAATGAATGTTAGCCCCAATTGTCAATTGAAATTCTATCACTGGATGAGTGCAGAAAAACATAGTACCAATCAATCCTACGCTTGGGATGGTGGTTTGGTACAAATGAGTTTGAACGGAGGCAATTGGACTCAAATTACCCCTGTAGGCGGTTATCCTTATAAGATTTACAATAATTCCGCTTCGCCTTTTTCCGCAAATACTTGGGTCTATTCAGGTAATTTTGATTGGACGGAAGCTATTTTTGAACTTGGTAATGTTTCCGGAATAGCTCAATTTCGTTGGGTTTTTGGCAGTGATGGTTATGTTGGTGGAGAGGGATGGTATATAGATGATGTGAGGATAACGGGCTATGTTGCCAATGAGGATGAAAGCATTCCTTTGGCACAAAATGTTATCCTGTATGATAATTATCCCAATCCTTTTAATCCTGAAACTACGATTGAGTTTTCCATACCAGCTCGGATGCCGGTTTGTCTGGAGGTCTTCAATATTAAAGGTCAATTGGTAACCCGCTTAATTGATGAGGTTTTACCTGCAGGCACTCATAAAGTCGTATTCAATGGCTTAGATATAAACAAGCGTAATATAGCCAGTGGAGTATATTACTATCGCATTAAAACTCCTTCAGGTGTCCAAATGCGAAAAATGCTATTACTGAAATAGAAATGCTAAAATTTACTCCCGATACAAATGTTCTCGTTTTAACCGGAGCCGGAATCAGCGCTGAATCCGGTATCCGGACTTTTAGAGATAGCGGTGGTTTATGGGAAAATCATCGGGTTGAAGATGTTGCCACTCCTGAAGCTTTTAACTCTAATCCGGTTAAAGTTTGGGAATTTTACCGTCAACGCTACCAGGATAGTATTTCCAGTAAACCCAATCCGGCTCACTTGGCTTTGGTTAAATTGGAACAATTTTTAGGGGATAACTTTTTACTGGTTACCCAAAATGTGGATTGCTTGCATATAAAAGCCGGCTCTAAAAGAGTTTTGGAAATGCATGGCTCCCTTGCCAATTGTATCTGTACAAAATGCCATAGCAAATTAGCAATTAAGGATATTGATTTAACGCAGCCGATTCCCCTTTGTCCCTTTTGCAATGGTATTTTAAGACCAGATATTGTCTGGTTTGGTGAAATACCGCACTATCTGAATATAATTGATGATGCCCTCAGAAAATGTTCTGTATTTATCATTGTAGGAACCAGCGGAGTTGTTTATCCTGCAGCAGGTTTCGTTCTTACTGCCAAATTGATGGGGGCAAAAACAATTGCAATAAATCTGGGAAAACCGGATAACCTTGCCTATATTGATGAATTTTATCAGGGCAAATCAGGAGATATTCTGCCCGGATTAGTAGCTATGTGGATTGGCGAATAGGTTTATTACTCACAGATTACACAGATTTCAGAGATAAAAATTGATAATTAAGCAGGAGGAGGAAATGAAGAATGAAGAAGTGAGATTAAAAAAAGTGGGGCTAAAGCAGTGAGATTACTTCAGGAATAAATAATTTTTCCGTTCTCACTTTTTTTACCTTTTTCTTGCGTAATAACGACTTTTCCCGATTACGCTTATATTGTAAAACTAATCTCTTTTTCTCTTTGTTTTCTATTTCAATTTCATTTTTTCGTTGACGCTAACCCTGAACAAATAAAGATGGTAGTGGAATCGCTTTTATCAAATAAGGAGTTGTAAATAATGCGTAAGTTCTTTATAATGATAATAATGCTCTTTGTCCTTTTAGCCGGCTGTAAAAGTACTTTACAGTCCAATAAGGTTAAAGTTGCTTTCTGGCATGGTCTCAGCGGTCCTTTAGGTGATACTCTTAATGAAATGATTCGTGAATTTAATCGCACTCATAAAGACATAGAAGTAATTGCCAATCCTATTAGTAGCTATACGGCTCTCTCTCAAAAACTTATGGCTTCCATTCAAGCAAAAAAACAGCCCGATATTGCTCAGGTTTTTGAATCCTGGACTTCCAAATATATAGAAGCGGGAGTGCTTTGCAATTTTGAGGATTTAATGAAAGCGGATTCAACCTGGACAATGCAAAGTTTGGAAGATATTTATCCTGTCTTCTTAAAATCCAATACTTTTAATGACACCATCTATTCCTTTCCCTTCAATAAAAGTGTCCGTGCTTATTTCTATAATAAAGATGCTTTCTATAGAGCCGGTCTTGACCCTAATCATTTTCCTGCTACTTGGGATGAATTTCGGTCCTACTGTCGTAAATTAACTACTGATAAAAATAATGACGGTAAACCAGAAACCTACGGAACCAATTTTAATGTGAATGAATGGCAATTTATTAATCTTCTTTACCAAGCCGGAGGCACAATTTTAGATGAAGAAGGAAAACCACAACTTAATAGTCCACAAGCAATTGAAGCTTTAACTTTTACTACCGATTTGCTAAATAAAGATAAAACTGTTTATCTTGTCCGTGAATTTGAAGGACAAAATGATTTTTTAGCCGGAATTGCCGCTATGTATGAAGGTAGCAGTGTTTCTATCACGCATATGCGTCAGCAACCAATCAATTTTAATATTGGTTATGCTCCTTTACCTGTATATAGAACCAATAAAAGTGCAGTCAGCGGAACTAATATTGTTATTTTTAAAAGCGGAGATAAGAAAAGAGAACAAGCTGCCTGGGAATTTATAAAATGGTTTACAGATACGGAACAAACAGCCAGATGGAGTGCTGAAACCTGTTATATGCCTGTGCGGAAAAGTGCTATGCAATCTCCTGTTCTGCAGAACTTTTTAAAAGAATATCCTCAGTTTCAAGGTATTTATGACCAGCTGGAAACAGCTATCTTTGAACCGCAAATTTCTGCCTGGTTCAAAGCCCGTATGGAATTAAAAAATTATCTGGAAAAAGCAATGCGGGGAATTTCTACTCCCCAAGAAGCATTGGATGAAATGAACGCAAAGTTTCAAGCTATCATTAGGGAAGAAAAATATCTAAAAAGCTTGTAGCTATCAACCAACGAGGAAAATATGATTCTTAACTGCGCTGAAGAACTAATCCTGCTATCCATAGACGATCAGACCAATTATTTTTACAGGATAACCAACATCAATTTCAATGTGGCTTTAATTGGCGCTCTTTTAATGGACTTGGCTTTGAGAAAAAGAATTGATGTAGATCTGGAAGGTATCTATGTTCTATCTACAGAACCGACAGGTGATAAGTTTCTGGATGCTATCCTGGAAAATTTAATTGAAACTGAAGCAGGAAACCAACCGGCTGTTTTAGTAGGACAGCTTTATAACTCTATGGGACACTTGAAAGATAAACTCCTGCAGGACTTGGAAGAAAAAGGCATCATCAAGGTGAGCCAGTGTAAAGTCCTTTGGCTGTTCAAAAAGCGTCGCTATCCCGTTATAGACCAGAAAGAAGAGGAAGAAGTCCTTTCCCGAATTCGGAAAACGGTTCTTACAGATGTTGATCCTGAACCCCGAGACCTGGCTTTGATTGCCTTACTTAATATTTGCAATCTGATGGACAAAATCTTTACTCAAGAGGAATTGGAACAATGCAGTGAACGCCTGGAACAGTTAAAGAAACTGGACCTCATCAGCCCTGCCGTAAAAAGAATTATTGGCGAAATGCAGGTTTTAATCACAACTACTTACACAACCTAAAAATTTTAGGATTATTCAAAAACGGATTGCAGGATAAACCCAAATAATGCGGTTAAAAAATTGACTGGCAAATTCTTTCTTTGCCAAAGAAACAAAATGTTTCTAAAGGAATTTATACCTTCGGCATTTGCCGAATTGGAATTTGGCAACCCAATTGATTAATATGTTTATACTTATTTATGCTGCATTATTTAGGATAAAGGACTGCATCCTTTGTGGCAAAACGAAATTTGCCATCTCATTATTCTTTTCCTTGACTGCATAGACCCCATCCAAATTTTTGAGCTCAATAAAAAAGCGGGCATAGCTCAGGTGGTAGAGCATTAGCTTCCCAAGCTGAGGGTCGCGGGTTCAAGTCCCGTTGCCCGCTCCATTTTATGCAGCCGGAGCACGCTGAAGCTCCGCATCTTTTTTTTACAATGTCCATTCCCTGTTTCACCTTTTCACTTTTCCACCTTTTCACCTTCTTGTAGAGGAACAACGTCATCCGGCTACACAACATTAAGGATGCTGAGTACTTGCCTTAATGTAATAAAATCCCTGGTTACCTGAAGAATCAGTGAATTGAAGGTAGGAAGTAGTTCCAATCAAGGTAAAATTGCTGTAAGGATTATCACTGCGATAAATTTGATAGCTAAGAGCATTCGGAACTGCATTCCAGCGAAGAACTATGTTATTATCTTCTTGGGAAATTGTTACAATAGGTGTTTCCAGAGAAGGATAATAACCGCTACCTGTTAAAACCAGATTGAAATTGTGATAATTAGTGGCATTGCTGGTTATAACTAAATTACCATTATATGAGGTTTGAGCTGTAGGTGTAAAAGTTACATTAATGGTCAATGAGTTACCTGCCTCTATAGCAAATTGCATATTTGTGCGATCGCTATATCTGGTTCCCTGTAAATCTTTATTTTTATTCCTTGGGGCAAAATCAAGAGTATAGTTATTCGGAACGGTAAAATAGCCAGCCAGAAGTTGATTGCCTGTATTTTGAATGGTAAAAGGCAAAGTTGCAGAATTACCTATTTCTATTGCCCCGAAATTCAATTGGGAAGAGCTTAGGGAAATTATCGCATTTTGGGGTTCTGAAGGAACTCTTATTTTAATATTTGGTCTATAAGTGGAAACATTAATTCCGGTAAAAATATCGGTTTGGTCACTGCTATCACTCCAAGTATAACGGTAGCCATTGTTAACAGAAGTGTATTGAACTGTCCCGGATGAATTCCATTGACTTACAAGTCCAAAAGCAGTATCTATTACAATGTTATCAATTCCATTCCAGTGAAAAGGTGAAGTGAGAGTAAGCATATCCCAACCTCCAGCAACTGGCATATAGGATGCATTGGTATAAACCGTAGTCATTCCAGTTGCTGTTTGCCAGGAAGAAACATCAGTAGCAGTTGTATGTTTCATTCGGATTAAAAAATTCGGTAAAGCATAAGCTGGAGAACTGGCTATATAAAAACCCAGTTGTAAAATATCTATTGGTCCGTAAATCCCTGCAGCATTAAGCTCTGCGGCTGTATAAACCGATTGACCGTGCAAACTTTTATAATAGATATTTACAGGACTGGCTGTATTATTTCCCGTTACGCCTGTTCCACTACCAATTATAGCTATACTGGAAGAAGTACTATTGGGAGTTGCTTGCACGGTTAAGGACGGAAGCGATTCATTAGTTCCAGAAACAGAGGTCAGATAATAAGAATAGGTTGTGCCATTAACAACACCTACATCATAATAAGTATATCTGTTAGCTACATTATCATATAAAGCATTATTACGATATATATTGTAACTCTCTATATTTCCAGCCATAGGTGATTGCCAGGTAAGAGTTACTATTCCATTGCCCGAAGTAGCTCTTAAGGCAGTTGGTGGTAAAATCATACTGCTATCTACAAATATTTTCAAACGGATATTGGGGAGATTATTTGAAGCTGTAAGATTTGTAGGAGCTGAACTATCACTCCGATTTTGCCGAACTCGGGTTGTAGAAGTGCTGGTATAAGTCCAATAAGGATAATTGTTTATGTATTGCTGGTACCCTTTTAAACAAAGGATAGAAAGATTATCAGTCCCATTGTAAATAAACATTTGGTTAAGAGTTATTTCCATCCAGCCGGAAGTGGCGTTATTTGTAAAGGAGCCATTGTAAACCAAAGTATATCCATCCAAACTATAATTACCGGAACTGAGAGTAGTGTTTTGGGTCTGTTTCATATAAATTGACACACTTTCAATTGGGTTTATATCTTCACCTTGTGCTTTATAATAGGCAAGGGATTTAATAGCGCCGGCAAACCCAATTTCGCTGGCAAGATAAATTGCTTCGTGAGCAGAATAGTTATAATATCTATCTAAAGGATAACTTTGCGTTCCAGTTCCAGTCCCTATTATAATTTCTAAGGGTGCTCCAATTTCCAGAATTATATTCGTTGAAGCAGAACAATTTCCAGCAACTGCAGAACAAAATAAATTAGCTAAAGTCCCTACCGCAACTGAGGTATCTGCACTAAGATTAAAAACAAGTGTTGTATTTCCATTCCCGGATATTGGAGCAAACTGAGCAGTTCCTGTAATAATATTAATTCCTTCGGTAGAAGTAGTAATTGTTACCGTTCCAGCCGGGCTGGCTACTTCTCCTGTATTCAGTAATTGAACAGAGAGGTTTGCTGTTTCGCCGGGGTCTAAAATTCCATCATTGTCTCCATTAGAATCTAACACAGTATAGTTTCCGAATTCCAGAATCGGAACATAGACATCTAAAGAAAAGGAATAGTTCCAATTTAATCCACTACCGGAAAGAGCCAGGGTAAAATTAATACTATGTCCTCCAGGGCAAGATGGAGAAACACTTAAACTGAAATTGTTTTGTGGTAAGCCCTGTGCCTCTCCGGCAATATTTCCATAATTAGCAGTAGCATTATTAATTGTGACATAAGAATCGGAACAACTCAACACACCAATAACATTCTCAGCAGTAGAAAGTCCATTGTTTCTAAGCAGGATTTGCAATTGGGCTGTTTCTCCCGGTTCCAGATGATTATTATTATTAGGGTCAATAACATTTTTTTGAGCTATAGTAAGATGAGGCATACCGGATATAATTTCCGGTGTACTGATAAATAATGCTTTTTCGTTACTCAAGGGACTGGCAGCTGTAGGATAAGTATTGTTGAAAGTATATTCCAATCCATCAGTTCCGTAATGGTCTTTAATACCTATAGTGCAGTAATTTCCATGCGGATATACATCTCCACTACCCTGGTCTATATTATTAAACACCTTATATTGTAATTTTATTTGACCATCATTGGTAATAGTTGGATAATAAACAGGGTCATATAATATCGCTTGAAAGGTCTCGGGCGAAGAACTATTATAGCCAGAAATTATATTATACCATTCCACTACATAATAATGTTGAGCTGAATTATAATATGTATAAACTCCACTTCCAGTTCCAAGTTGAAGGTCATCCCAAAAGACAGCAATCATCGGATTGGGACCTCCAGCTCCTGGTAAACGCCAATTTCTCCAGTCCGCATTTTGGGTCGCACCAAAAGCAATAAAACCATTGGAACAAATGGATGCCTGAGTATATTGTCTACCATAAAAGGTAAAGGTAAAGGGTAAATTAACCGTCTGAATAGCAACAGCGTTAGTTGCGTCACCTTCATCTGATGTATTTCCCGGGTCTGTTAAAGATAGTAATGTACCACTTCCTCCTTCAGCAGGAGCAATAGGAATCCATTGATAACTTGGGCACAAAGGATATGCCGTATCCGTTTGATCATAAATAAAATAGCCATAAGCATCCTGACCCAAAGGATCGTGAACAGTCGTTGTGCCAATCGTAATACTTAAATGTAAGGTCTGGGTATATCCATTAGCATTAGAAAGTATTAGAATCAACGGAATCACCATTCCATTTATACTGCTACCCCGGGCAAAAACAGTAAAGCTGTTAGAACTATTAGTAACTGTAGAATTAGGAGCAATATTGCCAAAATAACCCTCTGCATCCTGAACAGTAAAATAGTTGCTGAGTGATTGCAAATTGCCGTAAACATTTTGTAAAGTAGAAATACCGGTGTTTTTTAGGGAAAAAGTAAAGGGACAGGAAAGTCCTGGAGTGATAATATTGCCCGTTATACCCACAAAAGTATAACTTTGAATTTCCAGGTTGCCTCCTCTTACGGTCACAGGAATATTTATCGTCCAATTGTTTCCGGCACCTTCAGCCGTAAGCACTAAAGTAATAATATGTTGATCAGGACAGGCAGGAGAAACGGAAAAAACAATGGGAGTAATGTTTTCTCCCAAACCACCAGCAACAATATCACCAAATTCCAGGCGGTCATATTCTATTAAAGTAACATAAGAATCTGTAGTAGATACCCTACCATTAATAAAGAGAGTAGAAGAACTTGTATTTTTCAGTGTTACATAGAGGTTAACTTCTTCTCCTGCATTCAGTGTTCCATCTCCATTGCCGGTAGTTGTATCATCATCCAGAACAAAACTGTCATAGACAATTCCCCCACCAGTATTTAAAGTTATGGAGCTCGTATAAGCGATATAATCATCTTTAGCAACAGTTAAAACCAAGTTTTGGGAAAGTCCTGCTGGTATATCAATAGTAACAAATCCCGAAGCATCTGTAATTCCGGTTAATTGTAAACCGGAAGTAGTGGTCAAAGTTACAAAAGCACCTTCAACGCTTCCTCCATTATTGTTTGTTGCTCCAATTCTGATATTGGCAGAACCGGAAGGAATGGTTGACGGAGCAGTAACAATAAAACTATTGGGAGTTCCTACATAAACCATAGCAGTAGGGTCACCCATCAAGTTACAGTAAGCAGCAAAATCCTGTGCCTGAGTGGGATGACTAACTCCATAAACTGAATGTAAATACAACTTTGCATATAGCATTGGGGAAGACATCTCCCGCATTCCGAGATTGTAAATTCCGTGAAAAATACCTACATCCAAACAATTGTTCATTGGAGTATGAGTGGATGAAGTAGCCATTCCAATTGCAGTTATTGCACCTCCTAAAGAAGCAGCGGTTCCATAACGAATAACTTGTTCCGTAGTAGAAGTTGAACCGCCAAAACTTCCAGTGCTGCAAGTAATAAAGACCGCATGAAAGAGTTTGTGGGAATTATACATTGAAGACATTGTACCGGGCCATCCACTCATTCCTATATAACCACGATAATTATAACACATTACACCTTGATTAATAGCACTATTGATCGTTGTGCTACTGGGGCTGGAACCATAGACCTCAGTATAAGTATAAGCTGGATTAATTTCTTCCGAAATATCACGAATGTATCTATTAGTATAAATCGTTGAAATACCTGAAGAACCGGTATCCCCAACTAAAACCATTCTATTTAACCAATCGGTGGGATGCTGTCCAATGTTCTTTTCCAAAGAGAAGATTTTTGCCAAGATAACATCCAAATCAGCAGTAGAAGTTACAGAAATTCTGCCAATCATTACATCACCCAGGTTATCATTTCCAGCCAGCCAGGTATATTGATAATCAACATAAGTGTTATTACTTGTCACTGCAATAGTGCCATCTGTATCACCAATTAAAACAATATAGTCCGGACGCGTTGCAGGATTGTTGTAAGCTGTTTGAATATAACTCTTAATATTGGTATTGGTTATTCCGGTAACACCAGTGCTAACTGCGTTTACAATAAAGCCCCTTTGCTTTTTCCATGTAACAAATTCATTTATTTTAGATAAATAGTTGGTGTCTGTATAATTGCCATAGATAACCAGCATCACAGGATTCCGATAGTCAATTTCCCGTGTTTGCCGCAGGGACTCATAGTTTAAAATCAGCCCTCTATAGATACTGTCAAAACTACAAGAAATATAAGAACTGGAATTCAATTCATTGATAGAAGGTCTGCTGTTGAATGTTAACTTTATATCCAGATTTTCACTAACAAGCAGTTTCCGATTTATCCGGTCATATTGAAAGGGATATATATTAAGATTTACAACCCTGAAATCACGCAATATCTGGGGCTCTGAGATAACAACATTAGCGGAAGGATAATGAATATCGGTAAATCTTCCCTGTTGGCTTTCCCTATTCAGAGCAGCATCAAAATTGGCAGTAAATTCATTAATAGAAGATTTTGAGGAATTAGAAACAAGCAGATCTACCCCTCCCCTATTCGGAATAGCAATCATTGTGGAAAAAACCGGCAATGTTTCTTCTTCATCTATAAAAAGATAAGGTGTTTCCTGAACTTTAACTTTCTTTCTTATTTCGTTTTTAACATTAATTTGTTCAATTTCCCATTGCGGTAAAGTAAATTGAATTCTTATTTCGCTATCATTTATTTCCTTAATCTTAAAAGGATTGATTTCGCCGTTTGTATTGCCGGATAGCGATATTGGCAATAACAAAATAGTTACAATTAGCAGCAGGAAAAATCGGGACGCTTTCATTAAGAACCTCTATATTCGTGTTTTTTGGCATTTATAAAGCAATTCTAATGCCAATTTTTAAGTTTATTGCAGGATAACCCAATATTCCTGCAGTAAGTTATTGTTATATTGAATGTAAGCTTTTCCTCCTTAAGTGCATTACTCAAGCATTGCTTACCCATTGCTAATGCCATCCGTAATGGGTAAGCAATGGGTAAGCAATGCTACTAAGGAAGATAAATCGTAAAAAAGGATGCGGAGCTACGGCAAGCTAAAGCTACACAATTCTGGTTCCGGTTTTGCCTTCAAAGGCATCCACAATTTTTTCAATGGAAGTAATCAACACTTCCGAGCCACCGCGTTCCAGAAAATCAATAGCTGCTTTGATTTTAGGACCCATACTTCCCGCGGGAAACTGTTTTTCGGCATAATAGCGTTTGGCTTCGGCAACCGTCATTCTATCCAAGTCCTGCTGATTTTCTTTACCATAATTAATAGAGACCTTTTCCACACCTGTCAAAATCACAAAGAGGTCTGCTTTAATTTCTAAAGCTAAAAGTGAGGAAGCAAAGTCCTTATCAATAACAGCATCAACACCCTCGTAAGTGCCATCTTCTTCTATATAAATGGGAATTCCGCCACCACCAACTGCAATTACTATCTCTCCCCTATCCACAAGTTCTTTGATGGTTGCAGCGGGAATAATTTGAATAGGATAAGGTGAAGGAACAACACGCCGAAAACCTTTTCCGGAATCCTCTTTCAGTATCCAACCCAATTTCTGATGTAATTCTTCTGCCTGCTGTGCTGTATAATAGGTACTTCCAACAAATTTTGTCGGATTCAGCATACTGGGATCATTTTTATCTACAACAACCTGGGAAATAATAGTAATAACCCGTTTTTTAATACCGTTTTTATGTAGTTTATTTTGCAAGCTTTGTTCTATCATATATCCCATAGTTCCTTCTGTGGCAGCGTTTAATACACCTAAAGGCAATTGGGGAATGCCTTCTTTTTCACCGGCTTCCTGTTGGCGTAATAAATTTCCTACCTGGGGTCCGTTGCCATGAGTTATGCTTAAATGATAGCCCCGTTTGATTAGTTCTACGATTCCGCTAAGGGATTCACGAGTATTGGCAAATTGCTGAGTTATGGTTCCTTTTTCACCTGCTTTGATAATAGCGTTTCCACCAAGGGCAAGAACAGCTGTTTTGTTCATTTTCCTTTTCCTTTATCTAATGTAAATTTTGATTGAGCAAAAAAGTTAATTCCCTTTAATGTAAAAAAGTGAATAAACTTTACTGCCAGAGGATAACAAATGGAAAAAGGAGGCGACAAAGCACCTCCTTTTATAGAAACTATTATTTTTTAGAGGATTTCTTACCGAAATTCTTTAGAACATCTGCTATTGTAGGAACTCCAATTTCCTGCAATTCGTAACGCACTTGACAAGCGGGCTTATTGATTTTAATTAAACGACGCAGGTCTATTGGAGTGGCAATAATTACAGAATCACATTCAGCACTATTGATTGTTTTTTCCAAATCCTTAATCTGCTTGGAACTATAACCCATTGCCGGAAGCAAAGTTCCGATTTCAGGATATTTTTCGTAGGTCTGCTTAATTTCACCTGCAGCCCAGGGACGCGGATCAACAAGGTCGACACAACCATATTTTTCTGCAGCTACAATTCCCGCTCCATAAGTCATTTCTCCATGGGTTAAAGTAGGACCGTCTTCCACAACCAGAACTTTTTTACCGTAAATCATTTCCGGATGGTCTACAAAAAGCGGTGACGCAGCTTCAATAATTTGAGCTTTAGGATTGATCATCCGAACATTTTCCCGAACCTCATTGATATCATCAAAATCGGCACTATCAATTTTATTGATAACGATTACATCAGCCAAAAAGACATTTGTTTCCCCCGGATAGTAAGAAATTTCATCTCCGGGACGATGAGGATCAACTACAACTATCTTAATTTCTTTATCAGAGGTATAAAATGGAATATCATTATTACCTCCATCCCAAACAATTACATCCGCTTCTTTTTCCGCTTCTTTTAAAATTGCCTCATAATCCACTCCGGCATAAATAACACTATTCATCATTATATGCGGCTCGTATTCTTCCATTTCTTCAATTGTGCAGTTATATTTTTTCAGGTCTTCCAGTTTGGCAAAACGCTGAACTTTTTGTTTAACAAGATCACCATAAGGCATAGGATGACGAATGGAAACAACCTTCAGCCCTTTTGCCTTGAGAGCTTTCACAACCGCTCTGGTCGTTTGTGATTTACCGCAACCGGTTCTAACTGCACAAACAGTTACCAGGGGTTTACTGGTTTTAAGGGTTGTATTATTTTTTCCCATCAGCATAAAATCGGCACCACAAGCATTTACTAAGGATGCTTTGTGCATAACTACCTCAAAAGGAAGGTCACTGTAAGCTAAGACCACCAAATCAACTTTGTGTTTCTTAATCAGGTTTTTCAGTTCACTTTCCGGATAAATATTGATTCCTTCAGGATAAAGCTTTCCTGCTAAAGCGGAAGGATACTTTTTGTCGTCAATTCCAGGAATCTGTGTAGCAGTAAAAGCTACAACTTCATAGTCCTTGTTATCGCGGAAAAAAACATTGAAATTGTGAAAATCCCTTCCCGCTGCACCCATAATGATAATTTTGCGTTTCATTAATGAATCTCCTTTAATTTATTATAGTTACATATTTGTTTTCACCGTTTTAATTAGCGTTTTACCGTCAAGGAAAATCTGGAATAGCAGAGAGCATAAAGCTGAAAATTTAGTTCCTCTGGAGTGTAAACGGAGGACGCTGCTCCTCTGCATTTTTTTACACCGAGAACACTGAAAACACAGAGAAAACCGAGATATTTTTTACAAAGAGAAAAAGAGGAAAAGAGAAAAATTGAGAATGTAGAATGTAAAATGAATTTAAAAGAGGTTGAGAAGGTTGAGAGGGTTGAGATGGTTGAGAGGGTTGAGATGGTTGAGATTCCATAAAAGCCCGGAGGGCGATACAAGGATAGCGATGGGTGCGTAAGCCCCTCGTTAAAACAAAAGCCCCGACTTTTTTCTTTTTTCCCTTACCTGGTTCTAAAAAAGCCCCAAAGGGCGACACAATGATGTAGAAGGTGGCGTAAGCCCCTCGTTAAAACAAAAGCCCAGATTATTTTCTCTTTTCCTCTTTTTCTCTTTGTGAAATTATCTCTTTTTCAATTTACAAAATAAAATCCGTTTTCTGTTCTTTTATCTGCAAAATCAGCGTAAGATTTGCGTAATCCGCGGGAAAAATACCTGCAGGAAAAACCTTGACAAAATCCTTCTTTCTTAATAAAAGGATTTTTAATATCCAATGCTGAAGTGGTGAAATTGGTAGACACGCTAGTTTCAGGGACTAGTGAGCAATGAGCTCATGGGGGTTCAAATCCCCCCTTCAGCACCATTTTTTTATTAACTACAGGTTTTTTTGCTTCTATCAATCCTTTTTTGCAGTCGTTATCAGGAAAATAATCATTGACTATCCCTGCCCTATTGTAATTATTGTTTTATTGTTCTTGATCAAGATACAAACCCTGTTCAGAAGGGTAAGAGCTCGGAAACTGCGTTAAAAAAAACAGAAATAACAAAGGAATTTATACAAATGGAAAGGAAAATTTTTATTCTGGATACAAATGTCCTGATTCACAATCCCCAAGCACTTTTTTCTTTTGAGGATAATAGAGTGGTCTTGCCTATTGTAGTAATAGAAGAAATTGACCAGTTTAAAAAAGGCGTGGACGAGAAAAGCCGTAACGCACGTCAAGTTGGACGTTATCTTGATGCTTTACGCAAAAAAGGAAAATTGCAGGAAGGTGTGCCCACAGAAAATGGAGGCACAATTCAAGTAACAGTGAATAAAGAAATAACCAACACCGCTTCGGAGCTGTTGTTTCTTGACCGAAATGACAATTTAATAATAAGTACTGCTTTGTATTTCAAGGAAAAATATCCTCAATCCATTGTTACTCTTGTTTCCAAAGATGTAAATGTGCGTGTTAAGGCAGATTGTGTAGGCATAAATGCAGAAAATTTTGAAACCGATACCATTAAATACGAGGAATTTTTTACCGGTTGGGAATTCCTTGATTTGGAACCGGAACAATACAGGGAACTGGAAGAAAAAGGGTATATAAACAATATTTTCGGTGATTTTTTTCCCAATCAGTTTGTGCGTGTTTCTGTTCCTGATAAGCCCGATCAATATAAGACCTTGCGTTATCATTATGGACGCAATCAACTCTATGTAATCAATCATTATACGGGACAGCAGGTTTTTGGCATTAAAGCCCGCAACTTTGAACAGGAAATGGCTCTGGATATTCTTTTGGATGACAGTATAAAGTTAGTAAGTTTATCCGGCAAGGCAGGAACAGGAAAAACACTTTTAGCTATGGCTGCCGGCTTGCAAAAGGTGGTGGAAGAAAAAAGATATTCACGCCTTGTAGTTTCACGTCCAATTTCTCCTTTGGGAAAAGACCTGGGATATTTACCCGGCACTAAAACCGAAAAATTCAATCCCTGGATGCAACCCATTTATGATAATATGGATATACTGCTCTCTTCGCTTACGGATAAAAGGCAGGAAAGTTCTTCCAGCAGAAAAAAAACCGATATTAATGATTTAATGGATTACGGTTTTCTGGAACTGGAACCGCTAACTTATATCCGGGGACGTAGTTTGCCCGATCAATTCTTTATTATTGATGAAGCCCAGAATTTGAGTCCGCATGAAATGAAAACCATTATTACTCGTGCCGGAGAAAACACCAAAGTTGTCCTTACAGGAGACCCCTATCAAATAGATATTCCCTATTTGGATTCCCAAAGTAACGGACTTTCCGTTTCAGTAGAAAAATTCAAAGGAGAAATTCTGGTAGGGCATATAACTTTAGATAAAGGTGAACGCAGTGCACTGGCAGATTTGGCTGCCAAGTATTTATAAACTATGTTACGAAGAAAGATTTTTGAGCGTAGTTGGGTGGAAATTGACCTTTCCGCTTTCAGAACCAATCTGAATATCCTGAAAAGCTTTCTGGAACCGCAACAACAATTTATGATGATTGTGAAAGCGGATGCTTATGGTCATGGAGCCAGGGAAATAAGTAAAATTGCCTGTGAGGAAGGAGCTGTCTATTTGGGAGTTGCCAATCCTGAAGAGGGTCGTTTATTACGACTGCAAGGTTGCCAGGCACCTGTTTTAATTCTCTCTCCTTGTTTAAAGAACGAAATTAATACCATTTTGGATAATGATCTGGCTGTTAATGTTTCTTCTCTGGATTTTGCCAGAGCGTTAAATAAAACCGCTAAGACAAAAAACAAACAGGCAGTTGTTCATCTGAAAGTTGATACTGGTATGCATCGCAGTGGAATTTTAGATAGCGAATTTATAGATTTTTTTAACAAAATAGCTAAAATGGACAACCTGCTGATTGAAGGTGTATTTACTCATTTTGCCTCTGCGGAAAACGATCCGGAATTCAGTAAACAACAGGAAGAACGATTCTGGAACATAATAGATAACCTGCCTTTTACTCCCACATATCTCCATATTGATAATTCCAATGCCCTGGTAAACGGTTTGGGAAAACACAGTAATTTAGTTCGTTTGGGAATTATGGCTTATGGAATTCAAGTTCCCGGGAATAAGGACATCGCTTTGCAACCTGTTATGACATTCAAAACAATACTTTCGCAAATAAAACATATTGCTAAAGGTGAATCGGTGGGATACAATCGTTCCTGGACAGCAAAAAAGGACTGTTTATATGGAATTCTACCAATCGGCTATGCTGATGGCTACGATTTTATGCTTTCCAATTGTGGCGTTGTTTTTCTGGATAATAAGATTTGCAATGTTATAGGTCGCATCTCAATGGATATGATTTGTGTGGATTTGAGCCCGATAGAACATCCTGCCATTGGCGATGTAGCTATTCTTTTGGGGGGTTCAGCTTTAGAAACAAGAGCAGAAAATTTAGTATCCAAGTATGGAGGTAATTCTTATGAACTGCTCTGTCAGGTAGGACGTAGAGCTAAAAGATACTATTTTCAAAACGGGAAAATGATTTATAGCACTCCTCTTTCCCGGCGTGATTTCGTTCCTGATGATTTTTCGGATAGCAAATTGAATCAAATAATTGAATCAGCAATTGCTCAACGCTTACAGAGCATTGAAATAGGAGAGCTCATTTATCGCGAAATGCTGAGGGATTTCTTTTATTATAAGGATAAAGATATTCACTATAGGCATAACTTCCAACATCAGGTTATTTTTTCCCATTCATTAAATGCCGGATATTTTAACGCTACAACTACCCTCAATTTTGATAAAGTGCTTAGTAATGACTATTTCCTGGTTGCCTGTGCCTCTTCCGATGAAGTTCTGCGTCGCTATTTTAAAAGGAGCGATGTAGAATACCGTTGGCTGATGGATGATAGCTTTGAACTGGATAGCAAAAACTTTATCGTTTGTTTGGCAAAAGTAGATGATCTTATTTTGCAAACCACTTTACATTACATAAATGGCTGTTTGGAAATTAGATGTTCCCATCCCGAATTGAAGAAAAAAATAGGAAAGAGAGTTCATTTCACCATCAATACTCTTACTTTATATCCTTGTTCTTCGCATCAATTTAGTGTTTTTATTACGGAACTTACTCGCGGGGTGGATATTTCCTTCCGGTTTCCGCTGACTATAAATACTGTGGACTGTGTACCTTTTTTCTCCGGTCAGGATAAAGACCCTATCATTCAAAGAAACAACGGAGAAATAAGAGTTTCCAGTAAACCAGAGGAATGGATATTTCCCATCAGTGGAGTTGTTTTTGCCTATTGAAAACAAAAAAATGTTTGACATATTTCCCTCCCCAGAATAGTGGTTTACCCAAGTTAATTTCTATATTGTTGTAGTTGTTAGCTAAGGTGACTTGCTTATGAAGAGATTAAATTTACTATATATCACATTGATTTTGTGTGTGCCACTGATTGCAGGTAGCTTTAACTGGTATTCACAGAATGATGAACGATGGAAATCAGAACAATTGGGTTCAGGAAAAAGATCAATAGGTAGCAGCGGCTGTGTACTAAGCTGCCTTTCTATGCTTTTAAACGCTGAAGCAAGCAATGAATATATGACCCCTGACCGTTTAAATGAATGGCTGAAAAAAAATGGTGGCTATTCCGGAAGTAATATGCGATGGCAAATTCCCGGGGAAATTGACGGCAGCGGATTAGGACTGGAGCTTGTTGCCCAAAGCATTGTTAGAAATGATTGGGATTTTCTTTCCAATGAATTGGAGAAAGGAAACAAAGTTATCGTAAAAGTTACAGGCAGAAGAAGCCATTGGGTTCTGGTAATTAAGCAGAACGGTCCTAAAAATAAGCCCTCTTCCTATATTATCAATGACCCCGGAATGAAAGAATACGAAGAAAGAACCCTTGCCTATTTTGGCGGGTTTAAGTCCGCTCGTTCCTATTCCGGAAACTGGTTGGATGAACAAGCATTTGATTTGGATAGTGAAATTAATGTAGTTCCTGTTTCTCAGGATGAACTTTTTCTTTATGATGTTGCCAAATTGCCTCATCCTGCCGATGTTTATGTTACTTTGCATAACAATTTACCAGTAGAAATTTCCGGCTATTTTATCCTCGGGCTCTTTGATGAAGAAGGAAACTATCTGCGCACTGTGGACTATGAATATGCAACCGTTGAAGCCAGCGGTAATTATGATTTACTCTATGAACTTCCGGATGTTAAACCTTTGAATGAAGAACATCAAGACCTGAAGATTATTTATAGTAAATACTTCTCAAATATGCCTTCCCTAACTGAATCCATTGAACTCATCAATAAAGGCATTAGAAACTATACCAATACTACCAATTAAACCCAAATAATACAGTAAAAATAATGGTTATTATCATTTCCCTCATTTTAACCATATTGTAGTAAAAATTCCGTAGAAACGACAGATACTAACAACGGGTTTTGACCCAGCGAAAAAATATAGCTACTAAAGAGAAAAAGTTCCTTTTATCAAACCAAATCAAAGTTTTTTATCAAATAGTTATAATGTTTCCACTAAGGTGTTTGCATCTTCTCCTTATTTTAGTTTTTATTTAATTATTCCCATTAGGAAACAAATTATAATATCCATAGATTTTTGTCATAATTTGACAGATTATTGTTACTTTCCTTTCACGAAGGGCTTGTACAAGCATCTACATCATTGTGTCACCCTTCGGACTTTTGGCTGAGGGCAGAAAGTGAGGGGTAAAAGGAAATAGAGAGAAATGTTGGGGCTTTCATTTTACGAGGGGCTTACGCCACCATCGCTATCCTTGTATCGCCCTTTGGGGCTTTTAATGAAAAAGAAAGGTAAAAAGAATAGAAATTCGGGGTTTTTTATCTAACGAGGGGCTTACGCACACTTCGCTATAGTTGTATCGCCCTTCGGGCTTTTATGGAATCTCAACCTTCTAAACCATCTCAACCCTCTTAACCCCCTAAACCATCTCAACCTTCTAAACCCTCTCAACCTTCTCAACCCTCTCAACCTCTTATAAATTCATTCTTCATTCCTTCTCTTTGTAAAAAAATCCTAAAAATCCCTTTCATCCTGTTCATCCCCGACCTATTATTAATCAAAATCTGTGAAATCAGTGGAATCTGTGAGAGGTTATAAAAAAGGACTTGACGAAATAACCAATATGGAAAAAAATCAACACAACTTAGTATTAGAATTTGAGGAGGTTTGATGAGCAACTATTTTATGGAGACCCATCATCATGAATGGATTCTAACTAACCGTAGAGGCGGTTATGCTTTAGGAACAGGAAATTTGATTAACCAGCGTAAATATCACGGTTTACTGGTTAGCAGCGACAGTAAATTCAATCGCCTTCATTTGGTGGCTGGTATTGAAGAAAAAGTTGAATGGCGAGGAGAATTTTTTCACCTGGACAGCAATAATTACAGCAATTGTATATATCCTGAGGGTTTTCTGCATTTAGTAAAACCTTGGTTGCGTCCCTATCCGATATTTTTGTATTCAGCTCTTCCCCATCAGAACGATATTTTGATTCTGAAAGAGATAATGATGGATGAATCCACCAATACAACTTTGGTGAAATATACCAATTTGGGTCATCATCTTTTGCATTTTGAGCTTCATCCTAAGTTTACGATGATTCCTCATCATGAGCTCAATAAACCTGGCACTTTGGATTTCTTGAATTTTATTACAGAAATTGAAACTCCGGATAAATTCACTCGTTTTAGTGTTCAGAGGCAGGATAATAATATAAAACTTTATGGTGCTTTGCTTTCAGGTGAAGTTATTCCCAATCGCTATGTTTATTATAATGTTTTTTATCCCTGGGAAGTGATGAGTGGTTATGAAGGCATTGGTGATCAGATAACTCTTTTTCAGCTTGGTTTTGATTTGAGGGTGGGACAAAGCAACTATCTTCTTTTCAGTGATACGGCAATTGAAGATGCCAAAACTCTCATTGAAAGGATTGAAAATCGTTATGCAGACCTTCCCAAGCCGTTGGATTATCCTTATGCTCCCGATAAAAATGATACCCTTTTGAATACCTTGGATTATAACGATAATATTATTTTCCCGTATGACAATTATCTTAAAATCCTGGAATTTGCCCTGAAGGATTTTTTAGCCAATGACGATATTGTAGCCGGCTTTCCTTTTTACGGTGCTTGGGGAAGAGATACAATGGTTGTGGTAAATGCTCTCTTACATTGTCCCAATCAACTGGAAACAGTGGAAAAAATCCTTAATAAATATCGTAGCTACCTTAAAAATGGTCTGATTCCTAATATGATTGCAGAATCCGGCAGGGAAACAAATTATGATAGTGTAGATTCTACTTTATGGTATATCATCCTGCTGTGGAAATTGGGTAAACGCAAGCAAACGGTTAAATACTGGAAAGATGTTATTGCCTTAACGGAAGAAATCATAACCGGCATTTTGCATAATGAATTCCATCCCTTTAGTGTGCGTTACGATGGTTTAATTGAATTGCATCCCGATTTTGCTCATGGCACATGGATGGATGTGCGGATAGATGGAAAAGCGATAACTCCTCGTAATGGAGCTCCAGTAGAAATTAATGCCCTCTGGTATAACGCTTTATGTTCTTATGAAGCTATGTGCCTTGCCTATTGTCAGAAATCCCGAAAAAAATATCAGGCAAAAGAAGAATTCGTCCAGTTGAAAGAGCTGGTAAAACAATCCCTGCAAAAGTTCTATCAAGATGGCTATCTGGCAGATAGAATTGTAGGTGAAGAGCTTATAATGGAAATTCGTCCCAATGCAATTATTGCTCTTGCCTTGCCCTGGCAGGCATTTTCTCAGGAAATTCTACAACAGGTTCTGGAACGCAGTTTTAAAGAGCTATATACCAACTATGGAATCCGCACCTTGAGTCCAAATGATATCCGTTTTCATAAAAAATATTATGGAACACAGAAAGAAAGAGACCTTGCTTATCATAATGGCAGTGTTTGGGCTTGGCTGTTAGGTCCTTTTTGCGGATTGTATGAAAGGGCTTATAAAGGTATAAAGACCAAAGAAGAAATAATTGAAGCCCTCACTTCCTTTATTTCCACTTTTCGCAACAGTTTTATGAAAGGACATATTGCATCCATTGCTGAAATCTGGGATGGAGATGCTCCCCATTTTCCTAAAGGAGCACCGGCTCAGGCATGGAGTGTAGCTGCCTTATACAATATTGAAAATTACATTCTTTTTCTGCAGGAGGGTAAATGAAAATTCTAATGTTCACCTGGGAATTTCCACCTCTGATTTCCGGGGGTTTAGGTATGGCATGTTATGGAATGGTGAAAGCTCTGCTTAGTCAAGGAATAAAAGTAGACCTCATTTTACCAACCAAAGAACTGGTTTATTTTCCCTTAAGGGAAGAAAGTGATGCCGATACCCTTCCTGCCGTGTTTATTGAACCGGAAAAACAAAAGGAATATACACAGCGGACTTTTTCTACTTTGCACGAACGCCTGGAATATATCGGAGCCAGCACGCATCCGGAAAGTTATTTTAACTTGAGTGAAATTAAGGACTATGTAACTTCCATTAAAAAAATATCCTGGCTTACTGAAACTGTTACCACCGAAGAACATAACATCTGGAAAGAAATGACTGCTCATCTCATTGGTGAAGAAGATTTAATTCGGAAAGTGCAGGAATATACATTGAGAGCAAGTCGTTTTGCCGAAATTTTGGATTATGACCTGATTCATGCGCATGACTGGCTTACTTACCCCAGCGGAATTTTAGCCAAACAGATTTCCCGTAAGCCATTGATTGTGCATATTCATGCCACGGAATTTGATAGAGCAGGTGGTCCTGGAGATGAAAGAATTCATAAAATTGAACATCTCGGAATGAACTATGCCGATAAAGTAATTGCCGTTTCTCAATATACAGCTCAGATGATTATGAGTCGCTATCGGATAGATACCGGTAAAATCCGCATAATTCATAATGCTTTTACCGTTTCGGAAACTACTCTTCACAACAAGAAACGCATTTTCAAGGGTCCTACTATTCTTTATTTAGGAAGAATAACTTTACAAAAAGGTCCTGATTATTATCTGGATATGGCAGATAAGGTTCTGAAAGTTCATCCCGAAGCAAGATTTATCCTTGCTGGAACAGGAGATATGCAGCGTCAGATTTTGCGTCGTTCTGCCGCCTTACGCCTGAAAAACCGTTTTCTCTTCACCGGTTTTTTGGATCGTAAACAAGTTGAACGAATTTTGCAGGCAGCTGATATTTATGTTTTACCCTCTGTTTCCGAACCCTTTGGTATTTCACCTCTGGAAGCAATGGCTTATGGAATAACGGCTATAATTTCCAAACAATCCGGAGTTGCTGAAGTTGTGCATAATGCCTTTAAGATTGACTATTGGGATATAGACCTTTGGGCTGAAACCATCAATCATTTAATAGAAAATCCTGAAGAATGCGCTAAAATAGGAATGGAAGGCAGAAAAGAAGTCCAAAAAATAGAGTGGGATGAAGCCGCAGATAAAATCCGTCAGCTCTATGCCGAAACGCTTTCTGAGTATAGCAAGCGAATGGAATTATAAGGAGACAGCGATGTTAAATATTGTATTCTACTTTCAGGTGCATCAACCCTATCGTCTAAATCATTTTAATGTGCTTGATATCGCTCATAATGCCAAGATTTTCAATGATAAGCTAAATGGCGATATAATGCGTAAGGTAGCAAATAAATGTTATTTACCAACTAACCAGTTGCTTCTGGAGCTTATTGAAAAATATGAAGGCAGGTTTAAGGTTGCTTTTTCTATTTCGGGCACTGCTTTGGAACAATTCAAACTCTATTCTCCTGAAACCCTTGATTCCTTCAAGCGTTTAGTGGATACCGGTTGTGTAGAATTATTAGGTGAGACCTATTATCATTCTTTGGCTTTTCTTTTTGATACCAATGAATTTCTTGATCAAGTTTATCTCCATCGGGACTTGATGCAAACGGAATTTGGTTATTATACAACCACTTTTCGTAATACGGAATTAATCTATCAAGACCGTTTATCCGATATTATTTTTGAAATTGAAGGATTCAAGACCATTCTTACCGAAGGTGTGGATAGAATTCTCCAGTGGCGCAGTCCTTTGTATGCCTATAAGAATTATTCCAAGAATATGAATTTGTTACTGAAGTATTATCAATTGGCGGATGATATTGCTTTCCGTTTTTCCAATCGGGATTGGCCTGAATATCCTTTAACCGTTGATAAATTCGTGCATTGGATAGACCAGCTCACCTTAGCGGAAAAAGGCGGAAAAAACCTGTTTCTGAACCTTTTTATGGACTATGAAACCTTCGGAGAACACCAATGGGCTTCCACCGGTATTTTTGATTTCATGCGTCATTTCCCCGATGCCGTTTTAGAAAGAGAACATTTGGGTTTTGCCAATCCTAAAGATGTTTCTCATCTGGCTAATTATCAACAGGAATCGCTTTCTTTTCCGGAACCGGTTTCCTGGGCTGATGAACAAAGGGATATTTCTGCCTGGCTGGGAAACGAAATGCAACAAAATGCCAGTGAGACCTTGTATGAATTGCTGAATAGGATTAAGGAAAAAGGAGATGAAGAGTTGCTTAGAACTGCTCGTATGCTTAGCACTTCAGACCATTTTTACTATATGTGTTCCAAATATTTTCAGGATGGAGATGTGCATAAATACTTCTCTCCTTACGATTCACCGGATCAGGCATATATCTATTATATTAATGCTCTGGCAGAACTGGAAGAGCTTCTTTTAAGGTAATGAAATATGAAAGGTAAAATTTTGATTCTGGAAGATGACATAGTTCTTTCCGAACAAATTGCCAATGTGGTTAAGCACTATAACTATGAAGTTATGCAAACTGTTAATAGCGATCAGTTTTTTGAGGTCTTACGCCAATTTCAACCGGATGTGATTCTGCTTGATGTTTTTTTAGTTGGCTCCAAACTGAATGGTATTCAGGTTTTGCAACACTTAAAAAACGATATGGATTTGAATTATAAAGTGATAGTTATTTCGGGAGAGGTCACTTCTTCTCAAATAAATGAAATCCGCACTTTGGGTGCCTATCATTTTATTGAAAAGGGTTCTGCCTTTTCCATCAATCAATTGCTGTTGCATATTGAAAATGCCATCACTCTAAAAAGACAGGAAGAAGAACATATTGGCTTGCAGATAGAATATATCAACCTCAAAAAACAGTTTACCAGAAGTTTTCCCTTTATCGGTGAAAGTAATGCTATTAAAAAAGTTAGGGAACAAATTATCCGTCTTGCCTCTGTGGATGAAGATATTTTCCTCATCGGCGAAACGGGAACAGGCAAAGAAGTAGCTGCAAATTATTACTACATATATTCTCCCCGTTTTGGCAAACCCTTTCATACCGTAAATTGCAGTGCTTTATCCGAAACCCTTATAGAATCAGAACTTTTTGGTCACATAAAAGGTTCTTTCACCAGCGCCGATCGCGATAAAACCGGCTTTTTTGAAGAATGTTCCAATGGCATTCTCTTTTTAGACGAAGTAACCAATCTTTCCTTAATGTCTCAATCTAAAATCCTGCGCGCTATTGAAAACAAAGAAATACAGGTTGTAGGTGGAAACTTGAAAAAGGTTGATACTCGCCTTATTTTTGCTTCTAATGCGGGCTTGGAAAAACTCTCCGATGAAAGTATTTTCCGCAAAGACCTGTTTTATCGCATTGAAGGTAACATTGTTGAGCTTCCACCTTTACGGGAACGAGATGATGACATTCTGCTTCTTATTTGTTATTTCCTCACCAGTTTTTCTTCTCAATACAGCGTTATTGACCGTTTAGACCTACCTGCTCTGAAAGATGATTTACTTAACTATTCTTGGCCTGGAAATGTAAGAGAACTGCGTAATTTTTGCAAGTTCATTATGATTAATGAACAGAAAATAAATAATAATGTTATTAAAAAACACCTTCAGCAGAAAATAAACCAATTCCGCTTTTCTAAAAACTATAGCAGCGAAAAATATACCAAAATTCATAATCTCAAAGATAGTGTCGCTTCTTTTGAACGGGATTATCTTTTGTATTATTTATCCTTGAACAATTGGAGGATTTCCCAAACTGCAGAAGCAATAGGACTTGAACGCACCACTTTGTATAAAAAAATCAAATCTCTCGGAATTAATCATCTAAAGATGGAGGACTAAAAGTGCTGCAGGAAAATCTGGGCTTAAAAATCCTCTCCCTATTAATAGCTGTTTTTGTTTGGTTGCAGTCCTTGTTGATTTCAGAACAGAAAAGCGTAGTTAATTTACCTGTAGCCCTAAGTTCCATTCCTAAAAACATTACTTTAGATAATGTTCCCAATCACATACCTTTCCAGGTGCGTGGAAGGGGCTTGGAAATTATCAAACTAAAATTTTCCCGCACCAAGGTCTTGCTTGATGCCAGCAAAATTAAACCCGGTTCTGATATTCTTTCTGTAAGCGATTATACTATTGACCTGCCGGAAAATATTCAGGTAGAAATTTTAGGTCCTGTAGAGAAAAGGGAAATTTCGGTTTATGCTGATGTTTTCCATCAGAAAAAAGTGCCGATAGAACTTTCTTTCGCCGATTCTTATACCCGTGAGCATTTTACTGCCCTAAATTATACTATTATTCCTGAACAAATTACCATCTCCGGTCCTAAAAGCAAGGTTCAACAAATTGACCGCGTTACTACCGAACCTGTTTCCCGCGAAATGCTTGAACAGCGTGAAGTTACCTTAAAAATAAGCCCTTTGGGAAGTGAGGTCTCCTCTTCTGAAAAACAGGTTAAAATTTATCTCTCTACTTCCTATATTACCACCAAAATTTATCATAATCTACCTCTTACCTTGCCACCTGGAAAAAGCTCTATACCTTCATCCGTAACTGTAAAACTCTCCGGCAATTCTGATATTTTACAAGACCTGAAGCCAACAGAACTCAAAGTTAGTATTGCTTCCCAACCTGATGAACAGGGTTTTTATCCTGTCCTTGTAGAACTACCCGATACAGTAAAATTGATTGCTGTTACACCTCAAAAGGTGCGCCTGAAATAAATGCCTGTTCAATATATTTTGGCTTTTGAGTCCTCCTGTGATGATACCTCTGTAGCCATTGTGGATACGGATTATAATGTAATTGTAAACCTTATTTCCAGTCAACCGGAACATCTGGAATTTGGAGGTATTTTACCCGAACTGGCTTCCCGCTTGCATTTAAAGAACATAGTTACCTTAACCAAGGCGGCTCTTAATGCTTCTAAGCTTAACTTACAAGATATCAGTGCAATAGCTGTTTCAATCAATCCCGGTTTAATTGGCTCGTTAATTGTCGGTCTGGCTTTTGCCAAAGGACTTGCCTGGAGCTTGTCTTTACCTTTAATAACGGTTAATCATATCTTGTCACATATTTTTGCCAATTTTATTGAACATAAAGCTGTTGAACCGCCTTTTTTAGCCCTCGTTGTTTCCGGAGGGCATACAGAACTTGTCCATTTTGATACCTTAACCACTTTTACCGTAGTAGGAAAAACCCTGGATGATGCTGCCGGAGAAAGTTTTGATAAAGCTGCAAAACTTCTTGGTTTGGGCTTTCCCGGTGGTCCTGCAATTGATGAATTAGCCCAAAAAGGCAACCCCAATTTTATTAAGTTTCCTCGTGCCTTACCCCAAAAAAATAACTTCAATTTCAGTTACAGTGGACTAAAAACCGCTATTCGCACCTGGCTTGTAAATCAGAATCCAGAAACGCTTCAAGCTGAACTTCCCGATATCGCTGCTTCCGTTCAGCAAGCAATAATTGACCCCTTAGTGCATAAAACAGTGCTTTGGGCAAGACAGCATAAAATACCCTATATTCTTTTGGCAGGGGGAGTTGCAGCTAATTCTGCTTTACGCCAACAGCTAACTACAACCTCAGCAAAATATGGAATCAAAGTTTTCTATCCTTCAAACGCTCTTTGTATGGATAATGCGGCTATGGTTGGAGCAGCAGCAATTCCTAAATTTTTAACAAAAAATTATGCCCCTCTTTCCATAAATGTCTCCTCCCTCAAGGGAACACGCCAAGTATAAAAATACCGTTCACGGAAATGAAAAATGGGGAGGTTTTGACTCGCAATTTTCACCAGTGAGAAAGTTTTGACTCACAATTTTCACCGGAGAGGAAGTTTTGACTCACAATTTTCACAGGTGAGAAAGTTTTGACTTACAATTTTGCCACTGCCCTCACAGAAACAACAATCATCAATTTATCCACACTTACAACTATATTTCAACTGGTCTCATCATTTCAAAATTGTGAGTTAAAACAAGAATCCTGCGCACTTGCAACCGCGCTACAAATGGTTTACTGCTTGTTTTGACTTACAATTTTCACTTGCCTTCACGGAAAGAACAACCCACAATTTATCTACACTTACAACTACATTTCAACTGGTCTCCTCATTTCAAAATTGTGGGTTAAAACAAGAACTGCATACTTGCAACCGCGCTACAAATGGTTTACTGCTTGTTTTGACTTACAATTTTCACCTGCTCTCCCAATTATCACCACTTCTCTTGCTTCTACACTTCCAACCGCGCTACAAATGGTTTACCAATCTAAAAATTGTGGGTTAAAACAAGAACCCTGCACACTTGCAACCGAGCTATCTCCTCCCCTCAATGCTAACGGTAACGAAGGAATATAGATTTTACGATGAAGGAACTTGCTATTTCTTTTTTCGCATTCTGGGGTTGTTCTTCGTTACCGTGTAATTTGTGGATTAGTTGTAATGCGGTTGGAAGGGAGCGGGCTTTCTGTTTTAGCTCACAATTTTTTAATTCGAAACCTGCAAAAACTCGGTTGTAGGTGTAATAGTTAGTGGATTGTGTATTCATTGAAGGCGGGTGAAAATTGTAAGCCAAAACTTCCCAGGGGTACTTCGCAAATTTTACGAGGGGCTTATGCCACCTTCTACATCATTGTGTCGCCCTCAGGGGCTTTTTTTACAAGGTAAGGGAAAAAAGAAAAAAATCGGGGCTTTCATTTCTACGAGGGGCTTACGCCACCATCGCTATCCTTGTGTCGCCCTACGGGCTTTTATGGAAGCTCAACCTTCTCAACCCTCTAAACCTTATAAACCAGATAAACCTTCTCAACCAGATAAACCTTCTCAACCCTCTCAACCCTCTCACTATTTCTCTTTGTAACAAATGGAGCTAAATGGGGGACTTGAACCCCCGACCTACTGATTACGAATCAGTTGCTCTGCCAGCTGAGCTAATTTAGCCCTTAATAATTTTAAAAATTGATTGTTCTGCGGGAGAATCAATAAAATATCCCTCAGTTATGCGGATATCATCCTTTTCTTTAATCGTGCATTGAGTTCCGAGTTCCATTGTATAATAGGTTGAACTAATCAAGCGTGCATAGACCTTACACGGACCTGTAAGATTTCGTGGATACCAATTTTGAGCCGAAGAGAAAGTAACATAGCCACGAATATCGGATTCTTTCACCCATTCCGGAATAGGAATAGAATAGCGTAAAGTGAATTTTATTTTGCCTTCGTAGTTTGGCAGATAAAAACTGAAACAATTCAAGTTACTTTCTTCATTCAGCATTTCCGGATAGGGAAACACAGGATTAAAATGTTCCGGAACGAGTTTAGTAGAATAAACAGGAGGAACAAACTTATCATTAATCAGAAAATACTCAATTCTGGCATCCTTAGTTAAAAATAAACTATGATACACTGCGTCAGGAAGAGAATCCTTTTCCACAGAAAAATCCGCCGTAATATAAACTCTTTGCATAGGAGCATAGACACGTAGTTCAAGATTAATTTCTTTAGGATTTAGTAAGGCAAAATTTATCTTTGGCGTGTCTGCTTCTTCAGCCATAAGGCAAAAAGCCAGCACCAGGAGAACTAAGGTTAAAAGAAATTTACGCACTTTTCAGCTCCTTAATTTTGTTTTATTATTTAACCCTTTATTATTAGAGGTAAATTTCGTCAAGAAAATTCCCTTTTATTTCATTAGGACTGCTTTACGAATTACCTTACTCTTGCCATTTTCCATGTAAATGAAATAAACTCCTGAGCCGACGGAACGGTTGTCAATATCCTTTGCATCCCAATTGAAGCGATGAATTCCCGCTTCCAGTTCTCCTTTATACAATTCTTTCACCAATTGCCCTTTAATATTATATATTTTTATAGTAGTTTTGCCAGATACAGGTAAAACACAATATATTATAGTTTCAGGATTAAAAGGATTGGGGCTGATATTTAATTCCGGTTTCATCTTGGAAAAATGGTTTGAGGCATTTGCTCGTTGAACTCCAAAATTGCTTTCTACAAGGGAAAAACTCATTGACTTTGGGGTCTCGGCAGTTCGCGCTTGAATCCAGTAATAATTATTGGGCCAGGGTATATTAATTAAATCCTCTGTAGTTGTCCATTCCGTCCATTCAATCAAACCCACATTGTCAAATAACGCGATTGCTGTCATTCCTGTGCTGCCAGTCATTTGTAGACGGATTTCATAATAGAAAACATCGGTAGGAAGGTTCAATTCTTTATAGTAATATGTCCAATCGTTTGTTCCTATAATGTTTTCCGTTACATAATCCGTATAGGACGCAACTGCTGCTGTTCTGGATGTATAAAATCTGATGGAAATATTGGCAAGAGCTACATTTTCGGTTTTCAGCCAACCGTGCAGAGTGTATTTTTTGGTATTATCATAGATTTTACAACGCTGGGAAATTGTAGAAGTTACTGAACCTGCTCCTGTAGTAGTCAGTTTTGCACTACGCTCTCCATCTATAAAGTCCGTTGTAGAATAATCAGGTGGAACCCAAAGAGTTGAGCCCTCATTTTCAAAATTACCAAACCAGATATGTTCCTGACCTAAGCGAAATTGATATTCAGCAGGTGGTTCAACATTAATAATATTGCTAATAGAACCTCTCCGGGGTAATTTAATAGGTGAAGTATAACTCATCCCCCCGCTGTGAAACAGTAAATGTTGCCAGGAACTGAAGGCATTGGTAGTAACGGATGGATTTTCATCTTCCATTAAAACTCGTGCTTCCAGATTTTCTTTATCTACCATAACGCGCGTGTTAAAATCCATAGACCTGCTGGCAATATAATCCAAAATGTAAACAGCCAATTGCCCTGTTGCCGGTTTTGGAATGTATTGGTCTATATAAAACGGTTTTATGCGAAAGTTTCTAAAGCCGTCAAAATAGGCATCTGCATACAAAATCATTGTGGGCATCGTTTCCGGATAATCCAAATCAAAAACAAAATTTCCCAAAGAATGGGCAATCAGCTTATTCTGATATAATTCCAATCCCTGAATAATATGCGGATGATGAACTATAACCAAATCGGCACCACTTTCAATAGCACTATGCCTGATTTCTATATCCCATTGATGAGGAACATCATTCCGATAGAAATAGTCCTCATCTTCCGTATCCTCTAAAAAGGGATTGAATTCCTTACCATAACCGGCACCTGGAGCAATAGAATATTCACTGCCTCCGTGCATTTCAACAATTTTAAGGTCGGCAATTCCTTCAACTGCTTGAAGTTGCTGTTCTACATAGTAAGGTGTCATATAAGCAAAACCCGGTTTATTGTATCCCGCTTGTAAAAAAGGTTGAGCATTATTATATTGTCCTGTTCTGTCCGAACTGCGTAAAAAGGCAATATTCAAACCACGGCAATGGTAAAAGGTAGGTAAATATGCCTCGTAAGAATTAGCTCCGCAACCGCTATATTTAATTTCCGAGTTATTTAGCAAACCCTGCATTTGCTGATATGCTTCAATGCCATAATCCATAGTATGGTTATTTGCTGTGCTAACAACATCAATTCCTGCGTAAACAAGACCGTTTACATTAGCCGGATTGCCTCTGTAATAAACACTTTTGGTAGGATGATGAACTCCCACATTGGCTAAAACAACTTCCAAATTTGCCACACTAATATCCGCTGCATCCCCAAAATAGGGCTTAGTAGGTGAAAAAATGGCATTAACTCCTAAAGTGGGAATTATACCTCCGGGATTTTCATATCTTCTGGCAAGCATTATGTCCCCTACAAAATTAAGGGTTACAGGCAAATCGGAAGCACCTGTTTCCAATGTAACTTCCGTTGAAGCAAAACCAACTTTTCCCGTATCATCAGTCACTTTCAAGGTTACCGTATAGGGATAGGCGGAAGCAATTGTATATAAATGATAGGGATTGGGTAAATTGCTGAAAGTGGAATCACCAAAAGACCATTCATAAGTAAATGTATCGCTATCAGGATCAATAACATTGCTATAGAAATAAACCGCGGTATTTTTTACGGGATAAGAAGTTGATATGCTTACAATTGGTGGAACAGGAAGGTCGGAACTGATGTCTATTATATTGTCAAACCACACACTGCGAGAGGAAATTCCATCCAAATCGTTAATATAAATTATGCCGTTGATAACAGGAAGATAACCCCAAAATGCCTGCCAATCCAGTGCTAGAGGCAATTGAAAGGTATTCCAGACACCGTTACTAAAAGCACCTTGATAAACTGGAATCCAAACCTCAATATCTAAAATTCTACTCCCCGCAAAACTATAAAGAATATTATGCACACCATCTGTAAAACCAATGCCTTGAATCCTTGGGTTTGAACTGGTTTTTACTTGAACCTGAATTACACCTGTGCTGTCTATAGCATAAGGAGTTATTTGTTGTAATTTATAACAATTACCAGTTAACTTAAGACAATAAGAACTGCTATCGGGAGTAGAAGTATCTAAGCTCCAGGCATCTGGCTGCAAATCTTCTTCAATGCTCCAGGAACTTAAAGAAACAAAACCACTTTCAAAATCCTCCAAAGTTGTATAGCGAAGAGCAGATAGTGAACTATAGACGCACATTAGAATAACTATGCTCATTAAAAACTTCTGCAGCATTATCTCCTCCTCTGTTTTTTTTCTTTTCTTTTTTTATATATAAGCAATTTTTAGACCAGATAAACGGATTTCTCTTTTTGAAAAAAGGAAAGGAAGTTTTGACTCACAATTTTCACCAGCGAGAAAGTTTTGACTTACAATTTTGCCACTACCCTCACAGAAACAACAACCATCAATTTATCCACACTTACAACCAATTTATTACTGGTCTCTTCATTTCAAAATTGTGAGTTAAAACAAGAACCTGCACACTTGCAACCGAGCTATAAATGGTTTCCTGCTTGTTTTGACTCACAATTTTGCCACAGCCCTCACAGAAACCACAATCCTCAATTTATCCACACTTACAACCAAATTATTACTGGTCTCCTCATTTCAAAATTGTGAGTTAAAACAAGAAGCAAGCACACATACAACCGAGCTATCTCCTTCCCTCAATGTTAACGGTAACGAAGGAATATAGATTTTACGATGAAGAAGTTTCACATTTCTTTTTTTCGCATTCTGGGTTGTTCTTCGTTACCATGTAATTTGTGGATTAGTTGTAATGCGGTTGGAAGGGAGCTGGCTTTTTGTTTTAGCTCACAATTTTTTAATTCGGAAATCAGTACAAGCTCGGTTGTAAGTGTAATAGTTAGTGGATTGTGTATCCATTGAAGGCAGGTGAAAATTGTAAGCCAAAACTATCAGGTGAACTTCGCAAATTTTACGAGGGGCTTACGCCACCATCGCTATCCTTGTGTCGCCCTTTGGGGCTTTTGAGGAACCAGGAAAGGTAAAAATATAAAATAGAAAAAAAATCGGGGCTTTCATTTTACGAGGGGCTTACACCACCATCGCTATCCTTGTGTCGCCCTACGGGCTTTTGGTGAAAAAGAAAGGTAAAAAGAATAGAAATTCGGGGTTTTCATCTAACGAGGGGCTTACGCCACCATCGCTATCATTGTGTCGCCCTTTGGGCTTTAATGTATATAAACCATCTCAACCATATAAACCTTCTAAACCCTCTCAACCTTCTAAACCATCTCAACCATTAAACCTCTACAAACCCTCTCAACCATCTCAACCTCTTTTAAATTCATTTTTCATTCTTACTCTTTTCCTCTTTTCTCTTTGTAAAAATAAAATCTGCGAAATCAGCGTGAAATAAAACTATTTTCCCTTCATCTGTGGATTTTTATTCGGCTTTAAGTTCGCGGGTCATCAGTTCTAAGATTGCTTTTCGGGGTTCTTTATCTTCGTAAAGGACTTGATAGACCTTTTCTACGATGGGCATTTCTATCCTTAATTTTCGGGACAGCAAATAAACGCTCCTTGTGGTTGTTACTCCTTCAGCCACCATTTCCATTTGAGCTAAAATATCGGAAAGTTTTCTTCCCTTTCCTATTTCCACGCCTACAAAGCGGTTTCGGCTATGAAGTGAAGTAGCTGTAGTAATCAAGTCCCCTATTCCTGAAAGTCCTAAAAAAGTTTCCGGAAGTGCTTTCAGAGCAATTCCCAGGCGTTGTATTTCCACAATTCCTCGGGTTAATAAAGCTCCGATAGTGTTATCTCCAAAGTCCAACCCGTAAATAATTCCTGCCGCAATAGCTATAATATTTTTGACTGCACCGCCGATTTCCACTCCAATAAGGTCTAAATTGCGATAAACCCGGAAATAAGAATTGCTAAAAACGGTTTGCAAATAACAGAGCAAATCCTCATCGCTACCGGCAATAACTACAGTAGTAGGTATTTTTCTGGCAACTTCTTCGGCATGTGAGGGACCGGATAAGGCACAAATTTTTTGCTCTTCCAGAAAAGGCAGTTCATCTTTGATAACGGCATCAAGCGTCTTTAAGGTATTTTCCTCAATACCCTTAGCCACATTTACCACTGCTAAAAGTTCCGGTCTATTCCATAAAGAAACAGGTGTCTTTTGTAAAGTAGAGCGTAGAAACTGCGAAGGAGTTGCTAAAATAATAATTTCCGGAGAAAAAGCAACTATCTCCTGAAAATCGTTAGTGAAACAAATTTCTTCTGGAAGAGTAATATTCGGCAGTAAATGCGGATTAGAATGTGTTTCTTTTAATAATATTAAATATTCAGGATTATATTCCCAAACCAGAATTTGATGCCCGTTTTCGGAAAGCAGAGAAGATAATGCTAACCCCCATCCCCCACCTCCAAGAGTGGCAATACGCAAAGTTAATCCTTATCATCCATATTGCGATGAAGGAAATGGCTCAGTTCTTCAATATCTTCATCGTCCAAATCAAAATCTTCTAAATCCTCTTCTTCAGTATCTCCAATCCAGTCAGGACAAAAAAGAAGGTCTTCTTGAAAATCCCAGCCGTCCACATTTTCCAATCCAAAACGGGTGAGCATCTCTTCTTCCCAAAAAGAATAAAAGACAGTTCCTTCGTCAACAGCCCAAACTAAAACCGGTTTTTTATAGTGGCGTAATTCCACTTTGGGATTTTCCACTAAAGTAAGGAATTCCTTAATTTTTCGGAGATCATTCTCTTTTTTAAAAACCATTTATCACCTCTAAATTCAGAATTTGTAACTAAAAACAGCGCTTAAACGATTTTCACTATATTCTTTCAAGCGTTGCACCGTTTCGTTATCTGTTTCTACATTCCTGAAATAGTGAGAGTAGTCAAGAGATAAATTCATTTTAGGAGAAAAAAACAGCTCCATACCAGCCATTAAAGAATAGGTATAATCAGCTCTGCCTCCATACCATGAACCGCTTCCCTGGTAAAAACGCTGTTCATAATTTAGAGCAAAAGAAGGTTGAATAAGGGTTTTTCCTTTTTCCGAAAGAGGCATTTTGGGCAGAGTTAAAGCTCCTTTATAAATATTGCTTTGATAGGAGCAATCCTTATTAGCTATGCGTTTATCACAGCTGAAATCCCGATAGCCATAAGAACCCTCTACTGTAAAAAAGGGAAATTTGTAGCTGACACCGGCTTCTCCGGTTATGGCTTTTCCGTCAGCTTCAGTAAAATATTTATTATAGCGATAAAGTTCATAGCGCAGATTAGCTTTCACAGTTGTTTTCGGAAGTGGCTTCACAGCTAAATCACCGCGATAAGTATCTCGGCTGTAACTGTATTTTTCCAGTTCACCTGTTCCATCTGTATCCACAAAATGACGGAAATAAATATAGGGATTGCTGGTATATTGCACACTGCAATTCCAGTAATAGCGGTCAACCTTAAATTTTAATGTCCAGTCAGTGCGGTATTTATCTTCATTACTAATATTTTGGGAAAAATTTCCGCTTACTGAAGGAGTAAATTTCCACCAGCGATAAGATAACGGATACTTAAGTTCAATGCGGGTATTTAGGGTTAAATCATCAATTGTATCTACAAAATTTAGATTTGGATGATGGTCATCAAAACGGTCAATATCATATTCCGAAAGATGAAACACATTATCCGAATAAACAGCTCCAATTTTAACTGAACCGTTTATTTGCGCTTCAACTCGGGAAAAGCCGAAAAAAAGGAAAAAAGTAAGAAGAAGGATTATGGGACGAATACTGTTTTTTCTTCTTATCTTGCTTTTTTTAATGGTCTTATTTTCCTTTGTTTGCTTGGGGGAAAGAGAATCAAGGGAAGCTATAGTTTCTTTTTCTTTTAATTCCGCTATGGGCTTTGTTTCCTGAGGAAATATTTTCGGATTTGTATCTACCATAAAACAGCTCTACTTCTTCATTAAAATAGGTTTAGCCAAAAACAGATGGTCACTCAAAGCGCGCAGCTCATAATCAGTACTTTTTTCATTTGCCGGTAAAACAATTTTTTGGGCAATTCCCAAACTGCTAATTCCCTGGCAGTGGTATTTTGTCGTGCGTTTAAGAGTAAAATCAATAACTTCCACTAATTCCCCGTTGGCATATAATCCTATTTTAGGCAAAGAACGGTCAAGCAAACGCGGACGCACATAAACATAAGCGTTTCTGCCATTATTAAGAGTAAATTTAAAGGGTTGATTGGGCATAAAAGTGTAATAATCGCTGTTTGAGCCGTTATGTTGCAAACTTACTGTTCCGCTATGAGCTTTAATAGCTATGTTAGGTTGTTTTACTGCCTTAGGTGGTTTTGGAGGTAAAACACTGAAAGCGCGCAGATAAATTGAACGGTTATAGCATATTATCTGAATGTCCTTAGTGTTTTCCGGAATATCTATCATAAGAGGTTGATAGAGATAATAGTTTCCCTTCTTTTCCTTAAAAGAAAGTGGATAGGTCTTTCTCTGTTTATTAATGACGATTACAATTTCCGGTTTACGAACTGCTTCCTTACTGAAACTGCGGAGTTCAATTTTTTCTACACCCGTAGTATTTAAAATTAGAGGTCTTTCCGGCAAACCACGATAATAATAATAATTTCCTGCTTCGGTTTTGAGCAGAAGTTTTGTGCCTGGATTATCAAAAGGCAGGACTTTATACCTGTTTGCTGTTTGTGCCAAAAGCAAATTGATTCCCAGAATGATTAGCAAGACGGATATAAAATGTTTATGCATTTTTTAGTTTCCTTAAAGTTCTTCATCGGGGTCTACAATATTAGCCATAAACCGACGGTCGTGACGGTCAAAAATAATAACAATTACTATGGCAATAAGTAAGATCGTTAAACAAATGATATTGACGGTTTGATTATGGATGCGGGAACCGAACATTTTTCCCTCACCAACTTTAGGCATCGTGTCAAAATAAGTCGGAAGGTTATAGCGTTTTGCCCAGCGTAAAATACGGCGAAAATGCAAGACGGGAACATTATTTTTTGCCATTTTAATAATCACGCCCTCTTTTTCGTAATTATGTTCAGCTAAGCTGCGATTAATTCCTTCAGGAATAAGATTAGCATTGGGTTCGCTGCCTACATTAGCCAAACCAGCTCCAATATTCACAAATGCTTTATAGCGTTTTCCTTCCAGCAATAGTTCTTCATAAGCTGCCATTCGGATAGCTATGTTATCTTCAAGATCATTACCTATCAAAAGCGGAATATTATTTCTTTGCATTGCTTCCCGAAGGGCTTTAATTCCATTATCCGATAAGCCAATTGCCAGGTCATCCTTTCCTCCAAAAGAGGCATAACTGGAGCCAAAATCAAAGAGACCTTTTTCTTTCAGAATGCTTTCCATATCCAGCCAGGTAAGTTCCGGACGGTTTGCTCCATAAGATGCGGAAGATAGGGCAACTATTATTTTAGGATTCAGCTCCATTACCTGAATGGCTGAATAAAGAGCTATATTAACTGCCGGATTGCTTCCCGTAATTCCTACTGCAATATAATCCCCGGGCATAAGTTTCATCTTGGATAGTTCTTCTACAAATACAGCCGCTAAATTGGGATTAATAGCAGCCCTTTTTTCCGAAAGCAAACCCCTATCCGTAGTAATAGAACTTAAACGCATTCCGATTAAACCGGTTTGCAGAGGGTCATCTATAGGGTCTATTTCTATTCCTCTTTTATTTATTTCAGCAGATAAGGAATCAATTGCCGATTTCATCAGCTGTGCAGCAGCTATTTTGATTTCATAATTATCCGTTTTTACATTAACATAACTGGTCTGCGCTATATAAAACAAGACAATGGCTAACAAAAGAAGAATGATTAACGAACGATTGGATTTGAGTGAAGGACGATACATCATTTTTACAATTCTCCGTTAAATATAACCATTAAAGCCAAACGAACAACTATTGCAGCTATCCCCATAGAAGATACTGTTTTCCAAAAACCCTGGCGTTCAAACCAGTTAGCAATAAGCCCGGGAATGATGTAACCAATGGATTGCATCTGCAATTGATGAATTGTAATATCTTGAACTACCAAAATGCGGGAAAGCCAACCCAAAATAAAGCCAATTAAAATACTTAGCACCATCCTCCGTTTGCCGAAAAGTAAGGTAAAATTACCGATAATGCGTATGATTGCCCAGGTTAATAAACTGATTACTAAAGTGCCTAAAATCTGCAAAGGTCTATCCAAATATAAAGCAATATAACCTGGAACTACTATTCCTCCCGCAGAAGCACCAAGTAATTCACTGAACATCAGTGAAATAATCACACCCATCCCAACCGCGGCTTGAACTATTGTATCAATCACATCCGGCTCCTTTCATTACACTCTTTCATTTTATGTCTGAAGTGGGCTACTATTTGTGCCCCATATTTTATTGTTCCGGCAATATTACCGATTCCCAAAATATGAGATTCATCCTTAGTAAGTTCCCACACTTTTTGATAGATAACTTCCGGTAAGGGTTCACCTAAAGGAAATATTTTTTCTTTAGGGATACCTGCTTGAATAGCATAGTTTTCTATCTTATCAGGTATTTCTCCCGTTAGCAATAAATAGGAAAAATCCAAGGGCTTGATCGCATCCACTAATTGATGACTGCGAAAAAGGCGGTCTGCTCTGCTATTCAAAATGATAATCTTTTCTATATTTTGCAAATTGCCGGTAACCATTTGAATGATTTCTACTGTTGACTGAGGATCGTTTGCAGCAAATACATTATAGAATATTATTGTTTTGCCTCTATCTTTAATTGGGTATTTTTTTAAGGCACCAGGATCAGGTGTCGCTTTTTGCATTCCCCTTAAAGCTACATCTCGGGGAACTCCCGCTGCAGCACATACAGCTAAAGATAATTGCACATTTTCACTATGCTCAATATATCTGAATTTATTCAATTCCTCTTCCGTAACATCTACAGGACGAATCTTATGAATTTGACATTGTCTGCTTTTTGCCACTTTTTCCAAAAGGGGATATTGTTCTTCTTCTGCCGTGTAACAAATTCCCTTTTTCGGTATAGTATTACTAATGCACATAGTTACGCTTTGCACAGTAGAACCCATTAAATCCAGATGGTCTTCCCGACAATTGGTAATAACACTAATAGTACTCCGAATAAATTTACGCTCCGTTATCCACTGTAAAACCGGATTTACTGCCATACATTCAATAACTATGGCATCCGGTTTGTGCTTTACAGCATGACGGAAGATATATTTCTGTTCAATAATATTAGCACCCATCAAACGCAGTATGGCTGCTTCTCTTCCATCCGGAAGAATAACTCTGGGCAAGGTTCCCGTGGTCTTGGCTACCGTTACTTTTCCTCCTTCTCTTAAGCCGGCAGCTATAAGACGAGTAACACTTGATTTCCCCCGTGTCCCGTTAATATGAATCCGAATGGGAATTGACAGAACATTTTTTGTATGCCTTTGATATTCTATAATCCAATGCGTTATCAGTATCAAAGTCACTATTATCAGAACAGTCATCTATTCCTCTGTTAGTAATTATATTACATCCGCTTCCAGCTTTGCACTTGGCTAAGCAGGAAGTGACTATCTTTATAAATGCAATTAACATTCCATTTATCACTCTTTATGGTTCCAGGGGTTCGGGAAATTGAGAGGTAGAAAGGTAGAGGAGTTTAATGATTTGGTGTTTTCGTTTTTACTTATAAGTTTCCCAGTAACATATTTTTTTAACTCACAACAATAATAGGTTAAGCACCGTGCTTTATGCGGAGTGCCTCACAATCCCCTCAAACGGGTCCATTAAGTCAAGAGGTCTAAAGGTCTTGAGGAAAATCCCAAACTCAACATCTCAAGCTATATACAAGTTAGCTAAAATCATAGTTCCTGTCAATTTTATTTTTCCCCCATTATCCACTATCAAAAATGCTGAACTTTTAAGTTCTGTTTTTCAGTAATATCAATTAGAAAGCCAATTAAAATATCATCTAATATATTTTCCATTTTGACAGGGTATATAAAGAAAAAGTAAAATGCTTGTCCTATAACTTTTAGCTCGCTAATAAAAAAAGCTCGGAGAGCGAAACAATGATAGCGATGGTGGTGTAAACCCCTCGTCCAATGAAAGATATATTGATTATTAAAACTTATTTAATTTAGATAGAGCACCCAAGGGCGACACTTCTATTTTGACCTATTTTTAGCTCTTGGGAAAATTGGGGGGCGGGGTTGTCTCACAACATCCCAAAAGTCCATTTTTGGCCATTTTCAGGTATACAAAGATGTATCCTCAAGAGGAGATTGTTCCTTAAAATGGCTTATATTTACTGTATCAAAACTAACTTTTAGTTTCGGGACAGCTCTTTTTTGGACAATATATTGATATATATATTAAATGTGATTACTCTTTTCCCGAGGGGCTTATGCACCCATCGCTATCGTTGTTTCGCTCTCCGAGCTTTATTGGGATGTTTTATAGTTATCTCAGAGTTAAAAAGGTATTTTTTTGAATTTTTCTTATCTTACTGATTTATCAATCCGGATATTGTATAAAATCTCAAAAATCCTTTTTAATCCTTTTCATATTAGGGCTATTTTTCCTCTAAGCCCCAAGCTCTCTACCCTCTGCTAAAATAATCCCCTACCTATTTTTTATCTGTGTAAATCCGCTTAATCCAGTTATCTGTGTTCCATTCTTTTTTATCCCCAAATTCTCTTTTATCCTGTTCATCCCTTACCTATTCAAATCTGCGTAATCTGCGAAATCTGCGTGAAATATTCATCTGTGAAATCTGTGTAATCTGTGAGAGGCATCCCCTCAAACGGGTCAAGTTTATTTCAATGTGTTCCGTGGTGAGCTTCCCGAAGGAACTGTGGTAAAGTTGTCACAATCCCCTCAAACGGGTCAAGTTTATTTCAATTGGGTTGTCATAAAGTGAATAAGTGCTTGCACCGTCACAATCCCCTCAAACGGGTCAAGTTTATTTCAATTGCGATTAGAGCTTATAGAACTGGAGAGTTCGGCGAAGTCACAATCCCCTCAAACGGGTCAAATTTATTTCAATAAGCCAGATATCGACCTTAGCGGGCTTGGTTGGGTTAGGGAGTCACAATCCCCTCAAACGGGTCAAGTTTATTTCAATACTGTGAATTCTACCATCCGGAAATAGAAAGTTGTGAGTCACAATCCCCTCAAACGGGTCAAGTTTATTTCAATCCTTCAGGACAGAGAGGTGAAGAAGTTGGCAATTGGTCACAATCCCCTCAAACGGGTCAAGTTTATTTCAATACGATTGCCTCATTTATCTACATCCTCTGGGAGGTGCTGTCACAATCCCCTCAAACGGGTCAAGTTTATTTCAATATAAAGATGTATTCAATTTACATCAGACCACTATCAAGTGTCTCAATCCCCTCAAACGGGTCAAGTTTATTTCAATTGGGTGGTGGAAAAATATGTAGAACTATGCGATGAATTCGTCTCAATCCCCTCAAACGGGTCAAGTTTATTTCAATACGAGTAAATATATATATTGCAGAAGCCGATTATAGCGTCTCAATCCCCTCAAACGGGTCAAGTTTATTTCAATTCCTGATATAATTCAGGAATTATCAAATTTGCCTTTTTTTTGTCTCAATCCCCTCAAACGGGTCAAGTTTATTTCAATTACAGCGAAATGAGGATGATAACCCTATCTGAGGCAAGTCTCAATCCCCTCAAACGGGTCAAGTTTATTTCAATAAAAAATGAAAAAAGAAGAATTAAAAGAAATAATACGAGAAGTCTCAATCCCCTCAAACGGGTCAAGTTTATTTCAATGCATATCTTTTGCTTTTCCGGGAAACCACTTCCGGTTTGAGTCTCAATCCCCTCAAACGGGTCAAGTTTATTTCAATGGCTGAAAATGGGAAGCCGTTTCTTTTAATATTTTCGGTCTCAATCCCCTCAAACGGGTCAAGTTTATTTCAATGGAGTATCCTGGACGGGTACAACAGTACCCGTCAGGAGTTCTGGGAGGTCTCAATCCCCTCAAACGGGTCAAGTTTATTTCAATCATCAGTTTTGGAGCTGATCCTGTGCCAGTGTTTTCGTCTCAATCCCCTCAAACGGGTCAAGTTTATTTCAATGGAGTATCCTGGACGGGTACAACAGTACCCGTCAGGAGTTCTGGGAGGTCTCAATCCCCTCAAACGGGTCAAGTTTATTTCAATCATCAGTTTTGGAGCTGATCCTGTGCCAGTGTTTTCGTCTCAATCCCCTCAAACGGGTCAAGTTTATTTCAATGATGCCAGATATGGCTGCTGGAAAGAAACCGTTTCTTTTAGTCTCAATCCCCTCAAACGGGTCAAGTTTATTTCAATATTGGTTGAGATTATTCCGGACAATCTCCACAGCACTCGTCTCAATCCCCTCAAACGGGTCAAGTTTATTTCAATCAAACCGACAATGGCTCCGTTTTTCTGACCCTTGCCTTTCAAATGCGTCTCAATCCCCTCAAACGGGTCAAGTTTATTTCAATTCCCATTATGTCTGAAAATGGGAAACCTTATCTATTGTCTCAATCCCCTCAAACGGGTCAAGTTTATTTCAATTGGGCTGAAGAGGGAGGAGTACATCATTATGGAACTTGTGGTAGTCTCAATCCCCTCAAACGGGTCAAGTTTATTTCAATATGGATTTTGGGCGGTGAGCGAAAAGGCGCAGAATTGGGTCTCAATCCCCTCAAACGGGTCAAGTTTATTTCAATGAAAAAGTAATTGAAAAATTAACCCGAATAAGAAGAATATTGTCTCAATCCCCTCAAACGGGTCAAGTTTATTTCAATAAAGGCCAGTGGATTAGTTCCACTGAAACAACAGTTTAAGTCACAATCCCCTCAAACGGGTCAAGTTTATTTCAATCCATTTAGGGGATGGAAAAACCTGTATAATTCAGAAAAGAGTCACAATCCCCTCAAACGGGTCAAGTTTATTTCAATCTTCCGGTATGATCCGTGTGATGATAGGGTACGAATAGGTCACAATCCCCTCAAACGGGTCAAGTTTATTTCAATTATGTCGCGATTTACAGAAAAAACCAAAAAGTAATGTCACAATCCCCTCAAACGGGTCAAGTTTATTTCAATAATTCCGAAATGCGGGCAATCACTATTGAAGAAGCCAAGTCACAATCCCCTCAAACGGGTCAAGTTTATTTCAATGCAGAAGGGATCATTAGATCTTTTGGATATTTTCCAGTTCAGTCACAATCCCCTCAAACGGGTCAAGTTTATTTCAATCTTTTCGGGTCTGCCTCTGTATTAGCAGAAGCCATTTCCGTCACAATCCCCTCAAACGGGTCAAGTTTATTTCAATGGAATGTCTCCCCCCGGTGTGAGGTGAAGAAGAAGAGAGGGTCACAATCCCCTCAAACGGGTCAAGTTTATTTCAATTATAACGAACGCATTAGCTTCGTTATGAAGTTGATGTGGTCTCAATCCCCTCAAACGGGTCAAGTTTATTTCAATTCCAGCATTCGTATGTGGCTATGTAAATGGCTTGTGGATGGTCTCAATCCCCTCAAACGGGTCAAGTTTATTTCAATGAGAAAAATTCCTTCAAGCATTGAGGGATAAATCTATCAATAGTCTCAATCCCCTCAAACGGGTCAAGTTTATTTCAATCAAAAAATGACAAAGAAAGAAGTTGAAAAAAAAGTAATTGAGTCTCAATCCCCTCAAACGGGTCAAGTTTATTTCAATTCGCTGTGAAGAGAAGTAGTATTTCTTCGGTACAGAATGTCACAATCCCCTCAAACGGGTCAAGTTTATTTCAATTCCAAAATTTGGTTCATTTGTTAGAGCTGAAATTTGGGTAAGTGTCACAATCCCCTCAAACGGGTCAAGTTTATTTCAATAGGATGGGCGTTTCCAGCATTCGTTTGTGGTTTAGTTGAGTCACAATCCCCTCAAACGGGTCAAGTTTATTTCAATTCAGCGTTAGCTTAAAAGCGTGTATTAACGGTCAATTTTTAAGTCACAATCCCCTCAAACGGGTCAAGTTTATTTCAATGTATCTATTCATAACCGTAGTTTTGTTAATCATAATCATGTCACAATCCCCTCAAACGGGTCAAGTTTATTTCAATGAATGTGCTCATTCAACAGGTACAGAAAATAGGTTGAGTCACAATCCCCTCAAACGGGTCAAGTTTATTTCAATATGATGATTCGGGAATTCTCTGTATAAGAGATACAGAGAGTCACAATCCCCTCAAACGGGTCAAGTTTATTTCAATCCCAACCTTCCAGTGCGATATCTGGAAGGAAGATTAATGTCACAATCCCCTCAAACGGGTCAAGTTTATTTCAATATGGCACAAGCTCAATGGTACGAAGCAGCCGTGAACCAAGTCACAATCCCCTCAAACGGGTCAAGTTTATTTCAATTCAAGTGGGTATTTCCTGAACAAGAAAAACTGAGGTCATTGTCACAATCCCCTCAAACGGGTCAAGTTTATTTCAATATGAACTTATTAGAAGTAACGGTTATTTCCCAGTTCGAAGTCACAATCCCCTCAAACGGGTCAAGTTTATTTCAATAATTTTGACATTGAGCAAGAGATGACCCCAAAGATCTTGTCACAATCCCCTCAAACGGGTCAAGTTTATTTCAATTCAAGTGGGTATTTCCTGAACAAGAAAAACTGAGGTCATTGTCACAATCCCCTCAAACGGGTCAAGTTTATTTCAATATGAACTTATTAGAAGTAACGGTTATTTCCCAGTTCGAAGTCACAATCCCCTCAAACGGGTCAAGTTTATTTCAATAATTTTGACATTGAGCAAGAGATGACCCCAAAGATCTTGTCACAATCCCCTCAAACGGGTCAAGTTTATTTCAATATAGGACGCTTTTTGGCTCTGCTAAAGATTTGGCAGAAGTGTCACAATCCCCTCAAACGGGTCAAGTTTATTTCAATGAGCAACCAAAGCCAATGGCGAGCTTGTTGCTGAGTCAATTGTCACAATCCCCTCAAACGGGTCAAGTTTATTTCAATAGGAAAGCCCTTCCTGGTGATCTCGTATTACCAGGAAGACGGTCACAATCCCCTCAAACGGGTCAAGTTTATTTCAATTCATATGTGAAGGCTGAAATCTGGGTTCAGAGCGATCGTCACAATCCCCTCAAACGGGTCAAGTTTATTTCAATATGGGTCATATGTGAAGGCTGAAATCTGGGTTCAGAGCGATCGTCACAATCCCCTCAAACGGGTCAAGTTTATTTCAATAGATTGTACAGAACCATGAACCGGGATGAGGAGCCTCAATTGGTCACAATCCCCTCAAACGGGTCAAGTTTATTTCAATCGCAGATCCTGTGCCAGTTTTTTCCGCTATGTATCCTAATGTCACAATCCCCTCAAACGGGTCAAGTTTATTTCAATATTGGGCAATCTATGAACCCATAGGCTTCACTTCCATGTCACAATCCCCTCAAACGGGTCAAGTTTATTTCAATACAAATATTAACCGCCATCGGGATGGTATTGTTCATCGTGTTTGTCACAATCCCCTCAAACGGGTCAAGTTTATTTCAATTAAAATACGAGGTAGATAAGAAGTCAATCTCCGAAATATAGTCACAATCCCCTCAAACGGGTCAAGTTTATTTCAATATATCTGTTATCACGATTATCGTTCTTGTCCATATTTTGAGTCACAATCCCCTCAAACGGGTCAAGTTTATTTCAATGATCGTATTGCTAAAACGAAATATCGGGGCAATTCGTGGTCGTCACAATCCCCTCAAACGGGTCAAGTTTATTTCAATGGAAGACTATGAAGCTTTCGAATATTTCTACAACAAAAAGTCACAATCCCCTCAAACGGGTCAAGTTTATTTCAATAATGGATTTAGCTAACAAATTCAAAGTGTTTAAAGCTTTAAAGTCACAATCCCCTCAAACGGGTCAAGTTTATTTCAATTTAAAAACACCTTGCTTGACCAAAAAAGCGTTCACGTCACAATCCCCTCAAACGGGTCAAGTTTATTTCAATTAATTTCCAGAATCTTTGGTGAAAACAAAGATAATTGGGGATAGTCACAATCCCCTCAAACGGGTCAAGTTTATTTCAATATAAGGATGGTGCCTTCGATTCAATGCACAATCTAAAGTCACAATCCCCTCAAACGGGTCAAGTTTATTTCAATTCTCAAAACAAAACCTCTCCAAGCTGTTTGGAGTGCTTTTTTGTCACAATCCCCTCAAACGGGTCAAGTTTATTTCAATATCGCAGTAGTGCTTCGTGGAAAAATGACTATTCCTGTCACAATCCCCTCAAACGGGTCAAGTTTATTTCAATAGGAGGAAAAATGAAACTGATAGGATTAGTATTTACGTCACAATCCCCTCAAACGGGTCAAGTTTATTTCAATGGCTATAAACACAATATTATCTTCAGACTGGGACTTTAGTCACAATCCCCTCAAACGGGTCAAGTTTATTTCAATGCAGATAATATTGTTCCTGACTCGGAAAAAGCCCGGAATGTCACAATCCCCTCAAACGGGTCAAGTTTATTTCAATCATAACCTACATCAGGGAATGCTTCCTCCTGATGTAGCTTAAGTCACAATCCCCTCAAACGGGTCAAGTTTATTTCAATTCTGATTCTGACACTGCTGATGAAGATGAACCTTTATGTCACAATCCCCTCAAACGGGTCAAGTTTATTTCAATAGCACATACATTTAGGCATTAAGCATAAAGTATTCATCGTTATCAAAATGGCAATGGCTAATAGATTTATGATTGGGGGTATGGGGTATAGATGCATATTTTGTATAATTGTATATATAGCAAGTAATTGTGTTTGGGACAATGATTTTGTGGATAGAGCTTGTAACTATGTTATAATAGAGCAGTTTAGCGAAATTGCATAGAGAGCAGGCAATCGCTGTTCTTTTATAATTATTTTTGGGGCATACATAAATAATCATAATATCAGCTCCTTTTTTTGTCTTGCCAAGGTTTATATAGCGAGTTAGCTATACATACAATTTTCCTTATATAATCAATCATAAAATAAGTCAAGCATAAAATATCTTTTTGATTTTGAAGATATGATATTAGGAATCTATTCATACGCAGGGAAAGCAAATAACTCATTGAGATAAGAGTTTTTAAACGATGATTAGATCTTCAAAGTAAGAATATAATCCGATTCCGGAGACAGATATGTTTTTTTCGCAATTTGCACAGAGGAGGTAATAGCGAATGCTATCTATTTCGGGGTTTATAGTGTTATCAAGTTTGGATTTCATATCCAGGAATTGTTTATCGTTTAGGATACATTCAAAAACGCTTTTTTGGACTCTTTGTCCGTAGGAAAGGAGAATTTTAACACAGCGGTAGCGAATTTTATCGGAAACGATATCAAAAGCGACGACATAGAGATGTTTGTTTAGGGACATAATAGAACTCCTTATTATAAGCTGAGGGCAGAGGGCAGAGAACCATTTATTGTTATTAAGAATCCTCCCTGTCAGATAAGTTATAGAGATGGTTAAAGTATATCTCAGCATTGCTACCTTCAAACTTAAAATTCCTCCAGCGGTATAAGTTATAGCCATAGGAAGGGTGAATACTCCTTTTTATTATCAAAATGGGCAGCCAGTTTTCGAATTTGAAGGGTAATAATATCTTTTAGAATCCACTGTTCAGATAGTTGATTATAGTTAAACTTGCTATTTATCAGTTTACTGAAAGCGGTGATGATAATTTTCATACCATTCTTGGTGAGAGAAACGGGGAGAGTAGAATTATCCAAATCGGAATTTTCATCATCGGGCAAAGTATTATAAAGAAAGTGTTCCAGGCGAATTTCTTTACGGTTTATCAGTGATATAACCATATTATCTATCAGAGGTCTGAATTCTTCCATAATATCCAGAACGAGAGATTGTCTTCCATAATCCAAATCATGTAAAGCTCCGTAATAGGGATCTAAGCCACAGATATAAGCAGCGCACATAACTTGATTCATCAGAAAAGTGTATGATAAACTAAGCATAGCATTTACTTCATCTTTGGGCGGTCTTTTATTTCTTCCGGAAAAGGGGAAATCCGGATTGGCAATAAGATCAGGAAAGGCAGCAAAATAATTTTTAGCAGCAATTCCTTCATAGCCAAGTAAAATATCTTTAGGTAGAATTTGAGTTTTGAGCTGAGCCAACAATGCCTTATTTTTTATATAGGCAAAGGTAAGGGATTCAGCTTTATTTCGCTTTTTTCTTTTTGCTAAATGAAGCAAGGAATTTTCAATCTTCCCCCGGATAATAAGATTAGCAAGATAAACGCGATTTTCCGGTTCATTAAGGTATTGGAATTGATTAACCCGTAGCATAACATTTTTACCAAATTCACCCACCAAACGACCTTTAAATTTTCCGTAATAGGAAAGGAAGACAGTATCAATGCGGTTTTTAAGGAGATAGGTAACAACCTGTGAAGTTAAACCAATATTACCAACCAGAATCAGCTGGATAATATCCTTTGTATGAAACCAGCGTAGTAACTGATTTCCTCTATAAACATAAAGACGATCACCTTTTTTACAAATGTGAGAGCCCTGATCGGCAATATAAACAACCGGCATTATTCAATCCTTTTGATATTAACAGCAATAACGGAATCCTTCTGTTTTTTGGGATCATAACTGCTTTCCGCAATAAAGGATACTTTTGTATCTGGGACAATATATTCCGGGTTAAATAAGCAAGCTGAAACTTTAAAATAGAAGCTTTTATTACCGGAATTGATAAAACCGGCTTTTTTATGGGGCAACAAATTAGCAATATAACCAGTTAAACGCTCATTTTCAGCATAAGAGATTTCGGCAAACCAAGGTTTTAGTTCATTTAATATATCTTTAAAGGGAGGTAGTTTTTCGGGAATTAGGTTATATTTTGCTAATTCCTGTTTTTGGGAAGGAGAAATATTCCATCCTTTTTGAAAGCGAATAGCGGCAGCAAGAGAAAGAATTTTAACAGCTTGAGGATAATTTTTGGTTTCCACTAATAGCTGATACAGAAAATCCCAGAGATGGATTTTCATTTCTGCATCTCCAATAGCAGAAGAAGCCATTGCGGCATAACTAAGAGCTTTTTCTGGTTCATTTTTTTTATAAACAATTTGGCTTAATTCGTGAAATAAAAACCAATCCTTCTTTTTCTTGATTATTTGCTTCATAATTTCTTCTGCTTGTTCATATTCACCTAAGTAATAAAGAGATAGAGCCAGACGCCTTTTTATCCAGATCAGATTATCGGAAGAGATAAACAAAGCTGCTTGGTTACTATCAGCATTGGTAGTTGCTTTATTTTGAGCGTCATTAAAAGTAGTTTGCCTTTTTGAATTTGAACTTAATTCTAAAGCACGTTTACAGCAAGCTATGCAGCGGGAGTAATTTTTTTCCATATAAAGTGCCTTGGTATAATAACAAATAAATCGTTCTTTGGGGGAAGCAAGCGTTTTACCGTTTTTTTTCAATTGAACAGGTTTATCATCCAGTAAATCAAACTTTAGCATATCCAGCAATTGAATAGTTAGTTCCGGGGTAATTTGTTTATTTTGGGAAAGATAGGAAAAGATAGATAAAGAAAGGGGATTTACTTTTTTATTACAATCGGTTATGAGTGCCATTTTATCAAGAATAGGAATTGCTTCTTCGGGAGAAAGGGTAGCGGAATTTTTAAAATAGGCAAAATATAAACTCCAGGCATAGCTTTGTTTGATGGAAGCCCAACAGTTTTCTTTGGAGCAAAGTTCTTCTCCCAAAGCTATTGCTTTTTGGTATAAACCAAGCTTATTATAGCAATCCAGTAAAAGAGATGCCAAAAAATAGTTTTGGGATAGGTCTTCATTTAGAGAAGTTTCCAGTATGGGCAGGGCATCTTTATAATTGCCTTGTTTCATAAGGTTCCAAGCATTGTTTACAATTTCCGATTTCTGGTTCATAATATCCTTCTAATTTAGCTTTAGGATTAATTTTACGCTATTTTCGGAAGTGATTTTTTTCAAGATTCCATAAGGAGTTATAAATTCTTCCACTCCAATATGTTCAAAAAGCTCTAAGATTTGTTTTTCCAGTTGTTGGAGAGTTCCACTTAGTTCATTATTTCTACGCTTAATATCCAGATATTTATAAATTGTCTCTTTGAGCATTAATTCATTATTTCCGGAAGGAGAATAATTTGCAGGTGAAAAATCCTCCAAATGCACAAGAGGATGATCGTAACTGGACATTTTAGCTGTGAAATCACAAAAGCAATCATAATCAAGACCGTTGCAGTTTAAGTAATTGCGTATTTTGTTGCAGCTTATTACATTACTTTTCAGGGGAGATTTTAAAAGATCTGAAGGTTCGCAATTACTGCATTTCCTGAGATAGTAGTTTACGATATCGGGTCCTCTTTCCAAGTGACCAACACAATGGATCAGCACTTTTTTCTGTTCCTTATTTAAAAGATGGTGTGTTTCAATCTCCTGGCAAATAAAAGCAAGAGCAGAACAGTGTTGTTTCAGCCAAAGCCATTGGGGATCAAGTTCCGGGGGAGTATTAGAACCTAATAAGGGAACTTCTATCTTGTTTGTTTGCTCTTCATTTAAAGCATAATCCGTTTTGCCAAAGGAAAAATCCGGTTGTAAGGAACATAATGCAGACATAAAATCAGCGGGAGAAATTAAAGGAGGTTGTTTTAAAAGCATAGTAAGAGGTAGCGGCTCCAAAACACCATCTTTCAGATTAAAAAAATTACTTTTCAAACCGGAAAAACGATGTATTCCTCCCGGAAGCTTGATCAAGCTACCAAAATTATTGGCAGAAGTTCTTGTTTGTTTCGGAAAGACCTCAATTTTCAAAGGAAAAGAACTGAGATCAATTTGGGAGGCAAGTTTCAAGGCAAAACTTCTGGCAATAGCCGCGCTGGTAACTTCCTGTAAAAATAACCAAATATGATAACCCTTATAACCACTATATTCATAGACGGCTTTTAGATGAAAGGTTTGTAAAATATTATCAAAATTACTTAGCACTTGCAGAAAACCGTTATCTATCCATTCGCGAAAATGAGGATCATGCAGATCATCAAGATAATCATTAATTATATCAATATCAAAGACAATCCATTTCACTTGATTATTCAATGTTAATTGATACACACCCAAGGTCTGAATACCTTGTAAATGATTACGGATCAATACAGGATTTAGAGGTTCCATAACAGGAGTATAACCTGTCTTACCTTTATCGGAAACCCATTGCCTGGAATGGCAATTTTCCCTCCCCGCAAAGAGAGTAAGATAGCTGTTTATTAGAATAGGATCATCTATACATTCCGGTTCAACAAGGGAATCAGCAACAGAAATTTCTATATCCGGATTAGGTGGCTCCAAATCTATTCCATAACTTAAAGCAAGAGAGAATATATTTTCAGCAAGCTCATTTTGTCCATTTTCAGTATAATAGCTATGTAAAAGTAAATAATACTGCTTTTCTTGAGGGTCACTTTCCAAACATTGCTGTAAAAAATCTAAATATTGTTCTTTTTGCTCCAGCGAATCCAGCAATTCCAGTTTCAACATTTTGGCGTTCTTGTTATGAGAATCAATTTGAATAGCTTTTTCCAAACAAGCAAGAGTGTTATCTTTATCTCCCAAAAGTTGAAAACAGCGAGCCAATTCTACCAGTTCGGAACTTTGCAGATTTTCAACAGGCAGCATATTTAAAGCGAGGTTATGAGCCGTTTCAATATCTTCTTTAATAAAAAGATTATTAAAACGCACCCGGAAAGAATGAAATTCATTTTCCGAAAACTTGATTTCTTTACTTCCCAAGTTAGTGATGTTATCTAAAATCATCTTTTACTCCTTTGTTTGTTTTTATTCTGGAATTTTTAACTAATAATTACACAGTTCTACTTTTTAGATATGGGGAGAAGTGAAAAAAATTGGACAAATTTTTTAGAAAGCCGAAAGCAGAGAGCAAAAGAACTAATAGAATTAGATCTTACCCTATTAGATATCGTGGTGATGCAATGGCCATTAGGTGCAAAAAGCCGAAGAGGCACCACGGCATCTCCACCACAGATAAGTAAGGAAAAAGTGTAGGAGTTCAAAGTTCAAAGTGCGGGAGTTCAAAGTTCAAAGTGCGGGAGTTCAAAGTTCAAAGTGCGGGAGTTCAAAGTTCAAAGTGCGGGAGTTCAAAGTTCAAAGTGCGGGAGTTCAAAGTTCAAAGTTCAAAGTGCGGGAGTTCAAAGTTCAAAGTAAAGCAAACTGTTTTGATTGACAAAAAAACAAAGCTATTTCATAAGGAAAAAAACGCAAAAGAAGGAAATCAGTATGGAAAAGAAAAATACCTTCAATCAAGGTTACCAAAAATGGCGAAATGATGGAGAAAATGATAAAGACATAATTTCTCTGGAAAATGCCTTATGGACAGTACTGAAACAGCCGAATTTGCTAAGCAGCGACAAAAAGCTACAATATCAAATTTTTACACTAATCCGGATGTTTTTGGGTAAAAGGCCTGTTCAGTTTAAATTGCTGAAAGATTTATGTCTCAAGGCAAGTTTGGATGAGGGAGAAATGTATTATTGTTTAATGGGGAAAATAATTGAGAAGATGTTGCCTCAAGTAGACAAGCTGAAAAAGAAAGAAAAAGAATTGGGTAAGGAAGAGGACTTTGGCAAATATCTTTACAAAACTGCGGAAAATATTACAAAGCATTGTGTGGAAGAATTCATTAATGAACTAATGGAAGACAAGATTAATCATATTTTAAGAGAAGAATACTATGGGAACTACAACAATAAACAATTTATAGATTTACCCTATATTCAATATGATATTGTTAACCGATATAAAGCTAAACTACTGGTAATTATAATAAATGAAGAATGGGACAAAAGAGAAATAAATGTTTTATGCCATGAATTGGAAGAACCAAGTAAAGGAGGAACAAAGCGTTTAAGGGATGAAAGTAGGGATAATATCTATAAACTGCACGAAAGAATCAGAAAAAAGTTTAAACAGACATTGGAAAACAATAATTTTGATGACAATGTAGGTCGCCTTTTTATTTATAACTTCCTGAAAAAAATATGTCAGAGCTGTCCACCTTACCCTACATATAAAAAAGAAAAGGGCGAATAAAGATAAGGAGTTTATAATGAACGAAAAAGATAAAGAACTTTTATACCAGGCATATTTGGAGGGTATTAAAAAAGAGACAAAAACGCCCCCAATAGAACTGGAAGATAGGGAATTATTTCTGCCTGAAGATGCAGAATTCAGTTTTCCAGAGCCCAAACAGTATCCCGATCAATTACCCGGTAGTATTATAATGCTTGAAAATAACGATTATTTAATTTGCTGTTTAATAATAGACGAAATGGGAAAGGATCGGTATTTAGCTTATAAATTAAGCCCCTATACTGTTTTTGCCAGTGAATTTGACATTTTGTTTGCAACCGACAGCGGAAAATACATTCTGGAAACAGATAACTACTTTTATATTACAGAACAAGAAATTGAAGAGGCAATAGAAATGGATTTTATTGAAAGAAAGAATTTGGAGAAGTTGAAATTAGAACTGAAAAAAGAGCATCCAATTAATAAAAATATAAATACAGACCTGGAAAGTCCCGAAAACAAATTCCGGATTATGGAACATAATATTACCTTGGAATTAAGATGCAGACAAAGCAATCCCCTAATTTGGATTCCTCAGATTGAACTGCAATATAAAAGAAAACCTGAAGATACTTTGCAACTTGCGGCTGCCGATAAACATATAGCACAATTTGCTCTGGGTATTATTTCTCCTGATATGAAGAAGCTCAATGACTATGCTTATTTTGCTGAGAATTATACATTGCAAAAAGATGAATGCCATAATTTACTATTACTTCCGGATGAAAATCTGATTGATAAAAAAGCGGAAATTCGTTGTGGAAATATAATAGTGTTTAAAGGAAAATTGCCTAAACAAATTGTCCTGGCAAATTTTGTGCCCTTTTTCCCAAAACAGGCACAAGACCTTTTGGATATAAAGCTTAAGGTGCTTTGAAGGAAGGGTTCACGCAGATTTCGCGGATGACGCAGATTAACAAATGAGAATAAGTATGGGATGAACAGGATAAAAAGGATTTACAGGATTTTGAATATAAGAAATGAAGACAGAACAAAAAAAGTTCCGTAGGAACGATAGATAATAACAACGGATTTTAATCCGGTGAATAAAATAACCATAACTCATTTAGAAGTAGCCGGGTTTTAACCTGGCGAAGAGAGAGTAAAATAGCAGGATAAAAAAAAGTTCCGAGGAATAGGAAATATAAAAAATGCCAAAATTTAACGAAACAGCCGATAAATATTTAAAAAGCGGTTCAGCAGAAGCAGAACTTATAATTTTGCAATACATTCAGCAAGATAGAGTTTCAGAAGATGATGAAGAGTGGGTTTATAATTTACTGGAAAAAGCAAACAACCCGTATATAAAGCTGAATGCTCTGCTTTGGCTTTCCGCTAAGAGAAAATATTTAACCCAGTTAAGTAAGCTTTGGGGAATTTCGGAAAACGAACTAAAATCCCTTAGCCAGCAACAACCTAAAATAGGTCTTTTCCCGGCGGTAGATAGCCGGAAAAATGCTTTTTTAGCAAAAGTATTTGTATATAAACTGAAATCCGAGGAACCGATAGCATTAGCCATTTTAGGCGATAAAATTGAAAACTTCAGCTATTTGGCACAATTAGGAAAGCAAAACTGCCTTATCGGTTTTAATAAAAATATACAGGGAAATTCCTGGCAACTGGCAGTTTTGGCAACTTTGCTAGTAAAAGATGAAAAAATAATCTCTAAAATTGCCTATAGCGGTATTGTTTTGCCCTCCGGAGAAATTATTACAGCAGAAGAAATTGAATACAAAAAGCGCTGCTGCCAAAACCTGGTGCATAGAATAAAAAAAATTGAACAGCTTGATGCCTGGTTAAATACTGAAACCATTCCCCTGCCTGTTATTCAATATCAAGGTGAAGAGAATGAACTAAAGCGTTGGCAAAAAGCAATGGAACAAAAAGTGCAGGAAAAATTCAGCTGGTTTAGCTATGAACTATTGGAAGATTTTTACGGTATCACAAATAGTGACCTGGCTATTTTCGGTAATGGCATTCTTCCTTTTGAAGCCAATGCCTGGCAAAAATTGCTGCAAGAACAGGTGAAAGATAAATTCAAACTTCTGGAAGATAAGGTGATGCCGAAGAAGGTCTTATGGTTTTATGCCGGACAAATAAGCACTTTGCAATTGGGAATTGGTGCTCTTTTCGGATTTAAAAGAGCAGTAAGTATTTTACAAATGGAATTTTCCAATACTACTTACCACGAGGTTTTTATCCTCTACGGAAAAGAAAATGCCAGGCAACTGAAAAATGTTTCTGTTAAAAAAGAGGACTACCAATATATCCAAAGCGAACTATTAATTAATGAGCCACATAAAAACGAACTGGGTTTCATTATTTATCTGGGAAGCCATAATCCGATTGGAGAGGCAAAAGCATATTGTCAAAAACAATTACAGATAAATAATTTCTTAATTATACAAGCCAGAGAAAACCAAGGGGTAATGGAAACAAGCCAAAACTGGCTGCCATATTTGCAAGAAATAAATTCTGCTTTAAATACAGCCAGACAAGAATATCATTGGGAAAGAATTCATTTGTTTCAGACAGCTCCTACCGCACTTTGTATGGCTTTGGGAATTGCTGTAGGACATTTTTTGCCAGTTGATGTTTATCACTATCAGTTTAATGCTGAAGAGCCAAAATATCGGTGTGTGTTCTCCCTGGATAAAATGTTAAATTTATGAGCTAAAATATGAGCCAATTAATCGTCTCAATGGGTAAAACGAGTCATTTGATTGCAGAAGTGGTGGGCTTTTTAAATTATCAACAATACCCTCTGTATTGTAACCATAAAAATTTTGAAGCATTGCAGGCAGAAATAGATGAGAATCAATTGAAACCGGTAACATCTATCACGATGATTTGTACTGAAGATAGTTTTACAACCAGCAAACAAGAGGTAGAAAATTGGTTAACAGCTCAAAATTTAAATATAGAATTGCAATTTCATAAGTTAAACCAACTGACCGATATATTAAGCCAAAATGATGCCAGAATGATGAGAAACTTAATTTATAGCATCGTTTATAAGGTTTATAAAACAGGAAACACACAAGACCTTTATCTATGCCTTAGCGGTGGCAGAAAAACAATGAGCAGTGACATACAACAAGCTGCATATCTATTTGGGTGCAAAGCAATGATTCATATTTTAGCCGAGGGGATGGTGAATTTTGATTTGGAGACAACACCGGAAAATATAGCTTATCAAGAAATAAACAAAATAACCCCGGTTCTTTATAATAAAGATATTCCTGCCGGTAAACTGGCAGAATTAATGGAGGACAATGAAGTTAAACTTCCTAAAGCTGAAATTACAGATAATATATATAGCTATAATGATGAAGATACCTCCTTTCTGGATTTGGTAGAAAAGCTACAAGCACAACAGGATAATCTTACAATCAACTATTATAATAAACTGCGCTATTCTGAACCCGCTTCCAATTTTCAAATTCTTCATCTGTTAAATCCCGACAAAATAAATGAGCTGAAAAAGAAATATATAAACGGAATTGATAACAGCAAACAAGACCTGAGGTGGCTGTATAATTTACCCAAAACTGATTTACATTGTCATTTGGGTGGTTTTGCAGATACTAAAGGATTAATTAAGATTGCTACAGCAAATGCTAAATATTTAGGTAACAGCTTAAAGGAAAAAGAACTGGAAAGAGAAATTACTGCTTCTATCCAAAAGAAAAACCTTAATGAGCTGAGAGCAACCTGGAAAGCAATAAATATGCAGGAAAATAACTTACGCTGCTTAGATAGCAGTTTATATTTACTCTGTTTTGAGAACAATGAAAATTTGCTGGAACAGGTTATCTGGGGAGATATGCTTCAGGAAGAAAACTTTATAGCAATCGGCTTAAACAGATATGAGGAGATTGGCGATTTTCAGGGTTCTACCCTATTACAAACAGAAGAAGCATTACGAGAGATATGTAAGCAATTGAAAGATGATGCAAAAAAGAATAACCTGCTTTATAAGGAATTAAGATGCTCACCTTGTAACTATACCAATAATTTAAAAGCAACTGAAGTGGTGGAAATATTGTATGACGAATTGAAAGATGCAGAATGCGTTTTCCGTTTAATTATCATCGGTAGTAGACATAAAAGCCCTAAAATTTTAAATGAACACATCAATCTGTGTAAAGAATTAAAAGGACAAAATGGGAAAATCAGCGATTTTATCTGTGGTTTTGATTTGGCAGGGCCGGAAATGGGAGAAACAATTTCTTTAAGAGAAAAAATATTACCTCTATTGGAGGATTGCCTAAGAATTACTATTCACTCCGGAGAAACTACTTCTGTTAAAAATATGTGGAATACAGTGTATAACTTAAATGCCGATAGAATTGGACACGGGTTATATTTGCAAGATGATGAAAACCTGATGGAAAAACTGAAAGACAAGAGAACTGCTATTGAACTTTGTCCCAGCAGCAATTTTCAAATAAAGGGATATCGGGACTATAGTATTAATTCTACTTCTAAAATGTGTATTTATCCTTTGAAACAATATTTACAAAAAGGGATAAAGGTTTGTATTTGTTCTGACGATCCGGGAATTTCCAGAACCGATATCAGCAAAGAATATTTAAAAGCGGCTAAAATGACAGAAGGCGGATTAAGTAAATGGGAGATTTTAACTCTGATTCGGAATAGTTTTGTAAGCTCTTTTCAAAACAAAGAACAGAAGCAGGAACTAATCAAAAAAGCCGAACAAAAAATAATGCAATTAGTGTAAGCCCTCCAAAAGAATATCTAAAACCATAGTATCTTGCTCAAAATGACAAAAGACCCTTTTAGCATCTTTATCTGCCCAAGCGTCAAATTCGTGAGTGCTAATTCCTTTAGGGATTTCTAATTTTTTCAGGTCTAAAGAAGCGGGATTGGGTTTATTTTCCTTTTCCATAAAGCAACTGACTTCATCAATACGCATATTCAGATTATAAAAACGGTCTTTCTCCAAGTCCTTGGTACTTTTCCAGAAGCTCTCACTGTATTTTACTTTCGGGCTGATGGAATCTAACAGCTTTTCGGAATAGAGGTCTTTGCGGAAATTATCCCAAACAATCTTTCCATAAGCAGAAAGAGTTGGTTCACCATAAAGCTTGAGAATTAAACTCTCCGGAATTTTATTATATTCCTCTTCAGTAACAGACAAACCATTGTGCAAACGGCGAAAAACAGTTATATACTCTTTCAGATAATCATCAGGAACTAACTTTACAGGTAAAGCCGGTATCCTCAACAAAGAATCGGAAAATTCAAATACATAAACTGTTTCATCAGCGTAAAACATCCCCAGCGATTGCAGAAAGCAAAGAATGGATTTGAAACCGCCAGTAAGGTTAAAGATTAATTTTTGCTCAGAAAGTAACCCTTCTTTAATAGTCATTATTTGGCTAACCAAATCACTTAATGCATATTGAAATCCTTCACAATCGTAGGTCTGCAAATCCTTAATCTCCATAATCCTTACATCTTTAACATAATTTTGCAGAAAACTTTTTACTATCTCACAGGCACTTCTTCCAATATAAGTATCACTCGGTAACAAATAATGAATATCCTTTGCAGCATTACGCAGATTATCATTATAATAACGAATAATGCCATTCAGCTCGGCAGACCTTTTTTTTACATCTTCCATAGAGGAAGACAGCAACAATTCTTTTACCTCTTGAATATAAGAAGAAATTTCCTCTCGCTGGTCGGAAGGAATCTCTTCTAACTTTTTGCAGTTAGAGAATTTATTAATTTCGGGAGGAAACTTCCCTTTAGTAAAAATACTGGTTCCGACCGGCGAAAGGATAATAGAATTCATTTTTTCTCCTCTATATTAAAAAGTTAATCTCATCCAACCCATAGGTAGATTATTGACCATCTTACTTTGCCCAAATTCTAATTATCTTATTTATAAAACTCAAATTTAAGCCAGCCAATAGGTTTTTTATCCACTAAACTTATGGTTTTTGGAAATTCACTACTGGGAGTTTGGATTTGTAATAAATTTGTTCCAGCTCCCTTTCCGATATGAAGGATAAAATTACCTGATCGATTATTAGAAAGAAGTTTTTTTAATTCCAGAATAATTAGTTTATATGCATCTTTTATTTCGGGATTAGTTATTTTTTTATTAAGTTCTTCAATTTTATTATAATAAAACCTATTTATGGTTTGGAATATAGCAAGTATTTTATCAATAATCTTCATTTGAGGAGGAAAAAGATACTGAATACCTTTATGTTGCAAGAAATTATCCGATAAAGTTAAAGTCGTTTTAGTTATTGGCAATTCTGACGGTTTAATTGTTTCTGCGTATATAGGAGCAGAAGATTTATTCTTGTCAATATAGATTCTTTCAATGCGTTCAATATCCAGATAATTATCAGATAAGGGAGCATCACAAATTTTTAAATATTTGAAAGGGTCAGAACTAACAGTTGCCTTTTTTTCATTCTCACCTGCTAACAATTCAAATTCAAAATCGCTTTTCAAATTTTTTAATTGGATTTTACTTTGTAAAGCAGCAATAATAGCGGAACGAATAGCTCCCTTTACAGAACTTCCTGGAATATAAGGAACCCCTAATGCATTTTTGGTAAAAGCCCAAATTTGATTCTGATTATCAGGATTTTTAATATGCTCTAAAAAAATAGATTCAATATCTGGATTTACAGGATAGCGACTTAAATACAGATGGTTATCGGGATCAAAACAATCATATAAATACCTCAGTATAGATTTATAATCTTCAGATTCAAGCACTTTATTAAATTCTGCACTTGCTGTTTTTTTGAGATATTCAATATAAGCGATTTGATTTATATTATAAGCATAACCATTCTTGATAACAAAACTAAAGGGGTCATAAGTAGAGCCATTCCCAATATGAACATAGCTTAAGGGAATCACATTATATTTGATATTTCCTTCTCTAATCATTGTTCCTCACTTATCTTAATTGGTATACTAAAAGAATACAGGTTTTGAACAATATTCTCGGTGGGATGGATATTGCTTAGTAACGAACCTACCGGTTTTTTATCCTTGCCTTGGGCAAAAAATACAGCTCCTGGTTCAATAATATAGATCGGATATTTGAAAGGTGTCTTCTGAATAGCAAAATCACCTCCTACTTTACCAAACTTAGTTTTAGAATTATAGGATGCAATAGTGCTATCTGTTGAACTGGGAACCATATTGGAAAGATTAAGATAAGCATTATTCTGAGGACAATCCTGCCAATGAAATTCTTCTACCAGAATTTCAAATTTGCCTTTACCGGTGTTCTTATCCTTGCCAAATCCATTCTGTTCAATGAACTGGAATATTTCCTTGATTTCAGATTCGCCAAAATAATCCGTATCCAACCAGGATTCAAAGCTGATGTCATTATAAAATACGGTAGAGCTGGCAAATAGTTCTCCGCTTCCGGTAGTGGTGCCGGTTATCCTATCTATCATATTGTGAAACTCTATTATTTCCTCTTCGGATTTAGGATTAAATTTGGGGTTACCTCTGTTTTTCAGTATTTCTTTACCTTTCACCAGTGATAAAGATTTCAAATCATTTTTTACATCATAGACAAAATTCTTTTCTTGTAGGTCTTTTCTTCTTATCCACTTATCTTTTTTCAAATCCTTAAGCACTTGAGAAATTTCCAAATCCGTAATTTCATTCAGCTCTCCTTTCAAAGTTTGCCTTATTTCATCCAATAATTCATCCTTTACGGGAATAACCGGTTTGGGTAAAGAACCTGCTGGAAAAGCTGAAGATAATATTAGACAAGGTGCTTCCTTAAGAGCATTTAAGAAGTCCGTAAGTTTATTCTTATCTTCCCATAAGTAATTTACAGCCCAGCAAAGATGACCAAAGATTGTATCGCTCTGCAAAGGCGTGGAAAGAGAAGATAAGGGTTTCCAGGATATTTTCCAGGTAGTCATTACGACCTCCTACAGCTGAATTGATTTTAAATCTATAGAAGCTCCATCAACTTGAAGATCAAGAAATTCTATTCTACCACTTCCTCTGGAACCTGAACCGCCCAAAGCATCATTTTCCAAAAGCTTTAAGCCCTTTTTGATTATTTCCAGATTATCTTTATCACTGTCTTCGTAATTTTTCAGCACAATATGCAAATCAAAAACCACACCTGCAGGCACTCTTTCTAAAGATCTTAGACCACCTTTTTTCGCTGTTCCTGTAATTCTGTCAATAGTTACTTCGGTTTTTGTTTCTACAAAACAGGAAAGCATTTTTTCTTTCAGATATTCAAGATCTGTAATTAAATTACCAGTTTCATCTCTTGCCCCAATTATATTACAATCGGAAAAAATAATCCGGGTAGGTTTGGTATCAGTACTATTTTCAGTATGCTCAAGATGCCCAAAAATTATGGCTATTTTATTTTCTCTCTCGTTAACTTTTAATCCTGGTATCTTACCATCGCCTTGAACAAAGTTATTATAATGTTCCAGTAAAAATCTCATCTTCCCTTTTAATGAAGAACCCGGAATATAGGGCATATTGGTTAAGGGATTCTTTATTACGGGATTATCAATACCACCAATTTGCATAGTATCCTTATTGCCACCAATGTGTAAACCGCTTCTAAGCAATATTTTTCCAGTAATTATGTTAGTTGTGAACATTTTTATTCTCCTTTATCATTTGGAAAGAAACCAACTATGGCTTCCATAATTAAGCAGGCATTTTCAAATTTTTTGATATCTTCGCCTATTTCTTTAACTAATTTAGTAATAAAAATTGTGAATTCATGTGGTATCTTGCTTCTTCTATCTTTTGAATTTATTTCTTTATAATTGGCTTTAGCAACAAGAAGTTTTATCAAAATTAATTTCTCTTGCTTATGCTCTGTTGGAAGTTGCTTAATCCGCAGGAATTCATTATAAAAGTTTCTCAATCCTGTAGATGACATCTTTTTATCACTAAAATCTTTTGAAGTGATATTTGCTTTTTCGCCAACCCAGTCCAGAATTAAAGAACCGTCCTCTTTAAAAAAGGGTCCATATTGTTTCTTTACACTATCGGGTGGGGTATTACGATTTTGTTGGTAATTATACATTTTTATTCTCCTTTGTTTTTATCGTTCTTGTTTTGTTGCGGTTTTTGTAAATTGTATGGCAGAGAGGGATTCTTAAATACTTCATTGTGTTTCCCTCTTCCAAACCGGTTAAACTTCTAAGTTTATTTACAATTTCAGGATTTGTAAGTTTATTGTCCTTCATTTTTTCTATATTCCTTTTGATATCGTAGTTGAGAAGGGACTCATACAAAAAGTTGCGATAGTTTACATTTTCTTTATTCAGGGTTTCCAGATACATTTGATGGTAGGTTAGCAAGCGATATAGGAATTGAAGAGTTAGCTCTTCTTGATCTAACCAATTATTTAATTTATCAGCAAAGTCCAATAAATCGGTTAATTTATCCCACTGGACAATGGTTTCATAGAGGTGCAAAGAATTCTTATGCGGTTCCTGCTTTGCGTCTTTCAATCTTAATTCTGTAGAATTAATTGAGAACTTTATTGGCTCTTTGGAATGAGCCAAAGTAATTGCCGCAGAGAAATGAATATCCGGATTTTTAGCGCAGAACTCATTGAACTTTTCATTTAGTTCTGAAGCGAAAGCTATTACTTTTTCATAAGCTCCAATTAAGCAGAAATCATCTCCACCCGAATAAATGGTATAAATGGAATCCTGATATTGCTTTTTTATCAGAGCCGGTAGATAGGCACTGAAGAAATAATCCAGCATAAAGGACAGGGTTGAATATTCGGTGATGGAGCAAATTGGATTTCCAGAATCATCTTTTTGCCAACCGCGGCTTATAATATAACCCAGATTATCTACATCTCCTTTCATTACAGCATTGTCTTGCAAACCTTCATTGTGTTTAGCAATTTCATCAAAAGTAGAAACCTTGCCATTTTTTATGGGAACTTGGGTAGCAAGATAGCGTTTGGGAATTTGGAGGTTTTTGTTTTCTTCACTGAGGCAAAAATAATGCTCTTTTCCTTTAAGCGCCTCCGGTTCATCTGCTTTTACCTGAGAAAAGTTCATTCCGGCAAAGTGGATATAAGTATTTTTATCCTCTTCACCCTGCCAAATCTTAAATAATTTGTTTTTATTCTCAGCCAGATTTCTCCCTAAGTTAATTTCCTGTAAGCAATGATGGCAAACGCGGGGGTTTTCTTCTTCCGGGCTTTCAATTTCTCTATATTTTTCGTTTGATTTATCATCGCAATTTCGCCGTTTACAAAAATCGCATATCTGGTCGGAATAAAGATTATCGTGATTGATAACGAAGTTTTCGGTTTGCCACTGATTATCCTTTTGCAGATAAGCAGAAAACCTGTTCATTTTTTCTTTTTCCAAGAACTCATATACCCGATTCATTGTGTTAATAAAATGTTCTTTCCCCAGGTCAGCCAAGCCCAGCTTTGTTTCCCAGCTAAGATTAATACTAACCAAACCCAGAAACCTGGTAAACATTTCTGCGTTTACAGTCCTCTTCACTTCTTCCAATTTTTGCTCATTTTCTTTAGAGTTATTGGCAAGAATAAACCACCTTCCACCCTGGCTGGAAATAATGCTTAAGTGGCTTAAATCAAGTTCATTGATAACTTTATCCGCCAACATTTCCATAATCATCTGAATCTGAAAAGAACGCGAACGCAAGAGCTTACTGGCTTTGGAAGAATTTTCCGGATTGAGGTCGTAAAGGTAATTCTGAATACCATTCAAGTCAGCGGCAATAATTATAAAGGGAGGTTCACTATGTTCTTTACATTCATCTTGAGCATATAAAGCAGCGGAAATGGCAGCACTATTATGCAGATGATGATATAACGAACCAATGGGTGTAGATTCCATAGTATTTGCCGGAACACACCAGAAATAGGTTTTCAGCAAGCTATCTACGGCATCAATAAATTGAGGAAAATGCTCCGTTTCAAAAGTGGCTATATTTTTCTTTGCCAAATCATTATAATATTCACATAGAGTTGAATAATCCTTTTCAAAGCTATCAAAGAGAGCTTTGTAAGCAGCTCTTTGGTCAATTAAATCATTACTTTCCTTAGGAAAAGCATTATCCGGAGTCAACTTCTGTAAGGGATATGTCCATTGAGTAGAGTTAGTTGCAGTTTTATTTTCCCCGGTGCTTACCTTACTGAAAACAGAATAGAGTGGCACTTTCAGATAGCGTTGCTTGTCGGTAGATGATTCTTCTGGCTCTTCTCTATCCCAACTGGAAGAAATTTGATCTGCCTGCATAATCATATCCAAATAATGGTCATAATTATGCATTTCCCAACTGTCCTTGCAGTGATGAGAGCTGGCTAATTCTACAATTGATTCCCAATTTCCTTCCGGTAAAGTAAGCGGATGACTATCCAGAAAATCCGCAGTCCACATCGCATGTTTATAAGTAAGGTAATTATTAGAATCCTTCCGACATTTCTCTTTATATTTGGGAACATCAGAACAGCCAGCTCTTTGCATCACTTTTCCTACATCATGCATCAGAGCAGCGAGGACGATATGATGAATAGATAAACTCATAATCACTCCTTATTCTTCAGCTTTTTTGGTTGTTTGAAGAAATGTTTTTCCCATAGTTGCAATAGCGGTTGCAACGATAACGACGATTTTGATTGTTTTAGTTTTCATTTTTTACCTCCTAATGAAGTATATTATTTTGGGAATCTTGTATTCCTACTTGAATATATGCTTAGGGTGGAGATTTATCTGACAAATATATTTCCTTATTTTGGCTTGGTGTGGATTTATTTTCCGTAACAGATTGATTTTCTGATAAGTTGCGCAAGGCAAATTCGCCATTGCCAAAAGTGCATTGTTTACCGGTATGTAAGTATCTGCCTAATTTCAACATACCTATCATTTCGGGAGAAACATTGGCTAAAACAACACTACCAAGCAAACCACCAATGCTCATTTTACTTTCTTGCCGGAAGGAAACCCTGATTTTTTCGCTCCAATAGGTATTGGCTTCTTTTATTTCCACTCCGTCCAAATTTATCTGTTCCGGAATATTCAGTTCGTTTCTATTAAAGTGTTCATTGATAAAGCGAATTCTATTGATTAAACTCTTGGCAAAGGGTTCCCACATAAATTCACTCATCAGCTTGCCTTGATGTTTTTGGCGTAAAGGAGTTGTGAAGGTAATCTCCAATAAGGGAACTTCCTCAGGTCGGAAATAAAGCATTTTTAGCGTAGGACGTGTAATCATTTCACTATCTGCACTATAAATTTGGTTGGAATTCAGATCTTCAATTTTCTGCAGGGTTAATCTGTATGAATTACCTTCCCTCTTTAGAAGCATATTGTTGGTATTAATAATGGAATAAAGAAGTTTTTCCAGATGATCACAGACCCAACCGAAAAATTTAAACTTGGCTTCAATTAGATAGGGACTAATAACCCTGGATTGAATAATATAAGGATGGTATTGATCGGAAGAGGAAAGCTGTTTCTCGAATAGGACATAATAAGTGCAATTTTCCAAAGGGCATTCACTACATTCCAATTGCTTCTGATAACAGTATATTTTGCGTAAACCTCGCCCCCACAAACCTCTAATTGCGGAAGACAAATCAGTTATCATTCCGATAGGTTGATCAGTAAGATAAAAAGCCTTTATCTCTAAATATTTCATATCTTCCCCTGCAATTACTAGATAAATATGTGCTAACTTTAGGTCAAGGAAAAAGTGAAAGTTGTGTCTCAAAGGTTAGTATAAATTAGGTTAAGCCAGATGAAGAAAAGGGTTGAGGCGGATTCCTGCACTTTGTTTTGACGGTTTTAATAAAACTAAAAGACAAGGAGAAGATCATAACTCAACCGAAGTTAAAAAAAGATGAAAGAGCGGAAGTAGCACATTGGAGTAGAATCAAATGCACCAACTTAATGGAGTGCTTAAATGAAGAACTCAAGCGAAGAGAGAAATGTTTCAGGATATTCCCGGATGAAAAGAGTTACCTGCGGCTGTTTGGTGCTATCCTGCATCGCTTTTCAGAGGACTGGATAAGCAGGAAGCGACTATCTTCATAAATGCAATTAACATTCCATTTATCACTCTTTATAGAGGAAAAACTAAATCCCTGTCGTTCTTCGGGAATTAAGTAAGGAATCAATAGCACCTTTTCTAACCTTTGCCTGTTAGATAATTTTTCGGGAGCTTATGACTAATGACTACCAAGAATATTTTATAAAATAAATCTGTGGAAAATAAGCGAAAAAAAAAGCGGGAACTAAGTCCCGCCCTTGTTTACATATTTGCCGTCAGCTTATCCGCCCCGGGAACATTATCCATAAACCCGTTGGATACAGCGGAGGAAATAGACAGAATGTCGTCGCCTACGGTTTGCAAATCCGAATAAGTAAGTGTTGATAGGTCAATATGTTCCGCATCCGCACTGGCAAATTGGAACATCATTTTTACCCACAACGCATAGGCAGTAGCCGGAAGTTTTCCTTTGGGTGTTAAAATGGAATGCATAGCAGCGTATTGTTTCAGTTCTACTTTGTAGCTTTCCGAAACATCTCCATAAATAACAGCCAGGTTCTTCATCTTGCTACCAATCAAATCGTTTTGATCTGTAAGCCGAGGAACTACATACCTGCGTGCAATACACACGCGGTCTTTGAAATAGGAACCAAAGGTTAACTCATCCAGAGTTCCACTATAGGTTCTAATGCCGTACTTGAATTTAACCTTCATAATAGAAAGCCCTCCTTAAATATTTGGTTTTTATATTTCCTGCGTCAAGTTCTCATATCCGTTAACCTCACGCAGAAGTCCTGCTTCAATAGCGTCTTTCACACTTTTGCAGGGCAGGTTATCGGATGTAATTTGTTCTCGGGTAATTGTTAATAAATCAACTGCTGGATTTTGCTTTGCCAGCGCATACATCAGCGTTAAATATACATTTTGCCAGCTCATATAATGTCTTTCGCCGGGAGAATAATCATAGAGTGCAATATAAACTCGCAGGTCTTTGATAAAACCTTCTGATGGCTTCAGGGACTTCAAATTTCGGGTAATTGCTCCCAAACGCCGGTTTGCTGCCGTTGTCTTAGGTTTCACCCATTTCCTGGCAATCATTTTGCCTAAGCGTTTGTTGTAATAATATACCATTCCATCGCAGTTACCGCAGAAGAGTAATTCAAATTTGGATTCTACAATCATTATTTTATCCTCCTATATATATACGCCGGAAATTTAGCCCCTATTTCCTAAATATTTTCGTTTCCCGCGGTACTCACGCAGATTTTATTTTCTCTTTTTCTCTTTTCCTCTTTGTAAAATTCTCTCTTTCTCTCTTTTCCTCTTTGTAAAATTCTCTCTTTCTCTCTTTTCCTCTTTGTGAAACTCTCCTCTCCCCCCTCTTCATTCTTCCCTCTTTTTTTTCTAATAATTTCTCCACTCTTTTCTCATATTTTACTTGACAAGATATTGTTTATCTATTATTGGTATTAAGTATTTAGTTACTATAAGGAGATGAATATGAATAAGCCCGTTGAACCTATCCAAACAATGCTGCAGACCTATCCTAACTTTAAGGGTAGCAAAGTGATAGACCTGCTTTATGCCCATCCTGATACCCCGATTCCGGCTGCGGATATGGAATTGGCTCTTAACTTACAAATTCCTCCTGATTTCATAAACCGCAACCGTTACCGTTTTGCCCCTATTCGTATGACTGATGAACAGACCTTGCGCTGTGTAGATAAACGCCTGAACCGTCTTATTGAACTTAAGGCATTCAATGCTACAACCGCTTATGACGACGAAATTCAAGCCCTCATTCGGTATCGCAAGGAAACCACTTTGCCTACAGGTAAAATAAAATGCTTTAATGATGACGATTCCAAGGCATACGACCGCCTGCGCAAAGATATAGACACCCTGCTGAAACAAGCGGAAAAGGATGGCTACAGCGAAGCAGTGGCTATTGTTAAGCGCTGTCTTCACAGGGGACTAAATTTTTTTTGGGATAGCAGATGTTCAGAGACATAAAGAATGATAATCATAACTTATTTATAGAGAAGATGATAGAACATTATCGCTTATTTTCTCAATATAGCTTATAATGAACCAATCTAAACATAGATAATAAAATGGCGATAAAATATTAAGAATCAGCTTGACACATTAATAACAATAGTATTTATGGCAATAATAATATGGATGGAGTTAATCATTAAAAATGAGGATAAGGATTATGAACTAATAATGTAAATTCTAAAAAATATTTAATAAGGAGGTACTACCTTAAATAAGATAAGTATTATTATGAAAAAAAGCTATTTTCACAAGAAGAAAAAAAGAAGAGAAAAAATAAAATATAATTAATTGAGGATTAAAAATGTTAAAAGGGATTATTAAAACAAAAGTGAAAGTACCTAATTTTTCGCCTAACTATGATGCAGAACAGCCCGAAAACAAGAAGAAAGGACACCAAGCAATTGTTTTCGTGGATTTGAATAATGCTTGGCTTTATTACGAACAACTGGGTTATAAACTGGTTACATTTACTTTGGAAGAGAAAAAGGGTAAGAAAGTAGTCAGTAATATGCCTCAGTGGAAAAATAGTTCTTTATCGGTAGAGTCAATTAAACAGGAACATAATGCGATAGCCATCATTACTGGTGAGGCATCTCAGCTGATGGTGATTGATATTGATAAAAGAGATGCAGATATTTATGCTTTACTCGCAGAATACGGTCTGGAAATTGACAATTATTGTTATGCCCTTACACCCTCCGGGGGAATGCATATTTATCTTAATTTATCGCACTCGGAATTGTGGAAAAAGCGTTATGGGCGTAAAACGCTTACTACTACAAACAAGAATATAGGTATTGATATCCGGGCTGAGGGTGGGCTGATTTTTGCTCCCCCGTCCATCGTAACGAATGGAGGTTTTTATGAGTGGGTAAATATGCCTGTAAACAAAGAGGATACGGATTATGATCCGAATAAGCTTATCCCTATTATGGATGCTATATTTGGATATAACAATAATCCTACACCTTTGGCACCTATCCAAAAAACAATAACAAAATCTTATTTCCCTTTTACTTATTATCCTAATATTCAGGATAATTACGACCAAGCCGCTCAGTTAATTAGAAAACTGAACGGTACTATTATTAATTATAATGATTGGATAAGGATGGGAATAGCGCTGAAGAATGAATTCGGGAAGAGGGGTTTATCTCTTTGGCTGCTGTTTGCCGATAATTCCGCTTATCAGGATACAGAAGAGTATCTGATAAAAAAGTGGAATTCCTTTCCTATAACCGATGATGTTCATTTCGGAACTTTCATCTATCTAACCAGAGAATATCTGCGGTATGAAAATACTTATAAAGGAGGAAAAATATATGCAGTATAGTACAATGCAATCTATATCCGAACAAGACATTTTACCCGAACCGATTATCGGCGGGAACAAACAGGAAAGCAAATTTAATGTAGATTTACTACCTGATTTTTTGAATGATTACATAGGGATTGCCCAAAAGGGATGTAATGCATCTGCTAAAGCTTTAGTGGCATCCTGGTTGCCTGTTATCTCCGTTCAGCTTGGCAATAATGTATATATGGTGAACAATAGCCATAAAATCTATCCTAATTTATGGGTCATTTTAATAGGACCTTCCAGCCAATCTCAGAAAAGTACAGCAGCGAATATGGCTATATCAACTCTAAATCCCTATTTAAGAAGTTTAGACAATAAAAGCGAAACGGATTATAACAAATTAAACCCTATTATAGGCAGAGTAACTCAAACTAAACTCGGGTCTATGCTGAAGGAAAATCCTAGTCGGCTTTTATTTTTAAACGAATTCGGAAATCTTTTAGAATTAGCACATTCTTCCGGAAATAAAGGAATGATTCAAACTTTAACTGATCTTTATGACCGTAACGAATACAATTATAATTCTATGAGTAATAATATTATTCCTAAAGATTGCGCCTTATCGTTTCTTAGCTGTTGCACGGATTCCAGTATGCAACAATATTTTAAAACAAATGCCGACCAGAACTCGGGCTTTTTACAAAGGGCTTTATACTGTATTATATCTCCTTCATCGGAAAATACGGATATAACATTTAAGGATAATACTGCTTGCGCAGAAGAAATAGAAAATTACGAAAAGATATTCAACTTATTTAGAAATATTCCCGGTCCTTTTGAAATCAAATTAAGTGAGTCCGCTAACAAATACGCTACTGACTATGTGAACCCCCTTAAAGATGAAATTATTAATGAATATGGCAATAATGTCTGGTCTTATGGTGTCAGAATTTATACTCAAGCTTTTTTAAAAATATCTATAATCATTTTTATGATGGAAAATATAGATGACCTAAGAAATGCTATGGAAACGGGCAAATGGGCTGATTTTTTTAAATCTGCACAAATTAACCAGGAACAGGTAACCCAAGCGTTATTGTTATGTGATTATTTCTTTAATGATGTCTTGAAATTCATTAATATCATTGAATCCGGTAAATTAGAGAACGAAGCAAAAATCATAGAAAAACTATATCTCTGCCCTGATTACAAGGCAACACACTCTGAATTAATGAGAAAAACCCATCTTAATGCTAATAATTTTAAAAAAGCTATAAAAACCTTAATCCAGCAGGATGCAATAACTGTAAGAGAAGAAAAATCTTTAGGAACTTACAAGAAGAAATTAATTTATACTCTTAATCCTATCGCCTGGGATATGTATAATCTTCCCCATAAACCTCGTTAAATTTAACCCATCAACAATAGCCCCTCGTTATTATGGCGCAGGGGCTATTTTTATTTATCGGCTATGGGTTACAGTCCTGAACAAAGAATTAGACGGCTTATTCGCTTGTTATTAAAGCTGTCCCGAAATAGCTGGTTTCTGGAAAGCCAATATAAGCGTAAATATTAGCTATTTTAAGCTACAATCCCTACTAAAGGTTACATCATCCTATATCTGAAAAAGGAATAAATGGGATTGGGGGTGTAAATTAGACAAAACCTGAAGGCAAAATTTATATAAATTCACATAAAATTCACAGTAAAATTTACCCTCAAGTCCTTTATGTTATCTATTATACATCAACAAGTTAGAGCATTGACTTAGATAAATTGACACTTTTCGGGAATAGTCATATATGAGTTCTGGTATTATTATTTTACTTTATTATATATTATTATATATATCTGTATATATTATTATTACTATCTACTCCCTCTCTATATAGTTACAGTAACTTGCGAATTTATCTTATTTTATTATGTAATCTGCTGTCCTTGTGTATGTTATAAATTAACAGTCCCGCCCGGTAACTTATGAATTTATTATCCTTTTATATCATCAGCACCTTACCTTCCTTACAAACACCTCTCCCCCTCCTTCCCTACTGCCCTCTTAAGTGCCACAAATATGTCTGTTTATATGCACCAAAACTAAGTTTGAGAACTCCTCAATACATTGTTTATAAGCAGAAAACACTCCAGTAAGGAAGCTCCGCAAGCAAGTCAAAAGGTGTAAAAGTGGGCTTTTTATTTTCTCAATTTTACATTTTACATTCTCAATTTTTCATTCTAACTATTTTTTCGGCATAGTATTAGGGTTAATTTTACAATAGTTGCTATTCGGTTTAATGCTCCAACCCTTTACGCTGTCATAATGCAGAGTAGTTACTGTCCATAAATCTCCGGTATCGGATAAATAGCCATAATAATTCACAGGTGTAAGTCCTGATTGACGGATAACAACAACGCAATTGGTGCCGATAGCATTTTCATTATCGTGGTCACTGTAATAATGAACCTGCACCAGGTAGTCACCAGGAATTACACTTTCCGTAGTTATATTTTCAGGACCATAGCCATTTGTATCATCAACATCAAGAGCTAAACCGCTTGCTGTATAGCGATTAGCCCAATAACATTTTTCGCCGTTGGGGTCGGTAATCCAGAAATCCACATCCGTTCCTGAAGTATCCCAAGTGAGAGTACAATGCAAAGCCATTAAGGGGACAAGAGAAGTGAAACTCATTGTATCTTCAGCGGTTAGCCCTCCTGAAACTGCTACTACATATACAGTATGTTGAACTTCTTCGGTTGATCCATTCAGAACAACTGCTTGGGTAAAATTTCCGTTATCCAAATTCAATTCAAAGGAATGTTCACTATCATTATCCAGTATTAGAAGAGCTGAATTTAAGCTGGGATTAGCTATTTTCCCGGTTATAGTAACGATACGGTTGGTAACTACTTCGCTAATTTCATCTATAGTCACATAAAAATCTATCGGAAGTTCAACTGAATCGCTAATCAGGACGGTGTTATTATTCTGATTCTGAGTTGTGAATTGATACTGCAGATTAATTTCATCAACACTAATTTCACTATTGATCCTTATAGGAACATAAACGGTTATAGTTGTTCCGGCAGCGATAGTGGCTGTTGTAGAATTAAATAAAGAAGTAAAACCTGTTCCAGAGGGAACATTATGAAAACCGGTCAGATTAGTTGTTCCCGTATTGCTTACAAATAGCTTAACGGTAAGTTGTTCACCGGGATTCAGCTTATTATCCATAAAATCCTCATCCGTAATTTCCCAATCATCAATAGCTAACATTCCGCCTAAGGCAGCAAGGGAGATACTTCTTATTTTATGATTATTGAGGCCATCTGAAACATCAACAGTTACAGTATATTCTTTTTCTTCAGTTGGAGTAAAAGTCAGTTCGGTTCCATTAGCACTAAACCCCGTATAAGAACCTCCGGAAACTGTCCATCCAAAGGAAAGCTCCTGCCCAATAGTGCTTACGCAAGTTATATGGGAATGAACCGGTTGATTTACCTCTATACAACCTTCATCAACTGCTAAATTTTCAATAATAATGGGGTTTTCCGCAAGTTTCAGCAATTCAGCTACAACCGGTGTAACCTGATTCCTAACAATCTGCAGATATTCATAAACACCCCGAATATAGCCCTCTGCAATAGCAATTATATGATATTCTCCTTGGGGTAATTGTTGTTCCAGATTTTGAGGTGCGTTCATAACAACCGCAATCCGAGGATTATCCTCAGGCATATTAGCTTTGGCTATAATCAGTGTTTTTCCACCCGTAACGGGAAAATCAATATTCGTAGTTCCGCAATCAGCGGTTGTTTGATTTTCTTCCATCATTTGATTGACTACTTCATTTGTCCATTCTCCAACAGGACCTCCATAAGCATCCCCAACAGCTTTTACACCTGTTTCGCCAAGTTCTTTAGCTGTTTGCGCAGTCGCTTCCCGTTCATCATCACTCCAAAGCAAAACATCTCTCCGCATTCCCATTTTTACAGGGTCTTCATCACTCATATTCAAATAGGTGTTAGCTTTTTCTTGAGGAGTGGCACCAGCCAAATCATCGTAAGGAATAGTATAATTACAATCTTCAGGAGAAGTTACAGGATTCCAGTGTTCAATCATATCCCTAATTTTAGCATCCCGGGCACTATTTCGTTCCTGAATTGTTTCTGCCCAACTGGAAATTAAAGGTATACCGGAATTAGGGTCATTTAATACCTGACGGATACTTTTCTTTCCGCTTAAAACATTCCATCCCGAATAAACCATCTTACCACCGGATTCTACAGCACCTTTGGCTTTGTTATAAACACCTTTGGCAATGCTGCTGAGTAAGCCCTTACTTTCGCCATAAGGGATAATAGCATTTTCCGCTTGCACCAGAACTTCAAATTGACCGGCTATAGCATTAGATTGGCTATTATAAGCCTCTACCAAAGCACCAATATCGGTAAAGACATCACGATTTTTCTTTTTACTGCCCAAGTTAAGAATAGCACTTTGAATATTGTTCATTGTGCCATCATGCTCTTCCATAAGGGAAGTAAGGTCTGTTTGATACTGCCAGTAATTATTCAAGGCAACTGTGATATCCGTATTGACAGGGGGTTTATTATCCTCATCTTTATCACAGGCAGTAAAGAAAAACAGAAGCATAAGAGCTCCTATTGTGAAGAAAATTTTGGGTTTCATAATAAATACTCCTTTTTTTTAAGTTGAAACCAAATTGAAGTGTATAAAAAATGCCAATAAGAATAGATATTTCTCCTCTTATTTAAGATAACTATCTGATTATCTATGAAGATAACCTTTGGGTTCCTCATCCTCTTGCACCTCGTTATAATCAATATATATATTACATAATCAAAAATCGGTTTCTGTCAAGTAAAATATTTTGTTTGATGGGCACGGAATTGTGACGGCTGCTTTTTCATTTTTTAGCCACCGAGAACACCGAGAGCACCGAGGTCACCGAGAAAATACTTACAATTCATTTTTTAGCCACCGAGAACACTGAAAACACCGAGGTCACCGAGATATTTTTTACAAAGAGAAAATCCGGGTTAAAAAAAAGCAGTTGACATTGAAAGCAAGATAAAAAAAGATAGTAAAACAGATTAATGAGGGGAGAAAAAAATAAGTAATGACGATTGCCGAAGCATTAAAACGGCTGGAAAAAAACATCAAAGAGAATGAGCTTATTCATAATGGAGATAAGCTTTTACTGGGATGTTCTGGAGGTGCGGACTCCAATGCTATGCTCTATCTTTTTTCACGACTTAGAGTTCCGCTGAATTTAACTTTATTAGTTATTCATATCAATCACCAAATTCGGGGTGCGGAAAGTGATGCAGATGAGGACTTTGTGAAACAGCTTTGTCAAGATTTAAATATCCCGGTAATTATTCGGAAGATAGTAGTTCCTGAAACGGGTAATCTGGAAAATCAGGCAAGAAAATTGCGCTTTGAGGTTTTTAATAAAATTTTAGAGAGTTATAATTTTGATAAAATCCTGTTGGCACATCAAAAAGAAGACCAAGCAGAGACGGTGATGCTAAATTTTTTACGAGGAGCAGGAATAAGTGGAATGGCAGGAATTAAAGGGATAACAGGAAAAGTTGTCCATCCGCTATTATGTTTCAGCAGAAAGGAATTGGAAGAGGTTCTTAAGCAGGCGGGAATTTCCTGGCGAACGGATTCCAGTAATCTGGAGACAAAATTTCGGAGAAATCTTTTGCGTAATGAGATTATGCCCCAATTAGAAAAGGAATTCAATCCAGCATTAAAATCGCATCTCTTTTTTTTAGCGGAACTTTTTTCACAGGCAGAGACAATTTTTAAGCAAAGGAGTAAAACTCAATTCCGACGCTTATGTATAGACATTCAACCGGGAAAAGTTGTTTTTGAACTTACCCCTTTATTGAAACTAAGCCCAATTGAAAGGTATTATTTGTTTCGCAGTGCTTTTCACTATGTTTGCGGAAGTGAAAACGATTTTTTTGCGGTTCACTTTCAGGCAATTGAAAATATATTGAATGGGAAAGGCAGCAAATGTCTGAACTTGCCTCATAAAATAACCGTTATCAAACAATATGCTGAAGTTATAGTGCAAATAGAAACGGAAAAAGAAGTAAAAGAAACTGAACCATTGGTTATTGATGCCGACCGCACTATGGCAGTTTATGGAAATTATCGTTTTAATTTTAAATACTTACGTGTGTTGCCCAAAGAGCAAACAGGGGATGAATTGGAAAGCCGGGTTATTCTTGATGCGGATAAAATAAATATTCCTTTTATTATTCGTTTTCGCCAACCGGGTGACCAGTTTGTTCCCTTCGGAATGACACAGTTAAAACGGCTGAAAGAGTTTTTTATTGACGAAAAAGTGCCAAAATATGAGAGGGATTTAATTCCCGTTTTTGACGACGGGGAAAAGTTATTTTGGATTGTGGGATACCGTTTGGATAATCGGGTTCGCTATGATGAAAACACAACCCGCTATTTGCAAATAACGGCAACGAATATTTCAGTAAAATCCCGAAAAGCAATCCTGAAAAAGAAAAGAGGAAACAATGAATCAGATGAATTGTGATATTTCCGCTGTTCTTTTTGACGAATACCAAATTCAAACCCGTATTCGCGAACTGGGCTTGGAAATTTCTAACAGCTATAAAAACAGCACACCTGTGATGATAGGCATTTTAAAAGGTGGTTTCATCTTTTTAGCTGATTTGGTGCGCAGTATAACTATCCCTGTGGAAGTGGATTTTCTGGCTATTTCCAGTTATGGAACTAAAACCAGCAGCAGTGGAGTGGTAAAAATTCGGAAGGATATAGATATTGACATTACAGGCAGGGATGTGATTGTAGTTGAAGATATTGTGGATACCGGTCTTTCTTTGGCATATATCAAGGATTATATTTGGCAGCATAAACCTTCCAGCTTGAAGACCTGTGTGCTATTGGATAAGCCGGATGCACATAAGACGGATGTGACCTTTGATTATATCGGTTATTCCATTAAAAATGAATTTGTGGTCGGTTATGGACTTGACTTTGCAGAAAAATACCGTAACCTACCCTTTATCGGAATTTTGAAAGAAGAGCTTTATAAATGCTAAAATACATACTTATTGCCTTATGCCTGATAACATTCAGTGCTCTTAATGCTGTTCCCGCAGATACCTTAATTACTCCACAGCAAACAATTCCGGAAACGGGAAAAGCGATTATGCAATTTTCCACGCTGATGAACTGGTTTATTTTGGCACTGTTGATAATATCGGTAATCAGTATCATCAGAATGATAATCGTGAAAAAAAGAACTCTTAACAGAAAGGATAAACCCAATCCCAATCCCAATTTACGCAATCCGCAAAGCCCGAAAAATGCCCCTGCTAAGAAATCGCCTTTCTCGCTACCTTTAATTATAATGTTAATTCTCTTGATAGTGATTATATTTCATACCTACAACAGCAGTGGAACTGCCATCACCAAAGAGAGTTACAGCAATTTTATGACGCGGGTTGCTAATGGCCAGATAACACAGGTGCAATTTGCGGAGAAGGACATCTTTTATACCGATATAGCAAATAAAAAATACTCTACTACTGTGCCTTATGAAAATCCTCAACTGGTGGATTCACTTGTTGCCTTGGGAATTAAGGTTAGCGCTACGAAACCCTCTCGTTGGGCTGGAGTTATATCTTATCTATTGCCATTTCTTTTGCTGATTATCTTCTGGGTGTTTTTCATCCGGGGAATGAATGCTCAAAATGCCAAAGCATTCAGTTTCGGAAAAAGCAAAGCCCGCTTATACGAAGCCAGTAAAACGGGAATCACTTTCAAAGATGTAGCCGGAGTAGATGAAGCAAAAGAGGAACTGCAGGAAATTGTGGAATTTTTGAAAGACCCGAAAAAGTTTCAACGCTTAGGTGGAAGAATACCGCGTGGAGTTTTACTTGTAGGGCAACCTGGAACAGGCAAAACCCTGCTTGCTAAAGCTGTTTCCGGAGAGGCAGGAGTTCCTTTCTTTTCTATCAGCGGTTCGGACTTTGTGGAAATGTTTGTTGGCGTTGGAGCAGCCAGAGTGCGTGACCTTTTTGACCAAGCTAAGAAAAATGCACCCTGTATTACTTTTATTGATGAAATTGATGCTGTTGGCAGACATCGGGGAAGCGGTTTAGGTGGTGGACACGATGAACGCGAACAAACCTTAAATCAGCTCTTGGTAGAAATGGATGGTTTTGAACCCAACGAAGCGGTAATCATTATTGCAGCTACAAACCGTCCCGATATTCTTGACCCGGCATTATTGCGTCCGGGAAGGTTTGACAGAAGAGTGGTAGTTGATTTACCCGATATTAAAGGCAGAACGGAAATTTTGAAGGTGCATACAGCTAAAGTCCCTCTGGCAAACGATGTCCATCTGGAATTGATAGCCAGAGGAACTCCCGGTTTTAGTGGTGCGGATTTAGCTAATTTGGTGAATGAAGCGGCTCTGATTGCAGCCAGTAAAAACAAAACCCAAATCCAGATGGAGGACTTTGAAGAAGCGAAAGATAAGCTTCTTTTGGGTAAAGAAAAGAAGAGCAGAGTTATTCCTGAAGAAGATAAAAAGCTTACTGCTTATCACGAAATAGGCCATGTGCTTACATCCGTGTATCTGGATAAGGTTGAGCCCGTGCATAAGGTCTCTATTATTCCCAGGGGTTTTACAGGTGGTGCAACGCATTATCTGATGACCGATAAAACCAACTATTCCAAAAGTTATTTACTGCAAATGCTGGTAACACTTTTAGGAGGAAGAGCAGCCGAAGAAGTTGTTTTTCAAGAATATACTACCGGAGCTGGTAACGATTTGGAACGCTGTACCGATATAGCTAAAAAAATGGTTTGTTCCTGGGGTATGAGTGATAAGATTGGTCCTATAACTATCGGCAAGGAGCAGGGAGAAATATTCTTGGGTAAAGAACTCGTTTCTCACGATATTTTCAGTGATGAGACCTCTCAACTGGTTGACAGAGAAATACGGGATATTGTTAGTAATGCTTATTCTCAGGCAATTTCTCTTTTGAACGAGCACCGGGAATTGATGGATATTATGGCTAAAGAACTGCAGGAAAAGGAAACCTTGGGCACTGATGAAATTTTTAATTTAATTTTGGAAAATTGCCGTGAAGAAGAACGAGAATTGGTAGAAGAAAAATATAAAAAAGCCCTGGAACTACGCTTTGAACACAGTGAAAAAACAACTTCCCAACCAACTGAGACCACGGAAACCGCTGAAACTACGGAAACCATTGAACAAGCAGAAAACAAGGATAATAAATCTGAGGAAACAGCATAAATGATAATGCATGGTACTACTATAATAGGTATTCACCGCAATGGCAAAACAGCAATTTGCGGTGATGGACAAGTAACTATGGGCGATGCTATTGTAAAAGGTAAAGCCCAGAAAATACGCAAAATTTATGATGGAAAGGTAATTGTTGGCTTTGCCGGTGCTACTGCCGATGCTTTCAGTTTACTGGAAAGATTTGAAGAAAAACTGAAAACCAATAAGGGTAATTTGAAAAAAGCAGCTATTGACCTGGCTAAGGACTGGCGTCAGGATAGAATCTTAAGACGCCTGGAAGCAATGCTTATTGCGGGTGATAAAGATTCCATTCTGCTAATAAACGGAGCAGGCGATGTTTTAGAGCCCGATGATAATATTATAGCCATTGGCAGTGGCGGAAATTATGCTTTGGCAGCAGCTCGCGCTTTAGCACATAAAACCAAACTCGGAGCAAGCGAAATTGCCGTAGAGGCACTGAATATTGCTTCAGGAATATGCATTTATACTAATAATAACTATATTGTAGAGGAAATATAAATTGTTAATTAATGAATACTTAACTCCTAAACGGATTGTTGAGGAACTGGATAAATATATTATTGGCCAAGACCAGGCAAAACGCTGTGTAGCAATCGCTTTACGTAATCGGTGGCGGCGTCAGCAAATTTCCGGTGACATCAAGGGTGAAATTATGCCTAATAATATCATCCTGATAGGACCCACCGGTATTGGTAAGACAGAAATTGCCAGAAGAATTTCCCGTTTAACAAATGCTCCCTTCATCAAAGTGGAAGCATCCAAATTTACCGAAGTAGGTTATGTAGGACGCGATGTAGAATCAATGGTGCGTGAACTGATGAATTATGCGGTTAGCCAAGTGCGCGAAGCAATGATTGAAGAGGTGCGTCCCGAAGCGGAAAAAAATGCTACGGAAATGATTTTAGATATATTGCTTCCGCGCAGTAAAAAGATGAAGCAAAATGCCAATAACACCGATACACCTGAATATGAACGCTATTTACGCAGTCGGGAAAAAATGCGCAAAAAGCTGCTTTCCGGTAGTTTAGATGAAAAGGAAATTGAAGTTGAACCTGAAACAGATAACCTTCCCAATTTTGAGATTTTTCCGGGACCGGGACTGGAATTACTGGATTTTGACATCAGCGAAATGATTTCCAATATTTTTCAAGGGAAAGGAACACCAAGGAAAGTCAAAACCACTGTTCATAGTGCCTGGAAACTCTATGTGGAAAACGAAATTAACCGTCTGATAAGTAAAGACAAACTTGTTGAAACAGCTAAGATGGCAGTGGAAGAAAACGGTATTATTTTCATTGACGAAATTGATAAAATAGCCAATACTGATAAACAGGTAGGTATTGATGTTTCGCGTAGTGGCGTCCAAAGAGACCTGCTTCCTATAGTTGAAGGCAGTAAAGTTCCTACCAAATATGGTATGATTGATACTTCGCATATCTTGTTTATTGCAGCAGGCGCTTTTAACACAGCAAAACCATCAGACCTCATTCCGGAATTGCAAGGCAGGTTTCCTATCCGGGTGGAATTGAATAGTTTAACACAGGAGGATTTTGAACGCATTTTAACCGAACCGGAAAATTCTTTAACTAAACAGTATCAGGCAATTTTCCGGAGTGAAGGAGTAGAACTGAAATTTATGCCGGAAGCGATTCGGGAAATTGCCCGTTTTGCTGCTTTAGCCAATGAAAAAATGGAAGATATTGGAGCTCGGCGTTTGCATACAGTGATGAATAAACTATTGGATGATTTTCTGTTTGAAATGCCTTCCGAGACACTAAAAAGCGTTAAAATTACGAAAAAAATGGTAACCGAGCACCTTAGTCCCGTAATTGAAAGTGAGGACCTTTCCCGATTTATCCTATAGCGATGGTAATCAATAAAATAAAAGAAATTTTTGTCTCTTTAACTATCCGCAACTACCGCATTTTTTTTATGGGGCAAGGAATTTCTTTAATCGGAACTTGGATACAGCGAACAACTATGGGCTGGTTCGTTTATCGCTTAACCGGTTCTGCTTTTTTACTTGGCTTAGTAAGTTTTCTCTCAATGATTCCTTCGGTTTTTGTAAGTCCCTTTATAGGTGCTTGGGCAGACCGTTTAAACCGTCATCGGACAATGATTTATACGCAAATTGCTTTTTGCCTGCAAACAGGTATTTTAGCATTATTGGTTTTAACCAGAGTAATCAATAAGCAGGTTTGGTATCCAATTTTGATTTTATCTTTTATTCAAGGAATTATTGATGCTGTGGATGCTCCTATTCGTCAGAACTTTGTAATGGACCTTGTTTCTTCCAGAACATTATTGCCCAATGCTATAGCAACCAATTCCGCTATGTTTAATGGAGCACGTTTGATTGGACCTGCTATTGGAGGTTTTTTAATAATGATGTTCAGTGAGGGGGTTTGTTTTGCTATTAATGCAATTTCTTATATACCTGTTATTATTTCATTGTGTTTCATAAAGATAAGCTATCCTCCTGTTCCTCCTCAGAAAGAACCGACGCTGAAGAAAATATTTTCGGGGTGGAAGTATTCCTGGGAGAATATGCCTATTCGCTTTTTGCTTAGTAACCTTGCTGTTTTCACTGTTTTCGGGATGTCTTTTTCCACTTTGATGCCTATTTTTGCCAAGGATATTTTACACGGCACTTCGGCAACGCAGGGTTTGCTAATGTCTTCAATGGGTGTAGGAGCTTTATGTGGTTCCTTCTTTTTGGCTTCGCGCAAAAATATTCGGGGAATGCCTACTCGTTTAGTTTATTTATGTTTAACTTTCAGTATTGCCTGTATATTGTTTTCGCTTTCCGGGTCAATTCCGCTTAGTATGTTCTTTATGGTGTTTTTAGGTTTAGCGGGAATGATGACAATGGCTACTACGAATACTTTAATTCAAAGTATTTCTTCTCTGGAAATGCGAGGAAGAGTTATTTCACTTTATACAATGGCTTCAGCAAGTATGTCGCCATTAGGAAGTTTGTTGATGGGAACTTTATCCAGCAGAATTGGAGCTCGCTTCACTTTGATTGTGTGTGGTTTGTTATTATTATTGTGGTCATTAAACGGCTTGAGGATAGTTCCGAAATTTTTGCGAGGTGTCTTAAGAATGTTAGTTATTAGTGATAATACGGATGTTTACAGGCAAAGAGTTTTGGCACCGGAGATTTCGGCAAGATGAAATTGTTCTATTATTTGGGGAAAAGAGAACCTGACTACCGTACTTTGATGCACTTGCAAAAGGATTTTATGTTGGAAGGAATAAAAATTCCCGTTTCGCGTTTAGTTATTGCTGAACAAACACATTCCAAAGAAGTGCACATTTGTCGGGAAATTGATTGTGGAGCAGGCATCGGTAAAAAACCTCAAATTCCTTTAGCAGATGGTTTAATTACCAATATACCCTATCAATATTTACTTATTCGGACTGCCGATTGCTATCCAATTTTATTAATGGATAGTCGCAGAAATGTAGTTGCAGGTCTTCATTGCGGCAGAGAAGGGACACAGAAAAATATCGTTGGAGAAGCAATAAGAAAGATGAAAAGTCATTTTTATTGCCAGTTGACCGATATCATAGCCATAGTAGGTGCCGGTATTTGTCATAAACATTATGAAGTAAGCCAGGAGCTCTTTGATGACTTTAATAGAGCTCTCCGGAAAATGGGATTGGAACCGGATTTAACCCAAAACAGGCATCTGAACCTCAGGAAAATTCTCAATGCTCAACTTATTAAAGAAGGAATTCCGGAAATCAATATTGAAAATGTTACTGATTGCACTTTTGAAAGTTCCAATTATCATTCCTATCGTCGGGAAAAAACCAAAAACCGTCAAATAAATATTGTAGGTATCCTTTATGGCTAAAACTTATGTCAATAAAGAAGGAAATCTGATTTTGGAAATCCGCGAGGAACCTCTATCTGCTTGGCTAACAATCAAAAAAACGGACTTCCTTATAGATGAAAACGAAATTCTTGCCCTTATTGAAGAAGCAGGTATTAAAAGCGGATTTGACGAAGCGATTGATTATATATGCAAACATTCACTGGAAAAGGAATTTGAAGTTCCCTTTCCTATTGCAATGTGCAATAAAAAAGAAGTTACCAGTATGTTACGCTATAACTTTAATCCTGATTTGCTTTCCCGTCCCGAAAACGGAATAAATATTAGCACTTTGGAGAAATTGAAGGTTTTTCGTTCAGGAGATGTTGTAGCAGAATATTCCAGTAATATTTTTGCACAAGGAGGCAGTATCTATGATATTTTCGGAAACTTGCTTGATGCCAATTCGGTAGATACGGAACAGGCAAAAGCTCTGGCAGGTGATAATATAGCTTATGATGTCCAAAACAAACAATTTTCTGCTCTTGTAGACGGCTTTCCTTATTTGGATGAAAATGGCTGTATCTGCCTGTTGGATAGGGTATTGTTAAACGGAAATGAAATCCCACCAGAGACAAAAGTTAAATGCCCTATCAATTTGATTATTGAAGGAAGCATAACTTATGCCGATATTCATTGTGAGGCAGATATAAGCGTTCAGGGCGATATTCAATTCTCAACTATTAACTGTGCTAAGAATATGTTTATAGCAGGGGATATAATTTCCTCAAACAGGAAAGGAATTATCGTTTGGGGAAATCTGGAATGCCGTAGTATTCTCAATTCTTATGTTCTTTGCCTGAATAACATCCATTTTACGGATAAAATTGAGAATTCTACCGTTGTTTGTGACGGAGAAATAATAGGTGACTTGAACAGCAGTGAGATCTGCGGGGGCTTAACTCAAGCAGGGGAATCAATTACTGTTTTTCAAGCCGGTTCTTACGACCGGACAAAAACCGAAATAGAAATAGCACTTTGCCCCTTTTATCGTAACCTGCTATTGCTTTTAATTAGGGAACTTATTCACCTGAAAGAAGATAAAGAATTAAATGCTACCACAATTGCAGAATTGGAAAACCGCATTGAAAAATATGAAAGAGCTTTGGACGAGAAACTAAATCAAATTCTGAAAAGCGAAAAACAAAAACCGAAAAAAATAAAAGTACAGGATGTAATCAGACCACCTGTTGTATTTCGCATCTTAAAACACAGTTATGAAGTTAACAGACCAGAAAAAGGTCTTGAATTTGAGGAAAAGGACTAAGGAAAATGATTAGTGTTAACAGCAAAAAAATCTTGGAGCTATTGTGCATACTGATTTGCGCTTGTCCTCTGGTGGCGCAGGAGGCATATTTTACGAGTGAACCCGCCATATCTCCAGATGGAGAAATAGTGTGTTATGTCTATAGTAATGACCTTTGGCTGGTTCCTTTTGCAGGAGGAATACCTCGTAGAATAACTAACACCACTTCTTATGAATGGAATCCCCAATTTAGTCCTGATGGCAAAATGCTTGCCTTTTCTTCTGACCGCTCAGGGCAGAATCTGATTTATATAATGCCAGCTACGGGAGGAGAGGCAAAAGCCGTAAATTATGAGTCATTCAGAATTTCAGAATGGTTTAGCGATTCCCAAAATCTTTTGTGTACCAAATATTCTCCGCGTTGGGGTTTATCTTTCTATAAAGTTCCTATTAATGGTTCGCGTCCTGTTCTGCTTGCTGAAATTGGCAGTTCCTTTGCTACTTTAAGTCCTGACAACAAACAAATCGTATTTCAAAAAGGTGGCTATTCCAGAAGAGAAGCATATCGCGGTAGTGGCAACGGAGAACTTTGGCTAATTGATCTTCCTACGAAAAAATATACCAAGCTTACCAATACGGAACTTTCGGAATTGTATCCCAGTTTTTCGCAGACAGGAGCACTATATTATTGTGCCTCCGATGGTAAATGTTTTCAGATTAACAAGGTGAATAAACTATCTTTTCGCAAACCCGAAAAAATTACCAATCTAAAACCCTTTAGCGCTCGCAGAATCAGTTTGTCAAGAAATAATGACCGGCTGGTTTTTGAATATTTTAATACTATTTACAAATACGATCCTACTCTCAAAACGGGAGAGAAAGTAAGTCCACTGTTCATAGACCTTTGCGAAGACGAATGGCAAGAAAATATTGTCCGCAGTTATGAAAATACCACTATTGACGATTATACTATCTCTACGGATGAATTATTGGTTGGTTTTACCCATAATTATGATAGTTTTTTTGCTCCAGTTAAAGGTGGAGAGGCAAAACAGATTAGTTTTGACCACGGTTCAATATTCGGTCTGCAATTTTTAGATAAAAGACAGATGGTAATAAGCAAGCTGGATAATGGAATTGTGAAACTTTTTACGGCAACAGCAGATTCGGTTATCACTCTTTCTCCTGTGGATTGGTTTGGAGCTGATAGTTTATGTGTTACAGAGCTTTATAAAGATAAAAACGGACGCTGGTATTTCAAATATGATGATTATTACAGACATCAAAAAATTGCTATTGCCGATTCGGGTTTTGTTAATATCCGTCCAGTTAATACACCTTGGGCTGTTACAACCAATTTTGCCTTCACTGAAGACGGTAGATATGCAGTGTATGGAACTTTACGCGAAGATAATTATGTGAAAGAATTATATCTGTATGATGTTCAGGCAGATTCCAGTAAACGCCTTTTGGCTGATAACGGCTGGTGGCAAAATCTTTTCTGGACTTCCGATAATAAGTCCATCCTCTTAACCCGCAATAGTGATATCTACCGCTTAGATTTGGTTCCCAGAGATGAATTTGAATTAGATACAGACCCTTGGGACGAAATCCTGCATCCGGAAAAGAGTAAAGCCGATAGTACTAATGAAGAAATGCAAAATGAGAAAAAAGGCATTCAGGAAATTGAAAGCACTTGGAAAGAGAAAAAAGAAGAAAAACCCAAACCTTTGGAAATCGTCTGGGAAGGATTGGAAAAACGCTTTTATCCTGTTATCACTGCAAAAGATAACTACAATTTCGTATTGGACATAATAAGTGACAGCACTTTCTATTATATTGAAAATAATGGACAGCAGGAAAAGAATTCCATCCTCAAAAAAGCCAATATCTACGGAAAAAATCAGAAAGAAGTGTTTAATTTCGGTAGAAATGCAGGTTATTACAATAAAGTTAATAATACAGTTTATTACCTTATTAATCAAGAACTGAAGTCCTACAATCTGGATACTTCAGCCCGAAAAGATATAAAAATTAAATACGATTACAAATATGATAAGGTACTTTTAAATCTGCGGGTGTTTGAAGAGGTATGGTGCGCCTTTGGCAATAACTTTTATGACCCTGCTATGCATAATGTTCCTTGGAAAGAATTGTTTCAGCTCTACCGTCCTTATGTAGAAAAAGCAAAGGATATCTATGATGTGGCTTTCATTATAGAAGAAATGATTGGAGATGTAAACGCTTCCCATACCGGTTTTTACCCCAGGGAAGAATATAAACCCTTTACCAATCCTGTTGCCTGGCTCGGAGCCGATTTTGATTATAAGAATATTTTAGCAGAAGGAATACGCTTGGAGAGAATTTATCCAACCTCCCGTTTGGGCAGCTTCTATCATCTTCAAGATGGCTGTATCTTAACTCATATTGATGAAGTTAAAATTACTGCACACACTTCTTTAGATTCATTGCTGGCAGGAAAAATTGGGAAAAAGATAAAACTGACTATCCTACAGGAAGGAAATATTACCGAAGCCGTAATTACGGGCTTAAGCTATTCCCAAATGTCTGAATTGAAATATGATTATCAAATAGCTAAGAACAAAAAACTGGTGGATGAACTCTCCCACGGAAAACTTGGATATATCCATATTCCCGCTATGGGAGAAAATGATTGGCAAAAATTCTACCGTGATTTTGTAGTTGATAATTTTGATAAAGATGCACTGGTAATTGATGTGCGTGGAAACTATGGCGGACATATTCACGACAAACTTATTACCCTGCTCCAGAAAAAGAAATATGCCTACACAACAAGCCGTAGATACAGTCGTGTTCTATGTTACGAACCACATAATATTTGGGATAAACCAAGCATTGTATTGGTTAATGAGGATTCCTTCAGCGATGGAGAAATTTTCCCTACTGTGTATCAGGAATTGAAATTGGGAAAAGTTGTCGGAACTCCTTCCAGCGGAGCAGTTATCGGCACCTGGCATTACTATCTTCAGGATGGTTCTTCTATGCGAATGCCAGGAACCGGATGGTATAAACTGGATGGCACAAATATGGAAGGAACAGGTGTTCAGCCCGATATAGTAGTAGAAAATTTACCCGAAGATATTATTGCAGAACGCGACCCTCAACTCATTCGTGCCGTTAAAGAACTGATGAAAGAGCTAAAGTAAATTATGAACTTAAATGAAATAAATAATCTTATTCAAAGGGCTAATGCCCTGGTAAAAACAAACTGGCTGCAAGCCGTCTATATCCTTCAGGAAGCATTGAAAGAAGAACCTGATAATCTTTCCCTCCTTGTTAACCTTGGGGATATTTATTTGGAACGCCAACTCTTTGAAAGAGCCCTCAGCTATTATCTTAAAGCGATTTCCCTGCTTCCGGATAATCCCCAGTTGCTATTTTTGATTGGTACTTGCTATTTTTCCTTAGGGGAATATAGAATTGCTAATAGCTATTATAATCGGATCCCTGACCCACCTCCGGAAATCCTTTATAATATTGCTTTGTCTTATGCTTTTTTGGGTTCATACCAGGAAAGTATTGATATAATTCATAAAATTTTGAAAGTGATGGATGACAATCCTTTTATATATTTTCTTTTGATTGAACAATATGTCCGCATCCAAAACTACGACCGCGCTTATGAAATCATTTTAACTGCTGAAAATAAGTTTGGTAAACATAGACAACTGTTGCTCCTTTCCGCATTGGTTTACGGAAAAAAGGGTATCTGGCTGAAGTCATATCACTGCTTTGCAGAATATGAATCATTAGGAGAAATAACTAACCCCGACCACCTTATGGCTTATGCCAATGCAGCTGTAAATATCGGAATGAACGACCGTGCTATTGAACTTTTACAAAGAGCGCAGGAAATAAATCCCTATATCAATGCCGTTTATGAAGAACTGATTCGCCTGTATCTGAAAAAAAACGATTATAAAAACGCTAAAAAAGTCCTTGACATCGCTAAAAGGTATATTTCCCGTTTTTCGCCTGTCCTTTATCTCTTCAAAGAACGACTGGAAAACCCGCATTTGGAATGAAAAATGAATTTAAAAAAGGTTGAGAGGGTTGAGATGGTTTGTAGAGGTTTAATGGTTGAGATGATTGAGAGGGTTGAGATGGTTGAGAGGGTTTGTAGAGGTTTAATGGTTGAGAAGGTTTAGAAAGTTGAGAGGGTTTAGATTCCATAAAAGCCCGTAGGGCGACACAATGATAGCGATGGTGGCGTAAGCCCCTCGTAAAATGAAAGCCCCGAATTTTTTTCCATTTTATATTTTTACTTTTCCCGGTTCCAAAAGCCCCAAAGGGCGACACAAGGATAGCGATGGTGGTGTAAGCCCCTCGAAAAATTTGCGAAGTACCCCTGGGAAGTTTTGGCTTACAATTTTAACCTGCCTTCAATGGATACACAACCCACTATCTATTACACTTGCAACCGAGCTTGTACTGATTTTCGAATTAAAAAATTGTGAGCTAAAACAAAAAGCCCGCTCCTTTCCAACCTCATTTCAACTTACCCACAAATTACACGGTAACCATTAAAAACACCAAAAAGAGAAAAAAAGAAATGTGAAGTTCCTTCATCGCAAAATATATATTCCTTCGTTACCATTAGCATTGAGGGGAGGAGATAGCTCGGTTGTATGTGTGCTTGCTTCTTGTTTTAACTCACAATTTTGAAATGAAGAGACTAGTAATAATTTGGTTGTAAGTGTGGATAAATTGATGTTTGTAGTTTCTGTGAGGGCAGTGGCAAAATTGTAAGTCAAAACTTTCTCCCCGGTGAAAATTGTAAGTCAAAACTTTCTCACCGGTGAAAATTGTAAGTCAAAGCTTTCTCCAACCCTCTCACTACCTCATTTTTCGGTGTTTTCGGTGTTCTCGGTGTTAAATATTATTCCTATTTCTCTTTTTGCACTATCAATGGAGTCAGAAGCATGAACTGCATTTTCGGTAATTCCTTCGGCATAAAGATAGCGGATAGTTCCCGGTTTTCTTTTTTCGGGATTTACATCTCCGATTAAATCTCGCAACTCCTGAACAGCGTTATCTTTCTGGACAATGATTGCCACAATGAAATCCGACATCATAAAGTTCAACAAGTTTTCAAAGAAGCTCTTTCCTTTGTGTTCCGCATAAAAATGCTCCGCCAGTTCTCTATTAAAACGGAAAATTTTAAGCGCGCAAAAATGAAAATTATTTTCTTCCAGAATGGTGATAATATGCCCTATATGTTTATTGCGAACTGCATTGGGTTTAATTAGCAGAAGTGATTTTTCCTTCATTTTGCCGTATAAACGGTTTCAATAAAATCCAGAGCGGCAACTTTGATAGCAATATCACGGTTTAGAACCATACTCATTTTGATTTTGTGCTTTAGGATATCAGTCCAAATTTCATACATCTCATTGGGCTTAAATTCAATTCCGGTGTAAAGTTTAAGCATATCCTGGTAGAAATCATCCCGGTCAGAATCAACCCTGGCAATTACCAGTTTAGGTGTTTCCTGACAAATATCGTATTCCTTATAACGGATATCCACAACTACATAGCCCAACTTTAGCAGGTTTTCATAGTTAATCTGTAAGTCCTCATGATTTAGCATTTTTTTTAACTCCCAAGTTAAATAATTCTGGACAAAACACAGGATTCTGAATCTTTGTAAAACAATGAAGAAATCAAGCCCTGCTCTGTCAAGAAGAATTTATTGCCCGTAAAGGAGCCCAAAAAATGCAACGCTTCAAGCTTATAAGTGATTATACTCCTTCAGGTGACCAGCCCGAAGCCATAGAAGCCCTTATTAAAGGTATTGAAGAAGGCAAAAGGCATCAGGTTCTTTTAGGCGTTACTGGTAGTGGGAAAACCTTTACTATAGCTAATGTGATTGCTCATTTTAATCGTCCTACCCTTGTTTTATCGCACAATAAAACCCTCGCGGCTCAACTTTATGGTGAATTGAAACAACTCTTTCCGGAAAATGCGGTAGAATATTTTATCAGTTATTACGATTATTATCAGCCCGAGGCATACATTCCCGGTAAGGATATTTACATTGAAAAAGATAGCAGTATCAATGAACAGATAGAAAAACTGCGTTTGCGTGCTACAATGAGTTTGATGGAAAGAAGGGATGTAATTATCGTTTCGTCTGTTTCCTGCATTTATGGACTTGGTGTTCCGGAAGAATATCGTGAGGCATTAATTTCCCTGAAAAAAGGTATGAAAATGGACCGTGAAGAACTTATTCATCAACTGATATCGGCTCATTACAGCAGAAATGATATTGCCTTTGAAAGAGGTGCTTTCAGGGTTAGAGGCGATGTAGTAGATATTTTTCCTGCCTATTTGGAACACTGTTTGCGCGTGGAATTCTTTGGGGATGAGATTTATCGGCTGGAAAAAATTCATCCTATTTCCTGTCAACCCTTGGGAGAAGTAGAAAAATACGATGTTTACCCCGCAATTCACTTTTTAATGAATGAGGAAAAATTGCGCAAAGCCCTCATCAGTATTGAGCAGGAAATGAATGAACGGGTTGCCTGGTTTTTACAAAATCAAAAATATGTGGAAGCAGAACGCCTGAAACAACGCACAACTTTTGACCTGGAAATGCTCCACGAACTGGGTTATTGTAGTGGCATTGAAAATTACACGCGTCACTTAACGGGAGTTAAACCCGGAGAACCGCCAAACTGTTTACTGGATTACTTTCCTGAGGATTTTTTAATGGTGATTGATGAATCCCATGTAACTATTCCTCAAGTGCATGGAATGTTTGCCGGGGACTACACTCGCAAAAAGAACCTGGTGGAATACGGTTTTCGTTTACCTTCCGCTTTTGATAACCGTCCTTTGCGTTTTGAAGAATTTGAAAAGTTTATGCATCAAGTAATCTTCGTTTCTGCCACTCCTGCGGATTACGAACTAAGTTTAACTAAAGGCGAAATTGTAGAACAGGTGATTCGTCCCACCGGTTTGGTTGACCCGGAAATTGAAATTAACCCTATAAAACATCAGGTAGATGACCTCATCGCGCAAATCAAAGAACGGGTTGCTAAAAAACAAAAGATATTGGTTATGACACTAACTAAAAGAATGAGTGAAGACCTTAGCATTTATCTGAATAATGCCGGAATCAAAGCCCGCTATATGCACAGTGATATAGACAGCATTGAACGAGCTAAAATCATCAGGGACTTTCGGTTAGGTGAATTTGATGTAATTGTAGGCATTAATCTTTTAAGAGAAGGTTTAGACCTGCCGGAGGTTTCACTGGTAGCGATTTTAGATGCCGATAAAACTGGTTTCTTGCGTTCTACCCGTTCCCTGATTCAAATTTCTGGTAGAGCAGCCAGAAATGTTGATGGCAAAGTGATTTTTTATGCTGACGAAATTACCGATGCTATTAAACAAACAGTTGCCGAAACCAATAGACGCCGTGCTAAACAGCTTGCCTACAATGAAGAACACGGAATCACTCCTCAGACCATCTATAAAACAATTGACCAGATTATGCAATCCACTGCTATTGCTGAGGGCTATGATAAAATTGCCAAACAAGCTACATTTGAAAAACCCTCCGCTAAGGAATTTATGGAATATCTGGAACTGGATAATAAAGAAAAAATCATTGAACTGCTCACTAAAGAAATGAATAAAGCCGCTGCAAACCTTGATTTTGAACACGCCGCAGAACTGAGAGATAAACTTTGGGAACTGCAACAAAACATATAAAAAATGAAGAATGATAACACGCAGATTACGCAGATTTTTTACAAAGAGAAAAGAGAGAAAGAGAATAATTGAGAATGTAAAATGAATTTGACTGGGAAACCAGGTAGATTTATATTTATTGAGGTTTAGAAGGTTGGTATGGTTAGAATGTAGAATGAATTTAAAAAAGGTTGAGAAGGGTTGAGAGGGTTGAGAAGGTTGAGACGGTTTGAAGAGGTTGAATGGTTGAGATAGTTTAAAAAGTTGAGAGGGTTGAGAAGGTTGATATGGTTTATATTCTATAAAAGCCCGTAGGGCGACACAATGATAGCGATGGTGGCGTAAGCCCCTCGTAAAATGAAAGCCCCGAATTTTTTTCTTTTTCCCTTACCTTGTAAAAAAAGCCCCTGAGGGCGACACAATGATAGCGATGGTGGCGTAAGCCCCTCGTAAATTTTGAGAAGTACCCCTGGGAGGTTTTGGCTTACAATTTTCATTCGTTTACCCAATTATCAGCATCCCTCTTGCTTCTACACTTCCAACCGCACTATAAATGGTTTCCTGCTTGTTTTGACTTACAATTTTCACTTGCCTTCACGGATAGAACAACCCACAATTTATCTACACTTACAACTACATTTCAACTGGTCTCCTCATTTCAAAATTGTGAGTTAAAACAAGAACCCTGCACACTTACAACCGAGCTATCTCCTCCCCTCAATGCTAACGGTAACGAAGGAATATAGATTTCGCGATGATGGAACTTGCTATTTCTTTTTTCGCATTCTGGGGTTGTTATTCGTTACCGTGTAATTTATGGGTAAGTTGTAATGCGGTTGGAAGGGAGCGGGCTTTTTGTTTTAGCTCACAATTTTTGAATTCGAAACCTGTAAAAGCTCGGTTGTAAGAGAAATAGTTAGTGGGTTGTGTATTCATGGAAGGCAGGTGAAAATTGTAAGCCAAAACCTCCCAGGGGTACTTCGCAAATTTTACGAGGGGCTTACGCACCCATCGCTATCATTGTGTCGCCCTACGGGCTTTCGGAACCGGGAAAGGTAAAAATATAAAATATAAAAAAAGTCGGGGCTTTCATTTTACGAGGGGCTTACGCCACCATCGCTATCATTGTGTCGCCCTACGGGCTTTTATGGAATCTAAACCCTCTCAACTTTCTAAACCATCTCAACTTTTTAAACTATCTCAACCATTAAACCTCTGCAAACCCTCTCAACCCTTCTCAATCTCTTTTAAATTCGTTCTACATTTTACACTCTACATGTTACATTCTCAATTATTCTCTTTTTCTCTTTGTTCTCTTCTTCTTTTTTTCTCTTTTTCTCTTCGTAAAGAAACTCAACTTTACCCTGCTCTCCGTTTCCATCTCGCTATCTCTCCATTATAAACTCATACAGCAAATATCCATTCAACATATACAGCACATTATCAAATTCTCTGTCTCCAGGAATAATAATATCCGCATTTTTCTTAGTGGGCTCAATAAATGCTTCATGGGAGGGTTTAACCGTGCTTAAATATTGTTCCAAAACGCTTTCCACATCTCTTCCCCGTTCCACAATATCTCTTTGCATCCGCCTGGCTAAACGCAAATCCGAATCGGTATCCACATAAATCTTGAGGTCGGAAAGAGCCAAAAGCTCAGGATAATACAGCCCGAAGATACCTTCCAGAATAATTACATCCGCAAAGGCAACACAGGTCTTTCCTTCCTTTCGGCAATGAGTGGCAAAATCATAATCCGGAATATCCACTGCCTTGCCTTCCAGCATAAGTTTCAGGTCAGAAAGCAGATAGGGAATGTCAATTGCCTCCGGATGGTCAAAATTTACTTTAGCACGCATTGCAGGAGTTAGATGGCTAAGGTCTTTGTAATAGTTATCCTGGGCCACTATAACGGTTTTTAAGTCATTTAATCGCATTCCGATTGCCTTTGCAATAGTGCTCTTTCCGGAACAGGTTCCGCCTCCGATAAGGATTAAACGAACATTATTGGTTTGAGACATTATTTCCTATCCAGCTGTGTATTTTAATCAATAAAGCATTTTCCACTTTTTCCGGCGTAAAATTGTCAAAGCAGAAAGTGCTTAGTTTATTTGCATATTCATCCAATTTCTTCGCACTGCGGAAAAGTTCTATTATTTTTTCCGATAATTCGGTAAAGTCATCTGATACAAGATAGCTATCTTCCGGTAAAGGGAAGTTTTTTATTGCGGATAAAGTGCAAACCAGGGTTTTACGAAATTGAGCACAGGTTAAAATCCTTCCTTCCGTATCTGGTTTATTTAAAGGCAAAAGAACCAGCAATGCCTCCTGCAATAATTGCTCTTTTTCGTTGTAAGGAGCATAAGTTATTCTTCCGCTGCAAAGGCCTTGAAGTTCCTCTCCCCCACACAGAACTATGCTTATTTCCTTTTCTACCATCTTTTTGGATATACGGGGATAAATCTCGGAAATAATATTCTTTACTGCAGTAAGATTATCTTTGCTTTCAGGAGCACCCCAAAAAAGGATAAATTTCTTGTTGCTTCCTGGTTTATCAAGTTCTGGTATAGTAGTTATCGGCAAAGGGACAAAGTGTGTATTCTCCGGCTTAAAATGATAACATTTAAAGAGCTCATCAGTTTCTCCAGGATTAGCGTATAAACAAAACATACCTTTCTTCGGAAGATACTTGTTCCAAGCAGTTTGCCTAATGTATTGCCAAAGATAATTAGCGTTTTTCAGTTGTTTATTATCTTTCCACTTTTCTTTTATTTCCGGTAACCAAACCTTTTCAATATCTATGATTAATTTACATTGGGGTAAAATCTTTTTTGCTAAGCAAACTAATGGCAGACAGGCAAGTCCTGCAAAAAAGATTACTTCATAGCGTTTGCTGTCCAGAATATTGATAAAACGCTCTTTCTGACCTTTTCCTAGAAGATGATAAGCTTCAGATTCAAGATTATTCTCCTCTTTCAAGCTTAAGGAATATAATTTATCATAACCCGTATGCAAAGAAACCGGTTTTTCCATATAAACAGGACTTTTCAGCAGAAGAAGGTCAGCATCAAAACTTTTGGAAATAACATTCCACAAAAAACGCGAACGCTCAGCCCTGATTCCTTCTTCTATGGTAAAGGGCTCATCAATAAACAATACTTTTTTCGTAAGCATAACCATATTTTCCTTCTTGTGTTCACTATTTTTGATACTGCCAACTCTGTCAAGCCCTGCGCACATCTGATTATTTTTCTTTCACGCAGATTTCGCTGATTACGCAGATAAAAAAGATAATAGGTCTGGGATGAACAGGATTAAAGGGATTTGAGAGATTTATAATATAGAATGGGTCTTGATAAAATAACAAGACACCTTATTATTATTCCATACTAGTCCTCTCTTAATTATGCATTTTTCATTGAACCTCTTTTTCTCATTGTAAAAAATCTGCGTAATCTGCGTGTTATCATTTTTCATTCTCAATTATTCTCTTTTCCTCTTTTTCTCTTTGTAAACCAAAATCTGCGTGCTCTCATTTTTCCCTTGACAGAAATTAGCAGTCCATTTTTGTGTTTGCTAAGTAAGCCCTTTCGCTTATATTATAATTGAAAAATAAATACATTATGGAGGTTACAATGAAAATTAGACCCGTAGAAGATCATTTAGCGGTGAAACTTAGCACCACAGAAAATGAAAAGACCGTTGGCGGAATAATTATTCCCGATACTGCCAAAGAAAAACCTCAAATTGCTGAAGTAATCGCAGTCGGCAACGATGAGGACTTGCAGAAAATAATAAAAGTGGGCGATAAAGTCCTCTTTGGCAAATATGCCGGAACCGAAATTGAATTTGAGGGAGAAAAGCTGCTTATCCTTGCCAAAAGCGATCTCCTTGCTATCGTAGAGTGATAAAATGGCTATCCTGGAAGTTAATTCTGCCAACTTTGAGACCGAAGTTCTAAAGTCCACTCAACCCGTTTTGGTTGATTTTTGGGCTCCCTGGTGCGGTCCCTGTAAAGCACTTAGCCCTACAATAGATAAAATTGCCAACGAAACCGAAGGCAAAATAAAAGTAGTAAAAATAAATGTAGATGAGGCACAGGATATTGCCGCTAAATATTCCGTGATGTCTATTCCTACTTTACTGATTTTTGTGAACGGTGTTGTTAGCGACCAATTGATAGGACTGGTGCAAAAAGACAAAATTATGGATAAACTGAATAAGTTTATCGTTTAAGCTATACCTGAAAACAATCAGCCCGGGTGTTATTGCCCGGGTTGTTTTTCTCTCACAGATTTCACTGATTACACAGATTTTTTATTTTTTGAATTACCTCTATATAAGATCCTGCTGATCCCATCAATCCAGTTATCAGCGTTCTATTATTTATTCACCGCCACGACTCCTCACTTAATTCTTTCACCGTTCACTATTCACATTTCATTCTCAATTCGCGGTTAAATCTCTTTATCTCTTTGTAAAAAATCTATCTCGCCATTCTTCATTTCAGGAGAGTTACTTTCTTTATAAAGTTTTCCTTATCAGCTTGCATTCTGATGAAATACATTCCTGTTCCACAGGAGCGTCTATTATTATCATCACCTTCCCAAAGAAGTTTATACCTACCTCTTTCTTTTTTACCTAATGCATAAGAACGGACTAATTGTCCGCGGATATTGTATATTTCAATTTTTACTTCAGCGGTTTTGCTGAGTTCGTAATTAATTGTAGTGGAAGGATTGAAAGGGTTGGGATAAATAGAGCGGATTCCCGTCACTAAAGGTATTTCCGGAGTGCCGTTATTATTTCCTTTATAATCAATACTGAGTGAGCCGTAAAAATTGGAAACGCCATCTATATCTTGTGTTTCCAACCAGTAATAATAAATTCCCGATTCATAAATTTCTTTGTCCGTATAAAGATATACCTGCTGTTGAGAAGTATTAGAAGCTCTAATTAGAGGGCTAATCAAGCTTGCCAGGGAAAGTGTATCAACATTAGCTCTGTAGATATAATATCCATTCACACCTGTTTCCGATTGGGTAACCCACATAATATTAATTCCGCTTTGAGGATTAAGGTTTACCGTAAAAGCGGATAATTCTACAGGCAAAGTGGGATTTTGACCTTCATTCATAACTACAATTACTTCGCCCTTTGCTCCAAAATCTACATTTTCAAAAGTTATAGTTCCTGTAGCTCCTTCTGCAACAGTGCAAGGATAGGGAATTGAATGATGCCATTCTCCTCCATAATAACAAATTCCATACCAGGTTCCGGGACCCACTTCAAATGTCATATTGGCTGTTTCTGTTCCAATTAAGCCAAGCACCACGGGATTATTAAGTGCAGTAATGTTGGGTAAAGATTGCACGATTGGATTTGTTTCATCCACACTTTCATCAAGGTCTAAATCTATTGTAGGATTGATCACAATATCCTCTATAGGCGTAGGGACATTAGCAGGTATAGTAGCTCTTATTTTGATATCATCAAGGTAAACATAAAATTTATAATTACTATAGTAATGGAATCCGATATAAATTTTTCTTCCTATATAACTTCTTAAATTTACTTCCGTTATTTGCCAATCAGTACTGCTTAAAGTAACTGGATTCCAAGTGAAATCTGCAGGGTTGGTACTAGTAGATATTCCCCATTCCAATGTTTCATCACTGGCATTTTCTTTTATATGCCAAAAGGTAAGTTTAGTATATGGAGCTCTAACAAAGACAGGTGCAGTGAATAAATATTGATTATAGTCGTCCGAAAAATTGTAGGAACTGAACCGAACCGAATACTGACCGGGATTGGAATGATTTTTTGTTGAATCCTTAGTAATGTCATTTCCACTATGAACTATAGTAGACCAACCAAGAGGAGGAAAGATTTCCCCTTCAAAATCCTGAACATACGGAAAAGATATAATAGTAGGATCACCCATTGTGGTAAAAGTCCAGATTGGACAATTTTCAGCATTACCTGTTTCATTATACGGAACGACCTTCCACCAGTATCTTTTGTTTATATCAAGATTGGGTGTATAGCTGGTAACATTTCCCATATCCGCATTATTTAAATAGATATGAGGGGGAATAACACTTCCAAAGGATAGATAATAACCTCTGGGTGAACCACCTCCACTTGCCCAATTCAATGTTTGGGTAAGAGAAACATCAGCAGCTTCATTGGCAGGACTTACTATTACTGCTGGATTGGGAACTGTAGAAGAAGATAAATGCACCCCTGTAATATCATCTATCATCCGGTAGTTGCCACCTGTTGCAATGTGTTTGAAAGCAATGTAAATGTCCTTTTCGTTATAGGCACTTAAGGATATAGATGCCTGTTGCCAGGAAGTTGTAAAGGTTTGATAATTTCCTGTCCAGAGAGTTGTGGCAGCTGAAAAATCCGTGCTTTTGGAAACCAGTACATAAGTATATTCATTGGTATAATCCCAAATTGTATCTGAAGAATAGTCCCGATACCAAAAAGTTAAAGTATTTGCTCCTGCAATTGGTCTTAATTTAGGTGTTACCAACCAATATGTTCCGGCAGTGTAACCAGCTAAAGCAGAAGCAGTTCCGGTATGAGAAAAGTCAGAAGTTTTTATCCATGATGTAGAAGGTGAAGTCCAATCCTCTGCAGGAAAAGTTCCTTCAAAATTTTCACAAAGGACATATTGACCTGCTGCATAACCAGTTAAAGAGATATCATAGCCGGAACGAAGTCCATCATTAATTCTTAAAATAGCTGTTCTATTACCTTCCGCAACTGGCTTAAAACGAACGGGAATATTTACGCTTTGTCCTGTTCCCAGATTTGAAGGAAGATTAAAATTGTTTATCTCAAAATCATTGGGATTATTTCCTTGTAGAGTAAAACTGGATTCACTTAAGCTTAATATTCCTCCACCTATATTAGTTATTGTAACATTTATATAATCGGTAACGCTTTTTACATTGGTATAAGGAAAAATAATTTCCCCGGGGCTGTAACTCATAATAGGAGTTGGAGGGACATCTTCAATTGTTATCTTATCTAATCCCAAATTACAATATCCATTTCCATAATTGCTGGTTGCCTTAAACCTAATAAAAATATGGGAGGTAGAATAGCTTGCCAAAGAAATGATATTATTAAACCAAGTGTTAGTAACTGACAAATCGTGACTGAACAAAGTAGTCCAGGTTGCTTGATTATCGGTTGAAATTTGCACATCCAAAGGAGCCGGATAACCGTTAGCTCCAATCCAAACCCAATAACTCAATCTTTTGTTACCTGTGCTTAAGTTCATAGGAGGAGAAATAAGACAATAAGGATTATAATCATAATGAGCTAAATATACATTTAAACGCGCAAAGGAAGAACCGTCATAAGCAGAAACAGGGGCTGTCCCGAAACTAAAATAAGATAAAAATCAATAAAAAGATATAAGATTTTACTTGACAATATTGAATGCTCTTGGAATATGGTCTCATAAACATCAGGAGTTCAGAAATGAGTTACAGAGAATATAATCAAGAGCAAACAGACATCTTCGGTTTGGACATCAATGCCAGAATTCCGGAGCATCATTTAGTGCGTTTTGTTAATGACCTGATTGAGAATATGGATTTAACCAAGCTTCATGCTCAATACAGTCCCGAAGGCAGTCCGGCATATAATCCCAAGATGATGTTAAAGATCATTGTTTATGCTTATATGAATGGTATCTACACTTGTCGTAAGATTGCCAAAGCAGTAAGGGAGAATATCAATTTTATTTGGTTAACAGGGGATCAGCAACCGGACTTCAGAACGATCAATACTTTTGCCTGGACAAGATGTAAGGATGTATTGGCAGAGGTTTTTTGTAAGGTCGTTTTAATGGCAGAGGAAAAAGGTTATCTGGAATTGGATTCTTGTTTTATCGATGGCACGACCTTGAGAGCTAATGCTGGTAAGAATTCCTATATCTGGAAAAAGTCGGCTCTCAGATATCAGGAGCAGGTTAAGACAAGAGTGGATAATTTGTTTTGCCGGATCAAAAAATTGAATGAAGAGGAACAGCTTCAATATGGAGATCAAGATTTAAGAGAAGTTGGTACTCAGTTAGAATTTTTAAATGAACTCAATGTAGAAGAGGCTGAGCCGGAAGAGATTGCTCAAGCAGTGGAAAAGGCACAATCAGAACTGCAGAAAGCTGTTGATACTTTGAAAACACACCTTCCTTCTAACGCTCCTGCTATAAAAAATATCAACCATTTACTGTCAGAGCTTAATAAGATACAAAAACTGGATGTGCCCAAACTAGAGAAATACGATCAACAAATTGAGATTATTGGTAAAGATAGAAACAGTGCCTCCAAAACGGATAATGATGCCACTTTTATCCGGATGAAAGACAGTTTATTAGCTCCGGGATATGTATCCTCAATCAGTACTTCTAACCAATTTGTCACTGCCGTGCATCTCTATAATGTACCCCGGGAGGCAGTAGAATACACTACACTAATGGATATTCATTATACCAGTTTGGGTACTTATCCCAAACAGGTAATAGGAGATGCCGCTTATGGCATTTCAGTAAATTTGGATTATACCCATAAGAAGAAGATTGTCAGTTACTTAAAGCCCCCGGATTACAAACGGGATTACTGGGATAGTTTATTACCCGGTTTCGTCTATGAGGAAACAAAGGATCAATGGGTTTGTCCTAATGGTAAGACATTGACTTTAGATAATGAGGAAGTGGTTAGGGCTAATGGACCGGAGAGAACCGTAAAGAGTTATAGATGTGAAGATTGCCAAGATTGTCCCTTTGTGCAGAAATGCATTCCCTATAAGAATAAGAGCGGTAAAAACTTGGTCTATGATCCTTATTTGAGTCCTCTGAGGCAAGAAACGGTTCATAACCTTCAATCGAAAGAAGGAAAGAAACTGATGAAAAAACGATGTATTGAACCGGAAGCGGTGTTTGCCTCTATTAAGTGGAATAGTAAATTTAGTCGCTTTACAGTCAGATCCTTAAGTAAATGTAAAAACCAGTTGCTGCTGGTCTTGCTTGGACATAACATCCAGAAATTCTATAATGCCTCAATGGCTACAATGACAGGAACATAAAGGAGGAAATTAGGCTAGAAACTTGCTAAAAAGCGGATTATGAATCGAGTTGGGAGGAAACTATATATCTCCTCCATAAATTTTTGGGAAATACTACTCTTTAGTCTCCGTTTTTCATGAAATCTCCGATTCAAAACCCGGCAAAAATATCTTTATCCCCTTCCTATGGAAAGAATTTTTTAGTTGTGAGACAGCTCCAGCATCATTTTGAACTAATTCCCAATAATAGGTTGCTCCCACACCTGCAGAAACTATCCAGTTTCCACCTCCATTTTCAAAGCTCTGAGTGTAAGGAAAAGAATTGATAGTAGTATCTATACAGCTTCCAGTTAAAGTAATTGTTTTTTCTCCTCCATTATAACATATAACCACAGTTCCTGCTTGAATTCCCCCTTCCAAGGGATTAAAGAGAACAGTGAAAGTAGTAGATTCATTGAAAGAAAGTTCACAATCGCCTGGTTGTTGGACAATAGAATAGGAATTATTCGTAGTATACACATTATTTATATATAAAGTAGCTCCACCGGTATTAGTAATAGTAAATTGCTTAGAGGAGGTTAAACCCATAATTAGTTCTCCAAAATCCCAAAATTCAGGATTCACCGAACAAACAGGAATTTGGGGAACCTCTTCAATGGCTATATCATCAATGGAGATATACCAAGGAATATTATTTATAGTTCCTAAAATTCCAAGATAATATAATCCTGTGGAAGAGGGAGTAAATGTACCTTCCAAACGCTGATAATCACCATTTACTATACCTGTTGAAGGTAAAATTTCGTTAGTCATCCCAGCTGCAGAAGCTGAAGCACCATAACATATTTTGATACTTGCATCAGAAGCAGTTGCTCCATCCTGTCTGGCATAAACTATAGCTCTATAGGCAATTCCAGCTTGCAATTGAATTGGTTTGAACATCCATCGGCTATTGCCCCAACGCAAGAAAGCATTCCAGGAACCGGTTCGGGGAGAACGATTATAATCAGTTAAGGAATTATTGGCGGTCCATACATTTGAACCGCTCACACTTTCCTGAGTCCAACCATAAATAGCTGTGTTATTTGTATTTCCAACTTCAAAGCCCTCTGCATAAGGAAAAGAGCTGATTACCGGGTCGGGTTTTGTAGTAAAATACCAAACAGGACAATTAGTTGCATCCCCACCTTCATTATAGGGAATTACTTGCCACCAGTATTGAGTGTTATAAACCAAATCCGGGTCATAAGTTGTAGCTGTTCCCAAATTTACCTGATTTAAGATTGTTGTATAAGGAGTTACTGTTCCAAAAGAGAGTTTATAACCTGAAGGTGCTCCACCCCCATTTGCCCAATTGAGAGTTTGAGTAAGTTCCACATTAATTGCTCCATTGGCAGGACTAACAATAGTCGCCGGATTGGGTGGCGGTAATATATAATGAATTAAAATATTAGGTCTTTGTTTGTTACGAGTTCCATTTCCGGTAGGAGGATTAATATTAGCCTGCCAGTATTCATGGGTATTATTTACATTTGTATAGCGTATTCCTGCACCCGCAGAAGTTCCATTTCCAGTGCCTCCATAATTGCGCTCTACCATAACTATTAATCCATAGCCATCAGGAACATCAAAAGAAGTGCTAAGGTCAAACTGGTTCCAACCACTTGCTAAAGTAGAACTATGAGTTGCATTATAAACAAGGGTTGCACCATTAATCATAGTTGCCCAAGTAGTTTTAGTTAAAGTAGTTTCTGTTGTTTTCTTCACATATATTTTGGTTGGAACATCAACAGTTACTGCGGTTGTTGAATACCAGGAAAGAGCGATTATTCTTATATTCTGAGAACCTAATTCAGAATCCGTATATATGGCTGCGCTTCTTTCATATCCATAATAGGAACCGAGTGGATATCTTTGAATATTTGTTCCACTTCCAATTTGCATAGTGCTTGCAAAAATGAAAGATGTAATAAGAATTAGCATTAAAGGAAGTAATATTTTCTTCATCCTTGTTTACTCCTGATTTTATATTTTTTTTTATTGTCTAAGTTATGTCCTTTAGCATTCATTTCTACATACATTTCCTTTGCACTTAAAATGTAAATAATCGTTTCCCGTTAATTCTGTGCGTAAAGAATAGGTGTTTAAATCATCTATTTTAGCGGTATAATATCCGGTTTCAATCTTTAACTCATACCTAATTAGCATAACATCTCCTTAAAAGGATTATAAATCATTTAACAGCTTATAAAGATTTAAAATAATAAATCAAACAATTATGAAACAAATAAACATATTCATTGATTTACCATTCCCTTATTTTTTATCTCGGTATTTATGTCAATCCCTCTCAGGGGTATTTTTTTTTATATTTATGAGATATAGATTAGGCATAATTGCTAATATATTCAATCTAAAGATGTTAACCCTCATATAGCTGTTGATAATTTTCCACAACCTCCCCTAAAATTTTTTTTATTTTCACAAAGAAAGAGGAAAGAGAAAAAACCGAAGAATAAAGAATGACGGTTAATAGAACGCAGATAACTGGATCGAGTGGATCTGCAGGATTTTATATGTTGGAAAATCATAAAATCTGCGTAATCTGCGAAATCTGCGTGCTAAATCATTTTTGTTGACGAAAAGGGGCACTTTTTTTGCAATGTAGTAATAAGAAAATTAACAACACAGGAGAAACAAAATGAGACAGGTCGTAGTGGTATGTGCCAAGCGTAGTCCTATCGGTAATTTCGGAGGTGTTTTCAAAGATATTTCCGCGATTCATTTAGGAGTAACTGTTTTACAGTCAATGTTGAAGGAGACGAGATTAAAGCTGGAACTAATTGATGAAGTGATAATCGGCAATGTTTGTGGAGCGGGTTTAGGGCAGAATGTAGCCAGGCAGATAGCTATTCACAGTGGCATTCCGGAAAATGTTCCTGCTTATACTGTAAATAAGGTTTGCGGTTCAGGAATGAAAGCGGTTTCTTTAGCCACTCTGATGATTGGTTCAGGAGAGGCAGATATTATTGTAGCTGGTGGAACGGAAAATATGAGTCAGATACCTTATGCTTTAACGGATGCGCGTTGGGGAGCCCGAATGGGTAATAAGGAAATGGTGGATTTAATGATTCGGGATGGGCTTAGCGATATTTTCAATAACTATCATATGGGTATTACGGCAGAGAATTTAGCAGAAAAATACCATATCAGCAGAGAAGAACAGGATGCTTTTGCAGCCCAAAGTCAGAATAGAACTGAAGAGGCACAAAAAGCGGGCAGATTTAAGGACGAAATTGTGCCTTTCAGCATTCCCCAAAGAAAGGGAGAGCCGATAATTGTAGATAAAGATGAAATGCCCCGAGCGGGAGTAACAGTGGAATCCATTGCCAAGTTGCGTCCTGCCTTTAAAAATGACGGAACGGTGACTGCAGCTAATGCAAGTGGCATAAATGACAGCTCAGCTTTTTTGATTTTAATGAGTGCAGAAAAAGCGAAAGAACTTGGTTTGAAGCCGATGGCAACTTTTGTGAATAGCGCTTCGGCAGGGGTAGATCCAGCTATAATGGGTTACGGTCCTGTGCCGGCAATTAAAAAAGTGTTGCAAAAAGCGGGCTGGACTTTGCAGGATATTGAATTGGCAGAATTGAATGAGGCATTTGCAGCGCAGTCCTTAGCTGTGCTGAAAGGTTTGGAACTGGAAGGAATCGGAAAATTGAATCCGGAGATTGTGAATGTGAATGGTGGAGCTATTGCTTTGGGTCATCCCATTGGAGCAAGTGGAACAAGAATTATTGTAACTTTGTTGCACGAAATGAAAAGAAGACAGGTAAGGAAAGGGTTGGCAGCGTTGTGTATTGGAGGAGGAATGGGAATAGCGACCCTCTGGGAAATGTAGAATGATAGCACGCAGATTACGCAGATTACGCAGATTTTTTAAAGAGATAAGAGAAAAAGAGAATAATTGAGAATTAAAAATGTAAAATGTAGAATGTAGAATTAAAAATGATAGCACGCTGATTACGCAGATTACGCAGATTTTTACAAAGAGAAAAGAGGAAAAGAGAATAATTGAGAATTAAAAATGTAAAATGTAGAATGTAGAATGTAGAATGTAGAATGTAGAATGATAGCACGCTGATTACGCTGATTACGCAGATTTTTTACAATGAGAAATAGAGGTTCAATGAAATTTACAATGAGAAATAGAGGTTCAATGAAATTTACAATGAGAAATAGAGGTTCAATGAAAAATATATAAATAAGATAGAACTGGTGTGGAATAAAAGGAAAAGTAGAATGTGTCTTGTTATTTTGTTAAAGCCCATTCTAAATTATAAATCCCTTAAATCCCTTTAATCCTGTTCATCCCAGACCTATTATCTTTTTAAATCTGCGAAATCTGCGTGGTTAACTTTGAACTTTGAACCTTGAACTTTGAACTTAACTAAGGAGTATATAAAATGGCAGAAAAATTGAAATTAGCCAGAAGTATGTCTCTTTTTGAAGAGGCAAAGCAACTTGTTCCCGGAGGCGTTGCCGGGATAAGAAGGCCCTACAATTTTGTTCCGGGTGAATATCCCATTTTCTTTGATCACGGAAAGGGCGGCAGAGTTGTTGATGTGGACGGTAACGAATACATTGACTTTCTTTGTGCTTACGGACCTATTATTATTGGTTACCGTGAAGATGAAATTGATGATGCTGTTATCAATCAGATTAAGAACAAGGGTTTTTGTTTTTCCCTAACGCAGGAAATGCAAAACACTTTGGTGAAAAAGCTGAGAGAACTGATACCCTGTTGTGAAATGGCTGCTTTAGTAAAAACAGGCAGTGATGCTACAACTATTGCTATTCGTGTGGCGCGCGGTTATACAGGCAAAACTAAAATAGCGCGTTACGGTTATCATGGCTGGCACGATTGGTGCGTAGAAGTGAAAGGTGGAATTCCTCCTAAGTTGTATGAAGATATTTATGAATTTCATTACAACGATTTGGATTCCCTAAAAGCAATTCTGGAAGCCAATAAAGATGATATGGCAGGAATAATTATTACTCCTATTGGCCATCCTAATGGAGCGGAAGTCCAAATGCCGAAACCGGGTTATCTGGAAGCAGTGCGTGAATTGGCAAATCAATATCACTGTTTGTTAATTTTTGATGAAATCCGCAGTGGTTTCCGTTGCAGTTTAGGAGGAGCGCAAAAATTATTTGGGGTAACACCTGATTTATCCACTTTCGGAAAAGCAATGGCAAATGGTTATGCTATTGCAGCTTTAGTAGGAAAAGAGGAATATATGCAGGTCTTGGCAGATAAGGTATTTCTGTCCTCAACCTTTTTCCCCAATAGCGATGGCATCGTAGCAGCTATAAAAACCATAGAAATTTTGGAAAGAGACCGTATTTTGGATGTAGTTGCCGCAAAAGGAAGAAAGTTTGGAGCGGAAGTAGAAAAAGTAGTGGAGGAATCAGGAGTGCCTGTTAATTTTACCGGAGCTCCCTGGATGCCTTATATAACCTTTAAAAAGGATGAGGCGGGGCTTTATAAAAAGTTGCGGACAGAATATTATACCCAGTTAATTAGGCACAATGTTTTTATGCAGCCCTATCATCATGGCTATATTTGTTATCGGCATACGGATGAGGATTTGGCATACACGGTGGAAGCAATTAGAGAATCCCTTGCCGAAGTGAAAAAGATGTTATAAGAGATAAGCTAAATGGCAAAATATATATTTGTAATGGGTGGCGTGCTTTCTTCTTTAGGGAAGGGCATTGCCACCGCTTCCATTGGTCTTTTGTTAAAATCAATGGGCTATAAAGTTGTGCTCCAAAAGTTTGATCCTTACTTAAATGTTGACCCAGGAACAATGAGTCCTTTTCAGCATGGCGAGGTTTTTGTAACGGATGATGGAGCAGAAACGGATTTGGATTTGGGGCATTATGAGCGTTTTGTGGATGAAGCGTTAACCAAATATTCCAGCAATTCTGCAGGTCAGATATATGAAAGTGTGATAGAAAATGAACGCAAAGGTGTATATTTAGGCAAGACAGTGCAAGTTATTCCGCATATCACAAACGAAATAAAGGGTAGAATTCAGCGTTTAGCAAATGATTATGACATCGTGATTACAGAAATTGGAGGGACGGTTGGTGATATTGAAAGTTTGCCTTTTTTGGAAGCAGTGCGTCAATTGCGTTTAGACCTGGGTTATTACAACACGCTGTATATTCTTTTAACTTATGTTCCATACATCAAATCGGCGGGAGAATTGAAAACTAAGCCCTCACAACATAGTGCTTATAAATTACGGGAAATAGGAATTCAACCGGATATTTTGCTTTGCCGCAGTGAAAAACCTTTTGCTGAAGAAATCTATAACAAAATTGCCCTCTTTACCAATGTGCCAAGAGAAAATGTAATCAATGCCATTGATGTGGATTGTGTTTATGAAATTCCACTCAATTTTCAAAAAGCAGGTTTACCTGAAATTATCTGTCAGCATTTTAAGTTAGAACAGCGACCAATCATTATGCAGGACTGGCTGCAGTTTTTAGAAAACACCAAAAATGCCAAAGAGACCGTTACAATTGCTGTTTGCGGAAAATATATTCAACACCAGGATGCCTATAAAAGCATTAGAGAAGCACTTTTACACGCCGGTTCCGCTTTACTAAAAAAGGTAGAAATTATCTGGATAGATAGCGAACGCAATTTTAAGGAAGAAGATATCGCTAAGGAACTGAAAGGAGTTCAAGGAATTCTTGTTCCAGGTGGTTTTGGCGTAAGAGGTATTGAAGGCAAAATAGCTATTACCAAATATGCCCGGGAAAATAATATTCCTTATTTGGGTATCTGTTTCGGAATGCATATAGCCGTAATTGAATGTGCCAGAAATTTAGCTAATTTAGCGAGTGCTAGTAGCATTGAATTTGATGAATTTACTCCCAATCCTGTGATCCATTTGAGGGAAGATCAATTACATCGGGAAAAAGTTGGCGGGACAATGCGTTTGGGTGCCTATCAATGTAATTTAGTAAAAGGCAGTAAAGCATTTGAGATTTATCAAACAGAAACTATCAGTGAAAGACACAGACACCGCTATGAATTCAATAATGACTATCGTGAAGTAATACAAAAAGCAGGACTTAAAATAAGTGGTTTATCTCCGGATGGACTTTTGGTAGAAATTGTAGAATACACTGAATTGGATTTCTTTGTGGCAGTTCAATTCCATCCGGAGTTCAAAAGCAGACCAATCAATCCGCATCCGCTATTTAGAGAATTCGTTAAAGCCGCAGCAAAAAAATGAAGAAGGAAGAAGGAAAGAAATAAAATAGAACGCAGATAACTGGAGTGACTGGATCAGCTGGACTACAATATCAGGATAATTATAAAATAAAAAACTGCGTTATCTGCGAAATCTGCGTGTTGTTATTTTCTTTCTGTAATTTCAGTGGCTGAAAGTTCGGTGAATCCAATTCATCCATTTATCTTCCTTCTATCATTCATTTTTGCTTTACTCTTTTGCCTGTTGAATGTTGATAGTTATTTGCTTGGTACATAGTTGATTAAGTAACGACTCCGTAACACTTCCGTAACACTTCCGTAGTTCCGTTACGGAGTTGTTACTTGGTTGTTACTTGGTTATTAACTGAAGGAGTAAGAACGCCTAAAAATCAGGTTGGAAGAGAGAAGTGGAAATAAATCAACAAATCAGATCAATTTTTCTGCTTGTTTCTTATTGACAAAAAATAGTAATTAGCGATATAAGTAAATCAGGTATGAGATGGATTAAAGTTCGGGTCATAAGCTGAACAGTAAGAGGTTACATAAAATGAGATTTATTGTCTTTCTGCTAATCATCGGAGGAAAGGTAAGTTTATGAATAACAGGCAAATAATCTATCTGTTAATAGCTTTGATGATAGCCATTTTCTTTTTCACAAGTTGTAAGCAAGAAACAAATGTGCAACCTGAAATTCCCGAAGCGGAAGCCGCAAATACAGCCCAAAAGTCCTCCCTGTTTACAATTCGTTACCGTCCCGTCTGGACAGCTCAAGCCGAATTTGCTGGTGTTTATATGGCACAGAAGAAAGGTTTTTATCAAAATAAGGGCTTAAATGTAATTATCCAACCTGGCGGAATACAATATCCTCCCTACGAAAATTTGCAGCTGGGCTATAGTGATATTGTGCAGATGTCGTTATTAACAGCGGTAAAAAGGGATGCCGAAAACGGTAATTTAATAAACCTGGCACAAATTACTCAGCGCACTTCTTTAATGCTGGTGGGGAAAAAATCCCGCGGCATAAATTCCATACCCGATTTTGAAGGAAAAAAGATTGGACTGTGGAAAACGGATGACCGCTTGCTATCCTTGATTTTTTTACAGCAGAACAAACTGAATATGGATATTGTGGATTTGGATATCACTATCAATCTCTTCCTGAAAGACGGCATAGATGTTATGAATGTAATGCGTTATAATGAATACCATCAAATTTTACAAGCGGGAATTGATCCGGAGGATTTATTTTCCGTTGCCTTTGCCGATATCGGATTAAATGTAGCTGATAATGGACTTTATACCACCCGTGAATTTTATACTAAACATCCGAAACAATGTCGTGATTTTGCCTCTGCCACAATTCAGGGCTGGTTGTATGCTCTTAACAATCAGGAAGAAACTGTCTCCACTGTCTTAGAAGTTATGCATCAATACCATCTTCCGGCAAATAGACCCCACCAAAAATGGATGCTAAAGGAAATATGCCAGGATTTTACGGTGCATAAAAATCAGGAAGGTATTCTGCAGGAAAGCGATTTTAATAAAGCCAAAAAACTGCTTACCGACCAAAATATACCCGCAACCCAACAGACCTATAAGAGCTTTTTCCCCCGATGAAACAAAGACAAGAAAAACGCGGACTGGCATATCAGATAATTGTTTTCATCTTTATCTCCCTATTTCTTATTTTTACAGCGTTTATTGGCATAACCAGAATTCTCTTTTCTCATATAATGATGGAAAATGCTCAAGAAACAGTTAGTCACTTGGCAAATGAAACAACCTATCAAATTGAAAGCCGCCTAACCAATGTTGTAGATATCTCGCGCACAATTTTAACGCTATACCATTATAACCATTTTGAAAGAAATAAATTGGATTCTATCCTGCACGATTGGGTTTATGAATTTGAAACCCTGGAAGCAATAACTATTGCTTATGCTCCTTCCTATTATCAAGAGGGTTATTCCCGCACTATTTTTCACTCTCACAACCGGGCTGTTTACCAGGAATTGCATCCTGCCGATTATCAATATCTGGATTGGTTTCAGATACCTTTTGAACTGAAAAGTAAATATTGGACAGAACCCTGGTATGATGCCACTGCTACCCAAGAAACTGTTATTTCCTATTGCCTACCTCTTTTTGCCGAAGGTAATTGCGTAGGAATTATGCGATTAGATACAAAGCTCTCCGCTTTGCAAAAAATTGTTTCTCCCTTAAAGCTGAAACATAGCGGTTATGCTTTTCTGGTTTCCAGTATTGGCACAATTATTACTCACCCTGCCGATTCCCTTACTTTTAATGAAAGCATTTTCAGTTTGGCGGAAGCAACAAATGATAAGAATTTAAGGCAAATCGGCAAAAAAATGATTAACGGGAATATTGATTTTGTGCGCTTACAGGATAACGCCGTTTTTGGCGATTCCTGGCTGTATTATTGCCCCCTGCTAACGAATAATTGGTCTTTAGGAATCATTATACCTCACAAAGATGTAGTGGGTGACCTCAATCTTTTGCTGATTATCCAAACTCTTTTCTCCCTAATCATCTTTCTCACTATATCCTTCATTGTTTATTATAGAACTTTAAGCGTTTCCAGACCCATCCGCCTTTTTACGGAAGTAGCTGAAAGAATTGGTCAGGGTGATTTTGATGCAAAACTCCCCAAAACTGGCAATAGCTATGAAATAGACCGCCTTATTCTGGCTTTTGAGAAAATGCAGGAATCTCTGAAGGACTATATTAAAAATCTGGAAATTACCAATGCGGAAAAAAATCGTATTGAAACAGAAGTAAAAATTGCTTCCGAAATTCAACGCAAGCTGATTCCGGAAAATACACTTCAGCCCTACGAAATAAAAGAACTTCGCTGTTATGGTATTCTGGAACCGGCAGGAGATATCGGTGGTGATTTATACGATTTCTTTCCTATAGATAAATCCCATTTTCTTTTTGTGATAGCCGATGTGGCAGGAAAAGGAATTGTTGCATCAATGACTATGACAATGGTCTCCACCTATTTGAGAACCGTTTCTACCTATCACTACACTGCAAGTGAAATAATGCAAAACCTGAATAATTTTCTCTGTAAACAAACCTCCGCTTCCAATTTTGTAACTGCCCTTTTGGGAATAATAAATCTGAAAAACGGAGAACTGGAATTTTCCAACGCAGGACACACCCCAATGATAATCAGAAAAACGGATTTGTCATATAAAATATTTACCGAAACCCATTCCTATCCCTTAGGCATTTTTGCCAATAGGGAAATTGGTTCTATGACTATTAAACTGGAAAAAGGTGAGGAAATAATTCTGGTAACCGATGGTGTAACCGAAACAATGAATGCCACAGAGGATTTTCTGGGATTGAAAGGTCTGGAAAATATCATTAAAAACCTTAGCTCCACCAATCCGGAACAAACCGTTAGGCAAATTTTGCAGCATGTGCATAGTTTTGCACAAAATACACCCCAGAAAGATGATATAACTATTCTGGTGATTGACTACAAAAAAAGTGAAGATTGAGAATGAGGGATAGAACGCAGATAACTGGAACAAGTAGATCAACTGGATTTTATTTTTAGGTAAGTAAAATCTGTATTATCTGTGAGGGATAGAACGCAGATTAATCAGTAACACGGATTTAATGGATTGTAGCGGATTGACACGGATTATTTAATTATAATTATTAAACTAACTAATCCAGTTAATCCTTTTATCTGTGTTCTATCCTTCATTCTTCACTTTTTTCATTTTTCAAAAGAGTATCCACTGCTAATGCTACCGGCATTTTCCCTTTTGCTACTTCTTCTTTCAACCGGGGCAATAATTCCTTCACTTTTTCCTGTTGGTAAAAGCGATGCAAAACTGCCTCCGCAATCAGGTTTTCAAACCACTGAGTGTTTTGTTGTGCTCTGCGTTTGGCAAAAACACTGCTTTGTTTTGTAAGTTTTTGAAATTCGGTTATCAGTTCCCAGATTTCCTTTAAACCAATTTTATTTAAAGCAGAAGAGGTAACTACTTTGGTTTGCCAGCCCTCGGTTGAATTTCTGATATAATGCAAAACATTTTGCAGTTCTCTTTTGGCAAGTTCCGTTCTGGCAATATTATCCCCATCAGCTTTATTGATTACTATTAAATCCGCCAGTTCAATAATCCCTCTTTTAATGCCTTGAAGTTCATCGCCCGCACCTGCAATCTGCATCAGTAAAAAGAAATCTACCATTGAACGGACAGTAGTTTCCGATTGACCAACTCCTACGGTTTCAATTAAAATTACATCATAACCTGCGGATTCACAAAGGATAATTGTTTCTCTTGTTTTTCTGGCTACTCCACCTAAAATTCCAGCACTGGGAGAAGGACGAATAAAACTTTTGGGATTACGGGAAAGTAATTCCATCCTTGTTTTATCGCCTAAAATACTACCTTTGCTGATAGTGGAACTGGGGTCTATAGCTAAAACAGCTACTTTATGACCCTGCTCAATTAAATACAAGCCAAAATTTTCTATAAAAGTGCTTTTCCCTGCTCCAGGAACTCCCGTTATGCCAATGCGAATGGAATTTCCGGAATAAGGCAGAAGTTCTTTAATCAGTTCTTGTGCAGGTAAAAAGTGCTTTTCGGCATTGCTTTCTATTAAAGTTATGGCTTTGGCAAGTAAAGTCCTATTCCCTTCCCGGACTCCTTTCACCAGCGTTTTCAGGTCATAATTCTTTTCTTTAAGCGGAGGTGCGGTTTTAGTTTTCAGTTTTTTTGTTCCTGTCACTATTTCGCTGGCAAATTCTTTTCCGCTATTAACAGGCGTCCATTCCGGTTTGCGTTTTTTACTCATTCCCGCGTGCCAAAAGCTTTTCCATAATTTGTTTGGCTGATTCAGGCAGTTTAGTTCCCGGGCCAAAAATAAAAGAGGCACCATTTTGATAGAGAAACTCATAATCCTGCGGAGGAATAACCCCTCCAACGGTTACCATTATATCTTCCCTGCCATATTTTTTCAGCTCTTCCATCAGCTTGGGTAAAAGTGTTTTATGCCCTCCTGCCAGAGAACTGATACCAATTATATGCACATCATTTTCCACTGCCTGACGCGCTGTTTCTTCAGGGGTCTGAAATAGAGGACCTACATCCACATCAAAACCCATATCGGCAAAGGCAGTAGCTACTACTTTAGCACCACGATCATGACCATCCTGACCCATTTTAGCAACTAAAATACGAGGTCTTCTGCCTTCCTGTTGAGCGAATTTGTCGGTTAAAACCCGAACTTGTTCAATTTCATCCATTTTTGTGTACTCACTGCTATAAACATTATTAATTAAACGAATGGCTTCCTGGTGACGACCCCAAACTTTTTCCATAGCGTAGGATATTTCACCTAAGGTAGCTCTTTTTCTGGCTGCATCAATTGCCAGTTCCAAAAGGTTTCCTTCACCTGTTTCGGCACTTTTGGTAATTGCCTGCAGTGCTTTTTCCACTTCTTCACTATTGCGTTCTCGGCGTAATTTTTCCAAACGGGCAATTTGTGTATCCCTTACTGCGGAGTTATCCACTTCCAAAATTTCAATAGGGATTTCGGTTTCAGGAGGATATTTATTCACACCTACAATAATATCGGCTCCGGAATCAATCTTTGCCTGCCTTCTGGCAGCTGCTTCTTCGATCCTCATTTTAGGAAGCCCTGTTTCAATCGCTTTTGCCATTCCACCCAGGTTTTCCACTTCTATAATATGTTTCCAGGCACTTTTCATTAAAGCATCGGTTAAAAATTCCACATAATAGGAACCAGCCCAAGGGTCTATCACTCTGCAAATTCCGGTTTCATTTTGTAAATAGAGCTGTGTGTTTCTGGCAATTCTGGCAGAAAAATCAGTCGGCAAAGCAATTGCTTCATCCAAAGAATTAGTATGCAGGGATTGCGTATGACCCATTGTAGCGGCTAATGCTTCAATGCAAGTTCTGGTGATATTATTATAGGGGTCTTGTTCTGTTAAACTCCAACCGGAGGTTTGGCTATGTGTTCTTAAAGCCATTGATTTCGGATTTTTAGGGTTAAACTGCTTAATTATTTTTGCCCAAAGAACTCTGGCACCACGTAATTTTGCCACTTCCATAAAATAGTTCATTCCTTCTGCCCAAAAGAAGGAAAGACGTGGAGCTATAACATCTATATCCAATCCGGCTTTCAAAGCTGTCCGCACATATTCTAAACCGTCTGCTAAGGTATAAGCCATTTCCAAATCGGCAGTTGCTCCCGCTTCATGTATATGATAGCCGGAAATGCTGATACTATTGAACTTAGGCATATTTTTTGCCGTGTAGCTTAAAATATCTGCTATTATACGCATTGAGGGTTCTGGAGGATAAATATAAGTATTTCTCACCATATATTCTTTCAAAATATCATTCTGAATAGTTCCGTTCAATGCCTGGGGTGGCACACCCTGTTCTTCTGCAGCAACAATATAAAAAGCCATAATCGGAATTACGGCTCCGTTCATTGTCATTGAAACACTCATCTGATCAAGCGGAATCTGGTCAAAAAGGATTTTCATATCCAGAATGGAATCTACTGCCACTCCTGCTTTTCCTACATCTCCAATCACGCGTGGATGGTCTGAATCGTAACCCCTATGCGTCGGTAAATCAAAGGCGATGGAAAGACCTTTCTGTCCCATAGCCAAATTTCTGCGATAAAAGGCATTGCTTTCTTCGGCAGTGGAAAAACCGGCATATTGACGAATCGTCCAAGGTCTTTGAATATACATTGTAGGATAGGGACCTCTTAAAAAAGGCGGTAAACCGGATAAATAATCCAAATGTTCCGTAGAAATGATATCGTCTTTTGTATATAGAGGTTTCACTTCTATCTGCTCATTGGTTTTCCAGCTGAAATTGAGCTTAGGTTTCGGCTTTTCTGGAGCGCTAAAATCGGGATTTATTTGCAGAAAATCGGGGTTTTTCATTTTAGCACCTCCATCTGTTTTGCCAAATCCCGTAAAGTAGATACCACATCCGCTTTAAGGTGAATAAAACAATTTATTCCTGCCTGCTTATATTCCTCAATTTTATCTGCTGGATAACCAGCTAAAATTAATATCTTACCCTTCATTTTAGTACATATTTCGGGAACTATGCTAACATAATTCTCATCCGTGGAACAAATACAAAAGACACTGGCACCAGATTTTTCTGCTGCTGTTACTGCTTCCTCAACTGTATTAAAGCCATTGGGATAAATAACTTCCAAACCACCCACAGGAAAGAAATTGAGGGCAAAATCAGCTCTGGCTTTGTAGTCAGCTAAAGTTCCCAGATTCAGCAAAAATATCTTTTTATTGGATTGGCTTGCTTCAATTTGCCTTCTTAAACATTCTATTTCTTCTACAGCTCTATGCTTCGGTAATGCTCCATCTTTCAGAATAAAAGCTTTATCTTCTTTTGAAACAGGTTTATCATCCCTTTGTAAGGTAGGCAATTTCTCTTCAGGATTGGCATACATATTAATGCCCACAAAGATGTTTTTCCTTTTATTCACTGCTTCTATTCTTTCCCTAACAATTGTTTCAACTTCCTGATGAAGTTCTCCTTTAGTCACATATTCCAGCATTCCACCTTTGCCTTCAATTTCCTGCATTAGTTGCCAGGCACTTTTTGCCAGTTCATTGGTTAGCCATTCTATATAGTAACAACCCCCTGCTGGGTCAATCACTTTATCAAAATGTGCCTCTTCTTTTAAAATAATCTGCTGATTTCTTGCTAAACGGGTAGAAAATTCATCCGGCTGAGCGATTAGTTCATTAAAACAGCCAATTTCCAAGCTATCTACACCTCCAATAACCCCGGCAAAGCTCTCGGTTGTTGTTCTTAACACATTTACATAGATGTCGTAAATTGTCTTGTTGAACTTAGCTGTCTTCCCGTGAACCCAAACCTTCTGTTTATCCTCTTCCCCACCGAAGGACTTAATCATTTCCGCCCAAAGTAAACGCAGAGCTCGCACTTTGGCTATTTCTATAAAGAAATTGGAACCAAGAGCTAATTTTACTTGCAATAAAGGTGCTACCTGCTCTATCGTCAAACCGGAATTCAGTAATTGTCTTAAATAATAAATTGCAGTAGCTAAAGCAAAAGCCAGTTCCTGAACACTGGAAGCACCTGCCTCTTCATAAATAGAGGTATCTATGCTGATAATCCTGTTCCGGGGCATTTTTTCTACATTCCATTTTACTATTTCTGCCAATTTCTGCTCCGCATCCGCCAAAGTGCAAGGCAGATAACCTTTTTCTGCCAATTCACCGATATAATCCAGTCCTATGCCTGCCTCCAAGGATTTCAGCTCTATGTTTTGTTTGACCGCATATTGTACAAATGTTATGAGAATTTCCGTATCCTCAATCCCCAATTGCATAAAGAGTGGAGCGGCTTGCAGATTTATTCCTTCCAAAAGTGTTTCCCAATCAGCCAAGTTCTGTATTTTTACCCCTTCTGTGGAGCTCTTATTACTCAATGTAATATTTACAGCCGTCAAGCCCTGATTCAATTCTTTCAACAGTTTTTGGTTTAGTATTTTCAGGTCTGTCTCCGTATGGTTTTGAGCAATTAACCACCCCTCGGTTAAAAAACGGAGGGGATTATTGCCACGCACAAAAGGACTGCTTCCCGGTTGGCTTCCTAAAAAAGGAATACCTTCTATGTCTTCTTGACGATAGATTGGTTGCAGGGTTATTCCTTCCGTGGTTTTGGTTTTCAGAACTTTATCAAAGTCCGCACCTTTCAGTCCTGCTTGCACTACCTGCAGCCATTCCTCAAAACTGGGAGGAGGAAATTCCTGCAGCAGGTTTAACTTAATTTCACTGTCCACTATTTTCTCCTTATTTATATAGGATGAACGACATCCTTATTGTTTATGAATTCATCTTATTTTTAGCCACCGAAAGCACCGAATTCACCGAAAATATATAAGCACTCAGATTTCGCCGATAACGCAGATTAACAAAAGATAATAGGTCTGGGATGAACAGGATTAAAGAGATTTAAGAGATTTATTATATAGAATGGGTCTTGATAAAATAACAAGACACCTTCTAATTATTCCATACCAGTCCTATCTTAATTATACATTTTTCATTGAACCTCTTATTCTCTTTGTAAAAATAAAATCTGCGAAATCTGCGTGCTACCATTTTACATTCTTCATTCTTTTATCAGCATCTGCACCGGTTTCATTCCATACGGTGAACCCTGCTGAATAGCATCCAAAATTGCTCCGCCACCGGTGAAGAAATAATAGCTCGGGTCATTTTGTGCCATGGCAAATATTCCGGGAAGATATTCTTTAAAATCCTGAATTGTATCACCTCCACCAAAGAGTTTGATTGCTTTTGGGCATTGGTCAATCAATGAATACATAGCCATAGAACCCTCAGGATAAAGAGCTGTGAAACCCATAACAGCATTCACAAAGATAGTTCCTGCTTCCTGAAATACCTTTTTAATTTCTTCGCGGGTAAAATTTTCAGCGCTTGTATCCAGAACATAATTTAGTTTCGTTCCCGGCTTGAGGGTTTGAACCTCCAGTTCTTTTGTCCCCTGTCTTTTTTCTATTCCCTCATTTTCTATAATTATAGGCAATTCCACTATCTTATCAAGGTAGTCCTTGCTATCAATGATAAACTTATTGGCAAATTCAATATCTTCTTTTGTAACACCTTCAATTTGGATTTTATATTTACTGCAAAGATACGCATTATAAATTACCCCTCCTAAAATCAGCTTATCGGCTATTTTTATCAGAGAGGAAAGAGGTCCTATTTTAGTATCAAACTTGGCACCCGCAACGATAGCCAAAAAAGGACGCTGGGGCTCAAACACCTTATTTAAATTCGCTATTTCTTTCTGCATTAGCAATCCCGCATAAGAGGGAAGAAATTTGGCAATATTATAGGTGCTGCTATGCGCCTGCCAGGAACCGAAAGCATCGTTAATATACACATCGGCATAGTTAGCTAAACTTTGGGCAAAAATATCTGCACTTTCATCTTTTGCCTCTTCCCCTTTAAACCAACGGATATTAGGCAAATAAACAAAATCTGCTGCTCCCTTTTTTAGTGCCTGAACAGCTTTGCCGATAGGAGCTATATCCGTTATTCCGATCTTGCTTTCCGCTTTACAATCCGGAATTAGACCCTGCAGTTGGAATTTATTCTCCAAATATTGAACTACAGGCAGAACAGAATCTCCTTCGGAAATGTTAATAATACCCGTCTTCTTATCAAAGGGTCTGCCTATATGCGTCATCAAAACAGGCAAACCGCCTTTTTTGTAAATATGCAGCAAGGTAGGAATTGTGGCATCAATGCGCATAGTATCCTTGATGATGCCATTTTTAACTACATTATGATCCATCCGCACTAAACAGACCTTACCTTTTAAATCGGCATCCAGCATATTAGCTATCTTGGTCATTTCCTGTATCTCCTTTTTATATAGTTAATTATATACTTTTAGAGATTAGAGTATTGTTTTGTATTATTAAATTGGATTTATATCTTAAAATGAGGTTATTCGTCAAGCTATTTCTCTCACAGATTTCACTGATTACACAGATTTGATTTTAGAAACGAGGATTGCAAAAACAAAGCTTTGAAGATTTGAATATTAATAGGATAAATTTAGCATAGGGCTGAGAGCTGGGGACAGAGAAAAAAATAATAGGTCTGGAATGAATAGGATTAAAGGGATTTTAGGGATTATTAAATAGGAAAAACGACTTAAAATATACGGAGCTTACAAGTTATTTCACTTGGGTAGATAACATTTGTCGCTTGTTAACTTTCACCTGCCAGAAACTTATGTGGTATATATATCCCTTAACGGCTCTGGCATTCAAAAATAAAATCTGCGTAATCTGCGAAATCTGCGTGAAACAACAGCTCTGGCATTCAAAAATAAAATCTGCGTAATCTGCGAAATCTGCGTGAAAGAAAAAACGGAGGAACGCTGTCCTCCGCTTTTAGCTTTCACTATTTTACATTCTTCATTTTACCAACGCGGCTTTCTTCACAAAGGTCTCTTTCCCGGCTTGCATCTTTATAAAATATATCCCCGTTCCGCAAGCACTACCGGAATTATCTGTGCCATCCCACAGCAATTTATGGCTTCCCTTCTCTTTTTGTCCTATAGCAAAACTACGCACTATCTGGCCGCGGTTATTGTATATATCAATATTAACATTTGCCGGTTGCTCAAGTTCATACATTATTGTAGCCGAAGGATTAAAAGGATTGGGATAAATTGAACGAATTCCCGTAACCAATGGAATTTCCGGAGTTACATTATTACCACTACCACCAAAAGTTACACTCCTTGAACCGTAATAAGAAACTACTCCATCTATATCCTGAATTTCCAACCAATAATAATATGTGCCGGGTTCATAGAGTTCATTATCATTATATACATAAACCTGTTGCTGAGAAGTATTGCTTGCCGGAATTAAAGAACTAATCCTCACTGCTGCAGACAGGTCATTCACTGTTGCCCGATTAACATAGTAACCATTTACTCCTGTTTCGGATTGTGTTGCCCACATCACGGTTATCCCACCCTGGGAATTAATATATGCCATAAAAGCGGATAATTCCACCGGCAAAGTAGCATCATTTTCACTTAAAACTATTGGAGTTACATCTCCCCCCGTTGGATTTACTGTATTAACTCCGCTGGGCCAAACACCATCACTATCTGTAGCTTGAGCATATAAATCACCATCGGAAAGATTCCTACTCTCAATACGTTTGATTCCGGAAAAACCTTTTGCGCCAACTGAATTGGGAATTATCACACCCCAGGCACCATCAACTTTATCAACATTCGTCTTATAGGAAGGAAGTATTTGAGTGACATTTGATAAATCTAATCCATCATCCTCTATAATACTACCAGCTATAGGTCTTCCAGTTCCTTCTACATTATCATAAACAAACACAAAGTTCTTTGCCGGTGACCGAGAAACACCATATAAGAATGTTCCCTGGTTAACATCATCCGATGTACCAAAATTGATCACCTTAAAGGAATTAGCAGTAGTTAAACGCATAGTTACGCTTGATCCTCCCGCACCATCATTGAGCATAATTCTATAGTATAGATTATTTCCGGGAGTAAATCTTGTATTACCTGATGGTTCCCCCATAAACCAACCAGTATAAGAACCATTGGCATCAGTTGTGAATTCCGAATATGCTCCCTCAGTGCTCATTCCTACTGAAGTATTACGAGAGATAGTATTATCTGAATTAACAAACCAGCCAATACCAGCACCATTTGTTGATGCATCATCAGTAGAAACAACAAACTGTCCAAAATATCTATAAGTAGCACTAGCGGTCAGATTTTCTAATCTTAATCTGCAAGCCCAAGGTAAGCGTTGGTTATTTGTTACATTTTTACCTTGTATATATTGAGGTAAAATAATTTCTACTATAGTAGGACCACTTGCTGTAGTCCAACTTATTTGAGGAATAGTTCCATCTGTCTTATAATTGATATTTGTTCCGCTATTGGTATAGGGAAATATTTTGAAATAATAGGTAGTACTGCTGTTCAGATTAGAAAAAGTGGCTGTTTGAACACCTGTAGCTATATTTTTTACTAAAGTTTCATCGGTTTCTGCTGTACCATCTACAGGATTAACAATATTACTATAATCTCCAGTAGCTGCTTTAATTAGATAACCATCAGGAATAATGCTACCAGTTGCGTCAGTCCAGCTTAATGTAATTTGAGTTTTGGGATCTGTACCATTAGCGGCAGTAAAATTTGTACAATGATTACTGGGCTCTGGTTTACAGACAGTTCCACTGCAGGTTACTGTTTGAGAGGTAGCACCTGTAGAACTTACTGTTATTGTCTCATTATTATAGTCACCTGCACTTAACCCTGCTTTCAAACGCACATAAATCGTGGTCTCGCTTACAGTGCCTCCACTTTGAGTTAGTGTTAAAGAAGAACTGAATGTTCCCCCACTGGTTTTAGAAATTTCATAATGTTGAGCAGGGCTTGTTGGTACCGTAATATTGATATCAGCCGTTAAATTAGAACCTTGAACCGTAAAGGTCTTCTCACTTGAAGGTCCGCTACCCTGAACATAACTAAAACCGGAAAGCGTTGCAGGATTTACTGTGATTGTTGGAGTGCTAGCAGCGGTTCCTGTTAATTTAATATCATCTATTCTAAATTGAGGACCTGTACTAGTTTGTGTAAATCTAATACGCAAATTTTGGGCAGCTGGAATAGTTCCAGAGGGTGTAATAAGTAACCATACTGCAGTTCCAGTACCTGTTGGTCTGGAATATGTTAATGAATTCCAATTAGTACCATCTGAACTAACTTCAATACTTAATTCATTATTACCTGCAGTTGTATTTTTATGATGTCCTAAAGACATACTAATATTAGAATAGGAAGAAGAATTAATGCCTTCTATTAATAAATATTTACCTACAGTATTTGTAAAAAAGACATTTGCAAGTCCTGATGCTCCAGTATATCCAGATGAAGGATTAGTATTTCTTATATCCGCAGTTCCTGTAAATGTTGCGTCATCATTATCAAAACCATTGTTAGTTTCGTGTGTAGCAATTGATGTAGTAGCACTTACTGAACCAAAGGTTTCACTAAAGAAAACTGTTTGTCCCCAACTTATACCTATCGTACATAAGCATAATGTAAATATGAAAAGTAGCTTTTTCATTTTTCTCTCCTTTTATTTATTATGAAAACAGAATATTATCATTTCATTCATAAGATACGGATAAAAAGTTCTCCAAATCTTGTCAAGCTTTTTTTTAAGGAATTTTCATATTTCAAGCAATTTTTTTACACCGAGAATACAGAGAACACCGATAAAACCGAGAAAAAGGAAGAATTATTAAATATGTTAATCAGCATAATCCATCAAATCCGTATTGCTAATTCAATCTGCGTTATCTGCGTTATCTGCGTGAAACAAATTTTCATTTTAACGAGGGGCTTACGCCACCTTCTACATTATTGTTTCGCTCTTTGGGGCTTTGGTTGAACCAGGAAAGGTAAAAATATAAAATAGAAAAAAAGTCGGGGCTTTCATTCAACGAGGGGCTTACGCACCCATCGCTATCATTGTTTCGCTCTCCGAGCTTTTTTGTAATTACATTTTATTATCAAATAAAAAAATCCCTCAAATCCCAATCATCCTGTTCATCCCCTACCTATTATCAAAAAAAATCCCTCAAATCCCAATCATCCTGTTCATCCCCTACCTATTATCAAAAAAAAATCCCTCAAATCCCAATCATCCTGTTCATCCCCTACCTATTGTCAAAAAAAATCCCTCAAATCCTAATCATCCTGTTCATCCCCTACCTATTATTAATTAAAATCTGTGAGAGCCCATTTTTTCATTTTTGATTGACAAAATAAGGGCTTCCTCCAACAAGGAAACAATAAAATATACCTAAACAGGAGAACAAAATGTCCAATCAGCCACCTCAGAATCAAATTCAGATTAAGATTGACGAAAAGGTCGGAGAAGGCACTTATGCCAATTTTTTCGTTATTACCAATTCTCCTTCCGAATTTATTATGGATTGCGGAAGAATACTTCCAGGAATTCCGGATGCCAGAATTTATACCCGGGTTTTGATGACTCCCTCGCATGCCAAGCAATTGATGCAGCTTTTAGAGAAAAACATAGATTCCTACGAAAGCCAGTTTGGGGAAATCAAAATTTACGGTCAGCAGGATAATAAACCGGTAGGGTTTAAGCCGGAGCCCAAGAGCTAAGGGTGAACGGTGAAAAAGTGAAAAGGTGAAAAAGTGAAACACAGGAACTAAATTGTGGGTTTAACCTAAAATTATAAAATTAAAATCTGTGTTATCTGTGTTATCTGTGAGAGCTTAATTAGGTGAAAAAGTGAAAAAGTGAAACACAGGAACTTAATTGTGGGTTTAACTTAAAATTATAAAATCTAATCTGTGTTATCTGTGTTATCTGTGAGAGCTTAATTAGGTGAAAAAGTGAAAAAGTGAAACACAGGAACTTAATTGTGGGTTTAACTTAAAATTATAAAATCTAATCTGTGTTATCTGTGTTATCTGTGAGAGCTTAATTAGGCGAAAGGTGAAAATTAAGTCAGGAGTCGTCATCGCTTATATAACTTTCACCCTTATCTCAAATTCGTTTAGTGATGAGGACTAATGATGACATATATAATTTTTTGCAGGATAAGCCATTTTTTATTCCTGAGAAAGCGGAAATCCACATAAGATAAAAAATATTTACGCCTTTTAAGCCGATATATATATTAAAACCTTCTCCTTCCCTACTGTCCTCTCAAATGGCACAAATATCTCTGTTTATATGCACAGAAAAAAAGTTTAAGAACTCTTTCATACATTTATGATGAGCATTCAATACTCTAGCGGGGAAGCAAACGGAAAAAATTATTATTTGTGTAGCCGTAGCTCCGCATCCTTTTTTTTACGATGTCCAAACCATGTTTCACCTTTTCACTTTTCCACCTTTCCACTTTTCCAATTTTCCACCTTTTCACTTTCTTGCGAAGGAACAGCATCCTCCGGCTACGCATTCTCTTTTTCTCTATGTGAAAAAATCTTTATTCTTCAAAGAACGCTTTCACAAACGGCACAGCTTTAAACGGCAGCAAATCCTCAATCCCTTCTCCAACGCCTAAAAGTTTAACCGGTAATTGCAAATTATATTTCAGGTTAAAAATAATACCTCCTTTGGAAGTTCCGTCATATTTAGTGAGAGCAATTCCGGTTAATTTCATTGCTTTATCAAAATTATGAGCTTGGGAAACGGCATTTTGTCCCGTTGTGGCATCTACAACTAAAATCACTTCGTGAGGTGCATCAGGAATAAGTTTCTGGATAGTGCGTTCAATTTTGGTCAGTTCCTTCATCAAATTATCTTTGGTATGTTGTCTGCCTGCAGTATCAATTAAAACAACATCATAGCCACGTGCCAGAGCGGAATGAACACCATCATAGATAATAGCGGCAGGATCGCTATCCGGTTGCGAACGAACAATTGGCACACCTGCTCTTTCAGCCCAAATAGCTATTTGTTCAATAGCGGCAGCACGGAAAGTATCTCCAGCAACGATTAAAACCTTTTTTCCCATTTGGTTAAATTTATAGGCAACTTTGCCGATGGTAGTGGTTTTGCCAGTACCGTTTACACCTACGAAGACAACCACATAAGGTTTTGCTTGCGGTTCGGCAAAAAAATCGGGTGTTTCTTCATTTTCCGCCAGCAGGATATCTCTCATTACATCTGTAAGATAAATCTGAGCAATTTCCGGGTCGGTAACTTTATCCTTTTTCAGCTGTTCTTTAAAGCGGGTTAAAATAATATCTGTCATTTCTATTCCGGTATCACAGCTAAGCAGAATTTCTTCAATTTCCGCAAGCATTTCTTCATCAACAACTTTGCGTTTTTTAACGGTCTCAGTTATTTTTCCCATAAAATTGCTATTGGTTTTAGCGAGCTTCTCTTTCAGGTTTTTAACGATGTTTAGCACTTTTTTATCTCCATTTTTAATTATTATTGTTGACATTATAAGCAACTGCGTTAAATTTGTATTTAGGGGCTGGAAGTCAATATAAATTTGTTTCAGCCCTGTTCTGAATGCAGTTCAGAAAACAAAAATGAAGGTTTTGCATGGAACGCACAAAGATATTACCGAGGGATTTATTACTGCTCTTTTTTCCGATAATAGCAGCAATCTTAGGGGGGTTGCTTTTTTCGGGAAGTTTTATTGACTTTACTGATAATTCGGGTGGTAGAGGCATCAGTCAGGCAGAATTATATTTTGCTCTCAGTTTTTTTATTGGAGCATTAGCTTTTGGTTACAGCTGTCTTCCTAAAAATGTATTATTGGGTTTACAAATTTTTATACCGCTTTTATACGGTCTTTTAATGCTACTTCGCTTTAAAGTGGAGCTCAGTTTATTTTTACTTTTTCTGCTCAATCTGGTTTGCGGTTTTGTGTTGTGGCTGATTTTGCGTTATACTTATTTTTCCAAAACCCTAATCACAATACGGACTTTAATTTTTTCAGTTGCTTCGGCTTTGGTTTTAGGTGTCTATTTTAAGCTCTTAATGTCCCTTTTGAAGCAGGCAAAAGGGGCAAATACTTTTATGGATTATTTTCTTAATGCCTTGGTCTTATTTATTTTCATTGGTGTTGGCATTTCGCTGGCTATTTTAATTATAACCCGCAAAGATATTAAGGAAGAGAGTAAAAACCTGAGGGAGGACGAAGAAGACGATGATTTCTGATCGGAATTTCTTTGTTATCAAACCGCAGATAAATGAAGAGGGCAAATTTATATGCCTGAATCCGGTTGATTTGTTTCATAATTCCCATTCCTTGTATCTGGAAATCGGTTGTGGCAAGGGTGAATTTATTGCCCGCTACTCCATTCTGCATCCGGAATACAATTATATCGGTTTGGAAGCGGCGGAAAAAAGAATCAACAACACACTCAAGAAATTAACGCCGGAACAAAACCCCAATGTGCGTCTTATGCGTTTGTATGTTGATAATTCAATCTGCCAGCTATTTCCTGCAGAATCGGTTTCCGGGGTTTTTATTCAATATCCTGATCCCTGGCCCAAACGCAAACATCATCGCCGTCGTTTAATTCAACAGGAATTTTTGAGTTCTCTGGCAATGATTTTAAAACCGCTAGCTCAAGTTCAAATCACCACTGATAATAGCGATTATGCTACCTGGATTTTAGATGAGTTTTTAGCTCATCCCAGTTTTATATCCGTCTATGAAGAACTTATGCTTAAAGAATCACCTTTTGAAGAACATATTCCCACCTGGTATGAATCCGAACAAAGGCGACAGGGCTTTGAGCCACAATATATGTTATTTAAACGAATTTAGGAGTAAATAAAAATGAGTTACAATTTTAGTAGCAACTATCAAATCAACAAAATGCTCAATAGTGTTGTAGAAAGCATCACTAATTTGGCTGAGGAGCAATTATTACATATTCAAAGGTTAACGCGTATTGGCGAATCACTTTCTTCAGAAACCGACTTGGATAAAATATTTGATATGATTCTGGAAGAAGGAATTTCCTTTACCCGAGCCGATGCTGCCACAATTTATACGGTTAATGAGGATGCCACCAAACTTCAGTTTGAAATTGTGTATAATGCTACCTTAAATTTACGCAAGGGAGGAACGCGGGGACCCGTAAACTGGAAAAGCATTGACCTTTACGATGAAAAAGGCAATCCGGTAGATAACAAAATCGTTACCAATGTTTATCATCACAAACAAAGCTTATGTTTCGCTGATGTATACAAAGCGGAGGGCTACGATGTGAGCGGAACTATGAAGACCGATAGAGAAAATAACTATCGCTGTAAGTCAATGCTAACTATACCCTTAAAAAATCATGAGGATACTGTTTTAGGGGTGATTCAATTCATCAATGCTATGGATGAAGAAGGAAACATCGTTTCTTTTACCGATGAGCATAAAACAATGCTTTCTTCGCTTGCTTCGCAGGCAGCTATTGCTCTTTCCAATAAAAAACTGATTGAGAATTTGGAAGAACTATTGAATCAATTTATCCGTTCCATTGCCGGTGCCATTGAAAGAAAGTCCAAATACTCTTCCAATCATATAACCCGCGTAGCAATGCTGACGGAAATGATAGCCACTAAAATTAACGAAAAGGGAGAAAAATATTTCCCGGGACGCAAATTCAGCGAAAACGAACTAAAAGAACTTTCTATGGCTGGCTGGATGCACGATGTTGGTAAAATTGTCACTCCTGAAGCAATTATGGATAAAAGCACAAAACTGGAAACAATTTGTGACCGCATAGAGCTGGTAAAATTGCGTTTGGAAAAACTGGAACTATTGCTAACCTGCTTGCAGTTAAAGCTAAAGGAAGATGAATTTGCCGATTTTATCCATCAAAATATAGACAGCGAACTGGAGCCCGCGGATTTTCGTAATTATCTTGCTAATATAACCAACTTCCTTATCAATGTAAATGTAGGCAAAGAATTTGTTGATAAAGCCGATTTAGAAAAAGTGGAAAAACTCGGAAAGATAAATTTTGAATATGAAGGAAAGCGTTACTTTATTTTTACGGAAGACGAAAAAAAGAATATGCAGATTAGTGGCAGAGGAACATTTACTCCTGAAGAAATGAAAATTATGCAAGATCATGTTGCCATCACCTGGGAAATGCTTTCTCAACTATCTTTCCCCAAAAAGTATGAAAATGTAGCTTTCTATGCAGCTACTCATCATGAAGCGCTCAATGGAAAGGGTTATCCTAATGGCTATACAGCGGAAAAATTACCTTTGCAGTCCCGTATTTTAGCTGTAGCAGATATCTTTGAAGCATTAACCGCTTCCGATAGACCCTATAAAACAGCCAAGACCTTAAGCGAGTCATTAAATATTATGGGTTATATGGTTAAGGAAGGTCATCTGGATAAAGACCTAGTAAATTTCTTTTTGGATAGCGGACTTTACAAAGAATATGCCGATCGCTTTATGAATAAGGAATATATTGATGAGGTAAATATTGATTCCATAAAAGCCATATACACTAATCAATGACCGTTCCCTTTTTAAATAAGCCACTTCTATTTTTAGCCCCTTTAGCCGGCTATAGCGATTCCGCATTTCGCCAAATTTGTAAAAATTGGGGAGCTGAGGTCTTATACAGCGAAATGGTTAGTGCTGATGGCTTAACCAGAAATTCCGCTAAGACCTTACAATATGTTCAGTTTGATGAGTCAGAGCACCCTTTCGGCATCCAAATTTTTGGCAGTAATCCACTCATAATGGCAAGAGCGGTTGAGGTATTATTACCTTTAAAACCTGATTTTATGGATATTAATATGGGCTGTCCGGTGAAAAAAGTTATCCGCAAGGGAGCTGGTTCAGCTTTAATGCAGACCCCTTCTTTAGCTGGAAAAATAGTTAAAGAAGTTAAAAATGCTCTCTTAGGGAGGATACCTTTAAGTGTTAAATTTCGTAGTGGATGGAATTTCCAAAATCAGAATTATTTACAATTTGGATTAATGTTGCAGGAATGCGGAGCCGATTTTCTCTGTTTGCATCCCAGAACTTCAAGCCAGATGTTTTCGGGCACCAGCAATTGGGAACAGATAAAAATCCTGAAACAAAATGTCCAAATTCCGGTTGTTGGAAATGGAGATATTAAAACTCCGGAAGACGCACAAAGAATGATAACAGAGACCAATTGTGACGGAATAATGATTGGTAGAGGTGCTTTAGGGAAACCCTGGCTTTTTGCGCAAAGTCGCCAGCTGATTTCTACCGGAACTTACAATCCTGTAATCCAAAAAGAAATCGTGAAGACCATTTTTGCCCATTTGGATAAAGCATTGCTGTATAAATCGGAAGATGTTGTTGTGAGAGAAATGCGTGCACATCTTTGCTTTTATACTAAAGGCATTTTAGGAGGAGCTGAATTACGCAATCAAATAAATCATACAGAAAACATTAGCGAACTGAAAGCAATCATCCTGAAGGGATTTTCGCGTATAGGATAGTGCGGGCTGAGAGCTAAGAGCAGAGAGCAGAGGGATACTTGCAAGTTAGGAGTCGTTAGCGCGTTGATAACTTTTTGGCTGTGAGATAATTTTTTGGCGCTTATAACTCGTGACGACATATTGACAGGATTTAACGAATTTATTGTATTTAATGGAATTTATACGAATTTAAAATTGTTAATTTGTCATCTTTTTCTCGGTGCTCTCAGTATTCTCGGTGTTCTCGGTGTAAAAAAATCTGCGTAATCTGCAAGATACTGGAAACTTCTTGACACTTTGCTCAGGTTTAGAAATAGAAACCACAGGGTATTACCATACCTGAATAAGATTAAAAAAACAGGGAGAAAAAATGAAATATTTTAGAAAACTGGTAGGAGAAAAGTGTTATCTTTCCCCCGTTTCTATGGATGATGTGGAAAAATACACGGAATGGCTGAATGATATGGAAATAGGGCAATTTGTAACACTATCTCAGATAGTTCTGGATATGGAAAAGGAAACGGAGCTGTTGCGTAAATTGATGCGGGAGAATTATATTTTTGCCATTGTGGAAAAAGATACTAATAAGGTTATCGGAAATTGTGGAATTCATCAGGTCTCACAAGTTCACAGAAATGCTTCTCTGGGAATTTTTATTGGGGAAAAGACCTTTTGGAATCAGGGTATTGGAACTGAGGCAACGAGTTTGCTTCTGGATTTTGCTTTCAACATTTTAAATCTGCATAATGTTTATCTTTCCGTGATGTCCTATAACAAGCGTGCTATTCGTTGTTATGAAAAAATCGGGTTTAAAAAAGTGGGAGTACAAAGAGAATTTATGTTTGTTTCAGGACAATATCACGATGTTTTTATTTACGATATACTGGCAAGCGAATTCACCAGTCCCTATGTGAAAAAGATTTATGACTATAGCATCAGTGATGAAGCGGGACGCAGTAAAATAAGCATTGTTTAAATGTTACCCAAAATAAAAGGACAGGAAAATGCCTTAGAGCTTTTAGATAAGGCAATTGAAAATGATCGTATAGCTCAGGCATATCTTTTTTACGGAAGTGATGGAGTTGGTAAATTTACCACTGCCCTCTATTTCGGAATGGCAGTTAATTGTTTAGCTACCAGCGAATTAAAACCCTGTGGCGAGTGTGATGCCTGTCATAAATTTTTGCAGTTGGAGCATCCTGATTTCGTTTATCTCTTTCCTACTCCCAATTTGAATCTCAGTGTAGAGGGAGAGATTAAGAATACGGACGCTCAAAAATCGTATGAAGCATATTTGCAGAATAAAATTAACACTCCTTGGAAGGACTTTTTTTTCAAAGACGCTACGGAAATCCGTAAAGAAAGCATTACGCTATTGAACAAACGCCTGGAACTATCCATCCATGAAGCAAAATACAGAATAGTAATTATTGAAGATGCAGATATGATGAATAATGCTACTGCCAATGCTTTTCTAAAAACCCTGGAAGAACCTCCGGAACGAACTATTATAATTCTCATTACTGAACGCTTGCCATTAATTTTACCGACGATACTTTCCCGCACTCAACCTGTTTATTTTAAGCCCTTAACAAGGGGTGTAATTGAGGAAATTCTAATCAACGAATTTGAAATCAATTCCGCTTTAGCCAGGTCTGCTTCCAGAATTTGTGCCGGTAACTTGAAAACTGCCATTAGAATTGCTTCGGAAAGTGAATCCCTTTCCAGTAATTGGGCTTTTGAAATCTTTTCCCTGGCAGCAGAAGAAAATGATTTGGGTTATTTGGAATTGGCAGAAAGGTATAAAAAACAGCAAACAATAGACCAGGTAATTGATTTACTAAAATATATCCGGATTATTGCCAGTGACTTAGGTTCCCTTTCTACTAATCCTGATAGCGAAATTACCAATATAGATAAATTAGATTTCTTGAAACCAATCGCAGAAGCAAATTTAGGAATAGATGACCGACTTTATGATTTCCTGCTTTTTCTGGAAGACCTCAATCGTAAAGTTGAGGGTTATGCCAATTTGAATTTGGTGCTGACCAACCTCTATTTAAACTGTAAACATTTGCTGAAACCATAAATGGAAGCTAAAGGCACTCATCGGACTTTGGCAAAAAACATCAGTGTGATGTCCATTGGTGTATTCATCAGCCGCATTTTCGGTTTAATTAGAGACCAGGTGATGGCTTATTTCTTTGGCACAACTTCTTTGAATGATGCCTTTAATGTGGGCTACAATATTCCCAATTTATTAAGACGCCTTTTTGGAGAAGGAGCACTTTCCACAGCTTTTGTTCCTCTTTATAATGACATTAAGATTAAGCAGGGTAAGGAAAAACAGATAGAATTTGCTTTGAACCTGCTGAGCGTTTTAACTTTTATTCTTTGTATCTTAACAATTTTAGGAATAGCTCTTGCCCCGTTGATTGTGAAATGTCTTTATCCAGGTTTAGCATCTGAAACGAAAGTTCTGGCTATAAAGCTTACGCGGATTATTTTTCCCTATCTGTTTTTCATTGGCTTATCTTCTACTTTTATTGCCATTTTGAACTCGCATAACTATTTTTTTATGACGGGACTTTCTTCCGCTTTACTCAATATCGGGATGATTGCCACAGTTCTTATTCCCTATTTTGTGTTAAAAGTGAGTGGAGAGGATTTAATTGTTTGGGCTGGTGGGGGAGTTTTAGTAGGGGGTTTTTTACAAACGGTAATCAATCTGCCTTACCTGAAAAAAATTGGTTACCGTTGGGCGATTTATCTAAAGTTTGGTTCGGAGGCATTATCTGTTCTCTGGAAGCGCTTTATTCCCAGTATGATAGGAATTGGAATTCGGGAAATTAATTTGATAGCGGATGCGTTGATGGCATCTTTTTTACCAACTGGTTCAATTACGGCATTAAATTTTGGCAATCGTTTAATGCAATTACCCTTAGGTATTTTTGCCATTTCCACGGGAACAGCTGTTCTTCCTTTTTATTCACGCTGTGTTTCCACTGAAAATTATCAAGAGCTCTCGGAAAGTATTCGTTTTTCGGGTTTGAATTTGGCTTACATTATGCTGCCGGTAACGACTATTATTTTAGCTTTGGGTGAGGACTTTGTACGCATTTTATTTGAAAGTGGAGCTTTTCAGGAAGACGCGGTTTGGATGACTTCCCAGGCGTTAGTATTTTATTCCTTGGGTTTAATTTTTTATGGCTTGAATCAAACAATTACCCCTGTATTTTATGCTTATAAAGATACCAAAACACCTGTGAAAATTGCTGCGGGAATGGTAGCTTTAAATATAACCCTGAATTTTATTCTGATGCAGTTTATGGCTCATCGGGGTTTAGCTTTATCTACTTCTATAACTGCCTGTGTAAATTTCTTTATATTGCGTACCCTGATCCGTAAAAAGATGCCGGAAATATCTTTTTCGGGGATTGCCATAAATATTATTAAATCCCTTTTGATTTGTGGTGTCTTATATCTTTTGCTCTATATAAGCTGTAATCTTTTCCCTGTAAGCGGCAGAATTGCTTTACTAATAAGAGATGCAATACTTTCTGTTATTACTCTCGGGCTGTTTTATCTCACCGGTATCCTGTTAAAAATTGATTATCTTAATCAGGCAGGCAAAAAATTATGCCAGCGTTTTCTGAAGAAATAGAAACAAAACTTGCTTTGCTTCCTGAACAACCAGGTGTTTATCTCTGGAAAGATAAAGACGGAACTATCATCTACATCGGCAAGGCATTAAACCTGAAGCATAGGATAAAGAATTATCTGAATCCCGCTGGCAAAGACCTTAAAACAGAACATCTGATAAAGAATATTGCCGATTTGGATTACATCATTACCAATAGCGAAGCCGATGCCTTTATTTTGGAAGCAACTTTAGTTAAACGTTACCGTCCCAAATATAATATTATGCTGAAAGATGATAAACGCTATCCTTTCGTGAAAATAACGGTTAATGAGCCCTTTCCCAGAATCTTTATTACGCGTGAGTTGCTGAAAGATAATGCCAAATACTTTGGTCCTTACACAGAAGTTCGCTATCTGAGAAATACTTTACGCGATTTGGAATGGATTTTTCCTTTGCGTAGTTGCAATAGAAATATTCCTAAAATAAAATATAAACAACCCTGTATGAATTTTCAGCTGGGTAAATGTCCTGCTCCCTGCATCGGAAACATCAGTCAGAAGAACTATGCCAAGACCGTAAATCAGCTCTTGCGGTTTTTCAATGGACGCTATACGGAACTTTTAGATGAACTGAGAACGGAAATGCAAAATGCCTCTGCAGAACTCCGTTTTGAGGAAGCAGGAAAATTCCGTGACCGCATTATTGCCATTGAACGCATTCAAAAAAGACAATCCGTTTTCAATGTGGAAGGCGGAAACATTGATATTATCGGCTTTTATAGGGAAGAAAAAAGAGCCGTCTGCGTTATTCTGAAAATGAAAAACGGAGCTATTATTCATCAGGAAAATTATCCGCTTACAAATTTGGATTATGAAGAACCGGATAGTATCCTGGCAAGCTTTTTACAACTTTACTATGCTGATAGAGAAGAAATGCCGGAAGAAGTTCTGTTGCCTTTTGCACCTAAAGATATGGATAAACTGAATTCCTGGCTGGGCAATAAATTACAGATACCCCAAAGAGGAGAAAAAACCAAGCTGATTGCAATGGCAAAAACCAATGCCTTTAACATTGTAGAAGAAAGCAAACTGGCACATTTAAGAAAAGCCAATCGGACTATTTTCCCTGTTCAGGAACTGAAAGAGGCATTAAAATTGCCTAAACTACCGCGGAAAATCGTTTGTATGGATATTTCTACCATCCAGGGAAGTGATACTGTTTCTTCTGCTGTCTTTTTTGAAAACGGGAAAAGCAAAAAGAAATACTATCGCCATTTCATTATTCGCAGCATTGAAACCCAAAATGACTATGCCGCTATGCAGGAAACAATGGCTCGTTTTTTAACGGAAACCGAAAAAGAACCCCAAATGAAACCGGACCTCATAGTTATTGATGGAGGAAAAGGACAGCTTTCAGCCAGTGAACAAATATTACGAGCTTCCGGAAAGAACGATATCAGTATAATTGCCTTAGCCAAAAGAGCAGAGGAAGTTTTTGTCCCTGGAAATGAACAATCCATCATTTTACCGCGTTCATCTTCCGCTTTACGATTATTGATCAATATCCGAGATGAAGCACATCGTTTCGCTCTCTCTTTACATCGCAAAAGACGCTCCCGCAGAACATTGGAAAGTGAATTGGAAAGTATTTCCGGCATCGGAGAAAAAAATAAATTTCTGCTGTTGAAAGAACTGGGCAGTGTGGAAAATATTGCCAACGCGAATAGGGAAACTCTGTCTAAAATAAAAGGTATAGGACCTAAAATCGCAGAGAAGATATATAACCATTTTCACAGCACATAAAATTCCCTCCCTTTTTAATTGCGCTTCTTAACTGCATTACTGAAGCATTGCTTACCCAATACTAATCCCATCCGTAATGGGTAAGCAATGGGTAAGCAATGCTATTAAGGAAGAAGTTATGTGAAATACATAATTTATTGCAAATCAAGGTGGTTGCAAGGTGAAGAGTGAGAGCTAAAGTAGTGAGATTTTAAACAAAGAGAAAAAGAGAAAAAGAGAAATAATGGAGAATGGAGAATGAACGGTGAAAAGGTGAAGGGTGAAAAGTGAAGAGTGAAAGGTGAAGGGTGAAAAGTGAAAAGTGAAAAGTGAAAAAGTGAAAAGATAAAAAAGTGAAAAGGTGGAACACCGGAAATAAAATAGTGAGTTAACTTAAAATTATAAAATCTAATCCGTGTCATCTGTGAAATCTGTGAGAGCTTATTCCGTGTAATCTACGAGTGATTTATCAGTGTAATCTACAGGAAACAAAAACAAAAAATTTTTACTCAATTTATTATTTATTGCCCTTCAGATAGTTACATCCATTACTCTAAAATAGCAAATACTACTTATTACTATTCTAACTCCAAGTATAACAAAATAATAAACATTCGTCTTTCAACTGAAATAAGGAGAACAGTAATTTAGAAATTTGAAAAAAAATGCATTTTGCACTTGACAAGAAAAACGAAGTGTCATATAAGAACCACAGGAACTCAGAAAAACTCAAAAAATCTCAAGGTGGTTCACGGAAATGAGACAAAAAAGCACGGACAGTAAAGCAAAGAACGGTTTTTTTAGGAAACCGGAAAAAAAGGATGTCAGCTATGTCTGGTGAATTTCTTGGTATCTTTGAAAATGCTGTGCATAAACAAAGGGTAATAATTCCGGCTGCTTTCAAGAAGAAATTTTCGGAAGAAGCGGAAAAAAAGGTTGTTGTTACTTTAGGTCCCAATAATACGATTGCCATTTATCCTTTGGATTGCTGGAAAGCAACACTGGAACGCTTACAAAACGGTGATGAACATTGTCATAAACTTCGCACTCAATTAATTGATTTTGCGATGACGGAACAGGAATTGGAAGGACCTGGAAGGGTGCGCATTCATGAAATGCTATTAAATGAAGTTGATATTACGGATAGTGTTGTTATTAAAGGTGAAGGACATTATATTTCACTTTGGAATCCCAAGGTTTATAATGAAGTGCGTGCCAGTAAACTCAATCAACATCGTAAACAATTCACTTCTGAGGATTATCAATTATGACTTTTCACACTCCGGTGATGGTTAAAGAATGCCTCTCCTACTTAAATTTGAGAGCAGGATATATTTATGTAGATGCCACAACCGGAGGTGGAGGACATAGTTTAGCTATGCTAAAAGCCCAACCTGAAATTAAGCTATATTGTTTTGACCAGGATAGTGAGGCAATAGAAGAAGCAGGAAAAATACTTCATAACTATAATAATGTAGAACTGATACAAGCTAATTTTAAACAATTACGCACGGAGCTTGCCTATCGTAAAATAAAAGGAATTGATGGCATTCTTTTTGATTTGGGTGTTTCTTCTCACCAGCTGGAATGCACGGAACGCGGTTTCAGTTTTGAAAAAGATGCTCCTTTGGATATGCGAATGGATAAAAACCTGAAAAACAGTGCCTATAATGCGGTTAACGAATTGGACACTAAAACACTGACCAATATTTTCAGAGAATACGGAGAAGAACAAAATGCCTATCGTATAGCCAAAGCCATAGAAAAAAGTTCCAAACCTATAAAGACCACAAGAGAACTGGCAAAAATTGTAGAAAGCATAGCAGGAAAAGGAACAAAAGCATCATTAAAAACCAAAGTTAGAGTTTTTCAAGCATTAAGAATTTATGTAAATAAAGAATTGGAATCCCTTTCCCTTGCTTTGCAGGATGCCATCAATCTGTTAAATCCCCAAGGCAGGATAGTTGTTATCAGCTATCATTCGCTGGAAGATAGAATTGTGAAACAGACATTTAAAAAAGCGGAACAGAAAAATGAAGAGCAGTCGGTTTTACCTAATAGTAATAAAAACCATCAGCAGCAGTTAATTATTTTAACCAAAAAACCTGTAACAGCCACGGAAGAAGAAATTTTAGTTAATCCCCGTTCACGCAGTGCAAAATTGCGTGCGGGAGAAAAAGTGCAAAGGGAAAAAAGAGAAACAAAAACCAGTCGGAAACCAAACCGACAAAATTCACAGGAGGAAAAATGAGAGGAAAAATCCTGATTCTCGTGTCCCTATTCGCAGTTGTATTTTTTCTCAATTTTTATAACAACAACCGCATTGTGAATTATACCAGACAAATATCTACTCTGGAAAAGACCTATTATGCGGAAAAGAACATTAATACGGAATTACTGGTAGAGCTTGATGATTTACGCAGTGGAAAGCATATTGCTTCTTTAGTAAGAGTGGAATTGAGCAATTTCATTCCTGAAAAACAAGCAGGTAAAATTATTTATGTGCATGAGCCCTCTCCCAAACAGGAAAAGAAGACCTATTGCATCATAGACCTGTTGTCTAAAAAAGCAGAAGCCAAGAATGTGCAAATTTTGCTGGACTAAGATGAAATCCCGTTATTACTTTTTAGTTGTTATTTTTGCTCTGGTAGCTGTTATCTGGATTGCATATTTATTCTGCATTCAGATTTTAGACCCTTTTCATCTAGCAGGCGCAAGAAGAATGCGTTATACACCCCAAAAAGAAATCCTGATTCCGCGTCGGGGTTCTATTTTAGATGCCCAGGGTAATCTTTTAGTAAGCTCCGTAATCTATTATCAGATAGATATTGACCGTAGTTCTGTTGCATCTTGGGCAAAAGAAGAAAAAATACCTTTAGAAAAAGCATTTGAAAAGTATGCCGAGGTTATGTCCTCTCACACCACTCTAAATAAAGATGATGTAATAAAGCGCTTGAATTATGGAAATAAAACCAGTTCTATTCAAATAAGCAATAAAATAAGCGAAGTGGAACTGGATAAATTAATCAAGGAACTAAAGACAAAGGATATGCCCGGTTTGGTTCACAGCTTTGCCTCAATGAAAAGAATTTATTCCAAGGACATTTTAGCTGCCAGAGTTTTAGGTTCTGTGCGCGAGGTCTCCGATGGCTATGACCCTGCTACAAATAGTAAATCCCTCTACAAACTTGCCGGGGTCTGCGGAATTGAATCCACTTACGATAAATACCTTTCCGGAAACTACGGTTGGAAAGAAGTTGTTTTAGATGCTAATCATCAACCTGTTCCCTATCCTAATCTTCATTCCAAAAAGCCGGAAAACGGATATAATTTATATTTAACAATTGATTCCAAGATACAGGAGATTGTGGAAAATGCCCTTTACGAAGGGATGGAAAATTATGGAGCCAAAAATGCCGGCGCTATTGTTATGGACCCCAATACAGGTAAAATTTTAGCTATGGCAGGTGTTTCCGGAGAAGATAAAACAGAAGACCCCAATTTCGTGAGGGTAAAATCCAATATTCCTGTTAGTTTTATGTTTGAACCCGGCTCTACAATGAAGCCCTTAACTATGCTACCAGCAATTGAACACAAACTCGTTAAACCAACTGAAACATTTCAGTGCGGTAGATATCAAGTAGGACGAAGGGTTATTTCCGATACGCATCAATATGGAGAATTAACTCCCCGGGAAATTATAACCAAATCCAGCAATGTAGGTATTGCTAAAATAGCTGAAAGAATTGGTCCTACGCGGCTTTATGAAAATTTCATCGCTTTGGGTTTTGGCCAAAAAACGGCTTTGAATTTGGCAGGTGAATCCAGTGGAATGTTTGCCAAACTGCAAAATTGGGATGGCTATACTTTACATTCCATAGCTTTTGGACAAGGAATTTCTACTACTGCATTACAACTTGCCACTGCCTATAGTGCCATAGCTAACGGTGGAAAACTGATGAAGCCCATAATTGTGGAAACCATAAAAGATGACGAAGGCAAAATTATTGAACAATTTGAGCCCTCCGTCTTACGCAATGTTGCCTCTACCGCTGCTACGGATACAATTAAATCCTATCTGCAAGGAGTTGTAGATTCTGGAACTGCCAGACATATAAAAATGGATTATATTCAGGTTGGCGGTAAAACAGGAACCGCTCAAAAAAATATAACCGGCACTAAAGGTTACAGCCAGGGAAAATACAGTTCCGTATTTATAGGTATGTTTCCTATTGAAAAACCCCAGATGGTAGTTGTGGTCTTTTTTGATGAACCTGCTCCCGGTTTTCATTATGGCAGCACAAGTAGCGCTCCAACCTTTAAAAAGATTGTGGAAAATATCCTCTTTATGCCCGATTGTCAGATTTTACCCTATAATGAACGCTTGATGCAGACCTCGTTAACTATGCCAAAATTAACCGGAATGCATCTCTTTCAAGCAGAAAATACACTTAGCCATTACGGTTTTCAATATAAAGTGGAAGGACCCGATTCTGCTTCCATTGTTATAGATCAATATCCTAAAGCGGGAGTTACGGTAGACCCCCATTATCCTATAACCTTAAAAATAGGACCCAATGCCGATAAAAAAGCTCCCGTTTATGAAACAGGCACGATGCCCAATTTAGTAGGACTTAGTTTACGGGAAGCATTAAAACAGGCATCAATTCAAGGACTGGCAGTTAATATTCGCGGTTCAGGAATGGTGCGTTCACAATCCGTGCTTCCAGGAAGTAGAATTCTGAAAGGCAGTAAATGCTATCTGGAGGCATCTTTGTGATAAACAGAATCCTATATGCCCTTCAACAGCATTCTCTCCTTGTGGAAACAGCAAATTTGGCAAAGCTGGAAAACTGGCAAGGAAAAGTGCAGACAGATAACCGGAAAATTAAGCCCGGAGATATATTTGTCTGCATTCAAGGTGCTAATTTTGACGGACATAACTTCATCAATTCCGCTTTGGAAAAAGGTGCCGCTATTATTGTCTGCAGGGAAATCAATAAAAGAGATATACCCTATATTAAAGTGAAAGATACTCGTAAAGCAGCTGCTGTTATTGCCAGAACCGTAATGCTGCCCCAAAAAATTCCTTATACATTAATAGGTATAACTGGAACGAATGGCAAAACTACTACTTCCTTGTTGCTCTATGAAGCATTAAGAAATCTGGGCTTCCGTTGCGGCTGGATTGGAACTTTGGGTTACTATATTGAAGGTAAAGCATTCCCCTCCGAAAGAACAACTCCCGATATCATTGAACTGAATGAAATTTTTGGGCAAATGATAGAAGCAAAAGTTGATTATGTGGTGATGGAGGTTTCTTCTCATTCTCTTTCTCTGGACAGGATTTACGGAGTTAAATTTGACTACTGTCTATTTAGCAATCTGGGACGCGACCATCTTGATTTTCACCAAACCCTGGAAAATTACGGCAAAGCCAAGATGAGCTTTTTTGAACAAGGAGCAAAAGATGGCAGCATATCTGTTATCAATACGGCTGATGCTTTTGGAGTTCAGATAAAGGATATGCTGAAAGAAAAGCAGGCAAAAGTTTATTCTCTTGGGGGCAATGATGCTGAATTTCAATACTCGGATATAAAAACGGATATAAACACCAGCAGTTTTAAGCTGATTGCGGAAAATTGCGAAATTCCGGTTACCAGTCGTTTAATTGGCAGTTTCAATATTCAAAACCTGGGTTTAACAGTTTTAACATTATATGCTTTAGGATTCAGTCCTGAGGCAATACACAATTCTCTGAAGGATATTCCTCCCGTTCAAGGCAGATTGGAAAGAGTGGAAAATAACTTTAATATCGGAATTTTTATTGATTATGCCCATACCCCCGAAGCAATAGATAATGTGTTAAAAGCAGTGGAAGATTTGCCTCATAAAAGGATTCTCTGTTTAATCGGCGCTGGAGGCGATAGAGATAAGGGTAAAAGACCTTTAATGCTAAAATCAGCTTTAAATCATAGTGATGTTGTTATTATCAGTGACGATAATCCTCGTAGTGAAAATCCGGAAAGGATTATTAAAGATATTGTTTCCTCTTCAGATATCTTTTTGCCTTGGTGGATTATCAGAAATCGGCAACAGGCAATTTCTTCCATAATCCGTCTTGCCCAAGAAGAGGATATAGTTCTTATCTGTGGAAAAGGAAGTGAAGATTATCAGGAAATTGAAGGTGTCCGACATCATTTTAATGACCGCGAAGAGACCTTGAAAGCTCTTGCCGAAAAAGAAATAAAAGATAAAGCTGATGACGAATTGATTTTGCCGATAGATCAAACCCTGTTGAAATTATTACTCTTGCCAAATTGGGAACCAGAACCTAATGGATACCAAGAAACATATTCTTATAATTATCTTTCTATAGATTCCCGTTCTATAAAGCCGGGAAGTGTTTTTATAGCTATAAAAGGTGAAAAATACGATGGACACAGCTATCTGGGAGATGTCCTGAAAATTAAAGAGAATTGTGCAATCGGGGAAATACCTTATCCGCTTAATCAATTCTCAGAGGAAAATAGCTATTATCAAGTGGAAAATTGCCTTGAGACAATGGGGCTTATCTGCAGAAAATATTTACAGCTGTTCCCAGCCAAGAGAATTGCCCTCACAGGAAGCACAGGTAAAACTACCTGTAAAGAATTAATGGCTCAAGTTCTGCAAAGCTCAGCTCCCGTTTTAAAGACACTGGCAAATGAAAATAATATAATCGGCTTATGTAAAACTATTATCAGAATCAAGCCGGAACAGCAGTATGCAATCTTTGAACTGGGAACCAATCACTTTGGAGAAATTGCTGCTCTGGCTGATGTAGCTAATCCTGATATTGGTATTATTTTGAATATCGGACCTTCTCATCTTGAATATTTCGGGGATGAAGAAGGCGTTTTTAGAGAAAAAATCACTCTTTTTAAGAGACCGCTTGCTTTGCGTTTATATCCTGGGGATGATTTTCGCTTTGATTATCTTGCCAATGAAGGAATAAGCATCGGTTACAATGAGAATAGCGATTATAGAATAACTCGGCATAAATGTAATAAAGATAATCAATCGTTTTACTTGAATGAGGACTTGTGGTTTTTACCTTATGGAGCGCCACACTATGCAATAAATTCTGCTTTTGCCATTGTTTTGGGATTAAAACTGGGAATAGACAAAGAAAAGATGCAAACGGCATTAAATAAACCTATTCAGCTGGAATTGAGAAATCAGGTAGAAAAAAGAGGAACAGGATTATTAATTCTGGATTGCTACAATGCTAATCCTTATTCAATGCAAAAAGCACTGGAATATTGGCAGGAACTAAATCCGGAACAACCTCATTATGCTATTTTGGGTGATATGCTGGAACTGGGAGAAAGCTCTATTTTATATCACCAAATGATTTCCGCAATGTTAGCAGAAATGCGTTACGAAAAATTATATACTGTTGGAAACTATTCCCGTATTTATCATCCGGAAAAAGAAAGCCCTATTTTTCATTACAACACAGTGGAAGAACTGATTGCTGACCGAAAATTGAATTCCCTTCCCGAAAATGCCATTATCTTAGTAAAGGGCTCACATGCAATTCAGTTGGAGCGTGTAATCCCTATCTTGAAAGGAGAGGACTAATGTTTTATCATCTTCTATACCCTCTGGCAAAGTATAGCATTGTTTTTAATGTTTTCCGCTATGTAACCTTCCGTTCCATAGGAGCTTTCATTACTTCCCTAATAATATCTCTATTGGTAGGTCCTGCCTTTATTAGAATGCTGAAAAAAAAATCTGCTGTAGAGACAATAGATGAAGACCTTCCGGAAAGGCATCGTTTGAAACAGGGAACTCCGACAATGGGAGGTATAATTATTCTGGTTTCATTGCTGATTTCTTCTCTTTTATGGAATGTATTAACCAACCCAGCAATTTTAATGATCATTCTCACTACTGTTTGGTTAGGTATCTTGGGTTTTTTAGATGATTATTTGAAAAATTATGTGAAAGCTAAAAAAGGACTAATTCCCCGTTATAAACTTTTAGGTCAGATTTCCGTCGGTTTAATTCTTACCCTGGCTATCTACTACAGCAGCTCCGTTTCGGAAAATATTACTGCTCTGCAAATTCCTTTTTTCAAAAACCTGATAGTTCCCTTGGGCTGGGTTTTCATTCCTTTTGCGGTTCTTTTTATAACCGGAACTTCCAATGCCGTAAATTTGACAGATGGCTTGGATGGATTGGCAGCCGGAACTTTAATCTTTTCTTTTTTGGGCTTGGGAGTGATGAGTTATTTGAAAGGAAACTACATAGCAGCGGATTATTTGAATCTGGAATTTATTTCCAGTGCTGGAGAACTGACTGTTTTCATCAGTGCTATAATGGGAACTTTAATGGGTTTTCTTTGGTTTAATAGCTATCCAGCAGAAGTTTTTATGGGAGATACCGGTTCTTTAACCTTAGGAGGTATTGCCGCTGTAATTTCTATTTTGCTGAAAGAGGAAATTTTCTTTTTTATTCTTGGCTTTATCTTTGTATATGAGGCACTTAGTGTTATTATTCAGCGTTTCTGGTTTAAATATACAAAGCGCAAATACGGTGAGGGACACAGAGTTTTTCTTTGTGCTCCGGTTCATCATCATTACGAGCTGAAAGGTATTCACGAATCCAAAATAGTGATGCGTTTTTATATTGTGGCTGCCTTGCTTACTGCAGTTGCCTTATCAACTATCAAGCTACGCTAAAGGATGCTATAGAATGATAGATAAAGATAAAAAATACGGAATTATAGGTTTGGCTCGCAGCGGAATCGCTTCTGCCTATAAGCTGAAAGAACTTGGTGTTATTCCTTTCTTAAGTGAATTGCGCCCGGCAAAAGAAATTCCTTCAGCAGAAAAACTGGAAAAGGATTTTCCTTGTGAATTTGGAGGCCATACCAATAAACTGCTGGAATGTGATTGCCTGATAGTTAGCCCCGGTATTCCTTTAAATACACCTATTCTGCAAAAGGCAAAAGAAAAAAATATAGAACTCATTAGTGAAATTGAGCTCGGTTACAGAATAAAGGCAAAGGACTCTAAAATTATTGCTGTTACTGGTTCTAACGGAAAAAGCACAACCGTTAGCTTAATTCATCATATTCTTACAGGATTAGGCAAAAAATCCCTTTTAGCAGGAAATATTGGCGACGCCTTTTGCAGTTATGATATAGAAAAACCCGGGTGGGACTATATCGTTTTGGAAATCAGCAGCTTCCAGTTAGACCTGATTAATAGTTTCCAACCCGATGTAGCCGTGCTTTTGAATATTACACCGGATCATATAGACCGCTATAATTCCTTTGAGGACTATGCCTTAAGTAAGGTAAACATTTTCAAAAATCAAGAAATGACAGATACCGCAGTCCTGTTTTGGGATTCCCCTGAAGTTAAACATTTCACTAAGGATATAAAAGCCAGGAAACTATATTTCTCTTTGTCCCCAAACGATAACGCATTTGCTTATCTGGCAAATAACTATATTCAGTTTGGCAGCGAAACCAAAGTTCCGCTTTCTTACTTTGCCATTAAGGGACCGCATAATTATGCCAATGCGATGTCTGCAATGCTGGCAGTTTATGCTTTAATTCCTGAACCGACAAAAATTGCCGAAGCGGTAAAGGGTTTTAAATCGCTCCCGCATCGTCTGGAATATGTAGATACAATAAAAGGTGTTTCTTTTTATAACGATTCCAAAGCTACCAATACCGATTCTGTGCGCAGTGCATTAAACAGTTTTGAACAACCGATTCGTATTATTATGGGCGGTTCTGATAAAGGAGAGGATTATAGTGTGCTTGCTGCTGATTTGCAAAAAAAAGTAAAAAAAGCATATCTGACAGGTGATACACGGGAAAAAATGCGTAAAACCTTCTCCGGTAAAATCCCTTTGGAATGCATTGCCGATTTTGAGTTGACTGTACGGAAAGCATTCTCTGATTCTGATGAAGGAGATATAATTGTTCTTTCACCTGCTTGTGCCAGTTTTGATCGCTTTAATAATTATGAGGAACGGGGAAATTTCTTCAAGGAAATTGTAGCCCGAATAGGTAGAGAAAATGAGAAGAAATAAGACACCAAGTTATATCGTCAGTTTTGATAAGGTAATTTTGATCGCCTATTGTCTGCTCTGTCTGGTAGGTTTAATAACCTTGCTGGATATTTCTTCTGTCCAGAGTTCTATGAAGTATTTTTACAGGCAACTCGTATTTTTGATTATATCAATGATCACAGTGGTTGTAATTCTTTATACCTTTAATCTGGAAAAACTAAGAGTTCTTTCTCCTTATTTTGTTTATCTCACTATCATCCTGTTAATTATTGTTCTGCTAAAAGGAAGCACAGTTAAAGGTGCTACGCGTCAACTAAGTTTGGGCTTTATTAATTTTCAGCCCAGTGTATTGGCTCGGTTAGCATTGGTCTTTTATTTTGCTCACATATTGGATAAAAAGTATGATGAACTTGTGGCTTCCAATCCACCTCACTTTTTTACTAATTTTTTTGCTTTAATAGTAATAACGGGCATAACCTTCCTGTTGATTATTATGGAACGCCATTTAAGTACTCTAATTATAGGTGGGTTAACCCTATATGCTATGCTTATTTATGCTGGAACTAAAAAACGCGTTCTTATTTCTTTAGCTCTTATTGGCATCATAGCTGGCGTATTAATTTTAGCCAATGGAGCGGATTATAGAAAGGGACGTTTAACAACTTACAAGAAATTCAGTTTATTTTTAAGACCCGAAGGCGAAATCAAAATTGAGGATAGTGATTATCAAGTGAAAGAAAGTTTAACCGCTCTTTCCAGTGGAGGTCTTATCGGAACCGGTATGGCAAAAGGAAGGGCAAAACATTATTATCTTCCCGAAGCCAGAACGGATTATGTTTATACTGTAATTGGAGAGGAATGGGGTTTTATTGGAGCCCTAATTGTTTTTGGTTTACATTGTTTTCTCTTTTTCCGTTGTTTCCGGATGGCAAATGCACAAGAAAACCGATTTTTAAGGTTTTTAGGTGTGGGCTTGGCAATGAATATCTTTTGCAATGTGTTAGTCAACACCGGAGTAGCAATGTCCATTTTACCGCCAACAGGAAATACTTTACCTTTTATAAGTTATGGTGGATCGGCTTTACTTATTGATTCCATAGCTTTAGGAATGCTTCTAAATATCAGTGCTCAGCGGAGATATGTATGAAATTCATTTTTGGTGCAGGCGGAACAGGAGGTCACATTACTCCTGCATTGGCACTGGCTGATGAATTGGTAAGGCATAAGCATAATGTCCTTTTTTTAGGTAATCGCCAAAGCATTGAAGAAACGCTTTGTGCTTCGGCAGGTTATCCCTTTCGGCAGATTAAAGTGCAGAAATTACATCGTTCCTTAAAACCGGAGAATATGCTGGTTCCCTTTTATTTGTTAGGCAGTGTTATTACTGCTGTAAACATTATGAAAAAAGAAAAACCGCAGGCAGTTATCTGCACTGGTGGTTTTGTAGCTGGTCCCGTAGCCATATCTGCGGCTTTATTAAAAATCCCTTTGTTCTTCCATGAAAGTAATAGTTACCCCGGCTTGGTAACCCGTAAAATGGCAAAATGGATTAACACTATTTTCATTTCCTTTGAAAACAGCAGGAAATATTTACGCCGTGCAAAATTGGTAAACTATGGAATACCGCTTAGACAGATAACAAACAAGGATCAGAAACCTTTTGAACTTAACTCTTTGGGCTTGAAAAACGATAAACCAACGCTTATAGTTAGCGGAGGAAGCCAGGGTTCTGTTGCTATAAACACAGTTGTCAATCAGGCAATTTCGGATATATTATCTTTGGGCTATCAAATTATTTGGCAAACGGGAAAAATAAGTTACGAGCGTTTTTCTGCCAAACATCAAGGAAGGGAAGGTGTTTATATTTTTGCTTTTTCGCCTGACCTGCCCAAAATGCTTTCCCAATGCAGTTTAGCTATTACGCGAGCAGGAGCTATGACTATTGCGGAACTGGAAGAAAATCGTCTTCCGGCTATTCTTATTCCTCTGCCTACAGCTGCTGAAAATCATCAGTATTATAATGCTCTATCTCAACAGGAAAAAGGAGTTGCAGTGCTTTTAGAACAAAGTAAATTAACTCCCTTTTCCCTTGTAGAAAACATCAAAAAAATAACTGAAAATCTGGAATATTACCGGAATAAGTTAGCTTCGCTTCCACCCAATCAGGCAGCCCAAAAAATAATTGAGTACATTCTAAACTATCTTAATAGTAAAGAGGAGGAAGAATGTTAGGAAGAACCAGAAAAATACACTTTGTCGGAATTGGAGGTATCGGAATGAGCGGAATTGCTGAATTTCTGCACAATCAGGGTTTAGAAATTACCGGCTCCGATCTTAAAAAATCGGATATTACAACTCATTTGGAATCCCTCGGCATAAAGATTTTTGAAGGTCATAACCCCGAAAATATCGGCGATGCAGATGTAGTAGTAAAATCCAGCGCAATAAATGATGACAATCCGGAAATTGTATCTGCCTACGAAATGAAAATACCTGTTATCCGCAGAGCAGAATTGCTGGCTGAAATTACCCGAATGAGTTTTTCTATCGGAATTGCCGGAACTCATGGCAAAACAACTTCCACTTCTATGGCTGGTTCTGTTTTAGAAAGTGCAGGTTTGGAACCAACTATCATCGTTGGGGGAAAAGTGAAAAATTTTGGCAGTAACAATGTGATGGGCAGTGGAAAATATATCGTAGTAGAAGCGGATGAATATGACCATTCATTTTTAACCCTAACTCCTTGTATTGCAGGTATTACTAATGTAGATGCAGACCATCTGGATTGTTACCGTAATCTTGATGAAATTAAGAGTTCTTTTATAGAATATGCCAATAAAGTTCCTTTCTTTGGCAGTGTTATTGCCTGTTTGGATGATCCTGGCGTGCAAGCAATCTTACCTTTTATTCATAAAAAAATAGTTACCTACGGTTTCTCTCGTCAGGCAGATGTGCAAGCAAGAGATATTGATATGCAGGGTTTCAATTCTTCCTACGACCTTCTGTTTAAGGATTATAAGCTGGGACGCATTTCTTTGAAAGTTACCGGTAAACATAATATTCAGAATTCATTACTGGCTGCATCCATCGGTCTGGAATTGGATATCCCTTTTCCCGCTATTCAAGATGGCTTAGGTAAATTCAGCGGTGTTTACAGAAGATTTGATCTGAAGGGTGAAGCAGGTGGAATTACCGTTTATGATGATTATGCACATCATCCTACAGAAATTATAGCAACTTTGGAGGGCTTTAAGGATAGTGCCAAAAGGAGAATTGTAGCTCTATTTCAACCCCATTTATACTCAAGGACCCGTGATTTTTATGAGGAATTCGGAAAGTCCTTCTTTTCTTGTGACTGCCTCATTTTAGCTCCAATTTATCCTGCACGGGAACAACCTATTCCGGGAATTAGTTCCAAACTGATTGCTGATGCCGCAATTCAAAGTGGACATCATAATGTCCATTTAATTAACTCCAATTCCGAAATAGTGAGCCAAACCCTTGCTCTCCTTAAAGAAGGAGATATTTTAATCACTATGGGAGCAGGCAATATTTGGCAGTATGGAGAAGAAATTTTAAGGCAATTGAAGAATTATGTTGACACAAATCATAAGCAATAAAATATTAGTAACTTGTAAAGCTGAAATCAGTTTTTCAAATTTTACTGTTAGTAAGCTAAAGGACTTTGATACATAAACTTATGGAACTAAACAAAGGTACTCGTAAGCGTCGCGGTAATAGTCGTTATTACCTGTTCTTCTTTTTTGCCTTAATTGGTGTAGCGCTTTTGGGAACGGGTATCTGGTTTGGTCTTACGCATATAGACCTTTTCACTTTACAAAAAGTAACTGTTATTGGAAACGAAGCAATTCCTGACACTTTAATTTACAAAATTACCCAACCCTATATAGGAATGAATTTACTGGCAATTCCTACAGAGGATATTAAAAATAAGGTAATGAATCTTTCCCGGGTAAAGGATGTTAAATTACATAAGCGTTTACCTTCAACCATAAAGCTGGAAATCAATGAACGCAAAGCGGCAATATATCTGAAAACAATTGAAGGTGATTTGCATCCAATTGATTCCGAAGCTGTTGTTTTGATGAAGTATTCCCCTATTTATAAAGAAGATATGCCAATTTATAGCACCTATTTAAGTAACCATCAAATAAAACCTGGACATAAACTGAAAAATGTAGGATTACAACAGGTATTACAATTGCATAAACGCATTACCAAAGAAGCTCCGGATTTTCTTCCTCAGATTTCGGAATATTATTTAATAGATAAGACGGTTAATATTATTGATGCGAAAACAGGTACACGCATTATTCCTGCTCAGGAGGACTTGGCTAAACAGCTTGCACGTTATCAGTTTGTTCAGGAAAATGGCAATATAAACAAAAATAGCGTAGTTGATTTGCGCTATAAAAATCAGGTTGTAGTTAAGGCAGGCAATAAATGAAACAATCAATCATAACTGCTTTAGATATTGGCTCTTCCAATGTTCGTTGCATCATTGCCAAAGAAGTTGGAGATGGACGTCTGGAAATATTAGGTTTAGGCGAATATCCTTCCGAAGGCATTGAAGGTGGAATTGTTAAAGATATTCAGGCACTTTCCGGTTGTGTAGCAAAAGCAATTTCTACTGCGGAAAAAGAAGGAAAAACTTCTGCCAATAATATCTATTGCAATATTACCGGAGAACATATTCGGACTCAATTTGGAGACGGACGTATTTCCATCCCTTCCGAAACACCGAATGAACCAGGAGAAATTACTCAAGAACATATTGAACAGGTTATCAATGATGCCAAAAACAGCGTTAAGATTCAGAAAGGTCTGGAGCGTTTTCGCATTTTGCACGGAATTCCGCATAACTTTGTAATTGATAATCAGGATGATATTCACAATCCCGTGAATATGAATGGATTTCATTTAATTGCCAAGGTCTATACTATTTTAGCGGAACTTACCCCTTTGCGCAATTTAAGTAAATGCATTCAGCTGGCAGGTTATGAAATCAATCCTGAAAATTTTATTTTAAATCATATTGCTATTTCCGAATCTGTTTTAAGTGAAGATGAACGACGGCTGGGAGCTTTAGTTCTTGATATTGGAGGTGGAACTTGTGACCTATCTATTTATAATCGCGGTTCCCTGGAAAAAATCCTCGTTTTGCCGATGGCAGGAAAAAATATCACAGAAGACCTGGCAATTGGACTTAAGACCACTTTAGGCAATGCAGAATATATCAAAGTAGAATATGGAAACGCTCTTGCCAGCAGCGTTGACCAAACAGAAGAAATTGATGTGGAAGGAATTAGTGGACGCTCTACCAGCCGCAAAACCAAATTTTTAGTTAGCCATGTTATTCAACACCGGGTAGAAGAAATGCTTTCTCTTTGTTACAATAAAGCAAAGGAATTTTACACCCCGGAACTGGTAACTTCGGGTATCATTCTTTGCGGGGGAACAGCTAAACTGAAAAACATAGAGGTTGTTTTATCCGAAGCATTCAATCTCCATGTAAAAATTGCCACACCAGACCTTTCCCGTTTAAACGGAATGATTAGCCGTTTGGAAGACCCGGCTTATGCAACCGTTGTAGGAATTTTATACTTTGCGGCAGGTAAAAATAACGAACCCGTTAGTAAGGGCTTTACTCTGCCAAACATAAAAGGGAAAAAAATCGTAGATAAAGTTAAAAAAATATTAAAGGACTTTACCTAAAAGGGGGATAAAATGATTGAATTTGACGAAAAACCCGCCCAAATCGGAACCAACATTAAAATTATCGGTGTAGGTGGAGCAGGTGGAAACGCACTCAATACTATGATTGAGAATAACTTATTCGGTGTGGAATTTATCGCAGCTAATACCGATATCCGCGATCTTACCAAAAGTAAAGCCAATATGAAATTGCAACTGGGAAAGAAACTTACCCGCGGATTAGGAACCGGTGCCAATCCTGAACTTGGAGCCAGAAGTGCAGAAGAATCCAAAGAGGACATTAAAAGCCATCTGGATGGGGCAGATATGGTTTTTATTGCTGCAGGAATGGGGGGTGGAACAGGAACCGGTGCCTCACCTATTATCGCTAAAATTGCTCGTGAAATGGGAATTTTAACTTTTGGAATAGTAACTTCTCCTTTCCCCTATGAGGGTAAAAAAAGAGCAGAAAATGCAATTTACGGCATTAAACATCTACGAGAATTCGTGGATACTTTACTGGTTATTCCCAACGAAAAACTCTGTGAAATCTATGCAAACCTTACTTTAAAGGAAGCATTTAAAAAAGCCGAATTTGTTCTTTATGAAGCAGCCCGAGCAGTTAGCGACATTATCAATGTTACAGGTCTTATTAATGTAGATTTTGCTGATGTGAAAGCTATTATGCAAAATATGGGTTATGCTCTTATCGGCAGCGGAATTGCAGAAGGAGAAAACAGAGCTATAAACGCAGCCAGAGCCGCAATTGATAATCCTCTTTTATCACATATCAGTTTACAGGGCTGTCAGTCCTTACTGTTAAATATCACAGCCGGTTATGATATCCTAATGAGTGAATTTGATGAGGTCTCCAATGTTATCGTAAGTGAAACCGGAAAAGCCGCTAATATCATTATGGGTATTATTCTGGATGATGCTATGGCAGGAAAAATTCAGGTTACCATTATTGCTACCGGTTTAGAAAAAGAAGATAAAGAACATACTATTGACTTCCCCGGTTTGCCTGAATTCGGAGAAAAATCTGTCTCTTCTATCACTCAACCTGAAGATACTAATGCCGAAATTGAAGATATCTTTGCCCGTTTGAGTATTAACCAAACAACACCAAAAGAGGAAGTTAAAGCCGCTGCGAATGAACCTACACGCATTCCTCCTTTGAAAACAGATGTGCCTTCATTCCTGAAAGCACTTGATTAAAATTAAAAACGCTTCATCATAAACTCCTCCTTGTTTATGTGAAACAAAAGTCCAAAGCTCACTAACCGTCAGCACCCCCAGCTGACGGTTTTTTTTCTTTCACAAAGAGAGAAAGAGAAAAAGAGAATATTTTCACAAAGAGGGAAAGAGACAAAGAGAATATTTTTACAAAGAGGGAAAGAGAAAAAGAGAATATTTTTACAAAGAGAAAAAGAGATAAAGAGAAATATTACTTTATCCATATTTGTAAATCATAAATAAGAGAAAAAGTTCCGTAGGAACGACAGATATTAACGACGGGTTTCAACCCGGCGATAAGAAAGCAGGATAGTCATTATCTCTTTTTCCGAGAAAGAGTTCCGTAGGAACGACAGATATTAACGACGGGTTTTCAACCCGGCGATAAGAAAGCAGGATAGTCATTATCTCTTTTTCCGAGAAAAAGTTCCGTAGGAACGACAGATATTAACGACGGGTTTCAATCCGGCGAAAAGTAAGCATAAAATATTTTTTATTATTAACTGAATTCCGGCTTTCGCAGGAACGACATTAGAACAACAGAATTTATATCCTTTAATAAAATTACGCGTTTTATGCCTGATAATTATTACCATTTAGGGATAAATTGCCTTTTTTTATATTCTTCATCTGCCCTATTTTTAGGATTTTTTCTCTTTATTATTTAACTATTCTCAGGGTTAAAATCCGAGCTTTTTGTTTTGCTATTTCCCCGGGATTTTCTCAACCATTGATGTTTTATAAATAAAAATATGATATAATTTCTATTTCTGAAAAATCAGGATAGGTAGCAATCTTGCCTGCTTGAATATTTTATGACAAAGTAACAACCAAGTAACAACCCCGTAACGAGACAACGGAAGTGTTACGGAAGTGTTACGGAGTCATTACTTAATCATCTATATAACAAGCAATTACATAAATATAGTTCAGGGTGGGCAAAATATTCAGTTATCTACATAGGTTTTATAAGGTTAAGATTAATATTTAGGAGTTATAATGATTTTTAAAAAGGAAGTTTGACCTCCTGGTCAAATACCTTTTAACCTCTATTTCGTTACCGAAAAAATCGCATTTTCCCGAGGGGTTTACACACCCATCGCTATCATTGTGTCGCCCTTTGGGGCTTTTTTTAGTGGGAAAGGGAGAAAGAAAAAAAGTCGGGGCTTTCATTTTAACGAGGGGCTTACGCCACCATCGCTATAAAAGTTTCGCCCTGACGGGCTATTAGCAGAGGGCAAAGAGCGAAGGGCAAAGGGTTTTTTAGCCATTTTTAAAAAGAAGTTGATGGGGACATCAACCCTCCAGTTTCGCTCTTTTGGGCTATTGGCAGAGGGCAGAGAGCGAAGGGCAAAGGGTTTTTTAGCCATTTTTAAAAAGAAGTTGATGGGGACATCAACCCTCCAGTTTCGCTCTTTTGGCTTTTAAAGAATCTCAACCTTTTAGATATTAACCCTTTTACCGAGCAAAATTCATTTTACATTCTGAATTTTATCTTCTTCATTTCCATTCTCCCCCTCTTATCCATTAAAATGTTCTAAAATTCGTCAAATTCGGGTGCAATATTTTTATTGGTGAAATCTGCGTGCAATTTGCGTAATTTGCGGGAAACAAAATCTTCCTCTTCCCTTACTGACTTTTCTTGACAATAATAGGCAATAGTGAATAAAGTCACACACAGAAAAAGAGAACAGAAGGAAAAGGAAAACAATGAATACTACCGGCTTAAAAAATGATAACATTGTTGCTCTGGTGGATTGCAACAATTTTTATGTATCCTGTGAACGAGTTTTCAATCCCAAATTGAATAATAAACCGGTAGCTGTCTTATCTAATAATGACGGTTGTATTGTTTCCCGCTCGCAAGAAATTAAAGACCTGAAAATTCCTATGGGAGCACCCGGATTTAAATATGAGGGATTGATCAAAAAACACGGTGGGACATTACTTTCTTCCAATTATGCTCTTTATGCGGATATGAGTTCAAGAGTGATGGAAGTTCTTGCTCTGTTTTCTCCGGAAGTAGAAATATACAGTATTGATGAGGCATTTTTAGGGTTAAACGGCTTTAAAAATAGAGACCTGGAGAACTTTGGCAAAAAGATAAAAAGAACGGTTTTTCAATGGACGGGAATTCCTGTTTCGGTGGGAATTTCCCAAACCAAAACGCTGGCTAAAGTTGCCAATCATTTTGCCAAACGCTATTCTGCTTTTCAAGGTTCGCTTTGTTTGCTGGATGATGAACGCATTACCAAAGCACTGGCAAAAACACCTGTCTCTGAAGTTTGGGGAATTGGAAGGCAATATGATAAATTTTTAAGACAGCATAAAATTGAAACAGCGCTCCAATTGAGGGATGCAGAGGATAAATTTATAGAGCATTATTTAACAAGTGTGGGCTTAAAAACCGTTTTGGAACTGCGTGGCTATGCTTGCATTGATTTGGATGAAGCTCCTGCAAACAAAAAAAGTATTGTCACTTCCCGCTCTTTTGGTAAACAGGTTTCCTCTCTTAATGACTTGCAAGAGGCAATTTCTGAATATGTTACTCGGGCCGCAGAAAAATTGCGGAAACAAAAAAGTGTGGCTGGATTGCTGATGGTGTTTCTTTCTACAAACCGTTTTAAGGAAGGACCTCAATACAACAATTCCCTTTCTACAACTCTCTTTCCGCCTACTGCTTATACTCCCGAACTGATAAAAACAGCTCTTAACCTGCTGGATGACTTATATTTACCGGGTTTTGAATTTAAAAAAGCCGGAGTAATGTTGGCTGATATTATTCCCGAAAAAGATGTTCCCTTAAGCTTTATGGACACAAATTATCTGGATGATAAACGCAAAAAACTGATGGAAGCAATGGATAAACTAAATAGAACTTATGGTCAGGACACTCTTTTTTATGCCAGTAGCGGAATAAAAAAGGACTGGAAAATGAAACGGGCAAAACTTTCACCTCATTATACAACCCACTGGAATGACCTTCCGAAGGTGAAATAAAGTGCGGGAGTTCAAAGTGCGGGAGTGCCGGAGTTCAAAGTGCAGGAGTACAAGAGTGCGGGAGTTCAAAGTGCGGGAGTTAAAAAATGCTGTATACAATAGAAAAAAAGACCGATAGTGAAATAAAAATAAAGCGCTCCAGATTTGTAGCAGTGTTGTATCCTCTTCCCTATGTAGAAGAAGTTAAAGATATTTTGAATGAGCATTATCGGCTTTTTTCTGATGCCACTCATAATTGTTATGCCTATATTCACGGTTTAAACAGAGAAATTATCTATTATTCAGATGCTGGAGAACCAACTGGAACAGCTGGAAAACCAATATTGAATACACTTTTGCGAAATGACCTGACAAATATTCTGGCTGTTGTTTCCCGTTATTTTGGAGGTATAAAATTAGGTGTAAAAGGACTGATTGCTGCTTATTCTGAAGCGGTTGAACAGGCAATTCTGAAAAGTAATCTGATAGAAGCAAAGCTGCTAATTTCCTTTCCTCTTGTTTGTGATTATGCTTCTTTTGAATATCTAAAACATTCGTTTCAGGCAATCGGAGGAGAAATAAAGCAAGTGATATGGTCTGAAGAAGTTAGCTTTATACTAAATCTTCCGGCTGAACAAGAAAAGGAATTTCGTAAAATTATTGATGGCAATAAACACAAAATTCGCTTAAATTATCAGTAGAACTATTAAGGAAGTGAGAATGAAATATATCATAGTAATTATAATCATAATAATGAACTTAACGATATTAAATGCAGATGAATATCGTATTGTGGATTCCCGCAATGGTAAAACTCTCACATTGCAACAAATGGCTAAAGGATTGGAAAAATACGATATTATATTTTTCGGAGAATTTCACGATAATGCTACTCTCCATCAGCTGGAAAGAGAACTTGTTCCTCTGCTGGATACAAAAAGAGAACTGATTCTCTCTCTGGAAATGTTTGAACGCGATGTCCAAAGTGATTTGGATGCTTATATAGAAGGTTGGCTTAGTGAAGATGAATTTTTGGCTAAAAGTCGTCCCTGGAGTAATTATCAGGATGACTATCGTCCCCTGATTGAATATGCCAAACAGAAAAAACTGACTGTAATAGCTGCTAATATTCCTCGTTCTATCGCTGGTAAAATGGCAAGAACAGGACCTGACTTTACTGAGACATTAGCAGAAGAAGATAAAAAATGGTTGCCCGATAAAATAGATTATCCTGATGACAGCTATAAAAAGGCATTCCTAGCAACCCTGGAAGATATGCATTCTCCGATGATGAATAATAACCCGGATTGGCTTTATCAAGCTCAATGTTTGAAAGATGAAACTATGGCAGAAAGCATTGTGAATGCCCTAAAAATGAAACCCAAAGCCCGGGTTCTCCATTTTAACGGTGATTTTCATAGCCGTAATTTTTCCGGAACTGTCAGTAGGGTTCAGTCAATTCTGCCTAATAAGAAAATTGCAGTTATTAGCCCTTCCTATAGCGAAAATTGGCAGACAGCAAATTTAACTGCGGAAGAGAAAAAATCAGGAACTTATATAATATATCTTCCTAATCAAGGAGGTGAACAATGATTCGCAATCCTATGCATGCTGGAACCTTCTATCCCCGGTTTGAACAACAGATCAAGCGGCAGATAGAGGGTTGGATAAGCAATGCCGTAACTCCTCTTTCTTCGGAAAGAGCTTTAGGAGTTATTCTTCCTCATGCCGGTTATATGTATTCCGGTGAATGTGCTACTTTGGGTTTACATAGTATTTCCCACGAAAATATTGATTGTTTCATAATTCTTCATCCCAGCCATCAGGCAAACTATTTTGATTTCAGCGTTTCTCCCTATCAGGAATATGTAAATCCTTTAGGCACTTTGGATTTGGATGTGGAACTTTACAACAAAATAGCTCCTGAAGCAGATCAAAATATCCCCCTCATCTTACATCAGGAAGAGCACTCTATGGAAATTCAACTGCCCATATTAAATTACTTTTTCCCCAAGGCAAAAATCTTGCCTATTATGTTTGGCAATCAAATTCCTGCAGTGGCAAAACGCCTGGCAGATATACTTTATGAAACGATTTACAGTTCTACAAAGCGTATCGTTATCCTCTGTTCTTCAGATTTATCACATTACCATCGTGCCCGAACTGCCGAAGAAATGGATGGTATTTTAGTAAAAGATGTTACTGCTTTAGACCCGGAACATCTTTGGCAGGATATTATTCATAGCGATTGTGAGGCATGCGGCATCGGGGGAATCCTCTGCCTGTTGTATTATGCACAGCATTACACTAATGCCAAAATGAAAGTAATTCAATATACCCATTCGGGAAAGATATCCGGAAATGATTCTCAGGTAGTAGGTTATCTTTCTGCTAAACTTTATATTTAATATCTGGAAGGAGGAAAAATGTTAACTTCGGAACAGAAAAAGGAACTACTTTCCCTTGCCCGAAATGCAATTAGTGCTCGTTTTAAACATCAGTCCGTTTCTTTGCCTGAGGATCCTGCCTTCAGTCCTAAACGCGGTGTGTTTGTAAGTTTACATATTGGAGATAATTTGCGTGGTTGTATCGGTTATATTAAGGGTTATAAGTCCATTGCTGAAAGTGTGAAAGAAATGGCAGAAGCAGCTGCTTTTCAAGACCCGCGTTTCCCTCCTTTAACAGAAAAGGAATTGGAAAAAGTAACTATTGAAATATCTATTTTGAGTGAACTTATTCCTATGCAAAAAAACGAGTTACCGATAATTGGCAAAGACGGACTTTACATTCAGCATCCTTATGGTAGCGGTTTACTTTTGCCCCAGGTGGCAGTTGAATACAATTGGCAACCGGAGACCTTTCTGCGTGAGGTGTGTCGTAAAGCAGGATTACCATCCAATGCATATCTTGATCCTGCCAGCGTTGTATATCGTTTTACTGCCGATGTCTTTAGCGAAGCAGATACATTTTGATTGACAGAAAAGTGGTCATTTATTTTTTGGTGACTGCTGAAAAGATTATTTTGCGGGAATAGCTCAGTTGGCAGAGCGCAACCTTGCCAAGGTTGAAGTCGCGGGTTCAAACCCCGTTTCCCGCTCCAGTTAATTTTTTAGGCGACATAGCCAAGTGGTAAGGCAGAGGTCTGCAAAACCTTTATCCCCGGTTCAAATCCGGGTGTCGCCTCCAGTTTATTATTTTGCCGGAGTGGTGGAATAGGTAGACACAAGGGACTTAAAATCCCTCGAGCCCAAAGCTCGTGCCGGTTCAAGTCCGGCCTCTGGTACCAAGCGGGAATAGCTCAGTTGGCAGAGCGCAACCTTGCCAAGGTTGATGTCGCGGGTTCAAATCCCGTTTCCCGCTCCAGTTTTATTATTCCGTTATACAATAAAGGATGTTTCTGTAGATGAACAATTTCCAGGCAGTAATCTTTGATATGGATGGAACTTTAATTGATTCAATGCAGCTCTGGCGCAATGTGGACAGGGAATTTTTACATACCCGCGGTCTTATAGTTCCTCCTGATCTTTTTGCAGAGCTTCCTCAGGGAAACAGTTTCATTCAAACCGCACAGTACTTTAAGGATAGATTTGGTTTGCCCGATAGTCCTGAAAGTATTATGCAGGAATGGACAAAAATGGTTAGCAAGCATTATGAAACGGATATTATGCTGAAACCAGGCGCTGTAGAACTGCTTTCTTGTCTGCAAGAAAAAGGGATAAAAATAGGACTGGGAACGAGTAATTCTCTTGAACTGGCTAAAAAAGTACTTATTCGGAATTCTGTGTGGCAATATTTTCAGTGTGCTGTTACCGGAGATATAAATTTGAAAGGAAAGCCCTATCCGGATATTTATCTTTTAGCTGCGGAACGCTTGGAGGAAAAACCGGAAAATTGCCTGGTAATTGAAGATACATTAACGGGTGTCCAAGCAGGAAAATCCGCAGGGATGACCGTTTTTGCCATTTATGATGAAGATAGCTCTGATCAGCATTCCCTGATAAAAGAGATAGTTGATGGCTTTTATTGGGATTTTAAGTCCCTGGCAGAAGACCTGTTCCGCACCTGGAAATAAACTTTGATGTCTTTGCATTTAGACCTTTCTCAAGAATTAATCTCCCGTTTCAATTAAATGTAAGGATTTGAATTATGCCCTCACACTTATATATCATCATCGGTGCTTACGGAAGCGGAAAAAGTGAATATTCCATTCATCTTGCGCGTCGTTTTAAGACACAAGGTTTGGATGTTGTTTTAGCGGATTTGGATGTGGTCAATCCTTATTTCAGGTCACGGGAAATGCAGGATGATTTTATCCAGGAAGGAATTGATATTATTGCTCCGGAAGGTGAATATAAGCATAGCGATTTGCCGATGATTTCTCCCCGTGTTAAAGGAGCTATTCACAATAAAGCGAAAACAGTTATTCTGGATGTAGGTGGTGATCCTGCCGGTTGCAGAACTTTAGGGCGTTTTGAAGAACCCATAAAAACACGGGGTTATAATATGTTATATATTGTAAACACTATGCGTCCTTTTACTTCAACTCCGGAAGAAATAATATCAATGAAAGAGGCATTGGAAGCCACTTCCCGCTTAAAAATTACAGAAATTATATGTAACACCAACCTGATGGAAGAAACAACGGCGGAAATCGTGCTAAAGGGAATCAAAATAGTGGATCAAGCGGCAGAATTATCAGGACTTCCTTTTAAGACCTATCTGGTATTAAACAAGTATGAAAAAATCGTTCCCGATAATTTAGGCGGCAAAAAAAGGGAAGTTATGGCGTATAACTTGAAAAAACCCTGGGAATTATTCGTTGCCAAGGGAATTTGCTAAATAGAGAAAATGAATTATACTATAGTTAACCTGCAATTCTTACATCATAGCAAAGGTGAATTAATTCTGCGACAAGGGCAGGAGAGAAAAATATAGAATTTCGGTATAAAAAGTGTTTTATTTATAATTTGGTATAATATAATAAGGAGTGAACGCTGATGAGAAAACAGCGTATTTTACGCATATTATTATTGTGCAGTGTGCTCTGTATTTTGAGTTCTACTGCCTTTGCGCATCATAATTTGCCCGCAGATAAAGCAAATGCGGAAATCCGTTTTACGGAAACCAATCCTCCTGTAGCTCCGGTTCGTCCTATAGCAGAATTTGAACCCGCCTCTGATGTTTTAATTCGTTATCCTTTAGGGATACCTGTTTCGCTGGTAGTGCAATTGGCAAATACGGCAAATGTAATTTGTATCGTAAGCAGTTCGCAACAATCATCTGCCATTTCTACTTTTACCAATGCTGGAGTAAATATGGAAAGGGTTAGTTTTCTCAATGCAGCTACGGATTCTTACTGGACAAGGGATTACGGACCCTGGTTCATTTTTGATGGCAATGATGAATATGGTGTAGTGGATTTTATTTATAATCGTCCCCGTCCTAATGACAATTTAATTCCCCAGGTTTTTGCCAATCATTTTGCTTTGAATTATTATGGAATGAATTTACAGCAGACAGGGGGAAATTATATGAGCGATGGAATTAATACTGCTGCTCAAACAACCCTGGTTTATACCGAAAATGGCAACAATCAGACAAATGTAAACACTAAAATGCAACAGTATTTAGGTATTACAAATTATTTGGTGATGACAGACCCGAATAACACTTATATTGAGCATATTGACTGTTGGGCAAAGTTTTTGGCACCCGATAAAGTAATGATTCGTAGCGTTCCTGCAAGCCATTCTCAATATAATGCCATAGAAAATGCAGCCAATTATTTTGCTACGCATAATTGTGCCTGGGGTTATCCCTACCGTGTTTATCGGGTTTATACTCCTTCCAATGAGCCCTACACCAATTCTCTAATTTTGAATAAAAAGGTTTTTGTGCCTATTGTAGGCAGCAGTAATGATAATTCTGCCCTGCAAGCTTATCGTGAAGCAATGCCTGGTTATGAAGTTATCGGTGTTTCTCAAATCAGTTCTGCACCTTGGGAATCTACTGATGCCTTACATTGCAGAACCCATGAAATTCCCGATAAAAATATGCTGAATATTGTTCATACTCCCTGGCATAGTATTGTCCCTGTTGGAACGGATATTATTATTAATACGGAAATAATTGCACATAGCGGTCAGCCACTTTATACCGATTCTCTTTTTGTTTGTTATAAAGTAAATTCCGGTGCCTGGCAAAGAAATTATCTGCAACCTCTTACCCGCAATTATTATACTGTAACTTTAAATGGATTTGCTTATGGAGATACTATTCGTTATTTTATTCACGCGGCAGATCAATCAGGAAGAAGCGTTGACCACCCGGTATTTGCTGCCTTAGACCCTCATCTTTTTGTGATTCAACCGGATTTAACTCCTCCCGTTTTATCTCATAATCCTCTTTCTTCTATCAGTAATCAAAGCGAACCAATAAGCTTAATTGTTTCTGCCAACGATGAGAGTGGCATCAGTCAGTTGCTTTTCCGTTACAAAATAGATGATTCGGAAATTTATGCTTATCCGATGGACCCGTTAACGGAAGATAGTTATATTTTTCAGTATTATCCTGAATTTTCTACTAATGACCACACTTTTTATTACAGTTTTATGGCTTACGATGGAGCCAATCCTCCTAATATTAGTTTTCTTCCCGGACAGAATTTATGGTATGAAGTGCCTATTTTAATTGTTTCTGTGAACGATGAAATACAAACCCCAAATCTACAGGAAGGCATTATGGGAGTTTATCCCAATCCCTTTAAAGCCAAAGGTAATGATGCTATCCGGTTGAAATACTTTTCACCGCAAAATGTACCTTTCACTTTCAAGGTTTACAATCTGAAGGGTCAGCTAATTTATACTCAAACATTTTTCCCGGAAGAAAAAGGTATTCAGGAAATAAAATGGAATGGACGCGATAAAAAAGGAAATTTATCTCCAAACGGGATGTATTTAATAGAAATTTTACAGGGCTCAAAAAGCCACAAAAGCAAGCTAATAATGGTAAAATAGAACTATGTTGATATATTTCAACTTAGAAAATGAAATAATTCTACACTTTTTCCTTGACAAGATTCTGTAGATATTTATAAATGATTCAAGCCTACAGACCCTACATAGAATGCCCTCCGAGCAGTGGGGATGCCGCCCGGCATTCCCCACTGTATTTTTTTGCCTATAATCAAGAAGGAGAAGTAAAGGAAAAAAGTTTTATTTTCCCACGGCTTATCTAAAAAGCTGATAAAGGAGGTATAGACAAAGTTGGAAGAAATCCGTTTGGAGAACTTAAGCAAGGACTTTGACGGTTTTGTTGCCGTAGAAAATGTATCATTAGCTATTCAAAGTGGAGAGTTATTCTCTTTCCTGGGTCCCAGTGGTTGTGGAAAAACAACTCTTTTACGAATGATTGCCGGTTTTGAAATTCCCAGCACGGGTAGAATCTTAATCGGCAATACCGATATAACCGATTTACCTCCCTATAAAAGACAGGTTAATACTATTTTTCAGAATTATTCTCTTTTTCCGCATATGACTGTTTTTGATAATGTTGCTTTCGGTTTGAGAATTAGAAAAAGTCCCAAAAATGAGATTAAAAACCGGGTTCGCGAAATGCTTTCGCTGGTTAAAATGGAAGATCAGGCAAACAAATTTCCGGAACAGATTTCGGGTGGCCAAAAACAGCGTGTAGCCATTGCCAGGGCTTTAATCAACCAGCCCAAGGTGTTGCTTTTGGATGAACCGTTGGCTGCATTAGACCTAAAACTGCGTCAACATATGTTGATTGAACTGATGAATATTCATGATGCTGTGGGAATCACTTTTATTTATGTAACTCATGATCAGGGTGAAGCGATGAGTATTTCAGACCGTGTGGCAGTGATGAATTATGGCAATATTATTCAAGAAGGACCTCCGGATGATATTTACGAACGACCTAATAGCGTTTTCTCGGCATATTTTATTGGAGAAACCAATTTAATCAGCGGAGAGGTTATCAGCATTGAAGATGATTATGTGCAAATAAGATGTCCCGATGGTACGGGAAACAGTTTTGAAATAGACAGCACTTTTCATTTTCAACCAAATATAGGACAGGAATTAACCGTTTCCCTGCGACCCGAAAAAATCGCCATTTCTCGCAATAAACCACGCTATCAGGACGATATAAATATTTTACGGGGAGTGATAGAAGATATTTTATACCTCGGGTCTCACACACAATACATAGTTAGAGTTGGAGCTTTAAAAATCAGGGTTTTTAGTCAGCATAAACGAGTTTATTTTGATGATACGGCACTTGATTGGGAAGAGCCGGTCTGGCTTTTCTGGCATGATACCGATAGCTGGCTTATCAATGAAATTCCCGAAAATGTGTTAACTCCTGAAGAAATCTCCGAAGGCGGAGTTAATCATTATCAGCGTTCCATAAAAAAACCGGTAGTCCAATGAAAATTATTCCTTACGATAATCCCAATTACGCTTTACAAATGGCAGCAGAACGCAGAAAGAATTTCACTTCCTGGATTTTAACAGCGCCGGCTTTGTTGTGGTTAATTTTCTTTTTTCTTGTTCCCTATATTATTGTTATCATCTATAGTTTTCTTACTGCCGATATTTATGATGTAAAGTTTGAATTTACTTTGGATGCGTATCGTCAGAGTTTTACACCTGCTTATTTGCATACTTTTTATCTTTCTTTTCGGCTTGCCTTGTTAACAACGGTATTATGTTTGCTCCTTGGATTTCCAGTCGCCTATTACATAGCGCGGGCAAAGGATAAGGTAAAAAATACCCTTCTGATTTTTATTATCATTCCTTTCTGGACAAACTTGATTATTCGCATCTTTTCTTGGCGCATTTTTCTTGCTTACAATGGGGTGCTGAATAATCTTCTTTTAAGTTTAGGATTAATATCCCAACCCCTGGAAATTATGAGAACAGACCTTGCAGTTATTTTAGTGATGGTCTATGTTTATTTACCCTATATGATCCTGCCACTATACAGTGTTTTGGAAAAACTGGATTGGTCTTTGCTGAATGCCTCAATGGATTTAGGAGCTAATGAAGTTAAATCGTTTTTCCGCATAACTTTACCCCTGTCCAAAGAGGGTATTTTTGCGGGTGGACTGCTTGTTTTTATTCCTGCTTTAGGTTCCTATTTAATTCCTCAGTTGGTAGGAAATCAAAAATCGCTCTATTTAGGACAGGTAATTACCTATAAAGTAAAAAATATTCCCCGCAACTGGCCTATGGCTTCAGCCCTGTCATTAACCCTGTTATTGATTGTAGCTTTGTTTTTATTGGTAATATACTTTCTTTACCGCAAAAGCAAATCCAGGAGACAGCTATGAAACACCTTTCTTTAGGCAAGTTTTTTAAAGGGATGAATTTGACCGTGTTCACTTTGGTGATGGTTTTTCTTTATATTCCCATTTTAATTTTGATTATCTTCAGTTTCAACGATGCCAAAATTATTACCGGCTGGAAGGGATTTACTTTCAAGTATTATGTTTTGCTTTGGCAAAATAAAACCATCCTGGAAGCATTTAGAAATACAATGCTGATTGCAGGACTTTCTACGCTTATTTCTACCGTTTTGGGTGTGTTAGGCGCTTTAGGATTGGAATATCATAAATTCAGCGGACGCAAATTATTTTCTGCTTTAATCTATATTCCTCTCGTAATTCCGGATATTTTAATGGGTGTTTCCCTGGCTTTATTATTTAATTTTACCAGGGTTAATACGGGAATGCTGACCGTTTTGATTGCTCATATTACTTTTTGCATTTCCTATACGGTTATTGTTATTCAAAGTCGTTTGGAAGGATTTGATTATTCTCTGGTGGAAGCAGCAATGGATTTGGGAGCAAAACCGGCAACTATCTTCTGGAAAATAAAACTGCCTCTAATTATGCCGGGAATTATTGCTGCGGGACTTTTGGCTTTTACCCTTTCCATAGATGATTTTATTATTACTTTTTTCACTTCCGGACGCGGGTTTGACACTTTGCCAATTTATGTGGAAGGTGCTATTAGAAGAGGAACTATCACTACTATCAATTCCCTTTCCACAATTATGATTGGCTTAACTTTAATGTTAGTAATCGCCACAAAACGCATTCGGAAAATCGTCATTTCTGCTCTCTAATTTTTTACTTTCACCGGGTTTAAAACCCGTTGTTAATACCTGTCGTTCCTAAGGAACTAACTTAAAGCCAAGAATGAAGTTATCTCAATAATCTGCCAAAAGCCCCAAAGGGTGACACTTTATAGCGATGGGTGTGTAAACCCCTCGGAAAAAATGCTAAAATAACTCTTCGCTCTTCGCCCTTAGCCCTTTGCCATAAACCCCAAGCTTTTCCATATTAATCACCTTTTCAATATCTTTAACCCTTTTTGTCACAACTTATTATATCGTTTATCCGGTATTTTTACTGTTGTTTCTGCAATTTGTCCTTCCTTAATTATAACCCATTATCAACCCAACCTTAAGGATGGGTGGAGAATGAGTGGAGGATGTGAAAGAAGAAAGTAAGCTCTTGGTATTTTACTATTTTGAACAACATTTTTTTACCGGTTATAGTGTCCTATCATAGACATCCCTGTCAACCTCCTCTTACGCTTTATTTCTTTATCTATATAATCATGGTAACGAAAAAAATGAATACTTGTGAACAGTAAGGAAGTCGTTCTTCCTTAAGTTTAGCATCCTCTTTATTATTTAGGATTTCGTTTGACATAAACCCTAACTGAAGAATTGTTGTTATATGAACGAAATTAAAATAGATAAGAATATACAAAATGAATTTGATGCACTGCCTAAGGGTTGGGTTTTTTATCATATTTTCGGTGCAGGAGAAGTCCTTTACGCAGGTTACTCAGCCAATTTGAAGGCAAAGCTAAAATTCCTTTCCAATAAAGCCAAAGAGGGTGGTATTTATCAGGAACTATGGAATTTAGCGGAAAAATTGAGCTGGATAACATATCCTCAAGCAATTTTCGCCTTAATTCATTATAAATGTTATTTAACGGAAAATTCTCCTCTCTATCAATATCAGATTCGTCCTTGGGCAGATTATGTTTATTTAGCGCTTGATTCTCATCGTTTTCCGTTTATTACAATTCAGGAACATACTAATGATGATTGGTTATATTTAGGACCTTTTCGCAGTCGTTTTTTCTTAATTGATGTGCTTGATATTTATGCGCGCATTTTAAAATTACCTGCCTGTGAGACAGGTGAATATCCTTGTGAAAAAAGAGAAAAAAATTTATGCCAGGGCTGGTGTTTGGCTCTTGATGAAAATTCTGAAAAACCAACGGATTATGACTTGGATAAATTGGAATCCCTTTTAAAAGAAGCATTTCTGGTTCCTGAAAACAGCATTTTGGAACTTATCCAACAGGAAAGAAATAAATACTTTAATGCATTGGAATTTGACAAATCATCTCTACTGGATGAGGATATAGAAATTTTAAACAAATATCGCGAATGGCTGAAATTCCTTATTTCCGCTAAACATTTGGAATATGAAAGTAACGAGCTGAAAATACAAAAAGGCAAAATCACCTATTGCAGATTTCAGGGCAAGGACTATTATTTTCCAGTTGACAACATAGAGTTTCGTATTAACGAGACACTTGCTCTTAATCTGGATAGTGTGGATGAAAGCAAAGTAATCTATGATTTTTTACAGAAGATGTAAGGAGTTTTAATGTATAACGAAATTAGTCAACTGCCCCTGGTTCAACAAAGCCGTCAAGGCAAAGTCCGCGATATATACGATTTGGGAGAAACACTTTTAATTGTGAGCACCGACCGCATTTCCGCATTTGATGTGGTCTTCCCTACTCTCATTCCCGATAAAGGGAAAATATTAAATGCTATTTCCGTTTATTTTTTCAACGCTACTAAAGATATTGTTCCCAACCATTTTATTACTGCTAACATTTCTGAATACCCTGTGGAATTACAGCCCTTTGGCGAATATTTGGAAGAACGCAGTATGCTGGTAAAAAAAACACGCGTAATTCCCTTTGAATTTATTGTGCGTGGCTACCTCAGCGGTTCCGCCTGGAAGGAATATAAAAAAAGCAATACTATCGGAGGAATGCTGATTGCTGAAGAAATGCAGGAAAGCCAAAAATTTCCGCATCCCCTTTTTACCCCCAGTACAAAGGCGGAAAATGGTCACGATGAAAATATCAGCTACCGTGAATTTATGAGCCGAATGGATGAATCCCTCGCTGTTTATATCAAAGATAAATCCCTGGAACTATATTCTTACGCTCACGATTTACTGCTGAAAAAAGGCATTATTTTGGCTGATACTAAATTTGAATTTGGCACTATCGGCTCGGAAGTTCTCCTGATTGATGAATTGTTTACTCCCGATTCCTCCCGACTTTGGTCTTTGGAGGATTATGAAATGGGCAAAAGTCCTAAAAGTTACGATAAACAATTTATTCGGGATTACTTGGAAAACAGCGGTTGGGATAAACAATCACCCCCTCCTCCTTTACCGGAAGAAGTGATTGAGCAAACCCGACAAAAATATTTAACTATTCTCAAAATTATCACCGGTAAAGAATTGTGAAAACGAAAAAAATTATCTGCATTGTGGATGACGAAGAAGACCTGGTAGAAAACCTGAAAATTGAACTGGAAGCTATAAGACCGGACTGGAAAATTATTACTTTCAGTGAAGGAATGAAAGCTATCCAGGAAATCGTAAAAGGCAATGTAGACCTCGTAGTTACAGATATCGCTATGCCCGATATGGATGGTTATGAATTGTTTTGGAGAATTAAGGACTATAACGAAAAAATTCCGGTGATTATGATGACGGGTTTTGGTTATGACCCCAATCATGTGCTCGTTCGCGCTAAAGTAGATGGTTTGAAGGATGTCCTTTATAAACCTTTTGAAACGGAAAAACTGGTGGAACTAATTGAATCCCACTTGCAATAAATGGATGCTAACAAGTTAATCCAAAATCACCTTCTAAAACGCTCTCCCCTATCATATACCCTATATCCCGCAGGTGTAATTTACGGTTTCCTACAAAAACTACGCAGAACTTATTATCAAAGAAATGAATATAAGCCACCTTGCAAAATAATTAGTATCGGTAATATCGTTAGTGGCGGTTCGGGAAAAACACCTCTAACTATATCTCTGGCAAAGCTTTTGATAAAGGAAGGCATAAAAGTAGCCATCTCCCATCGCGGATATAAAGGTGCTTGGGAAAATAACCCTCATATTATTGCAGATGATTCCGGTCTGCTCTATGATGTTCAACAGACAGGTGATGAAGCATATTTGATAGCTTCTTCCCTGCCCCAAATTCCTGTAGCGGTTGGCAGAAAACGAAAAGAAGCAATTCAGCTCTTATTGCAAAACTATCCTGATCTGGAGATAATGATTTTGGATGATGCCTTACAACACTATTATGTGCATAGAGACCTGGATATTATTAGTTTTGATGCCTCTCTTGGACTTGGCAATGGCTTTGTGCTTCCTGCCGGATATTTAAGAGAGCCAATTTCTAATATTCCCCCTAATAGCATAGCTGTTATTAACCATAAAAATGAAGAACAAACACAAATTCCCTGGCTGGAAAAAATTATCCGCAAAGGAATGCCTGTATTTCATTGTTTTAGCTCTCCCTCCTGTTTTAAAGATGCTGCCGGTAACACCTTTCCTTTCTCTTATATAGAAGGAAAAAGAATAGTCCTCACCTCAGCCATTGCCAATCCTGATTCCTTTGAACAGAGTGTTTGCTCTTTGGGCTTATCTTTTATGAAACACTATGCCTTTAAAGACCATTACGCTTTTTCCAACACTTCCCTGCCGCAAAAACTGCTGGAGCTAAATCCGGACTTTATTCTCTGCACCCAAAAAGATATTATGAAACTGGCAAAATATGAGTCCCTGAAAAGCCGTTTGCTGGCTCTGGAACTGGAGTATAGCTTTGAACAGCAGGAACAGTTTGTTAACCTGGTACTGAGTTATGTTAGATAAGTAAGCGGAAAGGTGAAAAGGTAAAAATTGTAACCCGGGATATAATTTTTGCTGCAACCGTAAAATTAGTTATTAGTAAAGTGATAATGTAGTATCTTGTCCATTATGATAAGCTATATATAGTAAAAGGGAAATGCCTTTCTTATAACTATTAGCTTACTAATAAAAAAGCCCGAAGGGCGATACAACTATAGCGAAGTGTGCGTAAGCCCCTCGTATAAATGAAAGTCCCGACTCTTCTTTCACTTTTTTACCTTTCCTGCACCCAAAAATAACCGGGTGGAGTAGGAACGGTGTCCTCCGGCTACACTATTTTTTCATCGGTTTTATTCCGAAAATCTGACTTTTAATCCATTGCCAGTTATAAGCAATATGAAAAATAACCAAAATGATAAAGAGAAATCCACAAATTTCGTGAATCTCTTTAAACCCGTAAGCATCATAGTTGCATAATTCGGAAATCTTATAAGTTATTATTGCTGCAACAGCAATAAAAAGCACAACGAACATAATAGGATTCAATATCTTTAGCTTTTTGTTATTCATTTCACTCTCCTTTAAAAGATATTATAAAAGAAATTTACTTTCAGTCAAATAGATATTAACATTGTAAGAGGGTGCATAGCGAGATAGCAAGATAGTAAAATGGTGAGATAATACTCGTATTGGTTTATTAATTTGCAAGTTATCATCTCCTATTGGAAATTCAATTTCACTTAATGTCTTTATCTCTTTGCGTTTTTTCCTCTTTTCTCTTTGTAACATTAATCCCTTTTTCTCCTTATCTCTTTGTTTAAAATAGCTGAAATTGAGCGGCAACAGCTATGGCTGCTGTTTCTGCTCTGGTTATATGATGGCAAATTGAGATTTGAAAAATGTTTTTTTCATTAAAAAACGCAAATTCCGCTTCACTGAAACCGCCTTCAGGACCAATAATAAAGCAGGGTTTAATATTATTTGGTAAAGCGGATATTTTTTTAGCAGGTCTTTTTTCAGAGCATAAAACAGGTATCCAACCTTCAGAAATTATCTTCTCTATTGCCTGTTTAAAAGATAGTGGTTCATTAATTCTTGGTAACCAAGGATTATCACATTGCTTAATGGCTGCTAAAGCTGTCCGTTTAAAACGCTGCGTTGTATTTTTAGAAGGAATCCGCACACTATAGTCAGTTAACATAGGATAGAAGGCAGTAACGCCCAATTCGGTACATTTTTCTATCAGTAGTTCATCGTGTTTATTTTTAATAAGGGCAAAAGCAATGGCAAAAGGTCTTTCCGGAAAAGGAAATGTTTCTATTTTGATAATTTCAATAACGGCAGAGTTTTTATGAATCTCAGTCAGCTTTCCCTCTGCCATTAAACCAGAACCACTATTTAGTTTGACCAATTCTCCGATTGCGGTTCGCTTAACATTAATCAGATGATGGAATTCTTCTCCTTCTACCGCTATAATCTTTTTATCCGAGCTTAATTCAGGTAAATATAGAGATGGCATTTTTCTTAACTGAAGTAACTCTTTAATTTGGCAGCAAAGCTTTTCCCTGGTTTCAGGTCTCTTTTCCGGTCAAATTCTCTTAAGCGATTATAGAGTTCTACTTCTTCCCGGGAGAGTTTTGTAGGAATAACTACAATCGTTCTCACTATTTGATCACCTCTGGAATAACTATTATGACCTTGAATACCTTGTCCTTTTAAGCGGAATAATCTGCCACTTTGAGTTCCGGGTGGAACTTTCATTTTAACCGAACCGGTTAAAGTAGGTACAATAATTTCATCACCTAACACAGCTTGAGATACAGTAATGGGATATTCCAGAATAATGTTATTTCCTTCGCGTTCAAAAAGATCATCCTTTTTTTGATGAATAAGAACAAGAAGATCTCCTCTGCTTCCTCCTCGGGGTCCTGCATTGCCCTGTCCCCTGAACCGAATATACTGTCCATCTTCAACTCCTGGAGGAATGTTAATCGGTATTTCCTTAACAGTTCCAACACGTCCTTCACCATAACATTTACTGCATTTATTTTTAATTATCCTTCCTTCACCATTACAGGTAGGGCATTCGGATACCGTTTGCATCCTTCCGAAAAGTGACTGCCGAATTTGACGAATCTGTCCTGTTCCTTTACAGTTAGGGCAGGTCTCTGTTTTCCCTTCTGCACTTCCGCTTCCTCCACATTTATCACAGGGTTCTTTAATGCCTATTTTAATGGTCTTTTCTACACCATTGGCAATTTCCTGAAGTGACAGAGATAGTTCAATTTGCAGGTCTTCCCCTCTATTAGAACTGCTTGAACTGCGTTGATTTCTACCTCCAAAACCGCCTCCGAAGATTGTTTCAAAAATGCTGCCCAGTCCATCTCCAAAAATATCATTCAGATCGCTACGGTGCATAAATTCTTCCCAAGAGAATCCTGTTCCTCCAAATTGATTCTCCAATCCGGAATGACCGTATTGATCGTATATCTGTCTTTTTTCTTTATCCGATAGAACTTCATAAGCTTCACTTGCTTCTTTGAATTTCTCTTCGGCTTCTTTATTATTCGGGTTTTTATCCGGATGATACTGCATTGCCAGTTTACGGTATGCCTTTTTTATAGTTGCTTCATCGGCATTTCTATCTACACCCAGAATTTCGTAATAATCGCGTTTTGCCATCTATATGTTACCTCTCACAGATTTCACTGATTTCACAGATAATATTTATAATTTCTTAGATAACTCCTTTTTTACCTCTCACAGATTTCACAGATATAAAGATATAAACTATAATAACCTATTTTCTTTCCTTTGCCGATTTTTGGATTAGAGGGATTAACACGGAATTATTTTTAATCCGTGTTACTCCGCTAAAATCCTTCTAATCAGTTTTCTTTATTTATTTATCGTCAACAACTTCAAAGTCGGCATCTATAGGACCTTCCTGCTTGGGGTTTTCTTCCTGAGGTCCCTGTTCATAACCTCCGGAATTAAAACCGCTTGCATCCTGGCTATATCCTTCACCGCCTGCACTTTGTTGCTGTTGCATATGCGCATAGATAACCTCACCTAAATGTTGTGCTTTTTTGGCAAGATTTTCTTTTATGTTGTTTAGTTCTGATGCCTCGGTTGCTCTTTCCATTTGCTCTTTGGCATTTTTTATTTCCTCTTCCAGTTCGCTTCTTTCACTGCTGGAAAGTTTATCTCCATATTCATTCAAACTCTTTTCCGTGCTGAAGATTAAGGAATCCAATTCATTCTTAGCGACAACGAATTCCTGGCGTTTTTTATCTTCTTCGGAATGTAATTCCGCATCTTTAATCATTCTGTCTATATCTTCCTTACTAATGCTTCCAGCACGATCAATTCTGATGGATTGTTCTTTTCCGGTTCCTTTATCTTTGGCAGAAACATGGAGAATACCATTGGCATCAATATCAAAGGTAACTTCAATTTGAGGAATTCCTCTTGGAGCGGCAGGAATTCCCACCAGGTCAAAGCGGCCTAAGGACTTATTATCTGCAGCCATAGGACGTTCACCTTGCAGAACATGAATGGTGACGGCGGTTTGATTATCTGCTGCCGTAGAGAAAATTTCGCTCTTCTTAGTCGGAATAGTAGTATTGCGCTCAATAAGTTTGGTCATTACTCCACCCAAGGTCTCAATACCTAAAGAAAGAGGAGTTACATCCAAAAGCAGAACATCGCTTACTTTCTCGTCACCGGAAAGAATAGCTCCCTGAATGGAAGCACCAATAGCTACTACTTCATCCGGATTCAAACTGCGATTGGGGTTTTTACCAAAGAACTTTTCCACAGCTTCCTGAACTGCAGGAATACGAGTACTTCCACCTACCAAAAGAACTTCCTGAATATCAGAAGGTTTCAGTTTGGCATCGTCTAATGCTCTTTTACAGGGACCTAAAGTCCGTTCCACCAAATCTGAGGTTAAACGATTAAATTCAGCTCTGGTTAAATCCAGATTAAGATGTTTAGGTCCTGTAGCATCAGCAGTAATAAAAGGCAGGTTTATATTGGTAGTAAGGGTTCCGGAAAGCTCAATTTTGGCTTTTTCAGCTGCTTCCCTTAACCTTTGCATAGCCATAGGGTCACGCGATAAGTCCATTCCTTCCTGTTTTTTGAACTGTTCCAGAATCCAGTCAATTACCCGCTTATCAAAATCATCGCCACCTAAATGCGTATCACCGTTAGTAGAAAGGACTTCCACAACACCTTCCGAAATATCCAGAATGCTGATATCAAAGGTTCCGCCACCCAAGTCATAAACGGCTACTTTCTGCTCTTTCTTGTTTTCCATTCCATAAGCTAAAGCAGCAGCTGTGGGTTCGTTAATAATCCTTTTTACATCAAGTCCCGCAATGCGTCCGGCATCTTTTGTTGCCTGACGTTGATCGTCATTGAAATAAGCAGGAACAGTAATTACGGCTTCCGTAACTTTTTGTCCTAAATATGCTTCTGCCGTTTCTTTCATTTTTGTTAGAATCATAGCGGAAATTTCCTGTGGAGCATAATCTTTATTTTCCACATCAATATGAACAACCGCCTGATTTTTTAAGCCACGCACAACCTTAAAAGGCACCTGCTTAATTTCTTGTGTAACTTCATCATAACTTCTTCCCATAAACCTTTTTATGGAAAAGACAGTATTTTGGGGATTGGTTATTGCCTGGCGTTTTGCCAATTGGCCTACCAGACGTTGACCATCCTTTGTGAAACCAACTACTGAAGGAGTTGTTCTACTTCCTTCCGCATTGGTTATAACTACTGGTTTACCGCCTTCAACAACGGCAACACAGGAGTTTGTTGTTCCGAGATCAATTCCTATTATTTTTCCCATTTATTCCTCCTGGGATTCATTATTTATTTTTGAACCGTTGGAAACTGCCACTCTAACAGGTCGCAACACTTTATCGTGCATTATGTAACCATTTTGGATGATGGCAGTAACGGTATTTTCTTCTTGATCACTGGGAATATGAGCAAGGGCTTCATGAAACTCTGGATTGAAGGGTTCTCCCAGTGCTTCTATTTTTTTTACCCCTTCTTTTTCCAGGGCTTTGCGGAGTTGCTGTTCAATCATCAGCACCCCTTTTCCGAAGGGAGTGGATTTTTCTTCTTCAGTTGCTTGCTGGATAGCCCTTTCAAAATTATCCAGCACATCACAGATTTCTAAAGCAAATTTCTGCGTGGCTAATCTTATCCACTCCGCTTTTTCGGATATTGTTCTTTTGCGGAAGTTCTCAAATTCAGCCATACAGCGCAGGTATTTATCTTTCCATTCCGCTACTTCTTTTTCCAGTTCCTCTATCTTCTTGGCTTTCGGTTCTTCTGAAACTTCCGTTGTAATTAGTTCTTCTTTTTCTAATTCAGGTTCTTTGGGTATTTTTTTATTCATTCCTTTTTCTCCTGAGGCACGACCATTCCGCGCTTTGTTGTATTTGTTATAGTATTAGCTACATCCCTGATAAGAGGAATGAGCTTACGATATTCTGTTCTGACAGGTGCTAAAACACCTAAATAGCCAGGTATGCCAAAGACCTCATATTTGGCATAAATTAAAGCAAAATCCAACCAGCTGCCTTTAGCTAAATCCTCACCCAAAACTACATTAACTTCTTTATCGCTTTGATGTTTGCGCATCGTATTTAAGAGAAAATCCTGGCGTTGCAGTAAACTCATAAACTTCAATATATTCTCTTTATCGTCAAATTCCTTTTGTTCCAAAAAATTGATGCTGCCATCATAATGAATAAAGAAATCGCTTATTTCCATAAACGCTTTATGCAATTCAGCCAAGAACCAGCTTATCATACCATTATCCGCATTTTCTTGCATTTCTACTAAAACCCTATTAGCTATATCATAAATCTGTAAACCAGCCAATTCATCATTTAAATAACGCACCAATTTTTTCAGTTGAGCTTCAGTTAACTCATTATCGCATTTCAAAATAACTGTTTTATCCAAACCCGAATCCAAACTCATCACAAATATCAGCTTGTTTTCCCCTATGGAAAATACATCCAACTTTGCCAAATAACCACTGGAGACCTCAGGTTCAGCAACAAAAGAAAGCTGGTCTGTCTCCTTCGCCAAATTTTCCATTATATAATACAAAGCTCTGGGCGTATCTTTATAGTTGCGCACTAAAATCTCTCTCAGCAAGTCCATTCCTTCATATCTGATCTTTTCTATTTCCGGCTCAATCAATCTTAAATATTCCCTGTAACCTTTTATTGTAGGAATCCTTCCTGCCGATGTATGCGGCTGGGAAATCAGATTCATCTTTTCCAGTTTCAACAAATCTAAACGCAATGTAGCTGAGGATACATTACGCAGATACTTCTCGTTCAGTATCCTGGAAGACACCGGTTCACAACTCATAATATATTCATCCACCAGTGCCTTAAGGGTCTCATTTAGTCGTAGTACATTCTTTTTCATTGTCTCCACCATTTATATTCTTAGCAGTCCAATGTATGAACTGCTAATCTAAAGACAATTTAATCAACTTTGGAAAATTGTCAATCTAAAAGTGAGAGTGCTAAAAAAATTCTGCTGTTCCACTATTTGTCTCAGCTCAAAATCGGTTTTTACTTGACTAAAAATACTATTGCAGATAGCAAGATCATATTCTGTAAAAGAGGATAAGATGAAGGAATATAGTAATTTAAAACAGGGATTGACCACAAAAGAAGTGGAAGAAAAATTAAGACGGGAAGGGTATAATGAACTTCCAGGTTCAAAAGGGCGTAATTTAGGCAAGCTGATTTGGGATATTATAAGTGAGCCAATGTTTATTCTATTAGTTGCCTGTGCTGTTATTTATTTCTTTTTAGGGGACTTGCAAGAAGCACTTGTTTTAACCGCATCTGTTGTCATTGTAATGTCTATAGAACTTATTCAGGAACGCAAAACGGAAAAAGCGCTTGAAGCATTAAAGAATCTATCCAGTCCGCGGGCTTTAGTAATTCGGAATGGTGAGCAAATCAGAATTCCAGGTAGAGAAGTAGTCACTGATGATTTAATTATATTAGCTGAAGGTGATAGGATTCCTGCTGATGCTTATATACTGGAAAATGATTTACTTAGTGTTGATGAATCACTTTTAACAGGAGAATCGGTTCCGGTTAGAAAACGGATTTGGGATAAAAAAGAAAGACCTTCAACTCCCGGAGGAGATGATTTACCCTTTGTTTATTCCGGAACCTTAGTTGTGAGTGGCAGAGGTATAGCTCAGGTTTTTGCCACAGGTGAAAGAACCGAACTGGGAAAAATAGGAAAATCCCTGGAAACCATAACAGAAGAGGAAACCCGGTTAAGCAAAGAGACAGGCAGATTGGTAAAATACTTTGCTATTTTTGCATTGCTAATCTGTGCTTTTGTAGTAATCGTTTTTTATGTCACCAGAAAGCATTTAATAAATGCTTTGTTGACAGGTATCACTTTGGCAATGTCTGTTTTGCCGGAAGAATTTCCCGTGGTTCTAACTGTTTTTATGGCGTTAGGTGCTTGGAGGATGTCCAAGAAAAATGTGCTGGTCAGAAGGTTGCAGGCAATTGAAAGTTTGGGTTCGGCTACAGTTTTATGCACAGATAAAACAGGCACAATAACTTACAACAAAATGACCTTGCAAAAAATCGTCAGTAACAGCGAAAATATAGAGTTAAAGAATTCGGCAAAGCTTTCAGAGCCAATTCTTAATACTCTTATTCATAGTGTCCTTGGCAGTATGAGAGAACCTTTTGACCCGATGGAAAAAGCAATTCATAATGCTCTGAATGATCTTGATCCCTCCATTTATGCAGAACTGCAAACATACCAGGAAATTAGAGAATACCCTTTAACCGATGAACTTAGAGCGATGGCAAAGGTCTGGAAAATTTCCGGCAAAACAAATTACACAGTTGCGTTAAAAGGTTCACCCGAGGCAGTTATTAAACTCTGCAGTGTTAATACGGAAGAAATCAATGCCATAATGAAACAGGTTTCTGATTTAGCAGAAGAAGGGCTTAGAGTTTTAGGAATTGCCTCTTGTGAAATTAAAACAGATGTTTTACCAGAAAAACTTACTGACTTATCTTTCTGCTATTTGGGTTTAATCGGACTGGCAGACCCGATTAGAGAAACTGTTCCGGAAGCAGTTAAAATCTGTTACAAAGCAGGAATCAGGGTAATAATGATTACCGGTGATTATATTGGAACGGCAAAAGCGATAGGTAAACAAATAGGTCTGAAAAATGTTGATAATATTATATCGGGTAGTGAGTTAGACCAAATGTCCGATGAAGAACTGGCAGAAAAATGTAAACAGGTCTCTATTTTTGCCCGCGTAGTTCCACAGCAGAAATTAAGAATTGTGCAAGCACTGAAAGCAAACGGAGAAATCGTGGCTATGACAGGAGACGGAGTGAATGATGCTCCAGCTTTAAAAGCTGCCAACATAGGTATTTCTATGGGTTTAAGAGGAACTGATGTAGCGCGTGAAGCATCGGCAATTGTTTTAACCGATGATGATTTTTCTTCCATTGTAAGCGCTGTCAAGATGGGTAGAAGGATATATGATAACCTGCGGAAGTCCTTCACTTATGTATTTTCTTTACATGTTCCCATTGCCGGAATGGCAATGATTCCTGCTTCATTTGCCGATTATCCGATCATCTATTTTCCGGTTCATATCGCTTTTCTGGAATTGATTATAGACCCTGCTTGTTCTATTGTTTTTGAAATGGAAAAAGAAGAAGATGATATAATGGAAAGACCTCCGCGCTCTGTAGATGAAAAATTATTTGGCACTAAAAGATTAATTATCGGTTTTCTACAAGGTCTAGGCGTATTAATCCTGTTATTGCTGATGTATTTTTGGGGAATTAACCGCGGAATGGGAGAAAATCATTTAAGAGCTCATATTTTTACTACCTTAGTGTTTTCCAATCTAATGCTGATAACTACAAACAGAAGCTGGCATAAAAATTTATTCCAGATTATCCGCACTCCCAATAAGGGTATGACTTATTTGTTCTTAGGTGTCTTTGCCATTGTCCTGCTGATGATAAAAGTGCCTTCTGTCACTAATATTTTTCACCTGGAAACAATGAGTATAATGGAATTATTAACCTGCCTCATTTTAGGAAACATGAGTGTTGCCTGGTTTGAAATATACAAACTTATTGTTAATAGGAAATCAGCGAATAAACACTTAACAGAGTAACAGAATGGCAACAGATTGTATTTTTTACACTCAGAACTCCGAGAACACCGGAATAAATTTTCAAATAAATTTATGAAAGTCAGGAGTCGTCACTGACTATATAGTTTATACGCTATACACTAATTCGTTTGGCAGTAAGGACTTGACAAAGTCGTTGTAATTATCAATAAACCTCGGTGTTCTCAGTGTTTTCGGTGATCTCGGTGTAAAAATAAATCAGCGCAATCTGCGTAATAAAGAATGTAAAAATGAATATAAAGTCGTTGGAATTATCAATAAACCTCGGTGTTCTCAGTGTTTTCGGTGATCTCGGTGTAAAAATAAATCAGCGCAATCTGCGTAATAAAGAATGTAAAAATGAATATAAAGTCGTTGGAATTATCAATAAACCTCGGTGTTCTCAGTGTTTTCGGTGATCTCGGTGTAAAAATAAATCAGCGCAATCTGCGTAATAAAGAATGTAATAATGAATATAAAGTCGTTGGAATTATCAATAAACCTCGGTGTTCTCAGTGTTTTCGGTGATCTCGGTGGAAAAATAAATCAGCGCAATCTGCGTAATAAAGAATGTAATAATGAAAATAAAGTCGTTGGAATTATCAATAAACCTCGGTGTGCTCAGTGTTTTCGGTGATCTCGGTGGAAAAATAAATCAGCGCAATCTGCGTAATAAAGAATGTAATAATGAAAATAAAGTCGTCGGATTTATCAATAAACCTCGGTGTTCTCAGTGCTTTCGGTGATCTCGGTGTAAAAATAAATTAGCGCAATCTGCGTAATAAAGAATGTAATAATGAAAATAAAGTCGTCGGATTTATCAATAAACCTCGGTGTTCTCAGTGCTTTCGGTGATCTCGGTGTAAAAATAAATCAGCGCAATCTGCGTGCTTCATATTGCAATTAAACCATATCTAATACCACGGGTAGAAACCAAAAAATTATCTTTTCCGCTTGCCTTCAGTAAAGTCCAATAGATCAAAACAGCAGCCAGCATAATATCAGCTCGTTCACTTTCCATTCCTAAAATTTGTTTACGCTGTTCCAGATTGGTGTGTTGATAGAGGTTAATTTGTCTTTCCAGTTCGGATAATGTTATTTCATAGCCCTCGGCTTCTTCGGGTGAATTAATTTTCCCTCCGGAAGCCACACAGGCACATACATATACCCCTCCTCCAGCACCGATAAAAGTATCTTGTATCATAAAGGATTGGGGTAAACTTTGGAAAATATTTCTAACTAATTCCTCAAAGTCAATTGGGGAAATCGGATCGCTATGAACATATCTTTGGGTAAAATTCACAGCTCCTACAGGAAAACAGGTCGCTTTATGGATAAGTCCTTTGTTCCCGTTAATAATTTCAGTGCTGGCACCTCCGCTGTCAAAAATAGTTATTGGCTGTAAGGGTTTTTTCAAACCGCTAAGCACTCCTTTCCATTCCAAAAATGTTTCCTGGGCTTCATTGATAACGGATAATTGGATACCTGTTTCCCTAAAAATGCGGTCTACAACTTCCTGTTTATTAGCGGCTTGGCGAATAGCCTCCGTGCCAACAGCGCGAATTTCTTCAATTTGGTAAGCAGGGAATTCATTTTCCTGCAAATGCTTAAGAATAGTAATTGTCTTTTCTATGGCTGTTGCAGAGAGGAAACCATTCGTATTTAGAGCAGAAGCAAGACGGGTTTGAAATCTTAGGTCTTTTAAACAATTAAAGTTTTCTCCCCTCTTTTCTGCAATAAGGCATTTGAGGGAATTGGAACCGCAATCTATTGCTGCTATGCTCATAGGGTTAACAGGTGAAAAGGTAACCAGGTCATACAGGATTTGTTTATCCTTAAATAAATTTTAGTTATAGTCATTTTCTTCTCCTATCTTATAATCAATAAAGAAACTGCGTGCTAAAAATTGTCAGGAGTCCTCACCGCCAAAATTGTCTGCAAGTAAGTTCAAAGTTATCTCGTCGGTGACGACTCCTGGCTTAAAGCAGTGGCGACTCTATAATTGTAGTGTAATCGGAGCTCGCTGAGGCTCCGCACTTTTTACCATAATGTTCATTCCGAGTTTCACTTTTTCACCTTTCCACCCTTTCACTTTTTAACCTTTTTACTTTTTCCCTTTTTTGCGGAGGAACAGTGTCTTCCGTCTACAGTTCAGGGTAAAGGGGAAATTTATCTGTCAGGGAATGCACTTCTTTTTTCAATTCTTGCAGGTATTCTTCGTTATCAATATGATCATAGACCCTTTTAATTAAATCGGCAATCTGTTCCATTTCCGCTTTTCCCATTCCGCGAGTGGTTACAGCAGGAGTTCCCAAACGAATTCCGGAGGCAACAAAAGGACTTCTGGTATCAAAGGGAACAGTATTTTTATTAGCCGTAATTCCTGCCTTATCAAGTGCTTCTTCCATTTTTTTACCACTGGGGCTGCCATTAACTTCAGGACCTAAATCAATCAGCATCAGGTGAGTATCAGTTCCGCCTGAAACCAGTTTAAATCCTTTTTTAATTAAGGCATTGGCTAAGGTCTCAGCGTTTTCCACTACTTTTTGCTGGTAGATTTTAAATTCTGGTTGCAGGGCTTCTTGAAAAGCAACTGCTTTAGCAGCAATAATATGCATTAAAGGACCGCCTTGCACACCGGGAAAAACCTTACTATCCACTTCTTTGGCAAATTCTTCTTTGCATAAAATAAGTCCGGCACGAGGTCCGCGTAAAGTTTTGTGAGTTGTGGAAGTAACAATATCCGCATAAGGAACAGGGCTTTGATGTAAACCTACAGCAACAAGTCCTGCAATATGAGCCATATCAACCATAAGTTTAGCTCCAACTTTATCGGCAATTTCACGAAATCTGGCAAAATCCAATTTCCGGGGATAGGCAGAAGCGCCGGCTAAAATCATTTGGGGTTTATGTTCCATTGCCAAAGCTTCCAGTTCATCATAGTCCAATTGTTCCGTTTCTTTATTAACAGTGTAGGGAACAATGTTATAAAGCTGTCCACTGAAGGAAAGTGGATGGCCATGGGTTAAATGACCTCCATGGGATAGTTCCAAAGCCATAACTGTGTCACCTGGTTTTACAAGTGTAAAATAGGCAGCCATATTTGCCTGGGAACCGCTATGGGGTTGAACATTGGCATGTTCCGCTCCAAAAATTTGTTTGGCACGTTCAATTGCCAAGCGTTCAGCATCGTTGATAAATTCACAACCGCCATAATATCTTCCGTAAAGGTTGTAATTAATAGCTCCGGTTTTTTTGCTCCAGCGATAGGGATAGCCCTCAGCATATTTATTGGTCATCACACAACCTTGAGCTTCCAACACAGCCAGGGAAGTAAAATTCTCGCTGGCAATAAGTTCCAGATTTTCCCGTTCTCTTTTCAGTTCGTTCATAATAGCGGCATAAATTTCGGGATCGGTTTTTTGAATATGGTTCATTACCTTTCTCCTTGTTGTATTTTATTAATTCTATTTAAATGTCTTCCTCCCTCAAAAGGGGTGTTTAGCCAGACCTTAGTAATTTCTATGGCGTAAGGAATGGCAGTAAATCTTCCTGCCAAGACCAAAATATTGGCATCATTATGCAGCCGTGAAAGGCGTGCTACATCTGTATTTCCACATAAAGCAGCTCTTATGCCTTTCACTTTGTTGGCAGTAATGCTCATTCCTATTCCACTGCCACAAATTAAGATGCCTTTTTCACATTGTTTTTCCGCTACCGCTTTAGCAGCAGGAAAACCGGTATCAGGATAATCCATACTTTCTGTATTATGAGTGCCAAAATCCACAAATTCAATTTCCGGAAAAGCATTTTTGATTGCCTCTTTCATTTCAAAACCAGCATGATCGGAAGCAATGGCTATTTTCATTTTTCCTCCGCCATCAAACAAGATAACGCTAAACAGTAATACTTAGAGTTTTCACTTTCGCTTCTACTCATTACAATAACGGGTTTTGTTGTTCCACAAATTAAACCTGCCAGTTCCCCTTCTCCAAAAAGCATCAGACCTTTATAAAAACTATTGGCGCTTTCCAGATTAGGGAAAATAAGAATATCGGCATCCCCTTCCAAGGGACTTTGAATTCCTTTAATAGCAAGGGAATTAGGATCGCAGGCAAGAAAAATATCTAAAGGACCATCTACAATGCAGTTTTTTATTTGACCTCTTTCTGCCATCTTACATAAAAGAGCATAGTCCAAGGTCTCTTGCATTGAAGGGCTAACTTTTTCGGTGGCAGATATTAATGCCACTTTCGGTTTTTCTATACCAAAACGCCTTGCCATAGCTACACTATAATTAATCATTGCTATTTTCTGGTCTAAATCTGGGTAAATTAACACAGCTGTATCGCTAACAAAAAGCAGTTTATGGTATTTGGGAATTTCTATGGCACAGGTATAGCTCATAACCGCTTTCGGAGGTAAAAGTCCTTTTTCCTTATCCAATACAGCTTTCAGGAAAGTATCGGTTCCTATCAGACCTTTCATTAAAACATCAGCTTCATTATTGCGAACCATTCCTACAGCTTCTTTTACGGCTTGGTTTGGTTCTGTTATATTCCTTATTTCAAATTGGTTAGAGGCAATATTAGAGGTCAGTAGTTCTTTGATTTTTATCTCATTGCCAATCAGAACAGGATAAATAAAGCCCTCATAAGTAGCTCGTAAAATAGCATTAATGGTATTGCTATCTTCTGCAACGGCAACTGCAATGCGGGTTTTTTTGCCGCTGTTTTTAGCCTTTTCTGCCAGTTCATCAAGTTTGGTAATCATTTTACGCCAACATAGCTGCTAAAGCTATAGAATACAATTTACTGCGTTCTCCATCACCCCGGGAAGTTAAAACACAGGGAACCCGCGCACCCATAACTATTGCTCCCAGTTCACTTTTCAGCAGTTTAATGATGGTCTTATAAAAAGTATTGCCTGCTTCAATATTCGGAAAGAGAATGCAATCCGCATCTCCGCAAACAGGACTATCTACACCTTTAATAAGAGCACTTTCTCTATCAATAATCATATCAAATCCCAAAGGACCTTCTACAATTGCACCTTTGATTTGACCGCGCTGAGCCATTTTGGCAATTATAGCTGCTTCAGCGGAAGAAGGAATTTTGGGAAGGGTTTGTTCGCTGGCGGAAAGAAGTCCTACTTTCGGATTTTCTATCCCTAAAATATGAGCCGTTTTGATTAAATAATTGGTAATGGCAATTTTCTGATTCAAATCCGGCAAAGGTATAATAGCTACATCACCAACAATCAGTAATTTATGATAATTTCTCGGTTCGGCAACTGTTACATGGGATAAAATAGCACCAGGATCCATCAATCCGCATTCCTTATTCAATATTGCTTTCATATAGCGGTCTGTGGAAAGAAGACCTTTCATTAAAAAATCGCCTTCACCCTTGTTAATCATTTCTACAGCCAAAGCAGCGGACTTAACATCAGTAGGGCAATGGACAATGTTAAATTGAGAACAATCAAGATTATGTTCCCGGCATACGGAAAGTATCAGTTTTTCATCGCCAACTAAGGTAGCATCAACTATCCCTTTTTCTACAGCCATATAGGCAGCCAAAATAGTATGGGAATCAACACCCCAGGCAGCTACCAGACGCTTTTTAGGCCTGGTAGCCAAAACATCGAACATTTGGTCAAGTTTGCTAATTTGCATAGTTTTTATCCTTTATATCTTTATTAATAATAAACTGCGGGTATCATTATAAACAATTGCCAAGTTCTGAACATTATAGAGATTCAATTTCAGTAGGGGAATTCCTTCTTCCATTGCAATTATACTTTGTAAAAAGAAATCTGCACCACTTTTTTTTACCAATTGCAATATTTTTTCCCGATTTTCCGATAAAGTGAAAACTGAATCACAAACAACGAGATTAACAGCTTGTGTTTGCAGTATGTCGGCACAAAATAACCCTATAAAATTTTTGCCTTGTTCCCGGAAAGCAGGTTCTGTTTCAGGAGGACATAGAAAAATAAGCGGTCTGCTACTTTTTTCAAAACGGGTAAACCAGTCCCCCGCTAAAAATGCTTGAATACACTCCAGCGTATTAAAAGAAAAAGATTCTAATTCTTCCACGGTAATACAATTTGCAGAAGTTTCCCCTTCCGGAAGGATAATTCTTTTTTCCTCTTCTGTTCTGCTTTTTGGAATATTAGCGCAAGCAAAACTAAAAAGTGTTAAAGTGCAGATAACCATTCGGTTTAATAAATGCATTTTCTTCCTTTTAGCGCAACTGTATGCAGTAAGGCAAATTAACTTCATTTCATAGCGTCTCAAAACAATTTGGTTCTTTATGTTATTAATTCCTAATTCTGTCAAGATTTGTTTTCCGAGTTTTCCTAATTATCTAACTGGCATTAAGTTAGCTTAATCATAAGAAACATTATGGGTAGGATTTTAAGGAAAAATATTCCGCGAAGGTGAATAGTGAATAGTGAACGGTGAATAGTGAAAGGTGAATGGTGAAGAGTATGAGGTTTGCTGAAAAAAAGTTCCGTAGGAACGACAGATATTAACGACGGGTTTTAACCCGGCGAAAGGATAATAGGATACAGATTATCTCTTTTTCTGAGAACGAGTTCCGTAGGAACGACAGATATTAACGCCAGGTTTTAACCCGGCGAAAAGATAATAGGATAAAGCATATCTCTTTTTTTGAGAACGAGTTCCGTAGGAACGACAGATATTAACGACGGGTTTTAACCCGGCGGAAAAATATGGCTACATTGTTTGTTTCTGGATTTCTACCTGAGCAGATAGGACAAAGGAACGGCAGAAATTAACGATAGGTTTTAACCTTGGAGAAAAGAGAATCAAATTTAGCATTTTGGTTCCTGACTTATGTTGCGCCATAAATAGAAGGCATTTATTTTTCTGAGTGCTACGAACTCCTTGGCAAATAGGAAGTTGCCAACCCATTTTTCCTGCGAAGATTTTTCTTGACAGAGAACCGGGTTTATCAATATATGAACATATATTCATAAAGGAGCTGAAATGAAAAGGCAAAACTGTTTATGTAAAAGCATTTCCGTAGAGGAAATGGAAGATATAAAAACACATATTCCGGAAGATGCAACCATCCTAAAAATGGCTGATTTTTTCAAGGTTTTCGGGGATGGAACCCGTTTGAAAATATTGTATTATCTTTCCAGACACGAATTGTGTGTAGCGGATTTAGCCCTGTTGGTTCAAATGCAGCAATCGGCAATTTCGCATCAGCTTAAATTATTGCGTTTGCATCGTCTAGTGAAATATCGCAAAGAAGGCACTACAACCTATTATTCTCTGGATGATGAACATATAAACAGCATTTTTAAAGTAGCGCTGGAGCATTTACAGGAGCGGTAAATGGTTATTGAAGAGTATGATGTTCACAATCTTGATTGTCCCGATTGTGGCGCTAAAATAGAAGCTGAAATCAACAATTTGGAGGAAGTAGAAAGTGCCAATTTGGATTTTATTAATAAACATCTCACCATTGAATACATTGAAAAGGTAGATAATCCTCTAAAACGCTTAAATGCCATAGCGAGCAAGATTGATCCTGATGTCCAATTTACTCTGGCAGGTTGGGAACAGGAAAGGACGAAAAAAAAGCCGTGGTTTATTATTGTAGCTATTTTGGTGCTGACTTTCAGTTTGTTTTTAAGCAGTCCTTTTTCTCTTATTTTAGGGTTAATTGCCTATCTTATTGCCGGTCACAGGGTTATTAGAAAAGCAGTGAAGGAAATAGCATCCCGCCAAATATTTACCGAGAATTTTTTGATGACTTTAGCTACAGCAGGAGCTTTATATTTAGGTGAACTGATTGAGGCATCGGCAGTTATGATTTTATATGAAATAGGATTATATTTGGAAAGCGGAGCTATTGCCAAAAGCCGGAAAAATTTGCAAGCGCTTCTGGCATTAAAACCCGAAAAAGCACATCTGAAAACGGAAAATGGGGTTGAAGACCGCAAGCTGAATACCATTCAAAAAAACCAGATTATTCTGGTTTATGCAGGTGAAAGAATTCCTTTGGACGGGGTTGTTATAAAAGGAGAATCAACGGTTGATACATCAACTTTAACGGGAGAAGCAATTCCTGTTTTTGTAGAACCAAAGTCCTCTGTTTTTGCTGGATTTTTGAATGGCAGCGGAATTCTGGAAATTCAAGTGCAAAATAGTGAAGCGGAAAGTATGGTTTCCCGCATTATAAAACTAATTGAAAATGCCAGTGCCAAAAAGTCAGATACCGAAAAGTTTATGACCCGTTTTGCTAAATATTATACACCTGCTGTGGTTTTAGCTGCAATTCTGGTTTTTGTTATTCCATCCCTTTTGGGTTACGCCTACAAAATCTGGTTACAGCGTGCCCTAATTTTTCTGGTTGTTTCTTGTCCTTGTGCCTTAGTCATTTCCATACCTTTAACTTATTATATAGGAATAGGTAAGTCCGCAAAATCGGGTATCATTTTCAAGGGGAGCATTTATTTGGATTTACTTAGCAGAGTTAAAACCCTAATTTTTGATAAAACTGGAACCTTAACCACCGGTGAATTGAGTATTGCCGAAATAAAAACAGTTCCGGATATTGACCAGGAAGAACTGAAACTAAGTACCTGGCTTTGCGAATGGACTTCCTCACATCCTTTTGCGAAGGCGGTTAAAAAGGCATTTTCTTACAAATTTGAGCCCTCCAAGGTAGATGCCTTTTCCGAATTTCCCGGAAAGGGAATTTTGCTGGTTTATAATCAAGACCGTTATCTTTGCGGAAGTGAGGTCTTTTTAGAATCCTTCGGTTTTCTAAATTTGCTTGATGCAGGCGATTACAGCGTAGTTCACACCGTTAAAAATGATATTTATTTGGGCTGTATCAGTTTTGTAGATGAATTGAAACCAGGAATGAAAGAAGTGCTAACAGAGCTTAAACAAAAGGGCGTAAAACACTTGAGCGTTCTATCCGGAGACCGCATTCCCAAAGTTGAAAAAGTTGCCAAAGAATTGGGTTTGGATAGCTTTTATGCTGCTTTAACCCCGGAAAGTAAATTAACCAAACTGGAAGAGATTATTAATTCCAGCCAGGATATGGTTGCCTATTGCGGTGATGGTCTTAATGATGCACCTGTTTTAGCCAGAGCAGATGTGGGAATCGCAATGGGAAAAATTGGCGCTCAGGCATCTATTGAAACAGCCGATGTGGTTTTACTGAACGATAAACCTGAACAATTAAAAAACGCTTTCGGCATTTCTAAAGAAACCAATAAAATGGTCTGGCAGAATATTTTCCTGGCTTTAAGCATTAAAATGCTGGTGATGATTTTGGGAATTGCCGGTTTGGCTCAGCTCTGGGAAGCAATAATTGCCGATGTAGGTGTCACTTTACTGGTTATTTTCAATTCCTTAAGAATGATGAAAAACCCGGATGGTTGACATCTTTATCAACCATTCTTATTTGATTTAATATTCCCTAATCCATTGATATACAAGAGATAAAATCTATAATATGTCCTTTTTCTTCCTCCCTTAAATGTTGATAGCTAACTTATTGATATTTAGAACATTCAGTAACGACTCCGTAACACTTCCGTAACACTTCCGTAGTTCCGTTAGGGAATTGTTACTTGGTTGTTACTTGATCATTACTGATTCAAGAGAACAACAAAATCGGAAATAACTTACACCTGATAATTTTTAGCTGATTAACAACTACGCTGGCAGTTATCACGCAAAGCGATGAAGGTTAACTTTTGGGATCTGCATCGTGATCACAAATTATATAAAGAGGGAAAACTTTTTATAGCTGTGATGATTGTGTAGTAAGAGCTTGCTGAAGCTACGCATTTTTTTCTTTTGGTGGAGGAATAGCGTCTTCCATCAACACCTTAAATAATTGCTTTGTAAAATCCAATCTCCTTTCTCTTTTTCTCTTGGTAAAAGTAAAATCCCTTTAATCAGCTTGACAGAATATTATTTATGGAAAATAAGGTTATTATTGTGCAAAGAATTATATGATGGAGATATAAATGATCAAGATTACCTTGCCAGATGGCAGTATACGAGAATATTCAGCTCCTGTTACAGCTTTAAAAATTGCCGAAGATATTAGTCCCAAACTTGCAGAAGAGGCAATTTGTGCAGAAGTTAATAACAAAATGGTAGATATAAACTATCCTATAGATACGGATGCTACAGTAGTTATTCATACCTTCCATACAGAAAAAGGAAAAGAGGTTTATTGGCACAGTACGGCTCATTTAATGGCTCAGGCAGTGAAACAATTGTTTCCTGAAGTGAAAATTGCCATCGGTCCTGCTATTGAACAGGGTTTTTATTATGATTTTGATAGAGACGAACCCTTTACGGAAGAGGACTTGCAAAAAATTGAAGCAAAAATGCAAGAATTAAGCACACAAGCCCTTCCCTATTACAGAACAGAATTAAGCAAAGAAGAAGCAATAAAGCTTTTTAGCGAGATGAACGAAACATACAAACTGGAACTTCTGGAAGATATTCCGGAAGGAGAAATCATCAGTTCCTACCGTCAAGGTGATTTTATTGACCTTTGTCGCGGACCTCATCTTCCCGATACCGGAAAAATTAAAGCCATAAAGTTATTAAGAACTTCGGGTGCATACTGGCGTGGCGATGAAAAAAACAAAATGCTGAAACGGATATATGGAATCAGTTTTCCTACGGAAAAAGAGCTTACGGACTATCTTCACTTCCTGGAAGAGGCAAGTAAACGCGATCATAGAAAACTGGGCAAAGACCTGGAACTTTTCTCCATAAGCGATGAAGTTGGACCCGGTTTGGTTTTATGGCATCCCAAAGGAGCTATGGTGCGTCATTTAATTGAAACATACTGGAAAGAACAGCACCTGAAAAAGGGCTATCAATTGGTTTATACTCCTCATTTGGGACGCGCTAATTTATGGGAAACCAGCGGTCATTTGGATTTCTATAAAGAAAATATGTATAGCAAAATGGATATTGAAGGTCAGGATTATTACATCAAACCGATGAATTGTCCTTTTCATATTAGCATTTATAATTCCAGCTTACACAGCTATAGAGAACTTCCTATCCGCCTGGCAGAACTGGGAACTGTTTACAGATATGAACGAAGTGGTGTTTTACATGGTCTAATGAGGGTTCGTGGTTTCACTCAAGATGATGCCCATATAATTTGCACTCCGGAACAGATGGATATGGAAGTAGATAAATTGATTGTTTTCTCTCTGGATATGTTGAAGGCATTCGGTTTTAAGGAATTTTTAATTTATCTTGCCACTAAACCGGATGATTGTGTTGGAGAAAAAGAGGATTGGGATAAAGCAACCGCTTCTTTGGCTAATTCTTTACAAAAATTGGGTTTGGAATATAAAGTTGATGAAGGCGGTGGTGCTTTTTACGGACCTAAAATAGATATTAAAATTAAAGATGCTTTGGGCAGAGCTTGGCAATGTACTACCATTCAATTTGATTTTAATGAACCCGAAAGATTTGATATGACTTATATTGGTGCGGATAATTCTGCGCATAGACCTTATATGATTCACAGAGCTGTTTTGGGTTCTGTAGAGCGATTTTTTGCTACTTTACTGGAATATCACAGCGGTAATTTACCGCTTTGGCTTGCTCCTGTCCAAATAATGCTGATTCCTATAACCGATGCTCAGTTGAACTATGCCCGCAAAATTGAAGAACAATTACTGGAACAAGGTTTTCGTTGTGAATTGGATTCACGCAGTGAAAAAATGGGTTACAAAATTCGTTCTGCGGAAAAGAATAAAATTCCTTTTATGTGTATTCTCGGAAAAAATGAAGAAAATAATAATCAGGTCACTTTACGTCAACATACTGTTGGCGATCTTGGCGCTATGAATTTGGAAGCAGCAATTGCTATCTTGAGAAAAGAATTATGAATATTTACGAAACCGTTCAGGAAGAACTTGCTAAAGAAGCAACCGCTATTCAAAAAGTAGCAAAACAACTTAGTAAAGAATCCTTGGAAAAAGCTTTTGACCTTCTTTGCAAGTGTAAAGGAAAAGTGGTCTTAACCGGAATGGGAAAAACCGGTATTATTGCCCGCAAAATTAGCGCTACTTTAGCTTCCACAGGTACAACTTCCATTTTTTTACACGCCGCTGAAGGTATTCATGGCGATTTAGGTATGATTGAATCCGGTGATGTAGTAATTGCTGTTTCCAATAGCGGAAATACACAGGAACTGATAAATTTGATTCCTTTTTTAAAATTCAATTATGTTCCTATAATAGCTATAACCGGAGAGCCAAATTCACAACTGGCAAAAAATTCCGATGTAGTACTCAATTGTCATATTCCTAAAGAACTGGAACCCTTAGGATTGGTCCCTACTGCTTCCACAACTGTAGCTCTTGCTGTAGGAGATGCCTTAGCTATTGCCTTACTGAAACATAAAAACTTCCAGCTGAAGGATTTGGCAAAGTTCCATCCTGGCGGTACAATCGGTAAAAAACTGCTTTTAAGAGTTTCCGATTTAATGCACAGTGGAAAGGAACTTCCGGTTATTGAAGAAAAGGCAAAAATGTCCGAAGCCATAATGGAAATGACTTCCAAAAAACTTGGCTGTACCGCAGTTACCAATAAAGATGGAAAATTGACCGGAATGATAACCGATGGTGATTTAAGAAGACAACTGCACAATAAAGGTAATTCTCTTTTAAGCTATACGGCAAAGGACTGTATGACAGCCAATCCTAAAACCTTGAAACCTGAGGTTTTGGCTGTTGAAGCATTAAATTTGATGGAGACCTATAAAATAACGATGATTCCTGTAGTGGATGAAAATAATGTCCCTGTAGGAATGTTACATATGCACGATTTGATAACAGCTGGCGTTATTTAAAAGACATCGGTTAATTCTTTATCGTTTTCCGTTTTTTCTTCTTCTTCCTCAGGTTCTTTCACAAAATTACGATTATAAACAAAATTATGAGTTCCTGCTTTTACCAAATTCTTCAGTTTATCGGCAATTTCTTCCACTTCATCAATATAATCAATGGTATTTAAGCCCCCTGCTGCATTGCATTTTCCATTTTGAACCTGAGAAAGAATTTCCTCACGCAGGTGATGATGTGTCTCATTGATGCGTCCTTCCATTTCAATTATCTTATAGATATAATCTTCTTTCAGCTCTACCAGGTAGTCAATAGATAAATCCAACATATACAGCAGTTTGGAATGTAATTCATCAATTATGGAAATAAACTTAGGAGAAAGATGATGCTTTTTAGCTATTATCTGTTCGTTCAGGATTTTGTTTATTTCTTCGGTAAAATCACCGATTTTTTCAATATCGTTTACGGTATGCAGAAGTGCCGGAATTTTATGAATAATATCTTCCGCATTGGTTTTTTCATTCACTGCTACCAGATAAAGAGTTATTTCTCTTTGCAGATTATCAATTGCTTTTTCAATTCGGGAAACCCGCATCTGTTTTTTATAATCCTTTTCCTTAAATGCCTGATAGGCAAGCATAAGTTCCATTCTAACCAAACGTAGCATTTCGCGCATTTCTTTGATGGACTGGTTTATTGCCAGGTCGGAATTGCTGATAATTGTGTAATTCAAATGCTTAGGTTCACCTAAAGAAATGGTTTCCACTTTATCCGGAGGAATAATTTTAGTTGCCAGCTTAGCCAACTGATTGGCAAAAGGTAAAAATAATATCGTATTAATCACATTGAACATCGTATGTCCATTAGCAATATGACGCGCCATATTTTGTCCGGCATAAACATTTCCCGGAGTAATCCAATTGATAAAAAGAGTATAAATCCCCAAATAAGTTAAAGTGCCGAAAATAATGGTGCCAAATACATTGAAAAGAGTATGCACCATAGCCACCCGTTTTGCTGTATTACTGCTACTTAATGCTGCCAACCAGGCAGTTATCGTTGTGCCGATATTATCTCCAAAAACAAGATATAAAGCCCCTTCAAATGGTATCAGACCTGTTGATGCCAATACCATAACAATTCCTATGGAGGCAGAAGAACTTTGAATTAACATCGTGAATGCCGTTCCCACTAAAATGCTCAAAATGGGATTGGTAGCCAATTTGATCATTAAATTCCGTGCCACTTCCGAATTTTGTAAAGGAATAACTGACTCCGCCATCACATTTAACCCTACAAACAACAAGCCAAAACCAATAAGAATCTGACTCCAATGTTCCATTGCTCTGCTTTTGCGGATGAAAAGTAAGATTACCCCTAAAATAACAAATAAAAAAGCATACTGCCCTATATTGAATGCAATTAACTGAGCTGTAATCGTGGTTCCAATATTGGCTCCCATAACTACACCTACTGCCTGATTCAAAGTCATAATTCCGGTATTAACTAATCCTATCATCATCACCGTAGTAGCAGAACTACTTTGAATTAGGGCAGTTACACCCAAACCCACTAAGACCCCTTTTAAAGGTGTATTAATCAGCACTTTCAAAATCCGACGCATTTCCGAACCGGCAACTGCTTGTAAACTATCGCTCATTTTATTGATGCCGAAAAGAAAAAGTGCCAAGCCACCTACTAAGTTAATGATATGCAATAAGTTCATCCAATTATTACAATCCTTTTAACCATAATGTCTTTATATTTTTAACATCGCTGTTATGGTCAAGTATATTTTTGCTTGATATAAGGAAAAATATCACCTTTTCAAAAATGGTAGAAAACGAATACTTGACAAATTCGGGCATAAAATTTATGCAGAACAAATAATCTAAAGGTGTGATATATGCCTACTTGGGAACTTTATGCAAACGGCAGAGTTCAGGGAGTAGGATTCCGTTATTATATATGGAAAATTGCTTCCGAACTTGGAATTAAAGGTTATGTTCAAAACCAGTGGGATGGCACGGTTAAAATCGTTGCCCAGGCAGAAGAACACACTTTGCAGACCTTTCATCAGATCGTTTCGCAAGGAACCAAATATGCTAAAGTGAAAGAACTGCAAATTTATAAACTGGATAGCGTAGAAAAATATAATGACTTTGAAATTAGATAGATTACTTTGGCTGGTTATAATGCAGATTATGCTAATTTTACCTTTGGGTTTATCTGCGGAGGACCAGATACATATAATAAAAAAAGGAGATACCCTGTATTCTCTAAGTAAGCGGTATGGCACAACTGTGGATGAATTGAAACGGCTTAATAACTTATCCGATAACAATCTTTCCATCGGTCAAAAATTAATCGTGAAGAAAGATACGGAACCAATTAAACCGGTTGCTCCCGTTCCAGTTACCAAACCTGTTACTCCGGAAATTTCAGGAGGGACTTCTTCCCCACAGATTTCCGCTTTGCCAGGTGCAGAAACTAATCCTTCCCTCTCACCTACCAATAAAATTCCCGCGGATTATTATTACACTGTTAAAGCCGGTGATAACCTCTATCGTATAGCTGTAAACCATAATATAACATTAGGAGAGCTTCTTGCTTGGAATAACCTTGCCAATAGCTCAATTCCTATTCACCCAGGTGATAAACTGGTGATTAAAAATCCTGCCGAATTACCCGAAACCAAAATTGTTCCTGAAGAAATAATTACAGAATCCAATCCTGTCGTCTCTACGGTTCCTGCCAAAAATGATACAGTGCTGATTGAAAGGGTCTATGTAGTCCAAAAAAAAGACACACTTTACAGAATTGCCACCAATAATGGAATGACTGTTGAAGAACTGATGCAATTGAATAATTTAACTTCTCCAGATATTAAAGTAGGACAGAAATTATATCTTTCTGGTAAACCGCGTCCGGAAATAACTACTCCTCCGGAAGTTCTAACTGAAGAAGAGATTATGAAAAGGGAAAAAATCCGCACTGATTTAATTATGCCCGTGGAAGGAAAAGTTATTTCCGAATATGGCTTGCGCAATGGTCGTCCTCATAAAGGAATTGATTTAGGTGCTAAAGCCGGCACACCAATTTATGCTGTTTTAGATGGCACAGTTGTTTATTCGGGAGTTCAAGGTTCTTATGGTAATGTAATTGTTATTGAACATCCCGATTTTGTGATGACTGTTTATGCTCATAACGAGAAAAATCTGGTAAATGTGAATGATGTAGTAAAGCAAAGTCAACAAATTGGTACAGTTGGTTCAACCGGCAATGCTCAAGGCACTCATTTACATTTTGAATACCGTTTGAAAGGTAAAGCCATTAACCCCCGTAAAGTTCTTCCTTTACCCTAAGGAATAAAAAATGAGCAATAAAGAAAGTGTTTTTGCGGATAAAGCATTGCAAAATTATCTGAACGAGATTTCCAAGTTCAAAACCCTTTCCCGTGAGGAAGAACACGACCTTGCTATTAAAGCTAAAAACGGGGATATGGATGCAATGAACAAGTTAATCCAGGCTAATCTGAAATTTGTAGTTAAAATTGCCTCACGTTATCAAAATCGGGGTTTATCCCTTTCGGAACTAATCAGCGAAGGCAATATAGGGCTGATTAAAGCTATAGAAAAATTTGATCCCGATAAAGATATTAAGCTTATTTCCTATGCTATCTGGTGGATAAAACAGAGAATAATGCTTGCCGTTAGCGAAAAAAGTTCTCTTATTCGCGTTCCAATGGGAAAATCCAGCGCAGCTCACAGAGTTAAACTTACTCAAGACAGATATTTTACGGAAACAGGAAAAATAGCTACCCCCGATGAACTAAGCGAAAAAATGAATATTGCCGAAAAAACCATAGAACAACTGCAAAACAAGTTACCGGAAACAAGCTCTTTTGATGATATTATTACTACTTCAGATAGCCAGGATTTTACGGCTAAAGACCTGCTGGAAGATAAAGATACCTTAGACCCCCAAAGTTTATACTATCAGGAAAGAATGCAGGAAAAAATTCAGAATGCGATCAGTAAATTGGATGCCCGTGAAGCAGAAATTATCCGGAATTATTTTGGCTTAAATGAATCCCACGAATCCCGAAACTTTGCCCAAATAGCTGAAAAATTAGGGTTATCCAGAGAAAGAGTTCGCCAAATTCAAAAGGAAGCTTTAAAGAAAATTATGCGGGAAATAAAACCCGAAGAAGATGAATTTGTAGATAGGTTTCTGGAAAAGTATCATTATTAAGCACCTGTTTTCTTTCTACCCAGTTATGGCAGATAATTTTTTCATTTTAACTAAAAAAGAGGAGATATATCAGTATGTTTAAGAATTTTGCCGAATTGCTAAGCTATGTAAAACAAAACCGTAAAGGAACTGCTATTATTGCCGGAGCCCAAATTGAATCTGCCATAGAAGCAGGTGTTATGGCAAAAAAAGAGGGCTTATGTGAAAGTATCCTGGTTGGTGATAAACAAGAAATTATTCGTCTGATACAACAGAAAGCTCCCGACCTGGTAAACGCCTTTGCAATTATTGATACCGGCAGTGATTTAAGAAAAGCAGCTGAAACTGCCGTTGCTTTAGCCAAAGAAGAAAAAGGTGACCTCATATTAAAAGGGAAAATGGAATCCTCTGTTATCCTAAAAGCTGCATTGGATAAGGAAAAGGGCTTGAAAGTAAGCGAGGTAATTTCTGATGTTTTTGTTTATGAACATCCGGAAGGACTAAAAATTCAAACTGACGGCGGAATTAATATCCTGCCCGAACTGAATGAGAAAATAGCTATCGTTAAAAACGCTGTGCAGGTTGCTCATGCCTTAGGAAATCCCAAACCTAAAGTAGCTATGATTTGCGCTATAGAAACGGTCAATCCCAAAATGCCCGCTACCATTGATGCGGCTTTGATTGCTAAAATGAATGAAAGGGGTCAAATTCCCGGTTGCGTCATAGAAGGTCCCTTAGCTTTTGATAATGCAGTGGATAAAGAAGCTGCACGCATAAAAGGTCTCACTTCCGAAGTTGCAGGAGCAGCAGATATTTTGGTTTTCCCTAATATTGAAACGGGAAATGTGCATGGCAAAATGCTTACCTACTATTGTCACTATAAAATTGCTCATGTAACTATCGGAACTAAAGTGCCTATTTTGATACCCTCTCGGGCAGATTCAGGCGAAACTAAAATGCTGTGTATGGCACTTGCCTTAGCTACAATGTCCTGAACAAAACAGTGAAATTAACCCTTCTGCAAATTGGCAAAACAAAGGATAAATGGTTACTGGAAGGTATCTCGGAATACCGGAAAAGGATTTCTGCCTTTGCCAAATTTGACATTATTGAATTGCCCGATGAAAGCATCAAACATTCAGGTAATGCAGAAAGCGTGAAAGCCAAAGAAGCATCTACTATCCTAAAATATATCAAACCTGAGGATTATGTTATTCTGTTGGATGAACAAGGTGAACAAAAAAATTCCCTTGAATTTGCCGATTTTTTGATTAGCTTATCTGAGAGAAAGAATGTGGTCTTTATAACAGGTGGTGTTTTTGGTGTAGATAAATCTATCCGCCAACGGGCAAACAGTATTTTATCTTTATCCAAATTTACTTTTACGCACAGGTTGGTTCGTCTTATTTTGTGTGAACAGATTTACCGTGCTTTAACTATAATTAATAACCGCAACTATCATAAATAAAAAGAGGAAATAATGTTACTGTTACTTGTCTCTACTATAGAAAATATAACGCTTGCCCTGGGAATATTGGTTCAGGGTATGCTGGGGATATTTATCTTTATGGCAGTGTTTTATCTGCTGATATATGCTTTGGAGCATTTATTCAGACCTAAGGAGAAACCTTGAAACGCTTTTTTCTGGCGGTTATTCTTGTTTTTTCCCTTGCTTTTCTGAATGCCAAAATAACCCTTATCCGCAGTTCAGAAACCGAATTATTGGTGGAATATACTATAGAACCCTTCAAAATTACTGCGGAAGGTGAATTTAGTCGCATCATAGCTGAAAATATGGGACACAACAGTATTCCCGGAACACCTTCCATTCCATACACTGAATTTAAAGTAGGTATTCCTCCCAATGGCTCTATCAATTGTTCAGTTCTGAATAGTAATACAACTACCATTATTTTGGAATCCAAACTTATACCTATTCCCGAAATAAAAAGCGGTGAAGAAGTAGATTATTACCTCTACAATATCTCTCCCGAAGCATATCAACCCCAAAGAGGAGAATTTATTATTCAGCTTCCGGAAACAAACTTCCGGGGTTATCATTTTGTGCCGGTAACGCTTCATCCTTTTGTTTACGATGGCAATAAAAATCTTGTTGTAACTACCAAAGCTACTATCAAAATTAACATTTCAGGTCAGACCAATTTTCGCAGTTTGGAAGAAAGCGACAAAGGAGCAGACCTTCTTTTGGCGCAACTAATCAATTCCCAGCAGGCAAAAAACTGGCGTAGTAATCCTCGTCCCGTAATAAATTATGCTCCCTTTGGTTTAAGTAACTGGTGGATGAGAATAGAAACTAATCGTCCTGGTATTTATAGAATTAATTATTCCGACCTTGGCAGTTTGCCTTTAAATGATATTGATCCTACTACTATTCGTATTTTCAGCACTTCCGGCAAGGTCTTAGGTAACAATATAAATAATAACGGAGCCGAGTTCAAGGAAATTCCTATTTATATTTCAGGAGAAGCAGACCACAGTTTTAACGAACAGGATTACATTTTGTTTTATGGCAGTTTCCGGGATGGATATGAGCAGAATGAGGAAGTTCAATCCGATCCCCTATATTACAATCCCTATTCACAAAATCAGGTTTTCTGGCTAACTTTCGGAGGTAGCTTCAGTGGAAATCCTTTAAGAATTCAAACTGATTCTTCTCCAAGCACTTATGATTTTTCTTTAACTTCTACTCCTGTTATCAAACAAATAGAAACAGAAACCCATCGCAGAGAAAAATATGGTTTTACCTGGTTTAGTGAAACCTTTTTTGGTAATAACACAACGGATTATATACTTACTACGGAACTCTCTGATGTCTCTGGTAGTAATGATCAAAAAATTCAGCTTCGTTTATGCCAGGAATCAGTTGGAGAAGGAACAGTTCATAAAATTCAAATATCGGTAAATGGAATGCCTGTTTATAATAATCAGGATTTACATACTTTGGATTTTACCTGGACAGGAACGAATTATTTTTATATTGATCGTCCTATAAGTAATCTGGTTAATGGCATAAATACTCTTAAAATAAGAGTATTCCGCAATAGTAAAGATAACCTTTATTTTGATTATTATCGCTTTAGCTATCAGCAAAATTTAAATAAAGGCAATGCTCAAAAACAATTTTTCCATAAAAACTCTATGCTTCCCACTATTTGTAAGTTCAATTTGAGTGGAGACCTCAGCAATACCCTTGTTTTTCGGATCAATAATCTTTACAGTGTAGATTTAATCCCTGTTGCCGATAATTGTATTATTGCCGATGGTAACAGCAAGACATTTTACTTTATGCTGAAACCAGGAGAAGCATATAGACCTTCTGTAATACAATTAGTTCAACCCAATGATTTAACCTATGAGAGCGGTCAGTTTGATAATATAATAGTGGCACCTGCAGAATTTTTACAACAGGCGCAGGAACTTGCTAATAAATATAGGGAAATCTATCAAATTAGCAGTAAGGTCATTTTGGTAGATGATATTTATAATCAATTTAATGGTGGACATATAGACCCTGCAGCTATCCGTTTGGCATTAAAGTATTATTATTTTAATTTACCTGCACCCCGCATTACCTCTTTAACTTTGTTAGGTATTGGCACTATGGACTGGCGGAATTTTTCCGGCTTTTCCGCTCCTAAAAATAAACTGATTGTTTGGCAGGGAAGTTATATTGTTTCTGATGATTATTTCGGAATGTTTAACACCAGTTATTATCCGGAACTGGCTATAGGAAGGTATCCTGTTAAAAACACCAATGAGCTAAACATTATGTTGCAGAATTTTACCAATTATACTCTTAATCCAACTCCGGGTTGGTGGCGTAACTCTATGGTATTTATAGCAGATGACCTTACAAACGGGGATACGAATTACGAGTATGTTCTTACCCAATTTGCTGAAAGCAACAGCAATGATGTGCATCCCAGTAACCTGGTAGATAAGATTTTTGCTATGGAATATGAATATGATGAATTTCAAAATAAGCCCAAAGCCAGGGATGATTTATTCAAAGCCATCAATGAAGGTAGATTGCTTATGCATTATACAGGGCATGGTTCGTATGATAAACTCGGAGCCGAGGACTATATGAACGGAGCTACCGATATGGGAAGATTTGCCAATGAAGGTAAACTAACTTTCTTTATTGCCGCTGCCTGCGAGGTTTCTCAATTTGATTATTGGGGTTTTGATTGTTTAGCCCAAAAAGTAGTTTTACTGAATAATCAAGGAGCCATAGCTTCTTTTTCGGCTACCCGCAAAAGTTTTGCTGACAACAGCTCAATATTGCTTAAATATGTATTGGAAAGCTTATCTCATAATCGTAATCCTTTGGGTTATTGTATTATGGAAGGTAAATTTCGTTATACTGGTGGTGCGACTAATAATGAAATGTATATTCTTTTTGGGGATCCTGTAATTAGAGTTGTTCCACCGGAACGGGACAGCACTATGCTGGTTGTAACTTCCACTGATGAAGATATTTTACATTCGCGTGAGACAGCTGTTATTTACGGTTCGTTCGCTAATTCAAATCTTTCCGGTATAACGGAAATAAAAACATTTGATTCTAAAAGAGCATATTCTCTTGGTCCGGCTACTAATGTTACTAAAATGGGAAATCAATTCTATCGGGGAAGCAGTGAAGTTTCTTCTTCTCATTATAATTCTTCCTTCATTGTGCCGGATGATATTATCGGTGGTTCCACAGGACTTATTGTGGCTTATTTATGGGATGAAACAGGTAAAAAGGACTATTCTAATTACTATTATCCTTTGCAGTTAAGCGATGAAGCAGTGGATGTTGCCAATCCTGATGTTCCGCAAATTAACATTTATCTCGGTTCCAAGGATTTCCGTCCTGGGGATATAGTTGGCACAAATACCACCTTATATGCAGATATTTCCGATTCCAACGGCATTAATATTACCGGTTCTTCGGGGCATAATATTCTTCTGGTAATTGATAATTCTTTACAGCCCACAGCAATTACGGAATATTTTAATTACGATAAAAATTCCTGCACAACGGGAACTTTGATTTATCCGCTGAAGGACCTAAGTGAAGGAATGCATACAATTCAACTTATTGCCTTTGATAATTTTAATATGCCTGCCGTGGCAACCACCACCTTTGTGGCTAAAAAGAGTTCCGAACTGGCTATTGAAAATTTACTGATCTATCCTAATCCTATTTCCAAAGATGGTTATATAACCTTTATGCTTTCTCTGGATGCCGAAGTAAATATCGGAATTTACACTATTCGCGGCAAACGCATTGCCAATAATAAGATTTATGGCAAACAGGGATTTAATAAGGTCTATTTTAACGGTCGTGATGATAAAGGCGATACTTTAGCTAATAACACTTATTTTGTAAAAGTTCAAGCCCGTTCAGCCAATGGCAAAAAGGTGGAAAAAACCGAAAAAATGGTAATCTATAAATAGGTATAATAGAATGTTACTTTACAACACTCAAACCCGTAAAAAAGAAGAATTCCAGCCCATAACTCCTGGAAAAGTCGGCATTTATGCTTGTGGTCCTACTGTTTATAATTACTTCCATATTGGTAATGCGCGCGCTTTTATTTTTTTTGATGTAGTTCGTCGCTATTTTACCTATCGCGGTTACGAAGTTACTTATGTTCAAAATATTACCGATATAGACGATAAAATCATTGCTCAGGCAAATGAAGAAAATATTAGTTTCACTTTGGTTGCGGAAAAATATACCCGTGCTTTTCTGGATGATACTTCCGCTTTGGGAATTAAACCGCCAACCTATCAACCTAAAGCAACGGAAGTAATGGATGATATAATTGCCTTTATTGCTGAACTGGAAAAGAAAGGTTATGCTTATGAAGTGGAAGGGGATGTCTATTTCGCTACGGAAAATTTGCCTTCCTACGGCTGTCTTTCAGGTAAAAAAACGGAAGAACAGCTGGCAGGTGCAAGAGTTATGGAAAATTATAACAAACGGCATCCCGCAGATTTTACTTTATGGAAAAAAGGCAAACCTGGAGAACCGGTTTGGGAAAGTCCCTGGGGAAAGGGACGTCCCGGTTGGCATACGGAATGTGTAGTTATGAGTCAAAAATATCTTGGTGAGACATTTGATATTCATTGTGGAGGAATAGACCTCATTTTCCCGCACCATGAAAACGAACTTGCCCAGGCAATGGCTTATAGTGGAAAGCCCTTAGCCAATTACTGGATGCATAATGGTTTCTTAAATGTGGACGGGGAAAAAATGAGCAAGAGCTTGAAAAATTTCTTTACCGCCCGTGATATTTTGGCTGAATATGATGCCGAATCAATCAGATTTTTCTTTCTTTCCAAGCATTATCGCAGTCCCATTGATTTTAGCCGTGAGTTAATGGAAGAATCACAGCGCGCTGTTGCCAATTTGTATAGTTCTCTTGCCGAAATCAATTATCCGGAAAATGCGGAAAACAGGCGTCCAACTGTTTGCGGAACAGCGCAAGAACTGCAAAATCTGGAACAGGAATTTATTTTGGCTATGGATGATGATTTTAATACTGCTAAAGCCATTTCTCTTTTATTTGAACTGAATCGGAAGGTAAAAAATACCTCTGCAACTATGGCAGACCGAATTTCCGCTGCCATAAAAATGGTGGAATTGGGTTCTGTTCTGGGGTTTTTCCAAAATCTGGAAGCAAAATTGAAACAGAAAATGCCGGATTTGTCTAAAGACCTTATTTGTCTTATATTATCTTATCGTAAGGAAGCAAGAGACAAAAAAGATTGGGCTCTTGCCGATAAAATCAGGAATGACCTTGCTCAGTTGGGAATTGAAATCAAGGACACTCCCGAAGGAGTTAAATGGACTTTAAAGGAGAAAAAATGAAAGCTAAAACCTTATATCTTATTCTTATCCTGCTGGTTTTAGTAGCTGCAATTATCACTTTGATTTTGCTGAGCAGGAAAGACCCGTTAAACGGACCCGAAAGTATTGCTTTTGATGAGGTTGGAAACCGTTTTCTCATCTCCAATACTTTAGGTAAAAGTATCATTGCCTTAAGTTTGGATGAACAATATTCTCCCTTTTTGGATGAAGGACTGGAAGAACCACGAGGGATTATCATTCATTCCGGAAAACTGTATGTGGCAGATAAAACCGCTATCAAAATTGTTGATCCGGAAAAAGCGGTAATCATAGATACCCTCAAAATTCCCGGAGCTGTTATGCTAAACGACCTCGCTTTTACCAAAACAGGAATTATTTACACTACGGATACTGGTGGGGACTGTGTGTATGTGATAGACCCTATGGCTAATAAAATACAAAAGTTGACTTCGCCTCTGCTGAAAAAACCCAACGGCATCGTTTATGATATGCCCAGAGATCAGATGTTTGTGGTTTGCTTTAAGGAAAAAAGTCCCATTCTGTCTGTCAGCACTTTAGATAACCGCATCAGCATTTTTAAGGATACTATTTATGATTACCTGGACGGCATTGCGATTGATGATTTGGGCAGAATTTATATCACCAGTTGGGGTCAGGATATGATTTTTGAAATTCCGCAGGAACAAAATCGCTATCTGCCTACTTACAAAAATATTACAGATGCAGCGGATATTTTTTACTATCTTCCAGCAAATCAGTTGATTGTCCCTCTTTTCAGCGATAATCAGATTATTCGTCTCCAGCTTGAATAAGAATAAATTCAGCTCTGTTTTTGTTCTATCTGATTGTGTTATTAAATACTTCAGTAGCTATAAACACTTTCAGGCAGAACTTTTCGCCTATCAATTAAATTTGCCGATGTTGCCAAAACTGCTGGATTATACAGAACCCTACTGGATAAAAATGGAAAAAATAACGGGTATCCCCTATCTTGATGAATTAAAAAATTTCCAACCTGCTCTTCTTGCTGAAACTATTGCCAACTTTCATTGGGCTACCCTCCAAAACGATAAGTGCTTATGCCATATAGATAATGCGCCTAAAAACATTCTTTTCTGCCAGGGAAAGTATTATTTTATTGACTTTGCCGAAAGTGAATTTGCCTATCCGGAAAAGGATATTACCCATCTTTTATTGTTTTGGGCTGCCGATTTTCCCGGTGAATTTTTCCGGAGTTCAGTTACCCTCTTTCTCAATATCTATCTTTCTATTCTGCAATTAAATAGCGAACGCTGGATGACCTCTTTGCAGGAAAATATATGCCTATTTGATAACCGCCGGAAAAATTTCGGCAAACATTCCGGCAAACAGCCAATAGCAATTCAATCAGCTAACCGTAAATGGCTGGCAGAACTTGAAGAGCTTATCAATTCCTAACATAAAATGGGATAGCAATTTCCTCTTTATCATAGAAACTGAAGGTTTCTAAAGATAATTATGTATTCTGTATTTGCCTAATTTCAATTTTGTAAAAACCGAATGTATTATTTGGTGTAGACAAAAAGAACGCTTTTTTTCAAAGTGTTGCGGACTCTTTGGTAAATTGGAAGTTGCCAAAACATTATCCTCCTTATTCATTATTCCGAATTGAATTCGGCTGGCTTTTGTTAGTTGAATCCAGAGGGATTTATCCTTTCTGGACAAATTAATAGCCCTTTAACAATTTTGTAGCAATCCTGTAACGAAAATTAGGGAAGTGTTAGGGAAGTGTTACGGAGTCGTTAGGGAGTCGTTACGGGGTCTATTAGGAAAGCACTAATTTGTGGATAGTTATGAGTTTCGGAATAAGGAAGGGAAAAAGAAGGACATTTTATCGTGCTAATATATAGCAAGATAGATAATTAGCTTGGATTATTGAAATTTTTTCAGTAACCTTCAGAAGGTTATTTTGCCGAATTCCGTTTCAGGGTAAAAAGATGGTGAAAGTTAAGATGATTTATAAGGTGGAGATTCTAAAATGCCCGTCAGAGCTTTTTGTAAAGGGCATAGAGCTAAGAGAAGAGGGTTAAGAGCAGAGGGCATCTCAACCCTCTCAACCCTCTCAACCCTCTTTAATTCTACATTCTACATTCTACATTTTATATTTTCCGAGGGGCTTACGCCTCCATCGCTATCATTGTGTCGCCCTTTGGGGCTTTTGGAAAATGGGAAGATGAAAAGAAAAAAGAAGTCGGGGCTTACATTTTACGAGGGGCTTACGCCACCATCGCTATCATAGTGTCGCCCTCCGGGCTTTGATGAAATCTCAACCCTCTAAACCTTCTCAACCTTCTCAACCTTTTTTCCCTTGGGGCTTACGCCTCCATCGCTATCATTGTGTCGCCCTCCGGGCTTTGATGAAATCTCAACCCTCTAAACCTTCTCAACCTTCTCAACCTTTTTTCCCGAGGGGCTTACGCCTCCATCGCTATCATTGTATCGCCCTGACCGGCTTTTAAAAGGAATAAAACATATCATTCACAATAAAATTCCTGTTATCATCATAATCCTTTTCTTTTCAAACCTATTATTCAAATCTGCGTAATCTGCGGGAAAAATAATCTGCGTAATCTGCGGGAAAAAACAACTAAGCGGTTAAATAAAATTAATTAGCTGGAAAACTATTTCTTCTCCAATTACCGACCATAAAACCGCTGCTAAAGCAATAAAGGTGCCAAAAGCAAAGGGTTGGCTTTTATCTCTAATAAAAATAAGGAAATAGATTATCCCCATCAAAGCAGAAAGCAAAAAGATGTAAGGTATGCCTGTTAAACCAAAATAAGTTGCCAAAGCTGTAAACAGCCAGATATCTCCCCCACCCAATCCTTCGGTTCCGCGTATTTTTTGATAAGCCCAAGCTAAAAATAGAAGCAAACAGAAAACCACTGCTCCTGTTACTAAGCCATTTATGATGCCGACATCGTTTCCGGGTATAAAAACAAAGATGATACCGGTAATCAGTAACGGAATGGACAACACATTGGGTATTATTTGATGTAAGGCATCAATAAAAAAGATAGGTATGAGAAAAGAAAAAAGCAGGATGTATTTATAGAAACGGAAATCATGCAAACCATAACGGAAAAACAACGCTAAAAACAAAAGAGGTGTTATAATTTCAACTACAATATGATGCCAGTGAATTTTAGCTCCACATTTGGAACATTTTCCCTTCAGTAAAATATAGCTGATAATGGGAATATTTTGATAGAAAGGAATAGGTCTTTTACAGTTCTCACAATGAGAACCAGGGAAAATTATGGATTGCTTTTTGGGAATCCGGTAAATCAAAACATTGAAAAAACTGCCTAAAGCACAACCCAAAACAGCAATAACAATAATTACAAAAGTTAGCAGATAATGCTCCTTACCAGTTTTGCAGGTAGTTGTTCTTATAGGGATTTAAAATAGAGCCACTAATCATTTGTAACTGAATTTGAATGTTATCCCGGGGAGTGTAACGCAGGGAAAATTCAGGAATAACACGACTGTAATTGGCATTATCCAGTTCAAATTTGCTGCCGGTATCAAAACCGCCATAGTTTACAAAATTCAAGTCCAGATTCATTTCCAGTTTGGGATTGAATTTATATTTAAGATGATTGGTATAAAGAGAAAGATAATACCCCTCACCGGTGGAACTGGTTCCTGCCTGAAAACCCATGGAATGGCTCATTGAAAGTTTATTCAAACCGAGAAACGAAGAACCGTTATTGGTATAGGGACTGAAATTTGGATGCGGAATATCACTTTGAGCTATTAACGGTAATAGCATTACTAACAGCATAGTAATCAGCAAGACCTTTCTCATTTTTTTCTCCTTAGTGATGCAAAGGATTTATATATATTATAAGCAATAATTATACCGATGTCAAACATAAATTGATTTTATCAATTCACCCAGGCGTTTGATGCCCGTTTCTATTTGTTCCATAGTAGAATAGGTATAATTAAGACGCATACAGTTAAATCTTTCCTGGCCCTCAGGATAGAATTTACTACCCGGAATGAAGGTTACCAAATGGTCTTTGGCTTTATAGAAAAGGGTATCTGCATTAATATCTTCAGGCAGCCACAGCCAGATAAAAATTCCGCCCTTAGGTTTTGTCCATTGCACATAAACAGGCATCTCGGCAGAAAGGCAAGCCAACATCTTGTCCAAATAGGGTTTATAGAATTTACAAAGGTTTTTAATATGCGGTTCCATATAACCCTCAGCCAGAAATTTGGCTACAACTCTTTCGGTTGTGCAATCGGGACTGATAGTAACTTTCTGTTGCCAGGAAACCATTTTATTGATCAATTCCGGAGCTCCGATAGCGTAGGCAACGCGCATTCCCGGACCCAATATTTTGGAAAAAGAAACGATTTCAGTCACCAGATAGGGATTATTTAATTCAGTTTGAGCGATGCGTAATAAAGTTGGTTGTTCTTCTTCGCTGAAATTTAAACGGGAATAAGGATTATCTTCCATAATGAGAATATCTTCCGCTTCACAGTATTTTAGCAATTTATAGCGGCGTTTATAACTCATCGTAATACCTGTGGGATTTTGAAAATCGGGAATAGTATAAAGAAATTTGATCTTCTTATCGGCATCGCGCAAGCGTTTAACTTTCTCTGCCAAACGATTTAAATCAATTCCTTCATTATCCATAGAAACACAATGAACCTCTGCTCCTACAGCTTCAAAAGCAACAATAGAACCCAAAAAACTGGGTGCTTCGCAAAGAACAATATCTCCTTCATTAAGTAAAGTTCTGCTCATATAATAAATGGCATTGGTGGCTCCTACGGTAATAATCAGATTATTCCGATTCAGGTTAGGATAATTCTCCCACTTTAAAATTTCCTCCTTCAGTTGATCGTCACCTTCACTGTTACCATATTGGAGAACATCTCTGCCCTGCTGGAAAACCACTTCCTGAAATAGTTTGCTCAAAATCTCAGTCGGAAAAGTTGCCGGAGAAGGAAAACCTCCGGCAAAAGAGATTAAATCAGGAACATTTTTAGTAGTTGCTACCAGTTCTCTGATGAGCGATGATTTCATTGTTTTCGTGGTTTCCGAAAAGTAATTCGTAATCATTCTTCTATCCTTATATTTTTATTTTTAGAACTAATATTCTTTCTTGCAGGAAAAGACCTTTGCCCTTCCTGCGCAAGCAGAAATCCTGTTACTCAGGGATAAATCCGGTAAATCATACGGGGAAAAGGTATGGTCTCTCTGATGTGAGGAGTTCCACTCAACCAGGCAACCAGTCGTTCCAATCCAACGCCAAAACCGCTATGCGGAACAGAACCGTATTTTCGCAAGTCCAGAAACCATTGATAATCATCTATAGGCATATTTTCCGCTTGCATTCTGGAAAGTAAAAGCTCATAATCATCCTCACGCTGGCTGCCTCCAATCAATTCTCCAAAGCCCTCAGGAGCTATTAAATCATCTCCTAAAACCAAATTCGGATTTAAGGGATCGCGTTTCATATAAAATGCCTTAATTTCTTTAGGCCAGCGTTCTACAAAAACAGGAACCTCCGAATCCTCCGTTAGCAAGACCTCATCTTGCGCACCCAAATCTTTACTATGTGTTATATCACTCCCTTTCTGGCGTAACAATTCTACTGCCTCATAATGAGTCATCCGCTTAAAAGGAGCATCCGCCGCTTTTAATGACTCCGTATTTCGTTCCAAAATTTGCAGTTCCAGGGCACATTCGGAGAGAACAGTTCGGATAACATAGCGAATAAGGTCTTCCTGAATTTGCATATTCTCATCGTGTTCCACAAAAGCTGCTTCGGCATCCATCATCCAAAACTCGGTTAAATGCTTACGGGTTTTGGAACGTTCTGCTCTGAATACCGGACCAAAATCATAGACCCTGCCGAAACTCATAATTCCCGTTTCCAGATAGAGCTGACCCGATTGCGAAAGGTATGCTTTGCCTTCGTCAAAATAATCCAGTTCAAAAAGTGTGGTAGTGCCTTCACAAGCATTAGGAGTTAGAATAGGAGAATCAAAACGAATAAAATTATGCTCATTTAAGTAATTGCAAATAGCATAATAAACAGTATGCCGAATCCGTAAAATAGCCCATTGCTTTTGAGAGCGTATCCAAAGATGCCTGTTGGAAAGAAGAAAATCGGGTCCGTGTTCTTTCTTACCAATCGGATATTCATCCGCAATTTGCAGGGGCTGAACTTGCGTAACTTGCAGTTCATAAACCCCTTCCTGTTTAGGATGGAGATTAGGAATGCCGCAAATTATTACAGACGATTCAAGGGTGAGATGTTTTGCTGTTTCAAATGCTTTTTCTCCCAAATCAGGTTGAAAAGCAACGGTTTGAATTTCCCCTGTTCCATCCCTTAAAATTATGAACAGCAGTTTTCCGCTATGACGAATATTGCGTACCCAGCCCTTAAGCCGAACTTCCTGTCCTAAATACTTTTCTATGTCTTTTACAAATACATCTTGCATTTTCTTTTACCTGTATAATAAGTTTATTCTGGTATTTTGGGTTTGAATTTGATTTATTATTTTAGTGGCTATTTCCAAAGCTCTGGTTCCCGCTTCTCCATCTACAATCGGTTTTTTATTGTTTTTAAGACAATCAATAAAGGACTCCAGTTCTATAGTTAAAGCATCCTTGTTAATATCGTCGGCATCGTAGCTTTTAATATCCAAAAGCTGCTCCGGATTGATATTTGGAGCTCCCATTAGAATTTGAGGCAATAAACTGTTTATATCGGAACTTTTTTTGATAACACGCACATTTTTTGCCAGAAAATCCATCCTGATATAGGCATCATTCTGAAAAAATCTTAATTTGCGTTCCTGTTTTGTGGAAACCCGGGAAGAAGTTACATTAGCAACAGCTCCATTGGCAAATTCAATACGCGCATTAGCAATATCTATCGTAGAAGTAAAGATACCTACTCCACTGGCTTTAATATCGGTAACCGGGCTATGCACAAAGCTTAAAATGAGGTCTATATCGTGAATCATTAAATCCAACACAACAGGAACATCCGTTCCTCGCGGCTGAAAAGTGGAAATCCTCTGCGATTCAATAAACAGAGGGTTATTGATTTCATTCTCTATTTTCAGGATAACGGGATTGAACCTTTCAATATGCCCCACCTGAATAATGAGATTCCTTTCAGAAGCAAGCTTAAGCAAGTCGTTCGCTTGAGCTAATTCACTCGTAATCGGCTTTTCTACGAAAATATGCTTTCCGGCAAGTAATGCAGTTTTGGCAAGTTCATAATGAGCTGTGGTTGTAGCCGATATATCTATTGCATCGCAGGCAGTTAAAAGCTCTTCATAGCTGTTAAAAGACCTGGTATTTAGCTTTTTGGCTATTTCCTTTGCGCGTTGTTCATTGATGTCAAAAATGCCAACTAATTCCGCACCATCAATGTTTTGAAACTTTTGGGCATGATGTTGACCTAAATGGCCAACTCCCACAACTCCGATTTTTATCATTTCTTAAGCTTTTGGGAAAGAACCTTCAGCATATCTAAAGTCATTGCAGGAAGGTCATATTCTGGTTTCCAATCCCATTCTTCCATAGCTGCTGTCTGGTCCATAGAATTGGGCCAGGTTTCTGCTATAGATTGTCTTACAGGATCAATTTGATAGTCAATTGTGAATTCGGGAATATGCTTTCTAATTTCCTTGGCAATCATTTCGGGTTCAATGCTCATAGCTGTAACATTAAAACAATTACGGTGCTTTAACTTTTTAGGGTCTGCTTCCATAAGCTCTACACAGGCACGCATAGCATCCGGCATATACATCATATCCAGATAAGTTCCCGGTTTCAGATAACAGGTATAATGTTTATTTTTAATTGCCTCATAATAAATCTCTACCGCATAATCAGTCGTCCCTCCTCCAGGAAGAGTTACATTGGAAATAATTCCCGGATAACGAACTCCCCGCGTATCCACTCCATATTTTAAGAAATAATAGTCGCTCCAAAGTTCGGCAGCAACTTTGGAAATGCCATAAATTGTAGTAGGACGCATAATTGTATCCTGGGGGGTATTATCCAAGGGCGTGGAAGGACCAAATGCACCTATGGAAGAAGGTGTAAAAACAGCACCTTTAACTTCACGCATTATTTCCAGGGAATTGATCAAGCTTCCCATATTTATGTTCCATGCTTTTACAGGATTGGCTTCCCCTTTGGCGGAAAGAACAGCTACCAGATTGATTATAGTATCAATATTGTATTTTTTAACTACTTCAAATATCTTATCCGCTTCCATAGCATCCAAATTTTCACAGGGACCGCCTTCCCGAATTTCCGTTGTTAAAGGTGTGCTACGATAGGCAGCAACAACTGCATTTGAGCCATAGAACTTACGCAAATAAGGAACAAGTTCCGAACCAATTTGACCTGCCGCTCCGAGAACCAGAATGTTTTTCATCTTCTAACTCCGTTATTTTTTTACTTTATGTTATTACCTTGTTTTTTTTCTGCCCTGCCTTGTCAATTGTTTTTCCTGTAAAATGAACTGACCTCATTTTTTGAATGATAAGCCCTTTAAAAAATGATATAACCTTATCCTCTGTGTAAATCCAATCTCTTTCTCTCTTTGTAAAACAGAAAAACAATACATTCTTCTCCGATTCCATCTCGCAAACTGGCTACCTCACCAACTCACTTTTCTCTTTGTTACACAAAACTTCTCAGCTTTGCTGCCGGCTCTTTCACTTTACTCATAAAAATCATCGCGGCAATCACAAATGGCTTATAACCCGCTTCCTGATAGGTATGCAAACGGTATTTTTCAAACACGCTTTTTGCCACTTCACCATTTTCACAACTTACATCGCTAATATCTGCAGGAAGACAGTGTTCATAAAGCGCATTTCCGTTTTTGGTCAATTTCATCATCTCGTCGTCGCATTCCCAGTCAATATACTTTTCATTTTGAGCCAAACAATGCATTTCCAGTTCTTTCAAGCCCTGTTTATCTCCGGCTTTAAGCAATTTGGTTCTTTGTTGCATAACTGACATTGGTGCCCAACTTTTAGGATAAACGATATCGGCATTTTGGAATGCTTCTTCCATTAAAGTGGTTTGGCTAAATGAACCTCCGCTCTCTTGAGCAAATGAAAAAGCCGACTGTATGGTCTCCGGAAGCAAATCATAGCCCTCAGGATGAGCCAAAACAACATTCATCCCAAAACGGGTCATCAGATTTATTATTCCCTGCGGAACAGAAAGCGGTTTTCCATAAGAAGGAGAATAAGCCCAACTCATAGCTATTTTCTTACCTTTCAGATTTTCCCATCCGCCAAAATAATCCTTCAGTTTCAAAAGATCGGAAAGAACTTGCGTAGGATGGTCTAAATCGCATTGTAAATTTATAACGGCAGGTCTTTGTGCTAAAATTCCCTGTTGATAACCTTCACTAATAGCATTGGCAACTTCCAACATATAAGTATGCCCCTCTCCGGGATACATATCATCACGAATACCGATTACTTCTGTTAAAAAGGAAATCATATTGGCTGTTTCCCGAACCGTTTCACCATGCGCAATTTGACTTTTCACTTCATCCAATTCCGCTAAAGCCAAGCCCAAACCATTCACTGCCGAAGCAAAACTGAAACGCGTTCGCGTGCTGTTATCCCGAAAAATAGATATTGCTAAGCCATAATCAAAAATTCGCCAGGGCTTCTTTTGCCAATGAAAGTTCTGCAGGATTTCAGCAACAAGCATTACTGCTTTCAAGCTGTCCAAACTGTTATCCCAGGTTAAAAGGAAATCCTTACCGAATAAATCCGGTTTTAAGGTTTCCAGTTCATTAATCAGGGTATTAATCTTCTCCATATTATACCTCTATTTTATATAAAAGGTGAAAGTGAATTATTAAACAAAGAGAAAAAGAGAAAAAGAGAATAAAATTACAATATCTTTAGAGTATAAACTGCTATTCATTTTTTCCCCTTTTCATTTTTACAATTTACATATTGAATAATCATCAATATCGGAAAATTGGATTGATTAAAGCTTTCATAGGCAAAATAAAGGTGCTTGCATTTTGCTTTATTATTATTCAATATCTTCATCATAATTAGATTAACTGTCCATTAAAACGGCGTTTTACTCCCTCTTTAAGCTTTTGAACATTGAAATTAACCAAAAGGCCAATAGGTATATCTGCAAGTTTAAGATAAGTTATCAGTTGGGCTTCAAAAATAGGGTTCCACAAATTAACAGCTTTTATTTCTAAAATGACTGTGTTCTCAATTAAAAAATCAGCTCTCAGTTCTGATTCCAAGCTTATCCCTTTATAGCTAATACCTATTGCATATTCATCCTGAAACTGGATTCCCTGCAAAGCAAATTCACGAGCTAAACATTGGTGATAAATCTTTTCTAACAAACCTGGTCCTAATGCTTTATGAACTTCTATGCAAGCACCGATGATTTTACTACATAATTCATCAATTTCTCCTTTTGTTATTATCTGGTTCATCAAATTCTCCTTTTATTATTATCTGGTTCATCAATTTCTTCTTTTGTTATTATCTGGTTCATCAATTTCTCCTATGATAAAATGTTTATTTTCACTTACAATTTATAATCTCTTTTTCTCTTTGTAAACTTAATCTCTTTCTCTCTTTGTAAAATTAATCTCTTTTCCTCTTTCCCTCTTTGTAAACTTAATCTCTTTCTCTCTTTCCCTCCTTGTGAAATATCCGCTCTGCAGCAAGGAGGATAGCATCTATAATTTGCTGGTATCCTGTGCATCTGCAAATATTTCCTTTAATTGCTTCTCTGGCTTCTTCCCGCGTGGGCTGTTTATTTTCCAGCAAAAAGGCATAAGCGGTTAAAACCATTCCCGGGGTGCAAAATCCGCATTGAATTGCTCCTGCATCAATAAATGCCTGCTGAACAGGATGTAAAGTTCCATCGGAAGATGCCAGTCCCTCAATCGTTAAGACCTGTTTATCGGCAACATCTTTTAATTTCAGCAGGCAGGAACGCATTGGTTTATTATTTATCAGAATTGTGCAACTTCCACAAACACCAATATCACAACCGATTTTGGTTCCCGTTAAATCCAGATTTTCCCGCAAATAGGAGGAAAGTTTCAGTTCAGCAAGGTTTTCGGACACAGTATATTCAATGTTATTTACAGTTATTTTCATTTTTGCTTTCCTTTAACATATTCCCAAACCTGCGGAGCCATAGGCAGGTCTGTAAATCTTTTTCCCGTAGCTCTGTAAAGGGCATTGGCAATTGCTGGAGCGGTAATTTCCAAAGCCGGTTCTCCAATTCCTTTTGCCTTGGAAGGTGAATTGGGATCGGGATTTTCCACAAAAATAGCCGTCATTTCCGGTAAATCGGTACTTCGCATCACTCTATAGCTGTTAAAATTGCTTGCCTTTGGTTCGCCATTTACCAAGGAGAAATTTTCGTATAGGGCATAACCCGCTCCCATTGCCATTCCACCATAAATCTGACCAGCCAGTAAAGCAGGATTGATAGCTCTGCCAATATCGTGAGCGGCAACTAAATTCAGTAAAGTGATTTTCCCTGTTTGGGAATTCACTTTTAGTTCCGCTGCCTGGCAACTGTAAACCCAGGAAAAATAAGCGTTTCCATGGCCTGTTTCTTCATCCCAGCTAATTGGCGGTGCCTGAAAAACTCCGAAGGCATAGGGATAAATTTGATGATCATAACATAAACGAACTGCTTCAAAGTAATCCGCAACTTTTTCTCCCTGAGCGAAATAGACATTACCATCTTTATAACTGCAATCCTTTATGCCAAGAGCTTTTTCTACTCCCTCACAGAGGCGCTGTTTAATTATTTTTGCAGCATTAACAACAGCTCCTCCCCCCATAATAGTTCCTCTGGAAGCAACTGTAGAACCCCCATCGGGAATATTGGAAGTGGAAGGTAAACGATAACGAATAAGCTCTTTAGGAATGCCAAGTTCTTCTGATGCAATTAAGATCATTGCACTTTGAGCTCCTTGACCGTTTTCGTGAACTCCCGTTTCCAGTAAAACACTGCCATCGGGTTGAATATAAATAATAGCGCTGTTCATATCGGTTCCTTCTGCTCCTAAACTAACTCCCCGATAAGAAATTGCATAACCGATACCATACCATTCATCTATCTTAGGATTGCCGAAACTGCATTTCTTTACTTTATTTTCGTAATCAATTTCTTTTAAAACGCTATCCATAACCTCCTGCAAAGAAACGGTATGATTATCCAGTTTCTGATCAGTAATTGTCTTGCTGCCTTGATGAACCATATTTATCTTTCGGAATTCTGTTTCATCCATATTCAATTTTTGAGCAGCCATTTCTATTAACTGTTCTATGGCAAAATTTACCTGCGGAGAACCAAAACCTCTGAAAGCTCCGGAAAAAATGTTGTTGGTATAAACACCATAAACATCACTCTGCACATTGGGAACTTCATAGCAGCCACAACTTTGAACTGTGGAACGCCAAGTTACCCAAGGCGTTACACTACAATAGGCACCACCGTCTGCAATAATACGTGCTTTGATAAAGACGATTTTGCCGTTCTTTTTCAGTCCCATTCTATATTGCAGTTTATAAGGATGCCGTTTATAACTTTCCCGCATACTCATTTCCCGGCTGTAAGTTAATTTTACCGGTCTCTTTGTTAGGTAAGCACATAAAGCCGCTCTGGCACAAACCAAAGCCGCTGTATCATCTTTTCCTCCAAAACCGCCTCCCATAGGAATATTTTTCACTTCCACTGCGCTTAGTTTACAACCCAAAGTGGAAGCAACAAATCTTCTTGTAGAAAAAGGATGTTGCATACTGCCAAGAACTTCCATAACTCCATCAGGACGTAAATAACAAAGTGCTGTTTCCGGTTCCAGATAAGTGTGCTCTACGCGTGAAGTATTAAATTCCTGTTCCATAATAATATCTGCTTCTTTTTCACCCTGTTCAATATCACCGGTTCGCACTTTATGATAGTTGCAGATATTACTGCCAAAATCAGGATTAACCAAAGGGCTTGTGCCTTGCATTGCCTCTTCTGGATTATAAACAGCGGGAATTTCTTCCAGTTCCACTTTAATTAAAGGCAAAGCCGAAAGAGCTATTTCCCGAGTTTCTGCCACAACTAAGGCAATAACATCTCCCGCGGAACGAATCCTTCTATTAATTATAGTGTGACAATCTTTAATAATCTGGCCAAATTTGATCTTCCCGGGGATATCCTTTGCCGTATAAACAGCTACTACTCCTTTTTGCTTAAGCGCTTCAGAGTAATCAATTGATTTAATTATAGCACTTGCCACTTGAGAATGCAAAGGAACAGCATAAAGCATATCAGGAAGTTTATAATCATCAGTATATTTTGCTCTGCCTGTTACTTTAGCAGCAGCGTCATTACGAAATGCATCAGTAAACATTATTATTATGCCTCCTTAATTCATAATAGCTCCAAAAATCAATCCACGGATTAGGTGTATTTGCCCAACTGGGAATAACAGGAATTGGAGCTCCCAAGCGTTCATAACTAAGCTTATCATTTTGAACCGAAAAACCCATCAGTTTAGCTGGATTAAAACTTATAAAATTAAAAAGTTGCTCCATACTAAGCTTGCCTTTTTCTACCAAATGCTCTGCCAGCAAAGTAAAAAGAACTCCGCTTCCTGCAATGCCCATTGGGGTTTTGGCAGGATACAAAATTCCTACATCTTTGGTTTCAGAACTAAAAGCACAATGATCACTGGCAATAATATCAAAAACACCATCCTGTAAAAGTTCCAGTAAAAGACCTCTACTGCTTTCACTACGTAATGGAGGAGAACAAAGCCAACGATGACCTTCCGGTTCATTTAAGACCTCTTCATTCAAAAGCAAATAGTGAGGTGCAGTTTCACAAGTAATATAATCCGCTTCTTTTTTTGCCTGTTGAACTAAAAGCGCTGCCTGAGGAGAAGAAATATGCACTATGTGAAGAGGATAATGATGTTTTATAGAAAGATCAAGTAACTTTTCTACTGCAGAAATTTCCGCCTTTTCAGGACGCCGCAAACAGTGATCCGAAGGATTATGAAAAGGATAGCGTTCACTATATTCACTAATAATTTCATCATCTTCACAGTGCACCAGCAATCTTTTTTTAGGAGAAGGCATTTCTTCCATCAAGTGTTCAATACTTTCATAGCTTTGATATAGCCCTGCCTCACGATAGGTAGTATAGAGCTTCAAATCGGTATCTTCCTTAAGAATGTTTTCTAATCTGCGAATATCTAACTGCCTGGGAGTTAAATGCCAGAAAACCTTTCCCAAAAAGCTGCGGGACGCTTTTCGCATTCTTCCCAGTTTGGAAGAAAGCGGTTCATTCTGGCTTTCGGTTACAAAAACACCAATTCCTTCCAAACCGTTATGTTCATAAAGAAGATTGAAACTTTTCCAACTATCTGCTAAAAGGTGTCCACCAATGGTTTCACCAATATGCACATGGAAATCGTAAATTCCGCTTGCTTTCATAGTTTTACAGCTCCAGGGTCTTTCAAACCGTGACCTGTTATCAATAATACAATATCCTTAGCATCTTTTAACCAACTATGATTTACTACCTTTTTTAGTCCAGCCAAAGTTGCTGAAGAAGAGGGTTCACTAAAAACACCTGTTTCTTTTGCCAGTTCCAACTGAGCTTCCTGAATTTCTTTATCGCTTACCCTGATGCATTTTCCGTCTGTTTCTTTAAGTGCTTTAACAGACCAATGCGCTAAAGCAGGTGTCTTCACTTTAATGGAATCGGCTATCGTAATAGGGTTTTCAGCATCGTGATAAATTCCTGTTTCCCAATAGGAAGTAATGGCATCACTGCTTTCTGCCTGAACACATAAGAGATGAGGCATTTTTTCTGTTATTCCGGCTTTTTTTAAGTCCAAAAATGCTTTGTAGATACCTGTTAAAATAACTCCATCGCCAACCGGAATCACAATCCAATCCGGAACTTTGTATCCATTTTGAACATAAATTTCAATTCCGGCACTTTTTTTGCCATCTATGGTTAAAGGATGATAGCCCGTATTCCGACACATACAATTATGCGTTTTTGTATATTCCAACGCGGCTTTGAAAGCATCATCATAACTGCCATCAATCTTATGAAGTTCCGCATTATGCACCTGAATTTGAATTAATTTAGCAGGAGGAGCATTTTGAGGAGCAAAAATAACAACTTTCAAGCCAGCTGAAGCACCTAAACAGGCAAGTGAACAAGCAGCATTTCCTGTGCTAGCAGTTACAATTTCTTTAATCCCTTTTTGTAAAGCATCAGCTACAACAAGTTGTGAGGCACGATCTTTATAACTGCCACTAGGATTTAAACCGTCAAATTTTATCCACAATTTTGTGTAGTTGGACGCCGTTCCTCCGCTTTTCAAACCAGGAATATTAACCCTAAAAAAAGGTGTGTTCCCTACAGGCAAAGGAGGATAAAATTTAGAATTTACAGCACTGAAAAGAAGAGGGTCAGGATTTTGTTTCCATTTTCTGCCAATTTCTTCATAGTTAAAAACCGCTTCCAAAACTCCTTTTAACGGCATTCCTGGTAGATAATCCCGGCCGCATTCATCACAAAGATAATGCAGTTCATTAGGGTCAAATTCTTTTCCGCATTCAATACAGCGGTATTTAGTTAAATAACTCTTCATCTATTTCTCGCATAGATTTCGCTAATTTCCCAGATAAAAGAATAGCACCAGGATTTATTCCAATTAACACAGATTCTTCTTTATAATTTTCAATTGTCAATTCTTCTCTTTCTCTCTTTTTCTCTTTGGGAAAAATCCATCTCACTTTTCCTGTGATAATCTATAAACCAGCGCAGCATAAAAAGCAGCAGCTTTGGTTAAATGTTCAATCGGGCATGCTTCATTAGGTGCATGAGCATAAATTTCATTGCCGGGACCTAATCCAATACAGGGAATTCCTTTCATTCCTGCAATAGAAACACCATTAGTGGAAAAAGTCCATTTATCAATAAGTGGCTTTGTTCCCAGGGTTTTTGTGTAGGCATCAGCGGCATTTTGCACATAAACTGAATCCAAAGGTGTAACCCAAGTAGGATAATATTTTTCTGTAGGATAAACAAATCCTGTATATGCTGCCTCCTGATAAGTTAAAATTTCTATTGTGGCATCAGGATAACCGGCTTTTTTACAGGCATCCTGAACTTCGGCAACAGCGCTTTCTTTATTTTCTCCGAAGGTCAAACGTCTGTCTAAATGAATGCGTGCACTATCGGGAACAGCACATTGGCTTGGTCCTGTAAAAAAGACCTGAGTTACGCAAATACTTCCTTTTCCCAAAAAATCGTCATAACGCAGATTTTGATGCAATTTCTCTATTTCTAAAGCAATACGGGAAATTTTATAAATGGCATTATCTCCGCGTTCAGGAGCAGAACCATGACAGGAAAGTCCTTTAATGCTAACCTCCATTTCCATTCTACCTCTATGACCCCGATAAATATTCAGGTTTGTCGGTTCTGTAATTACAACAAGTTCGGGTTTAATTTCTCCTTCTTGAAGAATATACTGCCAGCATAAGCCATCGCAGTCCTCTTCCATAACTGTTCCTGTAAAATAAATGCTAAATTCCTTTGCCAAATCCAAATCTTTCATTATGCGGGCAGAAGTAAGCATACTTGCCATTCCGCTTTTCTGATCAACAGTTCCTCTACCCCAAATTTTTCCGTCTTTGATGTGAGCAGCAAAAGGATCAAAATCCCAAAGAGAAAGGTCTCCCGGATAAACAGTATCAATATGTGCGTCAAAAGCAATCACTTTTTTGCCTAAACCCAAACGACCGATAACATTACCCAAAGGGTCTATATAGGCATCGTCCATTCCTATTTCCTGCATTTCTTTCAGGATACATTCTGCAACTTCTTTTTCTTTAGTAGAGAAAGAAGGTATTTTCACCATATCCATTAAAAAACGGGTGCTGGTATCTTCATAATGTTTTGCCCTTGCAAAAATCTCTTTATACATTATCAATCTCCTTATGTCTTTACGGCAAAAAATTTAACGCCGATTCTGCACATTTATTTTTTATACCGAGGTTTATTTCCAATTCCCACAGCGTTATTTTTCCTTTTTTTACATTCTTCATTTTAATTTCTTCTCTTTTGCTCTTTGTAAAAAAATCTATTTCGCCTTTCAAAATCTGTCCCACAATTTTTCCGCTAATTCTCTTGCCTTGGCTTTAACTTCCTGTTCATCAATATCCAGCAGCAATTCTCCGTTCCACATCAGGATTTTGCCCTGACAAATAGTTGCTTCCACATTTGCCTGGGAAATTCCGTAAATCAAATGTCCCATCCATGTTTCTTCATTAAAAGGAGTATGCGGAATGTAATCAACCACAATAATATCTGCAGGACTGCCTTCATTTATTGTTCCAAATTTTGCCCCCCAATATTTTTGCGCAATTAGCGGATTATTAAAAACCAGAGCAGAGGCAAGTTCAACAAAGCCACGCGAGGGATCATTTTGTTTAAGATGTTGAGCCCATATACCAACTCTGACTTCTTCCAGCATATTATTGGTCATTGCATCTGTGCCAATACCGACAGTTACACCCAATTCCGTCATTTTACAAACATCGGCAATGCCCACAGCATTATTCAAATTGGATTGCGGATTAGTAACAATTGCAGCCCCTTTTTCCGCCACCAGGATCAATTCCTTAGGGCTTAAATGGACACAATGAGCCAGGATGCTTTTATTATTCAACAAATTAAAATCGCTCAAGCGCTCCACAACTCTTTTACCATAATGCTCCAGATTGTATTTTTCATCCGATTCGGCTTCCGCAGTATGAATATGAATACCGCAGTTAAGTTCCCGAACCTTATCAGCTACAATAGATAGGGTTTTGTCCGAAAGCGTAAAAGCGGAATGTAACCCAAAAAGTCCTTTTAAATAAGGATTGGGATTGTTTTGACAATTTTTTATCCAGTTATAGTTTTCCTCAATTCCTTCTTGGGCAATTTTATCTCCGTCTCTATCTGAAACCTCATAGCATAAAGATGCTTTTATTCCCGTTTCTTGAACCGCTTTGGCAATTTGAGAAAGAGAACCTTTCACGGCAAAGGGGGAAGCATGATGATCAATAATAGTGGTTGTTCCTTTCCGAATGGAACTGAGGATGGAAATTAAGGCGCTATAATAGTTATCTTCAGAAAGCAGTTTTTTATCCAAACGCCACCACAAATTTTCCAGCACAGCATTAAAATTTTTGGCAGGAGCAGCTTTTCCCAAGCCGGTTACAAAAGTAGAATAGAAATGATGATGAGCATTTATGAGCCCGGGCATAATGATTTTGCCTTCTACATCTATGCGTTCACAAACCTCATCGGGAAAGCTTTTTTCTGAACCAATTTGCAGGATATAACCATCATCAATTAAAATTTCTGCTTGCTCTAAAACCGGATGGCTACTATCAAATGTTAGAATTGTGCCACCTTTCAGTATGTATCTATTCATCTTTACTCCTCTCTTTAAACTTTATCTATGCAGAAAAAGGAAGATGGCTATATTTGTCAAGCTGGAATGTAGGAAAATAGTAAGAGCATAATCTGTGAGAGTGGCACAATGAGATTGGCTTCAAAAATATAAGGTTCATACTTAGTTGACTGCATATTACTGAAGTAACAACCAAGTAACAACTCCGTAACGAAACTACTGCAGTGTTACGGAAGTGTTACGGAGTCGTTAGATAATCTACTATGTTACAAGCAATTACTCATATTTTATTGTAGGAGACAAAAGAAAGGGATAATTTATTGATACTTTAAAAGTTAAGCTATTTTGGAGGAATATTTAGTGCAGGAGGGATTACAAATATTTAATTTGCATTTATCCGTTATATCCGTTAAATCAGTGTTGCTAATTTTAAAGTTGTCACAATTTATTGTATAGCCATAGCTCGTTGAAGCTCCGCGTTTTTTTGCCGAAGAACATCATCCTCCGGCTACACATTAAAAATTCCCAAGGAAAAAAAGACGGGGACATCATATTATCCTGTGTTTACTGTTTGGAGTATTTATCACCGAGTATTTTTGTCCCCGTCCAATATTGAAAGAGATTTTGTTATTAAGCAGGTAATTATTTATTCTTTTGGCTGTAGCAATTCCTGTAAGTGTTTTACATATTCTTTTGCTCCCCCGGGTCTATACCCCGTGCGAGCAATTTCTTCACCTTTAGAATTTACGAGAACAATGGTGGGAAAACCCTCAATCTCATATTCTTTCATTTTTTGTTCATTAAATTTTTGCAATTCTTCACTTTGTTCAATATCACGGGGAAAATCAACTTTCAGCAAAACGAGATTTTTTTTGGCATACTCTAAAAATTCGCCTTTACCGAAGACCTCTTCCTCCAGTTTTTGACACCAGATACACCAGTCAGAACCTGTAAAATCAACAAAAACGGGACGATTCAACACATCAGCTGTTTTCATTGCATCGTTCCAATCAGTAAGCCACACACCGGTTTTAGATTTAGGATTTTTTCCTCCGGACTCTAATTTTCCGTTATCTTTTGTTCCATCTTCATTTATTGTAGGTTTATCGGTTTTTTCACAACCTAAAAATGCTATAGACAAAGACAGTATAATGATAAGCCACCATTTCATAAGGGAACCTCCAAATTGTTAATATAGATTTTGGGAATTATCTTCGCAGCTTTTTTCAACATAGCATTCACGGCGCAGTATTTTTCCAGGGAAAGTTTTACTGCTTTTACTATTTTTTCAGCTGGAAGGTTATTGCCTTGAAAGTTGTAAGTTAAAGTTATCGTATGATAAATAATAGGATGCTCAGTAGCAGATTCACCCCGAGCATCCATTTCCAAATTATAATCCTTTATTCCCATTTTTTCCAGAATGGAAACAATATCCATTCCGCTACAGCCACTTAAGGCGGCAAGCAATAAAGGTTTAGGCCTCGGACCTTGATCAGTACCGCCAAAATAGGGATCAGCATCCATAATCAGCTTATGTCCGTTGACTTCAGCTGTAAAGCTCATCCCACCAGACCAAACGGTTTTTACATAAGTGGACATTATAATCCTGCTATTGTCTCTTTCAATACCTCTTCATATTTTTCCACATAGAGTTTAAGTGCCTTATAGATTGCCTCAATATCTTTTTCAGGTATTTTCTTCAGTATTTTTGCCTGTTGATCTAAAACTGTCTGTAAGCTGTTAGCTGCCAGTTTCTTACCTTTTTCAGTAATCCGGGCAAACCAGCAACGACGGTCTTCTTCCGAAGGTTCACGAATAACAAGTTGTTTGGCAACAAGGTTATCCATAATTCTGGTAATTCGGCTATGAGAAACATTCAGTTCCTTAGCCAGTTCGTTCATATTGGCAGGACCGTTTACCTTATAAAGGTAGTTTAGCAGCATACACTCCATTCTTCCTGCTTGTAAGCATGCTTTTTGAGCATAGTCAATTTCACTCAAAACCATTTGCAGGCGAGTGATGAGCTCGTGGAATTTTTTTGCATAATCAGCCATTTGATTCTCCTTTTTTAGTATTATATAAGTTTAATAAACGATTGATCTTTTCCAGATCAAAACCAACTACTGGAATATTATTTATCCATATTTGCGGAACAGCTTCCTGTCCGCTTTTGCGGATCATATCATTACGAGCCGCAATATCCCTGGAAACATCTATGTCTGTAAAATTCTGGTTTATGGATTTCAGATACTCCTTCGCTTTCTTGCACCAGATACAAGAAGGAGTGGAAAATACAATTACTTTTGCAGACATTTTAATCTCCCTATTTCACATTATAACGCAAAATTTCCCCAAAGCAAAAAATATTTTTGCCGATTAAAAATTACGCTTGAACAACGGTAAAAAAACTTAACCCTTAAAATGCTATTATAGATAACTATCCAGCAAGATGCTTAATTTTCTTGCCATAAAATAACATCAGATTATTATGGCAAAAAATTTGAGGTTGATTTTATGGCAACTATTTTCTTCTGCACTGAGTGCGGTTTTGAAACCGGTAAATGGAGTGGAAAATGCCCTGCCTGCGGAGCTTGGGGCACTTTAAAAGAATCTACTCGCGTAACGGGAAAAAATAATAAACCCGTAGAAACATTACCTCTAAGTAAACCCGAAAGAATAATTGATCTGGAATATGATGAATTTTCTCGCTTGCTGACCGGAATAAAAGAATTTGACCTGGTTCTGGGTGGAGGAATTGTAAAAGGTATGCTGATTTTGATCGGCGGTGAACCCGGAATTGGTAAATCTACTCTTATGCTGCAACTTTCTGAATGGATGGGTAAACAGAATAAAAAAACACTCTATTGTTCGGGTGAAGAAAGTGCCGAACAAATTCGCTTACGCAGTAAACATTTGAAAGTTACAAGTGAAAATATTTATCTGCTATGTACTAACAATGCGGAACACATTATTGAAGCAATTGAAGATAATAAACCTGATCTGGCAATTGTGGATTCTATTCAATCGGTAAGCATCCCTTCACTTGATGCCCTTCCTGGAACTGTCACTCAATTAAGAGAAACTACCAGTCGCCTATTACGAACGGTTAAAAACTTAGGTATACCTCTATTTTTAGTAGGTCATGTAACCAAAGAAGGATTAGTTGCGGGACCAAAAATTATTGAACATATGGTAGATACCGTTCTCTATTTTGAAGGAGAACAACGCAGTCAATACAAAATTCTGCGAGCAGTAAAAAATCGTTTTGGTTCTACCAACGAAATAGGTCTTTTTGAAATGACCCATCTCGGTTTGATAGAGGTCTCCAATCCCAATAATATCTTTCTCAGCCACGAACAAAATAACATCGGAACTGCTATTAGTTGTATTATGGAAGGTAGCCGCAGTTTCATTGTGGAAGTACAAACACTTGTAAATGCTTCCAATTACGGAACTCCGCAAAGAGTAGCAGTAGGACTGGACCAAAAAAAATTGGCTATGCTTTTAGCTATCTTGGAAAAAAACCTCTCACTTTATCTTCGCAATTGTGATGTCTTTGTAAATTTGACAGGTGGAATACGCAGTACCGATCCTTCCTTGGATTTGGCTATTTTAGCTGCTCTAATTTCCAGTATGAAAGATCAACCACTAATTGAAAAAGCCGTATTTATCGGGGAAGTTGGCTTAAATGGAGAAGTTCGTCCTGTTTCCCAATTGGATAAACATATCAGCCAAACTCTGAAATTGGGTTATGAGAAAATCTTCATTTCCAGTTACGCTAAAGTAAAAGCCAATCCAAAAGTTGTTAAAGTAAAAGATATCAAAGCTCTATATAGTGCGTTAAGATAACTTTCGCATAAAAGGAATAAAGGATTGTTTCACAGAGAGATAAAGCGAATTAATTGACAATTGAGAATGTAAGACAGGAGTCATTTGCGCCTTAATAAATTTTTAGCCTGGAGATAACTTTGACGGTGTATATGGCTTATGACGACAAATATCCAAATATCTGTGCAATCTGTGTTATCTGTGAGGGCATATATTACAGAAATCTTTTCACTACTTCAACAACCTCAGGTAGGTCCATTCCTATTTTTTGCAAATGTTCAATTTTAGGAACTCCTTCTTTTGTCCAACCCTTTCTTTCATAGACAGCATCAATCAATTGCTGATATTGGTCTTCTCTATATTTTCTTAAAATATCCATCTTTTCAGCAGTGCTTTTCCCTTCAGGGTCAACACCTATTTTTTCTTTCAACTGCTGATCATAGCGTTCCTGACGGGAAAGATATTCTTCTTCAGTTACAGGACCCACAGCTCTATAGGGTGGAACATCATCAATCCTTCTTCCTTTTCCCATCCGCAAACAAAAGACCTTCTGGAAATTATAGACCCTTTCTGACTGTTCAATCAGAGAAACTTTATCCAATGGTTTACCCGTTATAGCTTTATAGATATCAACATAGTTTTGAACATGTTCCGGAACTTTTGCCGGTTCATCGGTTTCAGCATTATTTGCCGGTTCAATATCGTTCCAGGGAAGTTTACATAATCCCTGCAAACCAAACCAGGTTCTAAACATCGGAAAATAATGCAATGCCTCAGCTTTATCCTTAAAGGTAGGAATTTGGTTATTCACCATATCCATAAAAATAAGCCATGCCTCGTCATGTTGAGGTCCTTTTAAGGCAAGAGTATAACCACCCTGTTGAGCCAGGGACTCTTTACTCATATATTGTGAATATTCCAAACCCTTTGCTTCCATACCAATGTCTTGCAGGAAATTGGGATCGGCACCATATTTTTCTGCAAAAATCTGCTTCATTCTGCGCACACCTTGTCCTACTATAACTCCAAAACCTTCTCCCTTAGCCATTTGATGTAAAAGTTCCAAGGCAGCATCTGCATTTCCCCAGGTAAGTTCAAGTCCGCCAGTGCGTTCTTTATTCAAAATACCGTTTTCATAACATTCCATAGCAAAAGCGGTGCTGGTTCCAAAAGAAATTGTATCCACTCCATAAGTATCACAGTAAAAATTAATTTCTACTACATCCCGGGCATTGAAAACACCGATATTACTTCCGCAACCCGCAGCTGTTTCATATTCAGGACCGTCCACACAGACCTTTTGACCTTTGTAGGGTCCGGTTCTTGGTTCAAAATTATCCACACCTTTACAACAGGAAAGAGAACAACCATACCAACAACCATCTGGCATACCTTGAGTAAATAGATTCTTAAATTCGCGGGAATGTAAACCTTCCGCTTCCGGGCTTTGACCATATTTAAAATTGCGGATAGGCAGTAAATCGTAATCATTCATAATTTCCATCAAATGTGCAGTTCCCACTTGGCGCATCCGATTTTGAGTGGCATCCCCCTCTTCTATTTCTTTATGCAGTTTCAAGCCAGTCATTCTAAGGGTTTCAGCATCCTCGGGATTATTAGAATCCACTTTCAGACCGGAATATTTTACCACCAATGCTTTTATTTTCTTGTGCCTGAATACACTACCTGTTCCACCTCTACCTGCCTGTTTCAAACGAGCCACTTTTCTTCTTTTATCCCAAAAGGAAAAATTCAGACAGGTGATTAAAACATTATCTGCCGCTTTGCCACTGGAAACCACAGAAACAAATTGATATTTATCCGGTCCGTCGGCAAATTCTTTAATCAATTCTTCAGCAAGAATATGACTATTAATCTCTTCGTCGGGAGCGGAAAGAATTTGCACAATGCCTTTATCACCATCTATATAAATTATCACTTCCTCATTGGCAATTCCTTGGAGTTCAATAGCATCCCAGCCGGAAAATTTGGCATAAGGACCAAAATGACCACCTACATTACAGTCCACAGGAATTCCCGTTAAAGGCGAAATAGTTGTAACAATGGATTTTCCGCTACCTGGATAACTAGTATTTCCACAAAGCGGACCGAAAGAAATGCAGATTTCATTTTCGGGACTATCCCATTTGGTATCATCTTGAACACTATGCCACATCAGATAAAGGTCAAAACCTTTCCCACCAACAAATTTATCAATCATTAGCTCGGTAACTGGCTTTTGTTTTATTTCATTAGTGCTTAAATTTATATACAATGAGCGTTTATTATAGCCACGAATAACAGGTGCCAGGTCATATTTGAATTCGGAAATTAATTTACGGTTCATTTTTCTCTCCTTAAGCGGTTACTAATTCTATTGCTTCAGCGGGACAGGTTTTGGGGCAACTTCCGCAAGCAATGCATTTAAAAGGATTATAAACACCTTTAGCAAAACGCATTGCATTATTCGGACAGGCAGCTACGCACATCAAACAGCCAATACAAAGGGATTTATTCAACATAACTACCCCTTGAGTATTAATGGTTAATGCTAAAGTAGGACATATATCAATACAATTCCCGCATTGATTACAGACAATCATTTCCGGAGGATAAACCTCTTCGTTAATTACTATGCACGATTTTTCTGCATTATCCTCTTTAAAATAGAGTTTGGAGCAGGCGCTTTCGCAATTATGGCAGGTTATGCATTTATCAGGAAAGGTCTTTAGCACTTTCATTATAAAAATTCCCCCTTTTCTTTAATGATTCCATATCAAAATCTGGAAATATTATGTCAACTATAATCTCACGGAAAGGATAGTTCCGAGCTTATTATCTCTGTGGTCAAACTCTAAAAAATCATCCTTTCTTTGCCATTCATTATCCAGTTTCAGGTAGGCGATTAAATTCAAATGATTTTTCAAGCGTAAAATTCCATATAATCCAAAATTAAGATTTTCAGAGGCATTTTCACCTTTGGTTTTATTGTATAAATACTCCAAAATACCAATTAGCCGATATGATTCCTTTCCGATAAAATTTAACCGCATATTTCCTGTAATATTGTAAGTATTTTCCTTTATATCGTTTTTGTAATCCTCTTTCTTTTCAGAATCATAGCGAAAATCAAGCCCGAAATATTTCCCGAAATTAAGGGCAAGAATGCCGTCTAAAACAATCTGTGAGTTATCCACATAATCATTTTTTCTGTCTTCTGTGGTAAATCTGCATAACACACTACTGGCAGATTTATTGGCTAATAATAAGGGACTGCAGTCAGGAGCATGCCCATTTAGGAAAAAAGGTTCCAGATAAAAATTCCGCATACTGGAAGCGTAAACATAAGCGCTAAACCGTTTTTTAGGAGTCCAATCCAGATAGTCATCCGGAAAATATTCAGATACTTTAATTAGCTCTTCCTCTGATACCTTATCCGGTATCTCATTATATTCATATTCCATTCCCAGTTCTGCTATTTGACTTTTACTGCTATAGCGTTTAGCCATTTGAGCTTTATAGGACGAAAAATCAACTTCGGGATAAATATCGCTTAAATCGGTATGCATTAACCAGCCAAAAAGTCGTAATGATTCCGAATTAGGAAAACCGGCACCTATTCCATACTTGTTAAAATGATAACTTGTTGCCTTTTTATCTGTATCATTACGGTTATTTATCAAGTTATAAAAGACCTCTACTCCTGCTAATCTGGATTTTACACCAATAGTATTAAATGAATTAAACTCTTGAATATTTCCCCCACTATTTGGCACATCAAGATACAAGAATTCCTGAGCGGAATGAAAAGTGACATTTTTACTCCATTCGGGAAAACTGGAATAACTATCATAATCCATTTCCGCTTGAATATTTTGGGGATAATGAAAGGAAGAATTGCCTTCCCAAAAAGAAAAATTCCTGTTCTTCAAGGTTCCAATTCCAAAATCAGCTCTTGCTTCAAATGTCTTATCCTTTAAGGAAAAAGGAGAAATTGTTTCCCCCTGCATTGACCAAGTTAAAGTGCAAAACAAACACACTATTATAATTTTTATTCCGTTTCGCATTTATTACTCCTCTTTAAGATAATGCTTATTTTTAGGGCTGGCTGTTGCTGTCAATGGTTTTTTGAGGGAAAGATAGAGAAATGGTGATTGCTTTAATGAAAAATTGAGAATGGAAAATTATAAATCCTTTCTAATATATATCTGTGTTATCTGTGTAATCTGTGAGAGAGAAAATTACACAAATCCTGCTCCTCCTAAGCCCATTATCAATTGAAATCTATATGATATGCATAATTCGTGAAAGATATACATTGTTATTGACACAATTTCCCCGTAATTTATCCTGCCAAAAAGATGAAATGAGGTTAAAAAATGCAGAAATATCAAATTGTCATAATCCTGATAACTGCCCTCTTATTTTCGGCTTGCTGCCACCATAAAACCAAAGAGATCACTCCGGAAACTGAAAACTTTAATTATACCGGCAGTAAATTTCACAACAATTATATTTGGGGCGGAGCAATGAATCTTGCCTGGAATGAACTGATAGAAAGTTTTACAAGTGAACCCATTGAACTTGATACTAAAGATGAATCCGCACTTAAAACACTGTATTGCTTAAATAATCCCGTTTTTTCTAAAGCCGATATAGATGCTGCAAGTTATTATGTGAAAAGCGGATACGGTCAAAAAACAGTTAATCTTATCAATTATGAATGCAGGGCAAAATTTCCTGACAAAACCATACCAGATTTGCAGTTAAAATTAGGTGACAGAGATATTATCTCTTATGCCTATTTTCTTAAACAAATTGAATATGCAATCGCTTTCCAAAAGCAGGAATTGAATTTTATGGATCAAAAAATTAATGGTTTTACTTCCGGTGCTGAAAGCTATTCCAATGTTTATATTTTGGCTTATGAAAATGACGATAAGTTCTTGCTCGCTTTGAAATTAAAAGATAACCAAGACCAGATTTTTCTGGCTAAGGGATTTCCAATGGATAAACCCGATGAGGTCTTAAAAATGCTGAAAACAAAGGCACCAGCTCAAGAAAAAGCAGATTTTATGCCTGGAACTGTAATGAACCGGAAAGATATTTTTCAGGCACCGATTTTACACCTAAATTATGAACGCGAGTATAAAGAAATGCTAAATAAAAAGGTTACAAACAAAAAACTTGACGGTTACCAAATTGCTCTAATGCAGGAAATTATCAAATTTGATATGGACGAAAAAGGTGCCCGCGTTGAAAATGAAGCTATCATAGGAATGATAACTTCCATAAATCCTGATGCTTATAAACCCAAAAATCTGATCTTAGATAAGCCCTATTGGGTGATTATGAAACGGGCTAATTCCAATAATCCCTATTTTATTCTGGGAGTTGGTGATACAAAATTGATGCAAGCATCCGATTGAAAAAAGGTTAAGCTAAATCCTATTTAACCATTAGAGTGAATAATTCTCTTTTGTCAAACTTGATAAAGTCCGCTGGAATATAAGCTTATGTTTGATACTGCGTAAATATTTTTAATCTTATACAGATGTCTACTTTCGCAAGAATAACAAAGGACTTTTCATTCCAGAAATAATATAATTACATTGATATGCTTTTCTGTTTTGCCGAAGCGAAATTCGGCAACCTAATTATTCTGCCAAATTGGAATTTGGCAACGCGGAATTAAAATATGAAAGACCTGATTATAAACGCATTTGAAAGCGCTCTCAGGCAACTAAATACACTGCCTGAACTAAAAAAGGACTTGGAAAAAAGACCTCTTTCCCCTCCTGTAAAAATTTTAGCCATCGGAAAAAGTGCTTTTCCAATGGCTAAGGTGTGTGTAGACATATTAAATAAAAGGGAAATAAATTATTCCGGCTATCTGCTTACAAAATATGGAAATGTAACCGGAATAATACCCAATTTAATAGTTAGAGAAGCAAGCCATCCCATTCCTGATATCAATACTATCAAATATAGCCGGGAGATTCTTTCCTGGCTACAGGAACTTCATGCAAATGAAGAACTTATAATCCTGCTTAGTGGAGGAGGAAGTTCTCTATTTGAAGTGCCAATTAACGGTTTTACTTTAGAGGATTTGATTGCTTTTAATAAGAACCTGCTGCAAAGTGGCTTAAATATCAAAGAAATGAATTATGAACGCGCTAAAAAGTCCAAAGTCAAAGCCGGAAAGGCACTTAACTATATAAAAGCTATGAAAATATATTGTTATGCTCTTTCCGATGTCCCGGATAATGAACCTGAAATTATTGCTTCCGGCTGTTTTTTCCCTGCTAATTCCCAAAAAATTGAAGATAATTATTATCAGGCAAAATTGAAAAAGGGCAAGCAGGAACTTTACTATTCTATTATAGGCGATAACTTCTCTCTTCGCTATCAGTTAGCTAAAGAACTTCCTCCCCCCGTTTATGTTCAGCCCCGATATTTTTCTGAAAATGTAGAAAATGTAGCAGAATTTATTGCTGATTTTGCTTTTTCCACAGACAAAAAAGGGATGTATATCTTTGGCGGAGAAGCACCTGTGAAAGTTACCGGAAATGGAATTGGAGGACGCTGCACACATCTTGCCCTTTTGCTGGCAAAAAAAATCGCCGGCAAAAAGCATATTACTTTTTATGCTCTTGCCAGCGATGGAAATGATAATTTAGAAAATGTATCAGGTGCCTGCGTTAATCAAAATACACTTAACCAACTGCAAGCAAAGGGAATAGACATCTTTTCAGTTATTGCCGAATGTGATTCTTATTCAGCCCTGAAAACTATCAATGCTGTCGTTCCCGCTTTTCAAAATCCCCTTAATTTAAATGATATTTACCTCCTGCAATTGTATTAATCTCACGCCGATTACGCTGATTTCGCAGATTTTATTATTTAAGGTCTGGATGATTTTTGTCATTGGCTATTCTTATGATATTGTCTTTGATGGAATCAGTATTGAAGTTAATTAAAAAGCCCAGAGGTTTCTTTGCTAATTTCAAGTATGTTATTAGCTGCTTATGATGAACAGGTAATAATGTTTCTACCGATTTCAATTCCATTATCACTTGTTCATTTACCAAATAAGTCCAGAAGATATTGAATATTATTTCTTGAAAGAAAAGCCACTTGTCATTCCTGCGAAAGTAGGAATCCATATAAGTTTAGTAATGTATTTATGTCTTTTTCAAGATAAATATAGTATAAGACCAAGATCAAAACCTTTATAAAGAACTTCTATAGGAACTTGGTTTTGAACTTGTAACTCCTTATTCTGCAATTCAATAATAAGAGCTTGTTCATAAACTTTTTCCAGTAATCCGGGTCCCAGTTCATTATATACATCAAAAACAGCACCCCTAATTTGATAGCTTATCTCGTTCAAATTCATTATATTATAAATCTTTAATCTGCGTTATCTGCGAAATCTGCGTGCAACCCACTTAAAGCTGATTTCGCAGATTTTATTATTTAAGGTCTGGATGATTTTTGTCATTGGCTATTCTTATGATATTGTCTTTGATGGAATCAGTATTGAAGTTAATTAAAAAGCCCAGAGGTTTCTTTGCTAATTTTAAATATGTTATTAGCTGCTTATGATGAACAGGTAATAATGTTTCTACGGATTTCAATTCTATTACCACTTGTTCATTTACCAATAAATCCAACCGATATTGAAGATCAAGATCAAAACCTTTATAAAGAACTTCTATAGGAACTTGGTTTTGAACTTGTAACTCCTTATTCTGCAATTCAATAATAAGAGCTTGTTCGTAAACATTTTCCAGTAATCCGGGTCCCAGTTCATTATATACATCAAAAACAGCACCCCTAATTTGATAGCTTATCTCGTTCAAATTCATTATATTATAAATCTTTAATCTGCGTTATCTGCGAAATCTGCGTGCAACCCACTTCAAGCTGATTTCGCAGATTTTATTATTTAAGGTCTGGATGATTTTTGTCATTGGCTATTCTTATGATATTGTCTTTGATGGAATCAGTATTGAAGTTAATAAAAAAAGCCCAGAGGTTTCTTTGCTAATTTCAAGTATGTTATTAGCTGCTTATGATGAACAGGTAATAATGTTTCTACCGATTTCAATTCTATTACCACTTGTTCATTTACCAAATAAGTCCAGAAGATATTGAATATTATTTCTTGAAAGAAAAGCCACTTGTCATTCCTGCGAAAGTAGGAATCCATATAAGTTTAGTAATGTATTTATGTCTTTTTCAAGATAAATATAGTATAAGACCAAGATCAAAACCTTTATAAAGAACTTCTATAGGAACTTGGTTTTGAACTTGTAACTCCTTATTCTGCAATTCAATAATAAGAGCTTGTTCATAAACTTTTTCCAGTAATCCGGGTCCCAGTTCATTATATACATCAAAAACAGCACCCCTAATTTGATAGCTTATCTCATTCAAATTCATTATATTATAATTCTTTAATCTGCGTTATCTGCGAAATCTGCGTGAAATATTATTGCAGTATTGTCATTTTTCTAATGTAATTCCTTTCCCCACATCGCATTATGACAGTATAAATCCCTGAACTACATTCCTTTCCTTTTTCATCACACCCATTCCAAAGATATTTGTAATTCCCTTTTCCGCTATGTTCCAATATCTTTCCCCAAACCTTCTGCCCCTTTATATTATAAATAGCCAATTCCATTAAACCGGCATTATCCATATCATAACTGATAGTGGTGCAGGGATTAAAAGGATTGGGAAAAATACTCGTTATTCCTTCCCGCAAAGGAATTTCAGCTCCTGAAACAGTTACCGGCAACTCATACTTGCAAATTGAAGGACCAAATAACTTTTCCTTCCCGTTATAATCAATACATTGCAGCCAATAATGATAATTACCTGCCTCGTTTATTGTTTCATCGGTATAAATATACAATTGCAAAGAAGTATTATTCGTTGCTTCAATTAAAGGTGAAACCAATTCTGCATTTGTAACATCATCTACATCGTTTCTATAAATATAATACCCCAAAAGATTTGTTTCCGATTGCGTTACCCACATAAGTTGAATCCTATTCCGATAATCTAATTCTGCCCTAAAATTGGACAGCTCTACCGGCAAAGTATCTTCCGCAGTAGTTATTTGAATAGTATTTCCTGTTGTATTATACATAGTTGCAAATCCGGAACCGTTAACTTCAAATACCTTTGCATAATAGGTCGTAGAAGATGATAAACCGGAAACAGTTACAGAATTTCCAGTGCCATTATAAACAACCTGCTGACCTTTACTGCCAAAAACAGAATTCGCCTCCGGATCTGTTCCATCCTCAGGAGCTATAATATTGCTATTTGTGCTTAAAATAACAATTCTTTTATTACCATTACCAGGGGTCCAGGTTAGCTCAATTGAATTTGAGGAACAATTTTGATTGCTAAAAAATGACGCTTGATTAGAGGGACTTGAATAAAGCGCTTTGGAATAAACAATGTTATCTACAAAGCAATTAGCCACATTATTGTTACTGCCAGCACCATAAAACATAAAAGAATTTATAACCTTATTGTCAGCAATATTTGCCTTTTTTAAACTATATTTTACCCCATTAATCCATAAATGCATATAATTTTGGTTAAGGGTGTTAGAAGTTCCATTTTTATAATAAGATTTATTAAATTCTGTATTATTCCCCCAAATCTCTATTAAATAATTTGTCCCTTGGCTTATTGGATTGCCACTTAATGTTCCAATACTGGAAAGACCCCAATGATATTGTGTTATTATAGAGCCGGATTCCCCAAAAGTAAATGATAGTATTGTGAAAGAATAATCTCTGTTATAGCCCGAATCACTTGAGAAATTACTATTACCATTATTACCCATAACAAAATAAAAAGTTCCTGAATTAGCTGTATTCCCTCCTTCAAAATCACCAAGAAGAAGATTAAATCTTATATAGAATAGATTAGTACCTTCATAATTATATATTGATGCCTTAGTACTATTACCAGTATTTGATGCTACAATTCTTAATTCGGAACCTGATCCAAAATCTGCTATACCAGGATTTTCCAGATTGATACTGCCACTACTACCTACTCTAATAAAATCTTCACCTGATAGAGGTTGAGGTAAAAAATTAAAAGAACCATGTTCAGGGTTAGAATAGGATTTTATATCGGTGCCAAAATCATAAATCCAAGGTTGAGCAAAAAGAATACCTGCTATCAACACAAACCCAAATACACTTACTACTGCCTTTTTCATACTTATCCTCAAATTTAATTTCTTTCCTGCAATATCTATCAATATTATCAATCAGCACTATTTTCAAGTCCATAGCGATACTGTCAAGCACAAATTTTTATTTTATCTAAACTCCCATTAAGTAGGGCATTTCCATTACGGCAAATTTCGATCCGGCGAACAGATGAAAGTATTAAAAACTTACACCTTTAAAAAGTTCTGTAGGAACGACAGGTACTAACAACGGGTTTTAACCCGGCGATAAGAAAAGAACCTACAAAACTATATTTATTGGGGAAAATAGGAGCTGTCTCACAACTAAAAAATTCTTTCCATAGGAAGGGGATAAAGATATTTTTGCCGGGTTTTGAATCGGAGATTTCATGAAAAACGGAGACTAAAGAGTAGTATTTCCCAAAAATTTATGGAGGAGATATATAGTTTCCTCCCAACTCGATTCATAATCCGCTTTTTAGCAAGTTTCTAGCCTAATTTCCTCCTTTATGTTCCTGTCATTGTAGCCATTGAGGCATTATAGAATTTCTGGATGTTATGTCCAAGCAAGACCAGCAGCAACTGGTTTTTACATTTACTTAAGGATCTGACTGTAAAGCGACTAAATTTACTATTCCACTTAATAGAGGCAAACACCGCTTCCGGTTCAATACATCGTTTTTTCATCAGTTTCTTTCCTTCTTTCGATTGAAGGTTATGAACCGTTTCTTGCCTCAGAGGACTCAAATAAGGATCATAGACCAAGTTTTTACCGCTCTTATTCTTATAGGGAATGCATTTCTGCACAAAGGGACAATCTTGGCAATCTTCACATCTATAACTCTTTACGGTTCTCTCCGGTCCATTAGCCCTAACCACTTCCTCATTATCTAAAGTCAATGTCTTACCATTAGGACAAACCCATTGATCCTTTGTTTCCTCATAGACGAAACCGGGTAATAAACTATCCCAGTAATCCCGTTTGTAATCCGGGGGCTTTAAGTAACTGACAATCTTCTTCTTATGGGTATAATCCAAATTTACTGAAATGCCATAAGCGGCATCTCCTATTACCTGTTTGGGATAAGTACCCAAACTGGTATAATGAATATCCATTAGTGTAGTGTATTCTACTGCCTCCCGGGGTACATTATAGAGATGCACGGCAGTGACAAATTGGTTAGAAGTACTGATTGAGGATACATATCCCGGAGCTAATAAACTGTCTTTCATCCGGATAAAAGTGGCATCATTATCCGTTTTGGAGGCACTGTTTCTATCTTTACCAATAATCTCAATTTGTTGATCGTATTTCTCTAGTTTGGGCACATCCAGTTTTTGTATCTTATTAAGCTCTGACAGTAAATGGTTGATATTTTTTATAGCAGGAGCGTTAGAAGGAAGGTGTGTTTTCAAAGTATCAACAGCTTTCTGCAGTTCTGATTGTGCCTTTTCCACTGCTTGAGCAATCTCTTCCGGCTCAGCCTCTTCTACATTGAGTTCATTTAAAAATTCTAACTGAGTACCAACTTCTCTTAAATCTTGATCTCCATATTGAAGCTGTTCCTCTTCATTCAATTTTTTGATCCGGCAAAACAAATTATCCACTCTTGTCTTAACCTGCTCCTGATATCTGAGAGCCGACTTTTTCCAGATATAGGAATTCTTACCAGCATTAGCTCTCAAGGTCGTGCCATCGATAAAACAAGAATCCAATTCCAGATAACCTTTTTCCTCTGCCATTAAAACGACCTTACAAAAAACCTCTGCCAATACATCCTTACATCTTGTCCAGGCAAAAGTATTGATCGTTCTGAAGTCCGGTTGCTGATCCCCTGTTAACCAAATAAAATTGATATTCTCCCTTACTGCTTTGGCAATCTTACGACAAGTGTAGATACCATTCATATAAGCATAAACAATGATCTTTAACATCATCTTGGGATTATATGCCGGACTGCCTTCGGGACTGTATTGAGCATGAAGCTTGGTTAAATCCATATTCTCAATCAGGTCATTAACAAAACGCACTAAATGATGCTCCGGAATTCTGGCATTGATGTCCAAACCGAAGATGTCTGTTTGCTCTTGATTATATTCTCTGTAACTCATTTCTGAACTCCTGATGTTTATGAGACCATATTCCAAGAGCATTCAATATTGTCAAGTAAAATCTTATATCTTTTTATTGATTTTTATCTTATTTTAGTTTCGGGACAGCCCCGACAGATACTAACAACGGGTTTCAACCCGGTGAGATATATACTTATTTAGGAAGATATTTAGGATTATATTCTATCTTATGTTTTTTGAGGAAAAGCTCATATTCTTCTTGAACTGTCTGATGTTTATGATGTTCCACTTGATTTTCTATATATTTTACAACCGTCTAAAACATACTTTGAGACACGGAAAAAGCACCATAACCTTCTTGCCAATGAAATCTATGGGGAAATAATCTTATTTCATTAGCCCAATGACTGGAATTAGCTTTAGCAAATTTAGCTAATTCTGATATAGAAACATCCGGGTGCATTTTAACAAGTAAATGAATGTGATTTTCTGTCCCATTTATAGCTATTGTTACACATTTTTTTTGATGGATTAAACTAACCAAATATGGGTAAAAACGTTCTTGGATCTCTGGCTTGAGAGCACATTCACGTTCTTGAACTATAAAGACATAGTGGATATAAAGCTGAGTAAAACTATTAGGCATATATTCTCTTATAATATTCACCGGGTTGAAACCCGTTGTTAATATCTGTCGTCCCGATGGGACTTTGCTCCCAAAGTTGATATGTTTTTTATCTTTTCACCGGGTTAAAACCCGTTGTTAGTACCTGTCGTCCCGATGGGACTTAATATTTCTATTTATTAATCCCATAAATCCTGAATATCCTGTTCATCCCAGACCTATTATTAGTTCAAAGTTCAAAGTGCTGGAGTTCAAAGTTCAAAGTGTTGGAGTTAGAAGTTTTTTTGGTGTCTTCGGTGATCTCGGTGGCTAATAAAAAATCCCATAAATCCTGAATATCCTGTTCATCCCAGACCTATTATTAGTTCAAAGTTCAAAGTGCTGGAGTTCAAAGTTTTTTTTTAGTGCCTTCGGTGATCTCGGTGGCTAATAAAAAATCCCATAAATCCTGAATATCCTATTCATCCCAGACCTATTCAAATCTGCGAAATCCGCGTGAACTTCTAATTTGACCTGGCACCCTTAACAACAATATTCCACACACTTTTCCAAAAATACACCCAGTCCGTCTTAAAGGGTTTTTCCATTTTCTTCATAATATATCTTCTTTCCGATTCCACAATTTCTTCAAAGCTTTTAGGCATATCAGCATAGAAGGGAGGAATCAAACCCGGTTTCAGTTTTATCCTAAGTTCTTGCATTTCTGGTGGATAAAGATAAAAATAGTGATCGCTCAAAGCTCGCACTCCCACTAAAGACAGATCACCCTGAAGGAAATTGATAAGTTGGGGTAATTCATCCAGCCACAATTTTCTTAAGACCTTCCCCCAGGAAGTTACCCTAAAATCATTGGAGAACTTGCCTCCTTCCTGCAAAGCATTGGTCTGATACACATAGTCCTGCAGATATTCACTATAAGGATGCATAGTCCGCAGTTTTTTTAGGTAAATTGTTTTACCGTCTTTACCTTTGCGTTTTAAACGAATCAGAGGTCCATAAGTTGGATTGGGATCCGTGCAAGGTTTTTTTGTCTTTTTCAGGATAAAATACATCATATCGTCAATTTCGCGTTTATGAATCAGTTCAAAACCGCAAAAATAGAAGCGTCCCAGCATTTCTGTTTCCGAAATGGCTCTATTTTTACCTTTCGTTATGGCAAAATACCAACCCTGTAAAATTGGCAATTTAGGAAAAACGCGCCTAAAAATAAAATCGATCCCATACAGGATCGATCCAAGATAAGGTGTCCAACGCTTATAAAAAAGATTATGCCTCTCTGAGATGGTTTGTCCTTTACAGATAAAGACACCTCCCTCAATCAGCAATTCGTTAACCCGGATAAAATAATAGTTCAGCCGACGTAAATCATTTATTTTATGCAGATTGATAAAAATCTGCCGACTGTTCACCGGCTCATTTTGAATATTGAAATAATTTTCGGAATTAAGGATTAAAGTACCATTTTTGCTGAAACGACCCAGGTCCAGATAGTCATTTATGAATTCAAATAACTGCGGTTGCTCAGCCAAATATTGTTGCCAGAGCGGAATAAGAATGGAATCGGAATCAATATTCTCGCTAAAAGGTAAATGATAGGGTTCATTACTGATAATGGGAACAGCATTTGCCGAATCCAGAAAGAACTTTGGACTCTGCATATTTTCCATTGCTTTGGAATGCGTTACCAAATTTGTAGATGCATAACTCTCATTTTCCTTATGAAAACGAAAAGTATAATAAACAGCAGGGTAAAAAAACAACTCTAAAACAAAAGATAGGGATATCGTTCCGAAAACAATGTAACGAGAATAATAAAACTTCCCCAGTAGATACATTAGACCAAAAATAAAAGCCACCGCTATCAGATCGCATTTGAAAATTCGTTTTACATAGTCAGCTCCGCCACCAATAGTTTTAACACTGTATTTCTGACCCCAAAGTCCGGAACCAAGCCAAATAACAGCAAAAGGGACAAAACTGCGATAATAAGTAAGAATTATCCTTTTGGTGCCTGGCCTAATCTTTGCGGCAAATAAAAACGCAAAGACGATGATCAGCAGGTCCAAGGCAAACAGGGCATACTTCGCAATCTTATTCTTCATGTCCCACGCAGATTACGCTGATTTCGCAGATTTTATTATTTAAGGTCTGGATGATTTTTGTCATTGGTTATTCTTATGATATTGTCTTTGATGGAATCAGTATTGAAGTTAATTAAAAAGCCCAAAGGTTTCTTTGCTAATTTCAAGTATGTTATTAGCTGCTTATGATGAACAGGTAATAATGTTTCTACCGATTTCAATTCTATTACCACTTGTTCATTTACCAATAAATCCAACCGATATTGAAGACCAAGATCAAAACCTCTATAAAGAACTTCTATTGGAACTTGTTTTTGAACTTGTAACTTCTTATTCTGCAATTCAATAATAAGAGCTTGTTCATAAACTTTTTCCAGTAATCCGGGTCCCAGTTCATTATATACATCAAAAACAGCACCCCTAATTTGATAGCTTATCTCGTTCAAATTCATTATATTATAAATCTTTAATCTGCGTTATCTGCGAAATCTGCGTGCAACCCACTTAAAGCTGATTTCGCAGATTTTATTATTTAAGGTCTGGATGATTTTTGTCATTGGCTATTCTTATGATATTGTCTTTGATGGAATCAGTATTGAAGTTAATTAAAAAGCCCAAAGGTTTCTTTGCTAATTTCAAGTAAGTTATTAACTGCTTATGATGAACAGGTAATAATGTTTCTACCGATTTCAATTCTATTACCACTTGTTCATTTACCAATAAATCCAACCGATATTGAAGACCAAGATCAAAACCTCTATAAAGAACTTCTATTGGAACTTGTTTTTGAACTTGTAACTTCTTATTCTGCAATTCAATAATAAGAGCTTTTTCGTAAACATTTTCCATTAGCCCGGGTCCCAGTTCATTATATACATCAAAAACAGCACCCCTAATTTGATAACTTATCTCGTTCAAATTCATTATATTATAGTACTTTAATCTGCGTTATCTGCGAAATCTGCGTGGGACAATAATGCGTTCTATCTATAAAATTCTACGGTGCGTTGCAATCCCTCTTTAAAATCCACCCTTACCTCATACCCTATCAACTCTTTTGCCTTATCTATCCCCGCCAAAGAATGTTTCACATCGCCTGCTCTCTCTTTTTCAAATATCGGTTCAATATCCTTCCCCAAAATCTCATTCAAAAGCTTTACTAAATCCAGTAAAGTATAACTCTCCCCGCAGGCAATATTGATCACTTCTCCAGCTGCTTTTTCTGCAGTGCAGGCCTGAATATTTGCCCACACATTATTTTCCACATAAGTAAAATCCCGGGATTGACTTCCATCCCCGTAAATAATAGGTCTCTTATCCGGCATCATCAATTTTATAAATTTTGGAATTACAGCACTATATTGTGAAGTAGGGTCTTGATTGGGACCAAACACATTAAAATACCTGAGCGAAACAGTTTCCAATCCATATAACTGATAGAAAATCTGGCAATACCGCTCCTGTGTATATTTAGTTAAAGCATAAGGCGACATCGGATTAACAGGCATCGTTTCCACTTTGGGAAGGAATTCGCTATTGCCATAAATTGAAGATGACGAAGCACAAATCACTCGTTTCACTTCAAATTCCTTGGCTGCCTCCAAAATGTTCAGCATCCCCAAAATATTTACATCATTTGTAGTTATGGGATCATTTATGGAACGCGGAACGGAAGGTAAAGCACCCTGATGCAAAATATAATCCACTCCCTTAACAGCAGAACGGACAATATGAAAACTTCTTAAATCCCCTTCTATCAATGTCAACTTCGGGTCTTTCAGTAAAGGCAGGATATTTTCTCTTTTGCCAGTTGCAAAATTATCCAGAACCCGAACTTCCTGATTTTGTTTTAATAATTCTTTCACAATGTTGGAACCGATAAACCCGGCTCCCCCTGTCACCAAATACTTCATACTTTATCCTCTCACGCAGATTACGCTGATTGCGCAGATTTTAATAGGTCTGGGATGAACAGGATTTTAAGGATTTTGGGGATTTTTTTATCAGCCACCGAAGCCACCGAAGCCACCGAAAAAAAACTTTGAACTCCTGCACTTTGAACTTTGAACTCCCGCACCCTGAACTCTAACACCTATTCATTATAAACAATAATAATTTTCTTTTTAACAACCTCATATAAAAAAACTACAAATTGAAAGCCAGTAAATTCAATCTATCCCGTCATCTGCGTTCTATTAAATCCCTATAATCCTCTTTATCCATTACTTATTCTATGTGTGTAATTTGAGAGAGACCCTTTAGCGGAATTTGTGTGATTTTTTTATCCGTGAAATAAGTGACACTTGTAAGAGACCTTTTTAATAAAGTCCCCCATTTAAATTAATTTGGCTACCAGTAATATAATCGGTAGCTATCAAGTATTCAACCGTTTTTAAGATATTAACAGGATCTCCTAATTTTCCAATCGGTATAGAATTTATTATTTTATTTAGCAAATCAGTAGGAACATCTTTAATCATACCGATATCAAAATAGCCCAGATTGACAGTATTTATAGTAATTCCATAAGTTGCATTTTCTATAGCTACAGTTTTAGTTAATCCCCATAACCCTGCTTTAGAAGAAGAATATGCACTTGTCCCCGAAACTCCAATTTGAGGAACTACAGAGGAAAATAATATGATCCTACCATATCTTTTATTTCTCATAAGAGGCAAAATGTGTTTTAGAGAAAGCTGAGCTCCAATTAAATTGGTATTGATAACCTCAAGCCATTTGTCTGTTTCAGCTTTATGAGTAATACAGTTATAATTTAACCCTACACAATATATAAAGGACAGTTCATCTGAACAATTAGCTACATTATTTATCCATTCTTCTATCTCAGGTTCTTTAGTAACATCTACTTTGTCCATTTTATACTTTAAATTTTGCTTGGGGGGATGTGAATTATAAGTTCCAAAAACCTCAAAACCTTTTTCACTAAATTGTTCTGCTAAATATTTACCTATTCCTCCGGAAGCCCCCGCAATTAAGATTTTCAATTTTTTTTAGCTCCACCTAATAATGGAAGCACCATAAGTCCACCCAGAACCTACAGCAGCAAATAAAACCAAAGTTCCCGGTTTTAATTTCCCTGCCCGATTCACTTCATCTAATAAAATAGGAATAGTGCCACCAGATGTATTGGCATAACGATCCATATTAGTCATTACTTTTTCAAAAGGCAAACCAATAACTTCAGCGGTATCTTTTAAAATCTTAATACTTGGTTGATGAGGTATCATATAATCAATATCATTTATACTTAATCCCGTATCCTTTAACACTTGCCATATAGCTTTAGGAAGAACTTTTACACCTGTCTCATATACAGCTTTGCCATTCATTTGAAAATAGCGATAGCCAGCATCTACATTTTCATAACTTAAAGGGAATTCAGAACCACCTCCTGGAATAGTGAAATTCCATTTACCTCTACCATCTGTATATAATCTGAAAGCCAAAAATCCCCCATCTGTTTCTGTATGTGATAAAACAGCAGCTCCAGCTCCATCTCCAAAAAACACACAATCTCTTCTACTCCAGTCAATTATCTTGGAAAAAGTATCAGCTCCAATAATTAAAGCATTATTATAAACACTGGTTGCAATAAATTGAGAAGCTGTAGATATACCAAAAAGAAATCCTGAACAAACAGCTGCAAGATCAAAAGCTACAGAATTATAAGCTTTCAATTTATCTTGAACAATAGCTGCAGTAGAGGGAGCTAAGCGATCAGGGGTAGCAGTCGCAACTATAATAAGTTCTATATCATCAGGTTTCAGACCAGCATTTTCAATTGCTTTTTTACCTGCTTCAACTGCAAGATCACTTGTTGTTTGGTTTGGTAAAGCAATTCGTCTTTCTTTAATACCAAGATTTTCTTCAATCCATTTGGCACTTGTAGGTACAATCGTTTCAAGATATTCATTTGTGTAAACTGTTTCAGGTGTATAAGAACCAGTCCCAATTATATGAACATTCCTAACTAACTGTTTCATAAATCCTTCTAATATTTAAAATCCAAATTCTTTTTTCCGCTTTTCAAGAATAGCATTGAAATTTTCATCTGTATAGTTTTTTTTCAATTTCGGAGCTAGATCCTTTTTCACCTGAGCAGGAATACCGGCTGCTAAAACAAGAGGAGGAATTGATTTTGTAACAACACTACCGGATGCAACTATAGAACCCTCACCAATCGTTACGCCTGGTAAAATAGTTACATTGATAGCAATCCAAACATGCTTCCCTATATTAACAGGTGCTACATAGGCCTTACTAACTTCACTATGATATTCAAGGGGTTTAGAATGAGTTAAAATAAAATTATTACCGGCAATTGATGATCCTCTTCCAATAGACACAAAATAAGGATACACATCATCAATTGTAACCAAAGGACCGATGTGAACATCTCTGGCGATCATAACACCTCTCATCTTTTGGAGTTTAACCCGAATACCATTAAAAGGCATTATTCTTGATATTACTTGTAACCAATGATCTTTAGTTCTTGAAGCTAAAAACCTGCATTGTGCAAAAGGACCCGAAAATCCATGTTCTTTTGTAGTATGTTTCAATGCCTTAAAAAAAGACCTTTCCTGATGAAAAGGGAGAGGATGAAATTCAACTTTCAGATATGCTTTCATAGGTTGCTTATTTTACCTTCATTTAAAGATACATATTCCTGCATAGTAGTAAATGCATATCCTTTATTAATATAATATAATACAAGCTGTTCATATAATGGCAAAGCATTTTCACCCAGATTCTTGGTTTTAAGTTTAGCTCTTAATAAATCGCTTAAAACATAGGCAATAACATTATCAGAACGACGCTTTATAATTCTTGGTTCGTTGCTTTCATCAATTATTTCATTAGGATGTATAATAAAAACTAAGGGCTTGCGATTTAATTTTGCTTCCAAGTGCAAAATCTTTTGATGATAACTTGTTATTTCAGGCATAATTCTCATTGTTGTTCCGGCAAAAGGAATAATTGTTGCCGAAGGAGGAATTTCTACTAAGTTACTTTGACCTCTTATAAATATATTATTCCGATTTGTTCTATATGGTAAACGAGGTGCATTTAAAAACTTGATTTTTTTCTTAGAGCCAAAAGAAAGAAAAAAATCAAACCTTTGAGAAGCAATTGAGCTATCAATACGAAAACCTGTTTCTAACAACGCTGTTGCAGTATTTGGAGATACTCTTAAAGCTGGAGCTCTAAAAGAAATTATTGGTTTACCGCTTATATCTTCAAGTAGCTTTTTTGAATATTCAAGATGCTTGACCTGCTTTTCATAAGGCATAATATCAAAGCCATTTTCTTTTAGATGTGACTTCCCATGAGAGCCAATTTCGTGTCCCAAATTTGCCGCCATTTTTACTACTTCAGGATATAGTTTTGCAATATACCCTGTATAGAAAAAGGTTGCTTTAATTCCATATTTTGCATATAAATCCAATAATTTGGGCATCCCTTTTTGTAAAACTTTTTTCCCCGTAGAATCACGCAGATCGTTAAACCATATAGATGTTGTTTCTACATCATTACTAAGAAGAGCATAAAATGGCTTTTTAATATTATTGTAACTGATAACTATTCTATCCTTTAATCTTAGGATTTCTATAATGGATTTTATAGAAAGTATGAGCTATTGAAAATATTTTTACAAATAACCATTCAGGCAGATTATTTGTCCATTGCTCAGGATGAGCATTAATTAATATCTGTTTAGGAAGGGTCTCAATATTTTTGATAATATCCTTTGTTTTATAAAAGTTATAATTATAGGAACTCTTAACATTGTCTCTTAAGGACATTTTGAATCCATTCCATCTTCTGCCTGTATCTGAAAGGTATAATACTTTGTTATAATCTAAGCTTATATATGGTTCACAGATTAAGCTAAAGTCCTCCAATTTATAATAATTCCATAGATCACGATTATCATAAGGACTTCCACTGCTACCGTGCATACAAACTGTTTTTACAGGATAAAAATATCGTATCTTGGACAGATTCTTTTCAAATGAATGTATTGCTTCCTCAATATCACCGTTACAAGTAGCTAAATCTTCATAATGGTAACCAATTTCATGCCCTAAATCTACTATCTGTTTAATGATTTTAGGGTTATAGCTTTGCGGACCAATTCTAAAATAATAAGTTGACTTAATACCTAAACTGGCTTCTAATTTTGCCAATCTAATTGCTGCCCAGTTTCTTAGGTCAACATCATGCCTTAAAACTACAACTTGAGCATTTGGTTTTTGAATAAAATCTTCTACTCTTTGGAAATTATAACCTGCTTCCGTAAAGGCATCCAACAATTCACCATACTTTCTAACTGTAAAATCCCTTTTCAAAATTAAGCCACCGAAATTACCGAAAAATAGTTTAATGGACTATTCTCTTAAATTCTAATTTTGCCTCATTCCCAAAATTTAATATATAGCCAACTTTAATTCCTGTAGCAGTTAGATAGTTCATTATTTGAGCAGAATGCAATGGATGAATTACATTACACGCCTTAAGCTCCAGTATAATTTTACTATCTACAATAATATCAGCAACATAATCACCAACAATCTGATTTCTATAAAAAACTTGTATAGGAACCTGAGATTCAAAATTAATGTCTTGATATTTGAATTCTACACATAAAGCTCGTTCATATACCTTTTCCAAATATCCAGCACCAAGTTCTTTGTGAACCGCAATTGCACAACCAATAATTCTATCACTCAGCTCTTTCTCATATATCATAACTTTTTACCTTCTCCTCTCTTATTTTGAATATTAAATGACTTTCTCAGTGCCCTCAGTGCTCTCAGTGTCCTCAGTGGTTATATTTTTTCGGTGGCTTCAATGTTCTCGGTGGCTATAAATCTCTTTTCGGTGGCTTCGGTGTTCTCGGTGGCTTATATTTTTGTATTATAAATCTCTTTTCGGTGGCTTCGGTGTTCTCGGTGGCTAATTAAAATAAACAGCATAGCCAACAACGCTCCAAAGAGATTCGCTATCATATCCATCGGATTAAATGTTCTATAAGGTATAATAATCTGTAGCAATTCAAGCCCCAGAGCAGAAATAAATACAATCCCTCCAAACTTCAAAACCTCATTCCCCTCAAACCAACAAACATTCTTTATCTTCCCTAAAACCCATATCCAGGCAAACACTAAGAAAGTTAAGGAATGAACTACATAATCCAGCCGAAATTGGTAAATCTTATTACCACTCAAACTTCTATTTGTCTCTTTTCCCAAAGGGATAACATTCAACACTAAAACCACAATAAACCATCCCCAAAATAACCATTTTACTCCATCTTTCCTATTTTCCTGTAACATAATCCTATTATTTCTCAGTGTCCTCTGTGCTTTCAGTGTCCTCAGTGGCTAAATTTTTTTTGTGATATCGGTGTTTTCAGTGGTTTTATTATCAATGAAGTATTATTCAATTGAACTCCAGCATTAGTTACTGGACTTGTTTTAAAAGGAATATATTCTATTATCCCCCAGTTTCCACCATGGGATGTATCATGAGGAGGAGCATCATAATAATCATATATCATATTAGCAATATCGTCACTATTAGTAACTCCCCAATAATTATTATGAAAATCAAGGGGCATAGGATTACCACCATAAAAATAAACAGCTTTACATAGAACAGCATAATCTGTGGACATAAAATTATTATTATTTGCTTTTGTCCATCCTTGAGTAAATGTATTTTCCCAATTTGATGTATTAAAAATATTAACGCATGTTTCTGAATTTATTTCATTATATAAAATTTCCAAATTTGAAGCTCCTGAATTAGATAAAGCATTTTTGCTATCTTTGAATGAATTATATTGTGCTATGGCTGTAGATTCCCAAAGGGTTTGAATTTCATAAACACCATTTATAAAATAATTATTCTGAATAATAGAATTCTTTCCTATTTCTGTTTTAATTGAACAAGCATTTTTATAGAATATATTTCTTTCTAACACAACTTGGTCAGTATTATAACAATAAACAGTTTCGGATTGAATATCTTCGTTTATTAAAAAATTATTATGGCGAATTTCTATATTGTTAACATTAAAGATTTGAAGAGAATTAATATTCCTTATAAAACCACAATTTTCAATTATCAAATTTTTCTTTGTAATTTTCAAGCCGTCATAAAGATAACTAAAAAGGATATTATTCAGATTGGAAACTGACGAATTTGCTGTAAATTCAATAGCAAGACCATTTATAACTTGTGAATTGGGGTTGTAAATACGATTGGAAGAAGTTATAATAACCATATTATTGTCTTCCCGCTGGGTAATAAAGTTTCCATTTATTTGAAAAATAGCTTTAGGATCAATAATAAGTCGAGTATTTGTCTGGGCAATTATGTTAGAACCAAGTAAACTAACACAATTGCCTGATATTCTATAGGTTCTATCTGAAATAAAAATATATTCATTAGTGATACTATGGGGAACTTCCAATTCTGGATATAAACGGAGTTCTTCCATATTATACTCAGGACTATTTAACTCAATATCATACATATAATTATACCCCCAACCTTCTTTATAATAAGCAATAATATAGTTGCCATAAGTAATATCTGAAATCTCAAATTTCCCTTCTGAATCGGTATATACAGTTCTAATCGGATTATATGCTCTGTGATCAAAATACACATAATCATTTATAGGATAAGGAAGTTGAGGGTATTCTCTATTTACATTTTTTATTTCTATAGGAACAACATCAGCAGAAAAAACAGATACAATAATTCCAGAATACTCTGTTTGACCATCTAAATATATCACACCTGATATAATACCCTTTTGTGTCTTCGTCCCATTGTCACAACTTAAAATAAATAGTGAACATAATATTATTGAAATAATAAAAGAAAACTTAATTTTCATAATTTCATTCCATTAACTCTTGCAAACTTTTTAATAAATAATATACTATATTCCATATTCAAACCATAGTATATTAATAGTCATCATTAATTTCTTGATCTGAAGTATTCCTTTCAAACCATAAGCTAATTATAATTAAGTAAGTAATACAAATATCAAATTGTTCCGGAATCTACAAAAACATTTGCTCCAGTAACAGAACGGCTATTATCACTTAATAAGAATTCAACCATATTTGCTACTGATTCAACTGTTGTAGGTATTTTTAAGGAAGTTCTCTTATATATTCTATCTCTTTGTTCTTTACTTAAAGTACTACTCATTGAAGTTTCCATAAAACCTGCCACTAAAGCATTAGATCTTATTCCTTTTTCACCCCATTCCCGAGCAGTGGTTTTTGAAAACGCTTCTAATGCTCCTTTTGTAGAGGCATACATAGCCAGCCCTTTATATCCAGTATGAACACTAATAGAAGAGATATGAACAATAGACCCAGAAGTTCTATGTAGAAGCATATTACGAATCACATATTTTGTAATCATCATAGGAGAAAAAACATTTATTTGATACATTTTTAACAGCGGTTTATATTGCAAATTACTTATTATATCATCGTAAGCAATTGCTGCATTATTTACAAATCCATATAGTGGGATATTGAAACCAATAACTTTATTAAAGATTATATCAATAGAATTGTCAATATTTCCCAAATCACAATAAATATTTGTAAGTTGTTTTGGATGAAGACATTCAAGTTCTTTTAAAGTATCAGTTTCTTTCAAAGATACCCCATAAACATTATATCCCTTTTGAAGCAAGTTTTTAGCTATCTGTAGGCCTAAACCTTGCATTATACCTGTAACCAATACATTTTTCATATTTAAGTCCTTTTTATTTTCCCACTTCGTGTTTTCTCAATTGTAGTTGTAAAATTAATTATACGGGGAATTTTATAATCCTGGAGTATAGTTCTGAGATACTCACGCAATTCTTTTTCGGTACATTTAAATCTACAAACGACATCTGCTATTAGTATATTCCCAATAACAGGATTAGGTTTCCCCCAAACCCTTGCTTGCTCAACAGCCGGATGATTACATAATGCTTCTTCAATTTCTGAAGGATTTGCATTATAACCCCCTACATTTATCACTTCATTATCTCTACTAACAAAAACAAATTCCCCTGTATTTTCATCTACAATTTCAACCAAATCACCTGTATCATACCAATAATCAGAATTATCTTCCAATCCAATTAAAGAGCTATGGATATATAATTTATTATGCTCAATTTTGCATATTTGAGGATTAGTTATTCTAAAATGATCATTATCTGACTCCAAGACGGAGCCAGCTTCAGTAGAAGCATAAATGTTTCTTAGTTTTGCATTAGGGAATGCTCTAAGTAAATTATTTGATAGGTTTGCATCAAATCTTTCCCCCCCGGATGTTATTCGCCTAATACTAGGATAATATTTGTCTATTGGCATTAACATTCTATAAAAAGTAGGTGTTGCAGAAATATTGGATATTTGATATTTTTCAATTCTATTAAAAATTTCGCTTTTACTTACATTAAATAGATCAATTATAGTATTTCCATTAAAAAGTGCTTGGAAAAAAACTTGAATTCCAGCTATATGAGTAGGATTATAAGCAAAACCCCAGATATCGGATTTATGCTTTTCAGAAATCCGAACAAATCTGGTAAGATTACCAATTGTATGAGTAACTCTTTTGGGTATTCCAGTAGTTCCAGATGTGAAGAGGGTAAGTTTCCAATCTTCATTGTTATTTATTTTATTTAGTATGTTCTGAAAATCTGTAATTGGCTGGTGGTTGATATGCTCATAACTATTTAGTTCATTGTTATCTATACCCAAAGAATTTAATTCTATATCAGTAAAATCATTATCTAAGAGAATAAGATTTTGTCCAAAAATAATGCTGGTTATAATCTGTAGAAATATAGAATAAGTATCTGGATTATAGCAGTATCTATATAACTTAGTGGTATTATTAATGTCCTCAATCAAGTTATGGTAGGTAAACTCTGTTCCATTTTTAGAAATAAAGAAAATATCTTCTTTCATTTAGATATCTTTTCCAATATTTCACCAACAGTATTAACAAAGCTATCTGCAAAAACATCTATTCCTGTTTCTTTTTCAATTTTTACAGTTAATTCTGCAAGATCAAGAGAATCAAAGCCAATATCAGTTCTTAAATCCATATTTTCTGATATGCTTTCCAAGGGAGGCATACCATTGTTTTCTCGTACATTGTTGATAATATTTTGTAATATGCTAATCATCATCTCTCCTAGATTTTTAGTATTTACTATTAATTGAATGCTAATAAAAACAACTTTCTTAGATACTGTCTTTTAACCAAGATTCATAATATTCTTTACAAGTAATAAAGTCATAATTCTTTTTAACAAAATATGTAAGATGCCCAGTATAAAGCTTTAATGCAGTAGAACCCAAGTTAATTAAGTTCAATTTTCTACGAATTTTTTCAGCGAATAAGTAACTAATTGGATTCTGAGAACTTCTATGAACTGAATCATTATTACTTTCTTCTATCATTTTATTGGGAAGTGTCAAAAATATAGGGAAATGACCAAACACCTCGGCTTCCCAACATAATAATTGTCCACTTACTCTTGTAAATTCAGGTGCTAAACGAAAGGTAATTGCTATATATAGATATAAATATAAAATAACATTTAACATTATAATATTATTCTCTTAAAATGAAGAATAAATAATGATTCCTTGTAACAATATTACCATAACATTAACCTAATAACAAGAATAATTAAATTTATCCTTCATTTATATGATTTCTATTGGTCTAATAATAACATTGACTTAAGGCGCTTTCTTTCTTTACCTTCCGTATTTCTATGGCTTATGCTCCTTAATTGTGACCATTGTTTAGCAAATCTAATTTTATTATCAATATAAAAGTTATTCCCTTTAGATATACCAATCCTTGGAACCATATAATTATTAATTTTACCATAAATTTTTTGGGAAGAAGTAGAAAATGCCAGTTTTATACCTATTTCATTTAGAATTCTTATCTCTCTTTCTCCAAAATCAAGACCTGGCTGTCCATTGGGAAAAGCAAAATAATCTATATTATGACCAATCATATCTTCTAACATTTTTATTGAATCTTTTATTTCCAATTCAGAAACCTTATCTGATTCATTTATTAAGATAGGGTGGTTATTTGTATGAGAGCCAATTTCAACTAGACCGGAATTATTTAGTTCTATCAATTGTTCTTTTGTTATATTCATATATGGTTCTTCTTCAATCCTATTCTCACTTTCATAATTCTCAATAAGTTCCAGGATAATCTTAACAGGAATTGATTTTAGTATTGAATAAACCGAAAAATCTGTTATAGGGTTACTAAATCTATATGATACTTTCTTGCAAACATATTGATGAAAATCATTATTATTTAATTTTCTTACACTTTGAAACCAATAATTTGTTTCTTCTTCTATAACTTTAGGAGATACAAATAAAGTTGCAGGAATTTGTAATTCATATAATACTGGATAAGCATTTTCAAAGAAACTCCTGTGTCCATCATCAAAAGTAATATGACACAAACCAGTAGAATGGATATTTTCATAAAGTTGATCAGCATTTACGAATTTATATTTCTTTCCCAAATGCACTAATACTTCATTAAACCATACGCTACTATGTATTTCGTGAAACATAACAACAATACTATAATTCATAATTCATACCAATCCTTATTACCATAGAAAAAATCAGCATCGGAATCAGCAAATGTTACAAATATTGATTTCCTCTGTTTTATTTGTTGTTTTGAAAGATTTATTTTTACATTAGTAACTATTTGGCCATTAGAGCCAAATTTAATATAATGATTATGTTTTAATGCTCTGTCAACATCAGAAAAAGAACTCAAAGTTATGATCCCATAATTATGTGATTTTTTTAAAATCTTACTAACTGCCTTCAGCAATGGTTGTAAAGTATTTCCTCTATACTTATAATCTACGAGTAACAAAAACGGAAATCCTTTCCAGATAACATTTCTAATAATAAAATACGCCTTAGTTCCTGATTCATCACCATAAGTGTATGTAGTAAAAACTTTAGGATAAGAACCAAATCTCCAAGACAAAAATTCTTTATCTCTTGAAAACTCTATATAATTATTATTTTCAAATTCCCAGTTTATATCAGAAGGATTACTTTTCTTTTGAAAACAAACACCTCCAATATTAATTATATTCGGATAATAATCACTTATGGTACGAGATCGTAAAGGATGTTTTATTACTATAGATATTGCAAATTTCAAAAGATTAGATAACGACCTAAATCGTATGTACTTATAATAATCACTTATATGCTTTTCTCCAAGAAGTAAATGTAGTTTGAACGATATCGGTGATAAACCCATACCAAAATGATCATCTTTAAGTGCTTTTTTAGCAAGAAACACACCTGCAGCGCTTCCTCTTGATGCCTCTTCTACAATATAATCCATTCCCCAAAAGGCATCAAAGAGTTCTCCATCTATATAGTATTTACAAGGAATTCTTTGAAACTGTCCAATAAATCTTTCATTTTTATCTTTTGCTACTATTATAGGATAGAAAGTATCATCAGTTCTGCTTATATATGGATGATGTAATTTGTAAAGAATACTCTCTTCCAATCCTCTACGCAAAGGATACATTTTCTTATTAAATTCAACAAATTCATCTATTTCATTATTCTTTAGATAAAACATAAAATCTCTACATTATAAAGTAATTGAAAAATAGTTTAATGGACTATTCTCTTAAATTCTAATTTTACCTCATTGCCAAAGTTTAAGATATATCCTACTTTGATCCCTCTTGCACTTAGATAATTTATTATTTGTGCGCAATGCATTGAATGAATTATATTACAAGCTTTGAGCTCCAGTATAATTTTACCTTTTACAATAATATCATCAATATAATCTCCAACAATTTTATCTCTATAAAAAACTGGTATAGGAACCTGATAAACATAACTAATATCTTGATATTGAAATTCTACACATAAAGCTCGTTCATATACTTTTTCCAAATATCCGGCTCCAAGCTCTTTGTGAACAGCAATTGCACAACCAATAATTCTATCACTCAGCTCCATCTCATATATCATATTTTTTTTACCTTCTCTCCCCTTACTTTAACATTATAAAAATTATTCGGTACCTTCGGTGTTCTCGGTGGCTTAAATTTTTGTATTGTTAATCATTTTTCGGTGCCTTCGGTGTTCTCGGTGGCTTAAACTTTTGCATTGTTAATTATTTTTCGGTGCTTTCGGTGCTATCGGTGGCTTTATCTCTTTCCTCAAACCATTTATCCAAGACCATTACTACTCTTTCAGCCGTTTTTCCATCCCAATGTTTAGGTATTTTCCCTTGCTTTACTTTTCCTTCAGTAATTTCCAAGGATTTATTCACAATACTTGTAACATTCAAATCTACCAGCTGATTCGTTCCTTCTGATATTGTGATCGGTCTTTCTGTATTTTCTCTTAAAGTTAAACAGGGCACTCTAAAATAGGTTGATTCTTCTTGAACTCCACCAGAGTCAGTTAAAATCAATTTTGCATTCATTTCCAATTTAAGAAAATCAAAATATCCCAAGGGCTCGGTAAAGATAATATTTTTACTGGAATTCACATAATTTGATAAACCAAAATTTTGAATGTTCTTCTTAGTCCTGGGATGCATTGGAAAAATTATCTTTATATGCTTTCCAATCTCTATTAAAGAAGTCAGCAGCATCTTTAATCCATCACATTCATCAACATTGGAAGGTCTATGTAAAGTAACTAAGGCATAACTTTCATCTTGACTCATAGTTAGTTTATCAAAAATATCAGATAATTCTGCTTTCTTTTGGTGTCTAATTAAAGAGTCAATCATTATATTCCCAACAAAATGAATCTTCTCTGGATTTATCCCTTCTTTTATTAGATTCTCATTTGCATCAAGAGATGGTGTTAGCAGAATATCAGATATTCTATCCGTTAAGACCCTATTTATTTCCTCTGGCATTTGTTCATCATAACTTCTTAACCCTGCTTCCAAATGAGCAACCGGAATCTGTAATTTCTTCGCTACCAGCGCACAGGCAATGGTAGAATTTACATCTCCCGCAACTATAACTAAATCTGGTTTATCTCCTGCTAGAATCAAATCTTCATATCGTTCTATTATTCTGGCTGTCTGTTTCCCCTGTGTTCCTGAACCTACATTTAAATAGGCAGATGGCTCAGGCATAGCTAAATCATTAAAAAAGAGTTTGGACATTTGTTCATCATAATGCTGACCTGTATGTATTATCTGGGGTTCATATCTATTACTAGACAACGATAATTCTCTATAAAGAGGTGCCATTTTCATAAAATTAGGCCTTGCACCTACTATCAAATGAATCAATCTCATAACGCCTTGTCAAATTCCTTAGCTCTTATTTTCATATTCATTCCAAATTTATAATTTCTTTTCCCCTATTTATATTTTTTCGTTTGTTTCTGTGGTTTCGGTGATTTCGGTGGCTTCGGTGGCTTTATTTAAATCTACCAAAATCAAAATCCTTTGCCTTAACCTCTTTTACCGATTCAGGATAATTTTCCACAAACCAAACCAAGAATTCAGTAACATCAATTTTATCGGCAAGTAAATTATTTCTTTTGGTTATAAGTTCTTGTTTAGCATAAATGTTCGTAGCAATTTCTTCTGCTTTTTCTATAGCTTGTATTTGATCTTGTTCTGATTCTGTATAAGTGTATAGCAATTCATATTTAGCTAAATCATTTGTATAGCCTAATTGGCTATCATTTATGTAAAAAGAAGGGGTACCGAGAACTGCACTCTCAGAAGCCATTGTACTACTTTCTCCAATAAATAGATGAGCAAAAGCTAAAGCATTATGCATTTGTTCGGGAGGAATATTAATTTTATACTTTTTTAACTCATCTGGTAATTCCGTTTCTGAAGATATAAAAACTCGTAAGTGTTTTGATAATGTATTAACTAATTTGATTTTATTCTCATAAGAAATACCCTTATGACCTATATCATGATGGGCATTCCAGGCAACAAATCGTACAATTGCATATTTTTCTCCTTTTTTTACTTCTAACATTTCTAATACTCTTTCATCCGGAGTAAATACATTAGGATGTAAATATGCGAGTTCCTTATAGCCAGGGAATCTGATTTGTTTTGATCCATGATTACGATAATAGGAATCTGATGTTAAAACTACAGTAGCAAAAGGCTCAGAAATTAAATCAAGTAATCTCACATTCTCGGTATCAGTCAATGTTATATGCGGTTTCTTTAATAAAAAACTCGTATACCCTGAATAAGGGGATACTCTACTAAAAAAAATATCCGGTTTAAAATTTTGTGCAATTTTTATCATCTTTAATGTTAATTTAGGAAGAGAGATAATTTTTTTATATATTTCTTTTTGATTAACTCCAAATATTAAATAAGGCAATCTATAATATTTTAATAGTGATATTGCACAATCCTTGTCTTGAGTAATAAATAAAACTTTCCACCCCTTTTTTTCTAATTCCCAACATAGATGTTTAAATAAATGAACATGAGCTGGATGTCCAATTTCAATCATAATATGATTATTCAATTAGATGCCTCTTCTTTTTAAAATTGAAATCATTTTATTCAATAGTTCAGCAGTCATGCTCTCATTCAAAGGAATACTAAGCAAATTATCATGTATTAAAGAGTAATTTTTATAAGCTTTTCTATCTATTTCAAATTGGGGAATTAATTTTTTTTGATATAATTCACCAAACTTATGAGATAAATGCATACACTCAATCCCATCTTTTCTTAATAACCTAATAAGATTAACAGATTGATAATCTTGATTTACTGTATATAATTTAGCGTAAGACGATATATTATTATCTGAATATTGAAAAATATATTTTGATTTATTTAATTGTATTTTAATTAAATTAGCTATAGATTTTCGTTTGTCAATTAATTTTAACATTTTTTGTAATCTAACGACAAAATATTTTGAATAAAGTCTAGGGGGTTTTATTAATTCTTTACGAAGTTCTACAGACATTTGATTTTTTATATTATTATTTAAATGGTGATAAATACTCACATAAATATAATTTATTTTTTTTAACACATTATATATAATAAATAAATTAGAGGATAATAAAGCACTAGAAAGTATTCTATAAAATATTTTATAATATTTTTCTCTAGGAAATGACATTTGTATTTTTTGTGCTTTATTAAACCATTCTTCATTATTAGTTGCAAATATACCTCCACCTATCCCATAAAGATTTTTTGTGAGAGAAAAACAAGAAATATCACCAAAACTTCCTGAAATTATTTTATTATTAAAACTGCCAAAACCCTGAGCACAATCTTCAATAAGAATAAGTTTATAATCGTTAGCTATTTTCCTTAATGAACGCATATCACAAGGGAAACCTCCGAAGTGTATAGCTTGAATTGCTACGCTTTTTTTTGATATAGACGCTGGGATTGTTGATGGATCAATTGTCCAATCATCTTTTTTTATATCATTAAAATATATTTGATTCCCTGAAGCTATAATTGGTAATAATGAAACTTTACAGGTTAAAGGTGAGGTATGAACAATACCTTTTTTCTCAATAGATTGATAAGCTAAATATAGTGCACTCCTACAGGATGAAGTAATCAATACATATTTCTTACCAGTCAATTTTTTAAAATAATTACATAATTTATCTTCGGCATTTTTACAAAATATCGTTTTTAAAAGATCAGCTACAGAAAAATGAGGAGAATAGTAAGGTATCATCTATTTTTTATAAACTTATTTATCATAAGTCCATACTTTACGAAAGGAATAGGATCTTTAATATCCCAACATGCTTCCTGAAAATGTCTGTATGTTTTTAAGACATTTATAGGTTTATCAAGTTTTTTAAAGATATTTATTACAGAGTAGACGAAATCAGTATAGATATTAAGCCATATTTTATCTTTTAAATAATCTGTTACCTGAGGGATCTTTCCATCATACATATAATCATATATAATTTTGGGATAATTAATACCGCATTTAGCTGAGAGTCCTACCCACAGCCAAGTTCTGGCATTAATTTCAATAAGTTTAGGAATTTTATCCCTACTATCTCTTAGCCATTCAATCTCACAGACTCCCGTATAATTTAATGCTTGGATAAGTTGTTTACTAAGGTTCAACATTTCTTCATCAAAGACACTCTTTGCACAAGTAGCAGTTCCAAAAGTTACAGGATGTTCACGAACCTTAACCCCCATCCAATATGTATAGACAGTTCCTTTTTCTGCAAAAACAGTTACAGAAACGGTCTTATGTACATTAGGGATAACTTCTTGAATTAAATATTCTTCTGGTTTAGCTTCTTTCAGTTCCTTTTCCCAAATATTGATTAATTCATCCGGAGTTTTAATAATAAACGCCTTGTGTTTAAACCGCTTATAGAAATTAAGTCCTTGATTACCTTTTATCAGAATAGGATATCTTAAGTCCACTATCCTGGGATTTTCCAATTCTGGCATAATTGTTGCAGGAATAGGAATTCCCGCCTTATCGGCAATTTGAAGAAGCTTTCGTTTATTATAAATATTTTCTATTACTTCTATATTTTCTGTAATAACTTTATAATACTGGGAAAGAGTGTCTTTATGTTGAGATATATTATAAACTGCATGATCATTGGAGGGGAGCAAAAGCCAATTAGTTAAATTAAATGCTTTGTTTAAGCGGATCAAGAAATCAATAAAATCATCACTAAGATAATCGGGGCATTTATAAAATGCTTTACAATATTTTGAATATTTAGCAACACAATTTTCTTTATCTACGACAATTACAGGGATGTCAGCTTGTCCCAAAAGTCGGGTATTTGCTAATCCCTGAACATGCCCTTCAATAATTAAAGCACCAGGTTTTTTTTGCACTTTATATTCTACCTTATCTTTCTGTTTTAATCATAAAATATATAAATTACTTATCTCAATATTGTCTTTATTATTAATTTTATTTCATCCAAGACGATGATTGTTTCTCACAACTATAAAAAACTCCATTCTTGCTGATTTCAGATATACAAAAATGTATCCTCTATGGAAGATCGCTTCATAGATTGGCTTATATGAACTGTCTGATAACCATATTTTAGTTTCAGAACACCTCTAACTATTATACTATTTATTAAGAACATTCTCATAAATTTCTATGATTCTTTGGGCAATAATTGTGGAATCCAGTCCTAGCTGTATTAATTTCTCTCGTCCTGTAGTTCTTTTATTAAAACTTAAAGCTCTATGTAATTTATCTGCAATATCATTAGGATTTTGAGAAGTTATATAGCAGCCATCCACTCCATCAAGAAGCCATCTAACATCCCCAACATCGGTACATACTATAGGAATATTACACGCCTTCGCTTCTTTAATTATATTCGGTGAACCTTCCCATTTTGATGTCAACAAAAGCACATCACAAGCATTTAGATAAAGGGGAATAATTTCGTGTGCAATAGAACCTAGTGTAATCAATTCAATTTTCATTGATATAAGTTTTGGATCTCTTTCTATAAGCATATTATAAGAAGATTTTGCCAGTGAGAAATTTTTAACTTTTCTGTTGGGATCGGCACCAAAAAGAACGATTTTACCGTCCTGCTTCCAGCCAATTTTCTTTCTGCATTCATTTTTGTCCAATGGCTTAAAAATTTCCAAATCAACTCCATTAGGAATTACTACAATTTTATCAATTCCCATTTCTTTTTTCATATCCTCGGACTTAGCAATTGTTTTCTGCCATTTATGCTTGATAAAATATCTAATTAATAATCTCCATAACCCGGATTCTTTTACATCACTTCCCATTAGTGAGCAAATAACTCTTTTCTTTGTTGATAATGAGCTTACAACTCCACAAAAAGAATAATGAGCATGAATAATATCATAATTACCCTTATTAATAAAACTTTTTAATTTTGGAATATTTGAGATATATCCCCCAATACCTTTCCCTTTAATAAGGTAATAATCTATTGTGTGCCCCAATTTTCTTAATGATTCTGCCTGTGCATTTATAAAAGGAGAAATATCAAACTTTGGAGAATTTCCGCTACATACAAACAAGATATTCATAAATAACGTTCTTTAATTGTATTTATCCAATAAGTTAGAGAGAGAATATCAGAAGAGAAATAAGATTCTTTCGGAATATTATTAATGTATTTAATTTCAGACGGAATGTTCTTTAACAGATTATTATAAAATATACTATCAGTATCTCTCGTAAAAAAAGCATCTACGCTATATTTAGATTTTTTGATATATTTAAGGTAAAATATCTTCAATTTACCTTTTAAAGATAAATAATCTGCTATACTAAAACCTCTGGTTGAGGGGTAGACAGATAATGAAGGATAATTATTCATTACCAATTTTGTATATAATTCTATAGATAGTTGTTTGGTTTTTAAAGATGGTTTTTTAAAAGGGAATAAATTTCCCGCATAGATAGTTGTTAACCAGGTTTTTATAAATTCATAATCTATAAAAGGAGAAAGGCATAAAAAATAATCGTTATAACTACTAGCTTCATTGCCAAAATATTTTCTGAGATTTATTTCAAACCGGAAAGCCAAATATTTATCCTGTAATTGATCATAATCTTCAAACAAACATTTTACGCGATCAATTCTATATTTAAAATCTTTTAGACATTGCAAATTGGAAAAAACGGGTATTTCAAAGATTGGTGAATTTGCATAATTTTGCCCTACTAATTCACTGGAAAAATTACTTGTTATCATAGCTATTGCATTTTCGTTAATAACTGTTCCGCCTTTTGGTCTACCATATTTTAACACTTCGTCTCCGAAAATGCCTGATAATAAATATTTTGAATGTATAGCTAAATTTTTAATTGTATATAAATAATGAGTTCGTTTATAATTCCTGGTTCCGCTGGAAAGTTCAATTGTGTTCTTTGCTTCAGTTAGAAAGTTTCTTTCCAAATATTGATTATCTAAAATATAAGGTGTATATTGCAAGTTCTCAGCTTTGGTTATTAATTGGGGAACAATAATATCTAATGAATCTAATGATCCAAAAGAATAGCAATATAATTGATCTCTATAATCGGGCATCAAATATGATAAAACAACTCTGGTATCCCAACCACCAGTAATTGAGAAGGCAATTTTGTTACTTAAAGAGGAATATTTTTTTATAGCATTATCTAAGGCAAAATTAATTGCTTCAAAACTTTGATTTTTGGATAAATGACTTGTGTTATAATCGTTACCTATTTGCCAATACTTACTCTGTTTCATCTTGCCATATTCAATTTCTAATAACGTCGCATTAGGAAGAGTAAACACATCTTTTATATATGTGTTATCAGTTATAGGATAACCAAAAAATAAATGTTCTGCTATAGTAACATTATCAAACTCAATTTTAGACATATAACCAGATGATAATATGCCTTCTATTTTTGAACTGAAGATTAAATATTTATTATTATAATAATAGTATAGGGGATAAAAGCCAAAGCGATCATTAGCTAAAAGACATTTTCCGGATTTCTTGTCATATAAAAAAAGATTATAACTTCCATTAATAATTTCTAATATTTTATTGCCATATTTTTTATATAGATAGGGTATATATTCATAATCATTATTTTTATTTAAAGTTGAGTATATGGTATTTAGTTCATTTTTCATTTCTTTCGGTATAAATATATAACCTTCAAGAGCTAAAACTATTTCAAGTTCTTCGTTTATTATTAAATGATCTGGTTCAGATGATGATAAAGGAAGAACCGTAGCACAAAAAACATATAAGTCCCGGTATAATTCATATATTTGTTTTTTGTTAGTTTTTAAAATATCAAGCATACGGTTAAGCATTTTCTCTTCTTTAAATAATAACTCACCTTTAAGCGACACAATTCCTATAATTCCAGCCATATTTATTAATTTCCCAATAAGTTAGCCATAGAATTCATCGTCCCAATCCAAAGTTTACCAGCTTCCCTGAGATCTGCTGCATATATCAATACAGACGGCATAACTTCTGAAATCGTCCAGGAATCAATAGAGGGATGGAACCAGATATGAGCAATTGTTTTTGTTTTAATCGCTTTATCAATCATTTTCTTATATCTGTATATATAATAATCAGCTGACCAATTATAACTTTTCCCAAATGACGAAGTAGAAGGTAAAAAAAGTAAACCATATTGATCAATAATAGGATATGCAAGATCAAAATTCATATTCCTGCGATATATTTTAACATTGTGTTTCTTAAGAATTTCATAGTTTCCAGCTGTTCCCCCTGGAAATACAAAAGAATTTAGCTCCACCCCCCATTTAGAAGCAGCTTTTTTCCAAGCAGTTAATTCATCATCTAACACTTGAGGAGGACAGTTCTTATATGAACAATCAATATGAGAAAAGGTATGACACCCGATTTCATGTTTCACATCAGATTTTAATATCAATTCCATTAAATCTGGAGCATACCAAGCGCTATCTTTTTGATAATTAGAATATGGATCATCGTCAAACCAATCACCGGAAGAGAAACGCCAATGATCGTCAAAGTATGGAATTCTATGCATCCAATTATGATCGCCTTTATTACAGGATTCAAGCATAAGATGACCAACTGTTGCCCAAGTTATTGGTATATTATATTTAGCAAAAAGTTTTAGTAGCACTGGAATATTTTCTCGTTCTTTGTTTGCCATTTTCAAAGGATCAACTTTTCTTTTTGAATATCTGAAAGCCCAAGCCATTTCAAAATCGGCAGATATACATAATCCACCTTCAAAATCAGCAGGAAAATTATTATTTTCTTTTTCATTCTTTTTATAGACAAAAGGTTTATTAGAAAAATCAAAAACGGCTTTGCTTAAATATGCTTTTTGTGTGCTCCCGATGTGAGCTCTTATAAATTTATAAATTTTTCTGCTGTCCTTCATAAGATAACCTAATATACAATTATAGCTTATTTTCAAAATACAATTTAAGTGCAATTTCAAGTTTTAGATCACAACAATTATTTTGGGTGAAATCACCCTCTTCAAAGGTCCAAGTTCCCTGATGTTTAACAAACCTTCCTATCTTATCATTTACTTTACTTAAATAACCATAAGGTATCCCAAAAACACATTGTATTTCATTAACAAGAAATCCTGTGCCAGATTCAAAAATATCCAAACAAACGCAATTAAAATTATTCTGATTACATAAATCCTCTACAAAATCCATTACAGAAATATCAGGAAATCCAAATTGTTTTACTTTGGCACCGCTTGCTTTATCTTTAATTTTAATTTTTTTATGAGCAAAATAGAACTCACCTATTTTAACTATTCTCCATTCATAATTATGGGGAATGAAGGTTTGAAATATTACATATCCAAACTGAGTATTTCTATTTATCTCAAGATAATATTTTAATCTCTTTAAAAAATAACTTGGTTCTCTTATTGATTTTTTTGCCCATTTCTGAGGTGAACCTGTAACCCTGTTGGGTCCAAATCTTCTTCTAATTCCTTTACTTTTAAAAGCATCATTTATATATCGTAATGCTTCATTATATTTTCTAATAATTTTTACACCTGAGCCGGAAGCACCAATAGAAGTTTTTGCTACAAATGGCAATTCAGTATTATCTACAAAGTTTTTTGCTTCATCATAATTATAAAATATGAATGTTTCCGGATGTGGTATATTATGAGCATTTAAGTAATAACTAAGCATCTTCTTATTCTCATAAATAATACTTTCTGTAAAACTGGGAAATGTTTTTAATCTAAACTCATTACAAATTATATACAGACGCTCATCAAACATTGTTTTAAATCTTTCATAAGAACCAGGAGGTTGTATTAGGTAAAAAACAAAATTATCTTTTCTCACTTGTTCCAACCAATTATTTGCGCTTAGATCAATTACTTGATAATCAATATTTCTATTATTACAAGCTATAATCCAATCATCGGCAGTATTGGATAGTTCATTTCTAATTATACCAACTTTTATATTTGTCATTATGTCTCCATATAGCTTATTAGCTAATAAATGAGTAAAATCCTATGTATTACTGATAAATTTCCTTTTCCCGTTTTCCAATATATTTTGAAGTTACTTAATAACTATGTTGCGGATTATATTCTCATAGTTAGCAACCATTACTTCTGTAGTAAATCTTTGTTGGATTATATTATAGGACTGATTTCCCATTAGGAACCTAAGCTCTGGATTTTGAATTAATTTTTTTAAACCACAATATAAGGAATTAATGTCTTTGTATTCAAATAAAATTGCATTATTTTTTACAATTTCAGAAGTTCCACCAGTATTAGAAGCAATAATAGGTAATCCCATATACATCGCTTCCAAAATAGCATTTGAACATCCTTCTCCTTTAGATGAATGTATGAATATATCAGCTTGAAATAAGTATTTCTCAGGATCATCTACTTTTCCTAAAAATTCAATATTTTCTTTAAGTTCCATATCGTTAACAGCCAAATCAAATTTTGACCTTAAAGGTCCATCTCCAATTATTTGGTATTTGAACTTATATCCTTCCTCCTTCAAAAGTTTCAATACTTTAAAAACAGTTAAATAATCCTTATAAGGAACTAAATTAGCGATAGAAATTAATATTATTTCTGCTGTAAAATTATTAGCTTGATTCCTATTTTTCCAACGACTTCTATCAAATTTTGGATCAACTCCATTATATAAAACATAACCTCTATGCAATCTATTTGCTTTTAATCCTGCGTATGAATTTGCAATTATATATTTGGATATATGTAATAAAGACATTCTTAAATAACCACTAAATGTTTTTTTGAATATACCGTGTCTAATACTACCATTAATAACTTTAGTAGAAGTGCCAATAATTGAAAATGAAGATATAATAAAAGGTAAAACACCCCAAGCATAAATAAAATTTGGTTTTTCTGATTTGATAATTTTATGTAATTCTATGATTCTTGCTAAATTATATTTACTTTTTAATTTAATCACCTTATTATTAGTATCAACCAAATAATTACTCTCCAATTCATGTATAGTACATAAATTATTATTTATCCCTTTTGAATAATTTATTATCGTGGCTACTTGTCTTTCTGCCCCCCCTTGCTTAAGAGAACTTACGAAATGAATTACTTTATGCATATCAATAAAATAATCCACGAATAATTCTAATATTGATTATTAGGATGAACCAGATTTACATTAAGCAAATCTTTCAAGATAAAATATTGAGGCATATAATGCCCGCTGTGCCAGATTAAAGTTTTATCCCAGTATCCTGGACACTTATATACAGCATGATCTACATAAGTATAGCTAATTTCACAAATAACAGGATTTTCATCATCATATAAAAAATCATAAGCCATACACTGAAATCCGCATTCTTCTGATGTTTCTAAAGCAATTTTAATCATTCTTTTATCAATGGAATCCATATCATAATCAATTTTTCCACTTCCAGAAGCTCTAAAATCTCTAGTACGATTAAATCTTCTAAAAGCAAAAGCCCTATCTCCAATTACTGTTACCCTTGTATCAAAATTATTATTGGGCAAATATTTTTGGTAATATACATAGTTCTTACTTATCATCCAATATGAACTTGTGTCTTCTCTTAAAAGTTTTCTTTTAGCCCAAATCATCCTATTATGTATATATTTTTTTATGGGAAAATATTTCACTTTCCAAGTTCCAGGAAAAGATGAATCCTTTATTCCTTCTGAAAATGCTTTATTAATTAAATGCCTGGCTTGGTTAGGATTCCGTAATATGGTTACATTAGTAGAACCAGCACCGCCTCGTAATTTCATAACCAATGGAAAATTTGTTTCTTTTATCCAGTTTATTGCTAACTTTTTGTCCCAAAATACCTTGGAATCAACAAATTTCAAATTAAAGTAATTAGCAAGATAATGTTGCTTAATTTTATTATCAAAATGCCATAAAGTATTAAAATTAGGAAATACTGGAATCTTGACATAATTATAGATGATTGGCATAAATGAATCAGCTATTTGTAACATATCAGAAGTGTGCCCAACCTGAAAAATAAAAGCATCAAGTCGTTCAAATTTTTTCCAGAATTGATCATCTTGAATATCCAATATTTTAAAATCAATATTATTATATTCAAGAATATCTATATATCCTTTACTAAATGGTGTTAAACTCTTTTTATGATTAATATGAATACCGACTAGCATTTCTTTCTATTATTTATCATAAATAATTATAAACATTAATTGATGTTCATTTATTTACTTATTAGTTAATCCAATAATATTATAAAGCATTTCATATTGGTTTGCAATTTGATGCCAATTCATTATTCCTTGATTAGTAAGATATGAAATCCCCTTTTGCGTTTTATTTGAATGTATCAATTCCAGCATTTTAATTATTCCTTCTTTTATTGTTGCAGCTCTTAGATCTGGAATCAAAATACCTGTTTCACCATTGTTAATTACTTCTGAAAGTCCTCCAATATTATGAGCTAAAACAGGTTTATTAAAAGTATAGGAAGTAACTGTTACTGCACTGTGAGTAGCATCCGTATAGGAACAAACGGTAAATAAACAATTTTTTATCAATCCTACCAGCTCATAAATTGAGAGGCGTTTATTAATCAAGTGTATTTTAGGTTCATTATTAATAATATCTAAAATATCGGATACATCTCCTTCTCCAGCAATCACAAGATGAAGATCATTATTTTCCTTGCAATATTCCCTAAACCCGTTTACCAAATATATTAATCCTTTATATGGAGATATTCTGCCAAAAGAAAGGATATAATTTTTATATTCAGGTGTTACTCCAACAAATGCTTTAAAATGATCAAAAGTCCCAGATCTGATAGTAAAAACTTTTGATCTCTCTACGGAATAATATCTAGAAAATTCATTTGCTAAATAATCATAATGCTGAATATAATAATCAAAATTATTTACCAATTTTCTATTCATTTTACTTGTATATTTACCCCCTTCTCCAGAATGGGAAATATAATCATGTATAGTTAACACTTTCTTTGCTTTACGGAAAAGATAACTCAAAAATAATGAGTGCCAACCTACTCCATTAAAATGATATATTTGAAATTTATTTTTAATTTTTATATAAGATAAGAACAAATATATACTACTAATTATTACATTTTGTATAGACATTTTCTTCGGAGCTAAATGTAACAACCAAATTTTAAGACGTTGATCTAATTCATTATTTAATTCTGGAGGGAGCATTCTTTCTCTTACATTATTAGTTGTTAAACCATAATGAAAATTCCTAATGTTTTTAGTAAAAGAACTTGCTGAACATACTTCTCCATACGAGAATAAAATTACCGTAACCGAGATATCTGTATATTTGCATAATGCATTAGTATATGCAAATATATTATCTTCATGACTGAAGGCAAATACTACTACATCCATTCAAAAACTACCAGCAAAGTCCTTCATAGTTATTATCGGTAATTGATTCAGAAATATGAATAAAATCAATAAATATCTTATCAGTATGTATTTTTATTAAATTCTGATAATCAGGATATTTGTGATTAAATATAATAAGTTCAGCCCATTCTATTAATTCATCTTCAGTGCTTACTAATATATTTTGTAAATATGGTAATATTTTATCAATATATTCTTTGTTTGCACCAAATTGTAGTGCATTGCTTACAAAATTATCGTAAACAAGAACTTCTAAATCTTGTCTAATTAGATCCTCAATCACTTTAATTATTGGACTATACCTCAAATCATCCGTTCCTTCTTTAAAGGCAATGCCAAATATACCTATCTTTCTTTTCCCCTTATTTTTTATTGTCTTTATGGCATAGTTAATATGGTTCTGGTTACTATCTTCAATAGAATCAAGTAAAGGTGTGTCCAAACTACAATCTTTTGCCAAAGTACTTAATGCTTTAAGATCTTTAGGTAGACAGGATCCTCCATAAGCAAATCCTGGCTTAAAATAATAAGGAGAAATATTTAGGCGAGTATCCAGACAAAATAACTGCATTACTTTAAAAGAATCAATATTTAATGTCTTGCATATTCTACCAATTTCATTGGCAAATGTAACTTTAAGGGCATGATAGCTATTGTTTACATATTTTATAATTTCTGCTGTCTTTATATCAACTGTAAAAAATTCTCCATTGACTTTTGAATACAATTCCCTCATAATATCAACAGCTTTATTATCATCAGAACCAATTAATGTGTAGGGCGGATTATAATAATCCTGAACGGCGGAACCCTCTCTGAGAAATTCAGGATTAGAAACCACTGAAAAATCCCTGTTACGAATTTTATTTGATATTTGAGCTATAATTTCTCCCACTTGGCAATTTGTTCCGGGAAGAACAGTACTCCGAATCACTATTGTATGGTATGATTTTTTTTGCTTTAATGCTTCGCCTATTTGTTTCGCAGTTTCAAAAATATAATCCAAATTCAGATGCCCCTTTTCCGTAGAAGGTGTCCCTACACAAATTATGGATACCTCGCTATTAGATACGGCTTCCATATAATCTGTAGTTGCTCTAATTCTACCTGCTTTATGCTGTTCTTTTAAGATTATATCAATGTCTTTTTCAATAATTGTAGGAAGCCCTCTATTGATTAAATCTACTTTAACTTTATTAACATCTATTCCAATTACTTCAAATCCGTTCTGAGCTAAACATCCTAAACTGACACAACCAACATATCCAAGACCAAATATAGATATTTTCACCACCTTTCTCCTTTATTTATTTTTAGTTATCCTGTTAATATAAACCCAGCGGTAAGGTTAAAAGTATTCATAATCTGTTTACTTATCTGCTCCAACAAAAATCTTTCCTTTTTCATCTTGTTAAAAATAAGGTTAAATCATTTCTTGAATGAATTATCCTTTGTCATTTCTGAGAAAGCAGGAATCTAAATATATTTTAACAAAATAACTGCATTTTCAATATGATAATTATATTACTTATAATTTTAATTGATTAAAAAGCAGTTTTTCTTTAAGCAGACATATATAATATATTGAATTATAGAACATTATCTAGTTTATCATATCCGTGAACCTTTTCCAGATATCCTACATTGATGGACTCATAAATAGACCTGCAGGGTAAATTCTTTGCTATTATTTCTTCTCTGGTAAGGGTTTTCAGATCAAGATCGGGGTAGGACTTCATTGTAGCACGCATAACTTTCATAAAAACATTGGGCCAGGTGCTCATTGCTCTATTTTGCCGACGATTTTTACGATTGAACTGAAAGATATATTCACGGCAGTCATTTAAATAGCCCTCACTCAATTCTATGCGTTTGGCAAAGGCAAAGATATCTTTAATAATATCATTGGAAGGTGTATATTTGGGTATCACTTTCCGGCGGGCAATATACTTATTCAAATGTGAATTGTAGTATATCACTACATCATCCATATTTCCCGTGAAACCGGGAAGCATTAGTTTTACATACGCTTTCATTTTTGTCTCCTTATATATTTCTTTGAGAACAGATAGATTTTTTTCTGCTCTCTAATTATATAGGTGGTGACAAAAATGAAAAAGTGTGACAAATCTATAGTTTTTTGTCCACAAATTTACACGAATTTTCACTAATTATTATAATGTATTATCTATCAAGAGATTGCTTCTATGAAAAATACGGAAAAAATCTCAATCCTCTCAACCTTCTCAACCTTTCTTCTTTCATTTGTGACAATTTGTGTAAATTTGTGGACTGAATTCGTGGACTGGATTATTGTTTGCGGTAGCTATACGCTAACCTCTCTCGGCAAATTGCCAAATATCGCAAACAAATATTTATCACAATCAAATATGCTACTACCTATTTCATAAGCATTGAGAGGTATTTTTTTGATATACTCTCAATTTTAATATTAGAGCTATTATCATCAATATCTGTCATTTTCCCTTATTATTCTACAAGGATTTCCATAGGCAATAACATTATCAGGTATATCTTTTGTAACTACACTTCCAGCTCCAATTATACAATTACTACCAATCTTTTTACCTAAAGTCACAATAACACCATCGTCAATCAGAGAACATTCTCCGATTCTTACTCCTCCAGAAAGAACCACACCAGAAGCGATATAGGAATGATCAGCAATATAATTATCATGATTAATTTGAGAACCAGTATTAATAACTACATTATTGCCAATAATAGGATTAGGAGTTATTAAGCAACCTGCTTCTATTAAAACTCCTTTGCCTATTTCAGCATAATTAGAAATAACAGCATGAGGATGTATTATATTTATTGGTTCCCAATCATTTTCAATAAAAAAATTATATAACCTTTTTCTTTGTCCCATATTTCCAATAGCTATAAAGAATTTAGATACATCTTTTTCTTTTCTTATCTTTTTTAGATAGGATATATCAAAATCTTTATATCCTTCAAGAATTTTTGAACCTAAATATTCAATGCCCCATTTTCGATTATCTATATCAAAAAATCCAGCTATCTTATATTCATTCTGACAAACTATATTATAATGAATTACTATGGATTGCTGCCCAGTTCCAACTATGATAACATTATTCATTGAAACCCGAAAAAAATGTTGATTGTATTATTAAATCTCTATATTCTCCATTTTTATATATATGCTTTACTAATTTACCTTCTGTGATAAATCCAAGTTTAGAATATAAAGATCTAGCTTTAACATTAATATCCAAAGTATATACATAAATTTTTCTCAAACCTAATACACTTTTGGCATATTGTAATAATAAATTAACTGCAATTTTACCATATCCTTGTCCCCAATAATCTTTATCACCAATATATATATACATTTCTGCATTTTTGTTAAATTTAGATATATTTGTTAATCCAATTACTCCAATTGCTTCATTATTATCAGATATACATATTACAAAATCAGTCCTTGATTCGTCGCCTTGTATTCTATCAAGCCAATAATAACCACTTATAAGCGATACTGGATATTGAATTATAAGCATAGAGGATATTTCTTCATCATTAAGCCACTTTGTCCTTTTTGGAATATCTTCTTTTTCTATAGGTCTTAAATAAATATTATTATATTTTAACATAACAACCTCGTAATTTAAATATTCAAAATATATTATTTAGTTATTTCTATAACTGCTTGGGACATTAACTAATTTGGATTCAATCTTTTCTGATATTGGAATTTCTGTTGTCAAGCAATGATTAAACATTTCCAGTTTGTTCATCAGAATCCAAGCAGGACGACACCTAACTTTTTGTGCATTTGCTTGTTCCAGAAAAGCATCTCTTTCTTTCATATCTTTTAGGAGAATAGCATTTAGCCAATAGTTAGAAATGCAATCTTCGGGTTCTGTAATAAAATTAATATCAGTAATTGTTTGAAAGAAGTCCTGATAAATATGCGCCGTTTCTCTTTTGTTTTTAAGAATTTCCGGTAACATTTCCATTTGCGCACAACCCAAAGCAGCATTTATATTTGGCAGACGATAATTATAGCCGATCATATTATGTTCAAACTTCCAGGGATGTGGTTTTTTCGCAGTTGTGGTAAGATGTTTTGCCAGGGGACCAAGTTCATCATCATCAGTTAAAATCATCCCTCCACCACCTGTAGTTATTGTTTTATTTCCGTTAAAACTTAATATTCCCAATTTCCCAAAAGTGCCTGTATGCTTACCCTTATAGTAACTGCCAATTGATTCTGCAGCATCTTCCACAACGGGAATATGATAGCGATTGCATATTTCCACAATACTATCCATTTTGCAGGGATGACCAAAAGTGTGCATAGGAACGCAAGCAGATATGCGTTTTTTATTAATTTTGTGATAGGGTTTATAAGGTTGAGAAGGTTGAGAGAGTTGAGAGGGTTGAGGGTCTAAACCTTCTAAACCTTCCTCAACCCTCTCAACCTTTAACTCCACATTTTCTTGTAGCCAGTTTGCTAATGAATCAGGAGACATTCCTAAGGTATCAGGATCAATATCTACAAAAATTGGCTCTGCACCACAATAGGATATAGCATTACAAGTTGCTATAAAAGTAAGTGGTTGAGTTATTACCAGGTCACCTTCTTGGACACCGGCAAGTTTTAAAGCAATATGCAAAGCAGAAGTTCCATTCACTGTAGCAATGGCATATTTAGCACCGGTAAAATCCTTGATCATCTCTTCAAAACGATCCACATATTTACCGACGGAAGAAACAAAAGTGCTTTCTATACAATCCAGAACATATTTCTTTTCATTACCCCCAAAATAGGGTTCGTGAAGAGGAACGGTTTCTCTATTGGGATAGAGGGAACGGATGAAGTCGATTATATATTGATAGACCATATTATTTAGATTGAGAGGGTTTAGAGGGTTGAGATGGTTGAGAGGGTTGAGAGGGTTGAGAAGGTTTATTTAAAGCGGAATTGCGAAGTTGATTGATTTGATAAGAGATTTTATCAATTGCCTCTCTGATGTTATTATATTTCTCTTCTTTTATAAACCCTAAATCAAAACAAAGCATAAGCTGACAAAGAACTTCCATCAAACTTGCATAAGCTGTCTGATAGAAATGACTCTGATCTTTATTGCCAGCTCTTGATGCACCTTCAGCAATATTTGAACTAACTGATACAATAGCTCGTTGCATTTGTGAGCTCAAACCAAACTTTTCTTCGGAAGGTAATTGTTTTGTAAGACAATAAACTTGTTTAACCAATTTTCTGGAATTCTGCCATACACTTAACTTTTCAAAACCATATTCTCTCATTATCTCAACCTTCTCAACCCTCTAAACCCTCTCAACCCTCTCAACCTTCTCAACCTTTATTATTCGTGAACTAAAGATTATAGATTCCCGGTTTGTATTTTGCCAGGTTTTGTGGATTTATAAACCATTCCACCGTTTTTTCCAATCCTTCTTTGATGCTATATTTGGGTTCATAACCAGTTAATGCCTTTATTTTTCTATTATCACACCACAGACGAAAGACCTCTGATTTTTCAGGTCTTATACGCTGTTCATCAGTAATAAGTTTAACATCACTATGCATTATATCCTTAATCAATTCAAAGGTCTCTTTTATGGAAATTTCATAGTTGGAACCAATATTCACTGTCTCGCCAATTGCTTTATCACATTGGACTAATAAAATAAAGCCCCGGCAAATATCTTCTACATAGTTGAAATCACGAGTTGGAGATGCATCTCCCAATTTAATTTCTTTTACACCACTCGCAATTTGAGTTATTATTGTAGGAATCACTGCTCTGGCAGATTGTCGGGGACCATAAGTATTAAAAGGACGCACAATAGTTAAAGGAAGTTTAAAGGAATTATAAAAACTCATCGCTATTGCATCAGCCCCAATTTTACTGGCACTATAAGGTGATTGAGGTTGCAAAGGATGTTTTTCATCAATAGGGACATATTGTGCTGTACCATAAACCTCACTGGTGGAAGTAACTAAAATTCTTTTCACTCCATTATCTTTAGCTGCCTGGCAAATATTTAAAGTCCCTTTTACATTCGTCTCAATATAACTTTCCGGTGCAATATAAGAATAAGGAATAGCTATTAAAGCAGCCAAATGAAAAATAACATCTATGTCTTTGCTTATTTCTCTGCAAAAATTAGGATCTCGGACATCTCCACATACAATTTCCAAACCTGAACTTGGTTTAATATCTTCCAACCAACCCCAATAATTGAAAGAATTGTATTGAGACAAAGCTCTTACCTTGTATCCCTCTTTCAATAATGCTTCTGTAAGATGGGAACCGATAAAACCATCAGCACCGGTAACAAGAACTTTCATATTTTCCCTTTTCTTTATCCACGAATTTTCACAAATTTACACGAATTTAGTCAACAAATTTTCACAAATTATCACGAATTATTTATTTTATAATTGCCAAGTTTATAATATAATTCGCTATTAAAATCACTCAACCCTCTAAACCCTATCAACCATCTCAACCATCTCAACCTTTTATTTGTGTAAATTCGTGTAAATTTGTGGACTGAATTAGTGGACTGGGTTCTACTTAAAATGTTCCTTATAGATTTCCTGTGCCTTTTCATAATCCCCAACTTGTCCAATATCCAGCCAATATTCCTGAATCGGATAATGAGAAATTGGTAAGCGCCTTTCAAGCATATCAATTATTAATTTATCCATCCCATACATTGTATTATCGGGTATTAAATTAAGTATTTCCGGTTTGAAAATATAGATTCCGGCAAGAATAGTGGTTTTAATATTGGGCTTTTCCTCTATTCCAGTAACAAAATCACCTTCAGTATGAATATTTCCAAACTGGAAAGGAGTATATATATCCTTGGTAGCAATAGTTAATAATGTCTCTTTACTGCAGGCAAATTCATAAAGTTTCCTATAAGGCAACAAAGTAAGAATATCACCATTCATCACTAAAAATGGCTCATTATTTAATTGATTCTGCAGTAGTTTTACCGGACCAGCAGTTCCTAAGGGTTTTTCTTCTTTACTGATACTTAATTTGACTCCGTATTTACTGCCATTACCAAAGAAATTTTCAATATATTCAGATTTATAGTTCGTAGCTAAAAAAATATGATCAAACCCATTATTTTTTAAGTGCTCTATTTGAATTTCTAAAACCGCTTTTTCCCCAATAGGTAAAAGTGGTTTGGGAATTACTTCGGTGAAGGGTTTTAAACGAGAACCGAGACCACCAGATAAAATTACTGCTTTCATTAGTTTTCCTCAAATAATAAATCAATAGCTTTTTTTGTCTGTTCAGCAGTATTTTTCCAAGAATAATAATCGGCAACTATTTCTCTATTAACGGTTTTCACAATTATCTCTCCATTGATTATGGATTCTAATTTTTGTGCCCAATCATCATAGTCAGTGGGATTAACAAAAATACCTGCATTATTTTCTTTCAGGAAATTATAAGTTGAACCATAACTTGAGGTAAATATTGGCCTTCCTATTGTCATTTCTTTTACTGCTCCTCCAGAACCTGCAGACATTGTTGGTATAGTTACAAAAAGATCTGAGGCAATCATATAATTCCTTAATTCTTCATCACTAATATAACCAACAAAATATATCTTATCATTTAATTTATAATAATCTACTAAACCCTGTAAGTAACTTTTATAGTCAGGTAATCCAAAGCCAGTAATATAACAAACAAATATTCTTTCGGGTTTGATTTTTGCAATGACTTCAATAAAACGATCAACTTGATACTCTGGAACTATGCGTTGAGATAAAAGGATTACAAATGTTTCATTGGGAATATTTAGCTTTCTTCTTGCTGCTGCTTTATCAATTACAGGATACCAAAAATCAAGGTCTAAACCCAATTTAACTCTAATTGCCTTAAGCATAGGGTTAATCTCTTCGGCTCTATTTAGAGCATCCGGATTTGAATAACCGGTTAGTAATACATTCATCTTTTTCAACCATTTTAGCTTTTCTTTATTAAGAAGATATCTATTATATGCTTTAAAAGGATTAAATGTATTAATTTTAGAAGGCAATAATAATGCGTCATTTAGATAGTTATAATATAAATGTTTTGCATTTCTTGTGGACTCAAGAATTGAAACCATCCATTTTGTCCGAGCTGTAGCAGGCAACATAATAACAGTATTAATATCATTATAATTTTTCAATTTTTCAATAATACTTTGAGAATATATTTCTTCCCTGAATTTAAAGCGACTAAATCTTTTGATCATTTTAGCAGGAAAATTTCTATGAACTAATTTATTACATAGCTCAGCTGAGTATATTTTATCAGCTCTAAGGTCTGGTTGCCAGACCTCACAATCATAATTATTATAATACTCCACAAGAGATTTTAAATGAAGATCACCCCAATCATATCCCCAAATACCAACCCACTGACCATCTTTTGTATCCCAATTATATTTGGGCTTTGGTTTATCAGCATATTCAGCATATTTAGGGGAAAATGGAATTACAAATATTATTTTTATCATATAAGCAAACTATCCTATTATACCTTTTATATTTATAAATTAATAAGCTCAAACATCTCTATTACTCATCTCGTCTTTTGCATAATTTAGGGTCTTTTTTAGGTTTAATGCCTCTGTTAAAAGTAACCAATGTTCCTTTCCAATCAGTTTAAATGTAATCAGAATTCCATAGCAAACTATTAAATATAAAGGAATATAAAATAACCACCAATATTCATAAATGTTTTTAACATATCTTGATCCTAAGAAGGCAATAAACGATATCAAAATAATTACCAAATGCCGGATATTATTTTTCATAAATAACCTTACTTTGCCATAATTCATTGTGTAAAAGAGATAAATCAAATTTCCGGTTAGATTTAAAACGAGTTGATTACACGCTAAACCGGTAGCTCCCAAATTTAAAAACCTGGGAGACACAAAAAATGTAATTGATATAATGAATATTATTAATTTTATTACATTTGTCCAGGCGTATATATAGAATTTTCCCATTCCTGTAATGACATTACCATAAGGTAACCCGAGCAAAACTACATAAGTAGAAAAAAGAAGGATGATCAAAGGTGTTACACTGGGCTTATAACGATTCCCCAATACTAATAGTAACGGGTCTTTTACGGTTATGGCAAGAATGCACATAATAGGGAAAAGAAAAAGGATGATAAACTCTTGATATTTGAAAATATTGATATTCACTCCTTCCCAATTATTCATACTAATCATTTTGGAAAAAAGAGGAAAGAAAATATTGCTAACAGGCATAGCTATAAGCATAAACATCCCACCAAGGGAAAATGCAGCTGAATAATAACCTAATTGAGTTGTATTAGTATAATGGGCAAGAAGCAATTTATCAGCATAATGGGTAATATTGTTTACTATTACAATTATTAGAGCAGGTATGCTGATACGGATATAATCCTTTGCTAGCTTTTTATCATATTTACCTCTGGGAAATTCTTTAAGTAAATATGCGCAATATAAGGTAACTAAACAAGAAAGAGCTAAATTATAGGATGCTAAGGTAACTGCACGAAAACCTAATATTACTATTACAACCCTACCAACGTGCCAGGCAATATTACGGTAGAAGTTGGGTAAATTTGCCTTTGCCTGCTTCAAATTAGCTGTATAAATTACATTGGTATACCCTTCATATAAACTGAGAAAATGAGCTAAAAGAGATAATAATATAACAATTTGAATTTCTTTGCTTTCAAACTGATAATTAAGTAAGTATTTTTGAATAAGGAACATAGCCAGTGTAGCTAAAAAATAAATTATCGCACTAATGCCTCGTAATCTTCTATATACAGCTAAACAAGAACTTTGATCTCGGCCTTCAGATACAAGTTTGATATGAGCAGAACCAAAAATACCAGTAATAAATGCGAGAATAGATACATAAGCAGTTCCATACGATAAAACGCCAACTACCGAAGGTCCTGCAATTCTAGCAACTACTATACCTGCTATTATACCTAAAAAATGTGTAATAAAGTTTGTCCCGAAATGAACAAGAAAACGCTGTTTAAGCATATACCGTATTTTTTAATTTGTATGAGTTAACATAAGATTTACAATAACTAATATAAGCATTAGCAACCGTAAGTAGATAAGTCCAATGAAAAATTGTTGCCTGGTTAGAGCCATAAAATCCCCACATTTGCATAGAACTGCTATGAATAGCAAAAGTTGCTATTAGTGCAAATAGTATAACATATATACCGCTTCCAATAGATAGTTTAACATAATATAGCCTACCATAGGTCAATATATTATAAATAATTAATAGAAAAATGCCTATCCAAAATAAATATCCAATAATTCCTCCTTGTAATAATATACTTTGGTTTCCAACATGCATATCACTATGTGCAAAATAATAATTTGAAAAACCCCATCCTATTATAGGGCTTTTGTAAAATTCGCTCATTACTCTTGGACCACGTTCAGTTAAACGCGCTAAAGTTCCCCCTGCAGTTAAATCACCTTTTGTTAATGCCTCCAGTGTATTCAATCTTTCAAACGATTTTGATATTTGAAACAAAAATGATGGGTAAAAAACTTGGACTATATATATTAAGAAAGCCATTATAACAAACATTCTGATAAATTGTTTCATCAAATTATATCCCTTCATAAAGAACACCGAAGCGAATAATATTAAGATTGCTATTATCCAACCCCTAGTAGCCGACAGCAAGATTGTGATAAAACCAATTATTATTATTAGATTTAAATAAGTATTGTTAAATATTTTTCTTTCTATACTAAGATAAAATAGTGCAAAAAATACTAAAATAAATAGTAAATGTGCAGCATGGCTTACCCTCACAATATCTGTTTCTTCTTCCCCTAAAAAGCCATACACAGATTCACCTGAAAGAATATTATGCAAGTATTCTCCTGTTATTTGCGCTTGAATAGATAAGATAAAGCAAATAAAAACAAATGGTGCAATTAATTTAAATGAATGCTCTATTCTTTTCGGATCAGATATAAATGCAGGTAAAATTAGGAGCCAAAACCAAGGTAAAATTAACCTGATTGACCATATAAGAGTAGATTGGCTTATTCCCAAAATAAATGAGTAGGCAATCGTAAATATCCCATATATTATAATCAGTTTAGCGTATTTATTAAATAATGAAAATACTTTTGTTTTCCTTGAAAGATATTTTATAATATACATAATCAAAAATAATTCACTAAAGCCCAAAGATACACCAGACATTAGTGTATACATAGGTAATCTATAAATAGTACTACCTGAAGTAACTGTGAATAATCTACCCGGGGCATTTGTAATAACAAAAAACCAACTAATCCAGAAAACATCATCCTTAGAATAAAATATAATAAATAATAGAAATAAAAACGATAATTTAATAAGAATTTGAGGAACTCCTAATTTCGGAAAAAAATATATAGCAACTACTGTTAATATAAATACCAATATAAGTTTAGTATTATCTCTTGACCAGATGGGATATACTTTTATTTTATTATCAATATGATTATTCATTAGTTTTCAATCATTTCATAAGTTGATTTGATAAATTTGGCAGGAACACCACCGAACATTGAATAAGGAGGAATATCTTTTGTAACTGCAGAATTTGGTGCCACAATAGAATGATGTCCTATTCTAATTCCCGGATATATTGTACAATTACATCCTATATAAACATTATCTTCAATAGTAATAGAAGCTGTTGGTCTCTATTTTTCATTTGCTTTATTAAGAGGTATGCTATTCATACACATTTTAGCGCTAGAATGAGTCCACAATGCAGTTGTAGGTCCTGCAATATGAACAAAATTTCCTATCGTAATGTTTGCACTATTATCCAAAATATTGGAAATTCCAATATAACTATTGGAACCAATAAATATACATCCTTTTTCGGTTCCGACACACTTCACAAAAGATTCAATTACGGAATGATTTCCGATAGTAATTTTTCTCAAAATTGCATTCCTACCAATAGCTACATTCTTTCCGATAACAACCCCATTACCAATAATTGAGTTTTTACCAATCTTGCTATGCTTCAAATGCATAATAGTTTTATTCATATAAGGTTTAATAAAATATCTAACAATTATCTTTTTGATTAACATATTTATTTTCCTAATAATTTTATAATTACATTAAATACTTTAAAAGATAATGATTTATATGTTATATGATATACAGGTACTTCATAACCCCCAAAACCTTTCTTGAAAAAAGCAATATCTTGAATGTCAAGTCCTAATAAATCAAAACATTCTAATTTGTGAGAACAAGCATATTTTATAATTTCCCAATATATTAGTGAACCAGCATTAGTATTTCTATATTTATCAAAAGTTCCACCAAACCATGACATTATAATTCCATCATATTGTAGAACTGCCATCGCCGAAACAACTTGAACCCCTTGGTAAGCATAAAATATCAATGAATGTTCAAAATTATTATTATCAAGGATAGAAAAATAATAACTTTTACTATGAAGATACAAACCGGTTCTTGCACAAAGTTCACTATATATTTCATATAATGGCTCTATATCTTCAATGACTTTGGGAATTATTATATTAACCCTGATATTAGATTGATGTCCTTTTTTAATATTCCATTTAATTCTATTTTGTATTTCATTCCATAGCTCATCTTCGGATTTTTGAGTATTAATGTAAAGAGTTTGTTTTTCTATTATTTTGAATCCTAATTCATAGTATATGCTAATATCAATACCAGGAATAGATTTAATATAAATTGCTCTTCTTCTTAAAAATTTTTTTAGCTCTTTAAGATATATTTTTTGTTGACTTCTACCTTCAGGACAAACTATTCCTCCGTATGTTATTAATGATTTTTGGTAAGGTGATAAAAAATATATTGGTTTTCTTCCAATTATATGATAGATAATTATATAAGCTGCTATATTACCATTACTGCTAAAGAAAAGAACATTCCCTTCAACTGTATCTTCATAATAATCTTGAATTCTTAGATGTAACCGAATATCATTAAAAATATGCCTATCCGGAGAATTCATCAGCAAATTATTGCATAAATCTATCTCTGATTTTGTCAATTCTAATATTGCTTTTTCGTATATCATATTCACCCTTGTTTTTGTTAAGGCACCTTCAATAAATATTAATAAATATCATCTTAATTTAGTATAGAGATGTGAATATTAAAACTAAATTAATTATATGTTCCTACTATTTTGAAATCCTGTTTCTGCTTATTACTACCGATTATGATGTTTTATTTTCCATATTAAAACTGATAAGAGACCTTTAGTCATACTATAAGACAATGCTATGTGTCCCTTTATAATATTGCGTGCAATAGCTGGTAACATAACATTAAATATCCTGTTTCTACAAAATATTTTAACGACATTTGGTTCACAATTTTTCATAATTGCAATCATTGGATTCCTGGCGTCATAATAAGCTTTTAACGGTGATGACTTACCTATTGTCATACTTTCCTTATGCCATAATTTGGCTTTATAAGAATACATTATCTTAAACCCAGCTTTTTTAGCTCGCAATTGCCAATCAAAATCCTCTGCTTGAAGAAAAAACTCCGTGTCATATCCCCCTGTTTTTAAATATACTTCTCTGGAGACCAACCAAAATATGTCATCACAAAATGCTAATTCTGTATCCCTATCATATTGTCCTAAATCTTTCTCCCCTCTTCCCAAATGCTCCCCTCTTACAAGAGTAGGGTGAGAACTTTTCCCTAATGTTTGGAAAACATCCGGTCTTTCATAATAATAGACCTTTCCAGTAGTAAATGCCGTTCCCGGGTTTGCTTCCGCAGTTTCCACCAGAGCAGTAATAATTTGTTTATCAGCTATAACATCATTATTTGTAATTAGAACATAGTCATAATTATTTTGTTCAAAAGCATAAGCCAAACCAATATTCATACCTCCGGAATAACCAAGATTCTTTTCAGAACGCATAAAAACAACATTGGGATAATTATTCCTGATAAAATCCTCCGTTCCGTCAGTTGAACCATTATCAATAACTGCCACAGCAAAATTCGGGTATTCACAATCAAGATAAGATTGCACTGCATCTATTAAAAGTTCTTTACCGTTATAGCTTAGTATCAATACTAATACAGATGGATGCATTTTAGTGGTTTAGCCCTCAAAATCATAGAGTACTTTTGCAATATAATCTATTTCCTCATTTGTTAATTCCACAAAGAGAGGAAGAGTAATAAATTCTTTCCAAACGGTTTCTGCTATTTTACAGGGAACATAGAAATTCTTAAATAAAGGATGTAAAGTTAGAGGATAAAAATGAACCCCTGTAGATATTCCTTTTTCTTTTAAGTAAATAATGAGTTCATCACGCCTTTTCGTTCTCACGCCGAACATCCAATATACATCTCTTTCCGTATTATACGGTAACAATGGTTTAATTTCTTTCAAACCTTTAATTTTATTTAAATATAAATTTATATGTTGTGATCTGGTCATATTCATATAATCTAATTTCTTTAACTGCACCAGACCAATTGATGCTGCCAAGTCATTCATATTATATTTATACCCCAAAACTGAAATAACATAGTGCCAATGATATGCATCATTATTAGCTTCATCACGGAATTCAATTGCCCGTCTCCAGGTGTCTTTATCAATTCCTACCCATCTATATGGTTTCAACTTTTCAATAATTTCTTCATCATTAGAGCAGATCATACCTCCATCACCGGTAGTCATTAATTTCTTTTCCTCAAAACTGAAACAACCAATATGACCCCAGGTTCCAAGTTTTTTACCCTTATATTCACCTCCGGCGCAATGGGCACAATCTTCTATAACTTTTAGACCTTTATCCTCAGCAAAATCTAAGATGTTTTCAATATCTACAGGATAACCTCCTAAATGTACAGGAATAATTGCTACACAATCATTATCATACTTTTTTTTCAAATCGCATAAGTCCATTTGCAAAGTAATTGGATCAACATCTACAAACACAGGTTTCAATCCATTATAAAGTGCAGCGTTTGCTGTTGATACAAAAGTAATAGCAGGAACAAGAACTTTTTTCCCCCTGGGAAAATTAAAAGCTGTTACAGCAAGATGTAAAGCGGCAGTGGCAGAATTTACTGCTAATGAAAAAGAACCTCCGATATAATTGCTCCATTTTTGTTCTAATTCAGATACTTTAGCACCCAAACCAATCCATCCTCTTTCAAATGTATCTTTGATACTGTCCAGTTCTTCTTGACCGACATAGGGTTTAAATAATCTAATATTCATAAGTTTCTCCTTATTCCCAGGCATCTATATGAATAAATTCCTGTTTTATTCCAGCATCTATTATAGATTGTTTGAAATATTGTATCATTTCCGGTGGACCACTAATATAAAAATCAGCTTCCCCAATAGATTGTAATTCTTCTAAGATTTTGTCAGCTTCTAATTTACCCATTTCATAGCGCTCATTGCCACTTTTATATTCCAGATACTTTTTTACTTTAAATCGGGGATTAACTAAAACAATATTATCAATCAATTCTTCACCTACCATACAATTTTTCTCTTTAGCGCCATAAAAGAGCCAAATGTTCTTATCCGGAATCTTGTATTTGATACTTTCAAGATATGATAAAAAAGGTGTAATTCCAGTTCCACCTGCAATAAATATCATATTATCGGTTATTGAATTAAAAGTAAAATCACCGTAGGGCATCTTCACCCAAACCTGTTGATTTTCTTGTAAATTATCATTCATAAGTTTCGTATATTTCCCTTTTACACTGTAAATTATCCTTAGTGTTTTTACCTCAGGATCATAATTAGCAATGGAAAATACTCTGGATTCAGGCCAGTTTTTGGCAGGATCATAATAATCAAGGGTTAAATGTAAAAACTGACCCGGTTTATATTTAGGAAGACGCTTAAGTGGTTGCAATTCAATTACCGTTAATGTTTCAGTAATCCTTTTTAAATATGTTACCACACAAGGAGATTTTACTACAACCGACATTATAATATTTTTATCTATAAACTATTGAAAAAGGAAGAAAAAACATCGCAAATATAATTTAATCTGATTTCATCTAAACCAGGATAACAACCTATAAAGAAAGTATCGTTGGTTATAATATCAGAATTCGTAAGCATTCCACTTACTCTATGTTCTATATTTAGAAAACCGGGATGTCTGAGTAAGTTACCACTGAATAAATTTCTGGTTTCAACTCTATTCTCTTCCAAATAAGTGGTAATTTGATTACGAGTAATACCCTTATTATTTTTTATCGTTATAGGAAATGCAAACCAAGCCGGATCACTAAATTCTGTAGCTTGGGGTAAAATCAAGAAATCTTCAAACTGTTTCAACCTTGATAGTAGATAACTGAAATTATTTCTTCTTTTATAAATAAAGCCATTTAACTTTTTAATTTGAGCACAACCAATTGCGGATTGAAGGTCTGTCATTTTAAGATTATAGCCAATTTCTGAATATACATATTTATGGTCGTAACCATAAGGTAGAGTTCCATATTGCTGGCTAAATCTTTTTCCACAAGTATTACTTTCTCCTCCGACACAATAGCAATCTCTACCCCAGTCCCTAACAGATTTGCAAATTTTTGCCAATTCTTCATCTTCACATACTACTGCTCCTCCTTCACCGGTAGTTATATGATGAGCCGGATAAAAAGAACAGGTAGCCAAATCTCCAAATGTTCCTGTCAACTTTTCTTTATATCTGCTTCCTAAAGCGTCACAATTATCTTCAATTAACCATAAATTATATTTTTTTGCAAGATGCATAATAATATCCAAATTAAAGGGATTACCCAGAGTATGCGCTAAAAAAATTGCCTTTGTTTCAGGTGATATAGCTTTTTCAACCAGTTCGGCATTTACATTATAGGTACCTAATTCAATATCTACAAAAACAGGAATTAACCGGTTTTGGACTATAGGAGCAACTGTAGATGGAAAACCCGCAGCAACTGTAATAACTTCATCTCCCGTTTTTAATCTTCTATCTTTAAGCTTTGAAGAAGTAAGAGCTGTAATAGCCACAAGATTTGCTGATGATCCTGAATTTACCGTTATAGCATTGGATAAGCCAAGAAATTCTGCCAGATTGAATTCAAACTCTTCTGTATATTGACCTGCAGTAAGCCAAAAATCCAAACTAGCGGAAACAAGATTTTGAATTTCTGAATAGTCAAACACCCTACCCGCATAATACACTTTATCTTTATTTATATTAAAATCGTCGGGCTTATGTTTCAATTCATAATATTGTTTACATAAATCTAATATCTGTTCTTTAAGAGTTTCACTATTATTTATCATTTAACATCCTTAATTTTGTTGTAATTTCATTTAAAGTTTTAAATCCACTATCTCTTTGAGATAAAATAGGAGCAGATACCTTCCAATTTATCCCTAAGTCCTTATCATTCCAAATAATTCCATCTTCAAATAGGGGATTATAAGGTTTATCCATTTTATAAATAAGATAGCAATCTTCCGTTCTTGTTACAAAACCATGGGCATAATTTGCCGGAATAAATAACGCTAATGGCTCTTTATCTGATAGCTCAAACAGCTGCCATTTTCCATAATTAGGAGAATCAAGATCTATGTTTACAACAACATCGCTTATATAACCTTTAATTAGAGAAATGAATTTTGATTGGGCAAATGGCTGATATTGAAAATGTAAACCACGAAGGGTATTTTTATATTTGGAATATGAGATACTTTCTTCACACCATCTTTGGGGAAGATTATATGCAGATAGTATAGTTTCATCCCAAAACCTTAAGAAATACCCTCTCTTATCTATTTTTGGATCAAGATGAATGATTAATACACCTTCTAATGAGGTTTCTTCAATTTTCATATCCATTGCCTTTAAGAAATTTTCTAATTTGATCTCTTGAAATTTCTGCCATATTTTCACCTGCCTGATAATTCTTATACCATTCTACGGTATAAAAGACAGATTCATCAAAATTCCAGGAAGGTTTCCAATGAAGGATTTCTTTTATTTTTGTCGTATCCAGAAAAAGATATTTTGCTTCGGGATTTGCATTTGTTTTCTGCTCAATTTTCATTTTACCTTTCCCCCAGTAAAAAATTACTTTTTCTACCAATTTTTCTACTGTTTTCATTGAATCCAGATTAGGTCCCACATTCCATACGCCTTGATAAGTGTTTTTATCTTCAGAAAGTTTTATAGCTAATAACAAATAAGCATATAGAGCATCTAAAACATGTTGCCAAGGTCTAATTGATAAAGGATTTCTAATAATAATAGGTTCATTGGCTATCAATGCTCTCATACAATCAGGTACAATTCTATTATTAGCCCAATCTCCACCACCTATAACATTACCGGCTCTAACACTTGCCAAATTTAATTGCCTGAATGATGTCAAATAAGAATATGTAACAAATTCAGCACATGCTTTACTTGCGCTATAAGGATCCTTACCGCCCAATCTATCAATTTCTCTATATCCCCAAAGCCATTCTTTGTTTTCATAACACTTATCACTTGTTACAATAATGCAGGCCTTTACGGAATTGCTATTCCTGCAACATTCCAAGATATTTACCGTACCTTGAACATTAATATCAAATGTATCCTTGGGATTCTGATAACTTTCTAAAACTATCGTTTGAGCTGCTAAGTGAAAAACTATTTCGGGTTTAAAATCTTCAAATACTTTGGAAAGCTTATTAAAATCAAGTATATCTCCTCTAATATCTTCAATTTTTTCACTCAGCTTTATTAAATTAAAATGATCTTCACAATTAACAGGGTCTAATGCATAACCGGTAACCTTAGCACCAAGTTCAAAAAGCATCAGCGATAACCAAGAGCCCTTAAAACCTGTATGACCTGTAATTAATACCCTTTTGTCGTTATATTTATCTAATAAAAACATACTACTACCATATTTTCCAAAATGCTTTATTTTCATTCCATAATTTGTTTAAATGCTCCAGATCTCTCACAGTATCTGCACATTCCCAAAAACCTTTATGTTTATAAGTCATAATTTCCTCCTTCTTTGCTAAATCCTCTAAAGGACCAAATTCAAAATCACATTGAGGATCTTCTGAAAGATAATTCATAAGATCCCGATGAAATACCATAAAACCACCATTTATAAGCCCCTTGCTGGTTTGCGGTTTTTCTTCAAAAGATAAAACAAGACCATCTTTTTCAATCATTTCACCAAACATAGAAGGAGGTTTTACACCAGTTATTGTTAAAAGCTTATTATGAGATTTATGAAATTCTACTAAAGAAGAAATGTTAATATCTGCCACTCCATCTCCATAAGTTATAAAATTTAAATTATCTTCCAGATATCTTTCCACCTGTTTTAAACGGGATCCTTTTAGATTCTTTAAGCCAGTATCAACTAAAGTAACATTAAAATTATCATCATTTGAGTTATGAAATATTATCTCATCGGAAGCTAAATTTATTGTGAAATCACTGTTATAAGTATAATAATGATAAAAGTAATCCTTAATCACATTTCCTTTATAACCTAAACATACGATAAAATCATTATAACCATAATGACTAAAAATCTTCATAATATGCCAAATAATTGGTTTACCTCCAATTTCAATCATTGGTTTTGGCATTAATTCACCAAGAGAACCTAATCTTGTTCCCATCCCTCCAGCTAATATTATAACTTTCATAATAGTTCCTTTGTTTTTAAGTTCTTAGTGCGGGAGTTAAAAAGTTCAAAGTGCGGGAGTTCAAAGTTCTTAGTTGGGATGTTGAGTGTTTTTTAGATAGCGGATAAAACCGCCAATTAATTTCTTGATGCTATTTAACTGAGACATAAGTTCATTATGTTGATTTGCATCTAGGTAATTAATATCTAAGGCAACAAATAAAAGGGACTCAACTTCTGAAGCAGAACGATATGAGTATGTTAAAAACTGAATAAAGGACTTTTTAGAGCCACTATCAAAACCCTCAGCTATATTGGACATAATAGAAACAGATGCTCTTTGAATTTGATCTCTAAAACCAAAGTCCTTTTGTGAATTACCTTGGGAAAAGATATTATAGACATTAACCACAAAAAGTCGTGCTTGTTTCCATGCTTCAATATCAGTGAAACTATCTATCTTCACCCTTCAACTCCTGCACCCACGCACTTTGAACTCCCGCACTTTGAACTTTGAACTCCCACACTTTGAACTTTGAACTCCCGCACTTCTGTACTTTAAATCAGGTTAGTTAGTTTTTGGTGTCCTGGAACATTTTCCAGAAAGCCAGCTTCTACAGCTTTGGCAATTGATATACAACCCAAATTAGCTTCAATAGCTTGTTCCCTTGTTAAGGTATTCAAGTCAAGTTCGGGTAAAAGTTTCTTTTGTGCTCTCATTACTTTCATCCAGACAGAGGGCCAGGAACTCATCGCTTTTCCATTGCGCCGATTTTTGGAATTGTAAGCATTGATATACTTGTCACAATCCTTCTTGTAGTCAGCAGACAAGTTAATCCGCCGGGCAAAAGCATAAATCTCTTTGGTAATAGTATTGTCGGGAACAAAATCAGATTTTCCCTTTTTCCTGGCAATCAACTTATTCAGCTTGGAATTATAGTAGATTACCACATCATCCATATTTCCGGTATAACCGGGCAAAGCAAGTTTTACTGTTGCTTTCATTTTGTCACTCCTATATTTTTATTAAGGGTCGGATCATTTATTTTTTTTTGACCCTTCACTTATATTAGGAATGACAAAATGAGATAGCGGTGACAAAAATGAGAAATATTTTTGGGATAAGTAGTTACAATTAGCCAAAAAAATTACCAACTTCCTTAAACACAAACAGATACAATCGTTAAAAAAATATTTATTTTGAGCTTAGCTGATAATTCTATAGGGATAATTAAAAGAAATTAAAATCAGAAAATTGGGGTTTTACTTCTTGCATATATAGCAAAGTAACATACGGTGCAATTGAAATGGCACAAACAGGAAAAAAGCCAATCAACAGCACTTCATCTGCACGACAGCTATATAGGCAAGTATTATTTCTTCTTCAGCTAAATATGATCCATCTTGACCAGTAATTCCAGTAATTAATGCAGTTTTTTGTTTCATATTTACTCTCTATTCTCCATAAATGAAATTAACATTTGCTCTTAAAAAAATCGTTACAAGTTAATATATGCTTCTATAATTACTTTTTAACTCCTGCACTTTGAACTTTGAACTCCAGCACTGATTATAGCTTCGCCCCGTGGCTTATGCATTCTATGCTACATAAGACATTGATAATATGGCTGTTAGAGTATTATATTTTAATAAGGAATGGATTCCGCAGGAAGTGCGGAATGACAAAAAACAGAAGCAGGAGGACAAAAAACAGTACAAATATAAAAATTGACTTCCAAATCACCCGTTAAAAGGGTAACTGAGAAGTCAATGGGTTTAGGGTTAAAGTTCTTTACTGTCCAGTATTTTATCGGTATGAAAGCCATAGTTTTATAATACTCTCGTTTATAATTTTCATAATTGAGCGCACTGTTGAAAATCGGGTTTGGGTTGTCAATCATTTTTTGCAGGTAAAAGTAGATAGAGGCAAGATAGATAAAGCGAGAAAGGAGGTAACAGGTGAAAAGATAAGGGGTTAGGGTTGTGGAAAAATATCTATAGCTCACGCAGATTTTGCCGATTACGCAAAGAAAAAAATATAATAGGTCTGGGATGAACAGGAGGAAAGGGATTTTGGGGATAAAAAATAATGGAACACAGATAACTGGATTAAGCGGATTTACACAGATTAAAAAAAAATGAGGGGTGAGGGATGAGGGCTGAAGGCAGAGAGCTGAGGGCTGAGGGCAAAAAAGGATTTAGCTTGACGCAGATTAGGGTAGTAAGAAAAAGGTATAAAAAGTAATAATGGTAAATAGAGAAGATGATTTCAATAGTAATAGACAGTAAAGTGACTCGTTGGACAAGGGAAATAAAATATGTGTTTGGCTTTATTTTCCAGACCCTGGGTTATAACTTTCGTTTTCTGGAAGAACTGGAAGATTTGAAAGCAAATGATATTTTGCTGGTATATGGTTATACAGAGCCAACTCCTGAAGAGCTAAAAAGTTTGGCAAAGCATTATATCACTTTTTTCATTCCTTGTGATCCGGATTTCTTTGATGCTAAAGCATATAGTGCAGACCGTTTAAGAAGATGTATGCGGGAAATAAAATTGCTGAACATTACGCCTGTTGTGTCCAACCGCAAATTTGAATATCCTGCGGAAAATTATACCGAAAGTGACATCAGTGGTGGAAAGATCAATTTTGATTTGGTTGGCAATCTCTTTTTGCACTTAAGCAATCTGGAAGAAAGTAGTGATGCCGGTTCAATGGAAAAGGGCTTTTATCCTGATAGTGCAAGTGCCTTTTATAATTATCGGGAAACCCCTATTGTGGATAATTTGTTGTGGCTGATGGATTCATTGATTAAAGAACACTGCCGAGCTAAAAATAACTGCATTGTGCAAAAGCTATATTGGCCCCTTGCTCAGCAAGCAGCCGTTCTTCTTTCACATAGTATTGACGATTTGCAAAAGTGGGATGCCTCATCTTTAATTCTTTCCATTCCTGATGATTTGGCAATGTTTTTTACTTTTCGCTGGAAACAACTGGCACATACTTTAACTGGAAAAATTCAGTATCTATTTACCAACTATGAACTTAACTGGAACTTTGACGAATTTCTGAAATATGAAAAAGATTCCAATTGCCGCAGCACTTATTTTCTGGCTACTGAAGCAAATGAGGAAATTGATTATTCTTTGGAGGACCCTGATCTGCAGGAAGAAATTCAGAAAATTTTGCATAACGGAAATGATATAGGTCTATTGGCAACTGCAGATAAACTTACGCAGGACGATTATTTAACCCGCAAACAAATTCTCCTGCATCTGTTGGGTAAAGAAAAACTGGGAATTCGTCAACTGAACTATAAAAGCAATAATACTATCCGTGAATTGCAGAACAAAATATCTCCTGTTTTTAGCCAGAGCACAGCGTTTCAATCACTTCCCGGATACAAAAACGGAATGTCCTTACCTTGGCAACCTTGGGTAAATGGAACAAAAATGGATTATTGGGAACTGCCTACAATTTATCGTGATGAATATTTGAAGATTAATAAACATAACTATCTGCAACTGGAAGATGCTAAACACCAACTGAAAAAGTTCTTCCAAAATGCTTTGCGCACTCATAGTATCTTCAGCACTGATTTTACGATTGCCAGCTTCAGCAATATCAGCTATATGAATAAACTTTATCCTTATTTACTGGCACTGATTAAAAGTAGTAATACTTATCTGACTACGGCAGGGGAATTAGTTGACTGGTGGGAAAAACGAAATCGGGTAACGATTAATGAAAGCGAAGATCAGATTGGACTGATGTTTCCGGATGATTTGGATAATTTTACGCTGTTTTTATTGGGAAATCCGAAAATTAAAGAGGTGGCTGAAATGCCGGCAAAAGTGAAAGGGAATCAGATACAGTTCTCTAATATTAAAGCGGATTCTATAGCGGTGATAGTGTTGGAAGGAAAATGAAGGGTTCACGCAGATTTCGCAGATGGCGCAGATTAAAAATGAGAATAGATAGGAAATGAACAGGATGATTTGGGCAGAGGGCAGAGAGAAAAAAAGGAGTTCACGCAGATTTCGCAGATGGCGCAGATTAAAAATGAGAATAGATAGGAAATGAACAGGATGATTTGGGCAGAGGGCAGAGAGAAAAAAAGGGGTTCACGCAGATTTCGCAGATGACGCAGATTAAAAATGAGAATAGGTAGGGGATGAACAGGATGAAAAGGATTTTAGAGATTGAGAAAGGGTTCACGCAGATTTCGCTGATAACGCAGATAAAATATGAGAATAGGTATGGGATGAACAGGATGATTTGGGCAGAGGGCAGAGAGCTTAGGGCAGAGAGAAAAAAAGGAGTTCACGCAGATTTCGCAGATGGCGCAGATTAAAAATGAGAATAGGTAGGGGATGAACAGGATGATTTGGGCAGAGGGCAGAGAGCTTAGGGCAGAGAGATAATAGGTAGGGGATGAACAGGATGAAAGAGATTTACAGGATTTAGAATATAAGTTCTGGAGGAACGACAGATAATAACGACGGGGAAATCGTCTTCCAAGGATTAAAAGATGAAAAAGGTGTTACATATACAGTTACTACCAATACTATCTGGGGTGCAGAGATTTTCTTTGCATCTTTTGGATGGCTTGGATAGAAATGAATTTGAAATCTGGATTGCCTGCAAACCAGGTGGAGAATTTGTGGACGAAATAAAAGTTAGGGGTTATCGTTATTTACCCTTACCCACTTTTCGTCATCAGATATGTGTTTGGGACATCTTTACCTTTTTCCACTTGCTTTACTTAATTAAAAAGCACCATTTTGATATTGTGCATACCAATGCTTCCAAACCTGGATTATTAGGTCGTTTAGCTGCTCGTTTAGGTAAAGTTCCTTTAATTATTCATACCACACATACTTTTCCTTTTCTGGAGCATCAAAAGCCGGTTACCTACAAGTTTTTTACCACTTTGGAAAAGATAGGCAACCGATTGGGTGATTACAATGTTTTTGTGAATAATTCCGATCGGCTAAAATCCTTAAAAATGGGTTTAATCAAGCCGGAAAAAGCAATCACTATTTACAATGCACTTCCTCCAACATTAGCTTCTGCTTTACAGGAAATTGCCCAAAACCGCAAAAAACCGGAGAAAGAAATTATTATTGGTTCTACTTTGCGTTTTTGTCTCCAAAAAAATGTGATCAATTTAATAACTGCTTCGTGTAATGCCTGTTTGCAGGAGCCAAAATTAAAATTCATCTATCTGGGTGAGGGTGAATATTTTGACCTTTGTAAGGCAATCGTTCACAGTTACGGTTTGGAAGAACGCATTATACTTCCGGGTTGGGATAAAGATGTTTTGCCTTGGTTGAAAGTTTTCAATGTCTTTATTTTATATTCCCGTTGGGAAGCGATGCCTTTTAGTATCATTGAAACAATGCATTCAGGGCTGGCAGTAATTGTTTCAGACCTGCCTTCTCTTTCAGAATTGGTAGATAGTGAAACAGGTTATATTGTTCCTTTAGATGATAGTGCTAATTTGATTCAGACCTTCAGGGAAATAGCAAGTGATTTTGAAATGCCTTATCAGAAAGGCAAAAAAGCGGCAAAAAAGATAGCCGCAATTTGTTCTTATGAGAGGATGGTTAATGCTTACAGAGAACTTTATCTATCAGCAAAATAACAGAGCAGCATAATGATAAATATATACTTACTGATAATAATTGAAGCGGTGTTGATTCACCTTTGCACCCATTTGCTTTTTCCGCTGAATTGGAAAATTTCTAAAAAACTGAAGCTCATTGCCTATCCAAGTGAGCGCAAAATTCATAAAATACCGATTCCAGAAGCAGGGGGCTTATGTTTTGCTTTGCCAATTATTTTAGCCCAGGCAACTTTTGGTTTGTTTAGTGGAAATACAGAGATGGGTAAAATGCTTTTAGAACTTTCCGGAGTAGGATTTCTGGCATTATGTTTCGGGGTTTGGGACGATCGTTTTGAAAGTCCTCCTCCTTATAAGCTCGTGTGGCAGATTTGCTTAGGCGTTATTATGTATTTGTTTGGTTACCGGGTTTTGTATCTGACCAATCCATTCGGAGAACATTTTATTTTGGGTTGGTTATCTTTTCCTGTAACCGTTTTGTGGTATTTAATAGTAATCAATGCGATCAATTTTATAGACGGTCTGGATGGTTTGGCTTGTGGCATAACGATTATTGTTAGTGCCGTTTTAATCGTAATCGGTATCAAGGAACAGAATGAACTGGTAATCACCATTTCTTCTTTTTTGCTGGCAGGAAATTTAGCTTTCTTGCGCTATAATTTTTATCCAGCAAAGATATTTATGGGTGAAACCGGTGCTTTATTTATCGGGTTGAATATAGCTGCAATTTCCACTGCCGGAACTTCCCAATATAAGGGAATAACTTCTATCACCCTGATGGTTCCTTTAGCAGTTATGGCTGTGCCTCTAATTGATTTTGTTTTGGCTGTTTTTCGGCGTCTGCATTATAGGGATATGTTTCATTCCGATAAAGAGCATATTCATCATACGATGTTGGATATTGGTTTTTCTCAAAGAGCAATTGCGATTATAATATATTTAGTAACCTTGCTTTTTGGACTTATTGCCATTGGCTTTTCTTTTTCCTCCAAAAAGATTGTTTTTTCCTTACTTTTAGGGCTTTTTGCGTTGATGGTAGTAATTGCCTATTTAATTATGCGACAGGAGCGAAAAAAATGAAAAGGTTTTTTCTGCTTGTAACCTTACTGATAAGTGTTTTTTTACCTGCACAGAACTGGAAAACATTTACCAATACAAATCATATTTACGATTTATGTATGAAGGATAATAATCTTTATGTTGCTACTTGGGGTGGTGTGTTAAAAATTAGTCCCATAGATAATTCTAATAATTTAAGTGTTTATACCGAAAAAGAAATTTACCATAAAGGTAACAGATTGGTTTCTAATGATATTAGAACCCTTTCCTATATTGATTTTTCCGAAAGTTTATGGATGGGCTCTTCGGATAATGGAATTTCAATTTTAAGTCAGCTTGGCTTTCAGGACCTGGGAAGTGCATTGGGATTGCCTTCACTAAAGGTAACCAGGATCATTGAACACGAATCAACAATTCTTGTGGCAACTTCATCTGGACTTGCCGTTTTCTATTATCTTCCAGGTGTTGCTTTTCCTTTGATGCTTCATCAATATACTGTTGCCAATACTTCCGGAGGACTGGTTGGAGATAATATTGTAGATATGTTATTAACCGAGACAGGAACTCTTTTTGTGGCTACAACTAATGGAGTTAGCTATATTCCACTGGAGCAATTGGATAATGATTCTGCCTGGAAAACAATTAGTGGACCTGGTAGTCCTCTTCTAAGTGGTGGAAATCCAAAACTTTCTGCCAATTCTGAAAACATTGCAATTGGCTTATATAAAGAGGTCTATGTGCATCCTTTGGATATGGATAGCGGTCCCTGGACAACTTATAATGTGTCTAATATGCTAACCGGAAAAAATGTCTCTTCAGTTCTGTTGGATTCACAATCGCGATTATGGATTTCTTATGCCGATTGGGATGAAGCAATCTTAAGTTACACAAATACAAGCGATTCACTTTTAACCTTAATAGAAAATAATACCTATACCCATATTTTAAAAGAAACAAATGGACTTGGTTATAGTCCAATCAGTAGAATAGTAGAATTGAACGGTGAAATTTATCTTTGCAGCTGGGGAGAAGGTATCTATCATAAGGAAGAAAACTATTGGAGTAATTATGATCCAACCGGAATTGGCTTTCCCAGAATTGCTCAAGTTATTACTGATAATGACTATAACTTGTGGTTTGCCAGTGGTTATATTTCTAACCTTCCGGTGCGTAAGGGTTCAATGGGTGTAAGTAAATTAGCCGATGGCAACTGGTCTACTTTGAACATTCATAACAGTCCTATCCATACGGATAATATTTTGGGGATTGCCATTGATCCTTTGAACAGAAAATGGTTTGCCACCTGGGATAATACCAATAGTCCTGAAGGTTGGGAAAAAGGTCTCAGTGTTTTTGATGAGGATAATAATATCTGGGTGCATATCACGAAAGATGGTATCCGCTATTATAATAATGAAACACAATCCTGGGGTGCTTATAATCCTAATCCTTCCTATCGTTTAACCACCAGCACAATTGGAGGTATTTATCCTGCCGGAGATTCATTAATGATGGTGATGTGTTATGATGGCGCAGTAAATGTTTTGGATATGAATTTCCAAATTGTGGCTCGTTTTTCGCCTCCCAATACTGTTTTTAATCATCTCCTTTATGGTTATTATAACGGAGAAAAATATTTTATTGGAACTAATGATGATCGCGGACTTACTATCTGGAATCATAATTCTCTTCCTGTTACAGGAGGAGAGCATTGGCTAATTCCTCCCCCTGCAGATTTAAGTAGTTGTGTGGTCTATGGAGTAGTTACAATTGATACACCTTATGAAGGAAAACAGCATTGGATTGCAGCCAGCACAGGTGTTTTTATGTGGAATGAAGTTAACTGGTATCGCTATGACACTATGATAAAACGATATAAATATAACATTATTTCCAACTTATGGGAAAACGATCTTCTCTATTATGTGAATGAGGAACGTCTTTTTGGCTCAGTAAGAACTACTCCTACCTGTATTTTTCTGGATGCCCAAAATCGTATCTGGCTGGGAAGTATGGAAAACGGACTTTCTCTGTATGATCCTTATACAGAAAGGTTTACCAATTATTTTTATCCCAATTATCCTTTAATTTCCAATTACATAACTTGTCTGGGTTTTGATCCTGTTGCTGGGGATTTAATTATCGGAACTCCGGATGGTTATAATACCTTAAAAATCGGAAGAACGGTTAAAATTCCTACAACTTTACAGAATTTAAAGGCCTTTCCCAATCCTTTCAGACCTTCTGTTCAGCCCTATTTGCAGATTGTAAATATGCCTGTGGATAATATGCCTGCGGGAAAAGCAGAATGTAGAATTTATGATAGTTCGGGTGCTTTAGTAATTAAACTGGAAGAAAATGCCCTTTGCCGTTTTCAGTGGGACGGAAAAAATGCTGCAGGTAAACAATGCAGTAGCGGAATTTACTTTTTTGTGGTAGCAGATGATGCTGGAAATATTAAAAAGGGAAAACTGGCTATTATCAACGATTGAATAAAAGATAAACACGCAGATTTCGCAGATGACGCAGATTAAAAATGAGAATAGGTAAGGGATGAACAGGATGATAAGGATTTTAAAGATAGAAAATGAGTTCACGCAGATTTCGCAGATGACGCAGATTAAAAATGAGAATAGGTAAGGGATGAACAGGATAAAAGGGATTTCCAGGATTTTATAATATTCATATTTATCTGCCTAAAAGCCCGCAGGGCGACACAATGATAGCGATGGTGGCGTAAGCCCCTCGTAAAATTTGCGAAGTTTCCCTGGGATGTTTTGGCTTACAATTTTCACCTGCCTTCAATGAATACACAACCCTCTAATTATTACACTTACAACCGAACTTTCACAGGTTTAGAATTCAAAAATTGTGAGCTAAAACAAAACAAAGAACTGAGAAACAAAGCGTTGGAATTTACCCCAACCTTTGAGACACTACCCTTCCTGTTTTTTTATCTGTGTTATCTGTGAGAGTTTTTTTAACGGCGTGAGGTTTAAATTATATCCACCCACACAATACCTTGTTCCGGATCCACTTTGTAAATAACAATCTTACATCTTTCGGTTTTCGGATAGCTTTCGCTTTTAGCGGTTATAATAAAACCCCAGGGTATGAGTTCAAAATTGAGATAGTCATCAATACTTGTTCTAAAATATGTTTCCAGAGGAATATTTTGGCAGTTCTGTTGCAAAAATTTCAGCACCCAATAGCGTTCGCTCTTATGAGCAATTTCTCTTATATCATATATTCTTTTTTCCAAAAGAGGAATATCTTTTTCCAGTTCTTCTTTGCTAAAAGGAGGATTTTTCCCTTGCAAGATTGCGGAAATTTGTAATTGATTAATTAAATCTACATAGCGTCGGATAGGTGAAGTAGAATGTAAATAAGCATTTGCTCCAATTCCCGGATGAAATTCCGGTTCCGTGGAAAGATATGCTTGAAGGGATAAAAAATTATCCTTGGGGTCTTCAAATTGATTGATATTGCGATAAATAACAGGTATATTTTTTTTTACAGCATAATCAGCCAGGTAAGAATTATAAAGAATCATCAATTCCTCAACAATTTTCCTAGCCGGACTTTGAGTATCCACACATTTCACTTCCAAACCCTGTTCCGAAGCAGAAATGTAATAATAATAATGTTCTTTTTCCGAAAAAGAATTGGCTCCTCTTTTTTCAGCCAGTAACTTACTAAGCCGATATAAAGTTGAAAAGGGTTCCTGCTCTATTTGCTGATCAATTTCGTTAAAACTGTAATTCTCAGAAATGGTAATATTCATTCTGCTTAGTTCATAATGCTGAATTGCCAGATTTTCATCCAACCATAGATTTAAGGCAAGAACCGGACGCACACTATCTTTTTTTAAACTAAGTTCCTGTTCGGAATGATTAAAAGGAAATAAGGGAATTACTGCATTTGCTGTATAAAGAGAACTAACCCTTTTTTTAGCTTCAGCAAATAAGGCACCTTCTAAATTCAATCGTTCCGAAACGGAACTAACATAAAGAGTTAGATGCCAAAAAGAACCATCTTTGGTAATACTTATGGCATCATCAAAATCCTTTGTGCTTTCATCATCAATGGAAAAAGCAATTGCTTGAGGTTTTGTTGCTTTCCAAGGCAGAAGTTTTTCCTCAATCAATAAAGAAGAAAAACCAATGGGAATTCCAGCATTGGCAATAACAGGATCAATATATTCAGGTGTTTCACCGCAAAATTTACGAAATTCAAGAATTGCCTCTTCGGGTTTAAGCAATGGATATTTGGAAAGAATAAGCTCTTTTAATTTTTTGTGCTTTTTAGCCGTCTGCAATTCGGGCAAAGCATTATAAAGCTTATGCTGACTTTCTCTGCTTAATTCTGCACCGGAAAAAAAAGCATTAACATCTTGTAAAAATTGCCTTTCTTCTTCTTCTTGTTGAAGCTGGAGTTGATATTGAGTAATTTCTTCCGGTGTTTTCAGACGATATTTATTTTTTTTACGGTGTATCTCTTTGGGGTGATTATGTAAATATTTAAAAAGTGCAAAAATCTGCACATCTGTTTGCAAATTTAGTTCAGTTGCAATTTCCTGAAGAGTGCATTCTTTCTCTTTTAGAAAGTGGAAATCGGATTCCTGAAATTGCTCCTCAAATAAATTAACCTGGTTTATGAAATTTGGCAATGCCTGATATGGTTCAATTTCCAAGTATCTTTCTTTGCTTTGCAGAATAATACGGGATTCGGGTAAAACTACATAATTTCCTGTTTCATTAATAACTTCAAGACGATTATTATTTTGAGCAATTACATAGCCAAAATTAAGAATCCCCTTCTCAAAATAGGCAACATAAACATTTAAGGGTATATTCACCAATCCTTCTTAATTACATATTTTTTGGCGCCCCAGAGATGACTTGAACATCCGACCAACGGTTTAGGAAACCGCTGCTCTATCCACTGAGCTACTGGGGCGCATTTTTATTTACCAATCTGAAAAGAGAGCTTTTTTGTCAAGTTTACATTGACAAGCTATGCTTGCCGGAAAAGTGTGAAAAATAATTGGCAGCTGTTATGTTATGCCAAATTGATAAAGGAAAACAGTTAAAAATGAAAGTAGCTATTGTTGGTGCCACGGGTGAAGTTGGCAGGATGATGATCACCTGCCTGGAAGAAAGTAATTTGGAAATTTCCGAATTGGATTTGTTTGCTTCCTCAAGGTCTGCAGGCACAGTTCTCTATTATACAGATCAACCAATTAAAGTTCAGGAATTGAAACAGGATTCTCTTTTAAAACATTACGATTATGTTTTGTTTTCTGCCGGAGCCGGAGTAGCCAAAACTTTCGCTCCAATTGCTATTCAAACATCTGAAGTAGTAATTGATAACTCTTCCGGATTTAGAAAAGAACCCAATATTCCACTTGTAGTTCCGGAAGTGAATGGTGACTTGTTAACGGGTTACAGTGGCATAGTTGCCAACCCTAATTGTTCTACCATTCAGATTATTTTGCCTTTAGCAGTTTTGGATAAACTTTTCAACCTCAAAAAACTGATTGTTTCCACCTATCAATCCGTTTCCGGAAGCGGTCATCAGGGAATTGTAACTTTATTAAATCAACGCCAGGGTAAAAATGATAAAGGTGTTTATCCGCATATAATTGATTTGAATGTTATTCCTCAGATTGGAGGTTTTTTGGATAGCGGATATTGTCAGGAAGAAGAAAAAATGCACTTTGAATGTCGTAAGATACTTAATAAGTGGGATTTACTTGTTAGTGCTACAACTGTTCGCGTTCCTGTTATTTATGGTCACAGCGTTTCTGTTTATGCAGAATTTGAAAATGAGGTAGATATCCCCAAGTCGGAAAAAACATTACAAAATTCACCTCGTATTGTCTACTATCCCAATACTTATATAACTCCGCTGGATTTAGGTTCTTCCAATGAGACCCATATCTGCAGATTGCGTTTGGGAACTGATGAAAAGTCCCTAACCTTTTGGAATGTAGGACATAATGTGCGTTTAGGAGCTGCAGCTAATGCAGTTAATATTTTAATTACCCATTCCAAATATTCAGGTCGGCTCTAATGATTGATATTATTGAACTGCGTCATAGTTTACATCGTATTCCGGAACTTGCTTTTCAGGAATTTAAGACCAAAGCTATGCTGGAAGAAAACATTTTGCGTCTTTTACAAAACCAGCCGGAAAATTTGTGGCATCTTCACTATTTTCAAAACAGTCCCGGTTTGCTATTGGAATATTCTCCTGCAAAGGGAAATTATCTGTTATTTAGAGCAGATATGGATGGCTTACCTATAACAGAAAAAACAGGAGTTCCTTTTGCTTCGGAACATCCTAATTTGATGCATAGTTGTGGACATGATGTACATCTAAGTATTTTAATGGGGTTGATTCAATATGTAACAAATACCTTACCCCAACGAAACCTTTTGTTTCTTTTTCAGCCAGCCGAAGAAGGTGAAGGAGGAGCAAAAAGTATTCTTGCTGAAGGCATTATTCAAAAGTTTGAAATTGCTTCTGTTTTTGCTCTGCATATTGCCAGTGAACTTCCTGTAGGTTCTGTTTCTGCTAAAGAAGGAATATTTTTTTCTATTTCCCAGGAATTTGATGTTCTTTTTTATGGCAAAACCAGCCATATTGCCTTTCCGGAAAAAGGAATTGACGCTCTTTCTGCAGGAATTAAGTTTATGAATACTATTGAGGATAAATTGGCAGAACTGAAAAAAACGGAAAAAATCATCTTCCACATCGGAAAAATGAGTGCCGGAACTATTCGTAATGTTATTGCTGATAAATGTGCTTTGGAAGGAACTCACCGTTCTCTCTCCCCAAAAATCAGCCAAAAAATAAATATCCTTCTTAAAGATACAGCTGAACTAATTGCCAGGGATACCAATACCCGAAGTGAAGTTAAATTTCTTGCTTCTTACGATCCCGTAATCAATAATCCTGAATTAGTTAAACGCTTGCAGGAAATCTGCCGTCAAAAAAATATTGAATACATACCTGCTCAGACCTCTATGACAGGTGAGGACTTTGGTTTTTTCACTACTTTATATCCAGGATTGCTTTTTTGGTTGGGTAGCGGATGTTCCTATCCTTTGCATTCGGATAAATTTTTACCCCGGGATGAATGCCTGGAAATCGGTGTAAAAATAATGTCCGCTTTCCTGACAACAGAATGATCCCGGATTTTTTTTAAAGAGAAAAAGAGGATAAATAGATAATTGTGAATGCAAAATGTAGAATGAAAAATTGAATTTAACCTAAAAAATGCAGCTGCAGGAAAATGGGTTGTCAAATTCTTTCTTTGCCAAAGAATTCGTAGAACTATGAAAAATAACTGTCCTCAATTTATAGCTAATCTGAATTCAACAAACCAAATGCTAAATTTATCTTTTCTTCCCAGGGTTAAAACCCGTTGTTAATATCTGTCGTTCCTGCGGAACTTCTTCTCGGAAAAAGAGATAATGACTCTTCTGAGTTCTTTTCACCGGGTTAAAACCCGTTGTTAATATCTGTCGTTCCTACGGAACTTCTTCTCGGAAAAAGAGATAATGACTCTTTAGAGTTCTTTTCACCGGGTTAAAACCCGTTGTTAATATCTGTCGTTCCTGCGGAACTTTTTCTCGGAAAAAGAGATAATGACTCTTCTGAGTTCTTATCACCGGGTTAAAACCCGTCCTTATCTAACTATCATTCCTACGGAACTAAAATTCGGAATCTTGTATATCCCTTTTTTCCTGTTCATCCTATACCTATTCTCATTTTTAATCTGCGTCATCTGCGAAATCTGCGTGAGCCCTTTTTTTCATTCTCCTCTTACTCGCCGGGGCTGTCTCAAAACTAACTTTTAGTTTCGGGAAAGCCCCTTTTATAAAATCTCAACCCTCTCAACCTTCTCAACTTTATTTCATCAGCAGCATTTTTTGGGTTGCTTGATAGTTTCCACTTTGCAGACGGTAGAAATATACTCCGGAGGCAACATTGCGTCCCTTTTCATCTTTTCCATTCCAGACAACATTATGCATTCCTGAAGGCAGTTCTTCATTCACTAAGCGTTTTATCTGCTGTCCTTTAAGGTTATAAATTGTTAAAGTTGTTTTTCCCGGTTTAGCCAAAGTAAAAGATATTGTTGTAGTAGGATTAAAAGGATTGGGGTAATTATTATTCAATTTAGTTACCAAAGCAGGAATTTCGTAATCAGAGTTCGGCACAAAAGGAAAGGGAATATTAAGTATCTGGCTTGGAGTTCCATCAGTGTTTAAATATTTAACTACAATATAATATTTATAATGTCCTGGTAGAGTGAGCACTTCGTGATAGGATATCTCTGGAGAATCCTGAACCAAATAAAACTGGTCTGTATTGAATTTCCGATATACCTTAAAACCCACAATAGGCAAAACAGTATCTTCCGGTGGCTGCCAAAAGACATACAAATCCCCGGTATCATTATCACCAATATAACTAATACTTTGTGGTTGAGGCAAATCAATTAAGGTAAATTCAGTATAATGAACAGGATTACTCGGATTGATAATAATGGAAGATAAGGTTGATGACTGATGATATGGCATAGTAGCGGTTACAGTATGAATCCCGTTAGGCAAGAAAATAATAAAATTACCCTCGGAATCAGGATGACTGGTAAAACGCTGATTAGACCTGAGAGTTGCCATTGAAGGATCAAGACCCGAACTGGGATAAACAACTCCATACAAATATCCGGTTTTTAAATTTACCCCACTAACGGTAAAATCATCAATAAACCATCCCGGACCGGATATTTCTCCATCCGAGCCAAAACGGAAACGAAACATAACCGACTGTCCTGCATATTGCGATAGATCAAAAATGGCTAATTGCCAGCCATCTGAATTTCCTGTCCAGCCCGGATCTCCATTCAAACCGTTTAAGGAATATCCATTGTAACCGCTAACAGGATAAATTAAATTCCAAACAACTCCATTATTAGTAGAAATAGAAACATTGCCGCCATCATATCCATATTCACAGCTATAATAATGCCTAAATTGAAGCTGACTGCTTGCTTCCAATAAATACTTGGGAGTATAGAGATTATAATTTACATAAGAAGGATAGTTTCCACTTAAGTTAGTTGCCCAAACCTTGGCTCCGGAGAAAGGTGTTACCTGAGAAGGATTTCCCCAAACCCAACCGGTTTCGGAAACGAAATAACCATTATTTAATTCAAAATCCTGAAAGACAACAGGATTATTGTAAGGTATACTAAATGATGCATTTGTTGAACTACCATTGGAAGCAGTAGCAGTAAACAATAAGGGAATTTGAGTAACAGAAACATCAAGCATAGAGGTATTGATCGGGAATTTAATTTGATAAATATCGTTTGGACCAATTTTATCAAAATAGAGAAGCGGTTCTTCAATAATCAGCTGTTGCAATGAACTGCTTAAAGTTGCTTGAATACCGGTCGCGTCAACAGCGGAGAAATTTTCCAAATTAACAATCAGATTAAAGAATTCACCACTGCCAACCATACCGTCAAAATCATTTAGATGATCATCTACAAAAAATGAATGATAGAGCAAACAAGATGCAGATACCTGCAAACTGAAATTTCTTGTCCACTGCAATTCCCCGGAAGTAATCAACAGATCAAAATACAGCACTTCCTCATCAGGACAGTTATTAGCAATCGTAAAAGTAAAGGGTTCTTTATTTACACCGTTCATTCCAGGTTCAATAGGATAATATTCAGCAGTGGCATTATTGATTGTTACATACTCACTTGTAGTACTAATCTGTCCGATAACATTTTCTGCTGTAAGATTCCCTGTATTTTGAATTTTAGCTCCTAATTCCACTATTTCACCTGGCTCGCATATTCCATTCATATTTGTATCAGTTACATAAGTTGCTTCCAGAAGCAGATGAGCCATAGAATGATAGATGGGAACATTGGTAATAAATAATGCCTTACCGTTACTTAAGGGGGCTGCGGCTGTAGGATAGATATTATTGAAAGTATATTCCAAGCCCACTTTTCCTGTATGATCTTCAATACCAATAGTGCAATAGTTACCGTGTTTGTTTCCTGATTGAGAATCAATATTGTTAAATGTCTGATACTGGAATTTAATAGGTCCGTCACCAAAACTTGTAGGATAAGCTGCCTGGTCATATAAAATACACTGGAAAGTTTCTAAAGCGGTTCCCCCATTGCCATTTTTCAGTTTATACCATTCTATTATAAAGGAATGATGATTTCGGTCAAACCAAGTATAAATTCCACTTCCTGCCCCGGTTGCCAAATCATCCCAAAAAGGTGCAATCATAGGATTGGGACCCATAGGTCCGGGAAGACGGTAATTTCTAAATTCCGCATTGGCAGTAACACCCATAGCAATAAAGCCATTGGAACAAACGGTTATTTGATTGTAGAGGATGCCGTAAAACTGAAAAGGAAAAGGTAAGGACACAACTTCCAAAGCATCCGAACCAACTTGGTCTCCTTCATTGCCACTTGCATAACCGTCTGAAATAGCTAAGGCAGTTCCCAAACCACCTTCCAAAGGCGATATCTCAATCCAGTCATAAACTGCGACTTCGGCATAATTGGTATCAGTCCAATCATAAATTACATAACCGTAAGTATCAGGACCAAGAGGATCATGTTGAGTTACTACACCCACGGTAAAAGTAAAATCCACAAATTGCTCAAAACCATCACTATTATAAAGCTTTAATCGCATAGGAATTAGCATTCCGGGCAAAACTTCAGGTCGAGCAGAAAGGGTAAAACGATTAGTTCCACAGGTTACAAGAATTCCTGTTGGCAAAGAGCCGAATTCAGCATTTGGATCACTTACGCCAACTAAGTCATTCTGAGTATATAAAATGCCCAAAACATCATCTGCTTCAACAGTTCCTGTATTTTTAACCGTAATAATGAATTCTGCTACTTCTCCAGGGTCAAGATGCTGATTATTACTATCTATTACCAAATAGGAAACAAAGTCAATATTAGGTGCTTCCACAGGAATAAATTCTGAAATATGGTAGGAAACGGAATTAGAATCCGTAAGATTCAGATATAACCTTAACATTGTTTGGTGAGGAGTATCTGGAGCAATTTGAATTATGATGGGAACTGAATTAATTCCTGTTTCTCCACCTAAAATGTCGGGATAAATAACTGAAGAATTCGTGATTGTAATATAAGGGCTGTTTGAACTCACGCTACCGCTAATTCCTGTAATAATATCTGTTCCCGTATTGGTTAAGCCCAAAAAAAGTTCAATTGTTTCTCCGCTACCGGCAATTGCATTTCCATTGCCTTGCGAAGGTGCAATATTATCATCATCAATAACCATAGTTCCAGGAACCAAAGTAGCCATATTGAAAACAGATATTGTTGTCTGATAGGGTTTAAAATTATGTTTGCTGACTGTTAAAGTTGCGTTTCCGGCAAGCATATTGGAAGGAAGCACTAAAATAGCTGTTCCATCGGCTCCCGTGTAATTACGAGCTAAAATAAGCCCTCCCATATTTAAAACTACAGCAGCACCTTCTACAGGATTTCCCATATTATCCTTAACTATAACATCGTATAATCTCAATCCCAAGGGAATTGAAACATCAGAAGTAACATCAAAGTGATTGGGGATACCTGTAAAGACCTCCATCGTGGGATCGCCCATCAAATTACACCAAGCAGCAAAATTAGTTGCATTCGTCGGAGAAGAAACCCCAAATAGCTGACGTAGATAGAGGCGTCCATTTAATAATGCTTCACCCATAGTTCGCATATCAGAAGCAAAAATTCCAGCAAAAATTCCTCCATGAATAGCGTTATTAAAAGTAGTATGTGTGCTGGAAGTACACATCCCGATTCCGGTTACGGCACCTTTAGGAGCTGCTGTTGTGCCGTATCTTACAAAAGTTTCAACTTCTCCTGCACCATTGTAGTTATTAGTTCCACAGGTTATATTTACGGTATGAAATAGTTTATATGCATTGAATAATTCTGATTCGGAAGGAGGCACCCAGTCAATATAACCCCTGAAACTGTAAAAACCAACTCCTTGATTAAGTGCTTGATTAATAATTGTGTAGTTGGGAGAAGCACCATAGTCCTCCGTAAAAGTATAATCGGGATTAGTTAGTAGGCTCATTTCTTTGATATATTTATGAATATACATTGTAGAAATTCCGGAAGGAGCATTATCTCCCGAAAGCATCATTCTATTTAACCAGTTTGCAGTAGCTAAATTAATATCGCGTTCATAAAGATAAATTTTGTTCAGAACTACCAGAAACTGCGATAAGTTCTCAACTGAAATACGCCCGATAAAACAATCGCCTAATTGATCGTTTCCCGCCAAAAAAGTATAATTATAATCAGTTACTCCGCTGTTAGCAGCAGAGTTTGCAGGGATAGTATAACTTCCTGATGTATCACCAATTAAAACAACAAAATCGGGACGAGTTTCGGGATTATTATATTTAGTTTGAATGTAATTTTTAATAGAGGTAGTTGTATTTCCCGCTTCATTAGCAGCCGTGCTGGCAACCATTACATCTGCACCTTTCTGTTTTTTCCATAGTACATATTCATTCAAGGCACTGGTAAAATTAATATCACTGTTGTTGCCATAAATTATTAAATAACTGGGAGGGGTATTGGTTACTACGGCATCACGATAATCACCATAATTCAAGATCATTGAATCATATATTTTATCAAAGCTGGCAGAAATATTAGCAGGTTCATTTGGTAATTCATTTATACCCTGTTCCTGAGTAAAATTTAAGCAGAAATCAATATTATGCTTAACAGTCAGTTCACCCGTTTGTGGATTGTAAAAAAAGGGATTTATCTGGATAGTAATAATCCGAAAGTCCCTTAAAATACTTGGTTCACTATATTCAATCAGCATTTCCGGATAGTTATTACCGCTATTATAATATTCATTGTTAATAATAAATCCCTTGGGACTTTCCGAACTATTACCCTGTTGCACAGGATAGGGCAGAAAATTGGGAATAACTGTTTGTTGGGTAGAAAGCACTTCAATATTTACGCCTCCGGTATGAGGAATGGCTATAGATGTGCAAACCACAGGTAATTCAGGCATACCTGTTTCCATAAGAGTTCCGGAAAGAGGTAGCATTATTTTATGATAAACTGCTCCTCCGTAAGTTTCTTCCTGCACAGAATATTCCGGCAGAGTAAAATTTACTTGCAGAGAGGAGCTATTTTTAGCTCCCAAGGTGAAAGCTGAATTTAGATTAGCCGGCAGATTATCATTAATATTAGCAAAAACGATGCAACCCGCTAATAATATGAGTATTAAGGCAATACTTCTCTTCATTGGACTTCCTTATAATGTGTAGGATGATTTTCAATATATTAAAGCAAATATTATTCCAAAGAAGATCAAAGATTATAGTAAAGCAGCATTTCGTGAGGGTGCGGACGAGCAGAAACTGCTTCATTTTCTTTGAGTTTTAACTCTATATGACTTTCTATAAGTTCCTCGTTAAAAACATCACCTTCCAGTAAAAATTGATGATCTTCTTTCAGAGCTTGCATTGCTTCTTTAAGATCAGTTGGAATAGAGAGCAACTGTGCTTTTTTATCTTCACTCCAGGCAAAAACATTATCATCAAAAGGACCCAGATTATATTTGGCTGGATCAATCTGTTTTTTAATTCCATCCAAGCCAGCCAATAAAATTGCGCTCATTGCCAAATAAGGATTGCAGGTTCCATCACCGGTTCTAAATTCAAAGCGTTTTGTTTCAGGAGTATTAGCATATTTGGGAATTCGAATAGCAGCACTACGGTTGGCAAGACCATAAAAAAGTTTTACGGGTGCTTCAAAACCTGGAAGCAGGCGTTTAAAACTATTGGTTGAAGGATTAGTGAAAGCAACTAAAGCACGGCCGTGAATTAAAATTCCCCCTATAAACCAAATTGCTTCTTCGGAGAGATCTGCATAACCACCTTTTTTATAAAACAAATTTTTCCCGTTTTTATGCAACATAATATGAAAATGCATTCCATTTCCTGCATGTCCAAAAACCGGCTTGGGCATAAAGGTAGCTGTAAGTCCATATTGCAAAGCGGTTTTACGAATGATATCCTTCATAATCATTACATCATCACAAATTTTAGGAAAGGCAAGCAGTTCTGTTTCAATTTCTTCCTGAGCGGAAATACCAACTTCATGGTGATGATAGCGAACTTTAATATCCTGTTCTTCAATCAATTCCACAATTTTTTGCCGAATTTCGTAAAATTGATCAAAAGGTGTATCTATATGATAACCTTTAACACCTTGTAAACTTAAGGAACCAGGGTCTTCATTTTCATCCGGAAGCGCTTCTTTACATTCACTGGAGGTGATATTATAACCCGCAGAAAAGGAATCGGAACAATACTGAACGGAATCAAAAAGATGAAATTCCAGTTCCGGAATCCAGGTAGACATATCTGCAATTCCTGTTGAAAGTAAATAGTTATGCGCCCTAAGAGCAACACTGCGAGGGTCTTTTTTCACCCCTAAACGGGTTTCTGCATCGCAAATGGAACAAATCATTCTCAGGGTGGGGGTCTCATAAAAGGACTCCAGATGAGCTGTTTTGGAATCTGGCATTAAAACCATATCTCCACTTTCCACACTTCTCATTCCAGGAATGGATGAACCATCAAAAGGTATTCCAATTTCCATAACTTCAGCAATATTACGAGCCGGAAATGTAATATGATACCATTTACCATCCAGACCGCAATATTTCAGGTCTACGGCTTTTACTTCATTTGCCAGAATAAGGTGTTGTAATTCCTTTAATTCCATTTTGTTCTCCTTATTATTTTAATTTTATATTTTTAATTTATGTAAAGTCAGGAGTCGTCACTACCGAAACAAATTTTACTCTTACCCCAAACTCATTTGGCAGTTAAGGACTCATAACGACTTAAAAAGATAAAACACAGATAACTTGATCAACTAATATCATTTTTTGAATGATAAGCCACTTATCATTCCTACGAAAGTAGAAATACGCATCAGATAAAAATATATTTCTGCATTTTCAATCTGAAATATATATAAGCTCGTCATAAGTCATATATACCATAAAAGTTATTGCACAAGTAAAAGTTATCAAGGTGTAAATAACTCCTAACTTACCTTTCCCTAAATTATAATCTTTTATCTGCGTAATCCGTATAGTCAATGAAAGATAACTTTTATATCCGTACCCCCATAATTTGCATTACAAAATTTACCGGCGGAATAATAATTTTCCCTATAATATTCCAACCCAACAAAGTCGTAATGATAATAAACGCAAACAAATACATCATTCCTTTGCGTTCTTGCATTGTCCATTTATAATATGCCTGATCGGTTAAAAACATTCCTATTACTTTGGAACCATCTAAAGGGGGCACCGGAATCAGGTTAAAAAAGGCAAGCAAGAGATTGAGATAGATCACAAAAAAACAAATATATTGGATTACAAAGGAAAAACCGCACAAATGAAAGATCAAGGCAAAGAAAATTGCCACCAGAAAATTGGATAGAGGTCCCGCTAATCCTGTTAAGCCAGAATCTCTTTTTAAGTTCTTAAAATTATAGGGGTTAAAAGGCACCGGCTTGGCATAACCATATATAAAACCGCAGGTTAAATATAAAAACAACGGCAGAATTACAGTTCCAAACCAGTCAATATGTTTTAACGGATTCAGAGTTAAGCGTCCGGCTCTTTTAGCAGAATCATCACCCAGCCAGTATGCCATTAAAGAGTGGCTGAATTCATGAATAATAATGCTGTAAAAAACCAGAAAAATTATAACAGCATTTACCAGCAGTTTAATAACCTTGGGACTGATCATATCTTCTTTATCTTTATGTAATTACGCTTTCCCGCACGAATAATATCTCCATCTTTAAGATTAACTACAGCATCAAAAGCAGTAATTTTCTCTCCGTTTAGGGAGACAGCTCCACCTTGAATGAGACGTTTTGCTTCACCGTTTGTAGAGCATATTCCGCTATCCACCAATAAATTAGACAGTTTACAGCTGTTTTTGCTTACCACAAATTCAGGAATATCATTCGGCACTTCTCTCAGGGAAAATTGTTTTTCAAAGGCATATTCCGCTTCTTTTGCCTCTTCTGCGCTATGATATAAAGTAACAATTTCCCTGGCTAAGCGTTTTTTAATTAGCATCGGATTAGTTCCGGATTCCAGTTCTTTTTTTATTTTTTCAATTTCTTCTTCCGGCAAGGTGGTGGCATAATAGAAATAGTTCAAAATAATATTATCCGGAATGGACATCACTTTACCGTATTTTTCTGTGGGTGGATCAAATACGGCAATATAGTTATTAAGAGATTTGCCCATTTTATTCACGCCATCCGTGCCAATCAAAATGGGGGATAAAATAGCCACTTGTTCTTCCATCCCAAAATGACTCTGCATATCTCTACCACAAAGAATATTAAATTTTTGTTCTGTTGCTCCCAATTCTACATCGCTATTAACAGCAACGGAATCATAACCCTGCAAAACAGGATACAAAATTTCATGCATTCCTAAAGCTAAACCCTGTTCATAGCGCTGACGAAAGGTTTGATGTGCCATAAATTGAGCTAAAGTAAATTTCCCTAATAGTTTAATTACATCACTCATTCCCATTTTGCCAAACCATTCACTTTGGTAGCGAACTTCCGTTTGTTCCTTCTTCAGAACGGTATATAGTTGTTCCATAAATTTTTCACTGTTTCTTTTTACTTGTTCAGCAGATAAAGGGGGACGGCTTTCATCACGACCTGTAGGATCACCAATTTGAGCTGTAAAATCACCTATTATGATCACTCCGATATGACCCAAATCCTGAAATTGCCGCATTTTCCGAATAGGAACCAAATGTCCCAAATGCACATCGTAACCCGTAGGATCAATACCATATTTTATTCTCAGCGGTTTTCCGGTTTTTTCCGCTTTGGCAAATTTGGCTTTCAATTCTTCCAGAGTGATTATTTCTTCTACACCTCTGCTGATTAATTTCAGTTCTTGTTCAAATGCCATTTAACCATCCTATTTTCAATAAAGTAATTACAAAGGACAAGACAGAAGAAGCGGATATTTGTCAAGGTGAAAAGGGTAAACAAGTGAAAGGGTTAACAAGTTAACAGATGAAGTAAAAAGGGGGAAAAGTAGAAAAGTGAAACTTAAAATGAACATCGTAAATAACTGAAAATTAGTTGAGATGGTTTAGACCACCGGAAGGTTGAAATCCTCGTCAACCTCTCATAAAATATGAACCTATCAATCTAATATTTTCTTCGTCCCCAAAAATTCTCTAACTACTTCTAAATAAATATAATTCCATTTTCTTCCTTAATAGCATTGCTTACCCATTGCTAATGGCATTAGTAATGGGTAAGCAATGCTTCAGTAATTCAAGTTGGAAAAAGCTGAGATACCCTGAAAATAGTGGACTTTATTTAATCCACATAATGCAGTTGAAAAAAAATGGCAGGAAAAAATATAGAAAAAAATTATGCACTGCCTTCTTCCGAGGGGCTTACGCACCCTTCTACATCATTGTGTCGCCCTCAGGAGCTTTTTTTTAGAGGAAAAGAGAAAAAGAAAAAAAAGTCGGGGATTTTATTTTACGAGGGGCTTACGCACCCTTCTACATCATTGTATCGCCCTTTGGGGCTTTTTTTAGAGGAAAAGAGAAAAAGGAAAAGAAGTCGGGGCTTACATTTTCCGAGGGGCTAACGCACCCATCGCTATCATTGTGTCGCCCTCAGGGGCTTTTTTTTTAGAGGAAAAGAGAAAAAGGAAAAGAAGAAAGGGCTTTTATTTTACGAGGGGCTTACGCACCCATCGCTATGATTGTGTCGCCCTTTGGGCTTTCAAAAAATCACAACCTTCTCAACCTTCTCAATCTTATCAACCCTCTCAACCCTATCAACCTTCTCAACCTTCTCAACCTTATCAACCCTCTCAACCTTTTTTAACGAGGGGCTTACACATCCATCGCTACGGAAATTTCGCCCTTTGGGTTTTCAGACCTACTACATTAATTTGGGATTAGTATAAAAACATTGAAAATAAATAAATTAATCCCTAAAATCTCTTTAATCCTGTTCCACCCAGCCCTATTAAATCCGTGTAATTCCTTATTTATATGTAAAATCCGTATTTTTAATAACTGTGTAATTTTTGTAATCTGTGCAAGGTAAAATTATCAGTCCCCTAAAGAGATTCCCAATCCCCGGGCAGTTGCCACAAGATCGGAATTTAGGTCTATATAATTATATTTTTCAATGGCTTCAGTGATGGGAACAGCAACAATATTGGGATGGCGATAAGCCACCATAGAACCCCATTTTTCCTGTAAAACCAGTTCAAATGCCTTCACTCCAAACTGAGAGGCAAGGATTCTATCAAAGGCATTAGGAGTTCCACCCCGTTGTAAATGTCCTAAAATGGTTACCCGAATATCAATTGTGCAGCCGGCATTTTTAAGTTCTTGAGCCAAACGCAAACCTGCCCCTCCCAGTTTAATTTTCATAGCTCCTGGTTCATCACTTTCTACAAAAGTCATATCTCCATCTACAGGTCTAGCACCTTCAGCAATTACAATATTGGCAAAATCGTGTCCTCTATCAATCCGTTCATTGATGGCTTGCATAATGTTTTTGATATTATACGAAATTTCCGGAATGAGGCAAACCTCTGCCCCACCTGCAATTGCAGAATGAAGCGCTATCCATCCGGCAAAACGACCCATAACTTCTAAAATTAAAATACGATGATGACTGGCTGCAGTAGTAACAAGTTTATCTACTGCATCGGTAGCAATATCCACTGCAGTTTGAAAGCCAAAGGTAAAATCTGTTGCCGAAAGATCATTATCTATGGTTTTGGGAACACCAATAACCGGACAACCCAGCTCAAAAAGTTGCTGTGAAATGCGTTGAGAACCGTCCCCTCCAACATTGATTAATGCCTCAATATTTTGATAACGGAGGCGGTCTAAAAAATCCTGGGAGCGATCTACAGTAGTCCAGGTACCATCCGGATTTTTAATGGGCCAGTTGAAAGGACCCCCTTTATTGGTAGTTCCGATAATAGTTCCCCCCTGAATATGAATTCCTGCAACCTTTTCGGGAGTGAGTTCTATGATATGCATAGGGTCTTTTAAAATACCATTAAAAGCATCAATGCTGCCTAAAACCTCCCAGTTATGTTCAAAAGAAGCTCTTTTTACGATAGCTCTAATAACGGCATTGAGACCAGGGCAATCACCTCCGCCGGTAGCAATAAGTAATCTTTTTTTCATAATTCCGCCTTTTTTTAGGTTAATAAATAAAGCCCCCGAATTTTGGCTGATTAAATATCTCTCTTAATAAGAACACGATAACCGGAAAGTTCTTTAAAGCCAAATTTTTCGTATAGATGCCAAGCAGCAGGATTATCTACATTCACTTCCAATTTCAGTTGATAACCATATTCCTTTGCTAGCGAAATACATTCTTCCATAAGTTTGGTTCCGATGCCTTGATTTTGTTTATTTGGAACAACTGCCATATGATGGATATAAAGTCGTCGGAAATCATTAGTTACCCATACAACGCCAACTACTTTTTCATTTTCCTCTGCAATAATCAGGATTCCCGTTTGTTGCAGATTTTCTTGCAGGGATTCAAAGGAATCCTTGCGTTCCGGTTTATTGATTCCTGTTTTTTCCCAAAGAGTAGATACCTCTTCATAAATTTTTTTGTTTAGCTCTTTGATGCGCTTAATAGAAAGCATTTTAACCGAATTCCTGCATTTTGAAGATATCGGGATGCCGGGTAAAACGAAATACGGTATCCCAGACAACGACAAATAATACACTTGGATCATTATCCACCATCATTAAATAATATCCTTGAGTGTGTTCAATAAATTTGAGTTCCTGAGTGCGGTTACCGGTTAAATAAAGTTTTACGGTGCAATAGGGATTTTTAAATTTTTCCGCATATTCCGCTTGGGCATTATCTACAAAGATATAGGTATTCAAACTTTCCAGGATATTCAGAATTTTCAGCATTGCCCGGTTTGCCGGATGGATTTTAAATTCATTGTGGGCATCCTGAAAAGTCCATTGAAGACCATTTCTGGTAAGGGTATATTTATTTTTGGGATGAGTAACTTCAATTTTTAGCAATTCTTCTTCTTTATGACTAACGATATGAGGAGAACGCCAGTTGGAAAGGTCTGTATTATAATTATTAGTAACTTTAGCTTTCAATTGATAGATTTTATCGGAACCGGCATAACGGAAATAATCATAAGGATTATCCAAATTGCTGAAGAGAGTATGAATGCTTTTTTTACCGTCACTTACAATTATATGCAATGCCTCTTCGTCTTTCTGGTGAAACTTTTCAATCGCTTCTTTACCCGTTCCCATAGGAGTTTTAGCATATTTTGCCGTAATCACTTCCCGGAACAAATCGCGAATTTTTAAGCTATCGGCTTCCCAGTTAACAGGATAAATTAGTTTCCAGATATTATTTTGCTTAACCATTTTTAGAGTATCTTGTGCATCGTAAATCTCAATTCGGTTGATGGATAAAGTATCCAAATCAAAAACCCGGGCAAGTTTTTCCTGAGGTCTGTTCGTTCTTAAAACGAAATATAAACCTATTAGCATAAGCAAAACAAGCAGTAATATTAATTTAGATTTCTTCATTTTTAAACTCTTTGGTGCGTTTACGATGTAATGATATTATGCCTCCTACGGCAATAAGAATTAAAGAAGGTAATAAAGTAGCAATAATTTTTACTTCCATTTTGATTCTGCGTTCCGTTTTTGCTGGATCACCCCAAAGGAGATTATTTTTATGCATATAATAAGCAATATCCAAAATGCTTTCCTGTAAATGGCGGGAACGGATATTGATCATATCCTCACGCCCCATAAGCCAATCCACAGCATTTAAGATTATCTGATAACGATTTTCATAGATGGGCTTATCGGGATCAACATAAAGTTCCCTATCTCCGAAAATAACAATTTTACCATCTTTCACTTCAGAAACAAAATCCGACCTTTGAAACTGCGGTTTCTCTTTAAAATAGCTTTCCATTCTGCCTTCAACAATTGCCCCTAAAGGAATTGGAGGATTTACAAAAACATCCGGATCGGGATTGAAAAACAAACGGGAATCCAACTGATAATCGGGTCCTTCTAAAAGAGCACTGCGAGTGGAAGTGGCAAGAATGGTTTGAAATTTTAATCCCGGCTTTCTATTAAAAATAATTCCATTTCCCATATAAATGATAATGTTGGACATATTGCGAGTGATAGGATGTTGTGAACCGCGTAAAACAGGATAAATAGGAAAAGAGATATTGGTATCCACACCCATTTGTCTGGAATCGCAAAAAATATCCATAGCTATGTCACTGCTTAATTTTATGCCGTTATTTTCCAGAAAATCAAAAAGATTGGAATGTATTTCCATTACTGTTTCGCCATCAGAAAAGATTTTATCAGCCAGAACTACCAGTTTTCCTCCCTGCATTAAAAACTGGTCTAAATTGTAAAGCTGGGTAATAGATAAAGAATCATAACCCGAATGAACTATCATAACATGTGTTTTTGGTGGTGGTTCCAGCAGATTGGTAAAATGAACATTATAATTGGAGTAAAGTTCATTTTCATATTTCTGCCTGGGCATCAAAGTATAGAGAGTATCCACAAAAGCAGTAATATCGGGCAAAGTATAACGCGTAATTTTCTGAATTTTCAGGGTCATTTGATATTCCAGCTGATTTTGCATTTTAGGCAACACATTCATAGATTCAAAATTGCCCTGATATTCAAAAACCAATCCGTAAATAACTTCTTTTGTAGTGGTCTTATCATTTTCAAAAATGCGGAAATACATAGCCCCGACTCCATATTGCAGAGCTTTGTTTTTGAGGTCTTCAGGACTTGGTCCGTTTATAACTTCATAATGAAATTTGCCTTTCCCCGCTTGTTTATATTCTTCTAAAAGGTCTTTAACATAACGGTCTAAAATCAGCATAGCCGCGGGTAATTCTTTACTGGAGTAAAGCTTAACTACCATATTATCTTGCAAATTACTTACTGCATCCTTGCTTACCTGAGAAAGTGAATATGCTTTATTCTTAGAAAAATCCCAACGCACTCTGGCATAAGAACCGATTAGCAAAACCATTAAAACAATAGCAAGCTTAATAAGCAGGTTGGATAAAATGGAACTGGTCTTTTTTTCTTTTTTCATTTTATTTTTCCTGCATCAGGTTTTTGCTTTGGAGATTAAATTGAGCCAACAACGCAAAAATAACCGTAACAGCAAGGAAAAAGAGAATATCACGACTGTCTATAAGCCCTTTCAAAAAACTGTTTAAATGATAATCAAAACTGAAGTATTGCACAATTGGCACCAGACCAAAAGGTAATAGCGGTAAAAGAAACTTCAGTAAATAAAAAACAGCAGAAAAAAGTAAAGCCAAAACAAAAGCCAGAATTTGATTGCTGGGAAAACTGGAGGCAAAAACTCCGATGGAAGCATAAGCCAATCCTGCTAAAATAAGACCTATATAGCCGCAAATTATGGCTCCATAATCAATTCCCTCTCCGAAAATAACAATAATCCCGAAGAAAACAAGAGAAAGAATAATAATTGTAATAATCTGGAATAAAGCCGATAAAATTTTCCCCCAAACAATAGAAGAAAGCTTTATCGGTAAAGTGGAAAGCAATTCTAAAGTTCCGGTTTGCCTTTCTTTGGCAATGCTTCCCATTGTGATAGCTGGAATATAAAAGAGAAAGATAATATGGATAACTTCAAACAAAAAACGCAATTCCGCTCGGGCAATTTTGAAGGCCATATTGGAAAAAATAATGCCAATAATCACCAAAAACAAGATGTAGACAATATAAGTGGAAATTGAATGCAAAGCAAGTTCATATTCTTTTTTAGCAATAGTGAAAACTGTTTTCATTGCTCTTCCCCATTATCTTCTGTTTCAGCGGGTTTTGTTTGTTCTTCTTCCATAAATTCTTGTTCTGTAGATAACTTTTCTTCAATTTCGGGCTCATAATAGTTTTCTATAGTAAGCTCATGGAAAATAGATTCCAAACTCATTTTGCTAGTAGAAAATTCTAAAATTAACCAGCCCTTATCTCTGATAAAACGGGAAAGCTCTTGGCGTAAATCAAATTCGGAGGTTTCATCAATACTATTCTTATCACTTTCATTATTGGTGATTGATGAGGAGATCAACCTTCCGGAGGTTTCATAAACACAAACTTTGCAGGTGGTTTCATTCCGTGAAAGAATATCCAGTTCCACAAAAGGATACTCTTTTAGAAAATCAGAAAAATCTACATTTTCTCCCTGCACTTCCAGAATTAACATAGTGCTTCTTTTCAGATAATTGGGCAAGTTTTCTATATTATCATCAACAATAATTTTACCTTTATTAATTATTACAACCCGATCACAAAGTGCCTGAACTTCCTGCATAATATGACTGGAAAGCAAAACCATTTTCTCTTTGCCTAATTCCCGTATAAGTTCACGAATTTCAATTATTTGATTGGGGTCAAGACCGGAAGTAGGTTCATCTAAAATCAAAATTCTGGGATCATGTAAAATTGCCTGTGCTAAACCGGTTCTTTGACGATAGCCCTTGGAAAGGGTTCCTATTCTTTGATACAAGACATCTTTAAGTCCGCAGTTTTTAACTACAAAATTCAGGCGTTCCCTAAAATAATCCCGTTTCAATTTCCGTAAAGCGGCAAAATATGCTAATAATTCCACTACTGTCATTTCGTCGTATAAAGGATTTTGCTCCGGTAAATAGCCAATCTGTCTGCTGGCTTTTAAGGGATCGGTAAAAATGCTTTCGCCGTCAATTTCAATATTTCCGGAACTGGGTTGCAAATAACCAACAATCATTCTAAGAGTTGTAGTTTTACCAGCTCCATTAGGACCTAAAAAACCGACAATTTCTTTATCCTGAATGCAGAAACTGATTTCATCAACAGCTTTGATGTCTCCGAAATATCGGCTCAGCTTATCTATTTTTATCATTTTACATAAACATTTTATTATTATTGGTAACCGGTTCGTTCAGCAAAATTATATCTCCTTCTTTAAGCCCTTCTATCACTTCCACTTGCAACAAATCATTAGTACCAAGCTTTACAGGTGTGGCAACAGAATTGGGAGCCGAAGATGTTTTCTCCTTGCTTTTGGTTTCTTTAGACGGACTTTTAGTGTCTTTAACCAGATAAACAATATCCTGATTTAAATCGTTACTGAAGACGGCTCGGATAGGAATTACCAAAACATTTTGGCGCGAATCAGCCAAAATAGTTACATTTGCTGTCATTCCCGGTTTAACAACTTTACCGCTGGCATTAAGATTAATTTCAATGGGAAAGACCTTGGCATTATTTTCTATAATTGCCTGCGGTGCAATTTTTACCACCTTGCCATTGTATTGTTCATAAGGAAGAGCATCCAAAGTTATTTCTGCACTCTGATTCAGTTTAAATTTGGAAATATCTACTTCGTTGATGTTACTTTTTACAATCATCTTATTTAAATCGGCAATTTTCATAATCACAGTACCTTCACCAAAACTGGTTAAACTGGATTGAACCATTTCACCTTCGTTAATATTACGTTCAATAACAACTCCACTGGCGGTAGCATAAACATGAGTTACTTTTCCCGGAACATCCAGATCGCGAATCATTTCATATTGACTGCTGGCTTGAGTATATTCAATTTCTGCCTCTTTTAAGGCATCCGATGCCTTATCATATTCTTCCTGCGAAATAAATTGTTTTTGCAGAAGAATAGTTTTATCAGCCAAATCCTTACGCGCATTTTTCAAGTTCATTTCCGCTTTTTGCAGCATTGCCTTCGTATTGAAAAGAGTATTTGCCTGATTATAATCCGGTTCAATATCGGCAATTATCTGTCCGGAAGTAACATAATCATTTTCCCAGGCATAAAACTTGACAATTTTCCCGCTTACTTTGGATTTTAGGGAAACCACAACTTCCGGTTGAACTTCACCTGTAATTTCTATGCGGGAAGAAATATCTCCCCGTTTAACGGTATAGGTTTCTGTCTCTGTAGGTTTGACTGTTTCAGTTTGCTTTTTCTTACCGCAGCTTTTTCCCAAAAACAAAACCAGCAGAATCAGAAGCACTATAACTATAATTATCCACCATTTCTTACGCATAATACCTCTTCTTTTATAGTATCTGATAATATAAAACAAAGGTTGAAATAGCAGAGATTGTGTCAACTTAAAAAAGGTCTGGAGGTCTGGAGGTCAAGAGGTCTGGAGAAAATATTTTTTAGGGTGGACTTGGCGTCTTGGGGTTTTCAGTGTAAAATAAATCTGTGCTCTCTGTTTAAATTTGAATAATCTGGGAAAGACGATATATAAAACAATAAGAATTTTGATTGACTTATACCTTGCTATAAAAAATAAGGTATTTTACGAATATTTATGGTGGGACAATGAACAAGCTTTTTATGCCCGAACTGGTAAAGATTGTAGAGAAGTTCGAGAACAAAAATGCCTGCCTGCAATATATGGCAAATTTGCTATCGGAAAGCGGCTGTTTAAGTTTTCCAGACCGTTTTCTGGCAGCAGTTAAAGGAAGAGAAGAAATAATGAGCACGGGTATAGGGAAAGGGATTGCTATTCCCCATGCCAGGGACTTAACAGTTAGCTGTTTAAGGATAGCTGTCTGTTTAGTGAAACAGGATTTGGATTTCTCCAGTGTGGATAATTTACCTGTGCATTTGGTTTTTATGATAGCCGTTCCCCAAAGTTCCAATCAGGATTATATGAAGATTTTACGGTCATTATCGGAATTTTTGAGGCGGGAAGAAAACAGGGAAACATTGTTACAAGCCAAAGATGAAAGGTATTTGTATGAAAAAGTTCAATTTTTGGAAGAAGAACTACTTCCTCAGCTTGGCGTTTAGTATTCTTTTTCTAATGCCATTGCTGGCACAGCATCAAGATGCCGGAACTACCGGTTTTTCTACATTAAAGATAATTTATTCTGCCAGAGCAAACGGAATGGGACAAGCAATGCTGGGAAGAGCAAAAAATTTTGATGGTATGCAGTTTAATCCTGCATCCATAATCAGAGTTCCCAATCAGGGTGTTTTTACTACCTTTGCAGACCATTTTGTTGGTTCCGGAGGTGGTTCGGTAAGTTATGTAGTTCCAAAAAATATATACACTTCTTATGGATTTTATTTAAACTATTGGAATTCGGGTTCTATAGACAGGACGGATGTAGGGACAAATGGCGAATTTATTGAACTGAATGATACCTTTAATGCCCAAGATATATTAGCCGGCTTTACTTTGGCAAAATTCGTAAGCCCTGCTTTGGATGCGGGAGGTAGTATAAAATTTGTTTTAGACCAAATAGATGATAAATCAGCTTCTGCTGTCTTAATTGATATCGGTATTTTACATCATACTGCTAACGAAAGAATAAAAGTAGGTCTATCGGCGAAAAATTTGGGTTTCCAAATTAGCCACTACAGCGATAAAAAATACGATGAAGGAATACCATTTACTTATGGTGCAGGTTTTGGAATAGATGTGGGGAAAAATACTCTGCTGAATATAGATATTACTAAAGCCAACGGAGAAAACTTTATCGGTAAATTTGGAGTTGAACAACAAATTCATCCTTCCTTAGTTCTAAGAGGCGGATTTAAAACTAATGCCGGGGACTATTATCTGGGAGGAAATATGGAATGGACTTCCGGAATAAGTTTAGGAGTGGGCTGGATTTGGAAAAAAATTGCCCTGGACTATGCTGTTGCTTCTTACGGGGACTTAGGATTAACCAATCAGGTAAGTATAAGATATAATATTGAATAACTATATAATAATAATTTATGATTAGGATAGAATTTGGAACGAAGCCGGTTTTTACTTGAATTGGGATGTGAAGAACTCCCGGAAAGACAGATAGAAATTGCCTGCAACGGTGTCAGCTCATCTTTTGGGACTTTTTTGAAAAGTAATAAACTATACTGCGGTTCTTATAAAGTGAGTGGAACTCCTCGCAGGATATATTTGGATGCTCTGGAACTGGATACTCATCAGGAGGATGAGGAAATTTTAAAGACAGGACCTTTAGTCAGCGTTGCTTACGATGAAGAGGGCAATCTAACACCTGCAGGTAAGGGTTTTTTAAACAGAAGCCAGGCAAAGGAAGCAGCAATATTTATTCAGGAAACAGAGAAAGGTAAGTTTCTGGCAGTAAAATATATAAAAAAGGGATTAGCGACAGTTGAGCTGCTGAAGAGCTGGATTCCGGAAATGATTGTGCAGATACCATTTGAGAAAAAAATGGCTTGGAGCCAATTAGGATTAATTTTTTCCCGCCCTCTGCGCTGGTTTTTAATTCTATGGAATAATAGGCCTTTAGAGTTGGATTTTGGGGGAATACCTTGTGGGAATATTACTTACGGAAATCGTTTTTTGGGGTTGGAAAAGTCCATTACTATTAATAAAGCAGAGGACTATCTTCCCAAACTGCTTGAACAGAAAGTAATAGTTGATATTGAAGAGCGCAGAAAAGAAATAATTACCCAACTGGCAGCTATTTTTCCGGAAGACAATTTTAAAGTTATAGAAGACCGTGAGTTAGTAGAAACGGTAGTCAATTTGGTAGAATATCCTACTGCGGTTGTTGGAGAATTTGAAGAAAAGTATCTTTCCCTACCGGATAAAATTATTATCAGCACAATAAGTCAAGCACAAAAGTATTTTGCGGTGCAGGATAACCAAGGTAAATTAAGTAATAAATTTGTATTTATTTCCAATGGTAATCCATCTGCAAGTATGATTATCAGAAAAGGCAATGAGAAAGTAGTAAAAGCACGCCTAGCAGATGCTTTATGGTATTGGAATGAAGATACAAAATATCCGCTGGAACATTGGACGAGGCATTTGGACAAGGTTATATTTCAAGCAAAATTAGGAACAATGGCTGATAAAACCAAACGCATAATGCAATTGGTAAGTGCCTTAGCGGATGAATTGAAGATAACAGAAGAACAAAAGAAAAAGGCAATTCGTTGCGCAGAACTCTGTAAAGCAGATTTGGTTACTAATATGCTTGGAGAAAAAGAATTTACAAAACTTCAGGGATATATCGGCAAACAATATGCTATTGCTTCGGGAGAAGATCGGGAAATTGCAGAAGGTATATTTGAACACTATTTACCAAGAGGTTCGGGTGATGAACTTCCTTCAACATTGTGTGGAGCAATAGTTGCTATTGCAGATAAAATGGATACGGTTGCCGGAATTATTGGAATTGGAATGATGCCAACGGGAAGTGGAGATCCTTTTGCCCTCCGACGCGCTGCTAATGGTGTTGTGCAAATTATCAGTTCCCGAAAATGGGATTTGGATTTGTTCTCTTTTGCCGATAGAGCTTTGGAATTAATTGGTAAACAGACAGAATTAGACAAAAAGGCAAAAAAGAATTTGCACAGTTTTCTGGAACAAAGAATTACTGGATTGCTGAAAACAAACGGCATCGCTTACGATGTGATAGAAAGCGTGATGCATATTGATAAAAGCCATTTGCACGATTTGGAAAACCGGGCTCAAGCATTGAATGCATTAAAAGGTAAAGAGGACTTTATTCATCTGGTGATTGGTTTTAAGAGGGTAGCAAATATTATTGCCGAAACACAGGATTTTGTTCCCTTTAATAAAGATAAACTTGTTGAGCCGGAAGAAATTAACCTTTATGAAGCTCTGCAGACATTACATCAGGATATTGATTCCGCTTTACAAAACAAGGATTATCCTTTGGCTTTACAGTATTTGATCAAGTTTGGAAAAGTTATAGATGCCTTTTTTGACGCAGTTTTGGTAAACTGCGAAGATGATGAATTACGCAATAATAGACACTCCTTGCTGAAAGAAGTAAAAAAAGAATTTTTAAGAGTTGCAGACCTATCGTTGATAGTTCTGGAAACGGAACAATAGGAAGCAGGAATATGTTCATAATAGATGATTTAATAAACAAAGCAAAAGGAAACTCCGGAAGTATTGTTTTGCCGGAATCCACTGATCCACGCGTTTTAACTGCGGTTGCCAAAATTGTGGCAATGGACTTGGCAAAAGTTACCCTGCTGGGTGAAAGTGAAATAATAAATCAAGAAGCCAAAGCACTAAATATAGAATTAAACAATGTGACCATAATAAATCCTGAGACCTCAGAAGACATTCCCGCTTTTGCAGAAGCATATTATCAAAGACGAAAAGAGAAAGGTGTTACAATGGCTCAGGCGATAGAGACAGTTAAAAATCCTTTATATTTCGGTGCTTCAATGGTTAAAGAGGGAAAAGTTGAAGGAATGGTTGCTGGAGCAGTTAATATTACAGCAGATGTTTTAAGGGCTGCATTACAAGTGATTGGTGTTATGCCGGGGCTTAAAACTGTTTCCAGCGCATTTATAATGCCGGTTCCTGATTTTCGGGGGGAAAAAAGAATTTTTTTATTTGCCGATTGTGCTGTAGTTCCCAATCCCAGTTCAGAACAGCTTGCGGACATTGCTATGAGCTCTGCTTTAACCCGAAAAGCTATAATCGGAGATGAGCCAAAAGTAGCTTTACTTTCGTTTTCCACCTTAGGAAGTGCTAAACACGAACTTGTAGATAAAGTAACTATGGCTAAAGAAATTTTAACAGAAAGAAAGGTGGATTTTGATTTTGATGGAGAATTACAGGTTGATGCAGCTATAATTCCCGAAGTAGCAAAAAGGAAAGCACCCCAAAGTTCTGTGGCAGGAAATGCCAATATCCTTATTTTCCCGGATTTACAGGCAGGAAATATTGGTTATAAACTGGCTCAATACATAGGAAAAGTAGAAGCAATCGGACCTATCATACAAGGTTTAGCAGCTCCGGTAAGTGATTTATCCCGTGGTTGTTCTGCTGAAGATATTGTTAATACAGTCGCTATTGTTCTGCTTTTGGCGGATCAACAAAAAAAGAAATAAAAAAAAGATAGATTGGAGGTGAAGATGGCTATCAAGCTATCCAACCGCTGCCGTTTAATTAAGCCCTCGCCAACATTAAGTTTATCGGCGAAAGCAAAAGAAATGAAGGATGCTGGAATTGATGTAATCAGTTTTAGCGTAGGAGAGCCAGATTTTAATACCCCGGAATATATTAAGGCATCAGCACATAAAGCTATAGATGCTAATTTTACGCGTTATACTAATAATGCCGGAATACCTGAATTGAGACAGGCAATTTGCGAGAAATTATTACGGGATAACGGGTTAAAGTATAGCCCCAAAGAAATTCTGGTTTCACCTGGAGCCAAGGCAGCCATTGTAAATTCCCTGATTGCCGTGTGTGATGATAAAGACCAGGTTTTGATGGCAACTCCTTATTGGGTAAGCTATCCTTATCAGGTTGCTTTAGCTAATGCAGAACCGGTTTATATTCCTACCTGTGAAGAAAAGGGATATAAAATTCAACCTGCAGACCTGGAAAAAGCAATAAAAGAGAATCCCTGCTCCAAAGTGCTGATAATGAATTCACCCAGCAATCCAACAGGCACAGTTTATACCCAAGCTGAACTTTCCGATATAGCTGAGATATGTATCAAATATAATATACTGGTTATATCCGATGAGATTTATGAACGTCTGGTTTATGATGATGCAAAACATATATCAATAGCAAGCATTAGTGAAGAAATGAAACAAAGGACTATTGTAATAAACGGTGTTTCTAAAGCTTATGCAATGACTGGCTGGCGTCTTGGTTATGCAGCAGGACCTGGTGATATTATTTCAGCAGGAGGTATGGTTCAGGAACATACAACTTCCTGTGTTAATTCTATTACACAATATGCCTGTGTAACAGCTTTAAAGGAAGAAGACGATTCAATAGAAAAAATGCGAGTGGAATTTGCCCGTCGCCGGGATTTTTTATATGAAGAGCTGAAAAAACTTCCGCATATTACCTGTTTTAAGCCCCAAGGAGCTTTTTACATTATGCCGGGAATAAAATGGTATCTGGAGAACAATAACCAGAATATTAAGACCTCCGATGATTTTTGTGCTAAATTACTTGACAAGTATTATGTTGCTCTGGTATCGGGTAATTCATTCGGAATGGAAGGAACCGTGCGTTTTTCTTATGCTAATAGCATAGAAAACATAAAGGAAGGATTAAATCGCTTTGCTTCTTTTCTGGCAGAGTTAGCTTCCGGGAGGTAAAGATGAACGACTTAAACGATAAGATGAAAGAACGCTGGAAGGATAAGCGTAAAAAGGCATATAATTGGCCTAAGCTGATAATTATGGTGCTTGCCTTAATAATCATTCTTTATCTTATGAATCACCTCGGGAATACAAAAAATGTAGTTCAAAATCCTTCTGCAAGTGTTACCGACACTTTACAAGCAGATACATTGCAGAAGGAGATCATACCTTGAGTTTAGTAATAGTTGGTTCAATAGGTTTGGATAGTATTTCCACACCTGCCGGAGAAATACAAAATGCTTTAGGCGGCTCTGCTATTTATGGTGCTTTAGCAGGTTCCTTTTTTACAGATGCTTATATTGTAGGAGTAGTCGGAACGGATTTTCCGATAGATGGTCTTAACTTACTACAGCAAAAAGGTATAAATCTGGACGGACTGGAGGTTAAAGAGGGCAAAACATTTCGCTGGAGCGGAAAATATAATACCTGGAATAAAGTGGAAACGCTTTCTACGGAGTTAAATGTTTTTGCTGATTTTTCTCCTCAATTGCCCGAGTCCTGCAAAAGCTGTCGTAGTTTATTATTAGCTAACATCAATCCTTCCTTGCAAATGCAGGTTTTAAATCAGGTATCCGGTTATTCACATCTTGCCTGTGATACTATGAATTATTGGATTTATTTGTGTCCCAAAGAAATAGAACAAGTGCTGAGGCGAGTAAATATTGTTTTTATGAATGAGGACGAAGTTAGAGAGTATACAAATAAGGAGAATATTTATTCTGCCGCCAGAGATATACTCTCTTTGGGACCGCAATGGATAATTGTTAAACGCGGTGAATACGGTTCGGTAGCTATTTCAAATGACGATATGTATTTTGCGCCTGCTTATCCCCTAGAAGAAGTTAAAGACCCAACAGGGGCAGGAGATAGTTTTGCCGGTGCTTTTATGGGATATTTGGCAAATCATAATATCTTAAACCGGGCAGTAATTAAGGAAGCAATTTTATACGGAACAGTTATATCAGCGTTAAATGTAGCTGATTTCAGCGTGAAAGGTTTAATTGATAAAACCAAAGCAGAAATTGATGTGAATAAGGAACAACTGGTAAAATGGACAACTTGAAAAATGGACTGGATTATCGCAAAGCAGGAGTTGATATACAAGCTGGAGAAGCAACTGTTTTAGCAATAAAACAGAAAGTTCGTAGCACCTACAACAGCAATGTTCTTAGTGAATTAGGCGGATTTGGCGGACTTTATAAAATAGATAAAAATTTATGGCATCAGCCGATTCTTGTTTCCAGCACCGATGGAGTGGGAACCAAACTTTTAATTGCTATTATGGCTGACAAATACGAAACAATTGGTCAAGACCTGGTAAATCACTGTGTAAATGATATTTTAGTTCAGGGTGCAATCCCGCAATTTTTTCTGGATTACATCGGTATCGGAAAACTGGAGCCGGCAAAAGTGGAAAAAATGATTGAAGGAATCATCATTGCCTGTCAGCAAAATTCCTGTGTTTTAATCGGAGGAGAAATGGCAGAAATGCCGGATTTGTATAAAGATGAAGAATTTGATCTGGTGGGCACAATAATAGGTATTGTAGAACAGGAACAAATATTACCCAGACCTAAAATTAAACCTGGTGACCAGCTTATTTCTTTGCCAAGCAGTGGATTACATACTAATGGTTATTCCTTGGTAAGGAAAATTGTGTTTGAGCAACTAAAATTATCTCTGGATAGCTATATTCCTGAATGTCAAACTACCTTGGGTGAATTACTTTTAAGTGTTCATAGAAGTTATCTGCCTTTACTGAAAGATTATCTTACAGACCCTAATCTTAGTGGCTTAGCTCATATTACCGGAGGTGGTATTATCGGAAATTTAAAACGGATTTTACCAGCAGGTATTAGTGCTCAAATTAAAATCAAGAAATCAGAAATACCTCCTTTCTTTCATTGGTTGCAAGAGGCAGGAAAACTATCCGAGGAAACAATGAGAGAGGCCTTTAATTTGGGAACAGGGATGATCTGTATAGTTGATAATGAGGCATTTGATAAATACTTAACTATACCGGAAGCAAGATGTATAGGCGAACTTGTGAACCAAAATCAGATAAAAGAAAAAGTGGAATTCATTCAGGAATGTTAAAGTTAAGAAATTTAGATAGTTTTCACCTTGTTAGAAGAGGAATTTAGATTATATTATAAAAAAACCTCTTGACTTTTTTCTTAAGATTACAAAGAAGAGTTTTTGAGTAAGAAGTTAAGATATATGAAAAAGCTTATTTGAGCTTGGAACTATAAATAAAATAAAGGTATAAAACCCTGAAGAGAGGGAGGTTTTCGATGCGTAAATATGCATTGATCCTACTAATAATTATGCTTGCAGGAACAGTATTTTTAGAAGCTGCTACTACTGGAAAACTTGCAGTTAGAGTGCGCGATAATGCCGGTCGCCCCTTGGAATTTGTTAATATTGTTGTTATGCAAGGAAATCAACGAGTAACCGGTGGTCAAACGAATGCTAAAGGAACAGCAATTATCATAAATATTCCCCCAGGTCTTTATACAGTTAAGTTTTCCCTTATCGGTTATGATACTGTGGTGTATAATGATGTGCGTATAATTGTAGATCAAACTACAAATCTTGCTCCTACTATGAATAAAAGCGGTTTTGAAATGAAGGCAGTAACCGTTACAGCTACTGAAGATAAGGTAGATAAAAACCGTGTAGGAAGTGCCAGAAATATAGAAATGAGTATTGTGACAGATGCTGCCGTTTCAGATGTTGCTGATATTGTTGCTTTGCAAGCAGGAGTAACTAATGTTGGAGGCGAATTACATATTCGTGGTGGCCGTTCAAATGAAATTAATTATACTATAGATGGTATGAGTGTTACCGATCCTGTTGACGGAGGAGCGACTTTACAAGTTGATACCGATGCTATTAAAGATATGAAAGTGATGACAGGAGGTTTTCCAGCAGAATATGGCAATGCTCAATCGGGTGTGATCAATATTGTTACTAAAGATGGAGATCCTTTTTTCTCCGGCAAGGTTGAATATAATACCGATCATCTTATTGGCGAGGGACGCAATACTGATGTTGTGAAATTGGCTATTGGGGGTCCTGTATTACCTTTTGCTTCTCAGGAAATGAAGGAAAAATTCACATTTTATCTCAATGGTGCCGGTGAATGGTTGGATGGTCGTTTGAAAGATTATTATATAAGTGATCCCAATGGTGATTATACTTTAAATGGAAGAACACTAATTGATGCCGATTATCCTATCTATAATCCTTATACAGGTAGGGATAAAATTCTCGGCATTGATATTGGCAATCGTAATTACAATGCCTATAATATAAATTTAAAAACCAAGTATGCTTTTAAGCCCGGTCAGGTAGCTACATTTGCCGTTCGGGGCGATAGAAGTTTAAACTATCCATATAGTAATTACTGGCGCTATGCACTTCAGCACTATGCAGAAGATGAAATAATTCAGCGACAATATATTGGCACTTACGATTATGTAATTAATGATAAAATGAATATTAAAGTGAAAGCCAGTTATTATCAGAAAGATAGTTATGAGGGTCCCAAAGGCATAGATCGGGATTCGTATATATTTATGACTGTAGACCCTAATAATATTCCCAGTGATTATATCCAAAGGGTAGCTTTAGGGGACTATGGATATTCCACAATTGATGCGGATAATGATGGTATTTATGATTATGGGTTTTTACCTTATGATTATTGGAAATTTCGTCTGGAAAGCGTGGAAGAGCCAAGATCAATTCCTGGCTATCTTCCTCCCGGTTATATTTATAATGCCTTCATAGATGATACCACTAAAATACTAAGTGGACGAGCAGATTTTGAATGGCAAATAAATGAAACCCATATGGCAAAGACCGGTTTAGAAGTTATAAAGCATAACATCAAAAAAAATCAATTAGAGGATTATCTAAATATTGATGAAAAACGACGCGTTGCCTATTTAAACAGCATATTTGATATTAGAAACTATAATATTGACAATTTTGTTGATGCCGATGGCAATATGTTGTTAGATGATGAATATCTCCCCGAGGGCATTTATGCGATTGTTGCAACTAAAGAAAATCCAACATCTATTGCTGATTTGGTTCCTATTTATAAGCCGGAGGATTACTTTGCTGCAGCTAAAGCGGCATCCGGAAAGCGTGATGGTTATAAAGCAGAGCCCTGGCAAATGGCATATTACTTGCAGGATAAAATGGAATGGGAAGGAATGATTGTTAATGCCGGATTACGATTTGATTTGTGGTATTTGGGTAAAAAATATTATGTGGCACAGGATGATGGTAGTTTTGATTTACGCGAATTTGATAAAAGTGATCTGATGCAGTTAATGATTTCTCCACGGTTGGGCGTTTCTCATCCGATTACAGACAAAGATGTTCTGCGTTTTGCTTATAACTATCAGAATCAATTACCTCAAATGCAGTATATTTTTACGAGTAAAACTCCTGAAGATGCTTATGCTTCGGAAACAACAATCAGGGTAGGAAATCCCAGTTTGGAACCACAAATAACTGTTACTTACGAAGCAGGTCTTTCTCACCAACTTAGCGATGATTATGTTTTAGATTTAACTGCCTATTATAAAAATATATATAATTATGTGAACACCAGGAAAGAGCGTAGTGAAATAGAGCAGACGGTATACTGGTATAAATACTACTCCAATGATTATGGTTCTGCTCGGGGAATTGATATGCAAATTGAAAAACTGCTATCTAATTTTAACACCTGGTCTCTTGCCTACTCTTTAGCTTGGGCACAAGGAAATAGTTCTTATACTGTTATTCAAGATGAAACTACCAATTTACGAGAGTTTCCTCTGGATTGGGATATACGCCATAATATAAGTGCCAATTTCACATTCCGCATTGCCCGAGGAGAAGAATTCTTTATACCTTTTACTAACTTTATATTGCCTCTGGACGATTTTAGCGCTAATATCAATTGGGCTTATGCTTCAGGAGCACCTTATACTCCACAAAGTTACGAATCTGGTCAAGAACTTGACACGAATAGTAAGAGAATGCCAAGTACTCAACAAACAAATTTAAGAATAACCAAGGGCTTTCTCTTGTCTAATAAAATCAATATTAAAGTTTTTGCGGAAGTGGAAAATCTATTTAAAAACAAGAACATTATAAGTGTCTATCCCAAAACAGGGAATTATTACTGGAATGGCGCTCAGATAGAAGAAACCAACATTCCCGGTTTCGTTTATCCTGAGGTTTATTATGTAAATTCTTTAGCAAGTAAAAATCCGCTTAATTATAATGACTTCCGGGGATTTACCCTGGGCTTTTCCTTTAACTTCTAAATTATTCCAAGGAGGAATCAATAAAAATGAGAAAATTCATCGGAACAATGCTGCTGATTATGATGATGACCTTTGTCTTTGCAAGTTTTGCTTACGCGCAGGAGAAACCTGCAGCTGAGACAGAGGGTGGCGGTTTACAGAACTTTGCAGAACTAGTATTTGGCAGCGGACTGGTAAAATGGTTTAAAGATGGCGGATGGGCAATGTGGCCTATTCTCTTTTTGGCAATATATGGTTTAGCTTACATTATTTGGAAGTTTATTGCTTTGCTAAACGGTAAGATAAACTTAAATACCTTCCTTGATAAAATCATTCCTTTAATTAAGGAGAAGAAATTTGAGGAAGCAAAAGAAATTGCCAAGAATACGAGAGGTCCTATAGCAGCTATTATTTATGCGGGATTGGAAAAAGTAGATAAAGGGATGGCTGCCGTAGATGAGGCAATTGAAAATGCTTCAATGATTGAAATGAGCTATCTGGAAAAGGGATTTATTGAACTGTCATCTTCCATAACTCTTGCTCCTATGTTAGGATTTTTAGGAACTGTTGCTGGAATGATTACAGCTTTTGAATCAATTGCTGCTGCTCGTGCTGTGGATGCTACAATTGTAGCAACAGGTATCCGAATTGCTTTAATTACAACCGAAGCCGGATTGATAGTGGCAATTCCAGTTCAGTTCTTTAATAATGTTTTTATGACTATGGTGGATGGTATTGTAATAGATATGCAAAGAGCTTCCGAGAAATTCACCGAAACTTTGGCTGAAGAAATGGGTATTACAAGATGAAAATTGCTCGCAAGAGGAAATATAGGGCAACAATACCAACTGCCTCTACTGGCGATATTGCTTTTCTCCTGATCATCTTCTTTATGTCCACAACCAGGTTTGATGTGAAAGAGGGTATAAAATTGGTTTTGCCTCAAGCAGCAGAGTCACAAGAAGGTAAAACTAAAACCCTTACCTTAACGGAGAAAGAAATGACCCGTTTTCAAATTTTTCCTGATGGACAAATAGCAGTGAATAGAGAAGCACCCCGATACATTGATAGCGAAGAATTGGATGTAATAATTCAGCAAAAAGTGCAGATAAATCCGGATATGATCTTCAAAGTTATAACGGATAGAGAGGCAAAATACAATGATATGATTAAAGTAATTGATCGCCTGAAAGCTGCTAAAATAGAAAAAATATCCTTATCTACAAGTTAGGAGCAAAAATGGCTAAATTTAGTAGTAAAAAAAGACGGGATGTTGCCATTCCTCAGGCATCTACTTCCGATATTGCCTTCCTCTTATTGCTGTTCTTTATGGTAACTACCGTTTTTGTTCAGGAAAAAAAGTTCTGGGTGGAACGAGAACGGTGGCCCTTTGCAGAAAGTATTGAACGTATTCCTCGTAACCATACAAGTACTATTTATGTAATGCGGGATGAGACAATCCTGTTGGATGACATACCTACCCGCATAGAAAGTTCTGAGGATGTTTTCGTTTCTCAAACTCTTATCCGTAAGAAAGCGGAGGACCCTGAATTGATTGTCTGTTTTCGGACAGATAGAGAAACAAAATATGGAGTAATGTCGGATGTAATGCGTCAACTACAAGATGCCAATGCTCTTGTAGTTGCTTTTGAGACACAGCCTATACTGAAGAAATAAAGGGAGAAAAAATGAAGACAAAAAATCAGGACTGGAAAGACATTGCTAACGCCCAATTCAGCAAGGCGCTTGCATTATCCCTTACACTACTTATCTTTGGTATTATGGTAACTCCGAAAGTTGAAGTTAGAAAACAGGTTTTCCAATCACAGCAAATGGAATTAGTTGATATTCCACCGGAGGAGCGGGAACGGATTGAGGCACCTCAAACAGAAGTTGATGTTAATGTCACTTTTCAGATAAGTGATGTTTTAGGGACTGAAGAAGTTGATATGGCTGCTTTCCAGGAAGCGTTATCCCAAATTGGCAATATTTATAGTACTACTGCTCCGACTCAACAACAAAGTGAAGATGAAACACCTGTTAATTTTGTTCCTTATGATGATGCACCTGTAGTTATAGGAAAAATTGAACCTGTTTACCCTGAATTTGCTAAAAGGAACAAATTACAAGGAACCGTAATTCTGGAAGTGGAAGTTCTAAAAGATGGCAGTATTCGTGAAATTAGAGTTCGGCGTGGAATTGGTGGTGGCTTGGATGAGGCAGCTATTGAAGCAGTTCGTAAGGTAAAATTTCAACCGGGAAAAAGTAGTGGTCAACCCGTGGACTGTATGGTAATTATTCCGGTAGAATTTAAAATTCAATAATTGGGAGTGTTTAATGAAGTTTTATAAGATTGGAATCTGCCTTTGCCTATTGCTGTTTTTTACAGCCAGTGCAGCTTATGCGGCTTCGGCAGTTCCTGCTACAGGAACAAAAAAACTGGATTTAACTAAATATCATAATGTAGGAAACATCTGGTTGCGAGTTAGTAATTATGGTTTCTTCGGTTCCGGAGATGATATTGTTCCTCAATATCCTTCCTTGGAATATCCTGGAGGAAGTGGAATTGATTATTTATATCAAGGAGCTTTATGGTTCGGAGCCAAAAAACAGCGCCGTGATTCCTTCGGAAAAAAATTGTACTGGTTAGTTTATCCTCCTTCGGAAACCAACGACACTATTATTACTGCAGCAGATCCTCGCTGGAATCCTACTAAACAAGCAGTGATAGATACTTTAGTAAGTGTGGGTTTTGATGGTGATTGGGATTTATATGAATTTTTACCTGCTTACAATCCTTTGCTGGTAAATAATCCTGATCAAACGGAGAACTATTCTACATATAACAATCTTGATGGAATTATTTATGCCACTACAAGGAAACAAAAGCGTGGTGTGGATGATGATGGTGACGGGAAAATAGATGAAGATGGCGCCGGTTTTACTTTTCCCTTCAGAAGCGGTTTAGAATTACCAACTCAATTCAGTGAGAATTTTGGGAGTAATTTCCTGGCAGAGGTTCCCATTAGGGATTTTACTATTTTAGATGATCCTATAAATGCCGAAATTTGGTTTCCTCTGGGTTTTATGGATTTATCATATAATAATTCAACTTATGCTTTTGCCGCTCCTTATGACGATGATCAGGATGGCAGGATAGATGAAGATGGTGCTCCCGTTTCGGAACAGGATTTTATCTCTTTTTATTACGATTACTGCCCTTTTGGGACTTCAGGAGAGCGGGATTACGGCAAATCAAGTGGTGCAAACACACATTATCCTTTAAATATACGAGTGCGCCAGATGAGTTATCAATGGAGCTTTGAATATATTAAAAATCTGGTTTATGTAGAATTTGATATAACCAATATGAATGAAGCCGATACTTTGTATGACTGTGCAATGGGAATTTATATGGATTGTGATGTAGGTCCTCAAACCTGGGGAGTGGAAAAGGCAGCTGATGATAAATCCGGCTATGTAAAGGGAACCGGATATGAATTTGCCTATACTTATGATGGTGACTTTGATAACGGTATTACTCCCGGAATGGTAGGAGCTCGTGTTTGTACCCCTGATCCGGAAAAGTTAAAGTTCCACTGCTGGTATTGGAAAGTTGGTGATGGACCTGATGACGGTAATCCACTTAAAATTCCCAAACCTGGTGAGACCTCAAATGAAAAATATTGGTTACTAACCGGACGCAACCCAAAACCATCTTCCCCTACATATACTGCTCTGCGTCCTGAACAGGAAGATTTAACTGAATGGGAACAACCTACTCCAAATGATACCCGTTTTCTATTTTCTTTCTATGGAGCTCAACCAGAAAATCCTTCAGAATATAGTGATCTGGCAAAACGGTGGAACTTACCACCCAAAAAGACAATGAAAATCGTAGTTGCAGTTTTCCCCGGAGATAATAAGGAAGACCTGAAAAAATCAGCAGGTTGGGCTAAAGAAATATACGGCCAGGCACAAGACCTGATTACGGTAACTCAACCAGATACATTTCCTCATTATACACCTCCTGAGCCGCCAGATATTCCAAATTTATATGCTCAATTACAAGATGATGGTAATCGTCTAGATGTTTATTGGGATAATCGCAGTGAATTTTCTTATGATGTTAAAACAGTAAGTACTGCAATTATTGGCTGGCAAAATCCTGAAAGTAGTTTATTGATTTCAGGTCTTGATAGTGATCCTACTCCTTATATTGCAAATAACTGGGTTGATATACCTGAAGAATATAGACCGGGACCACCTCCTGAGCCTGGAATGGAAGATAAACGCTGGAATATGAATGCTCTGGTTAATCCTTATACAGCTTCACGTTTACGCAAGGATTTTCAGGGTTACACCTTATGGGGAAGAAGCGGAAGCGGAAGCCAGGAGGACTGGGAAATGATTAAGCGTTGGGATAAGGTTGATACACCTCGTGATCATTCTGATTACACTGTAAATAGTGCTTTTCCTGATTTATTCAGGGATTTTGGAGGTTATTTAGGTATTGATACTGGTCTTCCCAATAAAAATGAATGGAATGTAGATGTAAGTGAGTATCATAAATTCTACCACTTTGACGAAAATTATCAACTTGTTCCCAATGGTGATACATTTTATGGTTGGCCTATTTATACGCCAGATATTGTAATAAATGGGACAACATATAATGAAGTAACCGACTGGCAATCCCTTCAAAACTATGCTAACAGTATAACAGGACCCGATCTTGAAACCACCGAACTTTTGCAAGCACGCATTTTCAAACATCAAGACATCCCTGATCATATATTTTATGCACTATATGACCCTAAACTAATTCCTTTACAAGGATTTGCTTTTCCTGGAGGCGAAGGAGCAGAAGCCCCTGATACTTTGGACTTGAGTAACCTCCGGAAAGAAAGATTAGCCAGACGCTACTACAAATCATATATTATGTATCCCCGAAAAGGCGTTGAATATTATGTTGCTTTAACCGCTTTTGATAGAGGTATTCCTGCAAATGATCTGAATTATTTGGAAAGCGGAAGAGATGCTGATGCTAATATGAAAGTATTTTTCCCCGGTACTTTGGCTAAGGAAAATATGGATAATATAATGGTTATTCCCAATCCCTATATTGGCAGAAGCAGTTTTGACGGACGCAGAGAAAATGATGAAAAGGGAGATAAAAGCCGTCGTATATGGTTTATTAATCTACCTAAACGTTGTGATATCCGCATTTATACTTTAGCAGGTGATCTTGTTCAGACCTTGAAACATGATGGTGCCCCGGTTACCGATATCATCACTATTTCTAAAGCAAGTTCTACAGGTCTTGCAGCGGATGGTATGGAAGCATGGGATTTACTTTCAAAAAACAAACAGATAATAGCCCCTGGTGTTTATCTATACTCCGTAGAGAACAAAGCCGACGGCAAAAACAAAGTCGGCAAATTTGTCATAATTAAATGAGGGAGGAGCTGTGAAGAAAGTATTAACACTTGTCCTGATTATTACAATAGCCGGTTTACCGCTGATAATTACAGCCAAGCCATTTGGTAAAACGGGAACGGTAGCTTTGCAGTTTCTCAAGCTTGGTGTGGATGCTCGTGCCGTAGGTATGGCAGAAGCGTATACAGCCGTAACTGATGATATTTCTTCTGTTTACTGGAATCCTGCTGGTTTGGCTCCTGCCTTTGAAAATCAGGTTTTTGTTTCGCATACTAATTGGCCTGCCAGTATTATGCATGAATTCGGAGCTGCCACATATACCAATGGGGTATCTACTATTGCACTATATGGCAGCATATTACATATGGATGATATGGATATAACAGAAGAAGAGCCATTTGGACCTACCGGAGAAAAATTCACTTGCAGTGACATTGCCATAGGAGCAGCTTTTGCTCAACAATTTACCAATAAATTCTCAGCCGGACTGGGAATAAAATATCTCCGTGAAAATCTGTATGAATTTAATGTAAACAGCTATGCAGTTGATGTTGGTTCAATGTATAACACAGGTTGGAGAAATATTAAAATCGGGATGGCAATGCGTAATTTTGGTCCTGATATTCGTTTTCGGGTTGATGATGATGAAGACGGCAGAGATGATGAAGACCCTTTTGATTTGTTTGATAATGATGGAGATGGTCTTGTTGATGAAGATGGTATTGAATTGGATAGTAAAATCCCTCTCAGCTTCTCTTTAGGAGTTAGTGGCGACCTGATGCGGAAAGGAAATAACTATTGGATCGCATCTCTGCAGTTGGATAATGTAATAGACCGTTTAGAGACCTGGAATTTGGGAACTGAATATAAGCTGGGAAACATATTTTTCCGATGCGGATATCAATTCAATTATGATACAAATGGCTTTGCTGCAGGAGTGGGCTGGCAAGTTCCTACTTCTTTTGGCATTTTTAACATTGACTATGCCTATACCGATATGGGTGATTTGGCTGAGTCCTTTATTAAGGGTGCTCATCGTGTTTCTTTAAAAATTAAATATTAAAAGAATCAATAAAGATTCAGGAGGAAATAATGAAAAAAATCCTATTAGTCAGCTTAACATTGTCTTTGCTTGTGGGCATAATTTTTGCCCAGGAAATGATTCCTACTCCCGATAACAAGAAGGCAATGGAAACCCCTGTCCCTAAAAAAATAATACCGAGCGAACGAACAGCTCCGGTATATACTTTTACCAAAACTCCGCATTCTCTTTTAACTTCTTATTATGATTATATGATAGGAAGTTATAACGGTTTGCCTTTACGTGTAATTCCGTCTAATATTTTAGGAGGCGGATATTTCTTAACCTATCATGGACGTAGAACTTCTACGGGAACCCGTCGTATATTTTACGCTTATCTTGATGCTAACGGTGATGTTATCGTTAATAATGAGATTACAACAGAAGCAAATAATGAAGGATATGGCACTGTGGCTGTTGATCCAGTTTCTGGAAAGCCATTTTATGCCTGGCATGCAAATTCCGATACGGATACGGAAATGGAAGTGCAGTTTACCGTGGACCAATTTTATGAGGGCATTTATGGCTTATTTACCCCTCTTGTAGATGTTATTGATAATCCTTCAACTGTTTATACTTCCGATGGTAATTTTACTGACAATAATGAATTCATTTGGCCCACGGCTGTAATTGGTCCCTCTCCTTATCCCGATAAGAGAAGAATCTATGTGATAGCGAGAAACTCAATTACTCACACTTACGGTCCTTCCGAAAATCCCAAAATTGCTTATGCCGATTTTGATGCTAATCAAATTGAACAAAATGTTCCTCTTACTTGGCAATATACCTCAATTCCGGAAATGGATGAATGGAATGTTGATGACGAGTGGCGTAGACCCTTCAATTCTTTAACGGCGGATAATGCAGGAAACATTTATTATGCAGGTTTTCATTTTGCAACGGAAGCAGATGGATCAACCAATATTGTTGAGCAGGATGTAGATGTTTTCCAATGTGGAAATTATGGAGAAGGAACTTGGTCGCGGACCAGTAGTTGGGGTAACCTGCCAACATGGAATCCTAATACCAGTCCTACTGATACAACTGGTTTTTTTAAAAATCAAAGCGAATTACCTTATGGCGATAATGATATTTACTGGGAATTATTTTCTTCAGCTTCAGGTCATTTGAATGCTACTGTTGACGATTTGGGTCGTATTCATTTCCCTGCTGTTTGGAGACTTGTTACCAATGATGGTTATTGGTTTCCTAATTTCCAATTACCCAAAGAAATTATCTTTAATCCTTCTCAGCCAGAAGGTTCTCAGTTCAGAATTAACGATATCTGGCCCCGTAAGGATCCAACTAACGATGTAGATGAACATTATCAGCCATGGGATAGCCAACCACCTTGGGGTGTTGAGGACTTTGTTCAAGACCCTGATACACATGAGTGGTTTGTTGATATGTATTTAAGCTGGGAATTCCCCTATTGGGATCAGAATGCTCATGATAGTGCTATGTTTTTCCATTGCAATAATATGAAAGTTACTGAAAATAATGGTCATGGAATGTTAGCTATGGTCTGGCAAAATAGCGCACGGGCAAAGTGGTATAATGCTGATGGTGATAGCGACTATTCTGCTTGGGCAAATACCCCAGAAATTTGGATTTCTGTTTCTGGAGATAATGGCAATCATTGGAGTGAACCCATTAAACTGAACAATATTGAGACCCCTGAATTTGCAGGCATTAAGCCAATGTGGGTATATCCAGCCGACAAAGTTATTTATGTTGGTGAAAGTAATGGTGAGAAAGTTGGTAAGCTTGGTCTTCTTTTCTACGATGATTTTACCTGGGGTGCTTTTGTTATTAGTCCTGGAGTCGGTCCTATGAATGATGGTGGACGGGTAATGTTTACAGAACTGCAAATCGTCTTTCCCAGCAATGCTTCAGATGATCCTACTGTTAGCCCTGTTACCAATATGTTGAATCAAAACTATCCCAATCCTTTCAATCCGGAAACTACCATCAGTTTTGATATGCCCAAAACTGCTAATGCCAATCTATCAGTTTATAATGTGAAAGGTCAGTTGGTTAAAACACTTCATAATGGTATTGCCAATTTTGGAAGAAATAATGTGGTCTGGAATGGAACAGACAATAATGGTAACAAAGTTACCAGTGGACTATATTTCTATCGCCTTACCACAGATGGCAAAGTTGAAACCCGTAAAATGATGTTGATGAAATAAGAAAACCCTTCCTCAAATGGAAAAAAGTAAAGCCCTGGTTTTATGCCGGGGCTTTTTGTGTAGTCGGAGAACGCCGTTCCTCCGCAAGTAAGTGAAAAGGTGAAAAAGTGAAAAAGTGAAACAAGGTGTGTCCATCGTAAAAAAATGCTCCTGAGCTTCAGTGAGCTCCGGCTACACAATTTATACCAATTCGCTTTCATACATCCAAATTAAGCCATTTGAAATAAGTTAGTTTTGAGACCATATCCTTGTTTTCATCAAAGTATTCAAAGCACTCAATCAGAGCATTCATAACTTCATTCATTGAATTGAAGGTTATGTTTCTAAACTTCAGGTCTCTAATCTTTGCCCACAGATGTTCTGTTGGATTCAATTCTGGACTATATGGAGGTAGGAAGATGTATCGGACATTATCGAAGCTTTTCAGGTAGCTGGTGGTATGCCATCCAGCTTTATCCATAATCATAATGTTTCGGTAATCCTGGTACTCATTAGAGAAGTTCTCAATGAATAACGACATAATATCGGTATCGCAGTTGGGAGCCAGGATAGAGAAGATGTCACCACTTACCGGATTCACCGCTGAGTAGGCATATAAATATTGTCTTACAATCTGTTTCGAAACTGTAGGTCTCTGACCTTTAGGAGCCCAACAGGCGACAGGAGTATTGATTCTTCCGAAGCGGGCTTCGTCTTGGAAAAATACCTGAATGGGTCTTGTATCGTTGGGTTGAAAACTTAGCAAGGCGGCTGCCAGGTATTCCGGGAGTTTTTTTTAAAGTCTTCCTGGGCTTCAGCATCTTGCTGGGGATGTTTAGGTCGAGGAACTACTCTTCTCCAGCCATGACGATGCAACAAATCATAGGGATAATCCTTGGAGACTGTCCTCCCTATCCTGGCTTCTATTTCTGCTTTGATCGTTTTGACAACTACCAACAGACCCTTTTCAGCTTGTTTACCAATCTCGGATAGAAGCTCTTCTTCCTCTTGCCAACTGAGAAATGAAGTACGATTACAACCTCTATTATGGCTAAATATACTCTCTTCTCCAATATGATTGAAGTTATACACCCACTTATTGACTGTGTATTTGGATACTCCAATAATATCAGCTATCTCCTGGGCCGATAATCCTTTCGCTTTTGCCATATATAATGCCTGCCAGCGATTGTGCTCTTGAATATCTTTGCTGTTGCACATCCTTAACTTTAACTCATCAGCAGTCATTGTGTCGTTAACATGGATACGATTCATGTTTACCTCCAGTTTGTAAACTCTGGAGATAATATAATCATATCTTGTAATTATGCAAGCGAAATGGTATTAGTAGGTTGACGAGGATGTCAACTTTCTGGAAGAATTACATCCTGTCGTTCAAAAAAATCCTTGTGAATCCCTATAATCCATTCAATCCTAATTGCTAATTTATCTTCGTCAACCTTGTTTTTTTAAAAGCAGCCACATAAAAAAAGGACAGCCGATAAAGGCAGTAATTATTCCAACGGGTAATTCCATAGACAATATATGTTTAGCGAGCAGATCACAGGCAAGAAGAAAAATACCTCCCGACCATAATGACAGCAGATATATTTTTTTCTGTCCTGAGGGAATGAAAAAGCGCACAATATGCGGAATAATTAATCCGACAAAGCCAATTATTCCGGCATAAGATACACTAATTCCAATCACTATGGAAGTGAGGATAAAAATCTGACGCCTTAGCGATAAAACATTTATTCCCAAGCTGGCAGCATATAAATCTCCGCAACTTAAAATATCAATAGCTGTGGATTGGAAAAAAAGATAGATGAGGATAATAAGAGATAACCCCATCAGAATTAAAAAACTTGTCCATTCACCTTTAGTAAATATATGCCCCAAATTGCCCATCAGGGTTCCTAAAATTAGAGCCGTATCTTGCTGATGAAGATACATAATCAACGAAATACCGGCAGAAAAAAACATTCCGGCAATCACACCGGCAATCAATAAACGGCTTTTATCAAATCTTCCTTTTTGGTGTGCCAGTTTCCAAACCAGCAACATTGTAAAACCTGCACCTATAAAACCACCAACAGGCATCAAAATAATCAATCCGGATATACCAAGAAGTATACTGCCAAAAGCGGAACCAGAAGAAATTCCTAAAATATACGGTTCGGCTAATGGATTGGCAAGCATAAGTTGATAGATAGAACCAATTCCGGCTAATGCCATTCCAGTGAAAAGAGTTAACAGCAAACGAGGAATTCTAACTTGAGTAATAATATTCGTATCCGGTTTGCCTAATGTAAGATATGCAATAATAATGCCTACACCGATTAAGAGCCATAGAATCAGAATCAATATTTTTTTCATTGTTCTTCCCGCCATTCAGCAAAAATTTTTGCCAGTTCTTTCATTCCTTCAATACAGCGAGAAGTTGCGCGTTGAAGCAAATCGGGATTGATGTCCTTCTCAAAGTAAATTCTTCTTTTTTGAATAGCCGGTATATTTTGCCAGCCCTTTCGGTTAATTATATTTTTTAGGGTCTCCTGTGAATAGCAAATCATAATATCCGGTTTGGCAGCAATAACTGCCTCAGGATTTATTCTGGCATAGTCACGTTCCAGGGTAGAAAAAATATTATCGCCTCCGGCAAGTTCAATAAGTTCACCTATAAAAGAAGAATCAGATACGCTCATTAAGGGATTTCTGTATATTTCCAGATAAACCTTAGGACGGAGTTTGCCTTGTGCATTTGCCTTAATTTTTTCTATTTCCTCTTTTAAGTAGTTTACGAGTTTTGCGGCTTCCTCTTTTTTTCGGATAAGAGTTCCGATTCTTTCTATGTCTGAAAGCATTTCGTTAATACCTTTAGGATAAATAACTTCCACCTGAAAGCCCAAATTTTTCAGGTCATAAGCTATGTTTTCCTGCTCCAAAGAACTGCAAAAAATTAGCTCGGGATTAAGAGCAATGATGGCTTCTTTATCAATACTGCTGAAAGAGCCAACTATCTTTTTCTGCTGCAGTGAAGGTGGATAATTACATTCAGCAGTAATACCTGTAATTTCCTTTTCAGCATTTAGAGCGCAAATAATTTCTGCCACTTCCGGAGAAAGAACTACAATGCCTTTCTTTTGATTGTTTCCTGTTTGCTTACAGGATAAAGCAAAGAGAATAATAATAATTACAGTTAGAATTCCTGATTTCTTCACTGGAAAATTCCTTTTTTCTTTTATCCTAATTTATATTTAAGTCCTAAAAAGCAGGTCTTACAGATAAAGCAACGAGAAAATCACTTTTCCCTGGGGAAGAGGACTTACTAATTCTATTTAACAGCTTATCTGTTAGTGCGTTATCCTGCCTAAAACAATTCCTTATTCATATTTCTTTTTTACTCTTCTAAAACCAAGAAACATTTTTTTCCTTACACTAAATTTACCGCCTCCTGTCAAGAAAAATGAATTGCCTCTTCCCAATTGGGTATAATTTAATCCAAATGATATATGGAAATAATGCTTGATATTATTTCCCCTGTTCATTAATCATATATTGAAGTAAAAATTTCGTAGGGATGGTAGTTATAAAACGACGGGCTTTAACCCGGCGAAAAAAGAAAAATTTGATATTGGTTTTTCTGAGTTCTGATTTACCATAAACCAAAAGAATATTTTTTTCAGAGTTCTTCAAACTCTTTGGCAAATTGGAAGTTGCAAACCCATTTTTCCCCTCCTGCATTATTTGTGTTTATTCCTTAATTGCAACCCATCCTCAACCCAACCTCCTCCCATCCTAAAGAATGGGTTGATGATGGGATATGCCTAAGTGTAAAGAATATATAATTTTATTTTTTGAAGGATAAGCAATTTGTTATTTCTGCAAAAGCAGGAAGCTCCTAAATTCGTATTGCTAACCTATAAGAAAAGAAAGTATTGTTATTTTTTCGGCTTTTTGCCTTGACAATCTTTTCCTGTAATTTAGGAAGGTGTTTATAATAGTAATTGGAATGATGAAAATATAAAAGATTTAGCTTAACAAAGAGGTGAATTATTTTAACTTCCAGTAAATTATGGGATTCCATAGCATTGATTATGGGTCTGCTGATAAGTTTGGTATTAATTGCATCCCTCACGCAGATCATAGTTGGTGGTTCAGTTCTTGATACATTCAGTAAAGTAACTTTGCGAATTATCAATATTCTGTTTGGAATTTCCATAGTGTTAATTATCCTCATCGTGGTAATGGAAAATGGTTCTCCAGCAACAACTATGGCTTGGATTTTAGTGCTCATTTTTCTACCGATTGTGGGCTTTATATTGTATCTGTTTTTTGGTAGAAATTGGCGAAAAAAGCGTTTATTCAGTAAAAAAGGATATGCCGATACCAAATTACTGTTATCTTATGTTCACAATCATCCTTCCGATAGAGAAAACAATTGGCAGAACGACTTGACTGCACGACTTTATAACTTATTGAAAAATAATAGTAAAGCTACTTTAACGGTAAACAACAATGTAACTCTATATAACGATACGGGAAAAGCATTTAAAGCAATTTTGGAAGGCATTAATTCTGCCCAACATTTTGTCCATCTGGAATATTTTTCTATTTTTGCCGATGAAACAGGTTACACTTTGCAAAAGTTATTGATTCAAAAAGCACTGGAAGGTGTTGAAGTGCGTTTTATTTATGATGATGTAGGTTGCTGGATGCTGAAAAAATCATTTAAACAGGAATTACGCGATGCAGGAGTGGAATTTGTTCCTTTTATGCCTGTCTGGATACCTTTTTTAAACAGTCGTTTGAATTACAGAAATCATCGTAAACTGGTAATTGTAGATGGTAATAAGGCATATTTGGGCGGGATGAATATCGGAGATAAATATTTGGGCAAAAAACGATATTATGGCTACTGGCGTGATTCCTTGGCAGAAATTGAAGGAAAAGCAGTTAATGCTTTACAAGCAATCTTTTTAGCGGACTGGAATTTTGTAACCGGAAAAAATTTGATGCAAGAGGACTTACTGCATAAATACCTTCCTGTTATTTCTCCTGATAAACAAAGATTTCTCCCGATGCAAATTGTAGCTGATGGTCCTGATAGTGATTATGACAGCATAATGCAATTATATTTTGCAGCAATAACTTACGCTAAACATAGCATTCGGATTTCTACTCCCTACTTAATTTTAAACGAAAGTTTACTTTCCGCTCTAAAAACTGCCGCTATCAGCAGTGTAAAAGTTCAGATACTGGTTCCCGATAAGCCCGATCATTTTTTGGTTTATTGGGCTTCACGCAGTTATTTTCAACAACTTTTAGATGTTGGAGTAGAAATTTGGACTTATCATAAGGGTTTTAATCATTCCAAAATATTGATTGTGGATGACGAATTTCTGCTAATCGGAACTGCCAATATGGATTTACGCAGTTTTAAACAAAATTTTGAACTGGCTGCCGCAATATACGATAAAACTGTTTGTGCCGAAGCAATTAAGCAATTTGAAGAAGACCTGTTATCCAGCAGTAAAATTATTCCTGAGAAATTCAGACAGCGCAGTATGCTGCAAAAAACAAAAGAATCCATCTGCCGTCTGGTTTCTCCTTTGTTATAAGATACGGGAGGTTAAGGTCTTAAGTCAGCAGTTATCAGTCCTCACTACCAAATAAGTTTGGGAGCAATGAAAAAGTTATTTCGGCAGTGACGACTTCTGACTTAAAAAAAGGAGAAAAAGTTATGAAGTTTATCAACTATCCTTTATCAGAGAATCTGGATACAATTGTCCAAGAACTTGCTAAGCCAGATTCCATTCTAATTTTCCCAACTTTAAGCGCAGCAAAAAGAGCTTCCAGAGAATATTTAACCAATTGGGACCTTTCCTGGCGCGGTTTTTACAGTATGGAAGAATTGCGTTCTGCTCTTATTTTGCCAAAGCAACCTTTACTGACAGATGAAAAACGACTGCTTTGCCTCTTTATGGTAATGGAAGAAAGCGAAAGAGAATCATTTCATATTTATAATTATGGTGATATTGTGGACTGGGGAAAACGCTTTTTTGATTTTTTTGAAGAGTTCTGCGAAGAATGTATAGCTCTTTCCGATCTTGAAGAAATGGCAAATTCCGGAGCTTTTCCGATGCAGGAATGGCAGGAGATTTATCTGCAGAAGATTTTAAATATCCGCAGTAACTATCAAAAATATATCAATGCTTTGGGTTTCAGTGATACTATTTTTTACTTGAATGCCGATAATATTTCCGTTCCCTGGCAAAACTGTGATATTTATTATATCAATCAATATTATTACAGTGGCTTGGAAAAACAACAGATAAAAGCTCTGGAGGATTCAGGAAACAGGGTAACAATTATTACTCACGGTTTGGAAACAGAAAGCAATGGTGAAAACTGGAAAATAAAAGATTTCAATTTGCAGGAATCCTGGAATTCCTTAAAAAAGAAGCCCTCCATTGAAATTAGAGAAACGGACAATGAAACCCAAATGGCATTATCTTTTCTCTCCTGGAATTTGGAGCAAGATTGTCATAATTGCGCTATTATTGACAGCACCTTTCACTTGAAAAGCTATAGTCATTACTTTCCCGAAGAACATTTTGCCAAACCGGACAGCTATTCTTTCTGCGAAGGGACTATTTACAAAATGCTTTCTGCAATTGCCACAGGACTTAAAGCTACAAAAGATACAAATGGCTATCTTCCCATAAAAATATTGGCAAATTATATCTCGGAAGATTGGTTCTGCCATTACTTTTACGCTGAACAAGGTAACCTAAAACTGGATGACTATATCAGTCAACTGCGTCTGGAGCTTGGTTTTTTAATTAATTGGGATTATCTTTATGTGGACTATGCTTTGTTTCTAACTGCAGATTTGCCAACCCTTAAATCCCTCGTATGGGAATATTACAATTTAATCAATGCCTTCAGCAAAGTCCAAAATCTGAAAGAACTCTGCAACCTGATTGATAGTCCCAATTGCTTACAGCTAAATAACTTGCTGGAAGATAACGAAAAACTCTATACTGATATTTTACCTGTTTTTTGGGAGAGAATGGCAAACTTTATGGCTATTGAAAATTTGGGCTTGGTAAATTCCTGGAAACAAATTTTTGCTGAAGACAGCATTGGCTTAAATCTGCTTGATTTGCTTTTGAATTTTCTTAAAACCGGCAAAATCAGTTACCAAAGAAATGAAGCCCTAACTCCCGAATGGGAAATTAGTAATTTGCTGGATGCAAGAAATAGAAGTTTTTCCACCGTTGCCTTCTTTCAAATGATTGAGGGCATTATTCCTTCCAGTCCAACTCCTGTTTGGTTATTCAATGAATCACAACGAGCAAAATTAGGATTAAAAACATTTAACGATATCAGAAACTGGGAACGCTATTATTTCTGTCGTCTTTTACTGTGTTCAGAGCGCGCAATTTGTTTCAGTTATGTAAATCAGGAACGCGATATCAGCCCCAGTTCCTTTTTAGGTGAATTGGAAGAACTGCTGAAAAATGAAGAACCGGATTTATTAAAAAAAAGAAAAGTGCTTGTTTCTCTGCCGGATGTTTATAGTTGGGAACTACTTAATAAGACAATTCCCGAGCTTGAAGATCAAGAAGTTTGCAATATTAATAAAGACCTGCCGGAGGATTTCTTTATCATCCCTTCCGATCCTATTGCCGATTTCCCAATGAATAATCAGATTAATTTCAGTGCCTCAGCTCTTATCCAATTTTTGAAAAATCCCTTCCTCTGGTTTGTAGAAAATAAAAGCAAACTCTCAATTCAAAATTGGGAAGCCGAAGAAACCATAAGTTATAAACTCTTCGGTAACATTATGCATACCTATTTTTCTTCTACCTTAGGTGAATTGAAAGGAATTCATGAATCTCACACAATATTGGAAACCCTCTTTGGCAATAGTAAAAAACTGGAGGAACAACTAAAAAATGTAATTGCTTCCGAAAAAATGATATATCAAATCCCTAAGAACTATAATGCCGTTTTTTTAGGGGAAATCCTGGCAAAAAAATTATCTGAATCCCTCTTCTTTTTCTATCAGGACTGGCTGAAAAAACAGGTTGAAGGAAGAAAATTTATTCTCATTCCCGAAGAGGATAAAATTAGCCGTGCGGAAATGAAACATAAACAACTGGGAAAGGTCAATTGGGGCAATAAAGAATATATTATTGGCATCAGAGGAAAAGCAGACCTGCGTATTGAAATGGAAAATAAAGCTCTCATTGTGGACTTCAAAACAGGCAGTCATGACTATCGTCAACTCTGCATCTATGAATGGTATTATTATCTTCTGGATGATGTTTCGGCGCCAAATGATGTTTCTTCCATATTTTGGAATATTTTAGACCCTACAGATAAAGTGGAAGGCGTGAATGAAGAAAAACGCAATAAACTGAAACAGCAGATTTTGGATAATCTGGAATTTTGTCTTGCAAATGGTTATAGCACAATTACCAAAGCCACTGATAGACAGCGTTTGCAAAATATTACCCGGGCTGATTTGATAAGCAGAAAAGGAGGTTTAAAATGACTGAAAATAACTGCAGAATAATTTGTGCCAGTGCCGGAACCGGAAAGACCTACCGTCTTTCTGTAGAATATCTTTCCCTAATCTTAAAATATTACAGTAAGAATGAATTTTCTTTGGATAATATCCTCGTTTTAACCTTTACACGTAAGGCAACTGCAGAAATTAGAGATAGAATTATTAAACATTTGGAACTATTGGTTTCTGAACCGGAAACGGAAGAAGAACAAAAGAAACAACAAGAATTACTGCTCAACCTTAGAAAACTTAATAAAACAAAAGAAATTCCCTTAAGTGAACAGGAAAGAAATTTACTGCTTAGTGCACGCAAGGAATTAATCTGTGATCAAAGCCATTTGCAAGTGATGACTATTGATTCCTACACAGGACAGATCTTCCGTAATATTGTGCGTCCCTTAAAAAATATTGAACATTATGAAATAGATACCGAAGCCGTAAAAAAGATTATGCCCTTTTTGCTTGATCATTTAATGGAACCGGATTTAAGGGAAAAAATTAAAAATTTATTAAGTAGGAAAGTTAGCCGTTCCTTAGATGAATATACTAAATTTTTCTGCTCATTAATTGAACAGCGCTGGCTTTTTTATATGATCACTAAACGCCAAGCAGTTCATAATTCTTCTTTTAGCGGAACTTTAATGAATTTAAATCCCGAAACTGAACCAGCTGAATTCTACGAGAAATTCCTGAAAGAAATGCAACGGATTATAGCATTAGTAGCTAATATCTGTTCTGATTTGGGTAAAGCATCTCTGGAGGATTATTTTAATAAGGACTTTAGAAATTTAGCTGTGAAAGGTGCCCTAACTCCTGTTGCTATTTTCAATAACTTAAAACAACTTAATTCGGATGAGGCGGAAAAACTACTATATATATTAGATAAAGGCACTATCTGGAATAAACAGAAAATAAGCAACAAGAAGTTTGAAGCCGAAAATATTGAACTGGAAAATGCTCAAAATGAAGCCAAACACCATTTGGCTGATTATTTAATCTGGAAATTATATCTTCCCGAACAAAGAGAAATTGAGGAACTTTGGTCAAGTGTATTGGAAAGATACGATAATTTGATATACCGCTATAAAAATTTGACCTATGATGACATAACCTGGTTTACTTTTGAAACACTCTTTAGTTCAGAACCGCCTTTTCTAAATCCCGAAGATGCTGTTTCAGCAACTGAATTTTATCAATTTTTAAGCCATAGAACCCGTTTTTTACTGATAGATGAATTTCAGGATACTTCCCTGATTCAATTCAATATATTAAAGCCAATCATTGAAGAAATTACTGCCGGAGAAGGTTCCAAACCTTTTGGGGGCTTAATAGTTGTAGGGGATGAAAAACAATCCATTTTTGGGTGGAGAGGAGGTGAACGTGATTTACTGCTGAATTTGAAAGATATTTTCCCGGCTTTGGGAGATCTTACAGTTGAAGCACTGGATAAAAGCTACCGCTGTGGTCCAACTTTAATGGAATTTATCAATCAGGTCTTTATGAATGCAGAATTGTGTAGTTTACTCCAAAAAAAAGAAATGAAATGGGATTATACACATATTGAAAGCGTAGAAATTACAAAAGAACCGGGAACCGAAATTGAATTCTGCTTAAAAAATTTTTCTACCAGCGTTACCAATGCCGATAACGAAAAAGATATTTACACGGATTTTGTAGAAAGAATGGTTTTGCCTGCTTTGGAAAAAGACGATTCCGGTTCAATTGCTATTTTATGCAGAACCAATGAAGAACTTACAAAAATTCAACAAGCATTGGATATAAGTGGCAGAGCTAGTTTATTTCAACCCAACAGGTCTATTATAGAACATCACTATGTAGCTCCTTTGCTTTCCTGGCTGCGTTTTTTAGCCTGGGGGGATTGGATTGATTTTATTGCTTTTCTGCGTTCGGACTATGTGCTAATCAATACAAAAGTGTTGAAACAAACCCTTAATATTATCTCCCGAACCCTGGAAATACAAAAAGAAAGACAAAAACCAGTAAGACCCGATTTTTCAACTATACCCGTTGTAAATGAATTCTACCAGCTTTCTTGGGAGCAGGAAAACAAGAAGGCAACTGAAATTTGTAGAGAAATAATAGACCTCTGTTTACCTTCCAAACAGCTAAGTGAACGGGATTATTTGAATCTACACCGCTTTCTGGATATTTTGTCCACACGCCAATTAACGGATCCCGATAAAGGAATTTCTTTTCCCGATTTACTTACTTATCTTAAGGATAATGCCAATGCCGAGGATTTTAAACAGGTTTCCATAAATGCTGATGACAGTTTACAATTGCTAACCATTCATAAATCCAAGGGTTTGCAGTTCAAAAGAGTTTTCGTTTTCTGTAACCTTTCCGGAAAACATAGCACAGATAGTAATACCTTAAATTGGGCTTTGGAATATGAAGGAAATACCTTTAACCGGATTCGGGATTACGGTATCAGTTTGCATTATCAGAAAATCCTGAAGTCCTCAAGCTACGCCAATCTCTATCTCCAAAACCAAAAAAGAAAACAGCTGGAAGAATTGAATAACCTATATGTAGCTTTTACCCGCGCTGAACAAAAATTGCACCTTTATTTCGGTTATAAATTGAAGGAAGGGTGGAACGATTATTACAATGCCAATAAAGATGATAACCTTACTGTAGCACTTTGTAATTCTGTTTTTGATTATTTCAAAGATTCCCCTTTTAATGAACGCGGAGTTTATTATAAAAAAAGCTTTCTGCAGGAAAATAAAAAAGAAACATCTTTTTCTTCTGAACCACCTAAATCTAATCTGGAACAAAGCAATTATCATCTGAATATCCGCCATCACAGACCCGTAAATTGGAATAAATTAGTTCCCGTAGAACTTCCTGCAGTAAAAGACCTGAAAACATACTATCTAACGGAACGCCCAAACCTGATCGGGGATTTATTGCATTTCTATATGTCCTTCATTATCCGCAACACACCAAAAGAACATAACTATGCTTATTACAGATGCCTAAACCGCTATGGAGCTATTTTTACCGTCTTTCAAATTGAGCAACTGGCTGATCGCTGTAAAAAGGTCTGCGATTCAAATCCCTATCTTTTTACTTCCGGTTGGGATAAAATCTTTACTGAGCAGGAAATTCTGTGGGGCAGCAAAATTATGAGAATAGACCGTTTGATGGTTAATACTGCTGAAAAAGTGGTTCTGATTGCGGATTATAAAAGCGGAGATATTTACGATTTCAATCAACTTGCAAACTATAAAACAGCTCTATCCAAACTGCCTGTTTTCAAGGGCTATAATATTGATACTAGTATTGTAATTGTGTAGTCAAGAGGTAGAGAAGTCAAGAATGTGTAGTCGGAGGACTACCCAACAAAAGTATTGACTAAAACCTCAAGCAAAAAGAAAAGGATAAATTGAGAAATAAACGAAAGGATTAGCAATGCTAAAAGCCAAAATTTATGTTCAACTTAAAGCCAATGTTCTTGATCCGCAAGGTAAGGCAGTTACAAATTCTCTGCATAACCTGGGTTACACGGATGTGATTGAAACCCGTATCAGCAAATATATAGAGATGAGTTTTAGGAATGATAACAGAGAAAAAGTCAGCCAGGAAGTAGAAAAAATTTGCCAAGACCTTTTGGCTAACCCTAATACCGAGACATATCATTACGAAATAATTGCAGAGGAGTAATTTCTTGCGTATTAGTGTTGTTACTTTTCCCGGTTCCAATTGTGATTATGATACTTACAGAGTTTGCAAAAGCCGGGGTAATCAAACCAAACTTATTTGGCATAAGGATTCCGATTTGGAAAAGCCGGATTTGGTAATTTTGCCAGGTGGTTTTTCTTACGGTGATTATCTTCGTTGTGGAGCTTTAGCCAGGTTTTCTCCCATTGTGCAAGAAGTTATTGCTTTTGCCCAAAAAGGAGGTTTATTAGTTGGTATTTGTAATGGTTTTCAGATTTTAACGGAATGCGGTTTACTACCTGGAACTTTAATGATGAATGCAAATTTGCATTTTATTTGTCAACATCAATATATTCGGGTGGAAACAGAAGCCAGTCCTTTCACTCAAGGCATTGGTAAAGGAAAAGTTATGGATATTCCCATAGCGCATAAAGAAGGTAATTATTATATTGATCCCGAGGGCTTAAAACAATTGATAGCCAACGATCAAATACTTTTCCGCTATTGTGATAAACAGGGAAATATAAACATTGAAAGTAATCCCAACGGCTCATTAGATAATATAGCGGGAATTTGTAATAAACAGCGCAACATTTTAGGGATGATGCCACATCCTGAACGTTCTGCTACGGAAACAGTTCCCACTAAAGATGGAAGGTGGATTTTTGCTGCCATTGAAAATGCTCTGGAATAAAATCTTAGAACTTCTGATTCCTCCTGCCTGTTTGGTTTGTGGAAACAGAATAGATGACCGTTATCAGGTTATTTGTCCTGATTGTGAAGCGAAGCTATATCTAATTGGAGAAGGAACTTGCCCTGTTTGCGGAAGTGAAAATAAAGAACTTCCCTGTGAGGTTTGTGCGGAAGGAAATTTTGCCTTTGATTCTGCCATTTCTGTTTTTCGCTATTCAGGTCCGGTTAGAGACCTGATACATATTTTGAAATATAATGGCTATAGTTCTCCTGCCGGTTATTTTGCTTTGCCGATAGCAGAACTTATTGAATCCAAACCAGTTCTAAAAAATTACGACTATATATGTGCTGTTCCTTTGCATAGAGTAAGAAAAAGAGAAAGAGGTTACAATCAATCCGATTTAATTGCCTATTCTGTGGCTAAATTGATTGATATGCCATATTTTAATCCTGTGAAAAGAAGAATCAATACTTTAAGCCAAACCCTACTTTCCCGTGATCATAGAATAAAAAATTTGGCTGGTGCTTTTCAGGTAAAAAATAAAAACCTCGTAGCAGGCAAAAAAATTATTTTAATTGATGATGTTTTCACTACCGGCAGCACCTTAAATGAAATTGCCAAAACCTTGCGCTCTGCAGGAGCAGATAAAATTTGTGCCATAACCGTTGCCCGAGCTTAAAATGAATAAGGAATTTTGGGAAATCCGACCCGAGACCTCAGAAAGCGAAATCAATGAAATGATTGAAAAGGTGGCAAAATTTATTGCCGAAAGGCATTTGGCTCCTGCAGGAATTCTTCTTTTTGAATCTGTCCGTCCTTTACACGGAATTGGAAGTCAGGCACTGTTTTTTATTCTTCCGGTAGCGGAAATCATTTTTGATTCCAAAAAATATCAGCAGTTTGCCATTATGATGGAAGATGAAAATAACATAAAAAAACTCATTAAACGGATGGACGAACTGGATGAAATTTATACTCGTGAACGCAGACAGGAAAACAAGCTCAAAAAACAACATCGCAAAGCCAAAAGAAAGGCATTTTACCACAAAATATTTAAGAGAAAAAATAAAACTGCTTGAAAAAGTGGAGGATATATGCAATACGATGAGAAACGCCTTACCCGTATTGTTGCTACTGACTGTGGCAGCACTACTACCAAGGCAATTTTAATTGAATGGATAGATGGAGAATTTCGTCAAACCATTCGCGGGGAAGCACCTACAACCGTTGAAGCACCCTTAAACGATGTTACCAAAGGTGTTATTAATGCCACTCAAGAATTGGAAGAATTGGCGCGCCTGAAGTATCACAATCCTAATATCAAATTTATGGAAAACGGAGAATTCGTTATTCCCCGTAAAGGTGATGTTGGCGTTGATGCTTATGTTTCAACATCTTCCGCAGGCGGTGGCTTGCAAATGATGGTTACTGGAGTTGTTGCTTCTATGACAGGTGAAAGTGCAGAAAGAGCAGCTTTGGGAGCCGGAGCAATTGTTATGGACCTTATTGCCAGTAACGATAAAAGGATGAATCATGAAAAGATTGAACGCATCCGTGAACTCCGACCCGATATGATTTTAATGGCAGGTGGTGAAGATGGTGGCACTGTTAAACATGTGGTGGAAATGGCTGAATTGGTTGCCAGTGCAGACCCTAAACCCCGTCTTGGTTCCGGTTATAAACTGCCTGTTATTTATGCCGGCAATAAAGATGCCCGAGAAGAAATTGTCAAAACCCTCGGGGAAAAAGTGGATTTGATTATCACGGATAACATTCGTCCCAAACTGGAAATTGAAAACCTTCTTCCTGCCAGAGAAAAGATTCATAACCTCTTTATGGAACATGTTATGAAACAGGCACCGGGCTATAACAAACTGATGGAATGGACGGTTGGTCCTGAACATGAACAAGTTCCTATTATGCCAACTCCTGCAGCAGTTGGAAATATTATGCAAGCAATTGCCAAAGAAGAAAACATTGAAGTTGTAGGTGTTGATATCGGTGGTGCCACTACAGATATTTTCAGTGTTTTTACCAAGGATTTCATTTTCAATCGCACGGTTAGTGCCAATTTGGGTTTAAGCTACAGCATTTCCAATGTGCTGGCTTCAGCAGGACTGGAAAATATTATGCGTTGGGTGCCTTTTGATATTGATGAAAGCGAGCTGCGTAATATGATTAAAAACAAAATGATTCGTCCTACTACGATTCCTTCTCTTTTAGAAGAACTTGTTCTGGAACAGGCAATTGCCAAAGAGGCATTACGTTTGGCTTTTGAACAGCATAAGTCCTTTGCCAGTTCCTTAAAAGGTATGCAAAAACAGCGTGATATTTCGGAAGCATTCTCGCAATCCGTTTCCGGAGAAACAATTGTAAATATGATGACCCTTGATCTTTTAGTTGGTAGCGGAGGAGTTTTATCTCATGCTCCACGCAGAAATCAGACCGTGATGATGTTAATAGATGCTTTTTTGCCTGAAGGAATAACCCGTCTTTCCGTTGATAGCATTTTTATGATGCCTCATTTGGGAGTCCTATCTGAAATCAGCACCAAAGCAGCTACAGAGGTTTTCCGCAAGGACTGTATGATTTATTTGGGAACTTGCGTAGCCCCTGTAGGAAAAGGAAAAATTGGTAAACCAGCTCTCTATGCCAAACTGGAGCTTCCTGATGGCTCTGTTTTTGAAGAAGATATACCCTTTGGTGAAATGCGTTTAATCCCTTGTGAGATTGGACAGGTTGCCAAAGCAACTCTGAAAACACATAGTGGCTTGATTTTAGATGCAGATAGAAAGAAAGAACTGACCGTTGATCTGCACGGGGGAAAAGTTGGCATCGTTTTAGATACCAGAGGTCGTAAACCTTTTGTGCTTCCTGCAGATAAAAATGAACGCATTTCTGCCCTTAAAAAGTGGATGAAAGCCCTGAATGCATACCCGGAACATATTTTGTCATAGGAGGATAAAAAAATGGGACAAGCATATTCTGCCGGTTTAACCGTTACCGATAATATAATCTTACGCAAAGAACGCATTCTGCCTTTGAAAGGACAGGTGCTCGTGAAAAAAGGCGATAAAGTAAAAGCTGAAGATGTTGTTGCCGAAACCTTACTCCCAGGTAAAGTTATACCTTTCAATCTTGCCAATAAACTTGGAGTTACCCCTCAACAATTAGTTAATTACATTAAAATTAAACCGGGTGATAAAATCACTCAAAAAACCGTTTTGGCTGAAACTAAAGGACTTTTCGGGCTCGGTATAATGAAAACGGAAATTCTTTCCCCTATTGAAGGAGAAGTGGAAAACATTTCTTCCGTAACAGGCCAAATCTTACTGCGTGAACCCCGTATTCCTGTTCAGGTAAAGGCATTTATAGATGGCTTGGTAACCGATATTATTGAAGAGGAAGGAGTAATCATTGAAAATAAAAGTGCCTATATTCAAGGAATTTTTGGGCTCGGAGGAGAAACCTTTGGCGAATTAAAAATGATAGCAGAAAGCCCCGATGATGAATTGGATGTTGCCAAAATTGATGCATCCTGTGCCGGTAAAATAATTGTTGCCGGTGCTTTTGCACCCTATCACGCAATTGATATAGCCCGGAAAAATGGCGTAAAAGCTATTATTACAGGTGGTATAGACGATCAGGATATTAAAAAATTACTCGGCTATGATATTGGAGTAGCTATTACAGGACACGAAAATATCGGCATTACTATCGTTTGCACAGAGGGTTTTGGCAGAATTAATATGGCACAAAAAACCTTTAATTTATTAAAACATTTTGAGGGTTATAAAACCTCTATTCATGGCAGAACTCAAATTCGTGCCGGAGTTATTCGTCCGGAAATTATTATTCCGCTCCAGTTTGAAGAACAAGAACTCGTTGCTAAAGAAGTTTCTATGCCCATTTTGGAAATCGGAACCGTAATCAGAATTATCCGCCAACCCCATTTCGGACACATTGCCAAAGTGACTGCTCTGCCTGAAGAACTTACTAAAGTGGAATCGGAAACTTTGGTTCGGGTTTTGGAAGCGGAATTTGAAAATGGCACAAAAATTATCGTTCCACGTGCTAATGTTGAAGTAATAGAATCCTGAGCAAATATAATACCTCAGAAAAAAAAGCCCGTCAGTGTGACACAACAATAGCGATGGTAGCGTAAGCCCCTCGGAAAAAAAGGTTTAGAGGGTTGATAAGGTTTAGAGGGTTGAGAAGTTTTAGAAGGTTGAGAAGTTTTAGAAGGTTGATAAGGATTAGATACATTAAAGCCCGTCAGGGCGACACTTTTATAGCGATGGGTGTGTAAACCCCTCGGGAAATGTAAGCCCCGAGTGTTTTTTCTTTCCACATTCCGGGTTTCCAAAAAGCCCTTCAGGGCGACACAATGATAGCGATGGGTGTGTAAACCCCTCGGAAAAAAAGGTTTAGAGGGTTGATAAGGTTTAGAGGGTTTAGATACATTAAAGCCCGTAGGGCGACACGATAATAGCGATGGGTGTGTAAACCCCTCGGAAAATGTAAGCCCCGAGTGTTTTTTCTTTCCACATTCCGGGTTTCCAAAAAGCCCGTAGGGCGACACAATGATAACGATGGGTGTGTAAACCCCTCGGAAAAAAAGGTTTAGAGGGTTGATAAGGTTTAGAGGGTTTAGATACATTAAAGCCCGAAGGGCGACACAATAATAGCGATGGGTGTGTAAACCCCTCGGGAAAAATGGAAAATAAACTCTATGCCCTTTGCTCTTAGCCCTCTGCCAAAAAGCCCGTCAGGGCGACACAATAATAGCGATGGGTGTGTAAACCCCTCGTAATTATAAAATAAATAATATTAAGCCGAAAAAATGCCTGCATCTTTTTGTCATTTAGCGGTTCACATTATCTTTTCTACCAAAAATCGTAAAACCTGGCTCAAAAAAACTCTTGCTGAATAAATGTATGCCTATCTTTATGGCATTATTATCAATTTAAAGGGTATACCTATTTCCATTGGCGGAATTGAAGATCATATTCATATTCTTTGTTTAGCTCCCAAAGAATTAAGTATGGTGGATTTTATGGTAAAGTTAAAAGCCAATTCCAGTAAATGGTTCCGGGAAAAAACCAAGTTGGATTTTCATTGGCAAGATGGTTATGCCGCATTTTCGGTCAGTAAATCAAATATAGATGATGTAAAGGATTATATTGAACATCAAGCAGACCATCATCATAATATTACTGTAGAAGAGGAATTTAATGCTCTTTTGAAAAAACATTGGGACCCTGATAAATTGAGGGAAAAGCAATCAGTTTAAATAAATGGGAATAATATTTGCGAGGGGCTTACGCCACCTTCTACATCATTATGTCGCCCTCCGGGCTTTTTGGCAGAGGGCAAAGTGCGTAGAGCAGAGGGTTTATCAGCAATTCATTCCGTGTGGCTAATTTTCTTTCCGTTTCAGCAGGTTGGCATTGGTCACCACTGTCACGCTACTAAAAGCCATAGCCATTTCTGCAATCACGGGATGTAAAACCCCAAAGGCAGCTAAGGGAATCGCAATCAAATTATAGAAAAAAGCCCAGAACAAATTCTGTTTAATTTTAGCAAAGGTTTTTTGGGAGAGGTCTATCGCCAGTGGAATCAGTTTTAGGTCATTACGCAGAAGGGTTATATCTGCAGTTTCAATGGCAATATCGGTCCCCAAGCCCATTGCAAAGCCAATATCTGCCTGTTTTAACGCCGGAGCATCATTAATACCATCACCTACCATACCTACAATCAGATCTTTAGATTGTAATTCCTTAATTTTCATTGCTTTATCGCCAGGCAAAACAGGAGCCAGCACTTCTTGAATACCGCATTTTTCCGCAATGGCAATAGCTGTTTTTGTTTGGTCGCCGCTAATCATAATGGTTTTAATTCCTCTGCCCTTCAATTCCGCAATCACTTGGGGAGCATTATCTTTAATTGTATCAGCAAGATAGAACCAAGCAAGCAATTCCCTATCGGTTGCCAGTCCAATTTGGGTAGCATAGTCCAGTGTCTCATCCTCAAAAGAGGGAAGGGCTATTCCTTCTTCCTGCAAAAAGTCAGCATTCCCTAACAAATATTGTTTTCCGTTTATTTTGCCTTTCACTCCTTTTCCCGGCATAGAGATAAAATCCTCGCGTGCAATCAATTCCGACAATTCAAATCCTTTCACCAATGCCATCGCCAAAGGATGTTCCGATGCCTGTTCTAAAGAAGCCGCAATTGCCCGATTTTCCTTATCTGTTCCTTGGAAACAAACGGTTTTTATTAGTTGCGGAATACCGTTGGTTAAAGTTCCTGTTTTATCAAAGACCATTGTATTCAGTTCTCTCATTCTTTGCAGTGCTTCACCGTTGCGAATCAAAATCCCTTTTTTTGCTCCCAAACCACTTCCCACCATTAAAGCAGTAGGAGTTGCCAAACCTAATGCACAAGGACAAGCAATTACCAGAGTGGCTATAGAAGCCATCAATGCAGCTGCCAAACCTTTAACAGGAACCTGCAATGGAATAACGCTTATTATAACAGAGGCAATATTTTGCATTGTGTCCGGAAAAATCATCCAAACCGCAAAAACAATCACTACCAAACATAGCACCACTGGCACAAAAACCGCAGTTATCTTATCTGCCAGCAATTGAATAGGAACTTTAGAATGCTGTGCCTCGCTTACCATTTGGATCACTTGCGCCAGAAAGGTCTCTTTACCAACCTTGGTTGCCTGCACTTCCAGATAACCATCAAGGTTGATAGTTGCGCCTAACACATTATCATTCGGCTTTTTAGTTACGGGAAGGGATTCACCTGTTGCCATTGACTCATCCACTAAACTATTTCCTTTAATCACAATGCCGTCGGTAGGAATTTTTGCTCCGGGCTTAACTATAAAGATATCCCCCACTTTCAGTTGACTAAGCGGAATTTCTTTTTCCGTTCCCGCTTCCAAAACGATTGCCGTTTTAGCACCTAAACCGATTAGCTTTCTGATTTCCTCCGAAGCAGTTCCTTTGGCTTTTGCCTCCAGATAGCGTCCGGTTAAATGAAAAGAAATAATCATCGCAGCAATTCCTGCAAAACTATTTGCCACAATATCCTTTATAAACAGCGAAAGAGGAGCTGCCAGCAAAGAAGCGATTGTGCCCATTGCAATTAACACATCCATATTGGCAGTTCCGCTTTTTACCGCTTTATAGGCAGAAAGATATACTTGTCTGGCAGGAAAAATCATCGCCAGCAAACTCAAAATCACCATCAGCCAGGCATCCATCTGTTCGCTAATAATTGCTCTTCCCAAAACCATATCGGGGATCATTAATAGCAGAACCAAGGCAGTAATCAGCCAGGAAAGCCCCATTTTCTTTTTTGCTACCTGCATTTGGCGGATTTGTTCGCTTTCTTTATCTGCCTCTGTCTCTTTCACTTTAAAACCCAGTTTTTCTATTGCCTGCTTAAAATCAGCAAGCGTTAATTGCTTGTCATCGTAAACAATGTATGCTTCTTCCAGAGCGAGATTTACATTTGCTTCGCTAACTCCTTTCAATTGTGACAGTGCTTTTTCGGCTCTCGCGCTGCAAGAAGCACAATGCATTCCTTCAATTCCCAAGGTAATTTTCCTTTGCATTCCTGTTTTTCCTCATTTTGTTTTCTTTTGTTTGAACCTGAAACCCTGCGGAAAAAGTTCTTTCCTTTCCTTTTCCAAACGAAATAAATATAATTCATAAGCGCTACTACTTTGTCCACAGGCAATTTGTCTTATTGATATAATATCCCGAAAATTCAGTAACACAAGGAAAACTCTCATCTGATTGCCTAACTAACAAATTCATATTGGTTTACAACTCCTTCCTTAATAGCATTGCTTACCCATTGCTTACCCATTGCTAATGCCATCCGTAATGGGTAAGCAATGCTTTCCTAATGCTCCTAAGAAAACCCTAAAAAAAATTAGCAACCCAGATAGGACGGATTTTGCTGATTTATACGGATTTTTATTGGTTAATTCCTCATATCAGTTCACGCAGATTTCGCCGATTCCGCTGATTTTTATTTAATATTCTAAATTCTCCATTGACAATTCTCAATTTTTTTTAAGATTTTCCTTGACACAATTTTCCCTTTCTCTTTATATGGAATTGATGATTGAAATGGTTCTTTATTTATTGCACAAAGAATGTATTAGTTAGTGATAGGTGTTTTAGTTTCCTTGGGCTTTAATGCCTGAAACTAAACAAAAAATGTCTTAAATGCTTTATTTATTTAAGGAGAAGAAATTGGTTTATTATCTTGACCCCAAGCCCAATACTAATATTAAAAAAATAGCAACATCTTGCAAAGGCGCAGAAAAGATATCTTTCCCCAATTTCTTCATAAAAATCGTTACTATTCATAGTAAAACACAGCCCTCTCTATCCTCTTTAGGAAGTGCTGTTCTTGCTTTTTTTATTTCTAATTGTCGTAAACAAACTTGGGAGTATAACTTAAACTATAATTCCTTTATTCAGAAAACAAACCAACTTTCAAAATTCAACAGGTCAAGAGCTTACTTTTGCCCTAACCTCATTTTTAACTATTGATAAAAGGAGAAATCTATTATGAAAAAGAATATTTTACTCTTCTCATTCCTGGTTATTTTACTGGGAATTTTCTCAACTACATGGGGAGATCTGATTACAATTGGTGACTCAAATGCTACTACTAATGATCAAATCCCTATTAATAGGTTTTATAACTATTCAACTTATGAGATGCTTTATACTTCGTCAGAAATAGGAGCACCATACATAATCAACAAAGTTGCTTTCTATAAGTATAGTGGATCAACTACAGTAACAATAAACAATGTAAGCATTTATATGATGATCTCCAGTGCTTCCTCTTTGCCTACAACTACAGTATCTTCTCCTTATACAGGTTATTCTCTTGTATATTCTGGATCATTTCCTAATACTCTTAGTAGTGGTTGGGAAGAAGTTACTTTAAGTTCACCTTTTGAATATGATGCAGGTGGAAATCTTCATATTCTTGTAGTTAAAGGATATGAGTTCTATAGTAGTTCCAGACCTTACTATACTTACAATTCTACTTCAACAACTTATTTATGTAGAGGAAACTCCAACGATGGTAGCCAACCAAGTTCCTTATATGCGACATATAATAGACCTATTGTAAGATTTGATGTTTCTCCATTAGTTACAGAGCAACCTCCTAATCCAGCCACAAATCCCTCACCTGCTCATGCCTCAACCAATATCCCAAAAAATGTTACTTTAAGTTGGAGTAGTGGAGGTGGAGCACCTACTGATTATAAGATATTTTGGGGAACCAGTGAAACCTCTTTTGAAAATGAACAATCTGGTATAACAACAACATCTTTCAGCCCTTCAAATCTTCAATATTCAACAACTTATTACTGGAAAGTAGATCCTCATAATGATTATGGCTATGCTTCAACTATTGCTACCCTTCCTGTCTGGTCTTTCACAACTATGGCTGATCCAACAATAACAGAATTCCCTCATGCGGAAAGTTTTGATGGGACAACCTTCCCACCTTTTGGGTGGACACATCAAATTGGCTCCGGAGCTACCGGTTGGCAGAGGTCTACCGGATCTTCATATCCAACCGTTTCTCCTTATTCAGGAGCTGGAATGCTTTACTATAATAGTTATAATTTAAGTGACGGTTCAAATGCCAGTTTGTTCTCTCCTCCCATTAATGCCGGAGATGCTAATATGGTATATTCCACCAGTTTCTGGATGTATCGTTATAAATCATCTTATTCTTCTTATACAGACAAAGTAGAAATTTATTCCAACACAACTCCCAGTTTAACCGGAGCCACTTTACTGGGAACTATAATTCGGGATTATGATCAAGCTCCAGTAGAGACAGGAAACGGTTGGTATCAATATACTTTTGAAATTGGACCCGGTGCAGAAAATTTAACCTACTATGTTATTTTTAAAGCTATCTCAAATTATGGTTACAACATTAATGTAGATGAAATATCCTTTATTAGTGTTCAAGGAGGCAACCCTCCTAATCCAGCAATTAATCCCTCCCCTGCTAATAATGCAACTTCAGTTGCCATTACTACCAATTTAAGTTGGAGTTCAGGTGGTGGAGCTCCAATCGGATATAAAATATACTTAGGAAAAGATGCCGAAAGTATGGAACTAATAGCTAATCAAGCTGAAACTGTTTTTGATCTTGCTGAAAATCTGTTATTTGGTAGTTCCTATTCTTGGAAAGTGGACCCCTATAATGATTATGGTGCTGCTTCTGATGCGGGAGAAATTCCTGTATGGAATTTCTCTACTGCCAGTGGAATAGCTATTTCTCCAAGTCCCTATAATGCAGCTACAAATCAAGATGCTACAAATCGTGTTCTTAATTGGGCAGATGTAACAGGAGCAAGTGGCTATAAAGTTAAAGTAGGAACTTCTTCCGGTGCAAGTGATTTGGTAAATATGGCTACTGTTAATGAAAGCCAATATTACTCATTCTTCAAACTGGCCCTATAGCACAACAATATATTGGACTGTTTTTACTTTAAATGGAACCCAGGAAGTTCAGGGAACAGAATGGAGCTTTACTACCGCTGCCGATCCTACAAGGTCTATCCCCTATCTGGAAACATTTGATGCCAGCACTTCTTTACCGGCAAATTGGACAGGTTCTTTTTCAGTAAGTTCATCTCATGGTGTTAGTAGTAATGGATTGTATAAAAATTTATACAGTTACTCAACTTCAGCTTATGTAACTACACCTCCTGTAGGTCCTTTAACCGATAATACTACCCTGCAATTTGATTATCGCTATGTTGAATTTACCGGATACCCGAATACTGCTCATACACTGGTAGCTGGTGATAAACTGGAAATTCAGATCTCTACTGATGGAACAACTTTCACAACTATTCACACAATTGATAGCAGTAATCATATTACTTCCACTTCCTTTGCCACTTGCAGTGTTCCTATCACTCAAGCCAAGGTCTCTCAAGGTGATATTATTAAAGCTAAATTCCTGGCTACTCGGGGTGGGGGTGATTATTATCTGGATATTGATAATGTATACTTCAGACATATTTCTGCTGAACCTGCAATCTCTATAACTCCTGAAAGCAAATCATTTGGCGAATTGCAGATCAATACTGTCTCTTCTGCTCAGGTCTTTACTATTAAAAACGATGGCGGGGGAACCTTAACAATTAATCCTGCTATTGAATTAATTGGAGCTAATGTAGATCAGTTCCAATTAACAGATACTAATAGTTATCCTTGTGAACTTGGTTCGGGTGAAACAATTACTGTCTCGGTTGCTTTTGCTCCCACTTCCCTTGGTGAAAAAACAGCAAGTTTAACAATAGTGGATAATCTTAGTAAAACAGAGCATAATATTCCTCTAACCGGAACTGGAGCTGACTATTCAATTTCCGTCCCGTATCTAAATGATTTTCAGAGCAATATCAATGGATGGACAATATTAGATGTAAACAATGATGGGAAAAAATGGACTCTTACTGAGGAGATTTCTCCTAATAAAGCAATGAAGATTGTCTACAATCCTTCTCTGACAATGGATGACTGGTTTATTACACCACCAATAAGTTTAACTAAGGATACTACATACAATATAAGGTATGAATATCGTGTTGAATCAGATACTTATCCTGAAAACCTTGGTGTATATATTGGCAGCTCACCTACTCCTGCAGCTCTTAATACCTTACTTAATGATCATTTCGAAATTTCCAATACCACTTTCAGTTTAGAACAAGCCACTTTTACCCCGCAGACAACGGGGATTTATTATATTGGTTTCCACGGTTACAGCGATGCTGATATGTATAATCTCTATGTAGATAATTTCCGGATTACATTTGAAAATAGCGATATTGTAAGTGGAATCGCCTCTGGAGGAAATGTTAGTATAATTATCCCACCTGTTCATTCTATTTCTCCCACTATAGATATTTCCAATCTCCCACAAAGTGATGCAACCGTAACTGTTATTGCTGGCTATGCTGATGTTGATCTTCCCAATGCTGGTCTTAGCTTAACACTTACTGGAACCAGCTTTTCAGGCGCAATAATCACTATCAACCATAATCTTGGTTTTGTTCCAGCTCAAATTGCCTATAGAATTGAACCTGGAACTTGGAATCTCCTCACTTCAAGCAGTCCTGGAGTTAGCAACTGGAATGAAACAACTGTAACATTCACATTATCTGGAAAAGCAGCTGGAGATTTATGTTTTGTTTTCCCTCAGCAAGAAGGTCAGACACTGCCTGTAACCTTATCCAACTTCACAGCTGTGGTAACTTCCGAAAACTTTGTCAATATTGCCTGGATGGCAGAGACCGAAACCAATCATTCCGGTTATAATATTTTCCGGAATGAGGCAAAGGATTTGGAAAATGCTGTCAAGATCAATGCTCAGTTAATTGACAAAGGAACTGCGGTTGGAACTCAGATCAGCTACTTATATACTGATTTTGAGGTCTATACTAATATGGTGTATTATTACTGGTTGGAAAGTGTAGCTCTGGATGGAACCAGCCAATTCTATGGTCCTTTAACTGTTACTATTGGTGATCCAACCCAAGAACCGATGCCTCCATCTGTTCCAATGGTTACAAAACTCTATAATGCCTTCCCCAATCCTTTCAATCCGAATACCAATATCCGTTATTCCTTGAAAGAAGCCGGTAAGGTTAAAATTGAAATCTACAATATGAAAGGTCAAAGAATCAAGACCTTTACTCAGGAACACAATAGTCCAGGTTACTATCAGGTTTCTTGGGATGGTCGTGATGAAAATGGAAGAAGCGTTGCTAGTGGAATTTATCTGTATCGTTTAACAACCGGTAAATACACTTCCGCTAAGAAGATGGTATTAGCAAAATAAAGTTAACGGGTTAACTGGTTAGCAAGTTAGTTTGAAGGTTAACAAGTTAACAAGTGATATAGTGGTCGGAGCTCTTAAAAAAGCTCCGACTACTTTTTTATCTGGCAGAAAGGTATTCTGTCGTTTCCCCGACAATCAGATTACGGAGAACAAGTTCCGTAGGAACGACAACTATTATAGAAGGGTTTCAACCCGGCGAGTAATAGGAGAATGAAAAAAAGGGCTCACGCAGATTTCGCAGATGACGCAGATTAAAAATGAGAATAGGTATGGGATGAACAGGATTATAGGGATTATCAGGATTTTTATATTCTAAATAATACAGTGAGGAGAAAAAGAGCTGGATAATTCCGATTTGCCTAAAAACTGAAAGTTTCTTCAGGAGATTAGATTATTTTTAGATTGAAAAAATCGGATTTATGCCTTTGTTTCTATAATTTCTTCCCTTTGCCATTCCTGTGTTTTTATCATTACAGCGTTTTTGTCATTACAGTGTTTTTATCATTACAGCATTTTTATCATTACAGCGTTTTTGTTATTCCAGCGCTTATATATTTTAACCTATATAATTTAATTTTTCAATATCTAATTCATACAGGTTGGTCATCATAGATAATAAAAATCCTAATTATCCTTATAATCCTGTTCATCCCTTACCTATTATTTTTAAATCTGCGTAATCTGCGTAATCTGCGTGAAACCAGCCGTCTTCATTCCTGGTTTCTACCATTCCTGTGTTTTTGTTATTCCAGTGCTTATATATTTTAACCTATATAATTTAATTTTTCAATATCTAACGCATACAGGTTGGTCATTATAGATAATAAAAATCCTAATTATCCCTATAATCCTGTTCCTCCCTTACCTATTATTTTTAAATCTGCGTAATCTGCGTAATCTGCGTGAAACCAGCCCTGACTTTAATAAACTACAAAAAAAGGCGGAGGAACAACGTCCTCCGTCTATATATCTTATTTCTTATCTTACTATTTCATTCTACATTTATTTCATCATTATCATTTTCTTCGTGCTGCTATATTTACCAGCATTCATTTTAAAGAAATACACTCCGCTGGACACAGGATGGTTATTATCATCCAGTCCTCTCCATACAGCGGTATAATTACCAGGAGCTTTTGTTTCGTTAACCAGGGTTTTAACTTTCTGACCCTTAATGTTATAAATTTCAATATTTACGGGAATATGTTCTTTAACGCTATAGGCAATAGTGGTTTCTGGATTGAATGGATTGGGATAATTTCCTTTCAGCTCAGTTTGGACAACAGGAGCATTGTTATCATTATTATCATATCCATTTACTCCATGAATGCTTACATCGTCAACAAAGAAGATAAAGGCATCGTTGGAAAGACATTGAATTCCAATATAAACATTTTGATTATCATAACTGGATAGGTCGTAAGTATATTCAGTCCAAGTGACAGGTGCCTGTACATAAGTTGCGCCGGAAACAAATTGGAAGTTTGCAGGATTAGGCGTAGTAGTAGAAACCCCAACTTTGAATCGTTCCAGTCCATATTGTGCAGTGTAACTTCTGGCATAAAACTTAACGAATGACCCTGTTCCTAAAAACACACGCGGGCTAATCATCCAGTCATTATTAGGAGGTGTCGTTGCAGCAAAACTGGCAGGCATTTTAGAACCGCTGTGAGCAGTTAATGTAGTTAAAGGAGGAACTGTTGCTGAAGGATTAAAGATGATATATGCCATAGCATCTCCGCTTCCGGGAAAATCAACATCCTGAATGCCATAAGTATCAGCAAGATCAACATCAACCGTAGTCCAAGGAGCAAAGGTAGTAACGAAATTAGCATAGCTCTCAAAATCATCTGTAAAGAATGCAGGTGTGGGCTGATAATTGATAGTTACACTTACAGTTGCGGGAACTGATTCCCCAGTAGTATATAGTGCAGTTACACCATAATTATAAGTTCCGTTGGCAAGATCAAGATCAGTATAGTCAGTCGTAGCAGGATTATTTATAGTAGAAATTAATGTTCCATTACGATAGACCTTATAGCCCAAAAGGGCACGGTCATTATTTTTTGTCTCTTGTCTAATAGTGGGAACCGAAACACCCTTTACTCTTTCAATAGTTCCAGAAACGGAAGCTACATAAGGATAGCTTTTTGCTGTGGTAGGAGTGCCGATAAAGACATCATCAACCAAGAAGATAAAGGCATCATTGGAAACACATTGAATACCAATGTAGACATTTTGTCCTGCATAGCTGCTTAAATCATAAGTATATTCTGTCCAGGTAACCGGTGCTTGTATATAGGTTGTTCCGCTAATTATAGTGAAATTTGCAGGTGTTGTTCCAGTAGTTGAAACACCGACTTTAAAGCGTTCCAAACCATATTGCTCGGTATAACTTCTTGCCCAGAATTTTAGCACATTGCCTGCAGTTATAGAAAGTTGGGGGGTAATCATCCAATCATTATTCGGAGGAACAGTAGAAGCAAAACAGGCAGCCATTTTATTACCAGTATGAGCTGTCAAATCAGTTATAGCAGGTGTCGTGGCACTCGGATTAAAAATAATATATGCTTGTGCCGCATAAGCATTAGTCCAGGAAATGCCTTGCATTCCATAAGTTGTGCTTTGGTCAACATCCACTAAAGTCCAGGGAGCAAAATTAATAGTGAAATTCTCGTAACTCTCAAAGCTATCATTAAAACTTGTAGGAGGAGGAATTACACTTGGAGCATCCCAATCCAGAAAGACATTAGTATTGTTCTGCACTGTAGCAGTTAAATTCAGAGGCGGATCAAGTGGAGCAACAATTTCTACACTTACAGGACCCGCAGGAACTGATTCACCAGTTGTATAATAAGCAGTAACTGTATAGCTGTAAGTGCCAACTTCTAAGCCCAAATCATCATAAGTAAGAGTAGCAGGATTACTAATAGTGTTAATTAAAGAGCCATCCCGATAAACCTTATAGCCAAGAAGGTCTCTTGTGCCAAAAGAGGAAACAGGTGCCTGCCAAGCTAAATGGACATTGTAATAATTTTGAATGGTAGCAGTAAGATTTTGAGGTGGATTTATCTGTTCTACTATATCGGATACGCTGAAAGTATCTATATAGAGATAGAATCTATCGGCATCACTATGACCATGAAAACCTATGTAATAAGTTCCTCCGGTTACTGCAGGCATAATAATTTCTGCTGCTTCATAAGCAGTATTGATGATGTTCAAATTTTCCCAAAGGAGATTTGTCATACTTGCCACTGCAGGAGTTGTTCCCCAATAAACAGAAAGCTTTTCTGGATAAGTGGCACTTGAACTACAGTAGTAAAATTTTATTTTGTAATTATGAGTATTTGTAAAGACAAGGGGAGGAGTAAATAACCAGTCATCCATTGCTAATGTAGAATTATAACGGATGCGCATAGAATTGGGAGATGTTTGACTATTGCCATTATAGGACTGCCAGGTATAGGTATCATTATTGGCATTAATAACTGTCCAACCCAAAGCTAAATCAGGAGGAGTAACTGAATCAAAGTTTTGCTCGTAGGGATAAGTAGTAACTGTGGGATCAGCTAAAACAGTAAAACTCCAGACAGGACAGTCAACTGCATCCCCAAATTGATTATAGGGAACAATTTTCCAGTAATAGGTAGTGCTGTATGTTAAATCATTAACAGGATCATATACAGTTACTGTCTGTGTGGTTCCATTAACTATATTGGTAGGAGGATTATCCGTGCCAAAATAGACCTTATAACCATCAACAATTCCACCTCCGGAATTCCAGCTGAGGTTTGTAGCTATGGGCACATTAATAGCTCCATTGGCAGGATGAGGATTTTGAGCCGCTAAAGGTGGTTCTCCAGTTATGGGAGGAGTGAAAGTAAAGGTTAATCCGTTAGCAGGAAATACTGTAGCGCTTAAAGTGCAGGTGCTGTTATTAGCGGTTCCGGCTGTTGTTGCAGACCAGTCCGTAGTAGTTAAACGGTTATTGAAGTCATTATTGGAATCACCTCTTAAGCCAACCTGCACAGTGGCAGAAGTAGCAGCAGTTACAGCAGTAAAGGGTCCGTAAACAAAGACCACGTTGTTACCGTTTTCCTGAAGTTGAATTTGAAAAGTAAAATCATCATTAGCTGTGGCAGTAGGAGTTCGCCTCCAATTTTTCCACTGAATAGTAAAAACACGATTGGGTGCAGTGCCACTGCTTAAAGACATTAAAGTTCCATCTGCTCTGGATTTGATATCGCGAGCAAGAACAGCTATCACATTATTGGTGGAAGTATTAGAACTGATCGGAACATTACTTGTTACTACAGTATCCCCCATCGCGATAAAACCGTTGGAAGCGATGCTGATTGTTGTATAATCAACACCGTTATAGGTGAAAGTAAAGCCCAGCGGAATGGCTAAGAAACATTCATTGTCATTCGCACTGGTGCCGTGAATAGTTCCTCCACTGATTTCAGTAAAAGTTCCTAATGTTGAAGCAAAAGAATATTCGCTTACCGTAGAAAATGCAGCAATCGCTGTTACTGAAAATATCAGTAGAAGAAGGAGTTTGTAAATTTGTGCTTTCATAGCGTCTCCTTTTCTTGTTAAGTAATTTAATATTATAGACACCTAATCTTGTCTGTTCCATAATAATTTCTATGTGGAAAACAAACTTTTTTTACCTGATAATTATACCTGCAATACTGTCAAGAAAAACTTACTTTTCTTTTGTTTTAACTTCACACGGGCACCGTTTTGACTTACAATTTTCACTTGCCTTCCAGAAAACCACATCCCACGAACATTTTCACTTGCAACTGAGCTATAACTTGTTTTCGAATTAAAAAATTGTGAGTTAAAACAAGAAGCAAGCACACTTACAACCGAGCTACAACGAACCCACGAATTCCGCGGTCACGAAAAAACAAGAACCTTGCACCCTTACAACCAAACTACAACAAACCATCAAATTCCGCAGTCACGAAAAAACAAGAAAAAAGCAAACTGACAACAGCAATACACTATTTCTTCAAACACCGGCATCGTGAAAGAAAGTATTTTTTCACTCCAGAAATGTGAGGTAGGAATTGTTTGGAATTTGTGGCTTCGGAAGGCACTTTTGTTTTAACTCTAAACCGAGCTTCAGCTGTGAAAGTTGAAGGCAATGAATAACATTTCCTGTTGCCTCAAAATATAGTTGCAAACGCAAAAGGGTCGGTTTAGAGTCAAAACTCCACCCGGGCACCGTTTTGACTTACAATTTTCACTTGCCTTCCAGAAAACCACATCCCACGAACATTTTCACTTGCAACTGAGCTATAACTTGTTTCCTAATCAAAAAATTGTGAGTTAAAACAAGAAGCAAGCACCCTTACAGCCGAGCTACAACAAACCCACAAATTCCGCGGTCACGAAAAAACAAGAACCCTGCACCCTTACAACCAAACTACAACAAACCATCAAATTCCGCGGTCACGAAAAAACAAAAAAAAGCAAACTGGCAATAGCAATACACTATTTTTTCAAACACCGGCATCGTGAAAGAAAGTATTTTTTCGCTCCAGAAAGGTGGGGTGGAATTGTTCAGAATTTGTGGCTTCGGGGGACACTTTTGTTTTAACTCTAAACCGAGCTTCAGCTGTTAAAGTTGAAGGCAATGAATAACATTTCCTGTTACCTCAAAATATAGTTGCAAACACAAAAGGGTCGGTTTAGAGTCAAAACTCCACCAGGGTACCGTTTTGACTTACAATTTTGCCACAGCCATCACAGAAACCACAACCCTCAAATTACAAACACTGGCAACCGAACTACATTTGGTCTCTTCATTTCAAAATTGTGAGTTAAAACAAGAAGCAAGCACCCTTACAACCGAGCTGCAACAAACCCTCAAATTCCGCGGTCACGAAAAAACAAGAACTCTACATACCGTCAACCGAGCTACAACAAACTTACGAATTCCACGGTTACGGAAAAACAAGAAACAAGCACACTTACAACCGAGCTACAACAAACTCACGAATTCCACCATCGTGAAAGAAAGTATTTTTTCGCTCCAGAAAGGTGGGGTAGGAATTGTTCAGAATTTGTGGCTTCGGGGGACACTTTTGTTTTAACTCTAAACCGAGCTTCAGCTGCAAAAGTTGAAGGCAACGAATAACATTTCCTGTTGCCTCAAAATATAGTTGCAACCGTAAAAGAGTCGGTTTAGAGTCAAAACTCCACCGCGATGCTTGTTTTGACTTACAATTTTGCCACAGCCATCACAGAAACCACAACCTTCAAATTACAAACACTGGCAACCGAACTACATTTGGTCTCTTCATTTCAAAATTGTGAGTTAAAACAAGAACCCTGCACCCTTACAACCGAGCTAAAACGAACTCACGAATTCCGCGGTCACGAAAAAACAAGAAGCAAGCACACTTACAACCGAGCTAAAACGAACTCACAAATTCCACCATCGCGAAAAAACAAAAAAAGCACACTGGTAACAGCAATGCACTATTTCTTCAAACACCGGCATTGCTTTTGTTTTAACTCTAAACCGAGCTTCAGCTTTGAAAGTAGAAGGCAACGAATAACATTTCCTGTTGCCTCATAATATAGTTGCAACCGTAAAAGAGTCGGTTTAGAGTCAAAACTCCACCCAACAAATTTATTCTTTTCGGGATAAACGAAAATAAAGATGATAGTTATGCAAAACAACAACCAGAAAAAGAAGGTCTGCAATAAGCATTGCAATATTAACGGTTAACGGTTCCCAGGCAGTAAAATAAGCAATAGCCAAAATCAGAATACTCATCAAAATGGTCTTGAAAATAATTATACCGGCAGGGATTTTCAGTTTTTGGAAAACCCAGCGGGCAAGGGGATTTTTTTCTCGGTGATATTTATCCGGTTTCAGCACCAAATAAGTAGAATGCCCATCCAAAATGTTCAGCAGAAGGAAAATTATGCACAAAATAAGGGTAAACACTGGAGAACAAAATATGGCAGCAATTACCTTCCAAAACATATAATCCTAATTCCGTGTAAGCATTATTTACTACAATATTTATTTAATGATGGCAAGTTTACCGCGTTTGATTTTGCCTCCCATTTCCACTACATAGAAATAAATTCCACTGGAAACAGGACGCTGATTGTTATTCCGTAAATTCCAGGTGTAAGTAATATTATTGTTTTCTACACTAAAGGGTCCTATATCATCTTGAAAAACAAGTTGTCCGCTACTGCTGTAGATGGCAATTTTCCCTTTTTTATTTACCGGAAAGTTGATAAAGGTAACTTGCGGTGAATGTTTGGAAGTAACAGGATTGGGATAAACATTCAAGTTTTCCAGATTATCCAGGTTTTGAATGCTAAAGCGAACTAAATTACCTTGAGGTGAAATCAAGTTTCCCGCCAGATCGGTTATGTTATTCACTTCCAAATAATAAGCATAATTGCTGAATTTCAGCTTTTCTGCAAACTTAATTGTTACCGTATCCACAGAATGAGAAACAGAAACAATTTTATTGTCAGGATCGTTTTTAGGGCAATGTAAATTATAATTAGCAGGATACAAAGCCGGCAAAGATGATATTTCTTCACTGAACTGGATAGTAATTTCCTGTTTGGAAGGCAAAACCTTAACTCCAGTAATTTCGGGAGGAATTATATCTTCTATGTAGGCAAAATAATAGAAAGGGGTTTCCGGTTCCACTCCACTGATTCCATATATATTTCTAAGTTCTAAAACAAAGAGGGAATCAATAGCAGGAAAATTATTTCTAAATCGCAATTGGACGCCAGAATTGGCGGAAATACTATTAGCGGAAACAGGATTGCCCATTCCGTTACTCACATAATAACAGGCAGGATTGATAATAGCTCCCGGCATTTCTTGATTGAAGAACAAGCGTAATTCTTTTTGTCCCGCAAAAGTAATTTGTACCAATTCAGGTTTAGGCAAAGGAATTCCTTCAATCCAGGGACCTATGATACTTTCAATTGGTGTATAAGAAGGGTCACAGGAAGCAATGGCATACTTATATACTTTGCCCTGTTGCAAATTAGTATCGGTAAAACTAGTAACACCAGTTAAAATATTCCTGGTTACATTTCCTTCCTCATCTTTTCTATATAGAGCATATTCCGGAGCACCGGTAGAGGTCCAGGAAACCTTTATAGAGCTTTCATTTAAGGGTTTCACAGTTAAATTGGCAGGTGTGGGAGGTCCTGTAAACGGTTCTTCAGGAGTCCATTCTGCCAAAGCGGGATTATCTCCTACCGTTTTTACATTACCCAGAATGCGAATAATTCCGTTTTCATCTTCCCAAGTGCTAACCTGATAATTATGAGAGCTTACATCATAGAAAATAGGAACGAATTTACCATTAATATATTTCAAAACATATAAATTGGGAGTGATAGCTAAAATAATTTCGTCACAGCCATCCTGATCCAAGTCGTCACTGGTAATGGAATTCATAGAGGAGACCTCATTGAACATAATGCTGCCCATAGAGGTATAATTGTTATTACCTATATTCCGAAATCCCTCTCCTAACCAGAAATTGAGATTTTGATTAACAATATCGGTAACATAACCGGCAACAAAGAAATCCTTGTGTCCATCGCCATTAAAATCCCCAGCGGTAAGAGAATATGTATTTCCTATAGGAAGTCGGGTTGTCCAGCATAATTGATGTTGTGTTGCATTAATAATTTCAAAAATCATTACATCACCATCAGTGTCGGCACATAAAATATCGGGATAGTTATCACCATCAAAGTTATCTACAATGATTGTAGGAACAAAGTTATTACGGCTATAAGTAGAAGTGGGGTTGCTAATAGTATTTCTTGGCGCTAAAGCACCTGAGGAAACTCTTTTATATGCTTGAATAACCCGTTCGGCAGGTAAATTTTTAACCAAGAGGATTTCGGTTTTGCCATCATTATCATAATCTGCCATCACTCCTCCCGCAATTCCTGTGTCCAAAGCAATTACTAAGCTGTCATTACAGTTACTGGGATAATTTCCCCCTATAGGAGTCAGCCACATTTCAGCATTTTCGCCTCTCAACAAAAGCAACTCACTTTTAGAACCTGTAGTATAAGTGGAACCGATATCAAGGGGCCAAAAAGAATCCCCAAAATCATTTGTTACAATATGTCCTCCGGGGTAGGGTTCAAATGCTTTTACAGAACCATAACCACTGGCCGGAATTTCCATAGCAACATATTCAGCTATGCCATTGCCGTTATAATCCCTTTTACGCAACAACGGCTTTTGGGGAGGTCCTATAATTTCTTTAGTATATCCATATTGAGGAATTAGATAATAATGAATGTTCAAAAAATTAGTAAAGATATCAGAAACAAAGGTTAAACCAGCAATATTGGTAGCAATAAATTGGACATCAATCATTCCTTCCGGAATAGAGGAAGGTAATTTCCAAATCTGAATGCTATCCGCAAGAGAAGAATAAACATTATAGATTAGCCCATCTGAAGCGGTTATTTTGAGCTGAGTATTAACTATTTCATCAAAATTAGCTGCAACATAATATTCCAGATTTAGCTTTGTCCAACGGGTAAAATAGGAGATAGTTTCCGTTCTTAAAACTGGAGGAGTGCGATCTACAATAACTGTTCTATAAATATTATAGCGGTTCATATTGTGCAAGGTTTTTTCGTATTGCAGTCGCAGGAGATATTTTCCTTCGGGGAAATTATTCGGAAGATAAAATATAGCCAGAGTATCGTTATGAACTGGCTGACTATATTTTGTTAGCGTTTCAATATGTTCTGTAACATCTTTCCAGTTAGTGTCATTTTGGTCTTTTTCTTTCTTATAGGCAACAGTATAATTCGCAAAATCAGAACCATAGACAGAACCTATAATAGGAACCGAACCACTAATTCCTAATTGATCCTGCGGACTGGTAATTTCTAAAAAAGGAGGGTCTAAATTATCCAGCAGTTTCTTAACATTCAACAAACCATGACCGGTTCTAATATCAAAGCCGACAGGAGCTAAATCATCCGTAGCAGAAATTAAACGAGCTTTAACTTCTGCAGGACTCAAGCCAGGATGCAAAGATAGGAGTAATGCCACAGCTCCAGTTACAAAAGCTGCACTCATAGAGGTTCCATCCATATAGAAATATTGTTCATCAGTAGTAAGTTTATAAGTAGATAGAACTCTTTCTCCCAATGCTACGAGGTCTAAATCATCTCCATAACTGGAAAAAGTGGAAAGCTGCTTGGCAATATTGATTGAACCGACAGAAATAACTGTAGAAAGCTTGGCAGGATAGCTTAAACCGGGTCCTGCATCATTTCCTGCCGAGGCAACTAATACAACTCCTTTGTTATAAGCATATTCACAGGCGTCAGCTATGATAGCAGAATAATTGGGATCACCCCAACTCATATTAATCACATTACACCCGTTATCTGTGGCATAAATAATAGCAGCGGAAACATCATCATCTTGTAAAAAGCCCTGATTATCAAGTGTTCTAAAACCAGCTCTAATAGGTAAAATACCTACATTCCAACAGACCCCAACAACTCCTATTCCGTTATTTCCAACTGCACCTGCAATGCCCGAAACATGGGTTCCATGAAAATTTTCATCTTCCACATCATTATCCTGATCTAAGAAGTCCCCTAAAGCATTACCTGCCATTTCAGGTGCATCAGTAAAATCCCATCCACACCAATCATCTATATAACCATTATGATCATCATCAATTCCGTTATCGGGAATTTCGTTAGTATTGATAGCAAGGTTTTGCCACAGATCGGGGTGGTGAATTAACATTCCTGAATCCACAATACCGATTTTAACATAATTACTGCCAACCGTATAATTCCAGGCAGCGGGAATGCTGCTGATATAATGATACTGTTGACTGTATAATGGATCGTTGGGAGTTGAGTGCAATTTTCTCAAATAATTGGGCTGAACATATTGAATACCCGGAAAACTTAATTGTTCCAAGACCTCAGCAGGAGGCACATCAGAAACATTTGCCAGATAATAAGTGGGCTGGTGCATACCCTTAATGGGCTTTATCTGCGTAACTCCTTTTTGGCTAAGAAAATTGTCAAAAGCAGATAATCCGGTTTGGGTTCCTTTAATTTCAACGGGAATAGTGGTTTTAAAAATAAGCTGACCAGGAGTAATTTCGGCAAAAACAAAAATACCCAAGCTTAAAAACAGGAGAAGAAACCAGAATTTGCATAGTTTAAATATGGTCCAAAAGTCCTTCACTTTTTTCCTCTATCTAAAATCTGTAAGTTACACCAAAAGAGTGAACATCGTTCAATTCACTATTGAAAGCACCGTAGCCATAATCCACAGAGATATTTTTATATTTCACTCCAAAGCCGGCACTAAAATCCTGAGCATCATAGCCCAAAAGATAACCACCCCTTAAAGTAAGTAGTTGAAAGAGTTCACATTCTAAATTAACATTGCCTTTAAGGTCTTCATCTAAGGTCTGAATTACCGAACCGCCTAAGATTAAATGCTGTTCTGCAACAGAAAATCCTTTGTTTATATCCAATTCAAAACAAACCGGTAATTTTACTCTTTCTTCATCTGTATGATTAGCAATTCCCAAATTTCTTCCTACCAAAGTTATTTTAGCATCTTTAACGGGAGGAAGCCAACAAAAACCAAGGTCCGTATGCAAAGCTAAACTGCTGGCAGTATTCAGTTTTTGGTATAAAATTCCCAAATTAGCTCCTGCATAAATAGAGGGCGTTACACGATGAGCATAATTTGCCGTAACATCAATATCCAAAGGATGATAATTACCGATTAAAAAACCCATATCGTCCCTGTTTTCAATTTCCCCATAATCCAAATTACGCATAGCTATCCCGAAATGGCTTTTTCGTTGAGCAAAAGAATAAGCAATCATATTTGCCTGGGTATCTGCCAACCACATATTATGTGTAATGCCTAAAAGATGTTGATCATTCATACAAGAAGCTGCTGGTTGCAACAAAAAGGAACCCGGATTATCAATGCTGAACACACCTCTTCCTGCTAAGGACAAAGATACAGGTCCGTAGGGAACATTCAAAAATTTATAGCCGTAAGTTCCGGCATTTTCATCAATGCCGGCAAAACACATTCCCCCAATCAGCATTATGCATAAGGTAATTATTGTATGTTTCATAATTTTACTCTCTCTTATATCATATTTTGAATGAAAATTCCTTTGTCATTCCTGAGCAAGCAGGAAATCAAACAGGTTCTGATAAAATATCCGCATTTTTGTAGGGAAACTATATTATTTTTCAATGGCAAACTTGAGTCGCTTGCTGCTCGTTGAGGATTTAATAATAGCAATGTAAACCCCACTGCAAAGTTTATCTGCAGGAATATCAAAAATATCCAGGTTTTTAAGATATGCCTTGGCATAACCTTTTTGACGATAAACCAAGGTTCCACTAATATCAAAAATGCTTAGCTCCAATTCTGCATCGCGACTGGTCATAACATTAAGCTGTATTTTTTGTCGGTAAATGGATTTTAAGGGATTGGGATAGATATATACCTGTCCCGGCACAAAAAGTTCATCGGTCTGATATTGATTGGGCAATTCCATTTTAGTATAAGAAGCACTGCGTCTTAAATTACCGTATTCGCAAATCCAATTGCAAGCAGGAGTTATCTGGGGCTTATTTTCCAGTTTATTTCTAAACAGCAAGCCATTATCGGTGGCACAATAAATATACCAATTATTATCGGAAGCTTGGGAAACAAAAGGCAAGGTTCTGCTGCGTTCAGCAAAAGAGACGGGATAACCCATTTTGGGACGGTAATTATGCTCCCAAATATTAAGCCGGTTATACTTAAAATTCCCTATTATTTCTGCATTGTTATCATTATCTATGTCCATAGCGTATATTCCTGCGCTGATAAAATCCGTATGCAGTTCCGGATTTTGGTTTTCCGGATTCATCAATTTTCCGGAATAGTCAATAATGGCAAAATCGCTTTCGCCTCCGATCAAGATATCCAAAGAACCATTGCCATCAACATCCGCAAAAGTTAGAGGAGCAATAAAACAGCTGTCCGATGCAGCAACAAGATTGTGCACATAAGGAAAACCCTCTACAATATTTGCGCCTTGCAAACAATAAACACTATTAGGACATTGAATAATCAAATTCTCCGTATCCGCTATTGGTGCCTTAAAAACCGCTACAATAATAGAATCAGCAGGGATAGGCAATTTTATTTCCTTTTTGTCGTAGTCGCTTAAATCAATCTCGCTCAGCCAATATTCACCTTCAGCATTTTGGTACACAACGGAAAGCTGATTATCATAATGGATCAGATTGGCAATAAATTTACCGCTATAATCCGCCAAAGACGCTACCGTCATATCGGTTTTGTTATAAAGGTTAATGGCAAAGGCATTATCGTCGGCATTTATTTTTAGGGGCAGAGCCAAATTTTCTCCTATATCCACAGGATGACCTAACCAGCTATAAGCATTAGACCTGAAAGCATAATAATGTTCTGCACTATTTAATTTATATAAACAGCATACTTCATCTCTCTGCAGTGGCAGATAAATGCTTTCACCATCCCAAGTGTAATTGTAAGGCATATAAAAAGGCAATTGGATAGGATAGTTACTTAGCAATTCTTCATTTTCCCAGATATATATTTTGCCATTCGGCAGAGGAAAAAATAATTCATCTTTTCCATCACCGTCAAAATCAATAGCACAAGCATTGATAGGATTGATTCCCTGATAAGAAGTAGTTAATCGCCAGCCAAAATTCACGGAAAAAGTCATTTGATTTCCGCTGTTAGAAATATCGGTTATTTCTAAAGGAATCCCTCCATAATAGCTTTCCGAAGTAGGCAAGGAAAGCATTCCGTTATGATGCTGATTACCGAAATAATTGTTATTACCGGCTCGGAAACTGTCATAAGGGCTTCCCCATTTATAAATATTATAGGCAGCAGTATCCAGATGCTGAATTCCATCTGCTTCTTCTAAGTCAACACCTTTATGTAGCGCATTGGAATTTACATAATTCCGATCAAAATTAGCCGTGAAGTTGGCATTAATTACATTTTCATCTATATGCCAGATAAGAATTCCCGATCCATCTACTGGAAAAGGACTGTTATCCGGAATCGGACCTCCCAATCCGGGAAGAAAAAAATCCCATTCACTACCTAAATAGGTATTTTCCATAAAGTTGAAATAGGGTAACAGGGATTCGTCTTCAGGAGTTAAAGGATTATCTTCATAATAATCCTGCTCACCTGCAGGAAGAAGTTTGAAACTATAACTGGGAAGGTTACTAAGAGGGTCTAAACTACCATCGGGATTTTGTTGCCGGTTTTCAATTAAAAAATATTCCGTAGTAGAAATTGGCACTTTGTAAAGACGGATTGCTTCCGGAGAATGATTGAGAAAGTAATCCACAGAGTTATTATTGCTATTCTGAAAGAGCACAAGGGGTGTTTCCCAACCTAAAAAATAACGGGACCAGGCACAAAGCTGAGCCGGAACATAACCACTTCCATTCCATAAACCAGTTCCCATTAAACCCCAGTTGCCAATTCCCTGGCTGATACCATTACTATCATCATTATCATATAAAGTAGGTAAACCTAATAAATGACCTAATTGATGAGCCAGCACTCCATACATACTAAAGAGGTAATTGGATGCATTTTCTTCACCTGCGGAAGGAAAGTAATCCTGAAACTCATCTTCAGGCACTATAATAATGTTAGTTAAATAACTTCCGTCATCAGTCGGATAACCGGCATACAAATCATTTTCCGGATCAAAATACTTTTGCAGTTTCTTCCGGGTTAAAAAAGTGCTCCAGATTTCGTTGGGGCGGATAGAATTGATATCGGATTCCTGTCCGGTTCCGGAATGAAAAATAATGATGCCTCCATATTGACTAAAATCAACTTCCTCATCTATTAAAGCCAAAATATCAGGTAAAATTTGAGGTAAATCTACATCTATATCATTATCTCCATCAGCTCCGTAAAAGGAAAGGGAATGAGGCATTGTCAACACTTGCGGATATATATAATAGTCCAGTTCATATTGTAAATGACTTGCTTCCAGAAAAAAATCCTTCAAATGAATCATCCAACGATTAAAAAAAACATCGTCGTGAACCAAATTATCAGGATATCCTGCCTGAGCCCGAAAAGAGACATCACTAAACTGCACCCTTAAAACCAGAATGTTATTAGGTAGATTTCTTTTGCCGATTTTTAATGTTCCTTCCGCAAAAAATGATCCTTCCAAACGCGTGGCTTCCCAGGCAATAGGTGGATTTTTATACATTGGAACAGGAGGAACCAAAGCTGATAATGAACCAACAAAAATAATGGTTATCAGCAATGTTATCCGCTTCCAGATAAGGCAAGGCATTTTAATCCTCCCCCAAAATAATATTATCTTTAAAATGAAAATTCCCTTGTCATTCCTGCAAAAGCAGAAATCCAGACAAGTTCTGACAAAATAACTGCCTTTTCCAATATAAAAATTATATAATATTGTGTAGCTAAAAAATCCGCTACCGAACTAATGCAAGCGGATAGCTTTATAGACCTTTTATGGTGCTCACATAAATAGTCAATTAAAAACCGGCGAAAGTATATCTTCTTCTTTGGCAAGTGTATATTGCTTTCTCTTCAGATAACTGTATATCTTTAAAGATTTTTACCAGCTAAAATATCAGCTTCATTGCACTTGCAAATTTTAGCATATTCCTTCTGAGGAGTCCAGCCGCCATTCTTCTTTTTATTAGTAATAAGCTTAATCCTTTTTATTTCCGTATTGCATACAGGGCAGATTACTTTCCCTTCTGTGGAGTTATCATGCGCTACTTTAGCGGCAAAACTTTTTGCTTTTCCCATTTTTATCCTCTTTTAATTTGCTCTTTCTATATATTCACCCGTGCGGGTGTCAATTTTAATTTTATCTCCCGGTTCTACAAAGAAAGGAACCATCAAGCGTAAACCTGTTTCCGTATAGGCAACTTTACCACTTCCGGAAGCAGTGTTTCCTTTCAAATTGGGCTCACATTCAGCTATGGTTTGAACTACAGTTGTTGGCAGTTCTATTCCCACAACTTTTCCATCAGCAGTTCCCGATACGATAACCTCCATATTTTCCGTAAGCAGATTTTCTTTATCTCCCAATAGCGATCCATCTATGTGCATCTGTTCATAGTTATCGCTATCCATCAGCACCAAAAAATCTCCATCTCTATATAAATATTCCTTTTTAGTGCGTTCAATACGAACTTCATTGAAGGTGTCACTTTCTCTAAAAGTATTTTCCAAAACCCTTCCCGTGCGTATATTTTTCAGCTTTGAACGCAGAAAAGCAGGTCCTTTACCTGGTTTTACATGGAGAAATTCTATCACCTCATATAGGTCATCTTTGAATTCAATGACCATTCCGTTTCTAATATCAGCCATCGTAGCCATATTGGTTTCCTTTCCCTTATTCTTATGATGACAAGCTTTTGGAGCGGGAGATTTTGGCAAGGGAATTTTTTCTTTCACAAAGAGAAAAGAGAAAAAGAGAAAATTGAAGTTAGAAAAAAAAGTAAGAAGGTTGAGAAGGTTGAGAAGGTTTAGAAGGTTGAGAAGGTTGAGAAGGTTTAGAAGGTTGAGATTTCATCAAAGCCCGGAGGGCGACACAATGATAGCGATGGTGGCGTAAGCCCCTCGTAAAATGTAAGCCCCGACTTCTTTTTTCTTTTCTTCTTCCCATTTTCCAAAAAGCCCGGAGGGCGACACAATGATAGCGATGGTGGCGTAAGCCCCTCGTAAAATGTAAGCCCCGACTTCTTTTTTCTTTTCTTCTTCCCATTTTCCAAAAAGCCCGGAGGGCGACACAATGATAGCGATGGTGGCGTAAGCCCCTCGTTAAAATAAAGACACAATCACTAATTTCTTTTTTCTTTTCCTATGCTAAAAAGCCCGGAGGGCGACACAATGATAGCGATGGTGGCGTAAGCCCCTCGGAAAAAATTAAGAAACAACCATCTATCTTTTTCCACTGTTCCCCGGTATAAATATCTTGAAAATCCCTTTCATCCCATTCCTCCCTGAGCTAATAAATCTTGATAGTTATTTGCTTGATATATAGTAAATTCTGTAACGACTCCGTAACACTTCCCTAACACTTCCGTTGTCTCGTTACGGAGTTGTTACTTGGTTGTTACTTTGTTATAAGAAGATGAAGCAAGCTGAAAAAGATAATAAATTAAAGGCGAAGCAATTAACAGGAGTGCGGTAAATGATAATATTCTTCCCTTTTGGCTAATCGGGATTTGGTAACTCCATAATTAAGTACTATTATTATAAGATTTAATTTTCTTATTGAAACGAAAATCTTGAATACCTGTCGTTCCTACGGAACTCTTTCGGATACAAGGAGATATGTTGTTTTTATTTACTCTTTTCACCGGGTTAAAACCCTTCTATAATACCTGTCGGGGCTGTCCCGAAACTAAAAGTTAATTTTGAGACAGCACCTGATACTTTAAATCTTGTAAATCCCTTTTATCCTGTTCATCCCCTACCTATTATTCTCAAAGCTCTAAGCTCTCAGCTCTCTGCTATAATCATCCTATTCATCCCATACCTATTCTCATTTTTAATCTGCTTAATCTGCGTGCTATTATCGTTAATTTTCTTGACAGTATAAGTCCTTCACCAGAAAAGGAAAAGTTATGAAAATAGCTCGGCATTTTTTCTGTGAACTGAAACGCAACCGTGAACCTGCACCACAATTGTGTGCAGTTTGCCCTCGTATTTTCAAATGCAAGAGTTTTTATGCCTGGCACAAAATACATCACCAGGAATATCTAAATTTCGTAGTTGAAATCAGTAAAAAATTCCCTGATAAATATACAATGGAGGTTCACTTTATGCCTGAAAAACAAACCTTCGTCCAAATTGTGGATATGGCTACCGGAAAAATTGAAAAGGTAGTCAGTTTGACGGAAATTGAGGCATTATCTGCAGAGGATAAACTTGCTTTATCCCGCAATAAGAACTTATTTATTGTAACGCACCGTTTGGAACCGATTGTAAAAATTGAACTTAAGAAAACGGTGATTAGTGCTCCCATTCAATTTATGGAAAGCGCTCCTAAAGAGGAAGAGCCAATTGAGGAGGTTACGCCTTTACCGATAAATCCGGAAAAGTCAAAACCAAAACGCACACCCAAGAACTGAATATTTCTGAGCTCTCATTTTTAGTTGACAGAGGATTATCTGTTTAATCATAGTGAGATGCTGAATTCTGTTACAGAAGATGCGAAGAATGCACTGTTTATGTGTCTTTTTGATTTCTGTGCTTGAAGTTGAAATTTGTCACCCTATATTTATTTAGAAGCTCCTGTAAACAGAAGAGGCAAAAATTTCCTTTTACAGAATTCCGCACTTAAAAAAAATGGCTCAAAATGAGGGAAATTGTGGAGAGAGATATATAAACCTCTCTGTATAGTAAGCAAAGGAGGAGAATATGTTTATCCTTGACGAAATACATCTGGATGTGGCAAAAGCCATAGCCGAAAAAAATCGTAAGAAAAAAAGTTGTGATCACTGTTACGACAGAGGTTGGATCGGTGTTAGTGAACAAAATTTGCTTGTTCTCTGTCCAAAATGTGTTGATAGAGAAAAGGCAATTGAGGAATGGAAAGAATATGTTTCTGAACATAAGGAATTGAAGGAGCACTTCAGTGAGCTCTTTGAAGAAAAAAAAGTGGAAAGCGAACAGGAAAATCCCCTTAAACAAAAGGAATTTGAGCGGACTAAAAACCATCCTGCCAATCCGCATAATTTTGTTCCTGGTCAACGCAGAAGTGGTCATCAAAAGAAAATTGGATAAGGTGTATGTATAAAACAATAGACCTGAAAGAAAGTCCCAGGCATCTGGAAAACCGCATTCGCGAATATTGGAATAAACACGATTTGGTGCAAAAAAGTATTGATATTCGTGAAGGTATGCCACGCTTCATTTTTTATGAAGGACCCCCTACAGCAAATGGCAAACCGGGTATTCATCATATAATGGCAAGGACCTTGAAAGATGTTATCTGCCGTTATAAAACAATGAACGGCTTTCAGGTTAAACGCAAAGCCGGTTGGGATACTCATGGTTTGCCTGTGGAAATTGAAGTGGAAAAAATGCTCGGTCTGAAAGATAAGCGCGGTATAGAGGAATATGGAATTGAGAAATTCTGTCAAAAATGCCGGGAATCCGTTTTCAGCTATGAAAAGCTTTGGCGTGAAATGACAGAACTGATGGGCTATTGGATCGATCTGGATCACCCTTATGTAACTTTGCATAACAGTTATATAGAATCCGTTTGGTGGATTTTGCATAATTTTTTTTCCCGAAACCTCATTTATAAGGCATATAAAATTGTCCCTTATTGCCCCAGCTGTGGAACCCCTCTTTCTTCGCATGAAGTAGCTCAGGGTTATAAAGATATAGAAGACCCCTCCATTTATGTTAAGTTTAAAGCAACAGATGAAGAAAACACCTACTACCTGGCTTGGACAACTACTCCCTGGACTCTAATTTCCAATGTTGCCTTAGCTGTCCATCCTGAAGAAACCTACCTTAAAGTTGAATATCAGGGTCAAAATCTAATTTTAGCTAAAGCTCGCTTACAAGTGCTGGACGAAGAAACAAAGATTATTTCTGAAATGCAAGGCAGGGAACTGGAAGGTCGTTGCTATCAGCCCCTTTTTAATTTTGTAAGTGTTGATAAACCCGCCTGGTATATCTGTTTGGGTGACTATGTAACAATGAGTGAAGGAACCGGAATTGTGCATACAGCTCCTGCATTTGGTCAGGATGATTATTCTTTAGCATTAAAATACAATTTGCCTTTTGTTCAACCGGTAGATAGCGAAGGTAAATTCACTGAAGCAGTAACTCCTTGGGCACATCAGTTTGTTAAAGATGCCGATAAAGATATTATTCGTCACTTGAAAGAAAGCGGCAACTTATTAAAAAGAGAACAGATAAAACATAGCTACCCCTTTTGCTGGAGATGTAAAAGTCCCCTTATTTATTATGCGCGTGAGAGTTGGTATATCAAAACCACGGCTTATAAAGAACAGCTAATAGAAAATAACCGCAAAATTATCTGGTATCCACCTTTTGTAGGAGAAAAACGCTTTGGTGACTGGCTGGAAAACAATGTGGATTGGGCTTTATCCCGTGATCGTTTTTGGGGCACACCCCTCAATATCTGGATTTGTGAAAAATGTGGAAAACTGCGTTCTCTTGGTTCTATTGAAGAATTGCGCAAAGAAGGCAAAATGACCTCCGGAAAAGATGTTCCGGAAGACCTTGATTTACACCGTCCCTATATTGATGAAGTTGTTCTTACCTGTTCCTGCGGAAACAAAATGTATCGCACTCCGGAAGTTATTGATTGCTGGTTTGATAGCGGTTCTATGCCTTTTGCTCAATGGCATTATCCTTTTGAAAATTATGAGAATTTTGAACCGGAACTTTTCCCAGCTGACATCATTTCGGAAGGAATAGACCAAACTCGCGGTTGGTTTTATTCAATGCTTGCCATTTCTACTTTGCTGAAAGGCGTTTCCAGTTATAAAAGTTGTTTGGTAAATGAACTGATTCTGGATAAAAATGGCAGAAAAATGAGTAAATCACACGGAAATGCAGTTGACCCTATTGAACTGATGCAAAATTATGGAGCGGATGCAATTCGCTGGTATCTTTTAGAGGTCTCCCCCCCTTGGGTTCCGACGCGTTTTGATGTAGATGGCGTTAAAGAAATTTTAGGCAAATTCATTGGTACTTTAAAAAATGTTTATTCTTTCTTTGCCACTTATGCCAATATTGATGGTTTTGTGGCAATTAACTATCCTTATAATTGGGAGCGGGAAGTTGAAATAGACCGTTGGATTGTTTCCCGTTTGCATTCACTTATTATTGCTGTTCGCCACTATTTTGAAAGTTATGATTTTACCAAAGCGGTTAGAGCAATTCAAAGTTTTGTTATTGACGAACTTTCCAACTGGTATGTGCGAAGAAGTAGACGCCGTTTTTGGGCTTCGGGATTTGACCAGGACAAAATAGATGCCTATAGAACCCTCTATCAAGTTCTTGTAGAAACCGCTAAACTTATTGCTCCTTTTGCTCCCTATCTGGCAGAAGAGCTCTTCTTAAATCTGGAAGCAGGTGAAAGTGTCCATCTGGAATTGTATCCTGAAGCAAATAAGACCTATATAGATACCAAACTGGAAAAGAAAATGCAGACCGTTATAGATATTGTTTCTTTAGGCAGAGCTGCCAGAAATGAATGCCAGATAAAAGTGCGTCAACCCTTAAACGAAATGTTTGTTCCCGCCAAAGTGAAAGATGATTTGGCAGATATGATAGACCTCGTAAAAGAAGAAGTTAATATCCGTAATATCACTTTTGTAAGCGAACAGGATGGCTTTGTGCACTACGAATTGAAGCCCGATTTCAAACTGCTGGGTCCTAAATACGGAAAAAAAGTACAAATTATTAACGCTCTTTTACTTCAAACCCCGGCAGAAAAGGTCTTGCAGGCATTTAATACGACCGGTTCTTATACCTTAGAAATTGAAGGTGAAACTATCCATCTCTTACCGGAAGAAATTAGTGTAACCATTATTCCCCGTGAAGGTTATGTATTTGCCAATGCGAAAGACCTCTTTGTAGCTTTAGATACTACCTTAACGGAAGAACTCTTAAACGAGGGCTATGCGCGTGAATTGATCAATAAAATCCAATTTACCCGCAAAGAAATGAATTTGGACATTATGGATAATATTATTGTAAAGCTGGTAGTTCCGGAAGCAGTCGCCAAAGCAATTCAGATTTACCAAAACTATATCTTATCGGAAACTCTTGGAAAAGAACTGGTTTTTCTGGAAAAACCAATGGCAAATATGCAATGTCTGGATATCAATGGCAACAAAATTCACTTGGGTATTGAAAAAGCTGTCTAATAAGGGTTAGGAGGCAATCATTAATAAATATTGTATCAATTGCGGAAACCCTATCCCGGAGAAGGCAAAATTCTGTCCCGTCTGCGGAGAAAATCAAATACAGGAACCGGAAAAGCCAAAGCAAACAGAAACCAAAAAAGAAAAAGCACAAAAATCTGCAGAAGCAATTTCCCGCAGAAATTCTCATTTACTTAAGAATCCTGGCAGCTCCTTCAAGGATTATACCATAATTAGAATGCTGAATAAGGACGCTGAGGGCATAAAATACATTGTAGAAAAGGAAGGCAGGGAATTTCTGCTGAAAATATTCTATAAAACAAGCTTAAGCAACATAGAAAATATCTTTTCTCTCCAGCAACGCCTCCAAGAACTAAATAAACTGGAAAATAAACACCTTCCTAAAGTTACTGAAATTGATCCGCATTTTGATCCTCCTTATATGGTAGTGGAATTTATTCATGGTATTTCTCTTGCAAACCTTAAAACCCATAATCCGGAAAAATTGACTGAGGACTTTATCCGCTTAGTAGCAATCCAAATTGTAAATACAGCGATTAGTTTACATCAACATCAACTTACGCTCAGTCAACTTGCTTTAACCAATATAATGATAAATGATAACGATGAGGTGATAATTCTTTCTTCCGCTATCACCTGGGAGGAAAGAGATGAACGTGAAGAAATGTTCTCTATTGCTCTTGTTTTAGCTCAAGCATTATCCCAACACAATTTCTATAAAACATTATACAGTCAGGAGCGCTTAACTACTCAAAAATTTGAATATATCTACGGAGTAAGCGTCCCCCTCAACAAAATCCTTGCTGAATGTTTGCATCGCAATATTTTACAGCGTTATCGCAGTTTGGATGATTTACTGAATGCCTTAATCAACCTGCCTCCCGTTTCTGAATGCGAAATTTGGACTGAACCGGAAAAAGCAATACCAGACAATATAGAAGACCGTAGCAAAAAAGATATTCCCAAAACCAGAATTGAACTCCCCTTTTGGATACTGATTGCACTCATCATCGTAACTGTTGTAATGTTGCTTACCACCAATATTTTCAGTGTTCTCTTCGGTGGTAAAGGAGAAAAATTAACTTATTCTTCCTGGCTTATGCCTAATACCGAATCGGATACGGTAAATAATTCTGTTCCTATAGCTGAATTGCCCCGCGAAAAACCAACTCAAACAACTTATGGTGAATTGAAAACCGGCACTCCAGCCCCCAGAGAGGACTTTCGTAAGCAACCCTCTGTTCCCAAAATAACTACTGTTATTCCACCACCTACAGCTCCCAAACCTCGTCCTCCTCAAAATATGGTTTTTATTGAAGCAAGTACTTTAGGTTTTGGACGCTTGAGAGAAAATCCCAATCCTAATGTCTCCTTATCTTCTTTTTATATCAATAAATTTGAAGTTACACAAGAAGAATGGAATATTTATATGAAACCGGCAAACTGTTCTACCTTCGGAGAAAACTTACCTGTAGATAACATCAGCTGGTTTGATATTGCCATTTATTGCAATGGTAGAAGTGAAGCGGAGGGTTTAACTCCGGCATATAAAATTAGAGGAGTAGGCGCTTCCCGAGTTGTTACCTGCGATTTTAAAGCTAATGGCTACCGTCTGCCTACTGAAGCTGAATGGGAAATGGCAGCTAAAGCAAGTAAACTATATAATTATAGCGGATCGGATGACCCCGATGAGGTCTCTTGGAACAGAGATAACAGCAGCGGTAAAATTCATACACCGGGAACCAAAAAACCCAACGATTTCGGCATTTACGATATGACAGGAAATGTTGCAGAATGGGTTTGGGATTGGTACGATGTAAATTATATCCGTTCCCTGCCTACTTTTATCAATCCTACAGGTCCCGAAACTGGAACCTTAAAAGTTATCCGCGGTGGAAGTGTAATGAATGGAGAAGGTAGAAATCTAAACATTATGTGGAGAGAAAAAGGAGACCCGAACCGGGGATATCAATATGTGGGCTTTCGCTTAGTGCGCAGCAACTAATATTTCTTATACAAAAGAGAAAAGAAGAGAAAAAGCCGATAGGTCTATAGATCAAGAGGTCAAGAGGTCTGAAAGTTATACTATAAAATTATAGAACAAAAAATAAATAATCCGTGTTTATCCGTTCTAATCTGTTAAATCCGTGTCCTAATAAATCTGCGTAATCTGCGTAATCTGCGTGAACTTACGGCAAAATGAAAAAGGAAAATACGAAATAACCTAATAGAAAAATCAATTTCGTTAGTTTCGGTGGCTTCGGTGGCTAAACAATAAATCTGCGTAATATGCGTGAACTTACGGCAAAATGAAAAAGGAAAATATAAAATAACCTAATAGAAAAATCAATTTTGTTAGTTTCGGTGGCTTCGGTGGCTAAACAATAAATCTGCGTAATCTGCGTGAAACTGACGGCAAAATGAAAAAGGAAAATATAAAATAACCTAATAGAAAAATCAATTTTGTTAGTTTCGGTGGCTTCGGTGGCTAAACAATAAATCTGCGTAATCTGCGTAATCTGCGTGAAACTTACACCAGTGCCGACTCCTGACTTAATTCATTCTCAAACCTCCATTCTTAATTTTTTTCATTTTTTACTTGACAAGATATTCAATCTGATTATTATGTTTAAAGTGTAGAAAATATTTCTTACTATTAGTGGTTATGGTCTTGCTGAGATCGTTGTTATTTCGGCAAAGTAAGAAAAGTGAACTTTGGTCTCTAACAAGCGAGGAAGGGGTGTTATGAGACAAATAAAATTTACGGGGACCACTTTTGGGGGAATGAGTGGTAAAAGAAAGGAAAATTGTAATTACTTTTCTGCATTATTGTTAGTGCCAGCAATTTTATTCTTTGCTGTTTCTTATGTAATAGCTATTCTTCCTTTCCCAAGTGTTTATCCAATGACAAATACTGTCCTTTTTTGTTTTCTAACAAATGAACTACTACTTCCTTTCTTAAGTATCTCTCCCCTTCTTTTTCTTCATCTTGTCAATTTTATTGTGTCCTTTATCGCTCCTTTTTCAATTCTAATCAATTTCTCGGTGGCTTCAATGGCTTCAGTGTTCTCGGTGGCTAACAAATCATCCCCGTATATAAACGAAATGCAACCTTCTGTTTTCCTGCCGGTGTATTTTAGTTATAACCATCGCACATTATACAGAACCACATCGGAAAGGATAGAAGCTACATTTCACTTCTTTCTTCAACCTTCAAAATTAGTTATGGCTTACCTTGACTATCCATTATGCAACACTCAAACCTTAAGCTGTAAAGCAAAGGTAATGCCTATCGTTTAACAATAAACTAACTCTTTAAAAAAACATCTAAAACAAGGAGTTTTTATTATGAAGAAATTATTACTTATCCCTTTGCTCGTGCTAATTGTGGCTTTCGCCTTTGGTGTCGAATATGCTATTGGAACCGGAACAAGCACACAAAGTTATGTCCCTTTTTACGGATTATATAACTATAGCTGGAGTAAGACAATTTATACTAAAACGGAGATAAATGCTGCCGGTTTAACTACTGCTGGTAACATTGATGCCATTGCTTTCTATGTTGGCAACACCCCTGTTAATTATGAAATGTTAGACCAAAGAGTTTATATCCGGCACACAACTTTAGCTACTTATGGAACAGCTACCGATGAAACAGGAACCGCTTACCCTAATAATGCTAATTTTACCTATGTCTTTCAGGGTAATTTGGTCTATAATGGAAGTGGCTGGTTTGCCATTTTCTTTTCTACTCCTTTTTACTGGGATAATGAAAACAACATAGAAATCCTATGTGAAAACTGGGATGGAGCTTGGGTTAGCGGCTATCCTACTTTTTGTTATACTCCAACTCCTTCTAATACTTATTTGAGCGTTTATAAAGCTTTAGATGCCCATTTTCCAACAACTGCTGATGGTGTTGGAACAAGAACTTTAAACCGTCCAAATATACAGTTAATAAAAATTGATTCTGCTCCCAATCCTGCAGTATTGTCTTGGCCCCTTAATAATGGTTTTGCTTTTCTCAATGATAAGTTGCAATGGAAAAGTGGTGGAGGTTATCCCAGCAGTTATGATGTCTATTTAGATACAGTAGATGGAACTACTTTAGTTAGTGATAACCAAACGGGAACTACTTACACTCCTACTTTAGAACCTGAAACCACATATTACTGGAAAGTTATCCCTTACAATAGTTTTGGACCTGCTACAGGAGTCGTAACCTGGAGTTTCCAAACCCCAACTACTACTCAACTGGCAGAAAGTTTTGAAAATACAACTTTCCCACCACTTGGTTGGATTAGGACAACATCAAATACAACTTATTGGGGAAGGTCAACTGCCGCTTCTATTAATGGAACTGCCAGTATGTATGCTTTAACTTCTACCACTTCTGTATATGATATTTCAACACCTAAATGCACAATTACCACCGGTAGTACATTGAATTTCTTTACAAGGGCAACAAATGTAAGCCAAAAACTACAAATCTTATATTCAACTGACAGGACCAACTGGACTCAAATCGGGTCTGATATTACTTACGCTGCTGCCAATGTCTGGTATAATATATCTATAGATTTGAGCAACTACGCCGGGGAAAAATACCTTGCTTTTCGATCACCCACTCATACTACTACTGGCACTATTTATGTAGATGCTGTTTTTGGTCCGGAATTTACTCATGAAGCACCAGGTCCCTCAACTCTTATTTCTCCTTTAAATAACAGTTGGGTCCTTCCTGGAAATGTAACCCTTTCTTGGAATCCCCCTTTAACTGGTGGAATTCCTGAAACTTATGATGTATATTTCGGAGCTACATCTGATCCTCCTCTGGTAAGTAGTAATCAAGCAACAACCACTTATGATGTAACTGTTAATGAAGCAACCACTTATTACTGGAAAATTGTTCCTGGTAATATATATGGAGATGCTACTGACTGTCCGATTTGGAGTTTTAAAACCCCAACTGCTACTCAATTGGCAGAAAGCTTTGAAAATACATCTTTCCCGCCTGTGGGTTGGGCAAATCCAGGAACTTGGAGTCGTTCTACAACCTATAAGAAACACGGAACTGCCTCCGCTTACAAATCTGGTTCAACTTCCACACAGTATATTCTGTCCACCCCTAAAGTAACGATAACTGAAACAAGTACTTTAGACCTCTGGACTTTATGTTCTTCTACATCTGGTACTTTGCAAATTATCTATTCTCCGGATAGAACTACCTGGACTCAGATTAGCAGCAATATTACTCATACAGCAACCTATACCTGGTATAATACGATTGTGGACTTAAGTTCTCTTGCAGGCAATAACTATTACATGGGAATCAGAACCGGTTTACAATCAGCAAGTTACTATGTTGATCTGGTCTTTGGTCCTGAATTTACTCCCGAAACACCCGGAGCACCTTCTCTAAGTGTTCCTGCAGACCTGGCAACCGATGTAAATGAATTTACTACCTTTACTTGGACTGCTCCTACAACAGGTGGTGTGCCTGCCGGTTACAAACTCTATTGTGATACCAATAATCCACCTGTTACAATGTTAGCTGATGTTACATCGCTTACTACTACTCTTACAACTCCGCTGGATTACAGCACAACCTATTATTGGACAGTTTCAGCTTATAACGGTGCCGGCGAGAGTCCTACAGCTACAGTAAGAAGCTTTACAACCAGAAACGATCCTACTATTTATACTTTACCCTGGCTGGAAGATTTCGGAACAACAGGAACAACCTTCCCACCTACGAATTGGTTTCGGGGAACCGGTTTATTGGCAGATCCGACTACAATTACTTCCAGTACATCATATTGGATTCAGGATAACTGGTTAAATGATACAACGGTAAGCCCTGTAAACTTTGCAGCAAGAATGAATATTTATAGCACAAACAGGTCTGGCTGGTTGATTACGCCTCCTGTTCAAATTCCCGATACCGGTTATCAGCTGGACTTGGATATCGGATTAACTGACTATGGAAATTATGCTCCTGCTGATGCTCCGACTGATGATAGATTCATTATACTAATCGGCGATGGAAGTAGCTGGTCTACGGCTAATATTGTTAGAGAATGGAATAATACCGGTTCACCCTATGTCTATGATAATATACCATATACCGGTGAGCATGTAACAATTTCTTTGGATGATTATACTGGTATTAAATATATAGCCTTTTATGGAGAATCTATTGCCACTGGCGGAGATAATGATTTCTTCGTAGATAATGTGATGGTTCGTTTAACTCCTGCAGGTGCACCTGATCATGTTACTTTGGTAAGTCCTATAAATGGAGCTACCTATATAGACCCCGAAAATGCAGAAGTCAATTGGACTCCTGCTATAACTGGTGGAAATCCTGCTTACTATGAAGTTTTAGTAGGAGAGAATCCCTTTAATCCGGAAGAAGGTTATTTTGGTGAATATTCGTTTGAGACAGAAAATACCAGCTTAAATCTTTCCGAACAGGATATTATATTGCCATTTAGCAGTACCTGGTATTGGGCTGTTTTACCTTACAATGCAGATGGATTGTGTCCGGATCCTTTAGCGCATGAATTTATGGTTTGGAGTTTTACTATTGCGCCTGATCCTACTATAACATCTCTTCCCTACATAGAATACTTTGATGAAGTAACTGCTCCTACTCTGCCCTGGGGCTGGAAAGCTTATATTAATTCAACTTCCACTTCTGCTTATGTTCGCACTTACAGTAGTACTACTTATGCCCAAAGCCCGCCTAATAGTGTTCAACTATCCAATAGCTCAGATACTAATGCTGATTTGAGGTTAATCTCTCCTCCGATTGATCTCTCTGCCAGGTCTATAAACAGAATTAAACTAAAATTCTATGCCCGTAGCAGCACTGCAGGTTACCCGATCCTGATCGGAACAGTTAGTGCAAAAGATTCTACTGGTATCTTTACCCAGATTACCTCTATTAATCTTACTGCTACTAAAACGGAATATGTAATCTCACTTCAGGATTATGTGGGAACCGATCAGTATATTTGTTTCAAACATGGCTTGGGAGGAAGTTCCCGTTCTCTTTATATTGACGATGTTAAATTTATTGAACTAATACCAGCGGACTTGGCTGCTACTTCAATTAGCGGACCTACCTTTATTCAAGCGGGTAATAGTTATGATTATAGTATTAGTGTGTTCAATGAAGGAACTGCCGAACAAAACTCTTATACGGTGAATTTGAAAACCGGAACCGAAACTTTGGCTACCTTAAATGTCAATGCTCCTCTTACTAGTGGAGCTACCGCTCAGCATACCCTTTCCTGGATTCCGGCTAACGGAGGTGTTTATCCTCTTTACGGAGAAGTAATTTTAGCTGGAGACGGTAATCCTTCTAATAATTCTTCCAATATTATAGACGCTTATGTAGTTGATCCTACAATGACCATTATTCCTGTGGGTGACGATGCCAGCACGACAACCGGTAATTATCTGCCTTTGAATATGTATTATAAGAACAGTGTAACCGAAGAGCTATATTTCACGGATGAAATGCATCTGCAAACCGGAACTATTACTGCTATTGTCTATAAGAATAATTTTGTGGAAACACTACTTGATAAGTCGGTAAAAATCTGGATGGCGCATACTGATTCTACCTCCCTTGTGAATGGTTGGTTACCGAGTGCGAACTATACTCTTGTATTTGATGGAACGGTTACCTTCCCGAATGGAATTAACGAAGTTGTTATTCCTTTGGATACACCTTTCAATTTCACGGGTGGAGTTCTTGCTACACGAGTGAATCGTCCGATGGATACTTCTTATTATAACTCAAGCGATAAATTCTACTATACAACTACTGCTGAACATACTAATCGCTCTCGATATTTACAAAGCGATTCTGAAACTTATAACCCTCTGGCACCTTCTGCAGCTGGAACTGCCGTCGGTTATGTTCCCAATACTTACTTCGTTGTTCAAAATGCAGTTATGCAGCAACAAGCAGTGCTGGAAGGTTATGTTCGCAATTCTGTTACCAATCAACCAATTGTAGGAGCAACCATTACTCTTACTGAACGAGTATCAACTACCACTAATGAAGATGGTTTTTACCACATTGGTTTCTGGGAATCATTAACAGTTGATGCCACCGCAAGTATGCATGCTTATTACAATCTTACTATTACAGATATAGCTCTAACCTTAGGAACTACTGTAACTCAAAACTTCAATTTAGTGCCTATGCCCCGGGTAACAGTTAGCGGAATTGTTACTGCCAATGATTATCCTTCTGGCTTGGTTGGCACAACTGTTAGCATATCCGGAATTGAAAATTATGAAACAGTTACAGGAACCGGTGGTGCTTTCACTATTACTTATGTTTTGGGCAGTGCGGATACCTTGAGCTATGCTTTAACTGTTGAGAAAGAAGGTTATCAAACCTATATTAGTGCCCTGGATGTTGTTGAAACCAATGTGAATGTGGGAACTATCAATCTGACGGAATACCTCTGGACACCTTATAACCTTGTTGCTACTCATTCCGGAAACGATGTTTCTCTTACTTGGGAACCTGCTGGAGTACCTAATTACTATTTTTGCGACTTTGAATCAGATAATGGTGGCTGGGTTAGCAGTGGATATGGAGATTGGGAATGGGGTCATTATAATTTAGCTAATTATGTAGATATAGATACCTATGTGGATACACCCCCTCAATCTGCACATTCCGGAACCGGGATGTGGGGAACGGTATTGGAGGGAAGTTATTCCAATTGCAATACCTGGTCTTATTTACGTAAAACTTTTGACCTCTCCATTTTTTCCAATCCTGTCTTAAGTTTTTGGCACTATATGAATGGTTACAATACTTGGGATTATGGCTTGATAAAGGTAAACGGCACTACGGTTTGGGGAAATAGTTCTTCCGCTGTCTTTATGCCTTGGCAGGAACTTACTATCAACCTTTCCGCTTATGCTAATATGAATAGTGTAGAGATAAGTTTTGAATGGTTTGCTACTACTACAGTTTCTTATGCAGGATGGTATATTGATGACATTTATATTGGACCAGCAAGCAGAAATATAGTTGCAACTCAGTTTGCTTCCCGCAATCCTGGAGATCGCTGGTTCCTGAATTACAGTGTGTATCGTTTCCTGACTGCTGATGAAGGAACTCCAGCAAACTGGTCTCTATTACAAACTGGTTTATCTGATACTACCTATATGGATACGACTTTTGGAACTCAACCTGGTGGAAAATATAAGTGGGCTGTAATAGCTAATTATAGTGGAGGATTACAGTCAAATGCTATTATATCTAATCACTTAGGAAAACTTGCCAAACCTCAAAATGTGGTCGCTACCAAGGTTGGAACTACAGTTCAACTTTCCTGGAATGCCGATCCTGGTGCTGATTATTATGTAATCTATGCTGCCGGTGATCCTTATGGTACATTTACGGTTCTTGATTACGAAAATACAACCTCCTACACTATATCAGCTCCATTAGCAAAACAGTTCTTCAAAATCGCTTCTGCAGACGGGACTATGCCTATTGCTAAGGAATTAGAACCCCCTGCCAAAAGTAAAAAGTAAAGCACAGGAAGGCTGACTTTGCTGTCAACCTCTTCCTGAACATTGATGTCCCCGTCAAAATAAACGACGGGGACATCTCTTCTTCTACTTGTTTTAACTTACAATTTTGCCCGGGAAACCACAACCCGATGCTTGTTTTGACTTACAATTTTGCCACTGCCATCACGGAAACCACAACCCTCAATTTGAACACACTTGCAACCAAATTATTACCGGTCTCCTCACTTCAAAATTGTGAGTTAAAACAAGAACCTGCACACTGTCAACCGAGCTACACCAAACTCACGAATTACACGGTCACGGAAAAAATATATATTCAGCCACTCCAGAAATGTGGGGTAGGAATTGTTCAGAATTTGTGGCTTCGGGGGGTTCTTTTGTTTTAACTCTAAACCGAGCTTCAGCTTTGAAAGTTGAAGGCAACGAACAGAATTTCCTGTTGCCTCTGCATATAGTTGCAACCACAAAAGGATCGGTTTAGAGTCAAAACATCACAGCCTCAAAATATAGTTCCAACCATAAAAGGGTCGGTTTAGAGTCAAAACATCATCAAAACTCCCCGAAACCTTATTTTTTTACTTGACATAAATTCGGGAGCTATTAAAATGGATTAATAGGATGGTGAACACATCGTGAAAGTTAAGTAATATCCTTAAAACTGGTAAGTTAAGAAGAATGTCTGAACAAAAACAGCTATTTTTCCTGCCAACTTGCCAGAGGGATAATTTGGTTTATATTATTCTAAAGACGAAGCAAAAAATGGTTGAATACAAATTTCTATGTTGTATTTAGCCGGTATAGATATAAGTTCTCACTACCAAAAGGATTGTAAAAAAAATACTGCGGTAGTGACGAACTATCAACGAACGATAGTATATCGTTCTTCCGTATCAAAGGAGTTTAGATGTATTTGTGGATTTGCCCAAGGTCTATAAAGCCGATGATGGTAACAAACCGGAAGTTAGAGAACTATGCACTTTGGTGTCTATCCAATTCTATATTTATTTTCTTTAACCCTTCAAAAACAAACAACCGGAAAAATAGGTTAATCTCTATCCAATATATAAGGAAGAACAACCAGGATAAAGCAGCTTTTACTCAAAATTGCCACAACCGGATAACCTCTTCCCAAACCTATAATTATAATAATATATGCTATTTTTCCCGTAAAACCAATACGCTTGAAACAGGAAAACGCAATCTTAAAAACTTATTGCACTCTTTTTGTAACAATCATCGCACATTATTACTAAAGAACAGTGCAAAAGAAACAAGCCGCGTTCTTCCTTCAGAGCTTAAACCATCAAAATCAAACCTGGCATTACCTTACCTGCCATTGATTAAACCACAAACTCTAAGCTTTAAAACCAAGGCAATGCCTATCGTTTAACTAATTAAAGAACTCTTCAAGAAAAACATCTAAACAAGGAGTTTTTAGTATGAAGAAATTATTACTTATAACCTTAGCATTGGTTATAGCTGCTTTGGCTTTTGCCCAAACAGATATAACTATTGGAACAGGAACATCCACGGGTCGTTATCCTTTTAATGACTATTTTGTGTATTCCCGTTCCCAGTGCATTTATTTAGAAAGTGAAATAGGATATCCAGGTACTATTAATAAATTAAGATGGTATCGTAGTGATACCGGTGCCGATGCAAGCGCTATCGGGACTACCCAGATTTGGCTTAAAACAGTTACCAATACAGTATTTACAGATGTAAACTGGGAAGATCCAGGAACCTTAGTTTATGAAATTGCCAACATTGATCTCGGTTCCGGTGGCGGATGGTATGAAGTTGATATCACCGATTTTAACTATACTGGTGGTAACTTACTTGTTTCTGTATATACCCAAAATGCACCCTACACTGCACCTCATTCATACTGGTATTATACGGCTACTACAGGATATAACCGTTGCCGTTTAGGAAGTAGTGATTCTGTTAATCCTCCTCCTTTAAGTTTATCTACTGCCAGACCTAATATCCAGATAAATATGACAACATCTAATCCTACCTCAGCACCTAATCCAGCAGTATTAGTTAGCCCTGCAAATGATGCCTGGGCTATGATTGGAGATATTTTATCCTGGAATAGTGGTGGCGGATTTCCTTCATCTTATGATGTATATTTCGGAACATCTTCAACCCCTCCTCTGGTTAGTGATAATCAAACAGCTCTCACTTATACTCCAACTTTAGCAGCTGGCAATACATACTATTGGAAAGTTGTACCTGCAAATCTTATTGGAGAAGCAACCGGTTGTCCTACCTGGAGTTTTAAAACGCCAACTACAACTCAAGTAGCAGAGAGCTTTGAAAATACATCATTTCCGCCAGCGGGTTGGGCAAATCCAGGTACCTGGAGTCGCTCCACAAGTTATGCTAAACAGGGAGTTGCTTCAGCTTATAAATACCCGTATGATACAAGTAAATATATCCTTTCCACACCTAAAGTTACTATAACCGGCACCAGTACTTTGAATTTGTGGACCTTATGCTCCAGCACAAGTGGTACTATAGAAGTTATCTCTTCACCGGATAGAATTACCTGGACTCAGCTTAGCAGCATTACTCATTCTGCAACTTACACCTGGTATAATACAGTTGTGGACTTAAGTTCTCTTGCGGGAAATAATTACTATCTTGGTGTAAGAACAGGTGGCCAATCATATACCTCCTATTATGTTGATTTGATGATTGGTCCGGACATTACTCCTGAGGTACCTGGAGCTCCTACTTTAAGCACCCCGGCAGACCTGGCAACCAATGTAAATGAATTAACAACATTTACTTGGACAGCTCCTACAACAGGTGGCGTGCCTACCGGCTACAAACTCTACTGTGATACCAATAATCCACCTACAACTCTAAAAGCAGACCTGAATGCTCTTACCTATACTTTAACTACTCCTCTGGCATATAATACAACTTATTTCTGGACGGTCTTAGCTTATAACGGAGTAGGTAATGGTCCGACTGCTACAGTAAGAAGTTTTACAACCAGGGCAGATCCGATCATTTCTACCTTCCCCTGGGTTGAGGATTTCGGTACAACTACCAACTTCCCGCCTCTTAATTGGTCACGCTTAACCGGTCTTTACCCCTCTGAGACACCTACTTCTACAACCAGCGGATGGAATTATGATGATTTTGCCAATGTAGTAACTACTCCGCAAAATATGTCCGGTCGTCTTAATATCTGGTCTACTTCTACAAAGTATTGGTTGGTTACACCGCCCATTGCAATTCCTGGTGCTGGCTACGAGCTTAAATTTGATCTGGCGTTAACTACTTATAATGGAATAGCTACACCACCTACTCCTGGAGAGCAAGCAGATGATAAATTCATCGTTTTAATTAGTGATAGCGCTCTAATGACCAATCCTATTGTTCTTAGGGAATGGAATAATACAGGTTCCACTTATGTGTTTGATAATATTTCTCCCTCGGGTGAAAATCATATCATAAGCTTGAATACATATTCAGGAACTAAATATCTTGCTTTTTACGGCGAATCAACTGTTGCCGGTGGAGATAACAATGTATATGTAGATAATGTTACAGTGCGTGAAATTCCTACTGCTCCAATCATAAGCTGTAATCCTACCAGTTGGGATTTTGGACAGACCATAATTAATACTACCAAAACTAAGGACTTTACGATTAGTAATACAGGTACTGGTACTCTTAATGTGTCTTCCATAGTTATAGCAGGAGATTATTATACACTGCTTACTAATCCTGCCCCTGTAGGCCTGACAACTGGTCAAACTGCTACCTTTACCGTTCAGTATGCTCCTACGGCAGCTGGAACTCACAATGGTACTGTTACTATTACTGATAACCGAGGCGTAACAACTGTTAATTTGAGTGCCGTATGTTATGATCCTACAATTACCAGTGCTCAATTACCCTATTCCAATGGTTTTGAAGACACCTGGACAGGAACTCCTCCAGCACCTGTCCTCGGTTGGACAGTTATAAATGCCAATACTGATTCTTATACCTGGAGAAGAGGTCCAACTTATATTGATGCTCACACAGGAGATTATGTTGCTCAAGGGATGGGAAATACAGATGACTGGTTAATTACCCCTCCCATTCAAGCAAGTGAAGACCTGCGGATTAAATGGTGGGATGCTGTAGAATCAGCTTCTTATCCCAATACCTATACTGTATTGGTTTCTACTACTGATAATAATATTGCTTCTTTCACAAATAATCTGGGAACCTTTACCTGCAACTTGACTACCTGGACTGAGCACACATTGAATTTGAATGCCTTTACCGGTAATAGAATTTATGTTGCCTTCCATCAAACTGCATCTGGTTCTACTTATTATGATTTCGGAATTGATGATTTTCTGTTAGAAGCAATTCCTGCTGCTCCTGTCTTTAATTATAGCCCTACCAGTATAGCATTTGGAACTGGCTTTGTTAATACCCCCACTGCTTATCAAAATGTAACTGTTACCAATACCGGTGCTGGAGTGCTTAATCTTGCTGTAGCAGATGTAAATATAATTGGAGCAGATGCTTCAATGTTTTCTTTTGATCCTGTGAATTTGCCCGCAGAATTAGGTTCCGCTCAATCGGTAATTATTCCTGTTCGTTATAATCCCACTGCCATAGGCAATCATACTGCTACCCTGCAGATGGTTTATAATGCTACCAACTATGATGTTACATTATCAGGGAATGCCTTAGGTGAGCATGCTCTTTATCAGGGTTTTGAAGGTGATACTTTCCCGCCTGCGGGTTGGGCAACTGCCACTACTCCTTGGGAAATTTATACTACTTATGCACATACCGGAACAAAATCAGTAAAATCCGGTTATACAGCAGGAACCTGGTGGTTGATGACTCCTACTCTTGCTATAGAAGATGGTGCTAATACACTCACTTTCTGGTATCGTGATAATAGCGAGTCATCCAGCTGGGATTATGTTGATGAATATACCTATGTAATGCTTTCCACAACCGGTAATGCTCCTGAGAACTTTAACACTATTTTGTGGACAGGTGATTATCTCACCTTCACAACTACCTGGCAAATGGCTTCAATTGACTTAAGTGCCTATAACGGACAGAATGTAGTTATTGCTTTCAAGAGTGTTCATACCGGTGGTAACTTTAGAATAATTGATGATGTTGCCGGTCCCAATCTCTATGTTCCTTCAGGTCCACCTGATCCAGTAATCCTTACTTATCCTGCCAATGGAGCTACTGGTATTCCACAAACAGGATTTAACTTAACCTGGACACAAGCTACTACCGGTGGAATTCCATCTTATTATGCTGTCTATATGTCTCAGGATGAAGAGACAATCTATGATGATTACAGATGGGAAACAACTAATACCTATTTCAATCCTGTAACCGAGGGTGGAATTACCTTCAATTATCTGGATCGCTGGTATTGGACTGTAGAAGCAATTAATGATGATGGCAGTGCAGTTGTAGAACCGGCTTACTCGTTTGAAATCCAATCTGATCCTCGTGTAAATATTCCCTACGCACAGGATTTTGGCACGGATGGCACTTGGCCCCTCAACTGGTCTCAGACCTATTCGGGAGGAGTTACCAGTAACCGTTGGACTCTTAGTAATACTAATAGTGCCGGTGGCACAGCTTATGAAATGATGGCAAGCTGGGCATCCGGAACAGGTATTTCCCGCTTAATCGCTCCTCCTTTAAATACTGATGGAATTGCCAATGTCGCCATCAACTTCAATACCTATTATAATGATTATGCAGCTGGTATAACAGCTAAAGTGCAATATAGCTTTGACCTTAATACCTGGTACGATACACCTTGGTCAATTATTAGTGGAAGTGGAGATGTAACAGGCAATCAAACAGCTCTAATTACCGGTTTAACAAATCATCCCACTACTTATGTTGCCTGGGTATTGGATGGAAATCATTATCAGTTTGATTACTGGTATATTGATGATGTAGCTATATCTTTGCCGCCTGACCATGATGTAAAGGTGGTAAGCTATGATGTAGAAAATCAAGTTGTTCCGGAAAATACCGTGGTTACTCCGATAGCTACTGTCGGTAACAATGGTTTAAATACTGAAACATTTGCAGTTACCTGCACCATCGGAACTTATTCCAGCACTCAAACCGTTACCGGATTAGCTTTAGGAGCTACGCAGCAAGTTACTTTCACACCTCTTACTCCCACTCTTTGGTCTGCAGAATCAGTGGTAATTACTACAAACCTGGTTGGGGATGAAGTTCCAGATAACAATACCTTATACGATGCTCTCATCTGTTTGCCTTTGAATGTAACTGGTTTAGCCAATAATGCTCAGACCGATCAATTTGTCCAGTTCAATCTGGCAAATCCGGGTGTTCTGAATGCTCTTCCCAATGGTTATACCGGAAGTTATTTCATTGCCGGAGCTGACTGGAAAAATGGTCAATGGATGGGTGTGGAATATGACGACGGCACTTTGGCAACTGATAACTATGTAAACATAGACCCCTTAACTGGTGTCTATACAGATCAGGGTGATCTGGGTGCAGCCATAATGGGTAACGCCTGGGATGATACACACGACATTATGTATGGTGTTAGCAGTACCGGTTATCTGTATGTTATGGACCCCGCTACTGGAGCTATAGGTGTTGGCGATTCTTTGTGGTATAACCTGGAAGGAACCAATTATAGCATTACTAATCTGGGCGGTTTGATGATTGATATTGCTTATGACAATACCAACAATATCCTTTATGGTATTGATCTGGGTAACGATTGCTTGTGGACCATCAATCCCGCTACCTATGAACTTACCTTAGTTGGTTTCTTGGGTATAGACCTCAACTATGCTCAAGATGCTGCCTTTGATCAGGATAGTGGTTTACTCTACCTTGCTGGTTATGCAGGTGGAGGCGCCTTATACTGGATTGATACAACTTATGGTGGTGCCTATAAAGTAGGTAAATTCACTGCCAGCGGTTATGAGCTTACCGCTTTTGCCATTCCTTACGGAACTTTGGCCACAGCACCGGTTGCTACTATTTCAGGAACAGGACAGCTTAGCTGGACACCTGTAACCGGCGCAGTTGCCTATAATGTTTACAGTGCTGATGATCCCTATGGAACCTACACTCTGGAAGCAACCGTGCGCGGAACTACCTATACCGGACCTACCGCTCCCAAGAAGTTCTATAAAGTAACCGCCGTAGGTGGAAGACAACAAACTAACCATCAAGAAATCAGATTCCGTGAACCCATCAAACACAACGGAAAACTGAATCAGAACGATAGATACGAATTCGGTCCAGTTAACGGATTCTCTATGCGTTCCAAATAATTAACCAAGGGAATTTTCGCATTCCCTGAACAATATAACCCCCGCTATTTACGGCGGGGGTTTTTTGTTGCCTGTTTTGCTGCTTGTTTTGACTTACAATTTTGCCCGGGCACCGTTTTGACTTACAATTTTGCCACAGCCCTCACAGAAACAACAACCCTCAATTTATACACACTTACAACTATCTTTCAACTGGTCTCCAAACTTCAAAATTGTGAGTTAAAACAAGAACCCTGCACACTGTCAACCGAGCTACAACAAACCCGATGCTTGTTTTGACTTACAATTTTCACTTGCCTTCCAGAAAACCACTTCCCTCTCATTATTTCACTTTCAGCCGAGCTTTTACCTATTTCCGAATCAAAAAATTGTGAGTTAAAACAAGAACCCCGCACACTGTCAACCGAGCTACAACAAACTCACGAATTCCACGGTCACGGAAAAACAAGAACCCGCAGACTTACAACCGAGCTGCAACAAACTCACGAATTCCACGGTCACGGAAAAAATACATATTCAGCCATTCCAGACTTTTGTTTTAACTCTAAACCGAGCTTCAGCTTTCTTTCAAATTCCTCCATCGTGAAAGAAAGCATTTTTTCACTCCAGAAATGTGGGGTAGGAATTGTTCATCATTTGTGACTTCGGGGGATACTTTTGTTTTAACTCTAAACCGAGCTTCAGCTTTGAAAGTTGAAGGCAACGAATAACATTTCCTGTTTCGTCTGCATATAGTTGCAACTATAAAAGAGTCGGTTTGTTTTTGTTTTAACTCTAAACCGAGCTTCAGCTTTGAAAGTAGAAGGCAGTGAATAAAATTTCCTGTTGCCTCAAAAATATAGTTGCAAACACAGCAAGAATCGGTTTAGAGTCAAAACTTCCCCCCTCTGCTTGTTTTGACTTACAATTTTCACTTGCCTTCCAGAAAACCACTTCCCTCTCATTATTTCACTTTCAGCCGAGCTTTTACCTATTTCCGAATCAAAAAATTGTGAGTTAAAACAAGAACCCCGCACACTTACAACCGAACTACAACAAACTTACGAATTTCACGGTTACGGAAATACAAGAACCCCGCACACTGTCAACCGAGCTACAACAAACTCACGAATTCCACGGTCACGGAAAAACAAGAACCCGCAGACTTACAACCGAGCTGCAACAAACTCACGAATTCCACGGTCACGGAAAAAATACATATTCAGCCATTCCAGACTTTTGTTTTAACTCTAAACCGAGCTTCAGCTTTCTTTCAAATTCCTCCATCGTGAAAGAAAGCATTTTTTCACTCCAGAAATGTGGGGTAGGAATTGTTCATCATTTGTGACTTCGGGGGATACTTTTGTTTTAACTCTAAACCGAGCTTCAGCTTTGAAAGTTGAAGGCAACGAATAACATTTCCTGTTTCGTCTGCATATAGTTGCAACTATAAAAGAGTCGGTTTGATTTTTGTTTTAACTCTAAACCGAGCTTCAGCTTTGAAAGTAGAAGGCAGTGAATAAAATTTCCTGTTGCCTCAAAAATATAGTTGCAAACACAGCAAGAATCGGTTTAGAGTCAAAACTTCCCCCCTCTGCTTGTTTTGACTTACAATTTTCACTTGCCTTCCAGAAAACCACTTCCCTCTCATTATTTCACTTTCAGCCGAGCTTTTACCTATTTCCGAATCAAAAAATTGTGAGTTAAAACAAGAACCCCGCACACTTACAACCGAACTACAACAAACTTACGAATTTCACGGTTACGGAAATACAAGAACCCCGCACACTGTCAACCGAGCTACAACAAACTCACGAATTCCACGGTCACGGAAAAACAAGAACCCTGCACACTGTCAACCGAGCTACAACGAACTCACGAATTCCAACATCGTGGAAGAAAGAATTTTTTCACTCCAGAAATGTGGGGTAGGAATTGTTCATCATTTGTGACTTCGGGGGATACTTTTGTTTTAACTCTAAACCGAGCTTCAGCTTTGAAAGTTGAAGGCAACGAATAACATTTCCTGTTTCGTCTGCATATAGTTGCAACTATAAAAGAGTCGGTTTGTTTTTGTTTTAACTCTAAACCGAGCTTCAGCTTTCTTTCAAATTCCTCCATCGTGAAAGAAAGCATTTTTTCACTCCAGAAATGTGGGGTAGGAATTGTTCGGAATTTGTGGCTTCGGGGGATACTTTTGTTTTAACTCTAAACCGAGCTTCAGCTTTGAAAGTAGAAGACAGTGAACAAAATTTTCTGTTGCGTTTGCATATAGTTGCAAACACAGCAAGAATCGGTTTAGAGTCAAAACTTCACCGCGTCAAAACATCACCGCATCAAAACTTCATCCGGGAGAGCAAATGCAAAAATATTATTTGTTTTCTTCCCGAAAGTATTTATCATATCTAATAAAAACAGGAGATTTCCGAATGCGCACAAAAATGATTCATCGTTCCCTCAACACTTATTTCCATATCGTAAATCATTCCATTGATAGCAGAAAACTTTTTTATGACCCTGGTGATTATAAAACCTATCTTTACTTATTTAAAAAGGAATTGGACTATAAAGTAACTGTAATTGCCTATTGCCTTATGCCCAATCATTTTCATTTTCTTTTGCGTCAAAATGCACCTGAAGCAATTAGTTCATTACTGGAAAGAACTCACAAAAGATATGCACGCTATTACAATAAAAAATATAACTTCAAAGGAAGGATATTTCGCAGTCCCTTACATCATATTGAAACACCAACGGAAAATTATCTCTTCAATGCTTGTGCCTATATTCATGCCAATCCTGTTCAGGCAGGCTTAGTAGGTTTTCCAGAAGAATGGGAATATTCCAATTTCAGGGAATATATCAGGATGCGCAAAGGGAAATTATATTCAGAACAATTCTTGATGGATTATATCGTCAATCCGGAAAAATACAGATTGAAAGTTATTGATATAGCAAGAAAAAAGTCAATGCAAAGAGCATTTGAGAAGGATAGCATTTTGTTTTGACTTACAATTTTGCCCGGAAACCGTTTTGACTCACAATTTTCACTTGCCTTCCAGAAAACCACTTCCCTCTCATTATTTCACTTTCAGCCGAGCTTTTACCTATTTCCGAATTAAAAAATTGTGAGTTAAAACAAGAACCCCGCACACTGTCAACCGAGCTACAACAAACTCACGAATTCCACGGTCACGGAAAAAATATATATTCAGCCGCTCCAGAAATGTGGGGTAGGAATTGTTCATCATTTGTGGCTTCAGGAGGTTCTTTTGTTTTAACTCTAAACCGAGCTTCAGCTTTCTTTCAAATTCCTCCATCGTGAAAGAAAGCATTTTTTCACTCCAGAAATGTGGGGTAGGAATTGTTCATCATTTGTGGCTTCAGGAGGTTCTTTTGTTTTAACTCTAAACCGAGCTTCAGCTTTCTTTCAAATTCCTCCATCGTGAAAGAAAGCATTTTTTCACTCCAGAAATGTGGGGTAGGAATTGTTCGGAATTTGTGACTTCGGGGGATACTTTTGTTTTAACTCTAAACCGAGCTTCAGCTTTGAAAGTAGAAGACAGGAAATAAAATTTCCTGTTGCCTCAAAATTTCGTTGCAACTACAAAAGGGTCGGTTTAGAGTCAAAACCTCACCGCGGCAAAATCTCGTTGCAACCACAAAAGTGTCGGTTTAGAGTCAAAACTTCACCGCGCAAAGCATATTGTCTTATCATTACGGACTTAATACTCACTTCATCCGTAATGGGTAAGCAATGGGTAAGCAATGCTATTAAGGAAGAGGTAAAGAATGTGAAAAAATATCAAGGAAAAAGACAGAAAAAAGATGATTTTCTGCTTGACATTTTTCCTTTATGCTTTATTATGTAATTGTAGTGTAAGGTAGGCAGATGTATATAGAGTGATAAAAAACAAGTGCGAGAAAGGAAGGATTATCTCTCCCAGATTACACACTTTTCATCTTGATTCCTCAGATGGAAATAGATAAGGGAAGAACAGGATTACACAGTTTTCATCTTGATTCCTCAGATGGAAATAGATAAGGGAAGAACAGGATTACACAAATTTAGAGGGACTTTTTTTTACGAGATAATGGCAAAGGAAAAAATCCTGTTGATCCAGTAGATCCAGTTATCTGTGTTCTATTTTTTGGTGAATACCGGGATCGTTATTTGTCCTCACTGCCAAACAAATTCGTAAAAAGGAAAAAAATTGAAAAAAAGATGATTTTTTGCTTGACAGGATTTTGGCTGTATAGATAGTGGTAATTGTAGTGTGATATACTATAAATGTATATAGAGTGTAATGTGCGATGAAAGTTTTTTTTACTTTTCAATAGCTGGCGCATAACCATTTTGCAAGATATGCAGAAGAAAAATGCGTAATGTCTTATTCACTTTTCAAGAGCAATTGCCGGTGAAGAGCATAATAAAAAAACACCGGATAAAGAAACAATGTCGTGCCTTAGCTTTCGGATATCCAAACCGAAACAATAGACACAATAACTTAATTTTTGTAACTTAATATCATTTCCTTTAGGAGGAATGTTATGAAGAAATTTATATTACCGCTGCTGCTGATTCTAACCGTTGGTATGCTCGCAGCGGTCGAATCAGAACCTTCCGAAGTCGTCGGATATGTTAAATATGACTGTTACACTGGCTTTAGCTATGTAGCTATACCTATGGGAGAAGGAGGAAATGCTGAAGATTTAGTATCTAGTAATATGCCTAATATTACTGCAATATTTAAATTCGTACCTTCTCTTCAGGGCTGGACATCTATAGAATATGATACAGAATTTCAAGAATGGACAGATAGTATGCCAGTGGTACCAGGAGATGTCTTATTATTAGAATGTACGGCAAACACTACTTTTTATAGCATAGGTTCTCTACCAACCAATTATACTTATAATATAACTCCAGGTTATAACTATCTTACAGTACCTGTTAATAGAGGTAATATTCAGGCAGCTGAGCAAATAGGCAATGAGATTGGTAATATTAATTCTATTTTTAGATGGCTGAATATTTCTCAGGGTTGGGAATCTATAGACTATGATAGCGAATTCATGGAGTGGACTGATACATTACCTGCTTCAATTGGCGATGTATTTCTTCTTGATAGCTCTGGAACAGCAATATGGCCTACTGCTAGCAAAACAATTAATATGAAAATATCAGGTAAAAAGTGAGGTTAAAATGAAAAAGGTATTAATAATAATTGCAATTGCTCTCTCAGTTCTCTCAATATATGCACAAACAAATACACCTCGAACCTTATATGTTCAAGCAAGAAATTCAGATAATTCAGCAGTTGCTCAAACTGATCAACAATATATTACATTTCAAGCAACAATAACTAGCAGTCCTAACACATTAACTGAATCAAGTGTCGGGTGCGGTTTTACTACTCTTGGTGGTCAAACATACTTAAAAATTCAATTAGGTAATTATACTAACCAATGGCAAAATGGAGATATTGTAACAGTTAATGCGCAGAGATCAAGTGATCAGGCAACTGGATCTTTAAATGATATAGTGTTATCTGGTACTGGTACAATATATTGGGGAAGAGGAACAGGATATCCAGGAACTCCTTTAATTTTTACTTCACTCGCTCCTACCACTCACATCATTTCCGGTGCGATAACCAGTCAATGGGATTTAAGTGAAGTAGCTATCAGTGCAACTGATATTCTACCCGCAGATATCACTTATGCTGCCGGTGCTTATTCTGTAACGGTTCCGGATGGATGGGATGGCACTGTTACTCCTTCTAAAACAGGATATATTTTTGAGCCAGCATCCAGAACTTATACAGATGTAGTTGCAGATACTCCTAATCAAGATTTCGTAATGAAAACAGTTGTAGTTCCAGGAGTACCAGCTAACCTATCCCCAAACGCCACAACCCTAACCTTCACTGAACCAACAGCAGTAACTTTAACTTGGGATGCAGTTGAAAATGCACAGGGGTATAGGTTAATCTGGAATAATGGAGAAATTCAAGATTTGCCTAATGTTCTTTCTTGGACAACTCCTACAGCTTTAGGAGCTGGAACATATACCTGGAAAGTTTGTGCCTACAATAATTTAGCAACCAAAAAAATCAATACTCCAGTGCGGGTTCAAATGAATGGTCGTAGCACTTCCACGGCAAATAGTCCCAAAGCAGATGGTGGTTGGGCTGAAGCCAGTTTTATAGTTGAAATAGAAACAATTCCTCAAAACTACGATGTGACAATCACATCAGTTCCTATTGGAGCTGCAATATATGTTGATGGATCAGATAGTGGTGCAATTACTCCTCATACATTTACTTTGGCAGCGGGAACAGGTGCAGTTTACACTGTCGTGATGGATCATTTTACTTGGAACCCAACAGAATTTGTAGTAACGAATATTTCAGAAAATATGAGTTGCAATTTTGTGGGAACACCTCATTATGATATTCCTGATGGAGTTCCTACTACCCCTCCAGGAGCTACCGTAACTGTTACAATTACAATTACCGGTGGAAATGCCAATTATGGTAGTGGAGTTCTTCCTCCCTGGGTTAATCCTTCGTTTGTAGCTGTGGAACAGTATTTCCTGAGTTTGATCGGTACCGGACCTTGGACAATCACCTTCAATACTACAGCTCCTTGGGCTGCCTATTTCTTAGGTGGAATTTGGCATGCAGTGCAAAATACTGGTGTAACCATAACCTTTACAATAGATGGAGCCAAAGATGTTCCAAATTTACCTGTAGTTTTAGGTAATGAGGATCCTACTTTGCCGGTGGAATTGAGTTATTTTGCGGCAACGCTCACAGCAGAGAATTTTGTGAATATTGCCTGGACAACTCAAACCGAAACCAATATGAATGGCTTTAATATTTATAGGAATGATGGTTCCGATAATCTTGCCAGTGCAATTCAAATTGCCTATATTCCTGCCACTAATACCAGCACCACTCAAAACTACAAACATATTGATAAAGAAGTAGAATTTGGTCATACTTATTACTACTGGCTGGAATGTGTAGAAATGAATAATCACAGCACTTTTAACGGACCTTCTCCAATTTATGTAAATGGAACAACACCTCCTATTCTTCCGGAATATACTAAAATGTATAATGCCTATCCCAATCCTTTCAGAGCCGGTAGCGGAACAACTATTGCCGTAGAAGTGAAAAAAGGTGACAGCGGAACTGTTACCATTTATAACATTCTTGGTCAAGTTGTGAAAACCTTCTCTCTAACTGAAGGAAATAATAATTTGAATTGGAATGGCCGCGACAGCAAAGGCAATCTTTGCGGAAACGGAATCTATTTCTACAAACTGAGTACGAATTCACTGAACCAGACAAAGAAGATGGTGATAGTGAAGTAACGCGTTAGAGCGTTTACACATTCGTAAAATAATATGTTCGCCCCGGAGAAAGAAACTTCGGGGCGAATTTTTGTTTTGACTCTAAACCGAGCTTCAGCTTTGAAAGTTGAAGGCAACGAATAACATTTCCTGGTGCTTCAAAATCTCGTTGCAACCGTAGAAAGGGTCGGTTTAGAGTCAAAACCTCCCCCTCTACTTGTTTTGACTTACAATTTTGCCACAGCCCTCACGGAAACCACAACCCACAATTTGTGCACACTTACAACCAAATTATTACTGGTCTCTTCATTTCAAAATTGTGAGTTAAAACAAGAAGCAAGCACACTTACAACCGAGCTATAACGAACTCACGAATTCCACGGTCACGGAAAAAAAGAAAAAGCACACTTACAACCGCGCTACAACAAACTCACGAATTCCACAATCGTGAAAGAAAGTATTTTTTCACATCAGCAAGGTGGGATTGGAATTGTTCTTGATTTGTGGCTTCGGGGGATACTTTTGTTTTAACTCTAAACCGAGCTTCAGCTTTGAAAGTTGAAGGCAACGAATAACATTTCCTGTTACCTCAAAATATAGTTGCAACCACAAAAGGGTCGGTTTAGAGTCAAAACCTCCCCCCTCTGCTTGTTTTGACTTACAATTTTGCCACTGCCCTCACGGAAACCACAACCCACAATTTGTGCACACTTACAACCAAATTATTACTGGTCTCTTCATTTCAAAATTGTGAGTTAAAACAAGAACCCCGCACACTTACAACCGAGCTATAACGAACTCACGAATTCCACGGTCACGGAAAAAAAGAAAAAGCACACTTACAACCGAGCTTCGCCAACCCCTCAAATTCCACAATCGTGAAAGAAAGTATTTTTTCACTCCAGAAATGTGGGGTAGGAATTGTTCAGAATTTGTGGCTTCGGGGGATACTTTTGTTTTAACTCTAAACCGAGCTTCAGCTTTGAAAGTAGAAGGCAACGAATAAAATTTCCTGTTACCTCAAAATATAGTTGCAACCACAAAAGGGTCGGTTTAGAGTCAAAACCTCCCCCCTCTGCTTGTTTTGACTTACAATTTTCACTTGCCTTCCAGAAAACCACATCCCTCTCATTATTTCACTTTCAGCCGAGCTTTTACCTATTTCCGAATCAAAAAATTGTGAGTTAAAACAAGAACCCCGCACACTTACAACCGAGCTTCGCCAACCCCTCAAATTCCACAATCGTGAAAGAAAGTATTTTTTCACATCAGCAAGGTGGGATTGGAATTGTTCTTGATTTGTGGCTTCGGGGGGTACTTTTGTTTTAACTCTAAACCGAGCTTCAGCTTTGAAAGTAGAAGGCAACGAATAACATTTCCTGTTACCTCAAAATATAGTTGCAACCACAAAAGGGTCGGTTTAGAGTCAAAACCTCCCCCCGATGCTTGTTTTGACTTACAATTTTCACTTGCCTTCCAGAAAACCACATCCCTCTCATTATTTCACTTTCAGCCGAGCTTTTACCTATTTCCGAATCAAAAAATTGTGAGTTAAAACAAGAACCCTGCACACTTACAACCGAGCTATAACGAACTCACGAATTCCACAATCGTGAAAGAAAGTATTTTTTCACATCAGCAGGGTTGGATTGGAATTGTTCTTGATTTGTGGCTTCGGGGGGTACTTTTGTTTTAACTCTAAACCGAGCTTCAGCTTTGAAAGTTGAAGGCAACGAATAAAATTTCCTGTTACCTCAAAATATAGTTGCAACCACAAAAGGGTCGGTTTAGAGTCAAAACCTCATCGCGTCTGCATATAGTTGCAACGATGCTTGTTTTGACTTACAATTTTGCCACTGCCATCACGGAAACCACAACCCTCAATTTGTGCACACTAACAACTATCTTTCAACTGGTCTCCAAACTTCAAAATTGTGAGTTAAAACAAGAACCCTGCACACTTGCAACCGAGCTACAATAAACTTACGAATACAACGGTCACGGAAAAAAAGAAAAAGAAAACTGGCAACCGAGCTACAATAAACTCACGAATTCCACAATCGTGAAAGAAGGTATTTTTTCACATCAGCAGGGTTGGATTGGAATTGTTCTTGATTTGTGGCTTCGGGGGATACTTTTGTTTTAACTCTAAACCGAGCTTCAGCTTTGAAAGTAGAAGGCAAAGAACAAAATTTTCTGTTGCGTCAGAATTTCGTTGCAAACACTACAGGGTCGGTTTAGAGTCAAAACCTCCCCCCTCTGCTTGTTTTGACTTACAATTTTCACTTGCCTTCCAGAAAACCACATCCCTCTCATTATTTCACTTTCAGCCGAGCTTTTACCTATTTCCGAATCAAAAAATTGTGAGTTAAAACAAGAAGCAAGCACACTTACAACCGAGCTACAATAAACTCACAAATCCCACAATCGTGAAAGAAGGTATTTTTTCACATCAGCAGGGTTGGATTGGAATTGTTCTTGATTTGTGGCTTCGGGGGGTACTTTTGTTTTAACTCTAAACCGAGCTTCAGCTTTGAAAGTTGAAGGCAACGAATAAAATTTCCTGTTACCTCAAAATATAGTTGCAACCACAAAAGGGTCGGTTTAGAGTCAAAACCTCATCGCGTCTGCATATAGTTGCAACGATGCTTGTTTTGACTTACAATTTTGCCACTGCCATCACGGAAACCACAACCCTCAATTTGTGCACACTAACAACTATCTTTCAACTGGTCTCCAAACTTCAAAATTGTGAGTTAAAACAAGAACCCTGCACACTTGCAACCGAGCTACAATAAACTTACGAATACAACGGTCACGGAAAAAAAGAAAAAGAAAACTGGCAACCGAGCTACAATAAACTCACGAATTCCACAATCGTGAAAGAAAGTATTTTTTCACTCCAGAAATGTGGGGTAGGAATTGTTCAGAATTTGTGGCTTCGGGGGATACTTTTGTTTTAACTCTAAACCGAGCTTCAGCTTTGAAAGTAGAAGGCAGTGAATAACATTTCCTGTTACCTCAAAATATAGTTGCAACCACAAAAGGGTCGGTTTCTTTTGTTTTAACTCTAAACCGAGCTTCAGCTTTGAAAGTAGAAGGCAACGAATAACATTTCCTGTTACCTCAAAATATAGTTGCAACCACAAAAGGGTCGGTTTAGAGTCAAAACTTCACCGCGATTAAATCGTGAATTTTCCGAGGGGCTTACGCCGCCATCGCTATCATTGTGTCGCCCTAAGGGGCTTTTGGCAAAGGGGAAGATAAAAGGAAAAAGGATCTCGGGGTTTTCATTTTCCGAGGGGCTTACGCCACCATCGCTATTATTGTTTCGCCCTACGGGCTTTAAGGTATCTCAACCATTTAAACCTTCTCAACCCACCCAACCTTCTAAACTTTCTCAACCTTCTCAACCTTCTCAACTTTCTCAACCTTCTCAACCTTCTCAACCATCTCAACCATATTTTCTTCATTCGTTCTTGACAAAATCTCTTTCTTTTTTTGCTTGGTAAGAAAATAGTGGAGCGGTGCGATGGAAAACCGGATTTATGAATACTTAAGTGTATTCATAATGGCGTGGCTATTTGTGTATGGTTTAACGCCTTTTATCATTCGTTTGGCAAGTGCTTTGAACTTCGTAGACAAGCCCGAAGCGCGTAAAATACACTTGAAAAACATCCCTCTTTTAGGAGGTTTGAGTGTAGCCACCGGTTTTGTATTGCTTTGCATTTATGATGTTTTAATTACTCCGGGTCGTTATTTGGACAAGCCGATGCTGGGTTATTTAGCCGGTTCTATAATAATTGTTTTAATAGGGATAATAGATGATCACAAGGGAATGAAACCAGCGGTAAAATTGGCAGGTCAGATAGCGGTAAGTTTACTATTTATAGGCACGAATTTTACCATCGGCGAATTGGGATTGATGTTTGGCAGCATATATCTTTCCTTGCCCATTATGTTACTTTGGATGGTAGGGCTGATGAATGCGCTGAATTTTTTGGATAATATGGATGGTATTATAAGTGGAATGGCAGGCATTTTGGGGCTGGGTTTTTTTGCTTTTGCTTTGGTCAATACGACGCAGGCAAATCAGGAAGCAATGGCTTTAATGGCTTTGATTGCTCTTAGTTTTGCGGGTTCTACTTTTGGTTTTCTGCCCTATAATTTTAATCCGGCGCGCATTTTTTTAGGTGATGCGGGCAGTATGTTTATCGGTTATTTTTTATCCTCAATGGGGATTTTGATGGCTCGTTATGCTGCTAATCGTTATAATGACAGGTTTTTCTATTTATTACCGGTGCTTTTGCTTTCTTATGCTATTTTTGATATTTCTTTGGTAAGTTACACCCGCAGAAGGGATGGAAGGCAAGTTACACAAGGTGGAAGAGATCATAGTACGCACAGGATGAATACTATTTTGGGCTCAGTTAAAATTACCGCCATTATGATTTATACCATCAATGTGCTGATAGCGTTAACCTCAATAATTATTTTCAGAATTGGCAATCGGCATTTACTGATTATAACGACTGTTATCTTTGCGGGATTCTTTTTATTTATTGGACGCAAGCTGGATAAAGTGCCAATTGTAGTTCCGGCAAACCAGCAAAAACACAAAAAGGAGTAAATATGGAACTGACTATTTTAGGTTCGGGACCGGGTTTGCCACAACTTGATAAACATCTTTCCAGTATTCTTATTCGGAAAGAGAATAATTTAATTCTGGCTGATTGTGGAGATAGCTGTGCTCATCGTTTACTGGAGCATAAAGTTGCTGCCGAAGAGCTGGATGCCATTTTTATTACGCATTATCATCCCGATCACCTTGATGGTCTATTTATGGTTTTGCAAATGTTATACCTGCAAAATAGAAAGCGTGATCTTTTGCTATTTTTACCAGAGCGTCCTGCTTCCTTTCTGGAAATCTTACAATTGATGTATACCTACCCTCAGAAATTCGGTTTTAATTTGTTAATTCGGGATATAGAACAAGCGGAGCTATATTTTGATTGGATTTATGCCGTGCCCAATGATCATTTGTATCGGTATGCATCTATAATCAGTGAATATAAATTGCCCAATCAGATGAAATCCTGGTCACTTTGTTTTACCGGAAAACAGGGAAAATTTGTTTATACCAGTGATATAGAGACCACCGATTGCATTATGGATACATTAAAAGAGGCACATACCGTTTTAGTAGATGCGGGTCATCCTGAAGCGGAACAGATAATAAAACTGAAATATACTGCCATAAAGAAAATAATCCTCACCCATGGAATAACCCCGGAATTGGAAAACCGGAAAGAGGAACTGAATCCTGAGGTATTTGAATTCGCCAGGGAAGATGTTGTTTACCAGATATAAAATAATTCTCCTGCTACTTATAGTAATAATTCTTAGCGGCTGCGAAATTAACCGCTTAAGAAGTGCGGAAGAGTTATACCAGAAAAATCTTTACGCAGCAGCAATTGTGGAATTGGATGATTTGATTGCTAATGCTGAAAATAGAGCTATTGCCACCCGGGCTGAAATAGTGCGTTCCAATTGTTATTCTGCCTTAGCGGAAGCAGCTGTAGAGAAAAAGAACTGGCCCCTGGCAATTCGTTTTTTCAAGCTGGCAAATTCGGATTCCGCCAATTTGCGTCTGGCAGAAATTTATCGTGACCTTGCTATGGAAGCGGAAAAAGAAGGTAACCGGATAGTAAGCAAGAGCTATCTGGATGCTATAATTAGAGAGGTTCCGGAAAGTCCTTTAATTCCTGAAGTGCTTTATCGCAGAATTGGATATTTTTTAGATGTGAAGGCAGATAATGAATCAGCTTGGAATGATTATATGCGCCTTTTTGATAACTATCCCAATAGTCCTTATGAAATTCTGGCACGAAATTATGTAATGCGTTTTATACCGGGAAAATTGAAATATGCTGAGGTCTTAACAGAACAGGGCTACTATGCCGATGCCTTAAAAGAGCTATTTGAAATTTCCAAATATCCGGTTGTAGATATGAACCAGGTGAATAAACTGATTTCGGATGTTTATGAGAAACAGGCAGAAGAACTGCTTAGCCAACAGGATTATATAGAAGCAGACCGTTTGTTTAGAATTGCAATGCAATATTATCCCCAGAAAAAGGAGAGCATTATTCATCGCCTGGAATCCATCACTAATCTCTTTATCCAAAAAGGAAACAGTTTACTGGAAGCAGGTGATTTTCAAGGTGCTTTAGTGCATTATCGTAAGACCTTTGAAATTATTCCCGATTATCCTCCTGCCCTGGAGGCAATAGACCGTTTATTTACAATTCAGGAAAATATCCGCAAAGCCGCTGATCTTTATAAACAGGGTGAACAACTGGAAGCAACGGGTAAACTGAATGAAGCATTGCAGGCATATAATTCTGCCTATGCTTTAGACCCCAAACCGGAATATAAACAAAAGGCAAATTTAGTTCAGAATATGATTGAGGCAAACAAGAATCCTGCTGCTTTTGCCCGTAAAATTATTACTGAATACAAAGGTGGATTATTAACTAACCGTATACAAAATCAAAAGAAGGAATTGCTGAAACGCTATAAGGAATACGAAATTCAAGATAGTGGATGGAAATTGATGCTTTCTACAGGACAATATAAATATGAGGCACGCTACGATTTGCTTACCCCTAATGAGACCTATTTGTATGTGTGGCAAATAAATCTAAGAGATAGAAGTATTATACCTTTAAACAAGCTTTCTGAGGCATTGATGCAATGAAAGCAAGAACTAAAATCTTCCTCTTCCTTTTGTTGTGCATTATTTGCGGAACAACGGCTCTTCCCCTAAAGGCACAGAGCTTTGATATTAAGGCATTTTCCGATACTACAAAATACGGCTGGAAAAATTATCTGGATAGAAATGCCTACCGGCAGGACTTGAAACAAAGGCAGGACTTATTACAGATTTATGAACTGGAAGCTCAACCTTTAAACACAAATATTCTTAAATCTGCTATTATTCCCGGTTGGGGACAATTTTCAGCTAAAGAAAGCACAAAAGGAACTGTTATTTTAGGCACAGAAATAGTGCTGGCAGGAACTTCTTTCTATTTTCTGGATAGAGCTTTAAGTAAATATAAGCTATATAAACAGGCAACTCAGGTAGATGAAATAGAAAGGTATTATAAGGATGCTCAGGTTCCCTATCAATATTCCTTTATCCTGATGGGTGCTGCAGGAATTATTTGGGCTTATAATATCTTTGATGTAATTCAATCCACGCAGGATTATAATGTCCGTTTATGGGAGGAAATTATGGAACGCAGTAAAAGCGGTCCTGTAAATATTACGCCTACAGGAATAGAAGTGAGGTTTTAAATGGTGAAACACTTGGCAAAAATAATAATCCTCATTATGCTGATTACTTTGATTGCCTCCTGCAGTTTGAAACGCAGCAATCCTCTTGATCCTAATGGCAATGGAGATATTACAGTTCCGGAACCGGTTACGGGAATTTCTCATACTACTTCATCACAACATCAAAATCCCTGCTGGGTAAATATAAAATGGGTAGCTAATAGTGCATCCAACACAGATGGATATTTTATTTACAGGGGAATGGGCTATTATTCCTCTTATGCCTTAGTCGGTGATGTAAAAACTAACGAATTTATGCATAGCAGTGCTGATGACCCTTCAGTTCAACCTAAAATAGATTTTTATTATCGGATTTCTGCTTATAAAATATATCCAGAGGGCAAACTGGAAGGGCGTAGGTCAGAACCCTATTGGGTTCGTATTCCTTAGCTATGAACAATAACTTTTATGCTTCCCAACTGAACGAAAGGCAGTTGGAAGTTGTTACCGATACAGAAAATCCGGTCTTAGTTTTAGCGGGAGCCGGTTCCGGAAAAACACGCTCGCTAATCTACAGGACTGCTTATCTCATTAAGGAAAAACAGGTGCATCCTTGGAATATATTGATTGTTACTTTCACTAATAAAGCAGCTCGGGAATTGCAGGAACGCCTGGAAAAATTACTGAATATCCCGGTAAGGTCATTATGGGTAGGGACTTTTCACGCAATTTGCTGTCGCATTTTACGCTTTGAAAGTGCTCATCTGCCTTTTAACGCCAATTTTTCCATTTACGATGAAGATACCCAAAAGTCCCTTTTGAAGAAGATTTACAAGGAATATGGCTTTGATAAACAGAGCTTTCCTATTAACAATATATTAACTCGCATCAGCCGATATAAAAACAAACTGATGCTGCCGGAAGATATTAAATTTCAGGGGGAAGATAAAGATAGCGAATTTGCCACTTTTTTGAATATTTACCGGCTTTATCAGCAACAACTTCTGCTTAATCAGGCATTGGATTTTGACGATATTTTGCTGTGGACAGCTAAACTTTTGCTGAATAATAACACAGTGCGAGAAAAATACCGCGCTCAATTTCAATATGTGATGATTGATGAATATCAGGATACCAATAAAGCGCAGTTTGAAATAGTGCATCAAATTGCCGGAGGCCATCAAAGGGTTTGCGTTGTAGGAGATGATGATCAGGCAATTTACAGCTTTAGGGGTGCAAGTTTACGCAATATTCTGGAATTTGAAAAGGATTATAATTCGGTGCATAGCATTCGTCTGGAACAAAATTACAGAAGCACAGGCAATATTTTAGCTTTAGCCAATGCCGTTATAGCCAATAACCGAAGAAGACACAGTAAAGAGCTTTGGAGTGAACTTCCTGTTGGTGATAAACCCGTTCTTGCTGTTTATGAAAACGAAATTGAGGAAGCAAACAGAATTACCGATGCCATTCTTAAACTGCAGAGAAAAGGAATTCCTTTACGCGAAATAGCTGTTTTATATAGAACCAATGCGCAGTCCCGGGTTTTTGAAAGTGCCTTAATTCAGGCAGAAATTCCTTACAGCATCGTGGGAGGTGTGCAATTCTATCAGCGCAAGGAAATTAAAGACCTACTGGCATATTTATATGTTTTAAGTAATCTGAATGATAACGAATCCCTTTTACGCATTATCAATGAGCCAGCAAGGGGAATTGGACAAACAAGTATTAACCGTTTGATCGGTTTTGCCAATAAAACGCGGATTTCTCTTTTCAGCGCTATTCAAAATGTGGAGGCAATTGAAGAACTGGGAAATCCGGCTAAAAAGAGAATCAGTGAATTTTGCCTGATGCTGGAAAGATGGCAGCAAAGCGTTTCCCGCAAACCTGCTTTGGAAATGGTGAAAACAATTGTGGAAGAATTGGAATTGATTAGCCATTATCAGAATAGTAATGATCCTCAGGATATTGCCCGAGCGGAAAACCTGGTGGAATTTGTAACTTCCGTTAGTGAATTCAGTGAGCATTTTTATCAGGAAAATGAAAGGGAACCGTTAATTGCTGACTATTTGCCCTATGTAGCTTTGCAAACGGATTTGGATAGAGTGAAAGAAAATATGGATTCCATTCGCTTGATGACTTTGCACAATGCCAAGGGCTTGGAATTTGAAGCAGTTTTTATTGCTGGCTTGGAAGATGAACTTCTCCCTCACAGAATGTGTATGAATAATCAGGATAGCATTGAAGAGGAAAGACGCCTGTTTTATGTAGGCATTACCAGAGCAAAGAACTATCTGCATTTAAGTTATACAAAAAGCCGACGCCTGTATGATACCTTCTATTTTCCTGTCCCAAGTCAATTTTTGACAGAAGTGGATTCCCGATTATTTTATCATTCGGATGGTGACTTTGGCATTGCTCAACCACCGAAAAGAATAAAGAAAACGAATAAAGTGATCACCGAAAGCCAGAAATATTATAAAATCGGACAAAAGGTCTTTCATCCGGAATACGGATTAGGAGTTATTTTAAGCGTAGATGGTGAAGGAGAGGATGCACGACTCACAATATCTTTTGGAAATAGATTGGCAAAAATAATAGGAAGATATTTAATGAAGAATGAAGAATGAAAGAGGGTTGAGAAGGTTGAGAAGGTTGAGAGGGTTTAGATGGTTGAGATGGTTGAGATGGTTTAGAAGGTTGAGATGGTTGAGAGGGTTGAGAAGGTTGAGAAGGTTTAGAGGGTTGAGAAGGTTTAGAGGGTTGAGATGGTGTAGAGGGTTGAGATGGTGTAGAGGGTTGAGAGAGTTGAGATGGTTGAGAGGGTTGAGAAGGTTGAGAAGGTTTAGAGGGTTGAGATTTTTTTATGCCCATAAAGGCAACACAATGTAATATTATAAACAAAAATCTGCGTAATCTGCGGAATCTGCGTGAAATGATCTGCGGAATCTGCGGGAAATAATCTGCAGGAACTAATCTTCGGGAACTAAATTTTTCCCCCTGTGTTATACTTGAAATCGGTGAGAGACAATGCTCTACGCTAAAATAGAAGAGATATTAGCCCAAAGTAAATTTATGCAAAGGGTGCTCAAGCTTCCCTTAAAAGATAGGTCTATTCAAATTTACCACCTCAATCAAAGTGCCCGGGCATTATTAGCAGTTCATTTATGGAAACATACTGGAAAAAATATAATCCTTGTTTCTCAGGATGATATCATAGCAGAGGATATTTGGGATGACCTCTGTGTGCTTATCGGAAAGGAAAATGCACATTATTTGCCCGATTATGAGATTTTGCCCTATGAAGAACGTTCTCCGCATTACAGTATTCGGGCAACGCGAATGGAGACCTTTCTTGCTACCCTTAATAATGATAAAAGTGCTATTTATTCGCTTTCGGCAAGAGCTTTAGGACGCTATTTACCTGCCCAAAAATTCCTCTCCCGTCATATTTTACATCTCAAACAGGGTATGGAATGTGAGCCCGACACCTTACTTCACAATTTATACGATATGGGTTATGAAATTCAATACCAGGTTAGCAAGGTCTTTCAGGCAGCAAAAAGAGGCGGTATTATAGATATTTTTTCACCTCCGCTAACTAATCCTGTGCGTTTGGAATTTTGGGGAGATGAAATTATTGGAATGCGTGTTTTTTCTGTTACTACACAGCGAAGTTTGGAACAATACTTAACGGAACTGACAATTTTACCTGCCAGGGAACTTTCTTTAAGTGATGTTGATAGTGGTTCACCAATAATTGCCAAAATTCGGAATCAGGGTTTCTTTGAAGGAATTGAAAATTATTATGCCTTGCTATGTAATGAATTACAGACCTTTGCCGATTACTTTGAAAAGGATAATCGCATTCTGGTTTGGAACAATTTTTACTATCTTCAGGAAGAGTATGAAACCCTTTTTGAGCAAGCACTTACCACCTGGCAAAAAGAAGCCAAAATTCAAGGTCAGGGAAGAGTTCCGCGCCCGGAACAAATGTTTGCCGATTGGGATGTTTTAACAGAATTGAAAGAGAAAAGTGAAAAACTTTACCTTTCTCAAAGTGAATTTGAACTCTCCTTCCCCACTTTAAATATGCGTGCTCCTTTTGCAAGTCAACCCAATTTTGAATCCGATTTGGGGCTGCTGGCAGAAACCCTTTTTTCCAGAAACAAAGAGGGCTGGCAGAATATTTTACTTTTTGATAATCAAAGCCAGGCAAAGCGTATGCAGCAAAGTATTGGCAAAATTCCTTTTACTGAGTTCTTCGGAGTTTTGCACGAGGGCTTTTCCCTGGAAGATTGCCATCTAAATTTATGGACCGATCACGAAATCTTTAATCGTTATAAAAGCAGACGCTATACTCCCCGTTATGCACCTGGAGAAACCATTGTAAATTATGAAGACCTCAAGCCAGGGGACTATGTTGTGCATATAGATCACGGTATTGGTGTTTTTGAAGGACTGAAAATAATCCGTTTGGACGGTTCTGATGTTGAATGCCTGGTTTTGCGTTATGCTAATGATGATCGGGTTTATGTTCCTACTTATCAGCTTTCTCTGGTAACCAAATATGTAGCGGAAGAAAGTACCAAACCGGTTTTAAACAAACTTGGCAGTTCCAAATGGAATAATACTAAGCGAAAAGCTGCTCAACAAATTGAACTTATTGCAGCCGATATTGTTAAGCTATATGCAGAAAGAAGTTCACGCCTTGGCATTGCTCATCAACCGGATACCGAATGGCAAAAGGAATTGGAGGATTCTTTTATCTATGAGGATACACCCGATCAAAGCAAAGCCACGAAAGAAATTAAAGAAGATATGGAACTTCCGGCACCGATGGAACGACTACTTTGCGGAGATGTTGGTTTCGGAAAAACGGAAGTTGCTATCCGAGCTGCATTTAAAGCTGTCTGCAGTGGCTATCAGGTTGCCGTTTTAGCACCTACAACTTTATTGGTAGAACAGCACTATAGGGTTTTTAGAGAACGCTTGGCTCAGTATCCTGTAAAAATTGTAATGTTTAGCCGCTTTAGGAAAAACACCGCTATGAAAAAAGACCTTTTAGGTCTTAAAAGTGGCTCTATTGATATCGCCATCGGAACCCATCGTTTGCTTTCCAAAGATGTTCAATTCAAGAAATTGGGACTTTTAATTATTGATGAGGAACATCGTTTCGGAGTGCGTCATAAAGAAAAACTAAGAGCCCTCCAAAGCAATGTGGATACACTTTATATGAGCGCAACTCCCATTCCGCGAACTTTGAATATGGCACTTTCCAAACTGAAAGAAATTTCCCTGATGCAGACCTCGCCGAAAGAAAGATTACCGGTTCGGACTATTATTACCCCACGGGATATGGAAGTAATCAAAGATGCTATCAGAAGAGAAATTGACCGGGGTGGACAGGTTTTTTTCATTCATAACCGTGTGCAGACAATTGAAACAGTGGCAACGGAATTAAGAAACGCAATGCCTAAAGTTCGTTTTATTGTAGGTCATGCCCAAATGCCGGAACAACAACTGGAAAGGGTAATGGCTGACTTTTGGGCAAAGGAATATCAGGTGCTAATTTCTACTACTATCATTGAAAACGGTATTGATATCCCTAATGCTAACACGATTTTAATAGATAATGCCGAAACATTCGGTTTGGCACAACTTTATCAAATGCGCGGCAGAGTAGGAAGAAGTAACCGAAGAGCTTATGCCTATCTGCTTATTTCCAAAGGAACTACAACAGTTGCCAGAAAACGCTTGGAGGCATTGACCCAATATGATTATTTGGGTGCCGGCTTTCAAGTTGCCTTACGAGATTTGGAATTAAGAGGTGCGGGAACCATTTTGGGAACTAAACAAAGCGGAATTATTCAGGCAATTGGCTTTAACTATTATAATCGCATTCTGGCTAATGCCATTCAAGCTGTGGAAAAAGGCGAAACAATCAAATTATTTAATGATGAATCACCGGATACAAGAAGAAAAGTGAGAACCGAAATAGACCTCTATTTTCCACCCGATTATATTGATGACGATGAAGAACGCCTGCGTATTTACAAACGCTTAAGCGAATTGGAAACGCTGGAAGATATAAATAATTTGGAAGTGGAACTTTTAGACCGCTTCGGACCTTTGCCAGAACAGGCAAGTTGGCTTCTGAACTATTTCCAGCTGAGCCAATTAGCTAAAAAATTGTCTTTAAAGGACTGCCAGGTTAAACACGATAGCTTTATTATGGAATTTGACGCTAAAAAATTACCTTCTCAAGAACAATTGCTCCATTTTACTACCAAAATTAAACAACCGCTGCGCTTTGAAGCAGGAAAAAACCTAAAAGTTATTATTGATTTAGACCCCGAAGCAAGCTATCTACAACAGTTTGAAACGGCGATAGAAATCCTGAAAATATGGTAACTTGCAAGGGGATTTTTACACCGAAGACACCGAGAGATGTTATTTTACAAAGAGAAAAGAGAGAAAGAGAAAAATTGAAAATTGAGAATGAAAAGAGTTGAGAGGGTTGAGATACATTAAAAGCCCCCAGGGCGAAACAACGATGTAGAAGGGTGCGTAAGCCCCTCGTAAAATAAGGTTGAGAGAGTTGAGAAGGTTGAGAGGGTTGAGAAGGTTGTTTCTATTTTAACTCACATTTTTTAGGTTAGGAAACCAGTTAAAATGCGGTTGTAAGTGAGATAGTTTGTAAATTGTGGTTTTCTGGAAGGCAGATAAAATTGTAAGTCCAAATTTTCTCTGTTGAAACATCGTGAATTTGACGAGGGGTTTACACACCCTTCTACATCATTGTGTCGCCCTGACGGGCTTTTGGGAACAGGAAAAAAAAGAAATTAGTGATTGTGTTTTCATTTTAACGAGGGGCTTACGCCACCATCGCTATCATTGTATCGCCCTTCGGGCTTTCAAGGAATTAAAAAATCTCAACCTTCTAAACCCTCTCAACTTTCTAAACCTTCTCAACCCTCTAAACCTTCTCAACCATCTCAACCCTCTCAACCTTCTAAACCCTCTCAACTTTCTAAACCCTCCCAACCCTCTCAACTTTTTTCATTCTCAATTCTTCTCTTTTCCTCTTTGTAAAATGAAATCTCTTGGTGTCCTCCGTGTTTTCGGTGTAAAAAACAAAAATCCTTGACATAGCAGGCAGAACAAATTTTGTGACTTTACCTATATAAATGCATATATATTCAAGGAGATAGAGAAAAAATGAAACGCACTTACCAGCCCTCAAACAGATCACGCAAAAATACTCACGGTTTTCGCAGTCGGATGGCGACAAAAAATGGACGCAAAGTTTTAGCTCGTAGAAGAGCAAAAGGAAGAAAGACATTAACAGTATAACTTTATGTTGCAATGGATTACTTCACACAATGAATATGCTGAATTTTTTAAGCCGGATTTTATGATCAGGTCTTCCTATTTTTATGTGCCTGGATTATACAGAGAAGGTGAAATGGCAGTGGGCATCACTATCAGCAATAAGGTGGGCAAAGCCGTTAAAAGAAATTTACTTAAACGCAGAATCAAATCCTGGTTGCGTGCCAATCAGGACAAAATACCTGTTGGTTACCGGTTTAATCTGATAGCCAGAAGTGGAGCTACTGAATTAGAATGGCAGGAATTATCCCGAGAATTAACAAACATAATAGCACAGCTGAACATACAAACAAGGTCTTGAGACAGATTTTACATTTTCCGAATCTGCTTTTTTTAGCCCTCATTCGGTTTTATCAGCTTGCCTTATCTCCTTTTTTACCAGCCAGTTGCAGATTTGAACCAAGCTGTAGTGTTTACAGTTATGAGGCATTTAAAAAATACAATTTTTTTAAGGCATTTTATTTAACCGCCTGGCGTATTTTGCGTTGTAATCCTTTTCACAAGGGCGGTTACGACCCACTTCCCTAAAGGACAATAAATGGAAAAACGAACCTTACTTGCCTTACTCCTGGTGTTCATCCTTTTCCTTGTTTTCAATCAATTTGTTTGGAAACCTCAACAATTGCGTCAACAGCAGGAACAGCAAAATCGACAAACCCAAACTCCTCAAACAGTTACGGAACCGGTAAAACCGGATACCATTATCATTACTCCAATGCTGGATACTCTTTTGGCAAAGGGAAAAACACCGGAAATAATAAAACTCTCCAATCAGTTGATGACGGTTACCTTCAACAGCCGCGGAGGTTCTATTCAACAGGTGGAATTGCATAATTTTATAATGCACGACAGCACAAAAGTGAAACTAATTCCCGAAAATAGTTCTCTGGCAGATGTAAAATTGATTCATCCCACAGCTGAAACACCGTTAAAAGATGTTATTTTTCAATATAGAATTTCTCCCGATTCTTTAGGAGTAACTTTTTTCCTGGGTGATGAAACAAATTCCCAAATTAGTAAAAGTTTTGCCTTGGATAATCAATATGGCATATCTTTCTCTATAAATGTGGAAAATTATCAAGTTATTAATGGTATTGAAGTTGATTTTTCCTGTGGTATTGCGGATACGGAAACTGTAACCAAAAGCAAACAGCAGGATTACCGCTTTATGTATTATGCCGATAACGAAATTTTTAAGACAACTCTCGCCAAAATGAAGAAAAAACAGCCCTCTGGAAATCTTAACAGTTTCAATTGGATGGCTTTGAGAGGAAAATATTTTACTCTCGTCTTAAAAGAAAATGAGCCCGCTTTAGTGCGTTCCTTTAGAACAGAATTGAATCCTCAAACCGGTAATCCGGCTTTTGTTATTGATTCTAAACAAAGCAATCCCAAACAAAGCTGGAGCCAGAGTTTTATAATTTATGCTGGACCAACGGACTATCAAATTCTGCAGAAATATGGAAAACAGATGGATAACATTCCTGAAAGAGGAGCAAGCTGGCTACGTTGGCTCGCCAATATTTTTGAATGGATTCTTAAATTCCTGCATCGCTATATCAAAAATTATGGAGTGGTAATTCTTATTTTTGCCGTTATTATAAAGCTTTTGCTGCATCCTTTAACGCAACATCAAATGGTGCATAGTATGCGTCAGCAAAAAATGCAACCCTATATAGAGGAAATCAGAAAAAAATATGCCAATGATGTAGTGAAACAACGGGAAGAGCTTACGAAACTCTATAAGGAAAACAAAACCAGTATGACTGCCGGCTGCCTGCCTTTGCTGATTCAAATACCCATTCTTATTCCCCTTTACAATGTTTTACGTTATTCTTTGGATATGCGTAATGCCTCCTTTTGTTTGTGGTTGAAAGACCTTTCTGAACCCGATCCTTATATGATTCTGCCGATTATTATGGGTGGTTTTATGCTGTTACAGTCGTTAATGATGAGGCCTAAAAATGTGGATACCTCGCAAATGACGGAACAACAAAAAATGCAGCAGTCCCAAATGAAAATAATGACTTGGGGAATGCCTATTTTTATGGTGATTATCTTTCGCGGGATGCCAGCAGGACTTGTTTTATATTGGACAGCTTTTAATGTGCTCTCTATTCTTCATCAGTATTTTTTAACCAAACACCTCAAGAAAAAGGAAAATAAATGACTACTATAGATAAAAGCGGAGAATCCCTGGAAGAAATAATAAGGACTTTCCGCGAGGACTATAAAATTCACGATTGGGAACTAAATTACGAAATCCTGAAAAAGCCCACTAAAGGTATATTTGGCTTATTTGCCCATAAACTTGCACTGGTGCGTTTTCAACTACCTTCATCTTTGGACAGAGCTGAACTTTTTATGCAGAACTTATTGCAAAAAATGGGAATTAGCTACACTTCTTTAAAAAGCAGAACCGAAGGCAAAACCCTCTTTTTGGAAATCAACGGCAGTCCCGATTCCGGATTTTTAATTGGGAAAAATGGTTCTATGCTGGATACTTTGCAATATTTAATCAATCGTGTGTTTGAGGGCAATGCTCAAATTGAGAGAATTTATTTGGATGTTGATGGCTATAGGGAACGTCAGGCAGAAACTTTTTTAAAGCCCTATCTTCCTCAAATTCTGCAAGTTAAAATAACCGGCAAACCTATAACTCTGGAACCAATGCCTGCTGCTGAAAGAAGAATTATTCATCGCTATGTGGAACAGGAAAAGGGCTTACGAACCCTCACTATTGGCGAAGGAGAAAAGAAACGCATAGTTGTTTTTTCTGCCGAACAAAATGAAAAAGAAGCACTTTCCCAAAGCAAAACAGAACCCAAAAGGAGAAACAACAAAACCCCAATGCATACTCATAAACCCGTTCCCACACCAAATACTAAAACCGGAAATACCTCCTTAAAAGTGAAAAAACCCAGTCGCCAACAAAAACAACCCAAAGTTAGCGGCACCAAACATCAATGAAGCAAATTTTCCCTGTCTCGGCTGGTTACTATTGGTCTGACTGCGGTGCTTTTATGGGTGTTCTTCCCTATCCCTTATGGCATACAAAGACCATTCTGGATCAGAGACAAAGACGCCAACTGAATTTAAACCTGCTTCTTATTCAAAGTGGCAAGCGTAATATTTTAATAGATACAGGAATCGGAAACCGACTTTCCGATAAACAAAGAGATATTTATCAGCCGAGCGAATTTCTCCTACCTTTCTCTCTTACGGAATTGGGACTTAAGGATAGAGACATTACCGATGTGATTATGACTCATCTGCATTTTGACCACGCAGGTGGAATCATTACTAACTTTGGAACTTATGATGCCCTCACTTTTCCTAAAGCACACTATTGGATTCAAAAAGCGGAATGGGAAATAGCAAAAAATCCTGATGAACTGAATCGCTCCGCTTATAACTTTGAACAGCAATTGGCTTTGCTGGAAAAACAGGGAAATATAACTTTAATTGATGGTGAAGCAGAAATTGAACCCGGAATTTTGCTTACCCTTGTTAGCGGACATACTATTGGCAGTCAAATTGTTACAATTGATTTCGGCACTGACTATTATATCTATGCAGGAGATATTATACCTACCCTGTTTCATACTTCCCTGGCAATTACTTCCGCTTATGATGTTTCCCGCATCCAGACAGTTACCGCTAAAAAACTAATTTACGACCGATTAAAAGAACATAATGGAACACTTATTTTAAATCATGATACAACACAATGGCAGATACCATACTCGGAATTGGAACACAAAGATAAAAATTGAAATAGTTTAGAGGGTTTAGAGGGTTGAGAAGGTTGAGAGGGTTGAGACGGTTGAGAAGGTTGAGAGGGTTGAGAAGGTTGAGATTTTTTAATTCCTTGAAAGCCCGAAGGGCGAAACAATGATATAGAAGGGTGTGTAAACCCCTCGTTAAAATAAAGACACAATCACTAATTTCTTTTTTCTTTTCCTGTTCCCAAAAGCCCGTCAGGGCGACACAATGATGTAGAAGGGTGTGTAAATCCCTCGTAAAATAAGGTTGAGAAAGTTGAGAAGGTTTAGACGGTTGATAAGGTTTAGAGGGTTGAGATGCTCTCTGCCCTCAGCTCTTAGCCATATACCAAAAGCCCCGAAGGGCGATACAATGATGTAGATGGGTGTGTAAACCCCTCGTTAAAATAAAGCCACAATCACTAATTTCAATTCAGTCAGGAGTTGTCATCGCTTATGTAACTTTATACATTGTCACAAATTCATTTAGCGATGAGGACTCGTGACTACCCAAGAACTCAGATGACTGGATCAGCAGGATTTTATACTATATTTATATTGCAAAGACATAAATATCTTGCTAAACTTATGTGTATTCCTGCTTTTTCAGGAATGACAAAGTTCTTTTCCCCTTCAAGAGAGAATGTTACAACTTTGCACCTTGAACCTTGAACTTTGAACTTTGAACTCTCAAAATGAAAAAGTTCTTTTTCCTTCAAGAATGAAAGTTACATCAGTTCAGAAATAATTCTATTCATCATCGGACGCGTATCTTCAACTTTCATAAAGGATAAAGGAAAGCCAAAGACATAAACCTTCCCGTTGGAAGAAGTTGTTCTTCGGAAAGCAACTGTTTTACCATTATATTTATCAAATTGCTCGCTGGTGGGTGGATAAGTAGGATAGGTTGTAGGTTTACAACCGAATTTATAAAGAATATCACCCGAAAAATTACCATTCTCAAAATAGGATAAATAACCTAAACCATCACGTAAATCAATAATCGGATGAATAGCAGGTGAACCTGTAACATCATAATGCAAATTCAAATCGTTATAATCTGTTGTATAATTAGAAACAGCTTTTTGAAAGAAAGGACTGTTTGAATCATTTAGGTAAGATACTTTGGGAATTTTATTAAATCCCAGATTGGTAACAAAGGTTTTTCGTAAACCTCCATTAGCAATTTCCGTTAATTGTGCTCCTAAAAGATTAGTGTGTGAAATTAACAGATTCCCGCCTCTCATTAAGAATAAACTATAGGCATCAAAGTCAAGTTGCAAATTACCCGTCTTCTGATAATTGTCAGTATGATAGATAACTAATTTGTATTTTTGGAGGTCGCTAAAAGCAATGGCTCTTTGACGAATATCTTCATTAGTTTCTGTTCTGGTTATTACATTTACATTTCCGTTATATCCTTCAAGCATAGATTGATACTTTTGAGTTATTAGTGCATCGTTTACTTGAGCACTAACCGGATCATCATCAATTATCAGAACTCCCTGTCGGTTAGCAGGTTCTATGTAACGATGTAAATAGAAAGTAAAATCCACGGGGGTAGGATCATATTCATCTTGTAGGTCTACTACTCTAACTTCAAATTTGTGTTCTCCCGGTTCTGTTGCCGGAGGAAGAGGTAACTGACCACTTGTAAGAACGACTGTTTGTGCCAAAGGAGAATTTACAGGAAGGCGCAACCATTTTTTCCCGTTTTGATCGGTAAAGCCATATTTGCTAAAAGGATAAGGAGGATAGTTATAGGGTTCACCATCTAAACGAAGATCAAAGGCAGTTATTTCGCTAAAGTAATTCTGCCCTGTTCGGCTATCCAAAACCACATCCACTTTTTTATTGTAAGGAGTTGTTTTGATTTTAATTGTATCACCATAAGTAACAGTTTCCCCTCTTGTTTCTCCATATTCTCCCCACCAGCCCCAACGGATCCAAAGTTTAATATTTGTAGAATAGACAGCAGTATATTTACCCTCAAAATCTTTAAAGAGAGGAAGAGCATAACGCGTTACTCCCTCGGTTACCACTCTGGGTATAACTTTTATTTCTTCGGTGGAATCATCACCATAATCTTCAAAATGATGGTTAGTTAGAGCATAGGTTTTGGTTGGATAGATAAAAGTATGAGGTCTAAATCCCGGACGGACAGAGAAAATCATCATAGAAGCATCATCCGGAATAGATATAACTCCTGCCAAATCTGTAACCCGAGATATAATTTTGGTTCTTTGGTTTTTGAATGCCAATGTGACTTCATCATAGTCATAAGATAAAGGTGGGTTTGTATATTTTGTAAGCAGATACTCATTAATTCTATTAGTTCTGTTATCTTCACTGGTAGTGGAAAACCAATCCGATTCAGTTCCTGGTATCACTGCTCCCTGGTTAGTTATTTTCATTATTTTAAATTCATATTTATAGGGAACCGCAGTAATAAAAGGATCGGTATCGCTCATGGTGAAGGCAAGTTTTAATCCGGAACCTACATCTTTGCCATTAGGGTTACCTTTAGTGGAAGAAATCATACATTTTGGACGATCCGATTGAGTACGGAAATTCCTCCAGGCAGGATGAGGAGTAATGGCACCTCTATTATCAATAGCTACCACTTCAAATCTGCTAAATTTAACAATCGGATTCCCTATAGAATCAGCGGAGGGAAAATTGATTACAGCATATTTTTGTGAAGTCCAAATAGAACGACGTGCATGTGGATCATCAAGTGGTATATTTTGATCCGCTCCAGTCATATAGTGAATTACCCATCCCGTTCCCAAAGCTAAAAGATTATCTGGGGTAAGCTCTCCGGTTAAATCTATATATTCATAACCGGGAGTAGGAACAGGATTATTATTTTCATCCAAAATTCTGAATGCATAGCCGGTAATTACTCCATCAGGATCAGTAGCATGCCAATAAATACGCTGCTGAAAACTATAAACCTCAGTTGTATCGTAACCGGCACTAACATAAGTTGTATCCCAGCCCTCAAAAGAGGTTATTTGAATTGTTGGTGGCTGATTGGCAAAACGGTTTCCGGATTTCCCGCAACCCGAAATCAGCAATACACTACTTATAATCATCACTATGATGAATAAGAGTTTAGCACTCTTCAACTGCATCATTCCTCCCAAACATCGGAATTAGTAAATTTCATTATTTAACATCAAAAATAAGATGGATATATTCGTCAATACTTTTGTTTGTATTTCTGGATTTAAGACAGGCATCAACCAAATTCAAAAAGAGCACTGAGGTAGTAATTCTGCCTATTCCTCCGGGAACTGGTGTTATAGCCAATGCCTTATCGTAACATAAGCTATAATTAACATCACCCACATAATTGCTTTCTCCGTTTGCCAATTTAATTTCATTTATTCCCACATCCAAAATAATGGCATTTTCTTTTACCATTTCAGGAGTTACAAATTCCGCTTTGCCTATTGCCGTAATGAGGATATCTGCCTCCTTGGTAAACTCAGCAAGGTTATTTGTTTTGCTATGGCAAACAGTAACCGTAGCATTCGCAAAACTTCTTTTCCAGAGCAGAATATTAGCTAAGGGCTTGCCAACTACATTACTGCGACCTAAAATTACTATATGCTTACCTTGGGTTTCAATTCCATAATAGAGCATACAAAAAAGAACTGCAGCAGGAGTACAGGGAAGAAAACCCTCTTCTTCCAGCATTATTTTTCCCAAATTTAGAGGATGCAAACAGTCCAAATCCTTTGCCGGATTGATAGCTGAATTAACTTTGCTTTCGTTTATATGTTTAGGAAGCGGTTTTTGTAACATTATGCCATTAACATCGGGATTGTGATTAGCTTCGTTCAGGATCGCTAATAATTCCTGTTCGCTTATGTTATCCAGCAGGATTTTCATTTGACAGAAGCAACCCAATTTCTTTCCGCTATTGATAATGCTTTGGACATAGTAAGTGGAAGCAGGATCATCCCCTACCTGGATTAAAACCATTTGCGGTTTCAATCCATAATTAGCTATTAAACTGGAACAAGTCCGGTTTATCAATTGGGCAACGGGTTTTCCGTTTAAAACTTTCTCCATAATTTTATTCAATATTTCTTCTTATACGCATGATATTTAATGCTTTCCCTGTTTCGGAATCCAATTCCAAACATACAGCATTAACCTGTAAACCTAAGTCGGAGGACTCAAAACGGTTAGGAACAGAAGTGCGGAATTTTTCAATAATAATTTCTTTCTTCACTCCGATTACACTATTATGTGAACCGGTCATACCTATATCCGTAATATAAGCTGTTCCCAAAGGCAAAATCTCTTCATCGGCGGTCTGAATATGAGTATGAGTACCTAAAACAGCACTTAGCTGTCCATCCGCAAACCAGCCCATAGCTCTTTTTTCGCTGGTTGCTTCACAATGAAAATCTAAAATAACAGGATAAGGCAAAGGAAAAAGGGAGACCTGTTCAGCGTCTTTTGTAAAATGTAACTTTATAAACTCAGACAATGCTGTAAAAGGATTATTACACGGTGGCATCAACAATTGACCACAAAGACAGAGAACTCCCAAACGCAGGTTTTCTTTAGCTAAAATAATATAAGGATTTCCTGGAGCATCTTCAGGATAATTTAGCGGTTTAATTATTCTGTTTTGACCGCGAATATATTCCAGAGATTCTGTTCTATCCCATAAATGATTGCCCCCCGTAACAGCATCAACTCCTGCATTAAAAAGCTGGTTAAGTGTTTTTTCGGTAACTCCTTTCCCATCTGCAAGGTTTTCACAATTAGCCAAAATAAAATCCGGTTGAAATTCTTCTTTCAATTCCGGAAGAGTAAGCTGAACTGTTTGCCTGCCTGCTTTACCGTAAACATCACCAAAGAATAGAACTTTCATTACTTTGCCATTGCTATCTGGCGTGTTTCTCTGATAACCGTAACTTTAATTTGACCAGGATACTGAACCTGTTTCTCAATAGAAGCGGCAATTTCAGTTGCCAATAAAGCAGTTTGATTTTCATCAATCAAAGACGGCTCTACAATTATCCGTAATTCCCTGCCTGCCTGAATGGCATACGATTTACTTACTCCATCTATACTATTGGCTATTTCTTCCAGTTTGGATAATCTCTGCATATAGGTTTCCAACATTTCTCTTCGGGCACCTGGTCGGGCACCAGAAATAGCATCCGATGCTTGAGTTAAAGCGGCATAAACAGAAATTGCCTCCACTTCTTCATGGTGAGCTTCAATAGCATTCACAATTATTTTTCCCTCACCGTTTTTGCGTGCCAAATTGGCTCCAATAATGGCGTGGGAACCGTCAAATTCGTGGTCTATAGCTTTTCCTATATCATGCAATAAACCTGCTCTACGAGCAAGTTCTTGATCCAGACCCAGTTCAGCAGCTAAAATTCCACAAATCCAAGCGGACTCTATTGAGTGCTCTAAAACATTTTGTCCGTAGCTGGTTCGGTAATGCAAACGCCCCAAAACCTTAATGAGGTTCGGTGAAATATTGTGTATATTGGTTTCCAGAACTGCTTTTTCTCCAATCTTAACCAAATTCTCTTCCATTTCTTTAGCTGTTTTGGCTATTATTTCTTCAATGCGACCAGGATGAATTCTACCATCGGCAATAAGTTTTTCCAAAGCTAATCTGGCTACTTCACGACGGACAGGATCAAAACAGCTGAGCACAACTGCCTCGGGAGTATCATCAATAATTAAGTCCACTCCGGAGACCTTTTCAAAAGTGCGGATATTTCTTCCTTCCCTGCCAATTATTCTTCCCTTCATTTCATCGGAAGGAAGCGATACAACAGAGACGGTTGTTTCGGATACATAATCTACTGCCATCCGTTGAATAGCAGTGGAAAGAATTTCTGCAGCTTTTCTGTTGGCATCCAGTTTTATTTGTTCAATAGTAAGCCGGGCATCATTTGCCGCAACCTGCCTTGCCTGCGAAATTAATTCTTCCCGCAAACGGGCAATTGCTTCTTCACGACTGAGCCCTGCAATTTCGGCCAGCTTATTTTTTTGTTCAACAATGATAGCATCAAATTCATTTTTCTTATTGAGCAGTTCTTCTTCTTTGTTTCTTAATTTTTTTTCCTGTTCCGCAAGGGCAGTTTCTTTTTTATCCAGAGAGTCCAGGCGTTTATCTAAACTGCTTAAACGCTCATTGTATTTTTTTTCTTCCAGCCGCAGTTCTTTTTGGCGTTCTTTAATTTCCTCATCCAGAAGCCGTTTTTGTTTAATCCATTCTTCGCGTGCTTCCAGTAGAGCTGCTTTTTTAGCATTTTCGGCTTCAATTTTAGCGTTCTTTTCTAACTCTTCGGCAATTTTAGTTGATTGCGAAATCAGTTTAAAAGCAGTATTACGCTTTATGAAATATATAATAAGAGCAATGGCAAAACCGCCTGCCACTCCTATGATGAGTGCTATAATAGGATTTATAGTCATTGTTATTTCCTTATTTCAATCTATTTAACTTTGGTTTATAGCCAAAGCGAATTATTCAAGTGCCCGCATGAACCGTGTACGCTTGTCATTAGAAAGCCAAGCTTGAAGTGGGTATCTACCTTGTGAGCTTTATGTATCCAGGACCAGCTGGCGCGCATGCCACTCATGGCTCGACACCCGAAACTATAATAGCTTTTATGCAACCCATATCACGAATTCTGCAGGCACTTTTTATATCTTTATTTTTGAAAGCATCTGATTCAAACGCTCAAGTTCGGAGCTTAAAGCACGATTCTTGGCGTCCAAAGTTAAAACTTCATCCTGTTGCTGAAGACAAATCAAAAGCAACAGTTTAGTAAAATCCAAATTATCGTAGTGTTTGGAAAGTGCATCTATTTGGTCGTTAATTTCGTTTGCAATTTGTTTTGTCCGTTCAGGATCATCACTACGCAAACGAAATCTGCGTCCAAATATTTCCACTTCCACCGACTGCATTATCAAATCTCTTTTTCGCTGGAGGCGAATAATCCGTCAATCTTTTTAATAGCACCTTCAGCAACACTTTCTAAACCGGCAAGGATTTTCTGCAGTTCTTTATACCTGTTTTCCAGGGTATTATATTCTTCCTGTAGTGTCTTATATTTTTTCTCCTGTTCGCCGGTTGCTTTTCCGCTGGTTTGAATTTGGGCAATCAATTGAGAATTTTCTTCTGCAAGTTGCCGATTTTTCTCTTCCAGTTCCTCAACTTTTTTAGTTGCCAGAGTATACTGGTCTATTAGTTTTTGTATCTTGTCCTGTAGGTTAATTACATTACTTTCCATAAGTTACCTCATTTTTATCTGCCAGGTCTCCCTTAGCTTTTTTATTATCAAATCAATAAGATAATCTACTCGTTCATCTGTCAATGTTTTTTCTTTGTCTCTAAATTTCAGGCGTAAAGTCAAGCTCCTCTTACCTTCAGGAATTTGTTTCCCCCGGTATTCATCAAAGGCAGTTACTTCGCTGATTATATTTCTCTCAATTTCCGCAATTGTTTTTATTATTTCGCTGTAGGGAATTTCTTCCGCAATAAGAAAAGAAATATCTCTTGTTACGAAGGGAAAACGGGGAATTTCTTGAAAGTGTGTTTTAAGGGTGCGAGTAGCATTGATAATGTTTTCCATAGCGAATTGAACTATCCAAATATCTTGTTTTAATTCAATGGTATCAATATCAAATTTTTCTGCCACTATAGAATTTAATTTTCCGTAATAAGCCAGTTCCTTATTTTCCAGATAATAAGAGGCACTTTCAGTGCGGGAAAGAAAAGGCACTTTAGTTTCCTGAACAGACCAATTTTCCAGATGCCACAGGGAGAGCAGTTCTTCTACGATTCCTTTCACCCAAAATAAAGTAATCGGACTTGCTTTATCCTGCCAATGTTCTTCTTTATTCAGTCCGGTTACAATTCCAGCTAAAAAGTAGGGCTCGTAAGAGAGGGCTTCCTGCCTGTGATATGTCTTTCCCAGCTCAAAAAGTTTGATGTTTTTTTCGCCACGGTTCAGATTATAAGCCAAATTTTGTAATAACTGCGGTATCAAAGAAGTCCGCATAGCGCTTTGATTACTACTTTGCGGATTTTTCAAAGTTATCATTTCCAGTTCCCTATCGCCATCTTCATAGCCCAATTTATAGAGCAAATCCGGTTCGGAAAAACTATAATTAAGTGTCTCGTAAAAGCCGCGACTGACTAAATAATCCACAGCATTTTTCTTTATCCGATAGGAATGACGGTCCATAATCCTTTGTGGAAGGGTTTTTACAGGTATTTTGTCATAACCGTCTAAACGGGCTATTTCCTCAATTATGTCTATTTCGCGTTCCAAATCAACCCTGCAATGAGGAATTTCATAATATTGAGCTTTAATACTTTTTTGTTTGTTCTCTGAAGAATAGCTCTCAATTTCCGCAATATCATTTATTTTCCCTGGTTTCCAGGTTCCGTATTGTAAAAATTTAAGCCCCAGGCGTTCCAAATAATCCCTAATTTTTTCATCTTCCAGTTCATAACCGATTACTTGTGTATAGCGATCAGAACGGATACCTAAAATCAACGGCTTGGGAGGAAAAGGAAAACTATCATAAGTAACTTCGCAAAGTTCTGCATTTGCCAGTTCACAAATCAGCTGAGTAGCCCTTATTGAAGCATCTTCAGCAGAATATTCACTTAAATGCCGTTCAAAACGATAGGAGGAATCAGTGCTGATTTTATGCTTATAAGAAGTTCTACGAATGGAACTCGGATTGAAAGCGGCACTTTCCAAAACTATGCGTTTTGTAGTTTCACTGATGGCAGAAATATTTCCACCCATAACTCCTGCTATGGCAGAGGGCTTAATGCCATCAGCAATAACCATTTCCTCGCCTTCCAATAGATAGCTTTTGCCGTCTAAAGTAATTATGGGTTCATTTTGGTATGCTCTACGAATAACAATTGCCGGTATTCCTGGTTTTTCAGGAAGCGCAGCAAGCTTATCATAATCAAAACAATGCAAAGGATGTCCATATTCCAGCATTACATAATTGGTAATATCCACAAGGTTGTTTATAGGACGAAGTCCAGATTTTATCAATGCGCTCTTCAGCCAAAGCGGTGATTCTTTCAATTCCACCTTGTTAAATAAGCGGGCAATATAGCGTGGACAAAGTTCAGGAACTTTATTAACCAATTCCAAAGGCATTGTTTCCGCTTTGCATTTTGCCTCGGGAATTTTAATTTCCGGCATTTTTAAAGAACGATTCAATTTAGCGGAAAGATCACGCGCAATACCGATATAACCAAGAAGATCAGGACGGTTGGGTGTAATTTCCAGTTCAAAAATTGTATCGGGAAGTTCATAAAGTTCATTAGCAGTTATTCCTATGGGAGTTTCTGTACTAAGTTCAATTATACCGCTATGATTATCTGAAATCCCCAATTCTTTTTCGGAACAGAGCATTCCACAGGAATCAATACCTTTAATGTGGGCTTTGGCAATAGTCATTTCAGGCAAAACCGAACCCGGAAGCGCAATTACAGCCATCATACCCGTTCGGCAATTGGGAGCTCCGCAAATCACTTGCAGATAGCCATCTTCCGTTTTTTCGGGGCAAGGAAAGTTACCAATATCTACTAAACAGCGTTTCAAATGGTCTGTTTCAGGAACCGGTTCCGCAGAAATGATTTTAGCACTGAAAACGGTTTCCGGTAAAGCAGGAATATTTTCCACTGCTTCTACTTCTATACCCGAAAAAGTTAATATTTCTTCCAGTTCCTTCGTATTTTCTTTAATTTCAATATATTTTGCCAGCCAGCTCAAAGCTATCTTCATCTAAATTCTCCTTTGAACTGCCTTAACATTCTTAAATCATTTTCATATAAAATACGCATATCCGGAATATTGTATTTCAACATCGCTATCCTTTCAATTCCCAAGCCAAAAGCATAACCGGTATAAAATTCGGAATCAATCCCCAATATATCAAAAACATTAGGATCAACCATTCCTGCTCCACCCATTTCCAACCATCCGGAATATTTGCAAACCCTGCAACCTGTTCCACCACAAACAACACAGGAAATATCCATTTCCGCACTGGGTTCCGTAAAGGGGAAAAAATGCGGTCTGATTCTGCTGGAAACATCTTTGCCAAACATAATGGAAGCAAATTGAGACAGCATATCTTTCATATCTGCCAGAGAAATACCTTTATCTACAACTAATGCCTCAACCTGATGAAAAACAGGCGAATGAGAAGGATCGGGCTTATCATTTCTATAACAACGACCAGGGGAAATTATCTTTATCGGAGGTGGGTATTTTTCCATCACCCTTACCTGAACAGTGGAAGTATGAGTTCTTAAAAGTCCCCCTCCTTCCAGATAAAAAGTATCGGCAAGATTTCGCGAAGGATGATCTAAAGGAGTGTTTAAAGCATCAAAATTATGGAAATCATCATCAATATCAGGTCCCTCAGCAATTTCAAAACCTAAGCCCAAAAAGACCTCATCAATTTCACGACGGATAATTGTTAAAGGATGCAAGCCACCCCGGGAACTGAAAATCCCAGGCATTGTAAGATCGGTGCCTGCTTTGGCTTCGTTTTTCTTCCAGGCATTTTCTTTGATGACTTTATTCTGTTGTTCTAAAAGGTCTTCTATGCGTTTTTTGGCTTCATTTATCAAATTGCCGAAAGCAGGACGTTCTTCAACAGGTATATTTCTCATTTGAGCATAAAGAGAGCTCAACAAACTTTTTTTGCCCAAATATTTGGCTTTTACATTCAATAGGTCATTGGGACTGGAGCAAGCAAAAATATCTTTCTCTGCATATTCAACGAGTTTTCGTAATTCCTCTTCCACCTTTCCCTCATTTAATCTGCACGCAGATTTCGCTGATTACGCAGATTTAATTATTAGGTAAGGGATTTATGAGATTATAAGGATGGAAAAGGATGTTATTTTTATCATTCTCAAAAATGTTCGGAATTTTTCTTAACGCATCTATAGTAATATAGTTAAACATCTTTTTCTCCTTTAAATCTATTTCATTCTTAAAATCCCATTGCTCTTTTTTACCTGCGTAATCTGCGTGCTATTACCTTTTTTTAACCTTTAGCGATTTCTACCAGTTTAGCAAACGCCGGAGAATCATGCCAGGCAAGATGTGCCAATGTTTTACGGTTGATTTGAATATTTGCCTTATGCAGACCGTTAATAAATTGGCTGTAGTTGATATCATTCATCCTGCAGGCAGCATTAATTCTGGTTATCCACAAACTCCGAAACTGGCGTTTTTTCTGTTTACGATGTGCAAAAGAAAAAGCCATAGCGCGTTCAACTGTTTGTCTGGCAGCACGATATGTTTTGCTCCTACTTCCATAATAGCCACGAGCTTGTAGCATATATTTTTTTCTTCTGCGGTGAGCGGAAACATTATTAGTTGTTCTTGGCATTTCATCCTCCCTTAATTATAAACCCAGCATCCTGTAGATTCTTTTTTCGTCGGGCTTTTTGACGATTTCACTTCCTCGCAGATAGCGTTTCAGTTTAGGCGCTTTTTTTGTTTTAATGTGCGCACTTTTGGCATGGTGACGCACAATTTTTCCCGTTCCGGTAATTTTAAATCTTTTAGCTGCCGAACGGTTGGTTTTGAGCTTAGGCATTTTTATCTCCTTATATTGTGACTCTTTTCCCTTTATTAAAAGTTCCATTACGGAAAGGGAACTTCCGGAATGTTTCTCTTTTCAATATGTCTTTAAGTATTCGGTTCCGACTTTTCTACAGCCGGAATAGGTGTTTCTTCCTTTTTGGTTTCACTGGCTAAGATACGGTCAATATCCTTTTTGGGTGATACAACCATTGAAATCATATTTCTGTCAGCAACCGGCTCACCATCAATATCTACCAGGTGAGCAAGGTCTTCTTTCAGTTTATCCAAAACCTTATAGCCAAGTTCCTTATGAGCCATTTGTCTGCCCCGGAAACGAACTGTAAATTTAACCTTATTATGCTGTTTCAAGAACTTAATAGCATTGTTTTTCTTGAAGTTATAATCGTGTTCTTCCGTATTGGGACCGAACTTGATTTCCTTCACTTCTACTTCATGCTGTCTTTTTCTGGCTTCTTTTGCCTTCTTTTCCTTCTCAAAATAATACTTGCTGAAATCCAGAATCCGACATACTGGCGGAACAGCATTAGGAGAGATTTCCACTAAATCCAAATCCATATTCTCTGCTTTACGCAATGCCTCTTTCAAAGATATAACTCCTATCTGTTTTCCGTCTGGACCTATAAGACGAACCTTTTCTGCCGTTATCTGATTATTGATTCTTTCTTTAGGCACAACTTCATGCGTGCGTGCCTTTCCTTTCTTAATCCGGATTATAAGAACCTCCTTCTTACCGGAAACAAAACAAGCGGTTATCTTTTTTTCAGAAAACCGCCTGCTTCACAGTAAATACTTTTGTATTTCTTTTTTATATGGGTTTAAACCTTATCAGCACAATAATCAAGCCATAAGGTAGAAGCAAGCAGCTTCATTTTCAGGAGCAGTTTTTTTGCCCTGCCAAGTCCTGTCAATCACTTTTTCTGCGAAGTATGAAACAAAGAGGAAAAGAGAATGGTGAGATGGAAAAACAAAGAGAAAGATAATAATGAAGAATTGAGCATTGAAAATGGTTGAGAAGGTTGATAAGGTTTAGAAGGTTTAGGAAGTTTAGGAAGTTTAGAAGGTTTAGAAGGTTTAGAGGGTTGAGAAGGTTGAGAAGGTTTAGAAAGTTTAGATGGTTAAGATACATTAAAGCCCGTCAGGGCGACACAACGATGTAGAAGGTGGCGTAAGCCCCTCGAAAAATGTAAGCCCTGAGTTCCTTTTTTCTTTTATCTTCCCCTTTTCCAAAAGCCCGTCAGGGCGACACAAAGATGTAGAAGGTGGCGTAAGCCCCTCGAAAAATGTAAGCCCTGAGTTCCTTTTTCCTTTTATCTTCCCCTTTTCCAAAAGCCCGTCAGGGCGACACAATTATAGCGATGGTGGCGTAAGCCCCTCGTTAAAATGTAAGCTCCGAGTTCCTTTTTCCTTTTATCTTCCCCTTTTCCAAAAGCCCGTCAGGGCGACACAATTATAGCGATGGTGGCGTAAGCCCCTCGTTAAAATGAAGAATGAATTTAGACCGGAGTCCTCATTGCTTATATAACTTTACACATTGTCACAAATTAATTTAACGATGAGGACTCGTGACGACTAAAAAAAATAGAACTCAGATGACTGGTTCAACTGAATCAGCAGGATTTCACATATCGTGCAGATTGAAAATGCATAAATATTTTTGTAGCTTATGTGGATTCCTACTTTCGCAGTAATGAAAAACGGCTTATCATTCAAAAAATGATATTACTTAATGGTAAATAAAAGAAAATATCCCTGTAAATCCTTTTAATCCTGTTCATCACCTACCTATTCAAATCTGCGTCATCTGCGAAATCTGCGTGAAACCTTTTTCTGTGTAATCTGTGAGAGGCAAAAAAACTGGTCGGGATGACAGGATTTGAACCTGCGACCACTTGAACCCCATTCAAGTACGCTAGCCGGACTGCGCTACATCCCGAACCGGTTAAATTACCTTAAAAAATAGGGACGGGATTTTGACAAGCAAAAAATGAGGTTGACAACAGAAGTGCATTCCTAAAATAGCTTTAAGCAAGCTGGAATGCTGTCTTCCAGTAAGAAAGAAATATTATGAAAGGGATAGAAAGATTTGAGCTTAATCCAGGTTATTGATGCCGGTGTAGAATTTGCCGGTAATTATGTTCTAAGGGGAATTAATTGCACTTTAGAATATAACAGCAGAATAGGACTTATCGGTTCCAATGGCAGTGGAAAAACAACACTTATCAAATTGATGTTAGGCATAATTCCTCCAAGCGAAGGCAAGGTTTTGCGAGCTAAAAAATGCCGGATTGCCTATCTGCCTCAAAATCCCGTTTTGGAAAAGGACATCCTGATGGGTGACTATATCCAAAATTCCCGTCCTGATCTACTAAGTTTACAACAGCAAATAGATGAACTCTCTTCATTACTGCAAAAAAAACATACTGAGCGCGCGGAAAACGAGCTGAAAATTGTCTTGGATAAGTTTCAGGCAAACGGAGGTGATGAATTTGCCAATTCAATTAAATATGTAATTACTTCGCTTGGTTTTAGTGAAGATGACTATGAAAAACCCTTATATTCTTTTAGCGGAGGAGAACAAACACGCTTGTGCCTTGCTTCTATCCTGCTTATGCCTTATGATTTATTGATTTTGGACGAACCCACAAATCATTTGGATATAGCTATGATTTCCTGGCTGGAAAAATATTTAAACAACAGCAAAGCTCCTTTTTTGCTCGTTTCGCATGATCGCATTTTTCTGGATAATACGGTTTCCACTATTTTTCAGCTGGAAAATACGCAATTAAGCATAACTAAAGGGAATTATTCTTCTTTTGCGCAAGCCAAAGCAATAGAGCAGAAAACGCAGGAAAGGCAGTTTGAAAAACAGCAGAAATTCATTGCCGAAACCGAGGATTTTATCAGTAAAAATATTGCGGGTCAGAAAACCAATCAGGCAAAATCCCGTTTAAAAATGCTTTCCCGCATAGAAATAATTCAAAAACCACAGCAGGCAAAGAAAATTAAGCTCAATATTCAAACGGCAGGAAGAAGCGGAAATGATGTTTATACCTTGAAAGATGTGGAATTTGGTATCCCAGAAGGACCTCTTTTAGCCAAAAATGTAAATCTGCAAGTCCACTATCGTGATAGGGTTTGTATTATTGGTCCCAATGGCTGTGGCAAAACAACTTTACTAAAAATCTTGCTGGAAGAACGGGAGATATTTTCCGGTTCGCTTAAAATTGGAGCTTCCTTAGAAGTCGGCTATTACGATCAGCATCAGGTTTTTCTGGATGAAGATTTAACCGTGATGGAAACATTATGGCAGATAGTACCAAGCGAGACAAGGGGTTATGTGTTAAGTTATTTGGCTCGTTTTGGTTTCCAGGGTTTGGATGTGGAAAAGAAAGTTGAAATCCTTAGCGGAGGTGAAAAATCGCGTTTAATGCTCTGTGTTTTAATTCATCAAAACCCTAATCTGCTGATTATGGATGAACCGACAAATCATTTGGATATGGAAATGAGTGACAGTTTGCTTTCTGCTTTGCAGAACTATCAGGGAACCATTATTTTTGTAAGTCATGATCGCTATTTTATTCGTCAGCTGGCGACAAAATATTGGGTGTTCCATAAAGCGTTGGAAAATAATATACTTTACCCAACTATCAGCGAAACGGAAACAAACCTAAAAGAGGCATTGGAGCTGGCATTTACAATTCCCGAACCGCCAAAAGCAAAAGTAAATCTACGGGAAAGAAAGAAGAAAATCAATCCCTATTATCTGGAACAAATTCATAAGCAAATTGAAAATGAGCAGACATCAATTACAAAAAATCATAGCCAAATTGAAAAAATAAATTCCCAGCTGGCACTTCCTTCTACATACAGTAATGCTATGCGGGCAAAAGAATTACGACAACAAATAGACCTGCTGCTTAACGAAATAGAAAATAGCAAAAAACACATTGCCGAACTGGAAACTCAATATCTGGAGCTGAGCTATGATTCCTAAACGCATTGGCTTTACTACTTCTTTTCCGGTGGAAGTTATTTTTGCGGCAGGACATATTCCTGTTGATTTAAATAATGTTTTTATCATTAGTGATTCTTCGGTAAAAGTGCAAAATGCCGAACTGAAAGGTTTTCCCAGAACCCTTTGCAGCTGGATTAAAGGAAACTATATAGCGGCTCTTTCTTCTCAGTTGGATTTGATTATCGGTATTGTGGAAGGGGATTGTTCCAACAGCAATTCGCTTTTGGATATGTTTACCGAAGAGCATCTTCCGGTATACCGTTTTTCTTTTCCGGCAGATAAAAATTATGCAGACCTGAATAAGGAAATTTCCCGGCTGGAAGATTATTTCGGTGTTTCCCGCAAAGAGACATTAAAAGCAAAAAACCGCCTGGATGAAATTCGCCGTAAGCTTATTATCTTGGACGAATGGACTTGGAAAGAACACCGGGTTAGTGGACTGGAGAATCATTTTTGGCTGGTTAATTCTTCTGATTTTATGGGTAATCCCGACCACTATGAAAGCGAATTGGATGCATTTTTAGCAGTAGCAGAAAAACGAGACCCATTACCTGTAAAACTGCGTTTAGCATATTTAGGAGTGCCTCCAATCTATAAAAATATTTACGAAACAATTATAGAATTGGGAGGGGATGTCCTTTTTAACGAAGTGCAACGCCAATTTTCTATGCCCTATCTGCTAACTGATATAGTTCAACAATACCTGGCTTATACTTATCCCTACAGCGTTTTTGACCGTTTGCAGGATATTAAACCAGAACTGGAAAAACGCCAAATAGAAGCAGTAATTAGTTACACACAAAGCTTTTGCCATCTGCAACTGGATAACTTGCTCTTAAGAAAACATATAGACCTACCTTTCTTAACTTTGGAAGGTGACCAACCTGAAGAAATAGATGCCAGAACTTTGCTGCGACTGGAAAGCTTTTTTGAAGTGCATAGTTAAATTGATAAATAGGTATTGGATGAACAGGATGATTAGAATTTAAAGGGTTTTGAGAGATAATGGAGGTTTGAGAGGGTTGAGAAGGTTTAGAGGGTTGAGAGAGTTTAGGTGGTTTAGAGGGTTGAGAAGGTTGAGAAGGTTTAGAAGGTTTAAAGGGTTTAGATTCAAAAAAGCCCGGAGGGCGACACAACGATAGCGATGGTGGCGTAAGCCCCTCGAAAAATGAAAGCCCTGATTTCCTATTTCCTTTTATCTTTTCCCCTGCCAAAAGCTCGTAGGGCGACACAAGGATGTAGAAGGTGGCGTAAGCCCCTTGGGAAATTCACGATGTAAACAGTGGGAGGTTTTGACTTACAATTTTCACCTGCCTTCAATATTCCCACACCCTGCATTCATTTTTAACATACAACCGCAGTTTTTATTGGTCTCCAAACCGAAAAATTGTGAGTTAAAATAGAAACAAAATAGTTATGTATGAATTCCTGCTTTTTTGCGTTATCCAGTGGATGAGATTCCCATATCATTCCCATATCGCGATATGGGAATGATATGGGAGTCATATCGGATTGTTATTGAAATAATTTTGGGATTTTTTTGGGAATGATATTTATTCCGTGAGTTTTGTTTTGAATCACAATTTCTCAGATTTATTAACCAGTTGCATATTGGTTGTAAGTGAGAAAAGAATGTGGAGTGTGGTTACATTGAAGGCAGGTGAAGATTGTGAGTTAAAACAAGAAGCAAGCACACTTGCTACTGAGCTTCGCCAACCCCTCAAATTACACAATCGTGAAAGAATGTATTTTTTCAGATCAGCAGGGTTGGATTGGAATTGTTCATAAATAGTGACTTCGGGGCGAATTTTTGTTTTAACTCACAATTTTTAGGTTTGTAGACCAGTTGTAAAGCAGTTGTAAGTGACAATGATTGTGGGGTGAGGCGACATTTAAGGCAGGTGAAAATTGTGAGTCAAAACATCCCACCGATTAAATCGTGAATTTTACGAGGGGCTTACGCCACCTTCTACATCATTGTATCGCCCTGACGGGCTTTTGGCAGAGGGAAATATAAAAGGAAAAAGGAAATCGGGGCTTACATTTTACGAGGGGCTTACGCACCCATCGCTATAATTGTGTCGCCCTGACGGGCTTTTGGAAAAGGGAAAGATAAAAGGAAAAAGGAAATCGGAGCTTACATTTCACGAGGGGCTTACGCACCCATCGCTATAATTGTATCGCCCTGACGGGCTCTAAAGTAATTAACAAATCTCAACCATCTAAACCTTTTAAACCCCCTCAACCTTTTAAACCCTCTAAACCTTTTAAACCTTCTCAACCTTCTAAACTCTCTCAACCTTCTAAACCCTCTCAACCTTCTAAACCCTCTCAACCTTTTAAACCATCTAAACCCTCTCAACCTTCTCAACTTTTTCAACCCTCTCAACCCTCAAAATAGTATACAATAAAATCCTGGAAATCCCCTACCTATTAACAAAACTTATCTACAGGAAATTAAACCGGAAAGCTAATATCCAGCAACTGATTAAGCCATTCTTTCCGATACAGTTCATCGGACATTACTATAAATATTGGCTCTGTTCTTGTCGGCATTATAGTAGCTAATTCGGTATAAATATAAGTTCTTAACATTGCTATAAAGGGGTCCATATATACCCAACCGGTAGAAAATCTTCTTAACTTAAATAATTGCAGAAAGTAATTGCTATCAGCAACCTGCATTGCTATGGTTTTATAATCCAAACTAATATCATACATAACTTTTGTCTGATAAATTTTCTGCCAGCTGTTATCTTCGTGGTGAATATAGAATAAGCCGTCTTTTTCACCCTGCTGATGTTTCCGATGAAAATAAAAATTAAAAGTATGATATCTGACAGTTCCTGTGGAAGCAACAACTTCGGCAAAAATAGCCAAAACCGGAACTCCTGGTCTCAATAAATAATACTGCCGGTAAATATATCCCTTAAGCGGTTCAAATTTATCTATTGTGGTCGTAATAGTTAGTCCCTGCCAGCAATTTCCATAGTTATCTTTAAGAGCAATAAAATCCGCTTGATGGTTTTCTGATTTTAATACATTAGCATCTACAGCATAAGGTTTTATAATTATTCCTCCGGTAAAAGGATTGAAAGTTGATCTGGGTGCATAATCCGGATAACTGTTTTCCAGCCATTCAATTCCTTCATACTTCAAAGAGATAATGCCTGAGATTTGAGCATCTTTGGCAGCAGTAATTTGTAAACAGCCATTATCAGCAATTAGCAATTTATCCTTTTCCTGATTTTTAACTTCACCCTCGGAAAAGAAAATAAGCTGTTTGCGTTCTATTACGGTGTTGTATAATTCGCTTTTGCAAGTTAACAATTCCCAGGGTTTATGCGGTTTTTTGTTTAATTCCCAGCTACATTTCCTTTCCCCTATCTCATTTTTTTGCATTTCTTGGGGCGGTGAATCCTTTAGACAACTGGAAAATAAAGTGTAAACTCCCATTGGCTCAATATCCAGAATTTGGCTTATTTCTACAGGGCAGGGTATAGTAAAAAAGGGATTTCCCTGGTTAGCAATTAAATTCAGGGTAGGATAGATAACTTCGGAAACTTTTCTTCCCAAAGCAAGATCCCGAACCTGCCAGGGAGTAAGAAAAACATTTTGATAGAGCCGAATCGGAGCGGAAGTATTCTTTCCACTTTTAACCAGTTCACTAAGATTAATCTCCCCATAGAAATAGTATCTTTCCGGTTTAATAGTGAGATTGGGATGCCAGATAAGTGACTGAGTATAATTTACACCTTGAACAAACATCCAGTTTTCAGCAAAGCCATCCTGAGGAAAATTACTTTCATAAATATCCGGCAAATCATTCCCAACCTGATATAATTTGCCTTTATAAGAAAAGCCAATGTTGTATTGGGAAGGATAAAACCTTATTTTTAGCCAACTTTCTGCTTCGGTTTCAGGTAGAGCATAAACGGTAACAAAATATTCTACTAAACTACTATCATAAAGACGATAAACGATTCCATAATCAAGACCCGGGAAATCAGTTGAACGAAACTTCAAAATTGCCTGAATGGCATCCTCCGTTTTTTCAATAACCGTTTCATAAGGCAGCTCTCTTTTCAGTTCTGAGGAATATGGTTTTCCCGGTTCAGGTGCCGGAAAATATAAATCATCAGTGCTTATGTTTACTAATGTGGCAAAGTTATGTTCTCCGATTTTGGATATATAGAGGATATTGTTTCCGTTCAAAAGTTGTATAAAATCAGGTGAATCAATTCCATCTTTGGCACCCAACATTTGAAAGCAAGAATAGCAACTGGTGGTAAATTGCATTTCCTTTCCACTTTCAGGTTTGGCTGTAATCTGGAAATGCGGATTATAAATTAAGCCCTTGTTAAGGGAAAAATCAAGCTCTAAAAAGCTTTTCTGATTAGCATTTAAAACAAGGTCAAACTTACTTTGGCTAAGCTGTAAACGCTCATCAGCAGGAAATTCAAGATGATAAAAACAGGTTACCGGAAAATGATTGTGGACATTCAAGAACATCTTATAATTATGCTCAGGAAGAAAAACACTGTCCCGGGTACGCAATTCAACCGTTAAGGGAAATTGCACTTTTATACCGGTTCTAAAGGTTATATCTTTGCCTTCAATACAGATACGGGTATTAACAGAAGGACATTTTTCCCATTCCGTTAATTGCCGCTCTAAGGGTTTCAGGTAAAAAGTGGCATCCAATTCTGCTTTTTCCGCTAACACAATGTTCTGCTGATAATTATATTCCACCAGAGGGTCATTTTCACTTTGCAGAGAAATAGTAATCGGTCTTTCCTGATAATTTTCCAAAGTGTAATGCACAGGATAAGTTAAGCCAAAAACCGGTTTGGCATTTGGGATATCTACTTTTATAGAAAAGTCCGGGGTCTTCATAAAAACAATCCCTCTACCGAAACGCTCAAAAGTAACTTCTAACCGTTTACCATCCTTCTCCCAAAGATAATCATAGAAATCAAAGCCATTGTCAGTTCTGCCATCCGGCTCTATATTCAATTCTCTTTTCAGGTCATTATACCAGTGAAAATAATTCCAATATGATTTTAGCAATTCATTATTGAGCAAACCGGGAAGAAAATTCAGCAGATGTGTTACCTGAGTTTCCATTCTTTCCCAGAAAAAGCCGCATTTTTTATAAAGAGGAACAGCTTTTAAATTGGCAGACCAGGTGAATAAATCAATGCGTTCATAACCCAGTTCCGTAGCTCTCAACACACATTTTTGGACTAATTCTTTACCTATACCTTTTCCGTGATACGAAGGCAAAACGGAGAGCATTTCAATATAGGCAACTCCTTTTTCTTCTACATAGCGGGTTAATTTTGCATAACCGATAACTTTTTCATTTTCTACTGCCAGATACAAATTCAGATATTTGGTGCCGGATTCCTGTTGTAAGACCTTTTCTTCCGTGCTGTTAAAAACTCTGCCGTTCCAACCCTCACTGCTGTTATTCCACATTTCAGCTATGGCTTTGGCATAGGAAGGATGATATTCAACTATTGTTATAGGGGACATATAAACTCCAATAAAGAATGAAGAATGAATATAATGTGTAACCAGCTTAAACTTATACTCTTACCTGCTAAATCAAATTCTAAAATCCTTCATTGAAAAAATTTGCCGTCATAAGTCCTCAGCGCTAAACAAATTTGAGATAAGCTGAAAAGTTATTTCAGGGATGATGACTCCTGACTGAAATGTAGTCGGAGCTCGTTGAAGCTCAGCGTTGTTTTTTCACTGTTCATTCCAGGTTTCACTTTTTCACCTTTCCACTTTCTGTGGAGGAACCATGTCCCCCAGCTACACGACACTAACTTCTAATTTAATTAACTTTTTCTTCTCTTTACTTTGAAAATCTGCGAAATCTGAGTAATCCGCGAAATCTGCGTGAAATAACTATTGGAGCATTTCTGCTGAAGGTTTAGCATTATCTCTGCGCACCCAGCGATCATCTATTTTCGTCATAATTGGGCTATTTTTCTGAAAATAGTGCACAATTGCATCCCGTAAATTGATTTGGTGATAGATAATATCTTCTTGAGGCACTTGAATCAGCATAGTTAAACCTGCATTACCTTGCATAATAAAATCTGTAGTAGCAACAGTATAAATTTTATTAGGGTTCCAGGGTTCTCCTCCAATTTCAAAATGAGTTACACGGTCAAAATTTTCCCGCTTTTTGGAATAGACAATTTTGCCTCCGGAGATAATTAAGCCATGTCTTGAGCCCTCAACTCGGGTTTCAATTATCCGGCGTAAAAATTCACCGTTACAACGAAAAGAAACTATCATATTATCAAAAGGCATCACTTGAAAAATATCTCTATAGGTAACAGGACCTGCTTTAATATCGGCACGCACTCCTCCCAAATTTAGAAAGGCAAAATCGGCACCAACTTCAGTACGCATAGCATCTACAATGGTATTTCCAATTAAGGATTGAGCATCTACATTAGTGCGGGAAAGATAAACACCTGCATAACCCACAACTTCGTCCATTCCTTCTTCTGCTATAGCAACCTGTTCAGCAATCATTTCTCCAATTTCTTCATCGGGAATAAATTCATCCTCAAAAAGGGTAACCATACTGCCTTCACGAATGGCAGGAACTTCATAACCGGTTACAGTTTTTGTTTCAGGATCTATTTTTAAGGTTATCCATCCCAGATTGGAACCGTAAGCATAACCTTGAATAACCATTGTATGTGTGTAAGGGTCTATCCAGGGGGTAGGAATTCCCTTATGCATATGTCCGCCAATGAAAATATCTATGCCTTCAACTTCGCGCGCTATTTCTTGAGCATCATATCCCCAAACAGCATATCTTTCATTGTATAAAGGATTTCCTTGAGCATCATAACGGGTAAGATAGGTAGGAACAATATCATAAGGTAAACCGGCATGCCCCAGGACAATAACAATATCCACCTTTTCCTGATTACGGAGGATTTTTACATATTTATCTATCGCTTCTTTTTCGGAAAGGAATTTAACATTTTTAATGTTTTCCGGAAAGCTCATCTTTTCCGTATCAGTTGTAGTAAAACCCAAAATCCCGATTTTTAACCCTAATCGCTCTACCACAATATAGGGTTGGATATAGCTTGGAATTTCACCTGTTCTTTTATCTATAATATTACACGATAGAATGGGAAATTGAGCTAACTGCAAGGTCTCTATCAATTTCTCTTCCGGAATATCATATTCGTGATTGCCAATGGTCATTGCATCGTAGCCAATGGCATTCATAAATTCAACCACCGCTTTTCCGTTAGTTATGGTTCCTACAGGACGACCTTGAAAAATATCACCCGCATCCAAAAGTAAATTATCTCTTCTGTCATTTGCCAGAGAACGAATGTGCTTAATTAAAGTAGCGGCAGAACCTCCTCCTCCAAGAAGTGGAGGAAAATCCGGATTGATAAAAGTTGCTTCCGAACGGTCTATACCACCATGCATATCGTTAGAAAAAATGAGGTCTAAACGCAGTTCTTCCGCTTTGGCAATTGTGCAAAGCAGAACTAATGTAGTAAGGAATAATATTATCCGTTTCATAGTTTTTTTACCAGGTAAAATTAAGTCCGGCATTCAGGGAAATATTGTTTTCCCGAATTTTATCAGGATTTTCCCAACCACGATTTTTCAGGGTTATATGGGAATTGGGCCATAAGGCATAACTGGATGAACCGGTATATTGTTTATCATTATAATAAGCATCGCCAAACATATCCACTGCTTCATATTCACGCCAGGTATAACCGAAACCGAGATCAATTTTCAAGTTATCCATCACTTGAATACTGCTGCCACCGGTAACCATAGGGGTTAATATTTTGCTGGTGTGATATAAAGTAATAGGATTGTTATTTTCATCCGTGCTTTCTTCGGTAGTAAAATACCAGTTATTTACTGCCTGAAAACCCAGGCGTAAAGGCAAAAAGTTGACTACCTGATGTTCCACTCCGGCATAGAAATTCATTACATCATCATAGCGTTTATTAATCTCACTACAAATAACATATTCAATATCCATATTGAATTCAGTGCGGACCACATTGCGAGGAGTGTATACAAAACCAAAACGAATTTGAGTGGGAAGTTTATAATCCTCTTTGATATCAGTATTGATACTATCCACAGCAGTGTTAAGATAAGCATCCCTTTTGTAATAATAAGTTCCCTTCCTGTCTAAAGCAGTTCCCGGAGTAAAAGTAGCAGCTAATCCAACTCGCTTTCCTAAAAGAGCGGATGCACCTATTTTGAATTGATCGCCGCTTAGTTCATAATCATCAATTTCAGTTAATTCCGGAAGATGATATTCTCCTACTTGACTGATAGCCCAATCGGTCCAACGGATAGTTTTCTCTCTGTTTACATCACCGTTCAGCAAAGCATATTCAAAACCTAAATTCAGATCAACATAATCGCTTAAGCTATAAGCAAAGGAGGTTACAAAAGCTGTTTTATTCAGGGAACCCTCACTTTCTATTTTGTTTAAGGCAATCTTTTCCGGATAAACATCATTATCGGTATTGCGATTATTCCGAACTTCTTCTCTATAATCGGCATCAAAACTGGAAACGGGTTTATAATATGCCCCTAAACCCACGCCCCACTTATTAAAACGATGAGCAACAAAACCAGCTACAGCATAATTATCAAAGGTATTGATATTAGAGGAATACACAGAATCGTCTATATAGTTATCAAAGGAATTATACAAGGGAATACTGCGATTATCCTCATTCCGATTCAGATAAGTATTAACGGAAAAACCAAGGGTTTTCCGCATCAAAGTTAAATTAGCAGGATTATCCGCTATGCCGAAAACACCTTTACTGTTGTATAAACCGGCTCCGCCCATAGCAAAACTGCGGGCATCAAAAGTGGAAAAAGGATTGCCGAAATAGGTATCGGTTATGCTCCAGGCAGAAAGTGCCGAAGCAACAATTAATAGACATATAAGTATTAAGGACTTATTAGATAACATTATTCCTCCATATTAATAACGGTAGTCAATGCTTAAGCGAATGGTATTTTCGCTGTGTTCAACTCTTTTAAAATAGACAGGATCATCCAGTAAAGTAGCATCATCCGAATCATTATAATTACGAATCCGGATTTCTTTATCCTGATAGGTTTTATTCTTGAATTTCAAATTTAGATACATATTTTGGGAAACGCGACTGGTAAAGGCAATCCATGCTTTAGAACCTTTTTCACCCATAAAATCAATTTCCATATCTTCCCAATCCCAATGCGAAATGCCATGCCCAAACCAATACAGGAAAGAACCCTGCATTTTTAACGATTTATTGAAATAGTGAGTATAATTAACCGCTACATAATCACCAATCATTAAGGTTTGAGCTGCAGCCATTGAATTTGGACCCTCTGCCGCAGGATAGGTTAAGGAAGTATAAGGCGGACCCCAAACCGTGTTATAACGATATTCCAGTTCCAGAAAATCACGATTGGAAAGAAAAGTTCTGAATGCCAAAGTATATTCATTGGTCTTGGAAACGCCTCGTTCCGCATCATCATCATAACGATTAACCTGATTTTTATAACGCAAACGCATAGCAAGCTGATAAATAGGACGAAATTCCAGTTCGCTTTGAAATCTTACACTTCTGCGTCCATCGGTTAAGCGTTCCCAAATGTCTAAATAGCTTCTGTTGATGGTATAGTATCTGTTAAATTTATAACGGGTCTCAAAATAGATGCCTCGTTCGGGTTGTGACTGATTGGAATTGAGATAAAGGTCTGCAATGGTAGGATTGGTTAAAGCATAAACATTCTTCTCTAAAATGGTATCTTCAAAGCGTTCATGTTCTGAAAAACTGTTGCTATAAGGATTATCAAAATCCACATCGTAATTACGGAACAAGGTAATAAAATAGAGATTTTCAAACTGGGTATGTGCAGAAACAAGATATGCCTTAGGGTCATCCCCAAGTTTCCAATCATCCCCGTTAACAGAAAGTTCAGCATATTCACCTTGAAGGGAAGTATTACCAATCACGGTCTGACCGTCAAAACCAATTACTCTTCTGTAATCACGCGTGTATTTATTGGTCTGAGTGCTATAAAGATTGCTTATTTCCGCATTCAGATTTTTCACCAGTTTGGAGTAATAATAGGAATCCCTTAAGACCGTTGGTAATAAATTATTATAGGTAGGAACCACAAAATGAGCATCATCATAAATAGCAGTATAAGTAGTAAATCCAAGCTTGGTGCCTAAAAACGGATTGATCTGCAAATGCGTTCCCCATAATTTCTCCTGCAAGACATCTTTACGTGCAGCAAGATTGATATAATTCATCGCATAAGGGACGCCTGCAGAAATTTCGTTATTGAAATATGCTTCTGCTTCTCTCATTGTGTCATCATCATAACGCAAAGTAGGATTGATTAAAGCAAAGACCTTGGTCTTATCTCCCTGAACAGCAGTGCTATCTGCATAATTATAGATATGCTCTCCATTGTTATTTATATAATATTGTCTGCCAAAATAATCAGATGTTGTATCTCTTTCTGTATAAATATCATTTCCATATTCATCCCGCATAACGGCATAACCATCTCTATCAATATATGTTAAAGCATCTTTATTGTCAACGGATACAAAAGCCGTAACTCCAAACAAAGGAGTGGTATATTCAACGGCTCCGCCTTTTAAAGAATTTTCCTGCGTTCTGGAAAGGTCAGGGGTTATGCCTAAAATCCTTTTGCTGAAACCAAAACCGGTTTTACGGGCACTGTAATAATCCGTATTTTCCATCACCAAACCCTCTCCAAAAGTAGCTCGGTAGTTTCCTGCATAAACCTTTAAGCGGGAATTATAAAAACCAGGTAATTCGTTATTTTCATATCCCACATACCATTTGGAATCGGCTAAAATATCCTCTGCCTTGGTATTCAGTAAATCCTCTTCTCCTTTGGCTTTGTAATGCATTATTCCCAGTTTATAGTTATTGCCGTAACGCATCCTCAGCTTAAGCATAATATCGGGATCAAGCTTATCCAAACCAAAATAACCCCAATAGGAATTGGTTTTTAGATGTGGAATGATAACATTGGTAGCATTATAATCGTTACGCAGAAAACTTTCGTGCAACATATCATACTGCCCTTCTTCAAAATAGCGCGTATAATATAAAAGCGAAGCATCACACATTAATCTGTTTTTTACCGGTGGCTCTTTATAATATACATAACTGCGCAAGTTTGAATAACCATAATAGGAAAGGCCTGTAGAATTTCGTAAGTCCCTTGTATCCGCAATTGTATCACCCTGGGCAATTCTTTTCAAAACAGCTACAGCATCAATTCCAGAAACATTGGGAAAACTCATCAAATCGTCAAAGAGCATTTTATTCACATTCTGAGGAGTCATTAAATAATCTTCCCAAACATCTGCCATACCTTCCGAAGCACCTTCATTACTGTCTACACGCTCCAGTAAATCCCTGATTTCTTCACGGCGGACTGCTGCTTCATCCGTTTCTACATAAATAGAAACAACAACTAAGGGTTTTAAACGGTCAAGGGTCTCCTGATCAATAGAGGGAATTTTCCTTAGCTCATAGATATCGTCAAATATCTTCACAAATTCACGATATTCATAGATATCTTTTGCCTGCTTTTCTGTTATGGGTAACTGCATCAATTCAGCCAAAGATGCTATATTTAAATCCACCTTGGCTGCTAAAACAGATAGCCCCGCCAGAACAAAGAGCATTATTAAAAACTTCTTCATTGCTTTACCTTATAAGTTTTATACTTTCTGAAACTTTATTTTTTATCATAGATAGCCACAATAGGAATAGCTATAATTCTGTCCAGTTTTTTTTGCTTTGCTTTTTCTAATTTAGAGATTACATTGTTTTTAATACTGGTTTACCAAGCTATTAAGGATAATTCTTTTTCTTTCCTGTCTGCCAAAATCAAATTGGAATTTCAAAATATTTGTTATTAGCTTGAAAAGGAGTTTTCTTATAGCTTAAAGAATTGAATAAAATCATATCATTAACACATTATTGGTTTGTCAAATTGAAAAATATTATAGATGTAGAACTACCATTACGACAAGGTATTGGATTTTATTTTATAAAAAGTCCTTTTTCCCCCTATTTTTTGCTTGACAAAGATAGTAGGGTGAATTAGAATATACTTTAGATAAAGTAGGGTAGAAGAATGAAAAAGTGTAAAATTATACTAAGTTCATTAAACACACTCTGTTATAAGAGAGAGTCAATGTTCTGTTTCTCGGTTTTAATAAGAAAGTCACTTTATCAGGGAGGATAAAATGCAAAAGAAATTTTTTGTTTTTTTAGTCGCTTTAGTTTGGTCAATTGCTTTAGTAGGTGCTTCTGTTACTTTGGATTCATTAGAAATATCTGTTCAAGGTGGAGGTTACCCCAGAGAAAAATCTACAATTGTTATAACTATGTATTATCATGTTGCTGATATACCAGAAGGTGAAAGTATGTATGTTTATGGTATGGCTATAGGTGTTATTGACCAGGCACAAATAAAATGGTACCAAAATGCAGATGGAACAGGAACAGTAGCCACTCAAAATATTACTGTTAGTCAAATAGCAAATACTATTTATTATGATCCGGATGAAGAAGGGTATACCACTTCTCACACAGCAACTTTTACTTTACCGGCTCCTCCGAGCAATAAAAAGAGTTTTACAGTAAGTGGGAAAGTATATGCAGCTACCTCTGATGATGAATTTACTTATATATATTCCGGACCGAAGACCTCTAATTATCTTGTTATAAATAATCCTCCTGTGGCTTCAAATGTTATTATTGTTGAACCTACTTTAGCCAGAGTAGGCCAAACCATAACCGGGGATTATGATTATAGCGATCCTGATAGTGATTCAGAAGGAACCAGCACTTATCGCTGGTTAAGCTGTTCCACCGAAAATGGAACTTATGCAGCTATATCAGGAGCAACCTCTCTTTCTTATACTGTTCAATCTTCAGACGCAAATAAATATTTAAAATTTGAAGTAACTCCTGTTGCAAGTGCAGGTCAGTCACCAGGAACTGCTGTTTTAAGTGATGCTACTCCAAAAGTTACAGGAGCTCCAATTGTAGAAATTGATCCCAGTACTCTTAATATATATGAAGCAAGTGCTAATAATGGTTCCCTTGGTGATGCCTATGTAAAGATTACTTGTACCAATACCAGTTTTAAATCTTCCATTACTATTTCCGATATTACTATATTAAAAGAGTTAGACGGATTATCAAAAGGCAGCTTAAGCTGGATTAGTGCCAATGATATTCGTCTTTATTTTTCAGGTGCAGCAATAAATCATGAATATGCTGCTAAAATAACGGATATCAAGATTACTGTAAAAAAAGAACAATTAGAAGGTGTAGAAAATAACTTAACAACCCGGAATAGTTTTAACATAAACTTTATCAATAATCCTCCGACCAATTTAGCTTTAGATAGCGTAGGCAATAACTATGTTACCATAACCTGGGATAATCCTGCCGGTCTTTTAACGAGTGGAAGTGGTTTGGATTATTTCAATATTTTAAGAAATGAAACTAATATTGGTAGTGTCAATAAAATAACTTATTCTTATACGGATACTGGTGTCACCAATGGAACGCAATATCACTACAAAGTTCAAGCTGTTTATACTGCAGGGACAAATGAAACTTCTACAGAACTAAGGGGAACTCCTCTTGCGATTACTGCATATTCTTTCAGCAGTCCTTCTGCAACCGGAACAATTGATCATACCAATAAAACCATCAAAGTAGTTGTCCCTAATGGAACTGATAGGACTGCTTTAGTAGCTAATTTCACAGCTCCCGGGGCAATTGTAACGGTTGGAACCGCTACTCAGATCAGTGGCTCTACTGTAAATAATTTCACTAATCCGGTAACCTATATTTTAACTACCAGTGGAGATGCTTCCACTTGTTCTTATGTAGTAACGGTGAATGAAAAATTACCTGCTCCTACAACCTTGGATGGAAATAATACTACTTCCAGTATTCAGGCAAAGTGGAATGCTGTTTCGGGTGCAGAAAGTTATTTACTGGATGTTTCCACTAACAGCAGTTTTTCCGGTTTCCTTGCCGGTTATGAAAATAAAAGTGTAACTTCCACTTCTTGGACAGTAAATGGTCTTAGTGCCAATACAACCTATTATTATCGGGTCAAAGCAGTTGCCAGTGACCAGTATTTTAACAGCGAATATTCTACTACTAAAGAAGTAACGACTGATAATGTTTCCCCTGGCGAGGGCAGCACGGAAATCAATAGCAGTGATGAAACCACAATAAATGTAGGAGAATTTATTTACGGGCAAGAACATGTAATTCCTACTGTGAAAGTTGATCCCACAAATTTTAGTCCTTCTGAAAATGATATCATTACCGTTTCTATGAGTTATGGAAATACTCCAGAGGGTTTGCAGTATAACCTTGCTTTTGAGAATCCTACTATTGGTAATGGAACTTTTATTCTTTACTACAGCGGATTGAGCTATGATCCCACAGATGTAGGTTATCGTTTGAATGGTGGTGCCTTACATTCTGTAGGAGGTGGTGGTATAAATACAACAGATAAAACCGTTATTTTCACAATGAGTGGCTTGGGTAAAGGAAGTAAAGCAGCTTATGAATTACAAATTGTTCTCAATGATGAAAGTGGTCAGACATTGCCTGTTGTTCTTACATCTTTTACCGCTACTCCAATGGTTGACGGTAAAGTGCGTGTGGATTGGGTAACTCAATCGGAAACCAATCTTTCAGGATTTCGTGTTTTGCGTAATACAGTTGCTGAAATTTCCACAGCTATGGCAGTAAGTCCTCTAATTGAAGCAACGAATACTTCAGCTACTGTCGTTTATTCGTTTATGGACAGCGAAGTTCCGGGTAATGGCATTTACTATTACTGGTTACAAATTGAAGATTTGGATGGAGGTATATCCTATTCTGCTGTCTATACTGTTCAAGTGACTACTGGTGGAGTTACAAATCCCATAATACCAAAAATTACTGCTTTGCTTAATCCTTTTCCTAATCCTTTCAATCCTGATGTAACTATTCCTTTTGATCTTGCTGTAGAGGGCAAAGTTACCTTAAAAATTTACAATTTGAAAGGGCAATTGATTAAAAACCTTTTAAATGAAAATTGCAAAGCAAATTCTTATCGTATCGTTTGGGACGGCAAGGATAACGAAGGACATAATGTTTCTACTGGAACTTATATTATTCGGATGAATGCGCCCAATTATCAGGCATCACATAAAATCTCCTTGATTAAATAAACCATATTCTCCCTGATTTAACAGGTGTATATCTCTGGGATATGCACCTGTTATTTTTTAGCTCGTTTTTGCTATTCTGCATTTTCCCTTTAAGTTTCTTCTGCAAAACCCCCGCTCTTATTTCTCTAATTTTCGGGAAAATTTGGATGATGTATCTTACTAATAATATAGGGTATTAGGGGGGTCTTCCTTAATAGCATTGCTTACCCATTGCTTACCCATTGCTAATGGCATTAGTAATGGGTAAGCAATGCTTCCGTAATACCCCTTGAAAATCAAGAAAGCTATTGACAGATTTGCCATAAAAAAGATTGTGACAGACAATAAAATATCTTTAATGATGTTAAAGTTATGGAGGATAAATGAATACACCTAAAAGAGTTTACCTCTTCGGAAATGGAAAAGCCGAAGGTAGCGCAGAAATGAAAAATCTTCTCGGTGGAAAGGGTGCCAACCTTGCCGAGATGAATCTTATTGGCGTTCCGGTTCCTCCCGGATTTACAATTACTACAGAGGTCTGCACTGAATACAACAAATTGGGTTCTGCCAAATTGAGGGAAATTTTAAGTGACGATGTGCACAATGCCATTCGGCATATAGAAGACCTTGTAAATATGCAATTTGGCTCTGCCGAAAATCCACTTTTGGTTTCAGTGCGTTCAGGTGCTCGTGCTTCAATGCCTGGAATGATGGATACCATTTTGAATTTGGGTTTGAATGAAACAACTATTCAGGGTTTAATCAAAAAAACCAATAATGAAAGGTTTGCCTGGGATAGTTATCGTCGTTTTGTCCAAATGTATTCTGATGTGGTTTTAGGTCTTAAACCAGAAAGCAAAGAAGAACATGATCCCTTTGAAGTTATTATTGACACCGTGAAAAAAGAAAAAGGCATCAGCAGCGATTTGGAACTAACCACTGAAGATTTGAAAAATCTGGTAACCATCTTCAAGCAGACGGTGGAAGAAAAAACCGGTAAAAAATTCCCGGATGACCCCTGGGAACAGCTCTGGGGTGCAATTTTTGCTGTTTTTGATAGCTGGAATAATGAACGCGCAAAGTTCTATCGTAAACTGAATAATATTCCCGATGAATGGGGAACTGCAGTAACCGTTCAAGCAATGGTTTTTGGCAATATGGGCTTTACCAGTGCTACTGGTGTTGCTTTTACTCGTGATGCTGCTACCGGTGAAAACCTTTTTAACGGGGAGTATTTGATCAATGCTCAAGGTGAAGATGTTGTTGCCGGAATTAGAACTCCTCAGCAAATCACCAAAATTGGTTCTCAGCGTTGGGCAAAACTTGCCGGTATCAGTGAAGAAGAACGCTTAAGTAAATATCCTTCTCTGGAAGAAGCAATGCCCGAGACCTATAAAGAGCTCTTTGAAATTCAGAAAAGGTTAGAAAATCATTATCGCGATATGCAAGATATGGAATTTACCATTCAGGAAGGAAAATTGTGGCTCTTACAAACCCGAACCGGCAAAAGAACCGGTCTTGCTATGATTAAAATCGCAATGGATATGCTCCGCGAAGGAATGATTGAAGAAAAAACAGCTCTCAAAAGAATTGATCCTGCTAAATTGGATGAACTTCTGCATCCTGTCTTTACAAAAGAAGGTCTGGCAAAAGCCAAAGTGATTGCTAATGGTTTGCCTGCTTCTCCTGGAGCTGCTTCCGGACAAATTGTGTTTTTTGCGGACGAAGCAGAATCCTGGGCTGCCGCTAAGAAAAAAGTTATTTTAGTTAGAGAAGAGACCTCCCCGGAGGATTTACGCGGAATGGCAGTTGCACAAGGAATCCTAACTGCTCGCGGAGGTATGACTTCTCATGCAGCTGTTGTTGCCAGAGGAATGGGAAAATGTTGTGTGGCAGGAGCTGGAGCATTACAAATTGATTACAAAGCCAGAACTATGACCGTGAATGGAAAGGTCTATAAAGAAGGGGATTGGATTTCCTTAAATGGCTCTACAGGACAAATTTTAGAAGGTAAAATAGATACCCAAGACCCTGAACTTAGCGGTGATTTTGGTGCTGTTATGCAACTTGCCGATAAATATACCAAAATGAAAGTCCGCACCAATGCAGATACTCCCAAAGATGCTACCGTTGCCAGAAATTTTGGTGCTCAGGGAATTGGACTTTGTAGAACGGAACATATGTTTTTTGAAGGCGAAAGAATTAAGGCAATGCGGGAAATGATTTTAGCGGAAGATGAAACTGGACGCAAAAAGGCATTAGCAAAATTACTACCTATGCAAAAAAATGATTTTGAAGGCATTTATACCGCTATGAACGGATTTCCTGTAACTATCCGTCTTTTAGACCCCCCCTTGCATGAATTTGTTCCTCAGGAAGAATCCGCTCAAAAGGAAATTGCCGAAGAACTGGGAATTCCTCTGGAAAAAGTTAAAGCACGCGTTGCTTCGTTACATGAAGTAAATCCTATGCTTGGTCATAGAGGTTGCCGTTTGGGAAATACCTATCCCGAAATTACGGAAATGCAAACTCGTGCAATAATTGAAGCCGCTTTAGCTGTTAAAGCACGCGGAATTAGTGTATTACCTGAAATTATGGTTCCGCTTACCAGCACCGCTGAAGAATTTGAAATGCAGGAAGATATTATCCGCAAAACAGCAGAAAAGGTCTTTGCAGAAAAGCAGGATCGCGTGGATTACCTAGTAGGAACAATGATAGAAATTCCCCGCGCTGCCTTAACTGCCGATAAAATTGCTGAACATGCCGAGTTTTTCAGCTTTGGAACAAATGATTTAACTCAAATGACCTTTGGTTTTTCCCGCGACGATGCAGGCGTGTTTTTACCCGTGTATTTGGAAAAAAATCTGCTGAAACATGACCCCTTCCAAATTATAGACAGAGAAGGTGTAGGCCAATTAGTGAAAATGGGAACTGAACGCGGACGCAAAACCAGACCTGATTTAAAAGTTGGAATTTGCGGAGAACATGGTGGTGAACCAAGCAGTGTGGAATTTTGCCACTTAGTGGGAATGAACTATGTTAGCTGTTCTCCTTATAGAGTTCCTATTGCTCGTGTCGCTGCTGCTATAGCTGCTTTAAACGATTAATCATGGAAAACAATTTATATATAAGCGGAGGACACTGTTCCTCCGCTTTTTTTGTAGTCAGGAGACACCGTTCCTCCGCAAAATATCTGAACTTGAAAAAATGCGGAACTTCAGCGAGTTCCGACTACACAAACCTTTTGACCTCTTGGCTTCTTGACCTCTCTACCTCAAATAATTTGCTTGACTTCAATATTACTATTAAATTATAGGTAGATGGAGGTTTATTATGAAAGATGACGATGTGATTGAAGGCAGAGAAATCCCTGCCGAAGAACAGGAAAAGATTAAAGACAAAATAATTGACGACATTGATTCCACCAAACTGAAATTTTATGAGAACCTGAGACAAAAAGTTAGGGGTTGGACAAAAGAACAATTAGGTTCCCTGGGTGGAAAATTGGGTGAATATGTTTTCCTGTTACCGGATTTCTTCATTTTAGTTTGTCGTTTGGCACTGGATAAACGAGTCCCTGTAAAACAAAAAATGATTATGGGCGGAGTTATTGCCTATGTTATGATGCCGGTTGATCTTATTCCGGATTTTATTCCCGTGATTGGTCTGGTAGATGATTTAGTGCTTGTTGTGATGGCGCTCAATATGATTTTGAATGAAATTGACCCCAAAATTCTTTCTGATAACTGGAGTGGCGAAGGTGAAGTTTTGGAACACTTAAAAAAGATTACCGCTGTGGCAGAACAATTTTTGGATAAACACCTACTGCAGAAAATCAAAAATGTGCTAAAACGCTTATGATGCGGGACATATTAATTGCCACTCACAATCCTGATAAGCTGAAAGAATTGGAGGAATTGGTAAATCCCTTAAAGCTCCGTTTGTATTTTTTGCGTGAACTGCCCGGATTTTATCCTACAGAGGAAGATCAGGAGACCTTGCAAAAAAATGCAATGAAAAAAGCATTGGAAGCAGCAAAATATAGCGGTCTAATTACTTTGGCAGATGATACAGGACTTTTTATTGAGGCCTTAAATGAGGCACCAGGAATTATGTCAGCTCGTTTTGCGGGAAATTCCTGCAGCTATTCTGATAATAGGCAAAAGGTGTTACGGCTTCTACAAAACATACAAAATCGGAAAGCATATTTTAAAACAGCAGTTGCTTTATCAGCTCCTGATGGCATTATTGCTGTTACAGAAGGTAGATTAGAGGGTGAAATAACAACAGAAGAGCGTGGCAACAACGGTTTTGGTTATGACAGCATTTTTGCTGTAAATGGTAAAACCTACGCTGAAATGAATGCGGATGAAAAAAACCGCCTTTCCCATCGTGCTTTAGCAATAAAATCTCTTATCCCTATCCTGCAAAAGATAATCAATAACTGAAAAAGGAGTTATCAATGATAAAACCGGAAATCTTTCGTCAATACGACATTCGTGGTATTGTAAATGAAGAACTGAATGAAGAATCATATTACCTGATTGGCAAGGGCTTTGGAACCTACTTGCGAAATAAGGGTCTGAAAAGTATTGTCTTAGGTGGAGATGCCAGACATTCCACTCCCCTTTTTATGAATGCTTTTAGCAAAGGTGCTTTGGAAACCGGTTGTGATATTATTGACTTAGGCATTGTTCCTACTCCGGTTTTGTATTTTTCCATCTGGAAACTGCAAAGTGATGGAGGAGCAATGGTTACGGCAAGTCATAATCCTTCTCAATACAATGGTTGTAAATTAAATCTTGGCTTGAGCAGTGTTTATGCCGATGAACTGCAAAAGGTGCTACAAATCATTCAAAAGGGTGATTTTGCCACTGGCAATGGAAAGTTGGTAAAAAACAACGAAATAGGCAATGTTTACATTGACTATATCGTTAATGGTATCAAACTTCAGCGTCCGGTAAAAGTGATTGTAGATGGAGGAAATGGAGTTGGGGGTCCTTATTTAACTACCATTTTGCGTCTTTTGGGTTGTGAGGTGATAGATATGTTTTGTGAGCCCGATGGTGATTTTCCCAATCATCATCCCGATCCTACAATAGCAAAAAATATGGAAGCGCTTTCTAAGGCAGTGGTTGATAATAAATATGAACTTGGAATTGGTTTGGATGGTGATGCAGATAGAATCGGAGTTATTGATGAACAAGGTAAACTATTGTTAGGTGACCAAATACTGAATATTTTAGCCAGGGATTATTTGAAGCATAACCCCGGGAAAAAGATTATTGCAGATGTAAAATGCAGTATGAATCTGTTTAATGACATCAAAAAGTATGGCGGAGAACCGATTATGTATAAAACAGGCCATGCCAATATCAAAATGTTTATGAAAGAAATGGGAGTGGAATTTGCCGGTGAAATGAGTGGACATATCTTTTTGGCAGATAGATATTTGGGTTTTGATGATGCCATTTATGTCAGTTGCCGTTTTGTAGAAATTGTTTCTCAAACTCATAATCCGGTCAGCACTTTTTTAGCGGATCAGCCAAAACTTTATAATACTCCTGAACTGCATACCAATTGTCCCGATGAGAAAAAGTTTGAGGTAGTAGCAAAGGTCTGTGAAGAATTCCAAAAAGAGGGCTATGATGTTAATGATATTGATGGTGCCAGAATAACTTTTCCTGATGGCTGGGGTTTAATTCGTGCTTCTAATACCACACCTGTAATTGTTACCCGTTATGAAGCATTAACCGAAAGTAGAATGAACGAAATAAAGAACCTGATAGAATCCAAAATCAACAAATACCTGTAAGGGGTTGGCAAATTCCGATTTGCCAAAGAGGTTAAAGTCCGCTAAAAAAGTATGCCTAACGGCATTTGCCGAATCGGAATTCGGCAACCCATTTAATTCTTCATTTTGTTGATAGTGTATTCCTCATCCATCGGAATAGCTATTTGTTCACCGGTTTGCAGGTTTTTAAGGTTCACTGTTTTAGTGGCAAGTTCATTTTCCCCGATGATTATAGCATATTTTGCTCCACTGGAGGCAGCGGATTTTAATTGGGCTTTCAGAGAGCTTTTATCGGGATCGTAATCCACAATAAGTCCTTTAGTTCTTAGGGCATTCAGATAAGGCAGAATTTGCAGACGCGTATTGTCTCCAACGCAAACAAGATAAGCATCCGGTTTAGAAGGTGGTATAAGTTCTATTTTCTCTTCTTCTAAAGCCAGAAGAAGGCGTTCAAAACCACCGGCAAAACCAATAGCAGGAATACTTTTCCCTCCAATCTGTTCAACTAAACCATTGTATCTTCCACCTCCAACGAGGGAATTTTGTGCGCCCAAGCCCTCATAGATAATTTCAAAAGCGGTGTTTGTATAATAATCCAGTCCGCGCACTATTCTTGGATTGATGGTATAAGGAATATTCATAGCTTGCAAGTAGTCACAAACTGCAGAAAAATGTTTCTTACAGGGCTCATCCAGATAATCCATTTGCGAAGGTGCATTCTTTCTAAATTCTATACAGGAAGGAACTTTGCAATCCAGTAAACGACGGGGATTTGTTTCCAACCGTTTCACACAATCAGGGCATAATTTGGGCAAAAAAGGTCTATAATATTCCTGCAATGCCTTATCATAAACAGCAGAACAATCAGGACAGCCCACACTATTAATTTCCAAACGCAAGTTATTCAAACCCAATTTATTAAGCCACAAAAAAGCAACTGCTATCACTTCTGCATCGTAATAAGGATTGTTACTGCCGATAAATTCTATTCCGTATTGATAAAATTGACGATATCTTCCTGCCTGAGGACGATCGTAACGAAACATAGGTCCCAAATAAAATAATTTTGTGCGGGAAGAAAGTTTATCCAGATGATTTTCTACATAGCTACGAACTACAGGAGCGGTGCCTTCAGGACGCAAAGCAAATTCCCTACCTTTTTTATCCTGAAAACGATACATTTCTTTTTGGACAACATCAGAGCTTTCTCCGGAACTGCGTTCAAAGAGTTCAGCTACCTCAAAAATGGGAGTAGTTATTTCTTCATAGCCAAAACAAGTTGCCATTTTACGAAAGCTATCCTGTAAAAATTGCCATTTATAGCTGTCTTCAGGCAGAATATCAAAAGTTCCGCGCGGGATATTGTATTTCATTTTTATTTTCCTCTTCCTTTTATTTTATTGAATGTAGCAAAGGGGTATTTACCATCCCATTTTCCTCAAAATTAGGATTGTAAGATTCGTCAAGAAACTTTGCCGGATATTTAACATCCATCAGGTAAAGTCCTGATGCAGGAGCAGTGATCACTAAATTTTGGCGAGGGCATCTATTCTCCAATATTTCCAGAACCGTTTCCGGAGGCAAATGCAAATGTGATATATTAGCCAAAGTTCCTACAATTCTCCGAACCATATTATGCAAAAAGCGGTCAGCTGTAAAATCAAAAACAAAATAGCGTTCCGTTTCGCTTATACTTATGTGTTTAAGTTCACAAATACGATTGGGAACTTCCGGATTGCTTTTCCCGAATGTGGAAAAATCGTGTTTTCCTAAAAGGTATTGTACAGCAGATTGCATTTTCTCCAGGTTTAAATGCAAGTGGGGAAAGAAACCGCTGTAATTTCTGTTAAAAGGTGTTTTTTCTTTAGCCAAACGATAGCGATAACTGCGTTCATAAGCCTGGTAACGAGCATTTAAACAAGGGCTAACTTTCATTATTTCCAGCACTTTAATAGAATCAGGCAAATATCTGTTAAAAGCCAAAAACAATTGCTTTTCCTGCATTGAACCACTATAATCAAAATGAGCATATTGGCCTAAAGAATGAACTCCTGCATCGGTTCTTCCAGCAGCAATTAGGGAGGTTTTTTTACCGGCAAATATCTCCAGCATTTTTTCCATAACTTCCTGAATGGCAAGTCCGTTTTTCTGTTTTTGCCATCCGCAATAACCCGTGCCATCATAACATATTTTTATTAAGTATCTTGCCATAGCCAACCTTTTTATAAGCCGTGCACTATAACTAATAGGGCTAAGAAGAAAATACCCAAATAGTTAGCTTGAGGATTGCTGTTTTTTTCTTCCCCTTCAAATGTTAGCAGATTGGTAACTGAATTGCTAATTTGAGGGGAGAGTGCAGATACATTTGCTAAAACATCCGAAAGTTGAGCCAGGGAAAAATTGTTTTCTTTAACCAATTTCATCTTCTTGTATTCGGCAAAGAAAGACCTGGTAAAGAATACTGTAGCAAAGAGATAATAGAACAATGAATTTACCGGTTTCCATTTTCTTAGCCATCTGCTTTGGCTTGCTATCTGTTCCATTTTCACATTTCCCAACACATAAACCGTAACAGCTATCAGATATAAAATTTGGACACTGAAAAACACGGTAGTAAGAAATTCCTGACCAAAAAGAGTAGCAAAAACCCAATAACCGGCAAAAAAAGGCAGCAATTTTTTCAAGGCATTGAGCAGAGAAAGATATAGCTTCGGCTCAAAAATCAGAATAGCCAAAATCAATACCAACTGTATTAAAAGCTGACGCAGGGAAGAATCCAGTCCGATAGCCAGCCCGGTTAAAAAAACAGCTGATTTTAGATAGAAATGCTGTCCCGAAAGGGGATGATTCAACCACTTCATTCAAGTGGCAGTTCCTCTTTTTTTTCCGGAATTAGCTCTTCCGGTAACGCAGGAACAGGATTATTTTCCGGTGTGGGAATATTATCATCCGCCGTTTCCATTTCGGGAGATGTGTTTTTCTCTTCCGTCGTGTCTTCAGGTGGAGAAACAGCTTTTACCAAAGAATCCATCAGCATAGGAATGCCACTATAAATTTTCAAGCTGTCCGGCAGGGTCTCATAAATTTCTGCAGGAGCAGGAAAAGACCATTCCTTAATGCTTTCTTCTATATCAACTCCAGTGGAATCAACTACAGTAGTATCAGTTTGAGGAATAACAACAGGAAATGAACCTCGCAGAAGGAACTTATTGCCATCAAAGAATCTACGGGCAACAACAGCATATTCGCCTGCTTCAGGTTCGTCCAAAACAGCTTTCAAATAGGGCTTTGCAAGCAGAGTATCAATTTGTTCAAAACCGTAATACCAGCCCAAACGGTAATTGGCAGCCAGCTTAATTTTATGGTAGGGAGAGTTTGTAAGTTCCTGTAAACCGGCAAGAGCGGAATCAGGAGCAGTGTAAATTTGCTCAAAATACATATCTAAAAGCTGTTCTTCCCTTTCTTCTTTGGGGTCAATTAACCGCACCGGCAAATTATTCTGCAGAGCATAAAGGGCTTTGGTAAATTTATTTTCCGGATATTCTTCCTGCATTTTAGCCATAATTTCATTATTTTCAGGACTTTCAGGAGAACGATTATGATAGATAGAACCCATAGCAAACATACAGAAAGGAATTATTTCACTTTCAAAACGCTCAATAATTTCTTCCAGTTTTTCCAGTCGCTGGTTGTATCTTGCGTTTTCCTTTTCCAGGTCTTGAATGCGTTGAGCAATTACCAAAGTTAAAGAATCTGGCTCTGTTGTTTCAGTAAGCGGAGGAGATAATTCCTTTTTTTCTTCTGCCAAAGAGGAATCTGGAAGACCTTTATCTTTAGTTTTTTCTTCTTCAGTAGCTAAGGTATCGCCCTCAGAAATTGTCTCTGCCACAAATAAACTATCCGCTACAGGAAGTTCTAATTCCGTTATTTGTAATGTATCTGCAAAGGTTTGCAAACTATCTGGACTACTGATAATTGTTTCAGATAGGGTATCAGCAAAAGCAGATTCGGATGTTATATCTGTTTGTGTCACTGGAAGTTCCGCCTGTTCTAAAAGTCCTAAACTGTCTATTGCAAGAATTTCCGGTGGCGGTAAAAGCGCTCTAAGCGAATCCAGAATAGCATTATTTCTGTTTATTGCCGTCTGTAAAGAATCGCGTCTGACAATTAAAGTATCTTTTGGAGAAATAACAAGTTGGTAATGGGCAATAGCAGAATCGGGCAAAGAAAGGACATTCAAAAAACTTTCCGCCGCCTGGTAATGATAATCCAAAAATTGAGAAAGTCCTGTTTCACAGTCAAGACCTGTGCGCGGAGCTACAAATCCTAAGGCAACCGCTTTTTCTTGAGCCGTTTGAGCAAGTGGAGAACCCGAAAATTCAGTACGTACCCGATTGTAGTTCAAAACCGCTTTAGGAATATCACCCAGATTATAATAATAGTATTCTGCCAGGTAATAATAGGCACCTGCAGAACCTTCGGTACGAGGATAATTTTTAGTAATGAATTCAATTTCAGTTCTCGCCTCGGTTGTATCACCCAAAGCAAATTGAGCTCTTGCCTTCAGCAAACGGACAAAAGGAATTTTATCGGGACGAGATTCCGATTTTATCAAGCCCTTAGCTGTCTTTAGTGCTTTTTCTGCCTGTCCAAGTTCCAGTTCGTTCAAACCGATGTAATAAGTTCCCTCAAGCTTTATAGTTTTATCAATACCGCGCGCTTTTTGCATTTTTTTAAATGCTTCCAGCGATTTATCGTAATCCTTTTGTTCGTAATAATTCTTGCCAAAAAGGAAATATGCTTCGCGGTATTCTTTTGTTTTGGGAAATTCCGTAATTATCCTTTCCAGATAATGTTGAGCTTTAATAAAGTCCTTATCCTTAATAGCAAAGTCGGCTAAAACGAATAATGCTTCAGGATGATGTTTACGATATTTGGGATTGCGGAGGAATTCATCCAGCAATTTTTCCGCTTCTTTGGGCTGATTCGTTTCTCTTAAAATTTTGGCAATATAAATATATGCCTCGGGAACATATTTACTATCGGGAAAACGAATAACAAGGTTTTGAAACTGGTCTTTTGCCTGAAAAGCACTATTGCCTTTATAATAAAGGGATTTTGCCATCAGATAATATGCTTCTTCTACTCTTTTTCCCTTTTTATCGGTAGAAATAATTTTCCCGCATTTTTTTATCGCTTTCGTATATTCATCAATAGCTTGAGCATTAGGTCTGCCATTACTGGTTAAAGGTCTTGCTTGTGCCGATTTAAAATAATTTCGGGCATTGAACATAGTATTCACCTCGCAGGCAAAAATGCCGGAAAGGCAAAGCAGACAGATAATTATATCCCTGAATTTCATAGTTCAATAGCCCCTAAACGGCAAAATTTTGTCAACCAATTTCAGGACAAATCTCGTCCAAACGCTTGGAACGAACCAACTCAATTGCTTTATTTACATCAGGATACATAAGCCGGTCACCTTGTAAAGGAGCAACATTTTCTCTTAAAGCCGATTTTACTTTTTCCAAAACAGGAGAAGTAGATATTTGCCTTTGATCCAGTGCAGAACATGCAATCAGCAATTCAATTCCCAGAACGGAAGCCACATTTTGCACTATTTGGCAAAGTTTTATAGCCGAAATTGATCCCATAGAAATATGATCTTCCTGATTGGCAGAAGTGGGAATGGAATCTACACAGGCAGGATGAGCCAGCACTTTATTTTCCGAAACCAGCGATGCTGCCGTCATTTGCTGAATCATAAAACCGGAATCAATTCCCGGACGCGTTGCTAAAAAAGGAGAAAGACCGCGTGAAAGAGCAGGATTTAACATCTGTTCAATGCGGCGTTCGGAAATTGAGGCAAGTTCACTAATTGCCAAACCTAAAGTATCCAACGCGATAGCTAAGGGTTCACCATGAAAATTGCCCCCGGAAATAACCTTACCCTCATCCGGAAAAATAAGCGGATTATCCGTTGCTGAATTTATTTCTATTTCCAAAATGCCTCGCACATACGAACAGGCATCTCTCACTGCACCATTAACTTGAGGTGTGCATCGCAAACTGTAAGCATCTTGAACATTGCCACAATTACGATGAGATTCCCGTAAAGGACTTCCCTCCAAAAGGGTTCTGATATTTTTTGCGGAAATTTTCTGACCAGGATGTGGTCTTAAATTATGAATCAATTCATCAAATGCTTTAGGAGTCCCTTTTAAAGCATCTATGCTCATAGCGGCAATGATATCGGCATAACGGCATAAACGCTCCGCTTCCAAAAGGTTTAAAACACCCAAAGCAGTCATAACTTGAGTGCCATTATTAAGAGCAAGTCCTTCTTTAGCAGCAAGTTGGACAGGGCTTATGCCCGCTTTTTGCATTGCTGAAGCACCCGGAAGACGCTCACCTTTGTAAATTGCTTCACCCTCACCAATCAGCACTAATGCCAAATGTGAAAGCGGAGAAAGATCTCCACTTGCTCCAACTGAGCCCCGCATTGGAATTATTGGCTGAATACCTTTATTCAACATTTGCACCAGGGTTTCCAATGTCTCTAAACGAATTCCGGAATGCCCTTTAGCTAAAACTGCAATCCTTAAAAGCATTATAGCCCGCGTTTGCACTTCGGAATAGGGTTCTCCGATGTTGGTTGAATGACTGCGAATTAAATTTAATTGTAGTTCAGCTATGTTTTCTTCAGGAATAATTACATTGCTGAATTTACCAAAACCGGTATTCAGCCCGTAAACAATTTCGCCGCTTTCAATTATTTTATCTACATAGGCACGGCATTTAGTTACTTTTTCCTTACTGGAATCAGAAAGACGAATGGGGGTATTGTAGCAAGCAACCTGTTCCACTGCCTCTAAAGTTAAGGAATTGCCGTCAATGATAATTTCCTGCATTTTATCCTCTGTTTTCATTAATTTTTAAGTTGGTAAACATAAAAAATGCCAATTTTGTGCCTTTATTTGCATAGATATGTTTTTGTCAAGCTTGGAAACAACATGCCATTAATTTATTTTGCATGGGGCTAAAAAGGTTGAAGGGATAGAGAAGGTTGAGAAAGTTTTGAGAAAGTTTTGACTCACAATTTTCACCTGCCTTCCAGAAAGCCGCAATCTACGAACTATTTCACTTCCAACCGCGCTATAGATATTTTCCCAAATAAAAAATTGTGAGTTAAAACAGAAAGCAAGCACACTTACAAATGCACTATAACAATCCCACAAATTATACGGTAATGAAAGAATCTATATTTGCACGATAAAAGGAAAAGCAAAAATATCCTTTTTTTGATAAAATAAGGTTGTGTCTCAAAGGTTGGTGTAAATTAGGTTAGGCCAGATGAAGAAAAAGGTTGAGCCGAATCCCGCTCTTTGTTTGGATCATTTTGTATAAAACTAAAAAACAAGGAGAAGTTTATAACTCAACCAAAGAAAAGAAAGATTAAAAGGCAGAAGTGATTGCCTTCTCTTGTTTAGTGTTATGCAAATTGCTATTCAGTGAACTGGATAAGAGGAAAACTATACCTTTCAAAGCCATTGGAAAAGATGAGGGATAACCGGATAAATCCTATACATTTTATTTCTATATGCAAAGGGTTGGCCCAAGGTGGCTTGTTATGAAAAAGAGCTTGACTGGAAGTAACAAGATGAATATAATACGAATGACCGCTTGGCATAATATAGATTGTGAGTAACGAGAATAGTTAGAATGTCCTCAAAGAACCTATCAAACAAAAAAATTGGAATTTACACCAACATTTGGGACTCAACTGCAGAGGCGATACTTATACCTCCTGATACTATTTAATTTACTACCATAATCTTATAAGATTTAGAGTAGCTAACTGCTTTCCTTACTTTGTGCTTTATTATTTATCCTCACTATTTGTGTCAACCAAAATCAGGAAAGACCAATTCAAGCTTCTCTTATGCGTTCTCACTTATTTTTTCAAATTGTATCAAATTTTTTTCAAATCGGCGTTTTTGGTGGTCTGCGATATCACGATTTTTTCAAAACGATATCACGATTTTTTCAAAATTAATTTCACGATTTTTTCAAATGGATTTCTTAATCGTAATCAGTGGAACAAGTTATGAATTTTGAATTGCAAATTGATAAAACGAAGCTAAATCAGGTGAAAATATCACGATTATTTCAAATGGATTTCTTAATCGTTACCGGCGGAACAAGTTACGAATTTTGAATTGCAAATTGATCAAACGATGATGAATCAGGTGAAAATATCACGATTATTTCAACTGGATTTTGCATATCATTGTCTGGCTTGGGATTATGTTTAGCACTCATTCAATCTGATTGTCTATCAAGACATCAATCTTTCTTATCATATTGAGTGGATAGGACTTGAACACTTTTGCGAGGCGAGCAAAGTCGCAACTACAAATTTATCAGTTGGGTAACCGCGAAGGGGATCAATTATTAGTACCCAGCCCACTCATTAACCCTATTCTACCGGGTTTCTCTCTTGGGCATCATTTAGCGAGGGCAAGGAGCTTATAGAAAGGATCGGTGGCAGTATAGACCTGGCTGATCCCAATCAGGATTGTAACCCTGTTCCCATCGAGATTGACTTTGGCTAAATAAAGAAAGGCATCGCACTGGTTGGTCAGGATGATGTGCGGCAGCTCCGGATACTCCTTATCCAGAACGTGAGTGATTATCTTGTCATCATGCAGATTGGCAGGGCTGGAATGGCTGTTGTCTCCCACTCCCTTATTCTGATCCTGAAGCTCGTATTGGAGTTTAGAGAGTGATAATAGTCCATTCTGCAGGTGCTCTGTACCGATAGCTGCATTGGCGATCTTGCTTCCCGTAACCACTCCATCCAGGATGTGATTACCATAGATGCAGTTGGTCTGCAGACCTCGGGCATCGAGCTTCCCGATAGTGCAGGTCTTGCCGCTGAACTGGCCTTGGGGATTACCGTGATCGTCCCAGAGCTCATAGAATCCGCAGTCGGCTTCAGCTTCAATGCTGATCTCATAGTATCCCGAGTTGGGAGTGGTTTCGATGAGCTTCTTGCCCTCTGGCCAAGATTGACCAGGCCTGAGCAGTCGGATATCGACTCCCGATTGAGGCTTCCGTTCTGTGCCTTCCATAGTATAATAGCTGATAGCGAACTTGTACATTTATGCTCCTTTAGTAGTGTTTTATACTTCAGTCTGACCGTTAACCGTCTCGTCAGAGTCGGTGATAATGATGATGCCGAAGTCGATATAGCCGGGACTGCCTATATATCTGGATTCCACACTGAACTTGACCTTAGTGGGATACTCGTGCAGATCATCCGGACATTTTGGCAGTTGAGCTATTGTGACCGGGAATTGGCTTTTGATGCTGTTGTAGGCAGTGTATTCCAGATAGAGCTTACCGGGACTGAGGAGGAAGTTCATCAGACCGTAGTATTCGCTTGGTTCGAGTACCGCTTCCAGATCGAAAGAGTCCTCCCGATAGGCATCCCTTCTATGAATGATAGTGGGATCATAGGCGTTCTTCTTCTCGATACGGTACTTTTGGGATGGGTTATACTCGATCTGCCCATTGGGGCAGAAGAAGTAATAGATGCCCTCATTAGCCCAGCGGATGAGCTTGAAGCCCTTTATAACAGCCATGCTTTCACCTTGTATTCATCATCTATGTAGTTCCGCTCCAGTTCGGTTATCGCATAGATCTTATTCTGGATGCGCAGCTTGGACTGGAGATTGAGGTTGTATTTACTGAGCTGATCGATGACAGCTTCGCAGCTCCACTTGGAGTCATGGAAGTCGATCAGATAGTCTTTAATCCTGCCTTGCAGTTGAGTTGTATCTCCTGCCAAGATATCCAGACAGTTGATCTCCGGCTTCTCCGGATTGCCCCGTTTGCTGACGAAGCTGACTACATCATCCGCATCAATATCAATTATCGCACTGGCATAGGCATCCTTGTTCTTGAGCACAATGTGTCCCTCGGGATCGGAGAAGATGGTGGCATTATAGAGCATGAGCATAGCCTGCAGAGCTTTGATGTTATCGGTTTGCTCATCATTGTAGTTCTCATAGGCCTTGCCCGGAAACAGCATAGCCGGGAAGAGATTGCCATGAAAATGAGCTTCGACCCAGTGGCCAATGTAATGACTGCTGCCATAGTTCCGACCATCTATTGAACCTACGGATACTAATCCGGTATAGAGAGTAGTCTCGGAGATACCGTTCTCAATATAGAAGCCGATAAACTCATTGGCAGCGTTTTCCAGTGAAGCCAGATCTTCCACCCAGTCGGTCTTTTCATCATACTCAATAACAACAGGACAGATGTTATTGAAGAACTTGTAGATGCGTCCACGATAACGGCCTTGGTATCTGGTGGTGGCAGGATTGGGATAAGTGGCTTTGATCACTTTCTTATAGGCAAATACAAAACTGATACGGTTTACTACAGTATCGATCCTGAAGCCACAGAAAGGTCCCGGCCAGCCTGAGCTGTCATAACTGTAAGTCCAGCCACCGGTGGGGTTGGGAAATTGAATTAGGTCATCAAAGTCGATGTGGGCAATGGTCATAGCGCTATCGGAACTGATGTTCAAAGTTGGGAGAGTGAACTGGTTGGAGTATGGAATGCTGATCGGTATCTTCTGCTCTATGTCTTGTATAAAGTAGCCGAGTATCCATTGGGGCTGATAACCAGCCGTAAGCGAGTAATAGTGAGTAAGGTCGGAGAACAGTGAAAGCAGCTTGATCTTATCGTAACAGGTGATCTTGAGCACTCCCGATGATACATCAAAGGACAGTTGTGATGTGTCTATAATGCCCATAAAGAACAGTGTGTTATCCCGATAGACCCTAACCTCGAAGTGAGATATGTAACGCTCATGCTCATTGTTGCCAGAGAGGATGTTCTCCTCTATCCAAGCAGTGGGAAAGCACTCAAAGACTAGCCGCTTGGGTTCTCTGCTGTAGTTGGAGATCGACTGCAGCTTATCGGCAGAGACAGATAGGCTGATGATGGCTCTATTGGTAGCTGTATCTTCCAGGCTATGCTTGACCTGGTTATAGTCAGAAGCATCGGTCTTGCCCTGTATGAAGTCGATCTTGAAGAGGTTAGGCATTAGATCTCACTCCTGATCATCTTGCCGGTATCGGCTATCTCCGAGACCTTAACCGGATCATTGGAGAGTGGATCAACATTGACTTCGATGATGGGCTTGGAGTCCATGACTGTTTGCTTGAGGGAGACAATCTCATCTTTCAGAGCGCCAATCAGATCGATGAGGGTATTCATACCGCCTCCGGAAGAGATAGTGCCACCGGTGGCATAATATGAGCCCAGGTTACTGGGAATAGGTACTGAGGGAACAGGCATACTGGCGAAAGCAAGCTTGACCTGTTCCAGAGGGGCGAAGTTGAGGAAGTCAAAGAGGTTCCTGCCCAAGGCCTTGACCCTATCTTTGGCGGTGATGTATTCATCACCTTCGGCTTCGATCAGGATACCTCCCTGATTATGGGAAGGTCCTGTCAATAGTCCTCCGGTGGCTTTCTTCTCAAACTTGGTGGCATTGATCCTGGCGATGTTGGCGATACCGGCAGCCATCGCAGCTGCAGCCGCCGCCACTGCCAGCCCGGGTCCCACTACCGGGATACCCACCATAGACTTATAGGCACCGATAGCGGCAGAAAAGGTATCCACATAGCCTTGAGCCATAGCTGAGGCTTTCCAGAGTTTGAAACCACGCTCGGTGTCCTTGTCCTGAGCTGCTGCTAGGTCCCCGAAGATCTTGGAGATGCCACTGGAAACCTGAAGCTGGTGATTGGTTCTGAGGGTGTTCAAAGTCTCCTGCTTCTGTCTTTCGATCTCAATCTCGGTCATCCCTGCGGCAAGAAGCTTCTCCTTCATCTTCTCATAGTATCTATCCACTTCCAGAAGCTGCTTGCTGTAGCTGTCACCTATATTATCGAGGTCACGAGAATAAAACTCGTCCCGGATATCCTGCAGTTCCTGCAGCTTGGCCTTCTCTTCATCTTGACGTTCCTGGAGCAGTTTGACGTGCCGGGCATCTATCTCGGTTATTTGAGCTTGGATAAGCTGCTGCTCTTGCTGAGGCAGGTTCTGCAGAGCCCAGGCATAATACTCTTCCATGCTGGCCCTGAGAGCGGCATAAGAATCGACTCCCAGGTTCTCCAGATTGGAGAAATAATCGATCTCAGCCTTGTATCTGGCTTGGACTGCATCCTTCTCTTTAGTTGCAAGCTCATTATCCTGTTGGGTCTTCCAGGCATCAAGGTTCTCAATAGCATTATGTTCCGCTTCACTGCCATCTTGGGTAAACTCTCTGATCAGGGCAAGTCGTCTCTGGTATTCGGCTTCAATGCGAGCGGTCTCTGTCTGTCTCAGCCTGGCCAAATCTTCCATCAATCGTAACGCTTCCTTGCGTCTGGCTTCGGCATCGGCAGTGGCTTGATTGGGTGTGGTGCTGCCACCTCCACCACCAGAACCACCAGTAGGTTGAAAACTCAGATCGGGAGCATCCAACATAGCTTGGCGATAAGCTTGACCTATCTGCTGTAGATCATTCTTGGCAGCCTGCAGTTGTCCGGTTAATGCCCCAAAAGAGTTGAGCCGTCTTTCTAACTTGAGCCACTCATCATCATTACCGAAGTAGGAAGCAGGATTGAAGCCCATAGCGTTTTGATCACTGGTAAGGAACTCCCAATCCACAGATGCCTTCAATTGGTTCATCCGATCATTAGCTGCATTGTAGTCTGCTCTCTTCTCATCTAGTTCGATCTGGAGTTCAGCTACCTTCCTGATCTGGGCATTGTACTTCTCTCCATAAACTTCGGCTATCTTCTTTTGAACTAATGCTTCGGAAGCGGCACGCAAGGCGGTAGCAAGGTTATTATAGGCTACCGTCTCCAGATTGATGTTGCCAAGATACTCGGAGTAGTTGTCATTCAGGGACTTGATGACGTTCTTCATCTCCCGCTTATCTGCGGCTGTGAGAGAAGTAGCAGAACGCAGTTCCAATAGCCTGGAAGCCAGTAAACTGAACTTCTCAGCTTCCACAGATACCTGCCGTTCGGCATCCTTGATCTCGTCGTTCATACTTCTCTGGGCAACACTAACTTCATAAGTCTTAGTGGAGGCTGCAGCCAGTCCAAAGCCCAAGGCAGACAATGCACCCACAGCTATGCCGATGATGCCAGCAACCGGGTTCATGGCTACCTGCAGAGCATGATAAGCCGCTGTCAGAGCAGTTACCGCAGTGGTGACAGTGCCGATAACCGGTATAGCTATCACAATACCCGCTACGAAACCCTTCATCACCGGAGACAGGCTGTTATAGGCATCCATGAGCAGTTTCAATCCATTAAGGAGGGGATTGATCAGAGTGGTAAGCATATCACCCACTGTCTCCTGGATATCTCCCCAGGCATTGGTATTCTGTAAGCGCAGATCAGCCAGAGCTACTGAGGTGCCGCCATAGTCCTCGCCAAGCTTCTCGACCAGATAGGATACTCCTTCTGTTTTCAAGCGAGTATCATCGAGTTCGATGCCATATCTGCCAAGCATCTCGGTGTGCCCATTCAGAGCCCGCCCCATGAGATCAAAGGCAGACTCCACGCTCATCCCGGTAGCTTTATTGGCTTCGGTGAAGTCTAATAGAACCGGCACAAGCTGTTGAATCTCGTCTTTATTGAGTTTGAAGGTCTGGGAGAGTTTGGACATCAGAGATAGAAGCTTATCATCTTCAAAATTGGTCACAGACTGCATAGAGGATGCAAAATTGCCCATCTCACTCGCAGCTTCGCCAAAGGCTATCGAAGCCAAAGTCATGGCTTGTCTTTGCCCCAGTGAGGCATCGAGCAGACCGTTCATAGATCTGACCAGACCGCCCACCACCTGCAGGACTCCATCGACTGCGATCTTCACGTCACGAATGGTAGCCAGAGCCTGTTCCGCAGTTATCTTAACAGCAGCAGGTTTCTCCACCGCAGACTGGGTGGACTCCACCTCCTGCTTGACTTCTGCAAGCTTAAGACTGGCATCATTAGTAACGAGGACGAGTTTGAAGGTTAGATCTGGCATTGCTATTGACAGAATGTTGAAGTTTGTAATATTAGCCTGTAGAAAAAATACGAGGTTACTATGATAACTAACAAAACAGGATACATACTGATGCTCGATGTTTTAGGGTATCGTGAATTCGTTACAAAAACGAAAAGTGATTTCCCAAGACTCTGGAGAGAATTGCAGGAAAACATTAAAAAACAGAGGGATGTTATATTCAAAGAGCTGAATGGTTCTGTAATCGTAGATGTGCTCTTTGTTTCAGACACAATATTCATTGGAGTTTCCACAATCGACAAGAACAAACAACTCGAAGGATTAACGATCATGTTCCTGATTGATCTTGTTAAGCAGATATTCAAATTCTCCCTCAAAAATAACGTCTTCTTTCGCGGTGCAATAAGCTTTGGAGAGTATTTGTTTGACTTGAGACTTAACCTCGTTATGGGTAATGCTGTAGATGAAGCTTCGGAATGGTATGAAAGCACCGACTGGTTTGGGGTAATATTAACGCCCACTGCCGAGTACAAGTACAATAGCACAATTCTTAGCGAAGACGAACCACAGATAATAAACTTCTGCATGCGCAACATAGTGAGATACCCTCGTATTCCTTATAAAGCCAAACTACAAAGTGAAAAATGTAGTTTTCTTGTTGTGAAGTGGTTTGATGCATATACCAAAGATGAAGACAGATTAGGGTTCTTGAAGCAAATCATGGATGCTTTTTTAACAGTCAAACAATCACCCAAGGTAGCCTCAAAGTATGAGAATACTTTCCACTTTATCATGTTTTACGCATACCCTGAAGGCTTTTCAATATACAAACGGCTCAATAATTCCTGATCAGCAGCTCAATTTTAGTCTGGAACGCTCCAGACACTGTGTACTGTGTCTCGACTTCATCAATGATGCAGCCATCGTATAGTTGTCTGATGTAAGGATCATTGTTGTAGGATAGCAGGAACTTGCCTTTTATCTGTTTCAAGGCTTCGGCCAGCTCTTCATGCTGGTTGAAAGCATCCGCGTCTTCACGCTCGTAGAGGTGCTCTTTGGTATAGTAGGGAGGGTCCAGATAGAAGAACGTATGAGGTTGGTCGAACCGAGCTACGATCTTCTCCCAAGGCTGCTTTTCGATGATCACGTGCCGCAGGCGTTCCGAGGCTTCTTTCACTTTATCCATATTCCGGAGGGGCATGTACTTGTAGCCCTGATTAACGCAGAAGTTCTTGGAGCGTGAACCATAGCTGCAGGCGAGGTTGTAATAGAACTTGATCGCTCTTTCCAATTCAGTTCTGGGTTCATGTTTCATGAAGTTATCGAACATCTCTCTGGCGATCAAGTAGTTGTTCAGTTCGGTAACGAAGGCTTCCGGATGGTTCTTGATGTATTTCCAGAAGTTGACCAGGTCGCCATTGATGTCGTTATAGACCTCAGTATAGCGGCTCTTCTTGGACAGCTGCCAGTCTTCCTTGTTGGCGCTCTTACCGAACAATATCCAGGCCGCACCGCCAAAGACTTCGCAATAGATGTCATGCTTGGGGATGAGGGGCAGGATCTTCTTGCGGAGGATACGCTTACCGCCTACCCAGGAGATGATGCTATTCATGAAAGCCCCCTGATGTCTTTGCTTGGTTTAGTATTGAGCTTGGAGTTCTCCTGCTCGGATTCTACAAGATCGAAGTTGGCGATGATCACTTCATTGAACTCGCTCTTGCCTTCCTTGCGGTTAATGCCTTTGGTTCTTGTGACGTGCTTGATATCAAAGCCCTTGTATAGCTTGAGCACTTCGGGATTATCGTCATAACTGAGGATGAAGCGTCCTTTGATCTTCTTGAGTTTGGCACACAAGTCCTCATGACTGAACTGCTTGGAGTTCTCGTAGGTATAGCCAAGCATGTAGGGTGGATCACAATAGAAGAAGTTGCTCTTAGTATCATACTTCTCTATGACCTTCTCATAAGAGAGGTTCTCTATGATTACCATATCCAGGCGTCTGTGGAGCTCCTTGATGCGTTCCAGTCGGTTATACATACTGGAGGTGCCACGCTTCTGAGAGGTGCCGAAGCTGTCACCTTTTGAGCCGAATGATCTGGTGATCAGGTACATGAACCTGGCAGCCCGCTGTATCTCGGTTAATCCTTCCTGCTTGAGGATATCGCCAAAGAGCTTGCGGCTGGCTACTAACCAGTCCAGTTCTTTGATCAGCTCATCAGGATGATACTTCACCTGCAGGAAGAGGTTGACCAGGCGGTTGTCGAGATCGTTATAGACTTCCAGATCTCCCCACTTCTCTTTGTAGAGGAGCATCCAGGCAGCACCACCGAAAGGCTCGATGAAGCCTGTGATATCCTTGGGGACGTAGGGAGCGATAACCTTTCTCAGGAGGCGTTTACCGCCTATCCAGCCGATGATGGCATCCATCAAGCATCTCCTTTCGGGTCGGTAATACAGAGCCTGAGATACAGCTCAGGGAGGGTGAGAGACTCGAAGTCCTCGTTAGTGAAACCCAGTTTACGCAGGATCATTTCGAACCTCTCGAAGGGGTATTTGGAGACGCTGTTACCGCCAATCCGAAACTCCCGAGCCAACCTGCGAACCTCTCTTTGTTGGCTCTGATATAGACGAAAAAAGCGGAGATATGCTCCAGGGCTTCAAGGGCATCCATTTCGTCAGGTTCTCTTCCTGAGATGATTTTTATCAGCTCTTTATCGGCTTCCGATTGGCTGATCAGTTCCAGCAATTCCACCTCACTCACCTTGGCTGCCTGGCCGGAGAGGAAGTCCTCCAGCTTGGCTTTCAGGGTCGCATTGGAGATAGTGAGGCAGAGTATTTGCCGCAGTTGGCTATAGCTGAGTTTGGGTTCTCGCTTCATAGAATAGTCCTTTTTCAGTTGCCGAAGAACATCTTGAGGGCAATGCCCAACAGCAGGAAGAACTGCGAGGTGGAGACGGACAGAAGTATCTTCATGTTTGTCTCCACTCTCGCCATTCTGGTTACCAGTGACTTGCTGCTGTCACCATTGCCATAGATCTCTTCGTGCACACTGTCTATCTTTTCTTTGAGCACCCCACAGCCCGACAAGTCGTGCTGCGAGGACCCCGCGATTTCAGGTTTACACAGGCAATCCATCTTGGTTCCTTGTTTATTCAGAGTGTAGTTGCGAAGTGCTGTTAGATCAGACACCCGCAGGGATATCCTTGAGCAGGTAGATCTTGTTGGAGGTTACTCCGGAGAACTCGGTGGAGATGACTACGTTGAAGAGGCCGTCAGCCTCTCCCGACCAGTCAACCGTCCAGCGGAGTCCTGTGAAGATCACCACCCGATCCAGTTCCTTGGAGACCACCACGATGGTGGTATCCTTGCTCATGAATAGAGTGCTCTCCAGGAAGTTCTTCTGCTTGGTGGAGAGTCCGGAGATGTTAAGTTCGACCGTGCTGGTTCTCTTGCCCGGGATGGTATAGTTACGGGTCTTTAGCTTGGACAGCTTGGAGTCCGTCTTACCGGGCTTCTCGGCCAGTTCACCGAGCAGATCGAAGTTGGTGGTCAGTTCCGTCTTGACCGAGCCTTGAGTGGCATACAGCGTATCGATGGAGGTCTGATCATAGGTGCCGATCCCGAAATAGACGAGATCGGCAATCAAGACATCCATCAGCTTGCTGAACCCCAGATCAGCATCGGTCATATTGGAGGGGTAAATAGGCTGCGAAACAGGCTGAGGCATCAGAACACCCCTTTGATCGCCTTGCCGATAGAGAAAAGCCATTTGCGGTTGTGGAACACATACTCGATGGCTCCTCCGATAGTGCCGAAAACCTTGAGGATGACTTTAGTCTGCTTGGCCGGGAGGGACTTGGTAGCCCGCTCCACTGCCAATTGCTTCTTGGCATAATCGTCCAGGTCTTTAGTGGCAGGGTTGATCTTGATGTCCTGGATGATGTCCAGGATGATAGCCAGAGCCGAGTTTACCTTGGCCTTGTCGATTACACTTCCGGTGGTTCTGGAGATGATCCAGACCACCAGAGCCGAGATCAGACCCAGGATAAACTCCTGATTGGCAATAATGAAGTCCATAGATACTCCTTATCTTTTAAGTTGTTAACTATGTAGTGAGTTTGAACACTTTCACGAAGCCGGAAATGTAGGTGATGCCGGGACGGATACGGATGTACCAGTGGTACTTCCAGTCACTTCCGTGGTGTTCGACTTTGAGTTCGGCATCAGTGCGATAGCCGATGATGATGAACTTGGGCAGACCGCCGATGATGTAATCAGCATCCATGAGACGGGGCTTTACGGGGATACCCGCAAAGGAGACATTGCCACCTTCAAGCAGCAGGCGATCTCCTGCTCCGGTCTCACGCTTGGCGAGTTCAGCCCTGATACGGATCAGGTCTTTATGACTGACGTAGAACTTGAAGTTCTCCTGCTCTTCCAACATCTCGTCGGAGAATGCCAGCAGAGCGGCTTCAAAGCGCTTCGCCCAGTCGGTGTAGGTGGCCTTGGAGAGGTTGGTGACGTCGGTGGCGGTGGTAGCCAGTTTGACCACTCCATCCAGAGCCTTGATCTTGGCAGTAGCAGAGGATCGATCACCCTTGAAGAGCAGCATGCGGATGGCTTTCTCGGTCTTCTTAGCGATGTGGTTCTCCACATAGGCACCGAAGGCATCTTCACCGTACTTGTCCTTGTAGAACTCGACCACATCTCTGCCTAAGGTGAACTCGGCATTGAGTATCCCGGTGGGAACGGAGAGATCAGCAGTCGATACATTCTGAGCCGTCAGAGCTCCATCGAGGGAATTCTTGAAGACCAGGTCATCGATCAGACCGACGTCGATCTTCTCGTCTTTGAGTAGCGGCAGCACCGAGATGTCCGAGAGGGTGTCTCCGGGCTGGCTGCTGATCACCTCATCTATAAACAGAGAAGTGGTGTTGGCGGTGAGGATGTTCATAGCCTTGCCGGAGTCAACGTCGGAGATACCCTTGTAGATCTCACGATGACTGGCCTTGACCATGATCTTATTGCCATCGATGGTAACCTCTTTGTCCACATTGGAATGGTTAGCATCAGGCTCTCCGGGTATTGATTTCGAGATGGCACGAGACATAGTCACAGAGAGGTCTTTGAGGCTCTTCTCGATGCTGTAGATGGCATCACCAATCTGGAGGTTGGGATTGCCCTTCTCCAACTCACTGATCTTCTCAGTGATAGCAGTAATGCCCTTCTGCAGCTCGGAGTTGTTGTTATGCTCCGCTACCTTACGCAGGTTGTTGAGCTCGTTCTTGATCTCAGATAAGCTGGCTTCAGTTCCGCTGTAGTCATCAGCTCTGCCATAGATGGATACCCCATTGAACTCGCCTTTCTCGACCTTCTGCCAGAGCTCACTGCCCAGATCTTCACACTTCAAGACCTGGACCCAGGCACCCACCTTGGTATCGGGGAAGTGTTCCCGGTCGCTGGTCTTGAGGATGTAGTTCTCGACCACGGTGAACTCAGGTACCGGCTGCATATTGTGGTTCACATCGCATTTACCGACTAAGCCGTGCTTGGCAAAGTGGTCACAGGCCTTTTGAATCTCTTCCCGGGTGTAATAGTCACCCTGGGAATCGTGGATGTTGGGCTCCATCAGAGTGACATAAAGCCGTCCTTGAGTGCCACTCGTTTCACTCTTGAACTTGCTGGAGTTGATCTTGTGTTCGAAGCTTCTGCCGGAAGCGTTCTTGACCACAAAGCCCTTCTGGTTGGCGGGAGTCATTTCTCCGAAGAGGAGCGAGACTAACTCGACTTCCACGTTGCGGAGTTCTCCCTTGAGAATGGTGCGTTTACGATTCACGCTACCTCCTTTAGTATTGTTGTTTAGTTGATTGTCAGTTGAATAGTTATACATAGTTATTGCGCTCCAAAGCCTACAAATTGCGATTTTGCATAAAGAGCTGTTCATCAGCAGTCTGCAGTACCTCGGTCAGGTTACCGAAGTTGAAGTCCTCCGGCTTCACATTCCAGCCGAAATCAAAGTTGAACTCGTTTGCCAGAGCTAAAGCCAGGCGGTTCTGCAGCGGTCTGACCACGAACTGGTAGAACATCAGCATATCGCTTCGGTTATCGCCACCAAGCTGCCCGGGAATGAGTTGTGAGACGATCCTGGCAGGTACTCTATGATAGGCAAGGATACCTTCCCTGAGGTCTTTCTTGAGGGTGATAAAGCCACCTTCTCTATCTTGCTGACGCAGTGGTTCGAGGCGTATCTTCACGTCCCGGCTCTCACTCTCGATCAAGACAGTGGAGTGGCTCTTGGCATTGCCTTTGACCTCGGTGAGTGCCTTCTCGATCTCGGTATAGGCATCGGTCAGCACTTCATTGCCCTGCTCATCGGTAACGATTCCGTCCCTGAGGGTGCCACCTTCTACGATCACGAAATAGTCAATCATCAGACCGTTCTTGAAGTTGTTGTAATCAAAGGTCTTGATCTCACCCAATATCTCGATGTTGATGGCTATGGGCAGGCAGGCCAGGCCCCAGGCGTTAGATCTATGGGTGGACTTCTTCACGTGGATGATGTCCTCGTAGGCAAAGTCCTTCTTCTGGTTGTTCTTGACTTGGATGTAGTTGGGTTTGAAGAAGCCGAACTCGTCGTAGTTCTCCACTATCTGAACTTCCGAGGGAAGCATGCGCTCCAGTCCTATCCACTCACCTTGAGCGTTCCGCATCTTGATCAGGAAGCCATTTCCACAAGCCAGATAGAACTTCATCAGCTCGCCTAAGATAGTGGTCTGATCTTCACAGGCAGGAAACTCGGCAGCTTCCATCCAGGACTTAACCTGGCTGTTCTTGCAATCGAACTGCATGATAGTAGCCATAGTGAGGGCATCTATGCAGCCGGAGTGGTACTCGTCGGTATCCAGGAGATTGAGAAGCTTGCTCATCGAATAGGGTTGAGAAACTACCTTCTTGGTCTCGGCAGCCTTGGATACCAACTGCTTACCGATCCTCTGATACTTGGATAAATCTATGGGCTCCGGCTTGTACTTGGCCTCCAGCAGATCAGTAGCAGAACTGATAGCCAGGTTATAAGCACCTAGTCGCATCACTCTCATGAGCCAGCTCCGATGCCAGTTTTCAACAGATCTATCTTGGCGATCCTGACCAGGCGTGTGCCATCGATACGGCTGGTATAGTATTCCACACTGGGCAGGTCCCGGTTCATCAGCTTCTGATAGTAAGACCTGAACTTCTCCTTTAGCGAGTAAAGCTCAGAGTCCGGATCGGATACGTTTTGGGCATTGACGATTAGGAATACTGTCCATGCCAGGTCTGTACTCACATACTGTCTGGAAGTGCCATTCTTGCCTGTCTCAGAATCAAGGATCAGAATTGCGCAAGGGAGGCTCTTGGGGATGTTGTCCTTGTTGTAGAGTATCTCTGTCAATCCTGCTAGTTTCAAAGCTTCGGAGATGCAGCTGCGTTCGGCTTGGTACTTTTCAAGTGCGGTCATAGACTTACCTCGATTGAATTCAATTGTTGGTATATCCACTGCTCCCGGTTAGCTATGACAGTAGCGAATACATTACGGGCAGCTATGCCTTCCCGCTTGATCTTGCCCCGGATGAGATAAGCGATCTCGGCTACGGTCAGAGCTTTACCCGTCTCTTTATCAGTCCAGGACAGGTGCTTGCGTTCGACCCAAGCGATTAGAGGAGCGATCGGAGTCCAGGAAGGCACTTTACCGCCCAAAACGAATGGCTCGTGACGGACGTTGGATCCTACTCTCAGGATCATGGCATCAGGACTGGTCTCCACCAAATAGCCCGTATTGCCATAGAAGTCGCCTTTATCGTAAATCTGTTGTGCCAGTATCTCCTTGCGGGACTCGGCATCAATCACAGAACCAATCAGATGCAGTCGGCTCTCCAGAGCAGCATAGATAGCCAGGTAGATCTCCCGCATCATCTCATCTGGAGTGGTATCGCTATCCTGCATCAGATCACTCCCACCCGGATCAGGCGAGCTTGTCTGGGCTTGAGTTCGTTCAAGCGATCCAGTCCGGCTGAATTGAGATAGGCTTGCAGGATGGTCAGTGCTCGCAGCTCAAGATTGGCTTTGAAGGCGTCTATTTCGCTCCCTGTGAGCAGTTCGGTAGCGGACTGGTCTAATCCTACGGTCTTGACTATGCCCTCGCCGAGGGTCTTCAAATTGAGAAATTCGGCAGTTGAGTGCAGCATCAGGAAACAGAACCCAAAACGAAAAGAAACCAGAAAAGGATCCTCTTCCGGCAGGTCATCGTGAGTTGCCCGATCATAGTGCTCCTGCAGCACAATAGAGTGGATCATCTCCAGAACCAAGCCCTGATGCTCCTTGAAGATGCCATTGTTGGACATCTCTTTGGGCAGATTCAGGATAGCGAGCATGGCATCGGTCTCGACCGGAATAGGTATCACTGACCTTTCCTCATCAGCTCGGAAAGCTCTATCGCTCTCATACCCACCTGTTTCGCCCATTTGGAGGCAAGCATACCATTCGCGGCTCGTTCCCAGTCTCCGGCTTTAATAAAAGCCAAGGTGTTGTTGAAGCCCAGTAGTCCCTTGATACCAAGGTTGAAGCACATGTTGAGCAGCACCGATTGGCGTACCTCATCGAGCTTATTATAAACCTCAGGTATCTCATCGATCAGCCACTGCTCGCAGTCGGCTATATCCCTTTCCAGCATGGCGTAAGCTTCTTTCTGGGAGATGCCTCTGTCATCGAGATTGCGACCAATACCGATGGTCAGCTTGCCCGCAGTACAGCGGTATGGCTTCAGCCGCAGACCTTCATGTCTGACTAACTGAGCTTTGATTCGATTCATCAATGCTTCGGTCATGCTATCTCCTTGTTCCAGTTGTGATTATTGATCCGGAGCCAGGAAAGCACTACCCTTTATGCTGACAAATCAGGATGAGCAAGGATGAGACAGAATTTGGACTTGACAGAAATAGATATAGCATATTCATAACATATTGTGAGGAAAGTAATAGATAGGTGTAAAGAATTATATCTATTATGAACCGAAGGAAAACGGATGAGTAAAGAAGCTAGTGCACGAATTAAGATTAATGATCTTTTGAAAGAAGCAGGTTGGAGGTTCTTTGATGAGAAGGGCAAACCAGCCAATATCTTGCTCGAAAACCAAACCAAGGTCACGCAAAAAATGATAGATGAATATGGCGCAGACTTTGAGAAAGTATCCAGGGGATTTATAGATTTCTTGCTTTTAGATGAGCATTCCCATCCCATTATTGTGCTGGAAGCAAAATCGGAAAAGCACAGCCCTTTGGTGGGGAAAGAACAAGCCAGAACCTATGCTCGTTCTCAAAACTGTAGGTTTATCTTACTATCTAATGGTAATCTACACTATTTCTGGGACACACAGCAGGGCAACCCCTACATTATCACAAAATTTCCCACCCCAGAATCTATGAAGGGCTACGAGCACTACAATCCCGATCCTGATGCATTGGTGAACGAGATCGTGACCTCTGGCTATATAGCGGTAACCCAAAAGCATGACTACGACCAAAGCCCTGATTTCTACAACGAGGATACTAGAGCAGAATATCTGAAGAAGCACAACCTCAGTTTACTGCGACCATATCAAGTAAAGGCTATAGAATCGATTCAAAACTCAGTCCGAAAGGGGAAAAACCGTTTCCTATTTGAGATGGCAACCGGGACAGGAAAGACACTTATCTCTGCTGTCGTAATAAAGCTCTTTCTTAAGACTGGGAACGCTCACCGAGTACTTTTCCTGGTAGATCGCCTGGAATTGGAAGACCAAGCCCAGCGTAATATGGTCAAGTATCTCAAGAATGATTTCACATCCTTGATCTACAAAGAAAACAAGGACGACTGGAGAAAAGCCGATATTGTCATAACGACGGTTCAGTCTCTCTTGTCAGCCGATAAATACCGCACCAAGTTCAGCCCCACCGATTTTGATCTGGTAATCTCTGACGAGGCTCATCGTTCCATCGGTGGCAACGCCAGAGCTGTGTTTGAGTACTTCGTAGGTTATAAGCTTGGTCTAACTGCAACGCCAAAAGACTATCTTAAAAACGCAAAACCCAACGAGAACAGCACCCGGGAGTATGAACGCAGATTACTTTTAGATACTTATGAGACCTTTGGTTGCAAGAGTGGCATACCCACATATCGCTATTCTTTGGTTGATGGTGTGAAAGATGGCTATCTTGTTAGCCCAACAGTGATCGATGCCCGTTCCCAAGTAACCACCCAGTTATTATCAGATCAGGGCTTTGCCTATGTGGAAAAGGACTTCCAAGGAGAGGAATCTATTACCTACTTTGAAGAAAGGGACTTTGAAAAGAGGTTCTTTTCGGAGAACACCAATGTCACCCTCTGCCGTGCTTTCTTGGAAAATGCCGCTTATGATCCCATCAGCGGCGAGATTGGTAAATCAATAGTGTTCGCGGTAAGCCAAAGGCATGCCACTAAACTTACCCAGATCCTCAATGAGATGGCTGATAAAATGTTCCCTGGCAAATACAATTCTGACTTTGCCATGCAGGTTACTTCTATCATACCTACGGCTCAGCAAATGTCCATCAACTTCTCCAACAACAACCTTTCCGGTAGAGGAAACTTCATATCTGATTACCGCACATCCAAAACCAGGGTATGCGTAACTGTCGGTATGATGACCACCGGCTACGATTGCACGGACATCCTCAACATAGCCTTGATGCGACCCATTTTCTCACCCTCAGAGTTCATCCAGATCAAAGGCAGAGGGACTCGGCTCCACAATTTCTACGAGCAATTTATTGATCCATCTCTCAAGGAACAGCATAAGGACAAGATCAAAACAGGCTATATCCTCTTTGATTTCTTCGCAGTATGCGAGTATTTTGAAGAAAAGTTCGACTACGACCAGGTCCTGGCGCTCCCTGTTTTAAATGAACAAACCACCTTCCCTGTTGGTGGGGAGCCCCCTCAACCTCAAGCAACAAGTGCAGAAATTCACACTCCCGATCCTCTGGCAAAGATTGATCGTAAGTCCATTGGAACAGAAGGTATGAAAATCGACCGCATGTACTTCCAAAAGTTCGAAGAGAAGATCAAGCAAGACCCAAAAGTCAAGCAAGGGGTCAACGACGGAAAATGGGATTATGTTTTGGATTATATCAATCAGAACATTATCGATAAACCAGAGGATTTCTTTACTTTGGAGAAGCTTAGACATTCTATCCAGCTTGATCGCCGCTTAACTCTCAGAGAGATCGTGGAAAAAGCATTTGGCCTCATCCCCGGTTTCAAATCCAAAGACGAGCTGATTAATGCAGAATTTGACAAGTTTATCTCCATTTTTAAACCCAATACCACAGATAACATACCTGCGCTCAAATACTATTTCAAGGCCTATGTTACAGATAATCGGTTAAGAGACATCATTGACAGCAGGGACTACGCGGAACTTTACACATATCCCCGTTTCGGTATGAACGACTTCAAGGCTGTCAAAGATAAGTGGCGCACTGCCATCCCGGAATACATCAAGGACTATGTAGTCCTTAATAAGTTTATGTAGGAGAACCATTTGTTAGATTCTATTACGAAAAAGAAGATAGACGACGCCAGGGATATCCTGGTCGGTAAAGTCCCCGTGCCCAGTTCCCAGGTTGAGCAGATAACCATAGCTCTGATCTATAAATTTATGTATGATATGGACAACGAATCCATAGAGCTTGGAGGCAAACCGAAGTATTTTACAGGTGATTATGCCAAATACGCATGGAACAGACTCTTTGACCAAAAGCTGAGTGGCGAGGGCAGGGTTATGCTTTATCAGGACGCATTGACAAAGATACCCAATAATGCTTCTATACCCACACTTTTCAGGGATATTTTCAAGAATGCCTTCCTACCCTACCGTGACCCGGAAACCTTGAAACTCTTTCTGAAATGCATAGACGAATTTACCTATGAGCATAGTGAAAAACTGGGTGACGCCTTTGAATACCTGCTTGCTGTGCTTGGCTCTCAGGGCGATGCCGGTCAGTTTAGAACTCCTCGCCACATTATAGACTTTATGGTGGAACTTATCGATCCCCAAAAGGAGGACAGCATTCTCGATCCCGCTTGCGGGACAGCCGGTTTCCTGATCTCTGCTTATAAACACATCATCAAAACGAATAGCTCAAATTATGATAAAGTAAATGACCCCCACACCTTTGCCATGCACAACACACCTCTGGATGAGCTGGTTATCCAAAATGGCAAAAAATACACAGGAGATCTGCTTACTCCGGATCAGCGGGCATTTCTGCATAAGAACATAAAGGGCTATGACATTGCCTTTGAGATGGTGCGCCTCTCTCTGGTCAATATGTACCTGCATGGCTTCAACACCCCCCAGATCTTTGAGTATGACACTCTCACCAGCACAGAACGCTGGAATGAATACGCTAATGTGATTCTCGCCAATCCTCCCTTTATGACTCCCAAGGGGGGTATCCGTCCCCATCATAAATTCACTATCCAGGCCAAACGCAGTGAAGTGCTCTTTGTGGACTATATGCTGGAACACCTCACTAACAATGGCAGAGCGGGAATCATCGTACCTGAAGGTATCATCTTCCAAAGTGGAAACGCCTATAAACAGCTTCGTAAGCTGCTGGTTGAAGAAAACTACCTTGTAGGAGTTATATCGCTTCCGGCAGGAGTATTCAATCCCTATTCTGGAGTAAAAACCTCTATTCTCTGGATCGATAAAGCCCTTGCCAAAAAAACTGATAAGATCATTTTCCTCAAGATCAACAACGATGGATTTGATTTGGGCGCTCAGAGAAGGCCTATTGAAGCCAATGACCTCCCTGCCGCCTTTGATAATGCGATGGCATACAAAGAATCTGTGCTTTCTGGTGAAGAGTATATAGCATCCGACAAAAATGTGAGCTTGGTCGAAAAGACAAGGTTGGCAGAGAATGGAGATTTTAATCTTAGCTGGGAGAGGTATATCTCTTCTACATCAAACAGTTATACATATGATACTGTTAGACTTGATGAAATCTGTGTCAAAAAGGCTCAATATGGGTCGGGAGCCGCAAAAACTGATTATGATGGAGAGACAAGGTATATCCGGATAACCGATATAGATGACGATGGCAACTTGAAAGATAACGATATAGTGTCTCCCTCAGTGATCAATGAAAAATATTTATTGAATGAAGATGACTTGCTTTTCGCTAGATCAGGGTCTGTTGGTAGGGTATATATTCACCGACAGAAAGGTAGGTTTATCTTTGCAGGATATCTAATCCGTTTTGTCCTTGATAAGAATAAAGCCTTACCAAGATTTATATTCTACCTTACTAAGTCTGAGTACTATGCAAATTGGATCATTAAACAATCAAAAACTGGCACAATATCCAACATCAATGCACAGCAGTATTCAAGTTTGCGGATCCCTCTCCCACCCCTTTCAGTCCAGGAAGAGATAGTTGCAGAATTGGATTCCTATCAGAAGATCATAGATGGCGCCAAGCAAGTTGTGGACAATTGGAAACCACACATTGATATTGATCCGGAGTGGGATTCGTACCCATATAAGGAAATTTTTACCACCTTGACTGCACCTATGAAGATTCAAACCTCCGAATACAGTTCCAGCGGAGCATACCCAATAATTGATCAATCTATGCACGAGATAGCAGGATGGACTGATGATGAACGAGCTTTAGTGAGAATTGAGAAACCAGTCGTCATATTTGGTGACCACACATGTCGCATCAAATACATCTCCAAAAACTTCTGTCAAGGTGCTGACGGCATAAAAATATTAAGCACCACAGAAAATGTCATTCCTAAGTATTTGTACTATTACTTACTCGCATTCCCAATTACTCCGCAAGGATACAATCGCCACTTTTCTAAGTTGGTCGAAAAAGAGATATCAATTCCAGAACTTGATGTGCAACAGATTATTGTGAGCCGAATAGAATCTGAACAAAAGCTCGTTGAAGCTAACCGTAAGTTAATCGCACTCTTTGAGCAAAAGATTAAAGAAAGGATAAACCGTTTATGGGAAACCAATCAAAAAAGACCATTATGATGTTGCCAAAGATGATTCATAATACGAACTATTGAGTGAATCGGACATATTTTGTCTTATTTGACATTTAGGAGTGCTAAAGTTATGTTCAATATTAGGATATAAAAGGTGGAGGGAATATGTACCTATTAAAATTGAAGATTACAAACTTTAGGAAATATGGTGACCCGGGACTTGAAGTAATTTTTAACCAAGGATTGAATGTTTTGATCGGTGAAAATGAGTCTGGGAAGTCCACAATAATTGACGCTGTGCGATACATATTAAATACTCAAAGTTATGAGTATATAAGAGTTCAGGAGACTGATTTCCACTGTAATCAAGCTGGAAATCGTGCTGAAGAATTGAAAATAGAGTGTGAATTCACTGGGTTCACAGATCAAGAGGCTGGGAACTTTTTAGAATGGCTCGGATTTGACGAAAATAATAACTTTGTGTTAAGAGTATGGTTATCTGCAATAATCAAAACAGATCGTATCATAGTTAATACTCGAGCTGGGATGGATGATACTGGGACTGTATTTGAGAGTGGTGCTAGAGATCTATTAAGGGTAACTTATCTTAAGCCACTTCGTGATGCGGAAATAGAAATGTCCTCTGGGCGTCGATCCCGCTTTGCACAGTTATTGAAAAGTCATCCTGCATTCCAGAAGAAGCCAAATGAATCACATACCCTTGAAGAGATAGTAGAAGAAGCTGACAAAAAAATCCAGCAGTATTTTGGCCAACAAACTGGCTTAACAATTGGTACCAAACCCATCGAACCAGAAGGGAAAATAATAATAGATGAGATTGAACAAGCGCTAAATAGCTATACTTCCGAAGATATTAAAAACAAACCATTTGTATCTCTATCTGGCGTTGAGTTATGGGCAATACTACAAAGGCTATCCCTTCAAATAGATAAGAACTTACCAAGTTTGGGTATGATGAATCTGCTGTATATAGCTGCAGAATTTCTATTATTGAAAAGAGATGGCTACACGGGTTTAAAACTTGTTTTACTTGAAGAACTGGAAGCTCATCTTCATCCACATTATCAGTTGAACGTTCTACAATATCTTATAGATAACTATAATAGTATTGGTCAGACCATCCTGACTACACATAGTGTCATATTAGGTTCAAGCATACCACTAGAGAATATGATTGTTTGTAAGGGCAATCGTGTTTACCCTATGGGGCATGATTATACAATGCTTGATCAGATTGATTATTTATTCCTTGAGAGGTTTCTTGACGCTACTAAAGCGAATCTATTTTTTGCGAAAGGTATAATTATTGTTGAGGGTGACGCGGAAAATTTGCTTGTACCAGCCATTGCTGATGTTATTGGATTTCCCCTTAACAAATATGGCATATCACTTGTTAAAGTAGGAAGTAAAGCTTGGAAACGGTATGCGAACATCTTTCAAAGGACTGATGGCTCAGGGTTGGGAATGAGAGTGGCTATCATCGCTGATGGTGATGTACCATGTAGGGAGCATTTAACCAAATATCCTCCCAAAGTATATACACTTGAAGATAACAATGTTAGGTACATTGGAACTGATCTCGTTGGATTCACGCAACAGATGAAAAAACACTCCCAATCGGCATTAATAACGAAGGACGGCAAACATCCACTCACTGAAGATTGGATCGATGATTATTTACAGTTCGTCTCAAGTTCACAGGAAAAGCCTGATCGTATAGGTACAGATATTAGAATTACTTACAACGATTGGACACTGGAATATAGCCTTGCAAAAAGCTGTCTAAAAAGCCTCTTACATGAGTCCATGATTGAAGTGCTGAAAATGCCAGGAATTAGTTTTGATCCTCCAGATTTAACCGACTCTCCATACGAGTTCATGAGACCATTTCTCTCCAATTTGTCAAAAGCACTCACGGCACAGGTTCTGGCTAAGAAAATCATGGATAAAAAACCAGATTTAAAAGGGACGATTGAACAAGATCCTGAACTAACTTACATAATAGATGCCATCAAATGGGCCTGTAATAAGTAAGGATTTTCATGAGACTTCCAACATCTGAAGAAATTAGAATACTTATCCCTGACGCCTCAAGAAAGTTCCTGCCCCAAGGAGCTAGTTTTGATGATGAAAGTATGGAATTTATCTGTAACCTTGATACAAAGGACATTATCGCATGCCCTGGTAGCGGAAAGACAACTGCACTTATTACAAAGCTATACATACTATCTCGGTTCATGCCTTTCACAGATAATCAAGGAATATGTGTTCTTACTCACACGAATGTTGCTATGGATGAAATCAAGTTGAAGATGGGCGTTGAAGCATCAATTCTGTTCGCATACCCCAATTTCTTTGGAACAATACAGGAGTTTACAGATAAATTCTTAGCCATCCCAGAATTCTTAAATATATTTGGGATGCGACCAGTTCGTTTCGATGATGAGTATGTTGATAAATTGACGGATAGTAAGATATCTAGGGCAGCGCGTTCTTGGTTATCTAAGCATTATCCAGGATTGATAAAAGATCTTCGGCTAGATGATAATTATGACCTACGATTAGGTATCAATGGGAGTGCTGCTGAATTCCCATTAAAGGATAAAAATAAGGATACATACAAGAGTTTGTTAAATGCAAAATATGAAGTTTTTTCTAATGGATATCTTAAATATGACGAAGCATATTGGCTAGCTGATAGGTATCTTAACAGAAATCCTAATCTTTGCTATGTCTTTTCGAGGCGATTTTGTTTTGCTTTTATTGATGAAATGCAGGACACTACTGCGCTTCAGATGAACATATTAGATAAAATATTCATTCCACCTACCGTTTTTCAGCGGATAGGAGACCCAAATCAGGCTATTTATAACTTTGCACGAGCAGACTTAGATTGGAATGTTGCCCCTAATCCAATACGAATACCAAACTCAAAACGGTTGTCTTGTTCTATTGCCTCAGCAATTAGAAATGTATGTATACGCCCTGAGAATTTGAATGGAGATCTCTGTAAAGAATGCGTTCCACCCACTGTTATTCTGTTTAGAGACCCCATATCTGTTATACCAAAATTCTCTGAATTAATACAGCTGCATAGAGATAAGTGGCATACCATTGATAACCCAATATATAAAGCAGTCGGTTGGGTCGGCAGAAGAGAAGATGAAAATAGTGACAAGCTTTGGATAGGTAGTTATTTCCCTGATTATCAGAAACCTAAGAAAACCAACAAAACAGCATTTGATTCATTAAAGAACTACTTAATAAACTACCACAGCGAAGATAACAATCAATCTAATCAAATATTTAATAGCATTTTAAGTGGCTTATTACGGACTCTTGAGATTCTAAAAATCAAGAGGACTTCTCTGAGTGGTAAGCTAGTGCCGTACTCAAAAGATACTCTACTCAGAGAGTTAGCAGACAAACATCCTGCTTTTTATCATAGATTTCTTGAAAAGGCAGCAAAATGGACAAAAGCAATATACTCACATGGATGTAATCCACAATGTGAACATTATTCGTGTTTGTATGCAATGTGTGTGTGGTTGGAGATTATAAATTTTATCGAAGACGAATGGGCTACAATTATGCAGTTTAACACAGATTCTTTAAGCGATTTTATTGATTCTGAATTAGATGGCATTAATTCGCAATGTCATAACTTATCAAATTCATATGCTGTCTCAGACATTACCATTAAGATTGGAACTGTTCATTCAGTCAAGGGTGAGACACATACCGCTACGCTTTATCTCGAGTCCTATTTCAATGGATCATTTGAATCCAAACGACTGATTGATTACTTTGTTGGCACCCACAATGATCCCAAAAACGATGCATACAGGACTACTCTTAAGGTTTGTTATGTTGGTCTAAGCAGACCGACTCACTTTCTTTGTGTAGCATTTCAAAATGATAATGTTAGCGAAGCAAATCTAACAGCTCTAAAGCAAAATGGATGGATAATTGAAAGAGTATAGACTATCAATATACAACAGTTGTTGTCCTACACTTCCAATGAAACGGCGGAAACGGAGTATGCGCCCCTGATACTCCTACAGGATTCATCTCTGAGTCATATTCGATCTGATCGTCCTTGATCCAGGGTGCGAGGGCTTTAATGTATTCCCGAGCATCATCCAGGCTGTTGGACTTGGTGTCCAGAGCCATCAGGTTGTCCATTACTTCCAAGGCATCGTTTAGAGGGTAGATCTTATCCTGGGCAGCCAAAGCCCGGCAGATGTCACTGGTGCGGTCATCCAGGATAACTACGAGCTTGTAGTATTTGGCTTTAGCTTTCTTGTAGCCCTGAAGCCTTCCGAACTCTCTTATTCTGAGAGCAGTATGCTCTGCCAATCCCTGCCAGTAGTGGGATGATCTGTTGGCGAGGTCATTGAACTGGTCTTTGAGAGTATCAGTAAGCATCTCCTTGGTATAACCTTGCTCGATTGCCTTGGAGAGTGTGTCTGCAAAGTTCTGTCTGACGTCAGCTTCAAAGTGATTCCCGATCCAGAACAATTGCTGCTTCCGAATGGTGGAAGATAAGTGTTGGTCTTCAATACCCCAGAGTCCGATGCTGGTCTTGGTTGGAGCTTGCACTTGTGTGTCCTTAAGTCCGAGCCGCACACAGCGGTCTATTATTGCTTTGGTGGGCTCATTGACCAGGGCTGCGAAGTCATCTCCCAACCGGGTATTGATGATGCTCATAAGCTTATCTATTGAGCTCTGGTTGAGTTTCTCTGCTCTCGGCATGTCACTCAGCATCTGGATAGCTAAGCGTGCGGCATCCCTGATCTCGGTCTTCCAGGCATTATTGAGGACCCGGTAGTATTCAAGCATGAGCTGATCATAGTAGTTCATCAGAAGCTGAACCTCCGAACCTTTACCCTATTCCTGCCGATATCGTATTCAGAGAAGCGTTCTAAGCAGCCAGCCAAAGCATCACAGCCATCGATATAGCCATCAGGATAGGTGAGGAATTGGCTGATGAGAGTAGGAGTATCCTGTCCCTCCGGAAACAGCACCTTGGCCGTCTCTATGATGGTCTCAGTTCTCTCGATGCGGAGGTTCTTGTTATCTTTGTTATCAATACGCTTGATTCTGTGACTGATGGGCGGTAGATGATTGTCCTGTGCCCACCTGTCGAAGTCAGCAAGGATACGAGCCTGTCCGTATGTAGTCTCACAGGCTGCTCTGGCTTTCACTCGGTAAGTTCTATCAAGCTCTTGGTAGGCATCGTAGTAGTATCTGAAGAACTTGGTATTCTCAGTCTGCCGTATCCAGACATGGATTACGTAGAACCTGTTACCATCGTAGCCTATAGAGATGACAGCCTTGTAGCAGCCTTTTTCTCCCCAGGCAGGATCAGCATAGAGCCAGACCCGTTTCATCTTTGATGGTTCGGGAAGGGTCCGGTACTTGGTAAACCAGTGGTTCTTGAAGATGTTTCCTTCGATAACCGGCTGTCCAAGCATCTCCCTTTGATAACCGGTCATCCCGAATTTAGCACGTAGGTTTGGCAGAGTGGCAGTAGGGTATTGCTCCTCCCAAATGGACTTACCATGCTGATCTTCGAGAGAGAAGCGTAAAATCGCTTTTTGGTGCGTTTTCAATACCGACTGGTATCCCAAGTCCAAATCGGGATTATCAGCCCGCATTTCACTTAATATGAGCTCTTGAAACTGGCAGATGGCATAGTTGGGATGTACCAGGTTACCGAGCCAGATGATCTTTCCATTTCCCTCGGGTGAGAGTGCTCCGGCAAGCTCCTGGGTTATCTTCTCCATTCTGCGCTTACCGATGGACTGGTTGCCCATGTTCTCTTCTTTATCGATATCATCACAGACTATGAGTCCCGGTCTTTTGGCTGTCTTGGGATTGATGGTTCCACGATGAGACTGCTTGATACTTCTGGCTCTGATCCTGGCTTTATTCTTGAGATAGAAGTCCAGATCAAAACTGTCCATTGGCTGCAGCTCCGGATAATCAATGGTGAGCCGCTTATTGTTCTGCAGCTCGTGCAAGGTGAATGCTGTCCTCTCCTGAGCCAAATCTATGTCTGCGGCGGTATGGATCACATAACGTTCACCTTTGATGATCATCCAGATGGGATAGACTACTCCCATGAGCACCGTTTTGCCCAGCCCCCGAAAACCGGTAATGGCGATGATGCCTGAGTCATTATCAGTCTCATCGAACATGGTCTCGTGCGCTGGGCAAAAAGGTAGGGGGAAGATATGCGGGAAATAGGTATGACAGAAGAACGAGAAGGCATCCCAACCCTCAGCAGTTGTCCTCCTTATCCTCTCTGCCTTGGCTTCAGGATTATCGTCTATAAAAGGCAAGACGGAAATCGTTTTAGATGCGATCTCCGCCAGTGCCTTGTTATGCCGCTGAATAAACTTCTTAGGCATAACCGGGTAACCCCCCGACGCCCAGGGGGACGGGCGTCGGGGACCCGGAGGTCGGAGGAACGGCCTTGTCGGGCTGTTGGCTTGGATGCTGTAGGTAGGTAGAAAGGTTCAACGGAGTCGGAGGCAACGGCTCCGCTGTTTGGAGGGTTTGGAGGGTAGGTAGGTTGTGTATGGAAGCAACCATGTCCGTGGCTGTAAATTTATCCATTTCTCACTCTCAGGTAATCTGCCAAATCGTGCAGAATGCTTTGGAACTGCTTAAGCAAGGTCTCATGCCCTTTCTCGATCATGAAGTCGGTAACCTGATCCAGGAACTTGACGATGTAGTCGTTCAGTTCTTTGGAGGGCTGCCGATCCTTCTGATCCTGCTTCATCATGCTCACCAGGCTTTGGATGGCTGTGTCGGCAGGATTCTTGGCATATTCCCGGAGCGCTTGAATGAGTGCCTTCTTGCGGGCGATGGCGATCTCGTGGTCGAGTTGGTTCTCTTCTTTGAAGAGCTCGTCCCACTTGCCGCTCTTGATCCACTTATGGACGGTGATGTCGGAGACTCCGAAGATCACCGCCAGTTCCAGAGGATCGGTCTTGCCGTTCAGATAGGCTTCTTTGCAGTTGTCCCGCTTGATGCGGAACTCACGGCTGTTACTCATACTCAGGGCGTACCTTGTATTTATCTAAGTAGGCGTTAAGGTCTTTGCCCTTGCAGCGCAGTTGACCATTCTCTTTAGTACGGAAAGCAGGCAGAGGGTTCTCTATGTCCCGTATCCAGCGATATACGCTGGAGCGGTCAACCCGGAGGATATCGGCTATCTCATCCGTGCGGTAGTTGCGTTCATCATTGAAGATACTCATTGTCTCTACAACCTCTGTAGTTTTGGTATTCATATATGCCATTATTCATTCTCCTGTACTTTTATCAAATTGAGATGCATTACCTTGCCACTGTTTCTTACAGAGATGGGAAGTTAAGGACGATCTGGCGGAACTGGCCTGATTCGTCGCGTTCATAGAAGTTGATGTACTGCTTGGTAGCAACTACCTGGATGGCCTGGTCGATCAGCTCCATAGCTTCCTTCCAGGTTTGATCTTTGATGTTGTAGCGGCGCAGGCGCAGGATACGATATTTGGCAATTTCGCCTTTCTTATCGACCTGAAATGCCTCGCTGATGATGGCTCGGAGGTTGACGTTGGAGTCGGCTGACCAGGCTTTGATGCACTCATCGATCTTCTGCTTGGCAAGTTGGAGTTCGATGCCGAACTGGATGCGTTCCTTGAATCTGATCTCAACTCTATATTTGCCGTCAAAGCTGTTGAGGACGGCATTGCCCTTCCAATCGAGTCCGTTCTTCTCGGCTACCTGCTGGAGATAGAGTTCCACATCTTCAAAGAACTGGTTCTTGTCTGCTACTATGCGGTCATGCAGCTTGATCGCCCGGTTGATGGTCTTGGTTACGATAGAGTCCTGCTTGAGGATTTCCGGCCTGATGATCGAGACCGGAATGCTCTGTCCGTTAGCGTCAACTCTGGTGGGAATGGGCTTCTTAGCCTTGGGGGTTTTGGGTGTGTCCATTAGATATCTCCTTTTGGGTTGTATTTTTGGCTTTATTTTCATTCTGTTTGATGTAGTTCTGCAGCATTGCGATCACAGCTCTGCGTTCCTTCTTGTTGAGTAGGTTCCAGTGGCTTTTGGAATAGTGTTGGATGGTAAATGCCCGTAGCTGGGACTCGGTCCATCCCGCAGTCTTCATGAGATAGAACATATACTTGCCCTGACGGTCAAAAGTAAAGATTTGAGGTCTGCCATGCTTACGGTACTTGAGCAGAAGTGCTTTCAGTTCAGTTAAGCGATCCTCCGGCAAAGCCCTAAGTGATTCGCCATAGCCCAAGCCCTTGATGATGAACTTGAAGTCATTTAGGGTCCAGTGAAACTTCTTGACCCGCAGGCCATGTATCTGTTGACGTAGTTTTCGTTCTCGTTGTTCCTGAGTCATAGAATGCCCTCGCTCTTTACTTGTGGTTAGTAGTTTTAGTAGTTTTCTTACGGCGTCTCTGAGGCTGGATGCCGCACTCGGCCCGCTTCTCGCTAATGATGCCTTTCTTGATCACCGAGCCGACTTTGCAGATCATGCTTATGTCCTTGGTATAGTAACCTGACTTACATATACCCACCGCATCAACTGAGATCAGTGCCTCCAGATAGAGATAAGCCCACTGACGGCTGCGCTGCATCTTGAAAGCCAATTGTCGGATGCTCTTTATTTGGCTCTTTTCAAGCAGGAAGCAGATATCCTGGCAGGCTTTAAGGTCGAATACCCAGTTGCCGCAGTAAATGGTTGATACATTGATATTATAGCGGCCCCGGTTGGTTACATAGATATCCTCGTATTTGGATACCTTGCGGATCACATTGCCTGTAATGAGTTGGTTAAGGCGCTCCTGAACCACATCCCGGTCTACTCCGGTGCACTCACAGATCAGATCTAAGTTGAAGTAGCTGACGAAGCGGTCTACGAAGCGGTCGATTATAATGCTTTGCTCGTTCATAATGCCACCTAAATATGGTTCATGGCTGGGATAGGATTGATTTTACTTCTGACTTCAAGCATGTGCATGATCTTGATGGCTTTCCTCAGATTCCCAGCTGCGTTGAAGTGGATGTAATTGACCAGGGACTCCGGGCAGGGAATATTCATCAGTTCGGTGCCCAACATTCTAATATCATCCTTGCTTACCGCTTCGAACTCGTAGAAGTAGTTACAGCGGTCAAAGTAGTAAGCATTGATCTGGTTAAGCCTATCCATGGCGTTCTGCATGCCCACCAGGATCACCACTGCGAAGGTCTCATCCACCAGATCTCTGACCGATCCGAGTAACTGAGGATAGCGGAAGGCGTAGTCGATCTCATCAATGATGATGACGGTATCCTCATTATCGAGGAGCAGTTGGATACATTGCTTGTAGATGTTGTTGGTAGTACCCACGGGGAGATAATCACCCATACCCAGGCTTCTGTATAGATTCTGGAGCAGTTCCTTGGCGAAGGTTTTGGGAGTGGTCGTGGCTTCCAGTCTGATATACACGTAGCCACGAGCATAGGCAGCACGGCTGGCATAGGTGGTCTTGCCGAGGCCGGGTCTGCCGTACAGCATGCCCAGTCCCACCATCTCCAGGCGGGGACGCTTAAGCAGGAAGTCGATGCACTCATCGGCTTTCTGGACATTGTGGATCGGGACAAGTTTACCTTGCTTCATCTATTTCTCCTTATTTGATTCCGATCGTCTTGAGCATTTTCTTGAACTCCTCATTGTCGAAGGGATCGAACTCGGTTGATCCTTCGGCAACAGCTTGATTTTGATCGTTGTGGGTCTGTTCAGGTTGGCTGGCGGCTATTGCTTTTTCCTGTTCGATTACTATCTGTTCCAGCCTGGCGATCTCCTCTTCCGGACCCGGGGCGGGAGCCTCGATCATAGGTGCTTGCAGGAAGATAGGATTGTTATCAGCTGGAATCTCGTTCATATAGCTCTTGAGCAGCTTATCCACCGATTCCTGATTGCTGCGCACGAAGCTCTGGGTCCGCTGTTCAGTCAGCCGCTGCAGCTTCTTGATCTGGGTATATTCCTGGCGGTATTCCTTATGCGATTTGCTGTTCTGCAGATCGGCCTGGATGAACGGATGCTGAGCCTGGCGCAGGGAGGCCTGGCAGATAAAGACATCCGCCTCGTCATAGACCAGCACCCATCTCGCATCCGCCAGATCGTATCTGATTATTACCGGCTTACCCATGTGAAAGACCAGGTCGGGATGCCAATACTTCAGTTTGTTCAGCACAATGCCCTCGTTGCGGATGGCTTTACGTTCTACGCTCAGCATCATGAAGTTGAGCTGAGAGGGATTGACCAGCCTGTCCTGCGGCTTGGGAGCCGAGTTGAACACCTCCCAAGGTTTACGGTTATCCAATCCCCGGTGAGGGGTGATGCCATATACATATCTGATATAGTAGCCGATCATCTGCATCGCTTCTTCAGTGGTGGGCGGCTCGCAGGTATAGAGCTTCTTGATCCACTTCTCGTTACGCATCAGAGTGGCAGGTTTATCGGCTATATTGGCTCCCCGGAAGCTGCTGATGAAGCGTTCAAACTGCTCCTGGAAGGTCCGGAAGAACCGCTCGATGATCTTGGCCTTGGCATTGTAGCTTTCGGCGAACTGAGCTCTGATTCCCAACTTGGGAAAGATGCCACCTAGTTCCTTAGCCAGGTCATGCCCTTCCCACTGTTCGTGGAACAGCTTGCTCTTGAAGGCCTTGCCGTTATCGAGATAGACATACTGAGGCAGAGCTCCCCAGTTGAGGAAGCCATTGCGGAAGGCAGCCTGGATGTGCTGGCTGTCCTCAGTGAAGGCAAGCGTGGCACCCACCGGGTATCGGGATGCCCAGTCGAAGACCATGATCATGGTCATGCGTTGCGCTTTTCCGGTCTTGGGATTGAGGATATCGAAGGCCAGAGTGTGCCCATCGGCTACCCAGACTTCGCCCACGCTCAATAGTCTGCTATCCCGGTGGATAGTCTTGATGATGTGCTCAGCTACGAACTTGCTGCCCTGCCTTGCCTGCTCCCACATTGCCAGATTGTCATCCCGCCACTCTTCGACCCAGCGTCTAAGCGTTGGTACCGAACTAGGTGAGTCGATCAGTCCGGACTCGGCTTTGGCTTTCAGGAACTTGAGAGCGCTGCCGATGCTGATCCGGTTGGGATGCAGTAGGATCGCCAACAGCACCTTGCCTTCCAGTTCGGTGATCTTGCGTTGCCGTTTCTGATAGCGGTTGCCATGCAGGAGAGCATACATATCCTGCTTGCTCTGTTCATAGCGTTCCAGCCAGAGGCGTAAGGCCCGTTCGGTGCGCTTTCCTTTCAAAGCATAGAGTTCCGGAGCCAGGCTACCGTTATTGTATTCCTTAGTGAGCAGTTCCCACTCCCGGCCTTTGGACTCGCTATGCTGGAGCCGTTCCAGCACCGTGGTGCAGAAGTAGCCCATCAGTTTGGCTTCGTGATCGTATTTGACTGGCACCCGCTCTTGAGGAGTAAAGTCGATGTACTCCTCCTCAGGATCGCTGGGATCGCCTAACTCTCCTTCCCTAGCTATCCTTTCATCAGGTATGGTGATCTCATCCTCTGTGACAATCGGAACTGGCTTGGGAGTCGGCTTAGGTTTGATCTCCTGGTCTTTCCCAATCTGGTTGAGCAAATCCTGCTTACCCTTCCAATCAGGATAGATGCTCTGATAGAGCTCCGCGTAGGTCAGGGGATCGATTTCATCATAGATGCTCATGCTTGTCCTCCTCGCTGTATTTGTAGATCAAAGCGCTGTGCAGGTCTTTGCCATCCACCTTGAGAGTGATCTCAATAAAGCCGGCAGGCACCAGGTTTCTGGCTTGGCAGTCTGCCATCTCCTTGATATATAAGGAAGGCTCGGTCAGCAGGAAGGTTTTCCTAACCTTGTAGCCATCCTGCTCGACCAGATGCTTGTGCACTTCGATTCGGTTGCGCTTGATATAGCGCCATACGGTGCGGGGGGAGCAGTTCATCAGCTCCGCTGCCCGCTCCACGGTCAGCCAGACTGACCTGATCTTGTTCTTGCTCATGTTCAGCCTCTGCCAATAATTCTCTGGTACCGGTAAGACCACTGTGACACTTCCACTCCGGTGGCGTGTCACAGAGGTCGGATAATCTGTCACAGTGGTAGCCTTTTTCTGTTCTGGCGATCTGTCACAGCGTTCAACATATCTACTGATCAGCATCGGCGGCTTTTTTCTCCGCTTGGAAGGGTGTGTGACACGTGTCACAGAGGTCAGTGTGTCACAGAGGTCATCCTTGACCCAAGTTTCTCCGGGCTCGTAAGTAGTCGCTTTCATAAGCGCCTCCCCTTAGTTATTGTTGGGTGCTATATAACTGCATCGCAATAACTTGGGAAGTCCTTTCTGCGCTTTCCAGCGACTAATGAAAACTATCTGATACGAGCGGAAAAATCCGCCACCGAAGCACAACTATATAAATAAGCATTGACAAAAAGATTAGACAATTTATCTTGTCTACGGATGCATAATCTTACCCATACGGCAAAAGGTCAAGCAGAAAATGACCTTTTAGGAGGAATAATGGACACTAACGATATCGGCAGCAGGCTGGGAATGCTGATTAAAGCAATGAAATTGAAGCAGTACCAGTTTACCGAAAAGTTTGGCATCTCTGCCAATTCTCTGGACCGCTACAAGAACAATGAGCGGTTTCCCGACCCTCAATTCTTGGCCAGATTGATCGATGCCGGAGTGAATGTGAACTGGCTGTTAAGAGGCGAAGGCAGTATGTTCATCCTGGCTCCCTGGGAGCTTGGAGATGACGTCAGGACTACCAAGAAAGTCCAGATTGTGGATGGTAAACCGGTCTTAGTGAATGATTTTGATACCACTTACGTGCGTACCTCAATCTTCCCGATCGTAGCGGAAATATCCGCTGGATCACCCATGGAAGTTCCCGAGGATATGGAGCCGGCGGAATCAGTCGAAGTCCCCACTCGCTATATTCCCTTCGGTACGGATAACTACGTGGCCTTCCGAATCAATGGACAAAGCATGGAGCCGCAGATCCTGCACGGGGATATTGTCCTCATCAAAAAGCAGATCACCTGGGATGGTTTGGACGGGAAAATCTGTGCTGTCAGATACGAGACAGGCATTACTCTGAAAAGGATACAGTATGATGAGGCCCGCAGGGGAGTTGCCCTCCAACCTCTCAATAAAGACTACCGGATCGAGTTTATAGACGCTGATCAGAGTCAGTGGTTAACGATGATCGGCCCCCTAGCACTTCAGTTACGGCTCTATTAAATTTGTAAACTATTTCAAAAAATTTGATGTTCTGAAAATACCTTAAATTGAGGGCAAAATTGAAGGAATCGTGATATCGAAACGTCCAAAAACGTCCAAAGACCACTGTGACACAGTCTAAAGCCAGTCCTATCTATCTCTCCACCCTATAAACAGTTAAGACCTCTGTGACAAGTGATATCGATTTGAAAATTTGGGTGAGAATTTATATCTCTTTTTGCCCTTACTTGACAGCATAAATCAAGTGTTAATTTGGCCTTAATCAAGCGTTAATAATTAACGCTTGATTAAGGTATGTTAAACGATAGATTGATAGCTTTAAGCAAGGAAAATAGGAAATATCAGAATGTATTAACCTGCATCAAATGAAAATAATGCTCCGGTGAAAAAATATGGGAATGCGAAACTTGGGCTAGGATTGACAAAATGAAAAGAATGTAATTGATTGTTTGGCCTTATATAGATTGTGAGTAACGAGGATAGTTAGAATGTCCTCAAAGAACCTGATAAATAAAGAGTTGGAATTTACACCAACATTTGGGACTTAACTCTCACTAATGTGACTTTTCTCATTTTATTTATGTAAAATTTGTATAAATAAGTTTATAGAATAAATACATAACCCAATTAAAGCAGCATATAATAAAATGGATAAGCTGCGATTTACTTCTGGATGTATAAAACTAATCTGATAATTTAGAACTGTATCTATTATAATGTGCCAATAAACAATTATTATTGCTATTTCAAATAATATGCTAGCCAACATTTTAACTATAATAGAAATCTTTTTAAAATGATATTTTTTGTATTCATAAGATTCGTCTTTTGAAGGAGTATCTTTTACTATGAATTTTGATAATTCTTGTTGTATTTTATCCAATAAGAATACTAATACTACTAATAAAAGTGATAATAATTCAATATTGTTGTTTTCCATTATTTAATCAGTAAATAGTTCTTTAAGTTTAATATATGTATCTATACTGCATTCAATTTCCCCTACAGATCTTTTTACTCTACTAACTTTTTTTAGTGTAGGAGCTTCTATGCTTAATTTTTGATTCATCCTATCCATAATTTCTGGAGATGTACAAATCATAATCATTTTATCGTCTCTTTTATTAGAACTTTCTAAGATTTTTCTAATATACTGAGATAATCTAATTTCTAAATCTTTACTATATTTTGATAGAACATTTTTTAAAAGAGTATTCGATGCTTTGTCTGTAATATGAAACATAGAAGATATCTGTTGAACCGTTGGTAATCCTTCTTCAAAAACATGGCAAATAATCAAGAAAAGTCTTAGTTGCTTAATTTCGTCTGCTTTTGAAAACATAGGATTACCTGTAAACATTATAATATATTCCTTGATTGCAGGAATTGCTAACTTTGAAAGTGATTCATTAAATTTTTCATCATGTATATTCAAATACTTAATTAATAAATCTTTTTCAGATTCAGATATATCCACTTTTAAAGTAATAGATAAATCCATTTTACATACCCCTTTTATATTTTAATATATTAATATTCTTATAATTAATAAATAAATAGGAACTCATTTATTTAATTTCCGGAATCCAGTTCAGCAGATGATTGATTACTCTTCTTTTCCCTTATCTTTTCATGGTAAACAAAGAATATGCAAATCCATTTTTTTCAACTGCATTACTTGTTTTAGAGACATAATTATTCTATATCTGAGTAACATTATCATACAGCAAGGGTAGATTAGTTTCCCTGATTCTAAATTTAGTACCGTGATTATGCCCTGTTCTTGCATCAAAATCAATATAAATGAGGTTATCTTCAAAAGTGTCTATAAACTTGTTCATAGAAAAATTACTCAACATTTTTATATCATTATATTGAAGATACTCCTTTCCATTCTCTTTCTTTACATCTACCAAAATAAAAAAGCAATTGGTTAGTTTAGAACCAATATGCGCAGATAAATCTCTAAAGCCCCAATAAGGTTCCGGATTCAGGTTACCAAGACCTATTCTTTGGTCAACCTTTTTAAGCCAGTCATTATGTTTCGGGTCAATTTTAGAAGCATCAAATCTAATAATAATCTTTTCATTTTCTCTATCCAGTTCCACAGTGAATCCTCTATCACTAAACCTTTTACAACAGATTGTCTGCCTGAAACTTAATTCCGAATTTGGATATTTATGTCCTGCTTCTTGATGTTGCCACCCATAAAAGGGTAATAATAAGTTAGCTACAATACCTGCTTTCCTTGGTGAAGGTTCATTATGAAGCAATGTGGTTAAAGAAGAAGAATTCTTTCTTTTAGTTTTAAGTTCCCATTCCCCGGCATTGGCAATAGCCAAGTTATTTTCTTTTATTCCCAATAAATCTTCCAACATATTACCTATTGAGCCGGCATTTCCAACTCTCAGATTTTCAATCCAACCCAAATTTCTAATGTCTCTTAACTTTTTGATCAAATCGTCTTTTGTAACCACCACCATAAAATCATCCTTATTTTTCTCTATTACTTGGAGGTTTCCAAAAATCAAGCAAATATTCAAAAGTTGTTCCCATCGTGATATAATTACTGGGCCATCCAAAAATACCTATATTATTAACGATATTGGTCCTATCCCAAATAATAATATTTCGGAGCTCAAAACCTCTTTTCCTAAGTTCTTCGGTTAAGGATATATGTAAAGTTATTCTTTTATTTTCCCACCAGAAATCGGGTACATTAATAACACAATGTCCCTTATATTTCAACGATGGTAATAGATTTTCAAAAATATCTCCAATAGCCAAAGTCCATTTTTCCACTGAGTAAGTTCCAAGGTCTCTTTCATCTTGGGAATATTGTTCAATTTTATTCAACTGACCATTATCCCTGTCTCTTCTTGATTTGTTCTTGCGTTCCCTGTTCAATAAATTAGAATATGGTGGAGAAGTTAAGATAAGCGTTATTGATTGATCGGAAAGATATTGATTAATATTTCTGGCATCATCTTCTATGGGAATTTGCTTACAGCTATTGAAAGCATTCTGCTGAATTAATCTATTGTGACATAATTCAATATATTCTTTCTTCAAGTCAAATCCTACACAATTTCTGTTTAAATCCTGGGCTGATACTAAAGTTGTTCCACTACCTACAAAGGGATCAACAACAAGCTCACCCTCATGGGAAAATAAACTAATAACTTTCTTTGCTAAACTTATAGGAAAGGTGGCAGGATGAATGTTTTTATCTCTAATATCCCTTTTTTCATATATGAATTGCCATACACCTAATTGAGATGTTAGCCATTCTTTTGCCGTCATACAATTTATATGACTGGATGGACAATTACATAATCTGGTATATCTGTTTTTTTTAAGCTCTTCCTTGAGAGTATCGTTATTTGAGTTAGCCATATTTAATCAACCTATATGAAATATAATAATTCCATTTAAAAAAAGGATAAATTGAAGTCAATACATTTTTTTATAAACCCCCCAGTCATTATATGTTATATCAGTTAAGACCATTTTTTTAAATATCTACTTTGAAAATCTAATGATACTGAAATATTTAAAATGATTTATACTTTGTGCAGATATGGCTATGGATGCTTTATAACAAAACGAGGATATCAAATAAACAGCAGTTTTGCAAATTGCAAAAGTTGAAAATAGTTTTACTGCAAAATAGAATCTCTTCTAAAATATGTAAGTTAACTTATTCAAAAATGAGTAGATTAATATGAAATTGGGTATCAATATACTTCCTTGCTTTTATAACAGAGTTCGCAAAAGATACTTTATTCTTTATTTTTTCCGAATCTATATTGGGCAAACTTAAGGTCTAACTATAACTGCTAATTGAGAATACTATTTTCTTTGGATTAATTAAACGGGGTTATAAATAAACAGGAGGTAATTAATGTAGGAGAAAAATCATATATTAAAAAAATACTTGACAAGACAGGAATATTAAAAATAAAGTAAATAATAAAAAATTGTTAAGGAGTAACAATGAAAAAATTACTGATTGTAATCATCGCCCTTGCCCTTATTTTTATCCTTGCGGGCTGTGCAAAAGGTCCCGAAAGCGTTGCCAAAAAGTTTGTTTCTGCATGGAAGAGCCAAGATATGAAAACGATGGTAAAGCTCTCCACTCCAGAAAGCAAAGAGATGATTGGCATGTTCTCTATGTTTAAGGTTAAAGATGCAACCTTAGGTGAAACCAAGGTAACTGGAGACAGTGCTACCGTCAATGTAAAATATACTACTGAAGATGGAAAACAAGATGAATTTGATCTGAATCTGGTAAAACAAGGCAGTAAATGGTTGGTAGAAATTAAAGGAAAATAATGTCCTTCAGAGACCTTACCCTATTAGGTCTTACATCACTGATAATTTTATTAACTGGCAGTTCGGCAATTTCTTCAAGTCGGACTGCCAATTTATCCTTGAATGAGAAGTGTGAATTTCCTCAGCTATCCTCGCTCCAATTGAAGGATGGAGATGTAATTCTCAGAAGAGGGAACAGCATATTCTCAGAACTTATTGCCAGAAATTTTCCCGCTTCTGAGGGTATGTCTCATTGCGGTTTTATTTTTAAGATTGATGGTCAATATCAGGTAATTCATACTATTTCCAAATCTCTTTCCGACATAGATGGCATACGCATCAACACATTGGAAAAATTTGTGCTTGATGCAAAACAAAATCGTATTTGCATTATTCGTTATCATAAAAAACTTAATTCTGATTCAATGAAAGAAAGATGCCTCGCACTTTTAAAACAAAAAATCCCTTTTGATAACGATTTTGATCTCAATGACTCTTCCAAATTGTATTGTTCGGAACTTTTGCGCTATGTTTATCAGGAACAGGGTGAACCGGATTTCTTTGAAATGCGTAAAATTGTTGGTGTTTCTGTGATTGATTTTTCTACTTTTTTTAACACAGAGCTTTTTATCCCCGTTTATAAAAACTACTAATTTCTTCAAATACTTCAACCCTAATAGCTATTAACCATATACAAGGTTAAAAGTGTTGACAGAAACAGAGGGCAAAATTTGTTAGCGCCAAGTATGAAAGACAATAAGAATATAGAGTGATACAAAAAAGCAGTTGACAAAAAAAGGGTGTTAAAACTTGATGACAAAACTTGCTGCCGATGTAGCTCAAAGGTAGAGCAATTGATTTGTAATCAATAGGTTGGGGGTTCAATTCCCTTCATCGGCTCCAGAAATTATAGTCGTGGAGAGGTTCCCGAGTGGTCAAAGGGATCAGACTGTAAATCTGCTGTCAGATGACTTCGGAGGTTCGAATCCTCCCCTCTCCACCAGTAGATTTTAGATATAAAAAAGAAAAGCGGGAGTAGCTCAGTTGGCTAGAGCATCAGCCTTCCAAGCTGAGGGTCGCGGGTTCGAACCCCGTTTCCCGCTCCAAAATTTTTTTAATTGAAGTAAAAGCTCAAGTAGCTCAGTTGGTAGAGCACCTCCTTGGTAAGGAGGAGGTCACCGGTTCAAGTCCGGTCTTGAGCTCCACTTTTGAAGTTAAAGAGATGTTTTTAATTTCAACATCTATGATATTAAGAGGAATATATACCTGAAGGTGTATATTTTTTAATAAATTAAGAAAACGAGACGGGCTTGTGTGATTCAAGTCCAGGAGGAACAATGGCAAAAGAGAAATATGTTAGAACTAAACCACATCTGAATGTGGGAACAATTGGTCATATTGACCATGGAAAAACAACGCTAACTGCAGCGATTACTTTGTATCTGAGTAAAAAAGGCGGAGCCAAATTCCGTACTTTTGATAGTATTGATAATGCTCCGGAAGAAAAAGCCCGCGGAATAACTATTGCTACAGCCCATGTAGAATATGAAACAGAAAAACGTCATTACGCTCATATTGACTGTCCTGGTCATGCTGACTACATTAAAAATATGATAACTGGTGCAGCTCAAATGGATGGTGCCATTTTGGTTGTGAGTGCTGATGATGGACCTATGCCACAAACCCGCGAGCATATTTTGCTTGCTCGTCAGGTTGGTGTTCCGGCAATAGTTGTATTTATGAACAAATGCGACCTGGTTGACGACCCTGAATTGCTTGATCTGGTGGAAATGGAAGTTCGTGAATTGCTTGATAAGTATGAATTTCCGGGTGATGAAGTTCCCGTAATTCGCGGTTCTGCTCTTAAGGCACTCAATGGAGATCCCGAATCTGAAAAACAAATTCAAGCTCTTCTGGATGCGGTAGATAGCTATATTCCGCTTCCCGAACGTCCAATTGATAAGCCCTTCCTGATGCCTGTGGAAGATGTTTTCAGTATTCCGGGTCGGGGAACTGTTGCCACAGGACGTGTAGAAAGAGGTGTTATTAAAGTTGGTGATAAAGTTGAACGCGTTGGAATTAGAGAAACAGTGGAAACAACCTGCACGGGCGTGGAAATGTTCCGTAAACTTCTTGACGAAGCACAAGCCGGAGATAATATTGGTGTTCTTTTACGTGGATTCGGCAAAAAAGATGTAGTGCGTGGAATGGTGCTGGCAAAACCCAAATCCATTACTCCTCATACTAAATTCATAGGTCAGACCTATGTATTAACTGAGGAAGAAGGTGGACGACATAAGCCCTTCCAAAGTGGGTATCGTCCTCAATTTTATTTTCGCACTACGGATGTTACCGGAAGCTTATATCTTCCCGAAGGAGTGAAAATGGTTATGCCTGGTGACAATGTAGAAATCCAGGCGGAACTCATAACTCCTATCGCTATGGAACAAGGTCTGCGTTTCGCTATCCGCGAAGGTGGTCATACAATCGGTAGCGGTGTTGTCTCTAAAATAATAGAATAAGAGAAACGGAAAAACAATAATGAGAGATATAATTATCCTTGCCTGTGAAGAATGCAAGAATCGTAATTATACAACTACCCGTAATAAAAGAAAGCATCCGACACGACTGGAGCTAAAAAAATATTGCCCCACCTGCCGGAAACATACTGTTCATAAACAGCGTTAGTAATTTACCCTAAAAAATGTTGCACAGGACAGTAGTTCAACTGGTAGAGCACCGGTCTCCAAAACCGGGGGTTGCGGGTTCGATTCCTGCCTGTCCTGCCACAACATTTTGGGGTATTATGATTTCCGAAGCAGGTTTTTCTTTCCGCAAACAAAGGGAAGTAATGTTATGAAATTTGAAAAAATAACTCGTTTCTTTCGGGATGTCCGTTCCGAAATGAAATGTGTAAGCTGGCCTACCAAGACGGATTTGAAAGAAGGCACATTAGTAGTTATTATTATGTCTGCTATTGTAGCCATATTTTTGTCCCTGATTGATTTTGGTTTTACCAAGATTGTAGAATTGGTTTTCTAAGGGATAGGTACAGGCAGATGAAGTGGTATGTAATTCATACCTATTCAGGTCACGAAAATAAGGTTAAGACAGCTATAGAAAAGGGTCTGGCAGGCACTCCTTTAGAAAAACAGGTAGGTCGTTTACTGGTTCCTGTGCGCAAGACCTTTGTGATTAGAGAAGGTAAAAAGATAGAGCGCGATAAGAAACTCTTTACTTCTTATGTGATTATGGAAGCAGATATGACGCCGGAACTGAAAACTTATATTCTTCAAATTGCAGGAGTAACCAGTTTTTTAGGAATAAACAAAGAACATAAAGAGCCCATACCTTTGTCGCAGGAAGAGGTAGACCGACTTTTGGGAATAACCGATCCCAACCGCGATATAAAGGTCTATTCCTATATGCCTGGAGATATGGTTAAAGTTATTTCCGGTCCTTTTACCGATTTTGAGGGTATCGTGCAAAAAACAACGGAAAACGGAACCAAACTAATTATTGAAGTAACAGTGTTCGGACGCAGAACCCCGGTTGAGTTAAATGCCAGCCAGGTAGAATTAATTAAAAAATAAAGAAGATACAATAGAGGTATGATAATGGCTAAACCTAAAGATGCCGTAGCAACATTAAAACTGCAACTTCCAGCGGGAAAAGCAACTCCCGCACCTCCTGTGGGACCTGCTTTAGGTCAGGTAGGAGTTAATATTCCTGAATTTTGCCGTCAGTTTAATGAAAAAACAGCTGATCAGCCAGGAATGGTGTTCCCAGTAATAATTTATGTGGCAAAGAATAAATCTTTTACCTTTGAAATTAAAACCCCTCCAGCTGCAGTACTGATAAAAAAAGAAGCCGGTTTAGCTACGGGAAGTGCCACTCCCAATAAGCTTAAAGTTGGCAAAATTACAAATGAGCAGTTAAAAAACATAGCTCAGCTGAAAATTAAGGATATGAATTGTAATTCCCTTGAATCTGCTATGAGTATGATCGCTGGAACTGCACGAAGTATGGGTGTTACGATAGAGGACTGATACTTCGCTTATGCAGGAGATAGTATTCATAAGGAGAGTCAATGAAACATAGCAAAAGGTATAATGTTGCCTATACGATGTTTGACCGCCAGAAAAGATTTGATCTTAACGAAGCAATCAAACTTTTGAAAAGTTTACCAACTTCCAAGTTTGACGAAACCGTTGAACTGCATTTCAATCTGGGTGTAGATCCTCGTAAAGCCGATCAACAAATTCGCAACTCACTTGTTTTACCTCATGGAACAGGCAAAGAGATGCGAGTTTTAGTATTTGCTGAAGGCGACAAGGCAGAAGAAGCAAAAAAAGCAGGAGCCGATTATGTGGGCGTAGATGATCTCATTGAAAAAATATCTAACGGATGGTTTGATTTTGATGTTGTGATCGCTACTCCCAATTTAATGGGTAGAATCGGTAAACTGGGACGAGTTCTCGGTCCCAGAGGATTAATGCCAAACCCCAAAGTGGGAACAGTTACAATGGATGTTGGAAAAGCTGTGCAGGAAGCAAAAAGCGGAAAAATAACTTACCGCGTAGATAAATTTGCCAACTTGCATATTCCGGTAGGAAAATTAAGCTTTGAGGAAGAAAAACTGAAAGACAACATCAAAGCTGTTCTTGCCGCTGTTCTTAGAGACAGACCCCCTACGCTTAAAGGTGTTTACATTAAAAGCATTACCCTCTGCACGACTATGAGTCCCGGAATTAAAATTCAGGTCGCAAGCGCAACCGCGGAAGCAAGAAGTTAAGGGAGCAGGAAAATGGTGCAAAGTATTAAATATAAAATAGTAAAGGACTTGACAGAAAGATTAAGTAGCGCAAGAGCAATCGTATTGGTAGATTACAAGGGAATAAATATTGAACAAGTGAATCAATTGCGCAACCGCTTCAGAGAAAGTCAAGTGGATTACTTTGTCCAAAAGAATACCCTGATTAAAATTGCCTTAAATGACTTGGGTATTACGGAACTGGACCCTTATCTTAAGGGCCCGACAGCTGTGGCAGTGAGTAAATTGGATGAGGTATCCCCTGCCCGCGAACTAATCAAATTCTTAAAAGAGGTGATGGAAGATAAAGGTTTTCCTTCGTTTAAAGTCGGTTATATAGCAGAGCATATTTTTAATGCTGATGAACTGACTGCTTTGGCAAAACTACCATCCCGTGAAGAATTGCTTGCCAAAGTACTTGCCGGTATGAATGCACCGCTGAGTAACTTTGTAAGCATCAACCAGGGTATCTTGCGCAAATTTGTTTATGCTCTTGATGCCATAGCTAAAAAACAAGCTGAAGCCAGCTAAGAAAAATTATTTATATATCCAATGGAGGAACAATGTCCGATAAAAAGCAACAAGTAATTGATCTGATTAAGGAGATGACGGTTCTTGAGCTCTCTGAATTAGTGAAAGAAATGGAAGAAATATTTGGTGTATCCGCTTCTGCTCCAGTAGCCGCTGTTATGTCCACACAGGGCTCTGCTGCTGAAGGTGGGGAAAAAGAGGAACAGACAGAATTTGATGTAATTTTAACCAGTGCCGGAGATAAGAAAATTAATGTAATCAAAGTAGTGCGAGAGATAACCAAGCTTGGTTTGAAAGAAGCCAAGGATCTTGTTGATGGAGCTCCCAAAGTGGTCTCCGAAAAAGTTAGCAAAGAAGAAGCAGAATCAGTTAGGAAAAAACTCGAAGAAGCCGGTGCAACTGTCGAAGTCAAATAACCAAATCCTAATCAGGATAAAGGTCCAAAAAAAGTCCGCAGGGACTTTTTTTGGACTAATTTCTGGATACAACCATCCTTAAACTTTGGCTTTGAAAAAGCCAATTAGTCAGTTTATCATTCTAAATGTCGCCTAATAGCGTGAAAAAGAAAATATTAACACTTAAGAGCCAACATTCTGGTTTATAAGAACCAAAAGGAGAGCGCTTTTGAGAAAGGTCAAAAGTTATTCCCGAATTTCCGGAAGATTTGCTGAATTGGGTATCCCTGAAGTGGAAATACCCAATCTTCTGGCTATGCAGGTGGATTCCTTCAATGATTTTTTACAAAAGGATATTCACCCACAACGCAGAGAAAAAAAAGGTCTGCAGGCAGTATTTGAAAACATATTTCCCCTTGAAGATACAAAGGGTAATTTCCTGTTGGAATTCATAGAATACAATGTGTTGCAGGAGAAATATTCTCTGGAAGAATGCCGCGAACGAAATTTATCTTATCAGGCACCGTTAAAAGCAAAAATGCGCTTAAGCGTGTTTGAAAATAGAGAAGGTGTCCGCGAGCATAAAGACACTTTGGAACAAGAAGTTTTCCTGGGAGAAATACCTCTGATAACTGAACAGGGCACCTTTGTTATTAATGGAGCAGAAAGGGTAATTATTTCACAATTACAGCGTTCACCCGGTGTTTTCTTTTCGGAGGAGAAACATCCCAGCGGAAAAACACTCTATTCTGCAAAAGTAATTCCTTACAGCGGTTCTTGGCTGGATTTTGATATTGATATTCATGATGTAATGTTCGTCCATATAGATAAACGGCGTAAACTTCCTGTAACAACTCTTTTCCGGGCAATTGGAATTTCCACCAACGAGGATTTGAGGAAGACATTCTATAAATCCGAAAAATTGAATTTAAAAGAGGCAAAAGGTCGTCATCTTTTCGCCGATATTTATGAAAAAGGCAATCCTGAACCTATAGCTATGGCTAACGAGCAGATAACGGATTCTTTAATCAAGTTTTTATCGGAAAGGAAGATTACTAAGGTTGAAGTAATTGATTACAATTATGAAATTGCCAGAAAAGTGCTGGAAAACACTATGGCAAAAGACCCTACAACCAATCAGGAAGAAGCTCTAAAGAAAATTTACAACTTAATTCGTCCCGGAGAAGATGCCCCTCTGGAAGCGGCCAAACAGCTTGTGGATAGAATGTTTTTCAATGAAAAGCGTTATAACCTGGGAGAAGTAGGCCGCTACAAAATCAATAGCCGTTTAGGTATCAATGTTGATCCTAAAATAATGACCCTCACTGTTGAGGATTTTGTATATATTTTCAAGACCCTGATCAATATCTACCATGATGAAGATGAGGTTGATGATATAGATAATCTGGCAAACCGCAGAGTTAGAACTGTTGGTGAATTGCTCCAGGAACAATATACTATTGGAATGGCTATGGTTGCCAGAATAATTCAGGAACGGATGGCAATTTCCAATATTGATGAAGTTACAGTGCACGATCTGGTAAACAGCAATGCTCTTATTTCAGTAGTTCAGTCATTCTTTTTAACAGGTCAATTATCCCAATTTATGGAGCAGACAAATCCTTTGGCAGCTTTAAGACATAAGAGAGCTTTATCTGCTTTGGGACCTGGAGGTTTGGCTCGCGAAAGAGCTGGTTTTGAAGTTCGTGATGTTCATTCTTCTCACTATGGTAGAATTTGTCCGATTGAAACACCTGAAGGACCAAACATCGGTTTAATTGTATCTCCGGCAATATATTCCCGTATAAATCATTTCGGTTTTTTGGAAACACCCTACCGCAAGGTTGTTGATGGATGCATAACTGATGAGTATGAATATCTTGATGCTTCACAGGAAGAGAAATATATTATCGCTCAAAGTGATGTCCATTTGGATGACAACCGTAGAATTACAGATGAAATGATTTTTGCCCGCGACCGGGGTGAATTTGTTCAAGTTAGCCCTAACCTTGTTCATTATATGGATGTAGCACCTCAACAGATGGTTTCCGTATCAGCGGCATTAATTCCTTTCCTGGAACATGATGATGCCAATCGTGCTTTAATGGGTTCCAATATGCAGCGGCAGGCAGTTCCTTTAATTAATCCTCAAGCACCTTTAGTAGGAACAGGAATGGAAAAGATTGCTTCAATGGATACTTCTTCCATTGCCGTAGCTCCTTATGATGGTATAGTTACGAAAGTTACTTCTGCCTTTATAGACCTGAAACCTTTAAATGAAAAGGATGAGGCATATTATCTTTCTACCGGTAATCGCATCCATCTGAAAAAATTTGTGCGCACTAATCAGGATACTTGTATCAATCAGCGTCCTATTGTGCGTGTTGGGGATACCGTAAAAAAGGGACAGCCAATTTCTGACGGTGCTTGTGTGGAAGATAATCGTTTGGCATTAGGAACTAATTTAATGGTTGCATTTATGCCCTGGTATGGTTATAATTATGAAGATGCTGTTATTCTTAGCGAAAAGGTAGCCCGTGAAGATACTTTAACATCTATCTATATTGAAGAATTGGAAGTTTTGGTTCGTAATGTGAAAAACGGGCGTGAAGAGCTTGCTTATGATATTCCCAATGTTCCTGCTCAGGCATTGAGAAATTTGGATAAAACAGGCATTATCAGAGTAGGAAGTGTGATTCATGCTGGAGATATAATTGTAGGTAAAGTTACTCCCAAGAGTGTAGAAATTGATCCTTCACCGGAAGAAAACTTGATGCGTGCTCTATTCGGAGACCGTGCTGGTGATTTTACCAATAGTTCCTTAAAAGCCAAACCTGGAATGGAGGGTGTAGTTATTGATGTAAAGGTCTTTTCCCGTTTGGAAGAAGGCAGCGATTTGGAAGAAGAAAATGAAGATAAGATAGAAAAACTAAAAGAAGAATTAGCCCTGCGACGCAGTAAGATTGAAGAATTTAAGGAAGAAAAACTTTCTGCAGTGTTAGTGGGACAAATTGCTAAAAATATTTGGGATGAAAAAACCAATATTCCCTTTATAGCACCCGGGAAAAAGATAACGAAACAGGATTTGAAACGGATAAACTTCAAAAAGCTTGATCTGGATGTGGAACTGGTTGAAGATAGGGAAGTAAACGACTATATCTATTCCCAAATTGTCCTGAAAATAAAACAATCACTTGAACAAAGCGATAATATCTATAAAAAATCCCGCGAAAGAATTAAGCATGGTGATGAACTTCAATATGGCGTGCGGAAAATGGTTAAAGTGTATGTTGCTAAAAAACGCAAGATTGAAGTAGGCGATAAAATGGCAGGTCGTCATGGAAATAAAGGTGTTATTTCTATCATCGCTCCTATTGAAGATATGCCTTTTATGGAAGATGGAACTCCTGTGGACATTGTGTTAAATCCTTTGGGAGTTCCTTCCCGAATGAATATTGGCCAAATAATGGAGACCCATTTGGGTTGGGCTGCCAAGACACTTGGCTTTGAAGTAGAAACCCCTATTTTTGATGGCGCTTCTAATGAGGATATTGTTTCTGAATTACGCAAAGCAGGTTTACCGGAAGATGGGAAAACAGTTCTCTATGATGGCAAATCGGGTGAACCCTTTAAAGAAAGAGTAACGGTTGGCATTATCTATATGATGAAACTGAATCATCTTGTAGCAGATAAAATGCACGCGCGCTCAACAGGACCCTATTCTCTTATTACCCAACAACCCTTAGGTGGAAAAGCTCAACATGGAGGTCAGCGTTTAGGAGAAATGGAAGTTTGGGCTTTGGAAGCATACGGTGCTGCCAGCGTTTTGGAAGAGATGTTAACTATCAAAAGTGACGATGTGGATGGCCGCAACAATGCTTTTAAAGCTATCACTCGTGGTGATAATCCACCTCCTCCAGGAGTTCCTGAATCCTTTAATGTTCTTATCAGCGAGCTGAAATCGCTGGGTTTTGATATTGAATTTATCAAAGAAGAGAACAAGTAGAAGGAGAGAGAAAATGTTAAAAGAAAGTAAACACGAAATCAAACCTAATGAATATGATGCAGTCCGCATCAAAATTGCCTCTCCCGAAACTATCAGGAATGATTGGTCGCATGGAGAAGTTACAAAACCCGATACATTAAATTACCGCACTCTTAAACCTGAAAAAGATGGTTTATTTTGTGAAAGAATTTTCGGTCCTGAAAGGGATTATGAATGCGCTTGCGGAAAATATAAAAAGAAAAGATTTCAGGGAACTGTTTGTGATAGATGTGGAGTGCTTGTAACTACTTCCAGGGTTCGCAGAACGCGTATGGGACACATAGATTTGGCAGTTCCGATTGCTCATATCTGGTTTGTTAAAAGTGCCCCGAGTAAAATTGGCACTTTACTTGATATGACGGTTAAAGACCTGGAAAGAGTGCTTTACTACGAGTCCTTCATTGTAATTGACCCCGGAGATAGTCCTTTTGAAAAAATGGAGCTTCTGGAAGTTGATGAATATTATGAGATTAAAGATAAGGTAGCGGATAACTTTCTGGCTCTTATGGGAGGAGAAGCAATCCGCGAATTGCTTAAGCGTATCAACCTGAAAAATGAAGCGCTTGACCTCAGAACCCGGCTTAAATTTGAAGAATCGGCTTTGCGTAAACAGAAGCTAATCAATAAATTGAAAATAGTAGATGCCTTCATCAAAAGCGGCAATCGTCCCGAAGATATGATTTTGGAAGCATTACCTGTTTTACCTCCAACTTTAAGACCTTTAGTTCCTTTGGAAGGCGGGCGTTTTGCCACTGCAGATTTTAATGATTTATACCGAAGAGTTATCACCAGAAACAACCGTCTGAAGGCATTACTGGAAATTCGTGCCCCGGAAGTTATCCTTCGTAATGAAAAAAGAATGTTGCAGGAAGCAGTTGATGCCCTCATTGATAATGGTAGAAAAGCTCGTCCTGTAAGAGGAAGAGGCAATAGGCCCTTAAAGTCATTAACCGATCAGCTTAAAGGAAAGCAGGGACGTTTCCGCCAAAACCTTTTAGGTAAACGAGTAGATTATTCTGGACGGAGTGTGATTACAGTGGGTCCTGAACTTAAACTTTATCAATGCGGACTTCCCAAAGAAATGGCTGTGGAGCTTTTTAAGCCATATCTCATTGAAAAACTGCAGAAAATTGGAGAAGTGGATAAGGTTAAAAATGCCAAGAAGCTTATTGAGAAAAAGCAACCTGAAATATGGTCAATTTTGGAAGAAGTTATTAAAGATTATCCTGTTTTGTTGAATAGAGCTCCAACTCTTCACCGTTTGGGAATTCAGGCATTTATGCCTGTTTTAACTGATAACAAAGCAATTCAGCTTCATCCTATGGTCTGTGTTCCTTTTAATGCCGATTTTGATGGTGACCAAATGGGTGTTTATATTCCCCTGTCTATAGAATCACAAATTGAAGCAAGAGTCCTAATGCTTTCTACCCGAAATTTATTGTTGCCAGCAAATGGACGTTTGGCTATGGCGGCTAATCAGGATATCGTTTTGGGCTGTTATTATTTAACTATGGAAGAAACACCGCCACCTGTGGAAATAGAAAAATTGAGACATTTTTACGGTCCTGATGAAGTTATTGCTGCTTACGAAGCAGAAGAACAATTTTGCAGCTCCAAAGGTGAAACAGTTTATGAACGCAATTTAGACCTGCATACCTGGATTCGTCTGAAATTGGAATCCGAATATATTGTTACCACTGTAGGAAGGGTTATTTTCAACCAGATAATGCCTCCGGAAGTCGGCTTTCAAAACATCGTATTTGACAAGGGGAAATTGAATGATTTGGCTATGCTTTGTTTTGATGCAGTAGGACAATGGAGAACAGCTCAAATTCTGGACCAGATTAAAGAATTGGGATTTCATTATGCCACTCGTGCAGGCGTTACTTTCAGCTTTGATGATATTGTAGTTCCTAAACGGAAAGATGAAATTATTGCCCAAGCTGATCAGGAAGTAAAAAAAATAACCGATCTTCACCAGAAAGGCGGAATTACGGAAAATGAACGCTTCGGACGAGTTGTGGACCAATGGAAGAAAACAACTGTTCGCGTTACCGACGAAATGATGGAAGAGCTTTCTAAAACCAGAAATGGCTTAAATTCTATTTATATGATGTATAAATCAGGTGCCCGCGGCAGCAAAGACCAGATTAAACAATTGGGTGGAATGCGCGGTTTAATGGATAAGCCAACTAAAATAGGTTCAACAGGTGGAGCAGATGTTATTGAAACCCCAATTAAAAGTAATTTTAAGGAAGGACTTACTGTTCTTGAATATTTTGTTTCCACTCACGGAGCTCGTAAAGGATTAGCTGATACAGCACTTAAAACAGCGGATGCAGGATATCTTACACGCCGTTTGGTTGATGTGGCACAAAATGCTATTATCACAATTGAGGATTGCGGAACCACAAGGGGTGTGAATATGACAGCCCTTAAAGAAGGAAATGAAATTGTGCAAACCCTGGCAGAACGCATTCAGGGAAGAACAGCAGTTGATGATATCGTAAGTCCTATCACAGGCAGAATATTAGTTTCCGCAGGTGAAGAAATCAGTAACAAAATGGCAAGAACTATTCAAAATCACGGTTTGATTTCTGTCCATGTGCGCAGCATTCTTACCTGTGAAGCAGAAAAAGGAATTTGTGCCAAATGTTACGGTCGCAATCTTGCTACTCAGAAACCTGCTACTATTGGTGATCCTGTTGGAATTATTGCAGCTCAAAGTATTGGTGAACCGGGAACACAATTAACGCTTAGAACTTTCCATATTGGAGGCGCTGCTTCTACAGCTACCGAACTGGCAGAAGTTGTTGCTTCGCATGATGGAATTGTAAAATTTGACCGCATGAATACCGTTATCAATACGGAAAATCAGCTTATTTCCGTGAGTTATTTGGGTAAAATCTTAATTGTGGATGAAAATGATGAGAATAAGGTTTTGGAAGAGTTTAAAGTAGAATACGCAGCTACCGTTCATGTTCAGGATGGTCAAAAGGTGGCTAAAGATACAAAACTTCTTTCCTGGGATCAGTTCAATAATCCTCTTATCTCAACAGCCAAAGGTGTTTTGCATTATGAGAATTTCATCAAAGATATAACCTATAAAGAAGAATATAACGATATTACTATGGCTCGCGAGCTTACCATCATTGAATCCAAAGACCGGAGAAAACAACCTCAATTCAGAATTGTAGGTGAAGACGGAACAGTGCGTTTAATACCTCTGCCAACGGGACTTATTGTCCGCGTGGAAGATGGCAGCTTTGTCCATATTGGTGATATTTTAGGTCAGACATCACGAATGACAATTAAACAACGCGATATTACAGGTGGTTTGCCTCGTGTGCAAGACCTTTTTGAAGCAAGAGTTCCCAAAGATAAAGCCAAAATTTCCGATATTGACGGAATTGTTACTATCGGTGGTTTAAAGAAAACCGGAAGAGATATTTTTGTTACACCACCTAATGGACTTTTCGCACCTTGTGATGGAAAGGTCGTAGTCCTTTATGATGAAGATAAAAATCAATATATTGCCGTCCTTCCCGACAAAGCCGTTTATAGTGAAAACGATGGCAAGGTAAGTATTATTGAAGAAAACCGGAAGAAGATTATTCAGGTTGCTAAACGCAATCAAAACCCGGTTCAATATCCTGTCCCTAAGGGCTTGCAAATTCTGGTTAAAGAGGGAGAATCAGTTAAAAAAGGAACTCCTCTTTGCGGCAAACTTTACGCCGTTCCCCCAGAGCAGGAAAGTATTGTGGAAATAGGTGATAATGTTACTATGCATCAACCTCTTGCAGGCAGAAAGTATATAATTCCTTCCGGAAAGCGGATTATCGTTCATCAGGGTGACTATGTGGAAAGTGGGGATGCACTATCTGACGGTCCTCTTGACCCACATGATATGTTAGTGAAAGGGGTTATTGAAGCTCAAATCCTGATTTTAAACGAAATTCAGGAAATTTACCGCAAGCAGGGTGTGAAAATTGACGATAAACATGTGAGCGTTATTATTCGCCAAATGTTTAAAAAGGTTAGAATTACAGATAGCGGCAGCACCAGTTTCCTGCAGGGTGATATTGTTGATAAGGTTCTGGTGGAAAAAGAAAACCGCGAAGCAATTGAATTTGGCAAAACACCTGCCCAGTTTGAACAATTGCTTTTAGGAATTACCAAAACATCTCTGTTAACCGAGAGCTGGCTTTCTGCAGCTTCCTTCCAGGAAACCACAAAAGTGCTTACCAAGGCAGCTATTGAGGGCAGGGTTGATCATCTTGAGGGCTTGAAAGAAAGCATTATTATCGGTCACAGAATACCTGTCGGAACAGGAACCAAACTCTATAACAATATGCTTAAAAAGGCAGTTAACGAAGGTAAAACTGTTGCTCAGATTATTGACGAGTTTGCACATCGTTCAAAAGAAGAAGAAAGCGGGGACTACCTTGATTTCTAAAAATAATCTTAAACACTAAAAATATAGAAAAGGAGAAAATCAGTGCCAACTATTAACCAATTAGTCCGTAAAGGAAGAGCTGAAGTTGAAAAGAAAAGAAAAAACAGGGCGCTTATGGAATGTCCGCAAAGGCGCGGAGTTTGTACTCGTGTTTATACAACAACGCCCAAAAAACCTAATTCAGCTCTCAGAAAAGTAGCTCGTGTCCGTCTTGTAAATGGATTTGAAGTTACAGCATATATTCCCGGTGAAGGTCATAACTTACAGGAACACTCTATTGTTTTAGTGCGCGGAGGACGCGTGAAAGACCTTCCGGGTGTTCGTTATCATATCGTTCGCGGAGCTCTTGATTCCGCTGGAGTAGAAAAACGCGAAAAGTCCCGTTCCAAATATGGAACCAAACGACCTAAAGCAAAAACCGTAAAGTAAAGGGAGGATAGAACTTATGCCTAGAAAACATAGAGCTGTTGTCCGGGAAGTCCTTCCGGATCCTAAATACAACGATATTACCGTTACCAAATTTATGAACTGCCTGATGGTTAAAGGCAAAAAAAGCATCGCCGAAAAAATCGTGTATGGTGCTTTTGATATAATCGCTGCTAAAACGAAAGAAGACCCCCTTGTTGTCTTCAAATCCGCCTTGGATAATGTTCGTCCTTTAGTTAAAGTTGTTTCCCGACGCGTGGGAGGAGCAACCTATCAAATTCCTATTGAGGTAAATGAAAAAAACGGTAAAGCATTAGCTTTCCGCTGGATTATTGCCAACGCACGCGCAAGAAGCGAAAAGACAATGACCGAAAAACTTGCCGCCGAACTTATTGCAGCTCATAAAAAAGAAGGCGCTTCCATAAAGAAAAGAGAGGATACCCATAAAATGGCTGAAGCCAATAAAGCTTTTGCCCATTTAAGATGGTAAGCTCTTTTTTTAAGGTATCAGAATATTTAATGCCTTTACTCATCTGATGAGAGTGAAGGCATTTTCTTTTATTACCTTTATCCGCTTCTAATTCTACTGTAACGAAATATTTTTCTGCCCATTACGGAGTTATCTACAAACACTTTTTTTTTAACCATTATTCTTGCGGAGGAACGGTATCCTTCGTTTACACTTTTGTAAGTTATTGTCCCAAGTAGCATTGCTTACTCAATACGGACTCATTGCTAATGCCATTAGTAATGGGTAAGCAATGGGTAAGCAATGCTATTAAGGAAGAAAACGGAATTATATTTATTTTGTAGGAGTTAGGAGAATTCCTGGGAAGAATACAATATTGTATCGGTAACTCCATATTTTATACAATATTTATATTCATAAACCACAAATAATAGAAAAAAAGTTCCGTAGGAACGACAGGTATTAACGACGGGTTTTAACCCGGCGAAAAGAGTAAAGGAAACTACCTATTTCTTTTTTTAAGAATAAGTTCCGTAGGAACGAAAGATTTTAACGACGGGTTTTAACCCGGCGAAAAGAGTAAAGGAAACTACCTATTTCTTTTTTTAAGAATAAGTTCCGTAGGAACGACAGGTATGAACGACGGGTTTTAACCCGGCGCTATGAAGATGGACGATTTCTATTTTAACTCACAATTTTTCACTTTGGAAGCCCGTTAAAATGCAGTTGTAAGTGAGATAATTCGTAGATTGTGGTTTTCTGGAAGTCAGGTGAAAATTGTGACTTAAAATTTTCTCCAACCCTCTCAACCTTAAATTAAAAATCCCTTAAATCCTTTTCCTTCCAGAGCTATTATCCTGATATCTATTTTCTCAGGAGAGGTAGAAACTGCAATTCATAATCATTTTTAAGGTGATTACCGCTAAAATCTGTGGTTTCTGAACTGATAATCAGCAGATGGCTTTTGTAATTTTCCAGTTCTTTTGGGGGTTGAAAACGGTGAATGCGTCCCGTTTCAGACAAATGTTTGAGAGGAATTTCCTGATTTCCGCAGAGCAATTTGGCTTTAATATTGGCTTTCGGAATAATTTCATTAAAATGGATTTCCAAAACAGGTAAAAGAGTATTTACCGAAGCACCGTTTCTGGGATTTGTAAAAATGATTTTGGGAGCCAAAGTATCAGCTACGGGTCTAACTTTAAATTTGGTTTCCAGTTTGTTACTGATGTTATCTTTTTTATCTTTCACTCCGGTAAGGGTTAAGGTATATTCCGTGCTATCCATTTTGGCGGTTAATAAATTAATTATATATCCTTCAATCAATTGATAGGCAATGGATAGGGGGGTATTTTTTGTCTGGATGCTAAGTTCATCATAGCTCTTAATATCTTCACTTAAAATAACTTGCAGTTCGCGGTCACTAAGCACATTCACTTGGGATATTTTAGCTCTCGTAGTATCACCGTAAGCCATTGTAATATTTAAAGTTGCCACGGAAGAACCATCGGTAATCCCTTCAAAAAATGGCTCTCTCCCAAAATCGTAACGGCCATTAAAATCTTTATCTATATAAGTACGGAGGATATGTTTCTGAGGATTCAAGTTGTCAATGGCATAAGCACCACCTTGAATAACACTGCTTAAAACCAATAAAGAATCAGCAGACAAAAGAGTTAGCTCCAAAGGCAAACCCTTATCAGTTGGTTCTTCATAAGTAATTGTTCCGGCAATACGATTGGTGGCAAGTTTTCCATTGCGGTAAATAAGGGTTTGATTCTTTTCCAAGGTGTTGCCACGTAAATCCTTAAGACGCTTGGTTAAAGTAATAAAGTAATTGGTATCGGGCTTTAAGAATTCCTTAATATGAATTTTAAGATTGGCTCCATCCAAGGTAATTTTTTTATTCTGCACGGGAGGATAGATGTAAATAGAATTGGCTAATGTATTCCTATCCATTGGCTTAGAAAAAGATATCTCAATATATCCTGAAGAAATATCACCAAATTCTGCCGGAGAACTTTCCAGAACTACTGGCTTATCAATATCTTGAGGACCGCCTGTAGGACTGCGTTTATTGCCACAACCGCTGATTAGAAATAGTATAATCAGCAGAGAGAAGAGGCAGATAAAGGTCTTATTAAATCTCATAAACTTTAGCCCTTTGGGGTAAAACAATTTTATCTGTTTTTGATTAACCTTTCGGTATCTGCGATAAAACATACTTGCCTAAGATATCATACTCCACATTTACCTTTTCGCCAGTTTTTATTGTTCCCAGATTTGTATGCGTTAAAGTATGACCAATTAAGGCAACACTAAAATAATTACTGCGAATTTCCGCTATGGTTAAACTAACTCCATTCAGAGCAATTGCACCTTGAGGAACAATTAGATTGCTTTCCTGACGGGGAAATTCCAAATGCAGATAATCGGTTCCTTCTCTTTTCAGATGTGAAATCAAGCGCAATTCTCTATCTATATGACCCTGAACAAAGTGTCCATCCACACGAGAATTCAGTTTTAATGCTCTTTCCAGATTTAAGATTTTACCCGAAGTCCAGTTTTTAGCTGTGCTTTTTTGGAGTGTCTCGTTCATTATTTCCACTGTAAATGCCTTGTCATCAAACTGAACAACTGTAAGGCAAATTCCATCACAAGCAATACTGCAACCAATTTTCAGGTCATCAAAAATAGCGGGTCGGGAAATTGTTATCAGCTTTTTTCCGCTTATTGGCTGGAGAGTAATTATTTTTTCCGTTGCTTCAATAATTCCGGTAAACATATTACTGAACGGTATATCTGCGTTTCCAGGCATTGGCTAAAGTATTTAAGTTACTGTATTCCAGGTCTCCTCCGAAAGGAATTCCGGTTGAAAGGCGGGTTATGCTGATTCCTTTATCTTTTAGCAATTCCCAAAGATAGTGAATTGTTGCTTCACCTTCCGCAGAGGGTTTTAGAGCTAAAATAACTTCACTCGGATGAAGATTTTCTATTCTCTCCAATAACATAGCCGTGTTTATTTGTTCAGGTCCGTAGCCATCTAAAGGGGAAAGCAAATGCCCTAAAACAAAATACCTGCCTTTAAATTCGTTCATACCTTCTAATATCTGGATGTCGGAACTGTTTTCTACCACGCAAAGATAACTGTCGGAACGGTCTGGAGAAATGCAAAAAGGACAGGGATCGCTTTCTGAAAGCATATTACATTGACTGCAGGTTTTAAAACTCTCAACGGTTGTTTTTATTGTTTCCGCCAGGTTTAAAGCAAAGTTTTTATCCTGCGCAACCAGATACCAGGCAAGTCGTTGAGCGGTTTTGCGTCCAATACCAGGAAAACGGTTAAAGCTCTGAATTAGTTTTTCTAAGTTTTCGGAAAAAAGCATTTAGCCCAAACCGGGAATATTAATTCCGCCTGTAACTTTACTCATTACACTGCTGGATGCTTCATTCACCTTGTTTAGAACTTCCTGAACTGCTGCAGTAATAAGGTCTTCCAGCATTTCAACATCTTCCGGATCAACAACTTGAGGGTCTATTTTTAAGGAAACAACTTCAAACTGTCCATTCATTTCAACAGTTACCATTCCTCCACCTGAAGAAGCGGAAAAAACTGTATTAGCCAGTTCTTCTTGTTGTTTCATTATTTCTGCCTGCATCTTTTGAGCTTGTTTCATCAATTGCTGCATATTTTTTCCACCGGGAAGCATATAAAACTCCTTTTCTTATAGTATTGTGCTTATTCTTGGAATAAGGTGTATCCGTCAAGGAAAAGATTTATTTATACCGAGAACACCGAAAACACGGATAGCACCGAGATTTCTTTTGGGTTTCGGAGCTATCTTCATTTTTCATTCTTCATTGTCCTCTGCACTTCTCGGCTGTAAAAATGTTTTGAATCGCCCCATTCATCGTAGCCAATTGTTTCTCCAAGAGCAGAAATGCGTTGTTCCAATTCCTTTTGATATTGAATAGCAGTTTCATTCAAGCCAGGTTTCCCCTCGTAAAGTTGATAACCCTTTCTGTATTTTGTATCAGTTATATTAGGCATTAAAACATTGGCACCTGCTTTTAACCCCAGTTCTCTACCTTCCGGATGTAGTGCTTGCAAAGCAGTAGTAGAAGCAATATTAATATCTTTTAGAGCTATGCGACACGCAGCAATCATTTTAAGTCCCATTTTTAATGCCTCTGCAGGATTAAAACTATCTACCAAATGCTTTAAAGGTGTATTATGATGAGGGATATAGGGTCCCATTCCTAACATATCTATATCTTCATCATAGAAAAAGAGTATATCATTGGCTAAATCCTCAATTGTTTGTCCTGGTAAACCAATCATAACTCCTGTGCCAACTTGATAACCGCATTCTTTTATTAAATGCAAGCATTTTAAACGTTTTTCAAAACTTTGAGCAGCTGGATGTAATGATTTGTATAACTCTTCATTGGAGGTCTCAATGCGTAAAAGATAACGATGTGCTCCTGCTTCAAACCATTGCTGATAGACCTCTAACTTTTGTTCTCCAAGGGATAAAGTAATTCCTAATTTACCTTCAGAAAGTTCTTTGATCCCTATTATGAGCTTGGTGATGAAATCAATCCAAGGTTTATCGTTTCTTTCCCCTGCCTGAATAACAATTGAACCATAATGCATTTGTTGGCATAATTTTGCCTCTGCAATTGCCTCTTCATAACTGATCTGATAACGCTTAAGTTCTTTATTGCCACTACGGATTCCACAATAATAACAATTCTTGGAACAGATATTACTAAGCTCAATTAAACCACGCAGGTATACGGTAGTGCCCACATACTTTTTTTTAACCTTGTATGCCTGATTATATAATGTTTGAAGGTTCTCTTCCCCTTCGGTGGAAAGCAGTTCTATTAGTTTATTTTTATCCGGACGCATACTATATTCCTCTAATAATATACTAAGGTGATATGCTTGGATTAACAATTAAAAAATAACTCACGCAGATTTATTTACACTAAGAACAATGAGGTTACTAAGGACACCAAAGCCGATTTATTTTTTTCTTTAAGTTACAAACTGGAAAAATTTGTTGCCAGAACTCGCTGTAGCTCAGCATTTTTTTGCAGCTTAGGAACCGCATCCTCCGGCTACACAAATATAAGGTATCCTCTCTATCTCTTGACTTCTCAACCTTTCTTACTTTTTCCTTGACATTTATGCGGGCTTGAATATATTGGTTAGTGAATACTTACTTACATAAGGAAATAAGGATGGAACTAACTGAAAGACAAAAAGATATAATAATGGCTGGAATTGCTATAATTGCTAATCAAGGTTATGAAAAGCTAACTACAAAGAATCTGGCAACTAAAATAGGGGTCACAGAAGCAGCACTTTACAGACATTTTAAAAGTAAAAGGGATTTAGTGACAACGCTTTTAGGTTATTTTGAGGAACTTTCAAATAAGGTTTTACAGGAAATAAGAGAAAAAGATTATTCTCCACTTGAAAGTATCAGGCATTTTGTGGAGGATAGGTATATCCTTTTCAGTGAGCATCCCAACCTGGCAAAAGTGATGTTTTCCGAAGAGCTATTTAAAAATGATCCTACTTTTAAAGGTCAGTATCAGTGTATTATGCATAAACACAAGCAGGTAATGGAAAATTATATCATTCAGGCACAACAGGAAGGCAAAATCCGAAGTGACCTTTCTCCAACTCAATTATTCAGAATTATTGTGGGTTCAATGAGATTTACGGTTACTCAGTGGAATTTGAGCGATGGCGCTTTTGATCTGAAGAAAGAGGGTTCGGAACTGATAGAAACAATAATAAAACTAATAGAAACAAAACAATAAGGAGGAAAAATGAAAAGCAGAACCTGGCAGGATGTGAAACCCAAAGTAAATGCCAATGGTATTTTGGGTTCCAAAATTTACGAAGCACCCGAAGGAGAGATAGTTCATCTTAATTTAGCACCAGGAGCTCATTTAAAGAAACATATCACTCCTGTAAATGTGGCTTTCTATGTATTGGAAGGAACGGCCACTTTGGAAATTGGTGAAGAGAAACAGAGTTTTCCTGAAGACACTCTGATTGAAAGTCCAAAGGATATTCCTCACGGTGTGTTCAATGAAGGAAATTCCAATTTAAGATTACTGGTAATTAAAATGCCAAAACCCTAAAAAAGGAGAAAAATAAAATGAGTATGTTCTGTTATCAATGTCAGGAAACTTCTCGTAACCTGGGATGCACAATGCGTGGCGTTTGCGGAAAAAGTGAAACCCTTGCCAATTTGTTTGATCTGTTGATTTATGGATTGAAGGGTCTCGCTTATGTATCCGTGAAACTGCAGGAAAAGGATAGATATTATCCTGAAGATTCCGTTTTTGTGATGAGCGCTTTATTTAAAACCATTACTAATGTCAATTGGGACGAAGAAAACATCAAAGACACAATTGAAACAACTTTGGCTTTGAGGGATAAGCGGAAAGATGAGCTCTGTAAATTGATGGAAGGTAAATGTGATACCTGTCCCGAAGCAGTTACTTTTCAGCTGAAAAGAGATGAATATGATGAATTTGCCAAAAAAGTTGGTGTGCTGAGAACAGAAAATGAGGACATCCGTTCTTTACGGGAAACCATTATTTACGGCATAAAAGGTATTTGCGCTTACGGTGAACACGCTGCCATTTTAGGTTTTCAGGATGATGATGTAAACAAGTTCATTATGGAAGGTCTGTCCGCTACTTTAGATGATAATTTAACAGTTGATCAGCTGGTAAATTTGGTTTTGCGGACAGGAGAAAATGCCGTTAAAATTATGGCAAAACTGGATGAGGCAAATACCAAGACCTACGGCAATCCGGAACCTACAAAAGTGAAACTGGGAGTAGGTAAAAACCCCGGAATTTTAATTAGCGGTCACGATTTGAAGGATTTGGAAGAACTTCTGAAACAAACCGAAGGCAAGGGTGTTGATATATACACTCACGGAGAAATGCTGCCTGCTCATTATTATCCCGCTTTTAAGAAATACAAACACTTTATCGGTAATTATGGTGATTCCTGGTGGCATCAACTGGAGGACTTTGAAAACTTTAACGGAGCTATTTTAATGACTACGAATTGCCTTGTTCCCTTGCGCAAGGAAAATACCTATCTGGAGCGTTTATTTACTACAGGAACAGTAAATTATCCTGGAGCAGTGCATATTCCGGACAGGGAAAAAGGCAGAGAAAAGGATTTTAGCCCTGTAATTGCAAGAGCTCTAAAATGCCAACCTCCAAAAGAACTTGAAACTGGTGAAATTACCGGCGGTTTTGCTCATTCCACTGTTTTAAGCTTGGCGGATAAAATCATTGAAGCAGTTAAAAGTGGAGCTATAAAACGCTTTGTTGTGATGGCTGGTTGTGATGGAAGAATGCCAAGCAGGAAATATTTTACTGAAGTAGCGGAAAAATTGCCTAAAGATACGGTTATTCTTACTGCGGGATGTGCCAAATATCGTTATATAAAACTTCCTTTAGGTGATATTAATGGAATCCCAAGGATTTTGGATGCCGGACAATGCAATGATTCCTATTCGCTGGCAGTTATTGCTTTGAAACTGAAAGAGGCATTTGGTTTGGATGATGTAAATAAACTTCCTCTTTCTTTTGATCTTGCCTGGTATGAACAAAAAGCCGTTGCTGTTCTTCTGGCTTTACTTTCTTTGGGATTTAAGAATATTATTTTAGGTCCAACTTTGCCCGGATTTCTTTCTCCCAATGTGGCAAAAGTTATTTCTGATACCTTTGGTTTGCAACAAATTACCGATGCGGACAGCGATATAGCAAAAATGTTGGCATAGAAATCTCCAACCCTAATCCTAAAAAAGAGCTCTCTTGAAAAGAAGTAGAGAGCTCTTTCTGTTTTTATTGATTTCTGCTTGCGCAGGAATGAAAAATGGCTTAACATTCAAATTGATATAATATATGCCAAATACCCAAAAATACCTTTTTAATCTGAACAACACTATGAACATACTACCACAAAAGTCCGAAGGACGATACAATGATAGCGATGGGCTTTTATTCATTGGCAATCTATAAAAAAGTTACAAACATGACATTTCTCTTTATATGTCCTATCACAATGTAAAGCATATTTTATTTCGGAATGTTTTTTGCATTATTCTATAGGAAAGATGAAAAAAGGTAGTGGAGGAATTGAATGCCTAAAAGTTATATAATAACATTAGCAATCATCGTGCTGATATTGCTAAGTTCATGCGCAAAACGCAATACTGAATATCAGGAAGAGGATTGGCTTACTTTGAGAAATGTTTTACCGATTGTAGGCAATCCTTTGGATATTAAGATTGATGATAATTATATATATGTGGCACATGACCAGGGTGGAATGTCCCGAATCAGTAGAGCGGATTATCATATACAGTGGATTACTGAATTTTGGGCAGAAGATGGTAGCCAGAAAGTTTTAGGCAGAATTAAAAAGGTAGCGGTAGTACCGGAACATAATTTTATGTTTTTAGTGGATACCGAGGCAACTGATGCTATTAGAGTAATTAATACCAGCGATCCCGATTCCCTTATTTACATTCTTGATTTTATAGGTGGAACAAGCAATGTAAAGGATTTGGATGGTTTTGCCATAACTCCTGTTCCTTTTCCCCAGGGAACTTATAAAATGGTTTGTGCCTATTGTGCAGCAGGAAGTTTCAAATATGATTATTATGATGGCACAATTTTCAACAGTAATGTGTTTACCATTTCTCCTGGAGCAGCTGCTGGTTTTAAATTGACCGATAATTACATTTTCATAGCCGCAGAACAGCTTGGTTTATATATTTATAATCGTAATGACCGTCATCTGATTGGCAATATTCATTTAAGCGGAGAAGCTCAAAAAGTGGAAGTTAATAACAATATTGCTTATGTAGCAGGACGCCAAAGCGGTTTACATATTGTTGATGTAAGCAATCCTGCTTCACCAGTGTTGCTGTCAACATTTGATACAAGTGGTTATGCTACTTCCTTAGCTGTTTCGGGAAATAAACTTGCTCTTTCTTCCGGAGGAGGAGGTATTTATCTTTTTGATGTTAGTATTCCTTCAAAACCGCAATTGTTACAGCATTTAACTTCCTGCGGTTACACCAATACTGTGAAATTTATGGATAATAAATTAGTAGTAGGAGCTCGCGATCAGGGCATTCTTATCTACGAGATAAAGTAATTTATGAGACAATTTTACAATAGGAAAGAACCTGAAGTTAGAGTAATTTAACTTCAGGTTCTTTTTAATTTATACCAAATAAAGGTTTACGGAAGATGAAAACAACTAAAATCGCCATTCTAATCCTGATGTGTTTGTTCAGTGCTTTATTTGCAGAAACAATTATTCCGATAGAAAAACCCCTTTCCGTGGTTTCTCAGAATGCAGGAAAGATAAAACTGCAATTACAGGTTCCCGAACTGCATATTGAAGATATTGATAACAGCAACTTTAAAATTCTGAGTATGCAAGGTGCAGAAACAACAGCGGAAACAGGGTTTCCTGAATTGCCCGTTTTTTCTGCTTGGATTGCTATTCCTCCAAAAGGAGATATAGAAATAAAAGTGACCGGAGGAGAGATTATTACCCAAAAGGGGTTTATTCCTAAACCGGTTTTTGCCACAAAAGAACAGGAAATTGCAAGCGAATATAACAAAATAGCTTATCGTAGTGCTTCCTTATATCCTGCAAATAGTTACAGCTATAGTCAACCCCAAATTATCCGTGATTTCAGGGTTGTGCAGATTACTCTTAATCCGGTTCATTATGTAGCAGAAACGCAAGAACTGAAAATCCAAAAACAGATGGAAGTTGAAATAGAGATTAAGGACAGACCGGGAATCAATGAAATGGATGAATACAACGGCTATTCTTATGCCTTCACCAATCTTTATGAATCTATGATTGCCAATTTTGATTATTACCGGAATGCCAATTTAGCGCCTGAACCTGCCAGAATTCTTCTGATTTATGGCAACAATACCGATCCTATTTTTACTGCCAAACTGAATGAATTTGTTGCCTGGAAAAGGCAAAAGGGTTATGATGTAAATTTTGTAAGCACAGCTGAAACCGGAGGAGCTTCTACTCAGGCAATTAAGAACTATATCCAAACGCAATATGATAATCCTTCTACGCGTCCCGATTTTATTATCCTTTTAGGTGATACTAACGGAAGTTATACCATTCCTACATATACTGAACAAATGTCCACTTATGGAGGTGAAGGGGATTATCCTTATACTTTTTTAGCGGGTAACGATTATTTGGGAGACGCTTTTATCGGTAGAATTTCAGCAGAAAATATCAGTCAATTGGATGTGCTTTTTACTAAAATTTATGCTGTGGAAAAGAATATCAATGTATCCGGAAATGCAGGTGCCTGGGTAAATAAAATGTTGCTGATTGGAGACCCTGGTAACAGTGGAATTTCTACCATCTATGTAAATAAATTCATCAAGGAATTGGCAAAAAGAACAAATCCCGATTATACTTTTCTGGAGAATTATTCCAGCGGATTTCCTGCCTATATTAACAATGGTTTTAATCAGGGAGTTGCCTTTTTCAATTATCGCGGTTGGTTAGGACTGAGTGGTTGGAGTCCATCCGCCAGTTTGATCAATGGAAATAAGCTGCCTCATTCTACAATTCTTACCTGTAGCACCGGTAATTTTGAAAATAGTAATGCTACCACTGAGGATTTAATTCGTTTAGGAACTTCTGCAGCTCCTGCTGGAGCAATTACAGCAATTGGAATGGCTACCAGTGGAACTCATACTACTTTTAACAATTGTTTGAATGCCGGAATTTATGACGGGATTTTTACTTATGGAATGCGCAGTATGGGAGAAGCATTGTTAAATGCCAAATTATATATTAAGCAGGTTTATGGTTCTACTTTTGATCAACAGGCGAATTATTTTGCCCACTGGTGTAATTTAATGGGAGACCCTACGGTAGAGGTTTTTACTCAAATTCCTGATATTTTTAACCTCACTTGTGCAGATATTTTACCTTTAGGCAGTAATCTTTTGGATGTGGAAGTTACAAATTCCTCTGGGACGGGAGTAAAAGATGCCTGTGTAACACTTTATAGTCCTGCCCAGAATATTATAGTTGGCAGAGATTATACCGACAGTGAAGGTAAGGCAACTATCAATATTTCAGGCGGGGTGCTAAATGAGCTGACGGTTACCGTTTCCAAACATAATTATAAACCCTTCCAAAAAGTTGTAACAATTGACCCTACAGGTTCTCTTGTTTATTTAAACAAAATAGTTATTGATAACGGCACTAATGGCAGTTACGGTAATGGCGATAGTTTTGCTACTGCAGGAGAAACCATAGCTCTAAGCTTGGAAATTAAAAATACAACTTCAGCAACAGTTCCAGCAACAACAGCCATTCTTTCTGCCGATGATCCTTATATTACTATTTTAAATTCTGAAAGCAGTTTTGACGCTATTGGCAGTAATGCCACGCTTTGGTCTAATTCTGTATTTACTTTCAGCATAGTAAACAATTTACCTGCTCAGCATAATGTGCGTTTTACATTGCAATTAACAACTGCTGATCAAAATGTATATTCCTTTGTATTTCATACTGTTATCTATAATGCTTTGTTGCTTGTTCACAACTCTTCAATATCTGCAGGAGGAAATAATATTCTTGATCCGGGTGAAAATGGTTTTCTTTCCTTAACCATTAAAAATAATTCCATTGCTCCTGTCTTTGATGTTTATGCCGAATTATCTTCTTTGAACGATCTGATAACGGTTACGGATTCTACTTCTTATGTGGGTTCCATCTTGGGAAACAGTTTGGGAATTACTGTAGAAGGTTTTGAGGTCTTTGCCCGACCTTTATTGATTCCTGGAATGCAAATGCCGTTGCGTTTACACCTATATAACGAATGGGGCTTTGATCAATATACCGAGTTTAACATTCAAATAGGCAGTGTTAATTCTCACACACCTTTAGGACCCGATGCTTTCGGCTATTTTATTTATGATATAACCGATACCACTTATCCTGATTGTCCCGTTTATGAATGGATAGAAATCAATCCTTCCTTGGGAGGAGCGGGAACAAAAATAACCGCTTTTTCCGATCCCGGTTCTTCAACTGACGAAGGAGATCAAACCGGGGCAGTCACTTTACAGCAAATAGCTTTGCCTTTCACTTTTCCTTTTTATGGCATTGACTACAATCAAATTACAGTTTGCGTGAATGGTTTTATAGTAATGGGGTTTACTGAAAATGGCGAATTTCGGAACTATCATCTTCCTGGCGGTTATGGTCCTTCTCCAATGTTGGCTCCTTTTTGGGATGATCTGTGTTTAATTAGTGATGCTGGAATATATAAATATTACGATAGCCAAAATCATTACTTTATAATTGAATATTACAAAATGCGTAATGGATACAATCGTTCTTCTCTGGAGACCTTTGAAGTTATTTTTTATGATCCCGTTTTCTATCCTACTTCAATGGGGCAGGGAATGGTTAAATTTCAATATCAGGATTTCAATAATGTGGATATCGGGCAGGGAGGATACAGTCCTTCGCATGGCAATTTCTGCACTATCGGAATTAAAGATCATACGAATACTATAGGGCTGGAATATACTTTTAACAATCAATATCCCAGTGCAGCAGCTCCCATAACAAATTTTTCAGCTCTGTTGATTACTACGGCTCCTGTTTTATACGAATCACCTTTTCTGGTACTGAATGAAGTAATTATAAATGATTCCAACTTTAATCGGATAGCCGAACCGGGAGAAACAATTGAACTGGGTATTGAACTAATGAATATAGGATTAGGCACAGCTACACAAGTTCAATTAAGTGCTTTTTGTGCAAGCGAATATGCTGTTCTGCTCAATGCTATCAGCAATTACAGTAATATTTTAGGAGATGCAACAGCGATAAATAATACCCCAATTACTCTTCAAATTGATGCCAATTGTCCCGATGCAGCTGAAATCCCCATCAATTTGCATCTCAGCATTTCAGATAACAGCTGGGATTTTCCTATTTATATTACTGTTCATAAACCTGATATACAATATAGTGGAATGTATATGAATGATTGCATTACAGGAAATGGAAACGGACTTATTGATCCGGGTGAAACACTTGATTTGATTATCAACTTTGCCAATACCACTCCTGTTTCCGCTACTAATATTAGTGGCACAATCACTTGCCTTTCGGAATATGTTACTGTTCATAACAATTCCTGCATTATTTCTTCCTTACCTGCAGGCGGAATAAGTCAGGCAATATATAATATAACTATTTCTCCGAATGTGCTAGTTGGGAATAATCTTACTTTCTATCTTACATATTTGGCTGATTTTACAAGTGTTCATAGTGAGCAATTGGTTTTAAGTGTAGGCACTACAGGTATGAATGCCGATTTTGAAAATAATAACGGAAATTTTGTTCCCAATCCTTCATCCAACGGTTGGGAATGGGGTCAATCAACTGTTGTCGGAGCTCATTCCGGAACTAAGGTCTGGGGAACACGATTGAATAGTCCTTATCCTAATAATGCTAATTACCAGCTTACTACACCGAGTGTTTATATCGGCAGCAATTTTATGCTGGAATTCTGGCATTATTATAATTCAGAAGCAAATTATGATGGGGGCAATGTTAAAATTTCTACAAACGGGGGAACAACCTGGACTTTGCTTACTCCGGTAGGTGGTTATCCAAACGCAAATTTGAGTGTGTTAAACGGGCCAGGTTATAGTGGAAACAGTGGTGGCTGGGTTTTTGCCCGTTTCAATCTTTCAATTTATGCCAATCAGAGTGTTCAATTCCGTTTTACTTTTGCGAGTGATAGTGGTATTACAGGAGATGGATGGTTTATAGATGATGTTCGCACTACAGGTTTTGTTGAATTTGCGGGAAAGGTTTTCGGAACGGTAACCAGCAGTAATTCTGCTATTGATTTCAGCATAGTTAATGTGCAAAATTCCGCTTCCTGGATTAGCCATCCTGATAATGAAGGAAACTACGCAATTTATCTCCCTATTGGCTCGCATTCAATTTGGGCTTCTGCAGATGGCTATAAAAATTCTACTTCTACTGTGATCACAATTTCTCTGGCTAACCCTTTAGTTCAGCAGGACTTTTATCTGGGTTATTTTGCTCCCGTTTCGGGAATTAGCTATATGGTAGCCGATAGCGTTTTAACCCTTACCTGGAATCCTCCTTCTGAACCGGAATTTCCTTTAATACACTATGAAATTTATCGTAGAATTAATGCCGGAGCTTTTGCATTGACAGGAATTACCGATATGTCTGTTTATACGGAAACATTAAGAGAATTAGGCACGGATTATTATTTTTATGTGGTTTGCGTTTATTCGGAGGGCAGCAGTATGCCTTCAGAGATTTTGCACTACAATTATCTTACAGATATTGAAGATAATGTGAATCCTGCTCTTATAACTCAATTGTTAAATAATTATCCTAATCCTTTCAATCCGGAAACAACTATCAGATTTACTTTGCAGGAAACGGCTCCGGCTAAACTTTATGTATATAACATTAAAGGACAACTGGTGAAAAAGCTGATAGACGAAGTTTTACCTTCGGGAATGCATCAAATTGTCTGGAACGGAAAAGATAACAACAACCGCAATGTGGCTTCCGGAATGTATTTCTACCGGCTGGAAAGTAAAAATTATTCCTGCATAAAAAAAATGCTCCTCTTGAAATGAAGAGTGAATTTAATAGGGATACCAGGGAAAACTTGGAAAATTTATGATTTAGAAAGTTTTGACTCACAATTTTCACCTGCGGGAAAGTTTTGACTCACAATTTTCACCTGCGAGAAAGTTTTGACTTACAATTTTCACCTGCTTTCCCAATTATAAACAGTCCTCTTGCTTTTTCACTTCCAACCGCGCTATAGATGGTTTCCCAAATAAAAAATTGTGAGTTAAAACAGAAAGCAGGAATTCTCCTAACTCCTACTAAATAAATATAATTCCATTTTCTTCCTTAATAGCATTGCTTACCCATTGCTTACCCATTACTAATGGCATTAGCAATGAGTCCGTAATGCTAAAGCAATGCTATTAAGAAAGCAAGATTTTTTTCCTTGACAGCAACTACAAATCTTGAAATAAAGAAAGATATGGCAATAATAGTGAAAAAATTCGGCGGAACTTCAGTTGGTAACATTGATTTAATCCGTAACATAGCTCATAGATTAACCAGTGAATACCACAAAGGAGAAGGTCTTGTTTTAGTTGTTTCGGCGATGGCTAAAACAACGGATGAACTATTTTCTTTAGCTTACGGGATTTCCAAGCATCCATCGCGTCGGGAATTGGATATGTTATTGACGGCTGGTGAACGGATCAGTATGAGTTTATTGTCGTTAGCTTTAATGGAAGAAGGAATTCCCTCTATTTCATTTACCGGTTCTCAAAGCGGAATAATAACCGATGAAAAGCATGGTAATGCCCGGATTTTGAAAGTAAATGCCTTTCGCATACAAGAAGAACTGGAAAAGGGAAAAGTAGTTATTGTAGCGGGTTTTCAAGGTGTTAGCACCAGTAAAGAAATAACTACTTTGGGACGTGGCGGTTCTGATACTTCTGCAGTTGCTTTAGCTTGTTATTTAAAGGCAAATAAATGCGAAATTTATACAGATGTGGACGGAGTTTTTACTGCTGATCCCAAGCTTGTGGAAAAGCCGAAATTATTGAGACAAATCAGCCCGGAGCTGATGTTAACTCTTTGTTATAATGGCTCTAAGGTCTTACATCCCCGAGCTGTGGAATACGCTCTTAAATACGGTGTGGAAGTGGAAGTAAAATCATCTTTCACTTTTGCACCCGGTTCGCTGATAACCAATAAAATGACAGAAAACAATGAGGAAAATAATATGGAAGAACGCAAGGTGACTGCTATTGCTCATAAAAATGCATTACTGAGATATACTTTCCCGCTTAATGTAAAAGTGCTGAAAACTCTTAGCGACTGGTATTATGAAATTTATAAAAGCTTTGTCAATGAAGGTCTTCTGGAACTTTTTGTAGAAAGCAAATATGAAACGGAAGTGGACTATTTTCTGCAGGAAAGAAATACAAAGCCAATCAGCAAAAAAGGCGATTTGGCTTTTGTAAATCTTATCGGATTGGGTTTAGGTCACGACCCTGCTTTTTTGGCAACTGTAATGGAAAACTGCCAAAATTTTAACATCCTGCGGAGCTTTAATAACGAACAAAGCATAGAACTTCTACTGCCAGACCAAAATTGTGCCGCAGCGGTAAAAACCCTGCATAAAATTTATATTGAGGAACAGGTATGAAATATTTAGTTACCAGCGCCCTTCCTTACGCTAATGGAAAATTGCATATCGGACATTTAGCCGGGGCTTATTTACCGGCAGATATTTTTGTTCGCTATTTGCGTTTGAAGGGTGAAGATGTTATTTACATTTGTGGAACGGATGAACATGGCACTCCAATATCCATAACAGCTGATAAAGAAGGAATTACACCTCAGGAAGTAGTAAATTATTATCATAATAGTATTAAAAAAGCATTTGAGGGTATCGGTATTGAATTTGATAATTTCAGCGGAACTTCCCGTCCCCCTCATTATAAACTTGCTGCTGACTTCTTTCTGCAATTATATAATAAGGGTTATATCAAACCCAAAAACACGCTCCAGTTTTACTGCGAAAAAGATAAACGCTATCTCCCTGATAGATATGTGGAAGGAATTTGTCCCCTTTGCGGTTTTGAAGATGCAAGAGGTGATCAGTGTGATAAATGCGGTCAAATTTACGAAACGACAACCTTGATTGAGCCGAAATGTAAAATATGCGGTTCAACTCCCGTAATTAAAGAGACCAAACACTGGTTTTTGCAACTGGAAGGATTTCGCGAAAAACTTAAACGCTGGCTTGCCACAAAGGACTATTGGAAAGAAAATGTGCGGAATTTTATTCTGGGTTTGCTTGACCAGGGTTTAGTTGAACGCTCCGTTACCAGGGATTTATCCTGGGGAGTTCCTGTTCCCCTTCCCGAAGCAAAAGGCAAAGTTCTTTATGTTTGGTTTGACGCTCCCATAGGATATATTTCAGCTACTGTGGAATGGGCAGAAAAAATAGGTCAACCGGAAAAATGGAAGGAATATTGGTTAAATCCTGAAACCCGTTTAATTCATTTTATCGGAAAGGATAATATTATCTTTCATTCGCTTATTTGGCCCTCAATGCTGATGGGACAGGATACTATCTATTGCCTGCCTTATGATATTCCGGCAAATGAATTTATGAATTTGGAAGGAAAAAAAATATCTACCAGTAAGAATTGGGCAATTTGGGTAGACGAATTCATTCAGGATTTTGACAGTGAGTATCTGCGTTATTATTTGGCAGTTAACGCTCCCGAAAGACAAGATTCCGATTTCAGTTTTAAGGATTTTCAAAATAAGATAAATATTGAGCTGAATAATACCTTGGGCAACCTTGCCAACCGGGTTTTTGCCTTTGCTAACAAGAATTTTGAGGGTAAAATAACTGCCTGCGCCTTAAGTGAAACGGCTAATAAGGCAATAGCTGAAGCAGATAAGCTCTTAAAAGAAATTGAGGAAAATTATCTGAACTATCAAGTGAAGAAAAATACGCGTCTGATAATGGATATAGCTCGGTTGGGAAACCGCTATTTTGACGAAAACAAGCCCTGGGCACAGCTGAAAGAAAATAGAGATGCAACTAACGAAACACTTTATGTTTGCTCTAATTTACTGGCAAAAATATCCGTTGCCTTTAGTCCAATTATGCCAAGGTCTATGCGGTATTTAAGGCAGATGATGAATTTGGATGATAATTGCAAGTTCAGCGAAGCATATAATTTATTGGGAGATATCGTTTTAAACGAAATTAAACCCCTTTTCCGGAAAATAGAGGATAAAGAAATTGAAGCACAGATTGCCAAACTGCATTCACAAGCAATAATAAATGAAGGTGACAAATCGGATTTTAACACTCCGGAAATAGCTCCGCTGAAAGAGTTAATCAGTTATGATGACTTTGCCAAATTGGATTTGCGCTTAGCCAAAGTATTAACCGCAGAAAGAGTTCCTCAAACGGATAAACTGTTAAAATTAAAGGTAGATATCGGCATTGAACAACGCGAATTGATTGCCGGAATTGCAGTTGATTACGAACCAAATAATTTAATTGGTAAAACCGTTTTAATGCTGGTAAATCTTGAACCGCGAAAAATTAGAGGAATAACTTCGCAGGGAATGATTCTGGCTGCCGATTCCAACGGAAAATTACTGCTTTTAATTCCTGACGGAGAAGGAATTCCTGGTGCAGTTGTGCAATAATTTATATCGTATTCATCTTGAAAATGTGTTTATTTTACTCAATTTTATCTGGATGCTTGCTTCCGCAGGAATGACAACCTCTTTTTGATAGCATAAAGAGAAATGAAGCGTAACTACCTGATAATTTTGCTGCTACTTTGTCTTAACTTGCTTGCTGGAGCCCAATTTATAAAAGGTGAACTCAACCTGGAAATCAATTTAACTGCTTCTCCTCAACTAACTATTACTCCCAAAGGGAAAAATGCCAATATAACTATAGCAGAAACGGATGGACTAATATCGCGCAATTTTGATTCCGCTATCACAATTAACATTATGAATCCGGAAACCCTTGTCCATTATGCTATTCTGGACTTTACAGAGATTGTTTATGCAGCCCAGGATGATGAACAAGCGGTAGTTAGGGATTTTTTTGCCTGGGAAAATTCCCGCCTGAAAATTAAAAAGGAGCTTCAACACTTTCTGCCGGAAAGTTTTACTACGGAAGAAGAGGCAAAACAATATGCCTCTAAACAGGGTATTCCTATAGATAAAATCAAAGAAGTGCAATTGCTTAATTCCACTGTTCAGATTCAAGATGCTACGGGAAATCTTTGCTATATGGAAACACCCCTGAAAATTCATTCCGAGGAAGAAATCTATTTTAACCGAGATAGCTATGATTATAGCGGCGATTTTATTCTCAAGACCGTAAAAAAACAGATTATCTTGAATCAATTATTGCCTTTAGAGACCTATCTTGCCGGAGTAGTGCAAAATGAAATTGGTGACAATGCTCCCCCAGAAGCACTTAAAGCACAAATAGTTGCAGCAAGAACTCATGCCCTAACTTTGCTATTGAATAACAAACATAAAACCGATGGTTACGATTTATGCAATTCTACTCACTGCCAGGTTTATAAAGGAAAATATTTGCTGAATGAACAAATCCTGCAAGCTGTTTATGAATGTGCTTCAGAGGTTTTGTTTTATAACGGAAATCTTGCTGAAACAACCTATCATAGTTGCTGTGGAGGAAAAACGGAAGCAGCTGATATTATCTGGAAAGGTAAACCGATTGATTATTTAAAAGGTGTCACCTGTCTCAATGCAGTTAATTCCTTTGATTTAAGCAAAGAAAAAGATGCTCGCGAGTGGATAGATAAACCTTTGGCAGAAGAAGAAATGAGTTCCTGGGAACGCGGTGCGCTTTCCTGGCATAAATCCATTTCACTTAATCAATTGGCAAAAAATGCAGGTTTAAGTTCCATCAGCAGAATTGAAATTCTTCAGCGCGGCTCTTCCGGACGCATCACTAAAGTAAAACTGATCGGAAATGAGACAATTAGCTTAAATAGCGAATATCAAATCCGTCAGGTTTTCGGAAACCTGCTTTCGTCGTTCTTTTATATTGAAGGTCCTTACCAAATTGCTAATGGTACTGTAATAATTATCCCCAAGCCAAATATAAAAATTAAAGGCAGAGGTGCAGGTCATGGAGTTGGAATGTGTCAGGTTGGAGCTTTGCGAATGGCAAGAAAAGGAACAAAATATGAGGAAATTTTACAGCACTATTATCCGGGAACAACAATAAACAAGGATTGGATTGATGACTAAGGATTACATTTTACGCGGTACAGTTCATAACAATAATTTTCGGGTTTTTGCCGTTAATAGTACTAATTGTGTGCAAACCGCTCGCGATTTACATGACCTTTCTCCAATTGCCACTTTGCTTTTAGGAAGAATGATTTCAGCAGCAGCAATGCTTTCCTGGGACTTGAAAGATGAGGAAAGTGAAATTACAATGAGAATAGATTGCGAAGGTGATATTCAAGGTGCAATTGTAATCTGCACGCAAAATGGCTTTCTGCGTGGCTATACAAAAAATCCCCGCCTCTTTTATGCAACCAGAGAAGATAACTTTAAGGTAGGCAAAGCAGTCGGAAAAGGAACTTTAACTATCAGCAAAGATAAAAAAGGAACAAGATCTTATTTTAGCACTATAGAACTTATCAGCGGAGAAATTGCCGAAGACCTGGCTTACTACTATCAACAATCAGAACAAATACCTACAGCGGTAAATTTGGGAATCTTAATTGATAAAGAAGCAAAAGTGCGCTCTGCAGGAGGTTTTATTATTCAACAGCTACCTTATGCGGATAAAAAAATAGCTGATGTGATTAAGGAAAATATAGCACAAACTCCCAATCTCAGCGACTTGATGGATATGGGATTATCAATTCCCGAAATCCTTTCCCGTTTTGTGTTCAAGGGACTTCAGTGGCAAATTAACGCAGAAAAAGAAATCGCCTATCGTTGTAATTGCAGCTATGAACTATTCAGTAAGGCATTATTGCTTTTAGGAAAAGAGGAACTGCAATCACTAAAGGAAGGCATCAAACCCGTTTGCCTCTATTGCAATAAGGAATATAATTTTAGCTCTGAAGATATCCAGAGCTTAATTGAACAACTGCAGGAACAAAAATGAAATATATCAATTTGTTTATCTTTATTCTACTTGCCTTCGGCTGTTATGCCATTACCAATGAAGAAATCAATTTTTTATGCGCTAAGGAACAATTTCAGATTCTTGCGAAATACGACGAAACAATTCAGGCAAAAGTTTTATATGGAGATGAAGAAGACCTGCAAACGGTTTTGAATTATTCCCATAGAGCAAACTTACCAGAATTGGCAAAACAATGCCATAAGCGTTTAGCGCTAAATTATAACTCTTTGGAAGATGCTTTACAGTGGCTGATTCTCTGTGAAACGGAAGAAGTTGATTCCTTAACCTTCTATAATGATTTTAGTGCTATCACAGAAGCAATAACCGATTCTTTGGATAGTGCTGTTTGGCTTTACTACACAAAAAGATGCAGTGAAGAAGAACTATATGCCAAAATTGCCACAACCAAAAAGTATAACACAATCATTGAAGCAATGGCAAAGGATTTGATTGATGAAATCAGTATTGAGCGCAACGACTCTCTCGCCTTTAATCTGTTGAATGAATTTGAAATGAAATATCCCCATTCCCGCTATCGTTCTATTGCTTTATACTATAAACTTTATCATTTTGCCAACCGTAAAAATTGGCAAGAAATGATAAAGGCACTGCCCCAACGCGCTAATTTAGATCCTGTTTCCGCATATATTGCTTCTCTGTTTTTGCTCTCCCCCACTTTCAGAAAGGATTTTGAAGGTAAAGAAAACCTGCTGGAACTGGCAGAACAATATTTAACATTGGCTGTGTCGGATAGCGAACAAACCTTGCTTTATGATATTTATAGCGCTGATGATTGGAAAGCAAGAGTTTTACAACAACAGGCAAAATTGCTGTTTTATAGGATAATTGAGCCCTACGGACTTTTTGGTGACGAATTGGATATCCCGATGCTGGAGAAAAATAAGCTGAAACAACAACAGGAACTGCTTGCAATACTTGCTCAAGTGCAATTCAGTAACAATAATCGTGGCGAACTGGCAGAAAAACATTTCTGGACAGCTAAAGCATTGCTACTGACAGGAAAGAAAACAGATAAACAAAAAGCGGCAGAACATCTTACCCAATGTTTGATTTCAGGTTCACCCCGTAATAGATATGATGTAGAAGCAATGGCACTGATAACAAAACTGCATACCGACCTTAAAATAAAAGAAGAACCGCTAAAATGGATGCGCAAAATGATGAACTATAAGGGAATCTGCTTTAAAGATAAAAGCGAAAATGCGGGTCTTAACGGCAAAGGATATACACGAGTTGCTTTGGCGGACTATAATTCAGACGGTTTTACGGATATTCTTTTCAACGGCAAATACCTTTATAGAAATGAAGAAAAGATGAAGTTTACAGAGCTAACGGACAGTGCTGGTTTGGCTAATTTGAGTAGCAGTGGAGGCATTTTTGCCGATTTTAATAAAGACGAACTTTTAGATTTGGTTTCCTATAGCCATTCTGCTGAAGGAAGAGGTGACCAGTTGCTGAAAAATATGGATAATATAAGGTTTGTGAATGTGAATGAAAGAGCCGGAGATATTGATGATACTTATCCTACAGAAGCTGTTGCCTGGATTGATATTGACCAAAAAGGTTACCCTTCACTCTATTCTGCCAATTATGAAATCTGGCTGAAGCGGAGCGGTTTTCCGGATTATTTCTGGAAAAACGAGGGTGGCTATTTTACGGATAAAAGTGATGCTTATGGCTTTCGCAAACCCTCTTATACTGATAATCCCGGTTTACCCGGAAGAGGAGTTGCCCCTGCTGATTTTGATAACGATGGAAAACAGGAAATATATGTAACCAACTACCGTTTGAGCCATAATTTCTGCTGGCAACAGATAGATACTCTTTTTGTTGATGTAGCCGCTCTTTACGGCATAGCAGGAACATATAAAAATGGATATTATGGTCACAGCATTGGAGCTGACTGGGGTGATTATGATAATGATGGCGATTTGGATTTGTTTGTTGCTAACCTTGCTCATCCCCGTTATATAGATATTTCCGATATCAGTATGCTCCTGAGGAATGATGGCTTAACTTATAGGATTGTGGAAAAAGACACTATTTACTATTGGCAATTTACCGATGTAACCGCGCAGGCAGGAATAAAATACGACGAATTGCATAGCGATCCTCTTTTCTTTGATGCTGATAATGACGGCTTCCTGGATTTGTTTATCACTTCCGTTTATGAGAATGAACGAAGCTATCTCTATCATAATAAAGGCGATGGCACTTTTGAAGATGTAACCTGGCTTGCTGGAGCCAGGGTTTATAACGGTTGGGGAAATGCCTGTGCAGATTTAGATAGAGATGGTTTACAGGACCTTGTTGTAGGCAGTGGCAATGGAGCTAAGATATTGCATAATGGGACAATAACAAAGAATAAAGGTCTTTTTATTAAGCCCTATTGGAAAAACAATATTGTCTTACTGGAAAATAAAGCGGAGAATTTTGCCAAAGTTCCTAATAGTCCTGCTTTTGGCACCAGGGTGGAAATAACTGTAAAACGGCCTTTTCATAAAAAACAAAAATTTATACGGGAACTTTGCAGTGCCAAAGGAACCGGTTCTCAGAATGCTCCGGAACTGCATTTTGGCATTGGCAAAGCTAAAGTAATCAAGATCAGGAAAGTTGAACAATGAAAAACATCCTTTGTAACATCGTTAATCCTATTTCCCCTGAAGAGATACAATTTTTACCGAAACAGGTTATCAGCATTGAAGAAAGTAAAATATCTGCTATTACACCGCTATCGGAATTTCAAGGGAGAATAGATGAAGACAGGTCTAACGAATATGCTTTGCCCGGGTTTATTGACTTACACACGCATTTAAGCCAATATTATATTCGGGGACTTTACGAACCAGCTTTACTACCCTGGCTGAATAAATATGTTTTTCCGGAAGAAGAACGCTCTAAAAATATTGAATATGCCGAAAAGCTGAGCCGAGATTTTTTTTCTGCAATGCTAAAGGCAGGCACAACAACCTGCGTCATTTATACCGCACCTTTTTTTTCTGCCTGTGATATGGCTTTTGAAATTGCACAAGAAACAGGAATTAGAGCTTTAATCGGAATGACGATGATGGATATGAACTGCCCGGAAAATCTTCCACAAAACAGTCATAAGACACTGGAAGAAAGTATTCTGCTCTATGAAAAATGGCACGGGAAAAATGCCAAACTGGATTATATCTTTACCCCGCGTTTTGCTCCAACTTGTTCACTGGAACTGATGAAAGAGGTTGTTAAATATGCAATAGAACATAATGCTTGGATTCAGACCCATCTTTCTGAAAACAAAGAAGAAATAGAGATGGTGAAGGAAATCTTTGGGTATAAGAGTTATACGGAAGTTTATCAAAAAGCAGGTTTGCTAACTCAACACAGTATTTTTGCCCATTGTATTCATCTTAATGATGAAGAAATAAAAATGTTGGCAGAAAATAAATGTAAAATAGCGCATTGCCCGGATTCCAATTTTTTCCTGAAAAGTGGAGAATTCCCTTTGCAAAAGATTGAGGAAGCAGGTATTGAATACGGTCTTGGTAGTGATGTAGGTGCCGGAACCTCTTTGAATATGCTCTATCATACAAAGATGATGAATTATCGTCAAAGCGATTATCCTGTTTTACCTGCCAAGGCACTTTATCATATAACATTAGGTAGTGCCAAACTTCTTGGTGTAGATGAGATAATCGGTTCTTTGGAAATAGGAAAAGAAGCGGATATTGTCTTTCTTAAACCACCTTTAAATTACCCTCTAAAAAATAACGGTATTTCACAACTTGTTTTTTGCGGACAGGAATTTTCTCTTACGGAAACACTTGTAGCTGGAAGAAATAAAGAATGATTTAAGTAAGGACTCATTTGCGCCCTGATAACATTTACTGGGGAGAAAATTTTTATGGAGCATATAACTTATAACGATCTCAATACCTGATGCCATAAGTTCTTCCTGCCACACAAATTTGCAAATTATATAAAATAGTTTCTATATTAAAAAGGCAGTTATCTTCTCAGAACTTGTAGGGATTCCTGCTTCCGCCGTAAGGACAAAAGAATATTTATTCAAATAATGGTATTATATAACTGTAATATAATATGAAAAATATATTGCTACCTTGCTACTTCGCTATCTCAAAATCTTTCTAATTTTTAGCCAAACTATATAAGTCACATATAATTATTCCTATTTTCTGTCCATTATCATTAGAAACAGCTAATAGCTTGTTATATAGACGATTAAGTAACGACTCCGTAACACTGAAGTAACACTGCAGTTGTCTCGTTACTTGGTTGTTACTTGAATGTTACTTTGTCATTAGATAGTCAAGAGAGCGAAAACTTATTTTTCTTAAAAGAGAGAAAAAGTATTTAACTCTAATAATGCAGTTGTGATAAAATGGAATTATATATCGCACTTATGATTTATGAATATAGATTTTGGACAATATTTATTTTGGCAGTGAAAGCCCTTGACTTTCCGGGTTTTTGGGATTATAGGTAGCTAAACTTTATCTGTGAAATCCGGGTAATCCGTGAGAAGTTTTTTTATTATGATGTTTCCCGTGTTTTGGTGGTATAAGTCCAGAAACCCTTTTGGTTAAAATATTGCCGGCACGCCTTCAAATCATTTTTACTATCAAATATGCCTAAGCAGGTAGAACCACTTCCACTCATTATAGCTACTTTAGCTCCAAAACTGCCGATTGTATTGATAATTTCGTCAATTACAGGATAAGCACTTCTGATACCGCTTTCCAGACGATTGAAGCAGGAGCCGATTAGGTTGGAAGGATCAAATTTACGCTGCTCCTGCTTTTTAGGAAGATAGGCAAGTTTATAAGCTTCAGCACTGGAAATTTCTATTCCGGGATTAACTAACAGGATATTATTCAAGAAAATAGAAGGAAGTTTTGTGATCACTTCTCCCCTGTTTTCTCCTTTAGCTGTTCCTCCTTCCAGAAAGAAATTGACATCACTGCCAAACTGAGAAGCAATTTTATGCATTTGCGGTTTGGATAAATTAAGCTGCCACATTTCATTTAAAGCCAGAATACAATTGGCGGCATTACTGCTTCCTCCCCCCAGACCGGCTGAAATAGGAATATGCTTTTCTAAATGAATCTTGATGCCTGAAGAAACATTAAAGCGTTCTTTTACATAAGAAGCAACCCGATAAATAAGATTTGAAGTTGATATCAGAGAAGGAATATTGCAGGTAAGGATTATTTCAGGGGACTCAATAAGTTCATAGTTCAATAAATCAAACAGGTCAATACTACACAGTATAGTATTGACCTGATGATAGTTATTGGGGAGCTTTCCAATCAGCTCAAGAAATAGATTTATTTTTGCGTAGGAAGCGGTTAACATTCCTCTTTTGCTTTTGGGGCACCTCTTCGCCATAATAATAGTAGTAATAGTAGTAATAGTAGTAATAATTCTGTTTACTGTAATACTTTTGAACATAGATACCATTCACAATTATGCCGTCTAATCTGCCTTCAATATTATTCATCAATTCTTTAGTACGTTTAATGATGCCTTTATCGGTAAAACCACAACGAACGACAAGATAAGTCATATCAACTTTCTTAGTGAGAATAAGAGCATCCGTAACGGCAATTAAAGGTGGTGAATCCACAAGGACATAATCATAACGGGATTTAAGTTCTTCCAGTAGGTTATCGGTTCTTGGAGAAGCAATTAGTTCAGAAGGATTGGGAGGAATAAACCCACTGGTAATTACATCCAGATTGGCTATTCCAGAGGGTTTGATAACTTGCTCAACACTTACTTCCGGATCGATAAGAAAATCACTGGTGCCGTTTTCTTTTTCCAGACCTAACTTACTGTGAACAGTAGGCCTACGCAAGTCCATATCAACTAAAATAACCTTGCTATTCATTTGAGCAAAAGTTATAGCAAGATTGGCTATGGAAGTAGATTTACCTTCTTTAGGTCCGGAAGAAGTAATCAGAATAGCAATACTACTTTCACCTTTATGTGCCAAGATATTGGTTCTTAAAGTTCTATAAGCTTCAGCAATTGGTGATTTAGGGGCATAATGTGAAACCAGTTGCATCATTACAAAATGCATAGAACGGGTTAGTTGTTCACGATTTTCTCCTGTAGCAGAATTAATCATATCGTTAAATTCCTGAAGTTTGGATTCCGCTTCGTGAATTACAGGAATAGTTCCGGCAATAGGTAAACGAACATAATTTTCCATATCTTCCAAAGTGCGTAATTTAGTATCCAGAGAATGAACCAAAAAGGCGGTTCCGATTCCTAAACCCAGTCCGATAATTACACCTACTAAAATATTCATAGAAACCCTGGGTTTAATTGGAACTGTAGGACGTTCTGCATAGTCAATGATGCGGATATTTCCGATTTTTGCCTGTTCAGCAATTTTGGCATCTTCATACTTTTCCATCATCATACTGTGAATTTTCTCATCCAGCATCAGGTTTCGGGTTAATCTTGCCAGTTCCAGTTCGGTATTGGGAATAGCAATCAGGCGTTGATTATACATTTCTTTGGTTTGTTCCAAGCCGTCAACTTTGGCACGAGCCATTTCCAGCTCTATATTTGCCTGGACGATTCTGGTTAAAAGGTCACTTCTGGTAGCGAGAGGATCGTCAGTTACAGCTAAATTTACCAGTTTTCTGATTTCCTGGTCTAATTTTTCCTTAGCGTTTTCAATTTCCCTGTAAAGAAGTTGAATTTGAGGATGATCTAAGGGATATTCATTTTTTGTAACTAATTTGGTGATGAGGGATTGAGTATCTACAATCTGCTTACGCAGTTCATTGATATAGGGGGTTTTTATAATATTATCCACATTCACCAGCAGAGAATCCTGTTCCTGTAATTGACGGTTTAGCAAATCCAGGGATTTGGCTTTTACTGCCTGATCAGTTAACGCTGCTTCATATTCAGCTTCTAAGTCTGATGCTTGTTCAATAAGTTTATTTGTTTCCTCGGATAATTGAGTAAGCTTATTTAGGTTCTTAAATTCCCGTAAATCATTTTCAGAACTTTGCAGACGACGGGAAATAGCATCTAATTGAGTTTCCAGAAATTCACGAATAGTGGTAAATTCCAAACGAGCATATTGAGTATTTTGTTGTTGAATTGCTTCCGCGATGGAATTTACGGCAGCCATTGCTTCAGTAGGATTAGTAGATTCAAAACTTATGGTGAGAACATCAGTTTCCCGTTTTGATTCTACTTTCATTCTACCTAAAGTGGAAGCCGGATCAGCTGCCTGACTTGCAGGAAAAGTATCCCAATCGGGATATTTTTTCATAATTTCCCAGGCAAGGTTCATTATGGGTTTGCTGTGAATAAGTTCAATCTGGTTATTTAAAGTGTTTTTTCCTAAACCGCCTGTAGAAAGAAACATCAGGTCGGATTGCTTATTTGCGTCTTCCAACAAAATGCGGGTAGAAGCAGAATAAATTTTAGGTAAACGGGCTGTGTAATAAACCGTAGCCACTAATGCTACAAGGAATACCAGAATTACCAGATAACGATATTGCAGGATTATTCTAAAATAATCGGAAAGTTTTATTTCCTCTTGGACAGGGAGTTGATTATTTTCATTTTCCAGCATTGAATACCCTCCTTATTTAAATCCGGTTATGATATTATAAACGCCCAGAGCTATAGTGATATCAGAGAGGAATTTTGCCACTTTAGATACGGCATAGAAGATGGTTCCTGATACAACGATTGTGTCACCTGGTTTTAATTCCGGAATAAGGGTTGGATCACCCGTCTCCAGATATTTCTTAAAATTTACCCAGATAACCTTTTCACCTTCGGAAGAAGGACGCACAATTCTTATTTTAGTAAGTTTGGCATCTTCTTTAGGACCTCCAGCCAAGGAAAGCAGGGTTAAAAAATCGGTATCGTCAGGAACAGTATATAAGCCGGGTTTATAGACCTGACCCAAGATATAATTATTCATTTTCAGCTTTTCCACACCACTGCGGATACCTTCATAAGTATAAGCAGAAATATTTGAAGACGGGGTAAAATTAATCGTCTGCTGGCTGAATAAAACCAGGGAAAAGCTGATGAGTAGAAACACTAACAGTAATCTCTTCACATTATCCTCTCTTTTTAATTTGTGTAACATTCTGAACATCGCTGTTCAAGTCAAGATTTTTCTGTAACTTCATTATGTCCAGACCGGTTATTATATGCTTTTTCAAGGTTGGACTGCCATCCCTATTGAATTATCAAGGTTCGCTCTTTCGACTCGGAACCCATTTCCAAATTATGTTCCGGATCGTCATCAAAAGCATCTATCCGCCAACGAAAAACCTGGCCACTTGGAGGTCGTGGATTTAAACGAGGAAAAGGAAATTCTGGTGGTGAAGGAAATTCTTCATTAGGAGTATAATAATAAGGGTAAGAAAAAACCAGATCACCGGTTTGATTATCCCAAAGCAGGATACGAAATTTGTTGGTTTGGCTATCTCCTCTTTCCCAACATAATTTTGCCGTGTCCTGATTAATAGTTTCCCCCTCAACTGGAGAACTGAGAATACTTTTAGCTAAAATGGCATAGGAAACGGTGTCCGAAACGCTAAAATTGCCGCTGGCATCGTAGAGTTCAATATAATAGTAATACCACTCTCTTTCAACCAAGGAACTTTGGTCCAGATAGTAATCTTCCGAAGCTGGAACAGTATTAATTAATTTTGGTTCAGGGTCGGATTCGGAATAGCGGTAGACCTTTACATGGCTTAAATCATTATCTACGAATTTTTCCCAGGGAACTTTTATCCAGTTGCCATCGGGAACAGTATCAATGCCATTATTATCATCGTTTAGGGAAATTGTTACTCCATTTACAATAATGGGATCATCACCCGTATCTCCAAGGTGTGAAATTAGTTTAGGTGTAGTAGGAGGAATTTTATCTTTTTCGGGAGAATCATCTCCTGAACAAGAAAAGAGCAAAGCAAGCAATAAGAGTGTAGTTAAGCTAATTATCTTGCGCATTTTTATTCTCCTTAAAATCTAACCCGTAATCCCAAACGGTTACTTATGCCGACAGGATTCGTGATTAGAGCATAATCAAGCATAACGCCGTAAAGTTTTATTGTAGCACCTGCACTGAAACTATTATCATAATAACCAAGACGCAAATTACCCTTTTTATCATATTCCCAGTCCACACCAAAATGGTTAGTTCCTCCATACACATAGTCATAATCATAAGCCAAGGTAACAACGGATTTCAGTTTAGGTAAGGGTTGAACTACTGCTAAGCCGGTTTTAGTATTAAAGAGAACTTCGTCACTAATTTTACTGGGAGTATCCCAAGTGATATCTGTTCCACCAATATCTTGAAAATTGACACCGAAATGTAAATCTCCCAGTTCTTCCCAATCGAAAATAACAGCAAGGTCGGTCTTTGCTTTAAAACCAATGTCAAGTCCGGTTCCTGTTCCGGTTCTATCCCATATAGACCTTTTAATAAGTTTCACCGTTCCTCCAAAACCGAAATCAAAAGGAACGGCAAAAAACAACCAACCCATATTGGCATCATAATGAATTTTCTTGGAAAAAGCGAATTGATAGAGATCGTCATAGCTGGAAAATTTGCTATCGGGAACACCAGGTAAGTGATATAAGCTGTTATTTATCCGCTGGTCTACATTAGTGCCGATGAGATACTTTTCATCAAAATGGGGAATGTCACTAACCGTTAAACGAGTAACATTCAAACAAATAGTTACATCATTGGGTAAGGGTTGAGCATAAGTTATATGATCGTAAGAAGCAAGATTATTGTAGAGGAAACAATGCATAGCGGAAACCTCGGAATCAGTAAGAAAACTGAGACCGGCAGGATTCCAATAAATTCCAGAACCATCATCTGCAAGAGAGGCAAAAGCACCACCCATACCTAAAGCACGTACTCCGGAACCGATCATCATAAAGTCGCCAGCATAACGTCCTGCAAAAAGTGGAGTTAAGCAAATCAGGATAAGTGCGAATAGGATATATATCTTTTTCATTTTGGTCTCCCTAATTCAGAATTGCCATTTTTTGGGTTTTTTCAATGGTTTTATTGCCTTTTTTGGCAATAATCCGGTAAAAGTAAACCCCGTTAGCCAAAGTGTAACCCTTATCATCTTTGCAATCCCAACCATAAACTGAACGGGGATATTCATGGTAACCAACTCCAACCGGAAGGTTTTTAAAGGTCTTAACCAGGCGGCCGCTGAGTGTGTAAATCTTGATAGTAACTTCATCTGCTCCATCGGTAAGAACATAGGTGAAACGAGTTCTGCCTTCATTTTTCGGGTCTAAAGCAGCACCTTCACCTCCGGCTCCTAAAACGGGATTCGGGTAATTTGCCAAGTTTATAACATCAAATTTGTCATTAACGGTAAATTGGATATCCCGGTTTGCAGGATGACCGTTCAAATCACGACATTGAACTTTTAATTCGTGTATTCCCTTTCCTAAGGATAATTGATATTTAATAGGTATTCTATTGATATTTTCCAGATTGATGGAGATTACATAGTCCTTTTCCGGGATGGGAACACCATCTAAAAACAGAGAGATAGAATTATCTATTACATCAATACCATTGGTATCGGAAAGCAAGAGAGAAATAACTCCATTACCGGCAACATATCCACCAACAGTAAATTCCTGGTCTTCAACATTAACATCTACGGCTGGAGGAGTATAATCCATATTGCGGAAAATACTGTAAATACCTGTGCGATTCACTTCAAAGCTGACTTTATTTTGACTTTGATCCATAAAACTGCCTATTAAAATCCATTTCTGGAATTTTGCGTTATAGCGATATATTTTGAAGTTATTAGCGCTTTCCTGTGCTTGAGTTAGGGAATCAGTAGCGCTATAATTGAAGGAAAGAGAAAGTTTTTTTCCTCCGTTCAAAACACCTAAAGAATCAGTAATTCCTGTTCCCAAGAAACTTATTTCGTAGGGAATGGAATGTTGATTTCCGGTAAGTCCATCAGGAGCATTAAGCAAAATATTTTGGACATCAGGTTGATTAAGAGGAGGTAGGGCTTTCAAGGTGTTTATGGCAAAAAGAACCTGGCTACCTGCAGGAACAAGACCTGGAGGAATTGAACATTGAAGGTTGTTATCTATACTGCTATGAGTTGAACTGGAACTATCTACCAGGAAATAATTCATCGGAACTTGTAAGCTAATATAGTTATTGGTATTGATAAAGAAATGCCATTCAGAAAAAGCATTAGTAGTATTAACTCTTGCTTGCAGAATAAGATTGGCATTAGGTAAGCCGGCAAGAGAAATAGTATCCCAACGGAGTTCTCCTACTTCCAAAGGAGAATAATTCTGAGTGGAAAACAAAGTAAGATTACTTTCAGTTGTTCCGGTATATAACTTTAAATCCGTAGTTATAGAAGTAGCATTGCCAATATTGGTTCCTAAAACTTTCAAGACCAGAGAATTTCCCTCTTGTTCCAGTTTAATATCTTTCAGAAACAGATCAGGACCACGAACAATGTAATTTTTTAGGAAACTCTCTGCAATACCTGTTTCAGTTTCCATAACATACTTGAAAAATATTTCTTTTCCGGTAGGATATTTACCAAGATAGTGGGTAGTTACATACAAAGTGCTATCTTGTTCAGACCTCTGCATTGGAAGTTGAAGCCAGTTAATTTGAGTAGAAACACTATCTGTCCTGACTTTGCAGATAATATTGTTAACCGGTAAAGGACTAAAGACCTTGGCAGTAAACAAGACAGAATCCGACCAAGCAGGTTCTGGAGGATTAAGATGATGATGCATAATATTAGGTCTACCAACACTAAATTGGGAAAGCCCTATATATTCATCAGTATTGGAATAACCAGCAACCATAATTTTACGGGTGTAGTTATTGGCTGCAGGATTTGTATTAACATAAGTAGCTGTCCAATTCCCGTTCGGAAAGACAGGTAAATCATAAGGGACATTTACAATCTTTCCACTCTCTTTCATAATAAACAGACGGCCTGCATTAACACCGGTGGGGAAAGTAGCATTAACGCGTAATGTATCACCCGGGTTCAGCACATAGTTATCTGCAAAAACAGGTATATCTTTTATGGGCTTCTTCAATTTGATTAAAGGATCACCTAAATAGGCAAAACCGTTGATAAGGGCATAAATAGCTGCAGGTGAATAGATAGTAGTATAAGAGCGGGCTAAAGCAAAAATATTCGCCAGACCGATATTGGCAAAATTATGTTTATAAAGAGCATCACAGTATGCCATACCCCAGGTTTCATCATGGTCTAAATAACCCAGACCAGTAAAACCTGCAGTGCCTATAGCTCCTTTATTGGGCTGAAGGACTAATGCTTCACTGATAGAAGCCATTCCGTTTGTATCAAAAGCGGAAGCATAACAGGCAAGAGATAAAACCACAGGATAGGTCTGATTGTTGAGCGTTGCTACATCATTAAAATTGAAGAGGTTATAATCCGCCCAAATTCTACCCCCGCCATGACCCATAAATTGAACATATTGAGTTCCGGAATTAATAGCATCTTTCAGATTGAAAGTTCCGCCAAAGTAATCAGAGCTAACAGTTTGAGTAGAAGTATAAACCCTGGTGACTCTATATTCATCAGGAATAGTTTTACGGATTATACGTTCTGATTGTTGAGCAAAGATATCGTTATTATCAGTTATTTTCCCTCCGGAAGTGAAAGTTAAATGACTGTTCCAAAGACGAGAGGTTTGTGGATTGTTACGATAAGCAGTTGCCTTAGCGGCATAATCCAAAATTTGTTGTTCCTTCCAGATACTAATTCTTGCAATAGATATATCGGGGACAATATCTGTTCCTACAATACATCCATACCAGGGGTCACTTGCCGTAGCACCATGTTTATAAGTCCAGGTCTTTTTAACCGGAATGAGATTATATATTCGTGAAGGACTGTTATCTCTTGTATCATCAACTCCTTCACCCAAAAGAATAACACTGCTTAATTGAGGTGAACTCCAATTGTTATAAGCATAACGAAGAAAGTCCCTAATTGGTTCAGCACCTGTAATGCCAGCATTAAATTCATCATAGATATCCTGAACATCTACAATTTTTACTGTATGCCCTTCGGATTCCCAGAGGGACTTCAACTGCAAAGTTCCTTCTACTGAAGTAAATTGCCAGGGTGCAATAACAATTACATCAGCACTATTATCAGGATTTTTCAGGTCGCTGGGAAAATTGAGGCGTATTGCTTTGGGAGTTTTTTTCATATTTTCAGTTACGGCAAAATATCTGACCGCTTCGGAAAAAACACTATCTTGAATAGTAACCGTCCAAGGAGCATCACCATTAATATTAAACGGCTCTATCTGAGCAGAATTGAAGATACTGGAGCCAATTTTATAAACAGAAATATGAGGATTGCTGAAACCGCTAACCTCAAATTGATATAAACCACCGGGACGATTGGAGGGCTTTGTAAACTTGATATAATCCTGGTCAGTTTTATATTCGCGCCAGTATTTAATTTCAGCCCAATCCAGCATTACCTGTTCTTTATCCGTCATTACAGTATTACCGGAAAGGGCAATATAGAAGTTATTGGTTCCATGCCTTAAAAAGGTGTTGGAAATATGATTTTGATTTTCAAATATCTTTTCCGTTTGACCAATCCATGTATGCGAATTAACCATTGCCTGATTCAAACGAATAGATGCTTCATGATCATATTGTCCGCTGGTTAGTGTTTCGGAATAAGTTAACCCCATTAAACAAATTCTGGCAGAAGCAAAGCGGGTAGTAGTATCTTTGGGATATTGCAGTTCCACAGGAACAATTTCCAGATTGGGAGCATTGATTTTTTTCCAGAACCAAACATCTTCGCGATAGAAATTTGGGGTACTGGAACTCCAGCCCCTGCCAAGTTTATCGCTTACCAGTTGTTCTTCAAAGTGAACTGTATCTTCATAAGCATCAGGAACAATATAGTTCAGAAGATTGGATTCAATCAAACCCCCATTTTCCACAGCCATTCTTGCTCCATAGTGATCAATCAGTTTCAGGGTATATACATTTTCGCTTGTATAATCATCCATATAGCAAGTGTCACCCTTATGTTTATCACCATAGAACTCAAAATAGTCATTTTCATTGAAGACACCGTCATTTTCGCCTACGAAGTGAATCGGCACCTGTCCATATTCATCAGTTAATTCCAGATAACGCGGGTCTACATTTGCAGGTGTCCAATTCATCACTATCTGCAAAGAATCAGCCATCAAATTTATATAATCCATCAAGTAATGATAGCTGACCTTATAGATTCCCTCTTTATCTACAATAAGCTGGATTTCGTTAATGCTTGAAATACTATTTTTAGGTGCAGAATAATATATGTCCCGGGTTTTTTCCAGACGCCAGGTTTTAGAACTATTTTCATTCAAGAAAAAAGGCGGGTCTGCATTATCAAGAGGATTTGGATTCAGTTGCCAGTTTTTAGTTGCGTTCTTTGTTCCGCTTATATAGACAGTTATAGATATTTTGGAGTGCACAATCAGCTCTTTGCTTTGTGCTCTATATTGAAAAGGATAAATCAGCAAAGGTATGAACTTGCGGTTACCTATAAAAGCAGGTTCACCTTTCTGCGCCAGAGAAACAGGATAGAGTTCACGATTGGCATAAGCTTTGTAGTCCGGTTTATTATTATAGTTTACTCCCTCACCTTCAATTAACAGAGTTGACGAAGGGATGATATTTATATTCGTCAGCGTTTTGGGTTCGCTGCTTTTAATACTGAAACTGTAATCGCCATCTACAGGAACTGCTATAGCCGTAGAAAACATTATCAATTGAGGAAAACCCTCATTACTGAAATAAGAACCATCGCTACAAACAATTCTTTCCCAGTTCTGTCCGTTTATTGTAACTTTGGTTAATTCATATTCAGGAAGCTCAAAATTAATAGCAAGTATGTCCTGACTTTCAGAAACAAGAGTTATCGGCTCTGCCATAATTAAGGCAGGCAGGCAAAAACTAAGGCAGAAGAATAAAATTTTTCTGCAGGAAAGGGAACGAAACAGGTTACTCACCCGGTTAATATAATACATTGGCATAATATTAGCTATCTCCATTGTCATAAAAGGTATTTTTATGTAATCCAATATCTTGGCGGAAAATTCTGTTCTTAAAGGTTATCTGTTGAACTTTGCTGTATGCCTCTTCCCTGGCTTCATTTAAATCTTTTCCCATTCCAACAGCACATAAAACACGTCCACCAGAGGTCACAAGTCCATTTTCACCTTTTTCCACTCCGGAGAAATAAATTCCGGAAAGGTCTGCAGGTAAAGAAAGTGGAAAACCTTTATTGTAAGCAAAAGGATAACCCTCGGAAGCCAAAACAACACCTAATGCGGTTTTATTTTTGAATTTTAGTTCCACCAAATTTATCTCACCCTGTAAAATGGCTTGGCAGATTTCTACAAAATCCGTCTCCAGTAAAGGTAAAACAACCTGTGCTTCAGGGTCTCCTAACCGGCAATTGAATTCCATAACTTTCGGTCCTTCCTTAGTAATCATCAGTCCACAGTAGAGAATTCCCTTATAAAGATGACCCAATTCGCGCATTGCCATAAGAACGGGATTAATTATTTCCTCTTCAATCTGTTTCCGGTATTTTTCCGCTTCATAAACTGGAGCATAAGCACCCATTCCACCTGTGTTGGGACCTTTGTCGCCGGCATAAAGTTGTTTATGGTCCTGAGCAAAAATTGTAGTTTTAAACTCCCAGCCATCTGTAATGGCAAATAAAGAGACCTCCCAACCCTGTAAAAATTCTTCTACAACAACTCCTTTTTCGCTAAAATGAATTTTTTTTAGTGCCTCTTGGGCCTCAGCCGGATTTTTAACCACGAAAACTCCTTTTCCTCCAGCTAAGCCATCATTTTTAATAACCGCTGGAAAGCCAAAGTAGTCAATTTGTTCTAATGCTTGAGGAATGGTTTTAGCTATTTTGAATGCAGCAGTTGGAACACCTTTTTCCTGCATCAAATTTTTGGCAAAAATCTTGCTGCTTTCCAATTGGGCGGCAAATTTAACAGGAGCTATAACAGCAACTCCCTTCTCATTTAAATAATCAGCTAAACCATCTGCTATGGGTTTTTCGGGTCCGACAAAGACAAGATCAATTAGATTCTGAACACAAAAATTGTATATCTCTTCTTGTGTTTGCAGATTTGCACATTCATATTGAAGCGCAATTCCTGCATTTCCGGGAGCCACAATAACCCTTTTTATCTGTTTGCTTTTAGCAAAACACTCTGCAATAGAATGTTCTCTGCCTCCGCTGCCGATTACTAAGATATTCAATTATCATTCCTGCCTTGTAAGTGCTGAATTAAAGAAAGGATAGCAAAATCAGCTGCTTTAATACGGATAATTTCCCTATCCCCGGTAAAGAATTGTTTTTTAGACCAATATTTCTCAGCGGCTATAAAGCCAAAACACACCGTTCCTACAGGTTTTTCTGCAGTTCCACCATCAGGACCTGCAATCCCTGTTATTGAAATTGAGCAGGTAGATTTTGTCAATGATTTTATTCCTTCAGCCATTTGCAAAGCACAGGTTTCACTAACCGCTCCTTCTGTCTCTAAAACTGTATCGGATACATTCAGCAGATTTTTTTTCAAGGCATTGGAATATGCTATCACACCACCCAGAAAGGAGTTAGATGAGCCAGGAATATCTGTTATCAGCTTTTGCACTAAGCCACCGGTACAGGATTCCGCAACGCTTAAAGTGTAGATATTTTTCCACAAACGTGCTAATAAAATTTCTGCGGGACTTTCTTCATCATAGCCCCAAACAAAAGGTTTAATAACCGGCAGTGCTTTTTTAACCGCTTCTTCAACTTTATTAGCATCGGTTCCATAAAAGCGTAAGTCAACTCTTCCAATTTGGGGAAGCCAAGCTAAAGAAACACCTTCCGGCAAGTTAGAAAGAGTAAATAACTCAGCCAGTCGGGATTCAGCTATGCCGTAAGTTCTTAATGTTTTTATAGATAGTGGCTTGGCATCAGGACAATTTTGGGTAATAATATCTTTGATATGTGTCTCAAAAATATGTTTCATCTCCGAAGGAACACCCTGTAAAGCAAAGAACAAAAAGTCCCCTTCCCGATAAAACAATCCTGGAGCAGTTCCCAGGTCGTTTCTTAAAGGAATAAAATCATCGGGAACCATTGCCTGAGAGCGATTGGTTTCAGGTAATGGTATTTTTCTGAAAGCAAACATTTTTTGGATATGTTCCCAAATATTATCGTCAAAGTGTTGCTTTTTACCAAAGAATTCAGAAATTGCGGATTTGGTTAAATCATCTTCTGTAGGACCCAAACCACCGGTAGTTATTACTATCTTATATTTTCCCCAGGTATCTTGCAGTGCTTGTTTTATAGCGTTTGGTTCATCTTTTACGGTAAGGGCATATTCTACAAAAATTCCTTGTTTGGCAAGTTCCGAACCTAAATATGCCAGATTGGTATTGATGGTTTTACCCATCAGAATTTCGTTACCGATAGTAATAATAGCTGCATTCATTTTAGTATGCCTTGGCAAAAATTACTCTGCGTGTAGAAGGTTTACCACAGCAGATACAATTTCCCGTTTCTTCTTTAGTGTTAAAAGGGATACAGCGAATAGTCACTTTCAGGTCTTCTTTAATTTTTTCTTCGCAGGATGATTTTCCACACCAGTGAGAACTGGCAAAACCACCATGAATTTCCGGTTGTTCAATGTTTTTAGGAGTAAAGAACCTATAGAATTCCTCTTTATCGTCAATTTCCATCGTCCATTTATCTTTAAAAGCCAAAGCTCGTTGATAATAGCCCTGTTGCATTTCTACCAGAGTTTGAAGAACATAATTTGTGAGGTCGGAAATCTTTACTGACTGTTTATCTTGTGGTTCTTTATCGCGTCTGGCAAGCATAACAGCATCGTGAATAATATCCCGAGGACCTATTTCCAGGCGCAAAGGAATGCCTTTTTTTATCCAATACCAATTTCTTTCACTGCTGGTCATATCTCTTGTATCCAATTCAGTATAAAGGGGAACATCATCTAAATATAAATCCTTTAGCTGGTTTTGAACATTTTCCGCAAAAGCCATCACCTGTTTTTGTTCTTGTGCATCTCTATAAATAGGGATAATAGCAATGTGGGAAGGAGCAATTTTCGGAGGCAAAACAAGTCCGTTATCATCGCTGTGTGCCATAATTATAGCTCCTATTAAACGCGTAGAAACACCCCAGGAAGTAGTCCAGGCATATTCTATTTCTCCTTTGCGGTTTTGAAATTTGATTTCGGATGCCTTGGCAAAATTCTGTCCCAAAAAATGAGAAGTTCCAGATTGCAGTGCTTTTCTATCCTGCATCATTGCTTCAATACAATATGTAGTTACAGCTCCGGGAAATTTTTCACTTTCAGTTTTTTCGCCTTGAATAACAGGCAGGGCAAGATAGTCACGCGCAAAAATAGCATACACATTGAGCATTTTTAAGGTCTCTTCTTTTGCCTCTTTTTCTGTTTCATGCACTGTATGCCCTTCTTGCCAAAGAAATTCCGTAGTGCGTAAAAAAAGACGCGTGCGCATTTCCCAACGGACAATATTAGCCCATTGATTGATCAGAAGAGGCAAATCCCGATAGGAATTTACCCATTTAGCAAAAGATGCGCCGATAATTGTCTCACTGGTAGGACGCACAATATAAGGTTCGGTAAGTTCACCGGCTAATTGTAAACCGCCTTTTCCATCTGCTTCTAATTTACTGTGTGTTACAATAGCGCATTCTTTGGCAAAGCCCTCTATATGTTCAGCTTCTTTTTCAAAAAAACTTTTAGGAATGAATATAGGAAAATAGGCATTACGATGTCCCGTTTCCCGAAACATTTTATCCAGTGCACGCTGAATATTTTCCCAAATTGCATAGCCCCAGGGTTTTATTACCATACAACCGCGAACTTCACTATTTTCAGCCATATCAGCTGCTTTTATAACCTGTTGATACCATTCGGCATAATTTTCTTCCCGGGTAGGGGTTATTGCCGTTTTGTTATTTTTACTCATCACCTTTCTCCAAAATTAGTGTCTGAATAGTTCGGATGCTTATTATGCAAAACCAAAAGAAATATATTAGCTATATTACCATTAGAAAGCCAATTCCTGAATAGTACCATTGTTGTCAATGTAAAAAGGAAAGACAGGCATATACTGCTTTTTCCCAAATAATATCAATTTTTGAATGTTCAGCCATTTGTCATTTCTGTGAAAGCACAAAACCAAATAAGATAAAAATATATTTATGCATTTTCAATCTGATAATTATTTAAAATAAAACCAAATAATGCTTTGAGAAAAAGTTCCGTAAGAACGACAGATATTAACAACGGGTTTTAACCCGGTGAAAAGTGCCAAGGAAACAACCTTATCTCTTTTGTTAAGAAAAAGTTCCGTAAGAACGACAGATATTAACAACGGGTTTTAACCCGGTGAAAAGTGCCAAGGAAACAACCTTATCTCTTTTGTTAAGAATGAGTTCCGTAGGAACGACAGATACTAACAACGGGTTTCAACCCGGTGGTAAAAATCCCTTTAGAAATCTTCAGTTTCTTGGGTAAATAAGAATTTGCCAACCCATTTTTCGCCAACTGTATTATTTGTGTTTATCATATAAAAAAGTAAAAATCCCTACCAAATTAACCAGGTAGAATATAGTGATTATGTATTAACGAGGGCTATAAGTTCTTACAACGCGGAAGCCCAGATAGGCATTTTTAGTGTAGGGCTTGGCAAAATTGCGGTTAGTAACTCTCATTTCAGAAGCATTATGATACCAGGAACCGCCTCTAATAACTTTATCAATTCCTTTATCGGGTCCCTTATAAGGGTCATAATTGCGTGAACTGTAAGGCACATACCAGTTCCACACCCATTCAAAAATGTTTCCGCTCAGATCGTAAATTCCCAGCTGATTAGGTTTTTTTTGTCCCGAAGGATGGCTTTGTGCATCGCTATTTTCGTTATACCAACCGACTTCATCTGCCTTATCAGAGCCACTATAGACAAAGAAATCATTTCTTTTTCCGCCTTTGGCAGCAAATTCCCATTCAGCTTCAGTAGGTAAACGATAGCCATTAGCAGAAAAATTGCACACAACTTCATCATCATAATAATCGTAGCAGGGCTCAAAACCGTCCAGAATACTTTTCTGATTGCAGAAATCAATAATGTCGTAGAAATTAACATTTTCCACAGGCAGTTCGGGATCTTTACTGTGAGCCGGATTATTAGAAAAAACCATCATCCATTCTGCCTGGCTGATTTCCTTTTTACTAATGTAAAAGGCAGGAATGCCTATTGTTAAAAGAGGAAATTCATCATCTTCCGCTTCGGGAGAAATATTTCCCATCACTAAAGTATCTGCAGGAACCAAAACCATCGCTATAGGCAGATTTTCGTTTAGTGGTTCTTCCGAAATTTCCACTTGAGTGCTATCTGCCACGGAAGTAAATTTGGGTCTGTTGCCAAAAGCAATGTACTTAATAATAATAAACAGAATTATGATAAGAGACAGCCAGATAAGGATTTTGAAGGTCTTTTTCAGCTTTTTTGTTTCTTTTATTTCGGTAATGAAAGATTCGGGAGCAGGATATTTGGGAGTGGCAAATTCTGTTTTAGAGCTTGCCGCTTGGGAATTTGGCAATTCCTTTTTTTCTGTTTCCTCAACCTTCTCAACTTTTTCAATTTTCTCAACCTCTTCAATACTCTCAATTTTCTCAACTTTCTGAACGCTTTCCACCTTTTCATCTTCTTTCGGCAGCCAATTTTCCTGTTCGTTAAATACCGTTATAAGTTCTTCCGCATTGGCAAAGCGTTGATGAGGATCAAGTTTCAAACATTGCAGTAAAGCGGTAAAAAGCCAGTCCGGAACCTGTTTATGCAAAATTTCCGGCATAATAACAGCCCGGCAAAGTGACTGCTGTTTTTGTTTTTCCGGGCTCAGTTGCAGGTCAATTCTCCAGGGAACAACTCCACAAAGAATTTGATAAGCAATTACAGCAAAAGAATATAGATCGGATTGAGGAAGAGCAATTCCTGCTTGAAAAAGTTCCGGAGCAAGGTATAAAAGAGGATGATAGGTACCATTTTTTTCATTAGCAGTTTTATAGGCATCATGGTTTTTCCCGAAACCGATTATGTGCACAGAATTAGTATTATCAACAATGAGATTATAAGGATTTAAATTCAAATGGATACAGTCCTGTTTATGGGCATAGGAAAGTGCCTCTAAAAGCTCCTTTAGCCAGGAAAGGGTAAGTTCAATGGGTGGGGAATCGGAATTTATTTTCAGATAGGCAGAAAGAGACATTCCTTCAATGTATTCTCCAATCAAATAAGCAGTTACCTTTTCTTCTCTGATTTCGTAGACCTTTCTAATTTGGGGATGGCTAAGTTTAAGGTGGGTATGGGCTTCATTCATCAAATCCTGTTTCAGTTGCTCATCGTCAAGTCGTTGCGTATCAGGGGTTTTAAGCAAAACTATTTGTCCGGTTTCCATTTGTTTTGCTTGATAGAGAGAAAACCTCAAGGAGCTGTGAACGGTTTTAATTATCTGATAGCTGTTTAGAGTTGTCTCCTGCATTTAAGTTGCCTTATAAATTGTCTTTCCGCATTTTAGCACGCGTTCAACATAAGAAGAACCCAAATGATAGGGAATAAAATTAATCCCCGGAATATCCCAAAGAACAATATCTGCCTTTTTTCCTGCCTCCAAAGAGCCAATTTGATTGCCTCTATCCAGCGCATAAGCAGAATTTAAAGTGGCTGCACATAAAGCAGAGGAAGGAGTTAACCCCATTTGCAAACAGGCAAGAGACATAGTAAACTGCATACTGTCACAGTTACAACTTCCGGGATTAAAGTCCGTAGCTATGGCAACAGGAAGTCCCAAATCCATCATCAGACGGGCATTAGCGTAGGTCTTGCTCTGTAAGGAAAATAAAGTTGCCGGTAATAAAACTGGTATCACTCCCGCTTTTTTGAGTGCTTTAATTCCTGTTTCGCTGGCAGAACCCAAATGGTCTGCTGATATACATTTTAGTTCCGCTGCAAGTTCTGCACCACCAATGGGCTCAATCTCATCACAATGCATTTTTAATTTGAGTCCGTGTTCACCTGCACAGGTAAGTATTTGGCGCGATTCCTCAATATTAAAAGTATGTGCTTCTGTAAAAATATCGCAAAATTCAGCTATTCCTTGTTCCGCAACAGCAGGAATCATTTCTTTACAAAGGAGTTCTACATAACCGGAATGATTATTTCTATATTCTTCGGGAAATTCATGGGCACCCAAAAAAGTAGGGACAATATCAATCGGGAGTTCTTCCTGCAAGCGTTTGATCACCCGCAATTGTTTCAATTCGCTTGGGGTGTTCAATCCGTAACCGCTTTTTGCCTCAAGGGTTGTAGTCCCTAACTGCATCATTTTCAGGATGCGTTTTTTAGCCAATTCAAAAAGCAAATCCTCATCTGCATTTCTGGTTGTCTGAATTGTGCTTAAAATGCCACCTCCTGCTTTGGCTATTTCCACATAACTTTTTCCCTGTAAACGCATAGCAAATTCATCTTCGCGAGTATGGACAAAAACGGGATGAGTATGACAATCCACAAAACCGGGAGTAGCAATTTTCCCTTCGGCATCTATAAGTTCGGAAGTTAGATATTTGTTTCCTATCGCTTTACTGTCGTTTATTTCAATAATATTGCCACCTTTTATGGCTATACCCGCATCGGTAATAATAGCACTTTCTTCCATTTCTTTGCCGTAGCGTGGTTTACTATTATTGGCAAGAGTAACTAACTGGCTGATATTAATGATAATCACATCGGCGTTCATTCTTTCCTCACACTTTAACAATCTTCAAAATACATTATGTAATTCCTAAAATATTCCGTCAAGCTTTTTCAGCAGGAAGCATTGCTTACTCATTGCTTACCCATTGCTAATGCCATCAGTAATGGGTAAGCAATGGGTAAGTAATGCTCCTAATGAAGAACTTCTATTTTACATAATTTCAGTATGTTATGCTTTTACTCACTTCCCTGTGTTTTCCCCTGAAATTATTTTCGGAAAGTCAAAACTAATCACTGCCGAAATAATTGCCAGTCAGGAGTCGTCACTGCCTTCAAAAATTTTACACCTCCCACACATTGATTTGGCATTGAGGACTTATGACGACCCCAAAAAATATAAAAATAGAACGCAGATAACTGAATCAACCGGATCAGCACGATTTAATATCTGTAATAAAAAAATAAAAAAATCTGCGTAATCAGCACAATCTGCGTGAAGTTTACTTGTTTGAATAGGACTTCAATCTTCCAGAAAAACAGTGTTCTCCGATAACACTTTCGTTATTTTCGGTGACTTCAGTGTTCTCGGTGTAAAATAAACATTTATGCTTGACACCTACGCATTTATATATTTACTGGATAAAAATAAGCAACAAAAAAGGAGAAAAAATGCTTAGAGGTAATGAAATAAAACCTGCAGAAGGCAAACTTGGCGTTATGTTAGTCGGTTTAGGAGCTGTAAGTACAACTTTTGTGGCTGGCGTTCAAGCAATTAAAAAAGGCATTTCCGAGCCCTTTGGTTCGGTCACTCAGATGTCCACAATCCGTTTAGGTAAAAGAACAGAAAATAGAACTCCTTTAATAAAGGACTTTGTTCCCTTGGCTAATTTGGAAGATTTGGAATTTATGGCTTGGGATATTTTTGAATACGATGCTTATGAATCTGCTTTAAAAGCGGGAGTTCTGGAAAAAGAACTGCTGGATAAAATAGAACCGGAACTGCGTTCTCTGAAACCACAAAAGGCGGTTTTCAACAATAACTATGTAAAAAAATTACACGGCACTTATGTGAAAACCGGAATCAATAAAATGGATTTAGCTCAGCAACTGATGGATGATATCAAACGCTTCCAGGAAATAAATAATTGTAGCCGCCTGGTTATGGCTTGGGCTGCCTCTACAGAGGTCTATTTAGAATCGGATCCTGTTCATAATACTCTGGAAAGTTTTGAACAGGGTTTGCGCGATAATCATCCGGCAATTGCCCCTTCTATGATTTATGCTTATGCCGCTTTGCAAATGGGAGTCCCTTTTCTGAACGGAGCTCCGAACTTAAATCTGGAAATTCCCGCTCTGAGAAAACTGGCGGAAGAGAAAAAAGTTCCCGTTGCAGGTAAAGATTTCAAGACAGGTCAAACCCTGATGAAAACTATAATCGCTCCAGGTTTAAAAGCCAGAATGTTAGGGATTCACGGTTGGTTCTCTACAAATATTTTAGGTAATAGAGACGGGGAAGTTCTTGATGACCCCGAAAGCTTTAAAACCAAAGAAGTTAGTAAACTTTCCGTACTGGAAACGATTCTGGAACCGGAAAAATATCCTCAACTCTATAAAAACCTTTATCATAAAGTCCGCATCAATTATTATCCCCCGCGTGGCGATAATAAAGAAAGCTGGGATAATATAGATATTTTTGGCTGGCTCGGTTATCCGATGCAAATTAAAATAAATTTCCTGTGCAGAGATAGCATTCTTGCTGCTCCTGTTTTGTTGGATTTAATTCTCTTTATAGATTTGGCACAGCGCTGTAATATGTCCGGAGTTCAGGAATGGCTTTCTTTCTTCTGGAAATCACCGATGACAGCTCCCGGGCTCTATCCTGAAAACGATCTTTTCATTCAGCAGATGAAAATGAAAAATACCCTGCGTTATATGATGAAAGAAGACCTTATTACTCATCTGGGTTTGGAGTATTATAACGAAATGTAATTTTCTTGTATGGGGCTTGTCTCCATACCTATTTTGATACTTTTAGCAGATTAAACAGACGATGAAGAAGATAAAACTCCTGTTCAGAATAGGTTATGCCTATCATAAGTCCGCCTTTGATCCGATTATAGACCTCTTGCTGAATAACGATAAATACGATGTCTGGTTCTCATTGGATATGGAAAAAATAAAGTATTTCATCTTTGAATTTCCCTATCGGAACCAGATAATTGAGGACTGGAAAAAACTTGGCTACCGTTTTACCAACGAAACAAAGGGCTTTGATATTGTAATTTCCGGTGACACACTACATAATGCAAAGGACTATGGAAAAACACTATTGATTTTTCTGAATCACGGAACAGGAATTAAAAACATACTTTATCGCAATTTAGCTCGCTCTCCTGGGGTTAAATACCAGATTTTTGTGGAAGGCCAACATAGAGTTGATTCCTTGTTAAAATGCCCTTATTTGGGAAAAAGCGAAGTCCATTTAATCGGCTTACCCAAATTGGACTATTACTTTCAGGGTAAATTTAACAGAGAAGAGGTCTTGCAACGCTGGGGTCTTAATCCCGCTAAAAAAACAATCCTCTTCGCTCCCACTTATAAGCCAACCTGTATGTATGAAATAAAAGATGACATCTTTGAGCAAACCAGGGACTATAACTTAATAATTAAACTTCACCCATACAGCTGGATGGGAAAATATGCCCCGCATAAACAACATCGCATTTTTGAAAAAAGGGTGAAAAAGTATCCCCATTCCGTACTTTTACCTTTTATAGAATTTAATATTGTCCCTTATTATGCTGCTGCCGATACGGTTCTCAGTGAGGCATCCAGCACGGTTTTTGATTTTATTGCCCTAAATAAATTTGGTATTGTTTATGATCTTGCTTGCGATAAACTTAATCATTCGGACGGTCAACCTCTGTTGGAAATTGATAACCGGGAGTTTTTAAAAGGCGCTTATCCCCATATCCAAAACGGAAAACAGCTTCCTGAAGCAATTGCTACAGCTCTCAATCCTACTTTAGATATGATTGCCAAAGCGGATGAATACCGTCAACGCTATTTCTATGGCTTGGATGGAAAAGCCGCTATCCGTTTTGTAGAAAAAATGGAAGAATTATACTATGAAGGCGGTCACGAAAATGGAGTGTAAATTTTGAAAGGTGTAATAATTTCTGCCGGAATTGGCAGTCGCCTTTGGAAAACTACAAAGCAAGTTCCTAAAACCCTGCTTCCCTATAAAAACGGAACTATTCTTTCCACTATTATTGAACAGCTAAAACAGGCAGGAATAACGGAACTGATTATAGTAGTTGGTTTTAAGAAGAATTATATCGTAGATTATCTGCAGAAAAATCCCCCGTCTTTACCAGTTACTTTTGCGGAAAACCTTGAATGGGAAAAAGGCAATGCTCTTTCGGTTTACAAAGTAAAGAATTATATAATGGCTGAACCTTTTCTCCTTTCTATGGCTGATCACCTGGTAAAAGTGGAAGCACTGAAACAAATTGTGGATTCCCCTGAACGCATAAACCTGCTTTTAGTTGACCCCTTTATAACGGAAAACTTTGATCTTGATGACGCTACCAAAGTAAAAACTGAAAATGATTACATAATTGCCATCGGAAAAGAACTGACTGATTACAATGCTCTTGATTGCGGAATTTTCCGTTTGGAACCGGATTTCTTTTCTGCGGTAGAAAAGGCAGTTGCCAAAGGAAAGGACTCTATCAGCAATGCCATTACAGAATTGATACCGTTAAGGCGTATAAAGTCAATTACTTTAAATAAAGCAAATCAGTGGATAGATATAGACACTCCTGAAGCATATCAATTTGCTCAAAAATTCTGATTGCGGAAGAACGATATCCTCCTCGTTCTTGTAAGTCAGGAGTCGTCAATGCTTTCAAAAATTATACACATCCCACAAATTCGTTTGGCAGTGAGGACTTATGACGACTAAAAATAATATAAAAAATCTGCGAAATCCGCATGAAGTTTATTTGGGTTGACAAGGACTTCAACCTTCCAGAATAGATCTTATAACATAAGACGCAGCCATCAATCCCATTACAGCAGGTAAATAACTGATAGAACCAATAACTTGTTTTTGCTTTGCTCTATCAATAACTCCCTCTTCCGAAATATCATTATTTTTTTCAGGAACAAGGGGCAACTCGGAAGAATAAACACAGGGAAAATTTCTCTGAATACCTCTCTTGCTTAATAGTTTTCTAACTCTTCTTGCTAAAGGGCAATTGTGGCTTTTATCAATCGTAGAAAGATGAACTTGAAAGGGGTCTAAACGATTTCCCGCTCCCATTACACTGATAAATTTGTCTTCATTTTTAATCAAATACTCCAATAGACATATTTTGGAACCCAAACTATCAATGGCATCTACACAATAATCCGCTCCCGTAAGTAATCTTTCCTGATTTTCCTTATCCAGAACTTCCTTATACATAATCACATCTGCCTGTGGATTGATATCCAGAATCCTCTGCTGCATTATTTCCACCTTGGGCTTGCCAATTGTGGAATGCAAAGCTAAAATCTGCCTGTTGATATTAGTTGCCTCAATTACATCAAAGTCAATCAGAATAAATTTCCCTATCCCAGAACGAGCTAAGGCCTCTGCAGAATAAGAACCAACTCCACCCAAACCAATAATTGCAACGCAGGTTTGGGCTAATTTCTGCATTCCTTGTTGTCCAACTAATAGCTCTGTTCTATAAAAATCCGCTTTATTCATAGCTGTTAAAGTTTTTTTGTTGTTGTTCTATTAATTTACCTCTTGGAATTTCTGCAAATTCAGCTACAGAAGAAATAAGAGTATTTAAGCGCAAAAGAGGATTAGTTTCTTCTTCCTGCACATAATCTCGGGTGATATCTGTCTCAAAAAGATAGCGTTTACTTTCTATCATAGCTTTTAAAAGCTCTTTTTTATCCCACTTCAATAAACGCTCGGAAATAGTAAAAAAGGACTTTAGGCGTAAAAGTTCCTTAAAACCCTGTAAGGAACTTGCATAACCATGCACAAGATAAGGCAATTTATATTGTTTCAGCAGTTTATATGCTTCGCTAATATGCCCCACCAGGTGTAAAACCACAGGCAAATTGTATTGTTTGGCAAGTTCCAGCTGCTCTATAAATATCTTCAGTTGACCTGCAAAATCAGGATTGTTTCTGTCCAATCCGATTTCTCCTATTGCCCAAATCCTTTTCTCTATACAGAGTTCTTCAATATCCTTCAGTTCCAAATCGCACTCTTTGTAGTTAGGATGAATTCCAGCACTATAAGCAATGCGTTTATCGGGGTTTTTTTGATGCCAGGCAATTTCCGCTTTTGTAAGTGCAGAAGAAAGCCAAAAGTCCAAGCCAAATTTCTTTGTTTCATCCATTAAGGGTTTAACTGGCATTAGCACATCCAAATTGGCTAAATGACAATGCCCATCTATTATAAAAGCCATCGTTCTCTCCTATCTCAAGGTAGTTTCTACTGCCTTAAAAACCGGCTCTACTTCTATCTGTTTCATACAGTTATGATGTTTTTGCGGACATTTTTTACTGCCATGACTACCACAGGGTCTACATTCCAGTTCCACTTCAAAAACTCTGTCTCCTTCCCGATAAGGATAATAGCCAAAACGCTGAACCGTAGGTCCAAAAAAGGCAAAAACCCTTGTCTGCATAGCATTGGCAATATGCATTGCGCCACTATCATTACAAATCATTAAAGAACATTTTGCAATTACAGCAGCACTTTCCAGTAAATTAGTAACTCCTGCCAGATTTATTAGATTAGCATTATTTTTCCCCAAGGCATTTTCTATTTCATTACTTATGAGTTTATCGCTTTCCCCTCCAATTAACACAATAGCATAACCACTATTTATCAGTTTTCGGCAGAGTGAGATATAAGAATTCGGTTCCCAGCATTTGGTTTGCCAGATAGAACCAGGTGCTACAGCTATTATTGTTTTTCCGGATAAGGGTTGAAGTAATTTTTCCGCTTTCTGCCTATCTTTTTCGGAAGGAAAAAGTTCTGTTTGCAGATCAAATTCCCTCTCGCTTAAAGGTTTCAAAAGTCCTAAGTTTTTAACTATCTTATGTGGACCGACAGAGTGCTCTACTTTTTTTGTCAACATCCAAGCAGCAGAACCTCTGTTAAAACCTATGCGTTCAGGAATATGACTAAAATACAGGATTAAATGGGTCCGAAATGAACTATGAGGAGTGATAACCAGGTCATAATGCTTCTCTCTAATCTGCTTGATTAGTTGCAAGGTAGATATAACCACATTTTTGCGTTTTTCATCTATAATTACTTCATTCACATAAGGATTATTTTCCAGTAACTTAACCGCATCAGGAACAACCATCACATCTATTTTTGCCTGGGGATACAATTCTGCTGTAGCTCTTATCAAAGGTGTAATTAATATCACATCGCCAATAAAAGCTGTTTGCACTATTAGAATATTTTGCGGCTCTTTCATAGTGATTTGTATAGCTCCAGATATTTAGCTATCATTCGCTCTTTATCAAAATTTTGGACGCTTTCTAACGCTTTTTTGCCGTATTCTTCTCTCAATAACGGGTTTTGCGCCAAATATAATATTGCTTTAGATAATTCTGATGGATTCTGAGGAGGAACAAGAAGACCATTTTCTCCAGAAATAATCATTTCCGTAATACCTCCTGCTTTTGTTCCAACAACAGGAAGTCCAATACTCATTGCTTCTAAAACAGAAGTGCCAAGTCCTTCCAGATAGGAAGCCAAAACAAAGATATCAAATGCTTTTAAGAAATGTCCCACTTCTTTTTGAAAACCGGTGAACGCAATATGTCCCTGCAAACCTAATTCTTGAGCAATATTTTTCATTTCGGAAAGTAAATCTCCTCCACCAACAGTTATAAAAAACAGGTTTGGATTTTCTTTTACAGCCATTGAAGCAGATTTTAGAAAATTAGGATAATCCTTATGTCCTGCAAAAGCAGCTACGGTTCCTACAATAATGCTTTTTTCAGGTATATTCCAGGTTTGGCGAAAATCTTTCGGAACCTGAACAGTATCAAATTTATGCAGGTCTATTCCACTATAAATAACAACAACCTTTTCAGAGGGAACACCACAGGAAATTAGAACTTTGCGAATATTATCCGAAACAGCAACAATTTTATTAACTGCTCTGTTTTTATACTTAAAAGCGGATAAAGGATTTTTACCTATAGGAAAGTCAACTCTTCTTGTAGCTACAAGTTTTAAGCTCGGATAAAAGAACTTTGCCCAAAGTCCCCAACTGAGAGAATGACTGCTATGCAATTGTAAAATATTATAGGAATAACGACGACAAAGACGAGCTAAATTAAAAGCTGAAATTATATCTGATTCACCTCTGAACATAAGACAATGATAAGGTAGCCGTTTTTTTTCAAAATACTGCTGTAATTGAGAACCAGGACAACAAACAAAACCACATTTATAATCACTTTTAAGCATACCTTCATAAAGATATACTGCCTGTTGTTGACCCCCTCTCCAATGTTTTTCCGCATCAATATGAAGAACTTTCATTTTTTCATTTTCCCTAAAAGATGATAACGATACCAAACGCCCCAAGCGGAATTTTTACACAGTAAAAAACCCTTGGCACCATCCAGAAAACCCAGCTGGAAAATGAACATTTTAAGGAACTTGAAGATGCCTCTAACCCAGGCAATAAATTCATTAGCTCTTTTGCCTTGTGCATAAAGCTGTTTGGCACTTAATTCTCCATACATACGCATTTTGGCATAATGAACTTCTGCTGTAGGATTAGTAAAATGATAAAGATAATGTTTACAGGACTTAACTTTTTGCGAGGTCTGAATGCCTTCGTGAACCAGCTTTTCGTTAAATCCGCCTTTTTTTCTGTTAAACAAACGCACCGGAGCATCATTTTGCCAACCGCAAAAATGAATTGGCTTACCCAAATAATAAGACCTTCTTTTTAGCCGCCAGGCAGAATTATCAAAATTCCTTTTTTTAAGTGCCTGTAGTTCTTTTTGCAGTTCCTGGCTAAATTCCTCATCGGCATCAATAGAAAGAATCCAGTCAAAAGAAGCAAGGTCTACTGCTTGCTGTTTGGCTTTGCCAAAACCTTCCCATTTATCCAAATAATAAACTTTAGCTCCCAATGCCTTACAAAGATTGACTGTTTCATCGCTGGAACCGGTATCTAAAACCACTATTTCATCCGCCCAAGAAATAGATTTTAAGCAGCGGGAAATATTTTGTTCCTCGTTTTTTACAATCAAAACTGCAGAAAGTTGCTCCATTTACCGGTTTCTGCCTTCTTCAACTACTTTGGTGTATTCAACTTTAAAACGGTCATAATTAAAATGCTCTTGCACATATTCCCGAGCTGAATTACTCATCTGCTGTAATAATTCCCTATTTGCATCAAGTTCCTTAAGATAAGAGATAAATTCTCCAATTATCTCCTGTTCGTCCTTAGCTCTAACTAATATACCATTAATTTTATCCTGAAAGGTCTCTTTTACCCCTCCTACATCAGTAGCTAATGGAACCAAACCACATGTCATCGCTTCAGCTATTACCAAACCAAAACCTTCGGAAATAGAACATAGAATTAGAATATGAAAATCCTTTATTGTCTCATACAACTTCTGGCGGTTACATATTTCACCCAAATTCACTGCCGGTTCGGTTTTATCGTAGTTTCCTATACAATAAAATATTGTCCCCGGAAGCTCCTTAATAACTTTTTGAGCAATGTGTTGATATAAGTGGAATCGCTTCTCTTTTGAATTGCGCGCAATAAAGACAATTTTAAGAGGAGCATTCAAATCCTTAGTAATATTAAAATTACACAAAGGGACAGCATTGTGAATTATTTTTAAACGATCATCATATTTATCAGCAAAGCCATTAGTTATATAGATTTTTTTTACTGAATTATATACTGCTTGAGAGACAACTATTCTTTTATTGATTTTGGGAGTTGCTCGAACCCAGTGTTTGTTATTTATTCCAAACAGACCATGCAGAATATCAATAATATAACTCTCTTTCAAATAATAACATAGTTCATAGAAAATAGTGCTGTTGGCAGAAATCACAATTGACTTGGGATGTCTATTGATCATTGAAGCCAGAAATCCATAGAAGAAATTCTTAACTAAAAAACGATTTGTGTTATTAAGGTATTTGTATATTTCAATCAATCTTCCGCTTTTTTGCATTGCCTGATAATGGGTTTTGTTACGCGAATTCTTAGTAATTATAATAAAAGGTTTTTGGTCTGCAAAAATACGCAAAATGTCAAGATGAACCTGTTCTGCTCCTCCAGTATGAAAATGAGGAAAGAAAAAAAAGAGGGAACTGGGATTATTCCAATGTAAAATCTTATCGGCTAAAACCCCCGTATAATAAAAAGGATAACCTAATACTCGCTCTAAGCTATTCATTCTAATATCTCCAAATCATTACGAACAGAACTTAATCCTTTTTGGCACCTATAATTTCTATGTGAAATCTTTTTTTTACAGCGTTCGCTATAATTGGCATTTTTTCTTTCACCCTGATCGTGATAATGTGTATGATACAGGTGAAGAGGGATTTGGTTAGACACAAAATTAAAACCGCTTCTTCCTAATTCCTGTAAGCGTCTACCCAAATCATCATCCTCATTCCCCCAACCAATATAGTTTTCATCATATCCGTTAACTAATTCAAAATCACTTTTAAAGATAGCAGATACACCTCCTCGCAATTTTGCCCCGTGTCCACCAAGATGTAGATAACGAAAAAGCAAATAGGATAGAAAGTCCTTTTTATACTGTTTTTGTATTTTTCTCTTTTGTTCTGCAGTTAAAATTGCATCCCAGTTATTCTGTTCTATAATTTCAAAAGTTAATTTATCGCTTTGTTCTTTACTTAAACGCACAGGATAGCCGCTTAAAAACTTTCTCTGGTTAAGATTTGCCATTATACATTTTAAATAATCTTGCGGAATCACAATATCCTGATCCAGAAAAACCAAAACATCGCCTTTACTAACGGAAACACCGTTGTTTCTTACTCTGGCAGCGCGAAATTGAAGATGCTTCTGTCTCACTAAAATAAGCGGAATTGCGGTTTTCCTTTTTTGAGCGTTATAAAAAGCAACAATATCTTCATCCGAACCATCATCGGAAAGGATAATTTCATCCGGTTGCACACTTTGTCTATACACAGAAAACAGGCATTTTTCCAGTAAGTTCAAATAATTAAATACAGGAATAACTAAGCTTATACTCATCGTTTCAATAAAATATAGTTTTTGAAAGTGCCAATCTGTTTACCGCTATTAAAATGTTTTTCTATAAAGGTTAAAAAGCGGTATTTAAAGGTTTCGTGCTTATGTGGTTCACGATAAGGATTGGGTTTGCCTGTAAGTTGCAATTTATCCTGCCAGTCAAAACAGGAAATCCTTTCCTGCATAACTTTAGGATGAGTTCCGTTAAATACTGCCAATAGCGACAAAGGTCCATAATCAAAATATTGAGGTGCATTATTATAATAAGTATCTGCTTTTTCTTTCCCCCAGTGCACAGAATCCAAAGCCCGGCGTTTATTTTGCATTAATTGAGGAGGGCGTACCCAACCGTAGTGATAAATTTCTGCATCAACTTTAGCAACTTTCAGCTTACGGGTACCTTTTTCCTGCCTGGGATTATCATAATATTCAAAATAGCGAAAGGATTGAGCACTCTGATAAGAATGAATATGTGGGTCGTTACGGATAATTCTTATTTCAAAAGGATACCAGCCATGCCCATTTTGATAATGGTAATAATCACCCCAAAAATGTTTATAGTAAAAGAGTAAACCTTCCACTTCTTTACTGTTTAACAGTTCTTCACAGCGTTTCTTAATTACGGGCAAATATTTTTCGTGAACGACTTCATCCGCTTGTAGATAGAAAAGCCAGTCACCTTGACATTGATTTTTGGCAATGTCAGTTTGCCAGGCATTAATTACTCCCCTTTTACACAATTTTGGGTCCCATTCTGTATCAATAATTTTTATTTTCGTTTCCCTTAATGCCAAAATGCGTTCTTTAGTATCATCATCCGGGTCACTCTTACCTATTGCAATTACGAATTCATCGCAAATAGGCAAAATGCTCAATATGGACTCCACTACCGGATAGTATAGTTTTATTCCGTTGCGTACAAATGAAAATCCACTTATCTTCATAATTGATTTTCCCCTTTCTGCCTTTTTTGTAACTTACTTACCCTGTTGTAAATTATAGAGATGCTGATAGCGAGGACAATTTTGCATTAATTCCTGATGTGTGCCCATACCTACAATTTTCCCCTTTTCCAAAACAACAATTTTATCCGCCTTAAGAATTGTAGAAAGGCGATGAGCAATTAGGATAACGGTTCTGTTTTGAGTTGCCTTATCAATTGCCATTTGCACTTTCTGTTCGGAATCCGTATCAAGTGCAGAAGTTGCCTCATCAAAAATTAAAATAGGAGGGTCTCCAACAATGGCACGCGCGATGCAAAGTCGTTGTTTTTGTCCTCCGGAAAGGTCAGAACCTTTGCTGCCGAGAACTTCATCATATTTATTCGGCATTTCATTGATAAATTCTTCCGCATTAGCAATTTGGGCGGCTTTAATGATTTGTTCGTCGCTAACCTCGTCCTGGCTTCCGTAAGCAATATTTTCCTTGATGGATTTGGAAAAGAGAATGGAATCCTGAGTTACAACACCGAAGAACTTGCGTAAGTTATCCAATTTAATATCTCTTATATCTATTCCATCTATTTTAATGGCTCCGTAAGTAACATCATAAAGGCGATTCATTAGGTTGGCAATGGTTGTTTTTCCACCACCACTGGCACCGACAAAAGCAACTTTACTTCCTTTAGGAATCGTTAAGCTAAAATTCTTGAGCACCGGTTTGGTTTCTTTATAGCCAAAAGTTACATTTTCAAAAGTTATTTCGCGATCAAAGGTCTCTTTGGTAATGGCATCAGGTTTATCTTGAATGCGGGATTCCTGATTTAGTACCAAGCCAATTCTATCCAGCGAAACAAGAGCTTTCCTAATATCAGTATAGACCTGAGTAATCACTTTTAGCGGATGCAGCATAGAAAACAAAGCAAAAAGGAAAGCTGTAAAATCACCCAAAGAAAAACTGCTGCCCGGGGTAAGAATCATTTTCCCACCAATAATGATTACTATTATGCCGGTAATTGCAGTATTTAATTCCGAAATGGGAGTGCTCAAAGTTCCGTAATATTGTGCCTTAAACCACATATGATAATGTTTATTGTTGATTGCTTCAAAATTCTTTTTCTCATATTGTTCGTGTCTGAATGCCTGCACAATTTTCATACTATTCAGCACTTCTTCTACATTAGAGAAGAGATTGGAAAGCTGTTCCTGAATGCGTTTGGAATATTTTTTTATCTTTTTGCCTAAAAAACCTATCGTTAAAGAAAATACCGGTAAAATAACAATGCTGTATAGAAGTAAAACAGGATTCAATAAATACGCAATTCGGGCAAAAACAAGTACCGTTATCACTTCCCGAATTACATTCACAAAGGAATTGATTAGCTGTTCACTGACAATTTCTACATCACCTACCATTCGGACAATAGCATCCCCAATACGGTGACGACTGAAAAAAGTTAAGGACTGATTTAAGTAACGGGAAAACATATAATTGCGTATATCGCGAATCGTTCTTCCTCTTACGGAATTGAAAAATATCTTGTGTAAGAGATAAAAGACATTCTTGAAAAGGATAACTAAAAAAACCGCTATACATAATAAATACAATAAAGAAAGGGAATCCGTTTGCAGCATTAGGACTTTAGCATCTTCCCATAAGGCACTATAATTTTGAATTGCCGGGAAAAAACCGCCGGAAGAACTAATATGCTGTTTTAGCATCTCTCCTAAAGCTACAAGAAAACTGCTGAAATCGGTGTATAACAAATTGATTTTATTTGGCTTGAACACATAATCAAACAGGGGAATAACTAAAGTTACGCTCACTCCATTAAAAAGAGCAAAAAGCAACATACTTATGAAACCAGCAAGCATATAATGCCAATACCGCAACATCATCCTGAAAATCAGGATAATATTATTCCATCTGTTCTTGATTTTTCGTTTCATTGCCATAATTAATCCACAAAAAAAAGCCAGCAACTGCTGGCAAGAAAAAAGTGGCACGCCCTAAGGGAGTCGAACCCCCAACCTTCTGATCCGTAGTCAGATGCTCTATCCAATTGAGCTAAGGGCGCACATTAATGTCATAAAATTTTCTCTTATTAATCTGTCAACTTATTCTTGCAAAAGAACCTCACTCCGTTTTATAGTATTTAAGTAGTACTTTATACCTCATATTTTGCCTAAAATAGAACAAAACACGAAGCCGGGATTAGCATTTCTTTTTTCTCTCTCTCGGTATTGGTTATTACATCTATTTCCGCAAAAAGACCAAGTTCTTTTCTTTTCTCCTGAAGAAATTATAAGCATAATCGGCAATTTACCAAATATTTCTCTTCCAATGCTTATTTCTTGCTTTAACCTGTTATGACCAGGTAACATTTAAGTAACAACTCCGTAACGAAACTACTGCAGTGTTAGGGAAGTGTTACTTGGTCGTTAGAGAATTGACTATGTAGCAAGCAATTAGGCAATTCCAATAATGCCCCGTGAAATCGGGAAATTTTTTATCTCCTAAAAACCCTGTAATTGTCTAAATCATAGAGAGTTATTTATAGCTTTCCGCTGCTTTTCATTCATCATTCTTCATTTTTTGTTCTATCCTATAAACAGTTTTACGAGGATAGCTATCAGGAGTATGGAATTGATTGCCAGCCAAATTCTTATTTTGTTAAAGCTTTTGATGTATACTTCCCGGTTTTGCTGAACCTTTTTTTCCAGACGAACCATTAAATGTTCCAGGGAACCAATTTTTTCAGCTGTCCGATCTTTTTTTCTGATATTTTGATCGTGTTTGGCATTTCGCTTATAAATATGGATCAATTCATAAGCAAAGGGGATAAAGGTAGGAATTAATTTCTTGAATTTCATACTCACCCTCATTTGAATTTATAGCCCAAAGAAAAATAATGTGTTCCGGGCAAAACACTATGATAGGTAAAGGAATAATCCACTTCCAAATTCTGGATATAGATGCTTAAGCCGGCATTATAGGTAGCGGGATTTTGATGGACACCGAAACGAATTGCCAAGGGTTCTAATAAATGAGCTTCCACTCCACCCATAAATTCCGTTTCTTTGGCAAAGTCCTTTTTCACTTCTATAGAGGTAGTAACTTTCTCATAAGGAATATAAGCAATTCCTAAAGCCAGTTTACTGGGCAGGTCTATTTGATTTTCATCACCCATTGTGGCTTTATTAATATTGGTAACGGCAAAGGCAATATGGGTTCTGGAATGCAAAACAGCTAAAGCTCCCAGGTCTATTCCCAAGGCAGTATCGTCATCTTCACCATCCATACTTAAGAGGTACAAATTTCCTGTATAACCGAAAGAAATTCGGGAATGGATATCCTCCAGTAAAATGAAACTATGTGCCAAACTATACACCTGCTCACTCATCAGGTTAACATCTTCAAAATCCACATCCATTGCTCTTGCACCAATAGCAACCGTTCCCAGATTTTTAGGAAGTTTATAGCCCAAAGCAACTGTCTTCAACTCACTGAAATCCTGATTGTAAAGCTGGGAAAAGCTAAGTTTAGCGCTAAAAGTAGTATTAATCAGCCCGGCAGGATTGAAAAATATGGCATTGGCATCTTTAGAAACAGCTGTATAGGCACCACCCATTCCTCTTGCTATAGCAGATGGTTGATAGTCATCAAACACAGCTAAAAGTAATACGGATGGGATTATAAGCAGGCAGACAAACAATAATTTTTTCATTATAAACCTCACTTCAAAGCACTTTTAATTACAATGGGCTGAACTGTATTATCTTTTCCCCCGCTACTCCGATCGGTAACTTCCAAATGACAATAATACAAACCCGGAGGCACTAATTTCAAATTGGCATCGCGTCCATTCCATTTAAATTCCTGAATACCTGTGGCAGAAGTTATATTTGTATGCACAGGTGTATAAACCAAACGACCTTGAGCATCATAAATTCTTATAACTGCTTTGGAAAGATAACCGGTACAGGTTCCGTAGCTGATAATAATTTCTTCCCCCATTTCCGGATTGAAGATATTTTTCTTGTCCCCTTGTTTACCAATATTCAGATAGGCAATTTTCTTCGGTACTTTAACAATTACAGAGCCATCAATCAGGTTATTAACTTCTGTCTCATTATATTTAAAGGAGACAAGGTCAATTATGTTTTCTCCATAAACAAGAGGTCTAACCAGAATTTTAATTAAAAGAGCATCATTATCAGGATAAATAATCCCGTCCTGAGAAAAATAAGTCCAGCTGATTGTATCTCCAGCAGCACTAATATGAAACTCAGGCATTTCATGGGTTAAAGTGCTGTCAATATCCAACCCCGAAAAAATAAGCTTAGTAGGATTAACTTTGAAAGTAACCGAATAGCTCATCACTCCCCAATCGGACTTAATCTTGGTGCTAATTAAATTCATAGAAACATCAGAATTAAGGGTAGGCTCAGTTGTAGGATCGGTTCTTACTATTTTTATAATGGAATTCTCTATAGTATCCTGCTTAATCATATCACTGGCATTACGCGGATTTAGTTTAAAACCTGCACTGCTGTGAAAATCTACAATCCCCTGAATAATATACCAACTCTCACCTACAATAATTGAACTTGCTGGAATAGCATATAATCCATTATCTACCATAGCCCAAACATTACTCGTATCTGTTATCAAAAATTGGCCATAGCTATCGGGAGTGGACTTAATTGTTACATCCTGAAATCTGACCAGCACTCCTTCATACTTCTCATTTTCAGGATGATTAGTTCCGGAAGGCATATCTGCTGTAGACAATTCTAAGAAAGGAGGCAAAGGATTACCTTGAGATATTATTTCATAAGCACTTACATTGGTAAATTCGGTTAAATTAAAATATTCATCAACCGTTCCGGTAAGCTTTACCAGATCACCTATGCTTACAACATTACTGGTGTTTCTATGATAAACATAAAGTCCGCTCCATTCACCCCCTTCCGCATCTGCAATATAAAATGCAGAATTAGGTATAATATGAGTTACGATTCCTTGAACAGTAACTGTTTGGGTATAATAAGGCGAATTACCTGTAGGATCGGTAGTATATTGAATGTCGTGACAAGAAAGAACTGTTTGAGCAGATATTCCTGCCACCAGGAAAATTGCCAGAAAGGTAAGAATATAATTCTTCATTTATAGCTCCTTATTAATTTCACTGATTTCTATATGTTCCCCTGTTTCGGGAAGAGGGCTTGGCTTATCTTTGATAAACAGCATATCAATGATCATCAAAACCACCCCGATAAAGATTGAACTATCAGCTATGTTAAACACGGGAAAACGTTCCATAATAAAATCGGGAAAATCCATAGAAAAAAAGTCCGTTACCGGTCCAAATAAAACCCGGTCTATCAAATTTCCCAAAGCTCCACCCAAAATCAAACCAAAAGCGATAACTTGAATCTTGTGTTGAGCATAATGTAATAAATAAATAATAATGCCTACTACCAGAACCGTTACACAGATAAAAATAATACGGTTAACTAAGTCACTACCAAAACCAAAAGAAAAGGCAGCACCGCTATTTTGCACTCTAATTAAAATAAAGGTATCACCAAATAAATTTTGCAACAAAGGAATGCGTTCATACATTTCCATATTTACTCGCACCAAGGTTTTGGTTAATTGATCCAAAACTAAAATCAGCAGCATAATAAAATAAGCTGGAGCCGTTTTTAACTGTGTACGAGGTTGTTTCAACGCTTTTGCCGCCTTTTTTTGTCTTCGTTTTTCTCTTTACAGGCAACACAGCAGGTGGCATAAGGAATAATTTCCAAACGGTTTTCCTGAATAAATTCACCGCAAAATTCACAAATACCGTAGGTTCCATCACTTATTCTTTGCAGTGCTTCATTCAGCTGACGAATTTTTTCTCTCTCGCTTTCCAGCATCATAACCGACTGTTCCATAAGATTAGTATCCGAACCTTGATCTGCTTGATGAAAAGCATAGCTGGAAAGATCACCGCTACTTTCACGAGCACCTAAACTTTGTTCTTTATTGATGCTTTCAATATAAGCAATACTTTCCTCTAATTCAGCCCGAATAACTTCTTCGTAGTGTTTCAGTTTTTCAGGCGGTAACTTCTTTGTTGCCATTTTATTCTCCTTCGGTTTTGCTCTTTTAAAAATCAAATTATCCAAACATTATAATACCAATTATGATGTCAATGAAAAAGTCCTTGTTAACCTTAAAATCAATTCTGCTATTAGCTTTTGTAGCTGCTTTCCTGATATATTGGCAATTCTTTGAATTTCTTCTTGACTATGTGCCAAATTATGAAACAGATTACTATAGTTAGTCACAATTGAATAGGCAAGAACTTTAAGCCCTGAATGGCGTGCTGTTATAACTTCCGGAACTGTAGACATTCCAACAAGGTCTGCACCCCAAGAAGCAAAAGCAGAACATTCAGCTTTTGTTTCCAACGAAGGTCCTGTAACTGCTATATAAACACCTTTAGCTGTTTTAATGCCCAAATCAAAAGCTACTTTATCTGCCAACAAACAAAGTTCCGGATCATATACCTTATTCATAGAGGGAAATCTTTCACCCAAATCATCATCATTCATTCCTATTAAGGGATTAGTGCCCATAAAGTTAATATGATCCTGCAGTTGGACAATAGTTCCTGGTTCCAGTTCTTTTCTTAAACTTCCGGAAGCGTTAGTAACAATTAAAACCTTTATTCCTAATGCCGATAAAACCCTTACTGGGAAAACAACTTCCTGCATTGAATAGCCCTCATAATAATGAAAGCGTCCCTGTAAAAAAATAACAGGAATTCCCTCAACTTCACATAACAGCAAATTTCCTTTATGCGTAGGAGCCGTGCTTTGAACAAAACCGGGTATTTGATTATAAGGTATAGAATAAAGTAGCGGAAATACTTCTGCCATATTACTTAATCCCGTTCCTAAAATAACTGCAATTTGTGGTTGTTTAGGTAATTTGGTTTTCAGCCAGGCAGAGGTATCTTTATAACTGCTCATTTATTTGTTCTTCTCGTTTTGTGTTTCCGTATTTTCTGGTTTGGGCACAATTTCTTCTTTTATTTGATGAAATTCGCTATCTAACCTCAATTCACTATCTTTGCTTAAAAGAGGGTCTTTATTTATTCTATCCTGAAAACTTTGGAGTTCTACCTTAAACTGTATTAGGAATTGTCTTTTCTGTTCTTTTAATTGGAGATATTGATGTTCCAGCACGCTTAAATACTGTTTTGCTTCCTGGATAGCTCTTTTAGCTTTCAGGTCTGCTTCCTTAATAATATTTTCTGCTTCCTTGCGAGCGTTGGCTATAATATCCGCTTTGGTTTTTTCTGCAAAAACAAGAGTTCGGCTAATTAATTCTTCTCTTCTTTTCAATTCTTCTACAGCACTACCAGCTTGTAATGCTTCTTGTTTCACTTCATTTTGTTTTTGTTCCTGACGGGCAATTTCTTTTTCCAGCTGTTTTTGAAATGCCTCAACTTCAGAAGCTATCTGGTCTAAAAAAGCACGCACTTCTTTTTTGCTGTAACCAAACATTGCAGTGGAAAACTCCTGATGTCTTATATCCAAAGGAAATAGGGGCATAAATTCCTCCACCTTAAATTAACGAAATTAAAAGACGAGATAATAGATCAAGAATAAAAAATGCAATTATCGGAGATAAATCCAATCCCATCATCGGAGGTAAAATATGACGGATTGGTCCTAAAACCGGTTCTGTGATACTTATTAAAAAGTGATATAAACGATTATACGGATTCCGAATTATCCAGGAAGCAAAAACGCGCGCGATAATTAAAATATTATAAATCTGAATAATCCGAACTGCAAAAAGTAATATGGAACCCGTTAAACTGGTTGAATATATCAATCCAAAACCTCATGACAATTTCTGCATCTTGCTTCATAAGCATCTGTGGAACCAACCAGAATCTGCTCATCCTTATGAATTGTGCGTTGAGTTCTATTAGCAGGATTACCGCAGACCACACAAATAGCCAAATTCTTGGTAATATATTCTGCAATCGCCATTAATTGAGGCATACTTCCAAAGGGCTCACCTTTATAATCCTGATCCAAACCGGCTACAATAACCCTATAACCTCTATCTGCCAAATCATTACAGATACCAACAAGGGAAGGATCAAAAAATTGTGCTTCATCAATAGCTATTATTTTTACATCGTCATCCAGATAACTATAAATTTCTCCGGGAGCATTTATCGGAATTGAAGGTGCCTGCATTTGTGAATGAGAAACAATATTATTGGCATCGTAACGATTATCAATAACCGGCTTAAAAACCAGCACTTTTTGTTTAGCATATTCAGCCCGTCTGATTCTCCGAATTAGTTCCTCCGTTTTACCACTGAACATACTTCCGCAAATAACTTCTATCCATCCCGTTTTCTGATTTACAATATTCAACATTCCTGTTCCTCCCTTAGAAAATATATTTTAATTACCAAGTCCTGTATCTCCCCTTTTTTGTCAATTCTTCATTTACCTCATCCCTTTCGTAACTTCCATTATAGCAGAGGAAAACTATTATAGAACAAGGATATTTTATTTATAGAGCCCGCTAAAAAATGTAATTATATTTTCCTAAACTTACCGGAATACTTACCTGATCAGTAATTATAAAGCGCTTTACTTAATAAAGGAATGATATTATCCAGGTAACAAAAAACGGACTTCCTCCTCCCATATAGTTTCCCTATATCTGAAAACTATAAGAAAATACGCGTAAACACCACTTTCCACAAAAAAAACTTTTTGCCGGTGTAGCTTACAAATCAAAGTCCCGTTGTCTTATTTGTTTATCACTAAGCTTTAATTACTTTTAAATATCCTTCAGGCAAACATAAAGTTACCGTTCCCACTTCATTTCCTACAGTTCAAAGTTCTGTTTCCTTTCCTGAAAATATCATCCTAACTGAAAACAGAAACAAAATAAAAGAGAACTATTCTCTAAAAACCACACTACAGTATCAATTTCCTGTTACTATGGTTTGGTATTTCATCAGAAAGAGAAGCCAGGTAGTGTTATAATCAACAGTAGAAATATTAGTTATCCCACCATTTTCAGCTGCCTTGGCAATAGCGGCATCTGAGTTCGCAACAGGTTGAAAGAACAAAATACCGATTTGAGTATAAACACCTTGTTTTTCGCCCAACGGATTAGAAGTAGCGCAAATCGGTTTGTTGATTGTGCAGGAACTGATAATTACTAGTAACAGCACCACTGCGAGAAGTTTTGGTAGTTGTTTCATTTTTGTTTCTCCTTTATATTAAGACACCTGTACGGATCTTATATTTATAATGTGCTTGATAGGAATTTAAACCTTCCGCTTTTTTTGAAACAAAAAGCCAGGTTTCATAGTAATAGATGACAGTTCTCTTCAATAGTATTTTAATTTTGAAGCACAACCCTGAATAATGTAATTCGGGTAAACAAAGTATCCTTTCAGCCACGCAATTTTCCATACTCACACTCCTTTTATGATATAGTTCTCTTGTAAATATAATTATAAATTTGTCAAGTGCAAATTTTTTTCTTCTACTTTGGAATAAAATAAGATTAGTTCAAGCTAAGAGTGTAAGCTAAAATAGCGGAAGAGACAGATACATTCAGAGATTCCATTTCTCCGGGCATTGGAATACAGAGTGTTTCTTCGGCAATTTTTAAAATAGAGGAAGATATGCCTTTAGCTTCGTTGCCTAAAGCAACTATATAAGGTTCTGAAGGTGGTGCAAAATTAGTGAGAGGAATTTTTCCCTGCATATCCAAAGCAAATATATGTGCCTTTAATTCTTGCAACTTTTCCATCTCACAAAAGAAAAAAGGCACCTTATACACCGCTCCTAAAGAGGCACGAATCACTTTAGGAGAGCTAATTTCACAGGTCTTGGGAGAAAGAATTAAACAGTCAATATTAAAGGCAGCGGCAATTCTAAAAATCGTTCCCAAATTTCCCGGATCGCTTATATCGTCCAGATAAAATGCTTTCTTAAAAGCTATTTTACGGGGTTTGGGCAAAGAAAACAAACCTGCTATTTTTTGCGGCTGTTCCGAATCGCAAAGTCGTTTCATTCCTTGTTCGGAAACGGTATAACTTATTGCTGCCGAAACGATGGGTTCACTCTCAACGATATACAGTTCTTTAGCTTTAATGTCCCAAGCAAAGAGCTGTTCCAAAGTTCTTTTCCCTTCAACAATTACCAGACCTTCCTGCAAACGGAATTTCTTCTGTTTCAGTTTAGAAAGATAGCGCAGATGTTCATTACTCATTTTAGGAACGGCAACATTTTCTCTCATCAACTATCCTTAATTCCAAGTTCTCTTATTTTTAATCAGATAGGGACTTATCCACAAGCTCTGTGGATAACTATAATTTATTAACTGACTGAAAATAATAGCTGTTATATTTTGTAGATGACTTTCCACAAAACTTATCCACAGGTTATCCACATTATTCCCAAACGCATAATTTTAGTATAAGATAGTCAGCTTTTTTGTAAATTTCCTGTTTCCCAGGTGCAATCTTAAAATGTAAACTCCGGAAGGCAGAGCTCTAAATTTCGGTTCTGCAGAAAGCAGGAAATTGCCTTCACCCGCAATTACTTCTCCCAAATATCTATTTATTACTTTTTGGCCTTTCAGGTTATAAATTTCCAGTTGAATTTTACCTGCAAGCTCTTCACTTGCCCACCACCTTAAAACGGCTAAGGAAGTTCCAGAAACAGGATTCGGGTTAATTATGATTGATGCCTGGGGGTTAGAATAGGTATAATTTCCAATTAAGGGTTGGCTTTTGTTGCCACTTTGGTCAATAGCTCGGATTTGATAAGTTCCGTTTTGGGAGATTTGTAGCATAATCGTAAACACAGCATTATCGGGATTAGTATAAAAATATTGGAAATGCTGTCCCTCGTCTATGGTTATTTCATAGTAAAGGGAATCGGGATCGGGATTTGCCTGCAGAGAAATTTGCAAAGTGTTATAAATCAGATTTTGGGAGATGAGAATAGGTGTTTCAGGAGGAAAAGTATCATTTCCGATAGCCGAATTTACAAAACTGAGCCAACGGGAGCGAGAAAAATTCAGCTTATGATATTGTCTCCAGCCGTTTTCAAAATTGAATCTGCTATCAGGAAACCAAATTGCCGCAGTTCCAATATTTCCTGTTTCTTCAGGATTGGTAAAACAACTGCTGATAACAATAGAATTCCAAAGAGAGAGCAAATTTTGTGTTCCGCTTGTCCAAATCGTTTGTGCTTTTTCCAAAAAATCTCTGATATCTACATCTGCGAGTCCTGTGTTCATAGAATAGCAGGAATTGCGAACAGTAAAATATTTAGGGGCAAGAAATCTTTGGCTGATAGCAAAATTCTTTATCTGTTGCACAAACTGAGGCACTAATTCTGTTTTCACCACTGAACAGGTAACAGACCAAAGAGCTCCTCCGGGATTTATACCCTGTCCCGGCAAATAGGAAGAAACATAGAGTTCGGGAATTTGCGCTAACAGCTCATCAAAGTCACCATTAAAAAGGGGAATAATATCTTCATAAGGAAAACCGTATTGGGGAACAAGGTCTTCCGAACCGATTATATAATCCGCAAAGCTGTGAATTTCATTGATTACTTCAATACATTGCATACTGCAGGCATCAAACAGTAAAATATCTAAATAGGGAATTCCTGATAGTGCCAAAACCAGTTCTCCCCCGGAAACACTAATCAGGTCTTGAGCATTATCATCGGGACAAATCCATTTTCCGCTGTTGTCTTTATACCAGCTATCCCCATGTGACCAAATAATAAGCATTTTGCGCTGAGCGGGATAGCGGTTGAAGCCCCATTTTATAAAACTATTTAAGGTGTTAGGATCTCCGCTATTGATTGTTCCCAGGTTTGCTAAAACCGGTGAAGTTATTTGTTCCGAATTATCCTGTTGAATTTTATAGCGTTTTGCTCCTTCCGGAAAGTCGGCTTGCACAATTAAGTTCAAATCCGCAGGTTGGGCAACACTTTCCAGAGAATTTATATCTAATCTGCCCATTTCTGCCAAATTATTATCGGCAGCCATATAAAGAAGGACAGTCCAACTTTCTGCACTAAGGAAAATGCCAATAGTAAGCAGAAAGATAATCAGGAAATATTTCAATAAGGATATTCCTTTGCTTCTTCGGTTCCATTCAGAACTCTAATTCCACCCTGGCAGAGAGCTTCCATTTCTTTTTCGCCAGGATATAAATATATCGGAGCTATAAACTTTGTATGCTCTTTAATAAAATTTACTATATAATCGTTATATGCCAAACCACCGCTAAGATAAATTCCCTCCACTTTTCCCGCAAGCACTGCAGAACAGGAACCGATTTCCTTGGAAATTCTATAGCACATAGCATCTAAAACAAGTTTAGCTTTTTGGTCACCTTCTGCAACTCTTTTACCCACTTCAATTCCGCTGTCGGTTCCTAAATAAGCCATAAGACCTGCACCCTTGGAAAGATAAGTGGTAAGCTCTTTTTTAGTGTATTTACCCGAATAGCACATTTCTATCAAATCGCCGATGGGAAGAGAGCCAGCTCTTTGAGGAGAAAAGGGTCCCGTACCTAAAAGAGCATTATTAACATCTACTACTCGTCCGTTTTTTATGGCGGCAACGGAAATTCCCCCTCCCAGGTGCACTCCAATGAAATTAACTTCAGTTAAGTTCTTTCCCAGTTTTTCTGCCAGTAAACGACAAATATAGCGGATATTTAAGGCATGAAACAAACTTTTATGTTCAATTTCAGGAATGCCTGCTAAACGCGCAATATCCTCCATTTCATCCGTGGCTACAGGATCAACTATAAAATAGGGAATGCCAAGTGGTTCGGCAACCGCTTTTGCCAAAAAGGCACCTAAATTGGAAGCATGACTTCTTCCCCAAATTGTAATATCTTTCAGATCGCGTAACATTGCTTCATTTACTTTCCAGGTTCCTCCACTTACAGGACGAACTAAACCACCTCTACCAACTACGGCATTTAAACTTTGGGGATGGACATTATTTTCTTCCATCGCTTCCATAACCAATGCCTTACGAAAATCCGTCTGATTAAAAAGATCTCCAAATTGATTTAATTCTTCAGGATCGTGGCGTAAGGTCTTTTCAAAAACGGGGGTGCTGTCATCATAAACAGCAATTTTGGTTGATGTTGAACCAGGATTTATCGCGAGCACACGATAATTCATTTTTCCTCCAGAATATTAATTTTGTTTTGTTTATCTTAAAAAATACAGGGCTTAAAACCGTCAATCAATTTTCTTTCCCTTTTCCCTGCTTTCTATATCTGCTTTACGAAAAAACAAAGATTTGGCTTGCCAAAAAATATGCCTTCCAAATTATGACTAAAATATAAACAAGGATACTCCAATGACCCCAAAAGAAAAAAACGAAACCCAACCTGCAGATACACATATCTGTGACGAAGAATGTCAGCATGAGCAATTTGTTATTCCCGTCCAAAGCGAAGATGGCTCTATTCAAAATTACATCCCTATCGGGCATATTGACTATGAAGATAAACAATATATTGCCTTAGTACCTGAAGGAGAAGATATTTATGACATCTATCAAATGATCGGAGAAGGAGATATTGTTACTTTTTACCCCATTGAAGATGAGGAATTGTATGATATTATAGCCGATAAGTTTAATGAGCTTTTCTTATCCGAAATGGACAAAATGGGATTGCTGGACGAAGAAAATATTTTAGACCCTGAGGAAGATTAATTATTAAAAAATAAATTCTCTCTCTCAGAAAACGGATTGAAGATATCCCTGTTCTGGCAGAGTTCTTTATGACTGAATTCTACACCCGGAATGATATTCCCTCCAAGCCAATTAGCCCTTCTGCCGTTTCCTGGCTATGTAAACAACCTTGGGAAGAAAATGTTCGCGTATTTTGTTTCCCACAGATTACGCAGATTTTATTATTTGAAGAACAATTAAAGTGATACTATAACTTTCATTGTATCTCTAATGTTCTATCTCAATTTTTTCTCTCTACTTCTCTACCTCTCACCTTACAAATACCTCAGCATTTCTCTATCCGTCACTCCTGCATAAAGCTCAATATACGGTTTCACCGGACTGATATTAATTTTGGGAAAAAATACCTCTTCCACCTGGAAAAAACCTACCGAAGCATTCATTTCCACAGTAATATTGATGGGCTTTTCCTGCCCCTTAAAAATTTTCACTTTTTGAATAGCGGAAGCAGAAGTCCGGTGAATATCTCCAACTCTGGTTTGAGAAGAAAGCATCGTAGGAATTCTGGCTCTGCCTTTCTCCATATCACTTCCATCCCCAATTAAAACCAAACCCGCCTCCAGAGAATGAATTTTATGGGTTGCCATATGACCAAAAATACCTTCAATGGCAAGAGAACGAATAGCGGTTTTTAAAACAATTTCATTTTCCGAATGCAAAGTGTTTAAAACTGTATCTATATAAGGAATAGCAAGTTGAATAGAAAGCAATTCATGGGACTCGCGGGTAATTGCCATTCCCAAATCATGCAGCAAAGAAGCTAAAATTACAGCTGTAAGGGAATCATCCGCATTTCCTGCTCCTTCTTTTTCCAGATTCATTTTAATGCCCGACTGATTAAGCAAATTGAACATTTTAATGGCGTTCAAAGTTGCTTTTCGCATATGGACAGGACCGTGATCATTAAAGCCCAAACGCTTAATAGATACAATATTGGCATATTCTTGACCTGCTTGCAGTTCCGGATTGGTAAAAAGCCACTCGGCTGTTTTAAGTGCTTTTCCAGAGAGCAGCTTCAGAATTCTTTGCTCCAATTGTTGCTGTTTTATTGATTTATACATTTTATTAAGCTCCTAAAATCTGTTCATCAGTTTGTTGATTAAATTGGTTACTGAAGACACAATAGCAATTGCAATGGAAATGGTTCCAGCAATAAGCAGGGTCTGTAAAATAGCTTTGGAAGCGTGCAAATTATCCCCGGCTATGTATAATTGCATAGAATTAAAAAGACCTCTTCCCGGAACTAAAGGAATAATAGCACAGGTTACAAAAACGGAAACCGGTGTTTTTAAACGCGGTGCTACTATTTCCGAATAAATGCACACCAGGATAATAGCTACGAATACAGAAAAAAGCATGGACTTGCTATAATACAAAATAATTAAATAAAAAGCCCAACACAGTCCTCCACTTAAAGCAGTAAAAAGAATTCGTATCCCTTTTAAGTTGGAACGAATGGAAAAACCTAAAATAGCTAAAAAAGCCCAAATAAATTGCATTAAAGTTAAAGTATCAAACGGACGCATCAATAACCCCACATTGACCAAATTTTAAGCATTGAAGCACTTCCCGCTACGATTCCTACTGTAATAAATAGTGCTTCTACAGCTCTGGCAGTTCCAGCAACAAGGTCTCCACTCATTGTATCACGAATGGCATTTGTAATAGATAGCCCTGGAACAAGTAACATTATTCCACCAATGATTATATTATCTAAACGAATATAGGGTATGAAGATATCCAATGTTTTTGCCAACATAACAATCAACGCTGCTGCTATGGCATTCAGCAGAAAGTTATTAAAAGCCAATTTCTCCAGATATTTTAAGCCAAAAGTAACAACTGCACCAATGAAAAAGGCAACAGCAAATTCAGCCCAGGAACCTCCAAAAAGCAAGCAGAAAAATCCACTTGTGGCACCTCCACAGATGTCTCTTATCCAGGGGCTCCAAGGGTTTTCATTATCTATTTTTCTCAGTTCGTTTGTAAAATTAACCAGTTGTTCCTGCAATTCCTGTTCGGAAAGTGGTTTAACTTCCATACAATTCACCATTGTGCTGATGCGAGTTATTTTCCCCAGGTCTATACGCCGATTTTCTATTCTTTTAATACTGGTAAAAATATTGCCGTTTTCATCTTTGATGCTGATAAAAATGCCGGTAGGAGTTACATACGACTCTGTTTCAGGATAGCCAAAACAATTGCAGACCTTTTTCATCATCAATTCCACGCGGTTTGTAGTTCCTCCGCTTTGTAAAATTATGCGTCCGACTTCTAAAGCTAATTCAAGCACTTGTTGAGAACTAACTTTGGGCATTTTTCTCCTTGGGCAGTTGTTGTAAAATTTCAGCTGGTAAACCTAAAATTCCGGCAATACGAATTGCACATTTAGGAGGTTCTGTCTTTGCAGAAACAGGTAAAAGAGAATAATCCATTGCTTCCGAAAGAAGTGCCAAGCGTGTTTCCAAATTGCTGTCCTGCATTTTTTCCAAACGCTTAAAACCTTGTTCATCAATTCCTTTGATAGTAAAATGAGCCAAACCTGCAAGTTCTGCCGGAGCACTGAAATGAGTAGCAGAAATGATAGTATTATTACTATTTATCAAATACTTAAGCGTTGCCACACAAATTGCCTCACCTTCTTCGGGATTGGTTCCTTTAGCAAATTCATCCAGTAAAACAAGTTTATTTCCCTTACGCAGTAACATATTAGATAAAGAGACAACTTCCCGGGCAAAAGAACTTAAGGTCTCACTGTTTTCTCCCGCATCGTGATTGTAATAAACCTCATCATATAGAGGTAATTTAGCTTTTTTAGCCGGTAAAGGTATTCCCAGTGAAGCCAAAATGCACATTTGACCAATAGTTATTAAAGCAGTGCTTTTGCCACCCATATTAGGACCTGTTATCAGATTATCCTTTTTGCTCATTGCAATATTTAGGGGTTGGTATTGACGTTGTAGTGTTTCCAGAAAAAGTTTCAGAGGCAAATTAACTGCTTCGTTAAGATAAATACCTTCAAAAGAAGGAGTTATAGTTGGCAGGCAACAGTTATAATGCAAAGCAAATTTACCTAGGCAAAAATCCCATGCATATTCTCCGGCACTGTTATAGGCAAGCTCAAAATTACTAAAGGCATTTTGTATTTGAGTTGTAAGAGAGCATAAAATCTTATTTTCCTCTTCCGTCAGCTCAATTGAGAGTTGATGCAGTTCGGCTTTCAAATCAGCAGCTTCTTTAGAATCAGCCAGGCGGAAATTATAATTTGCCAGCCCTTCCGAGACCACAATAAAATATTTGGATGCTAAAATTGCCTCCAGTTGTTCTTTACGATTGCGGGAAAGAGTAAATTCCTCTTTCAAAGTAGGCATACCCAATTCCTGTTTTGCCTTTTCCAAATCCCGTTTCCGAGCTTCTTTCAAGCGCTTGGCTATAGCAAACTGCTTTTGGGTAAGCTTTTTTAAGACAGAAGAATAGGAAGGATAAATCCGAAAGGTAGGAAGTTTATTGCCTTCGGGATCAAGCAGGGAAAACATTTTTTGCATATCCGGTAACGGATGTTGGTGATTAAGTTTATGTTCCTGTAATATTTCCTGCAAATGCAAGTAACTGAAAAGGAATGATTTTATCTCAAAAAGTTCATTTAGTTCCAAACGCTCGGTGGTCTTTAAATGCTTTATGGGCAAAAGGGAAAGTTCACTGAAAATACTTTCTAACCTTGCTTCCAATGCTCTACTTTCTTTGATTGCCTTTAGTAAATTTTCTGTATTCCGGTTTTGAGTTTTCAATTCCTCAAAGCTGTAGTGCTTTTTATTCAGTTTTTGGTGTTTTACGCTTTCCATAACTTCGCCATTGGTTTCCAGCAAGGCAAAAAGTTTATCTAATAACAGCGCTTCTTTCACATTTTTTTGCATTATTTCATCCTTACAAAGGCATTTTATATTAGTTACTTCTGCTGTCAATCATTTTTCTGATAGTTCCGTTTCCGGTGATGAAGATTTTGGTTTGCTGTTTTTGTAAGCGCTTTATTGTTTCGGGATGAGGAAAGTGATAACTATTTCTGCTGGAGGCAGTTATCCAAACTTCTTGGGGGTTAACTGCCTGTAAAAATTCGGACGAACTGGAATTGCGTGAACCATGATGTGGGATTTTTAAAAAGTCCGCTTGCAGTTCTTGCGCATAGTTATCTACCAGATAATTTTCAGCTTCGGCTTCAATATCGCCTGTAAAAAGAAGGCGTTCCTGTTTTGTATCCAAACGGCAAACCAGAGAAGAGTTATTCTCGTTTAAGGGATGATAGGATTTATCCGGATGCAGGAATTTCAATTTTGCCTTGCCTGTAAAGAATGAACAGGTATCCGTAACTGTATGTATTTGAGCTGTTCCAAAATATTTCTGTTTAGATGCATAGTTCCAGAGCTCTTGTTTGGTGCTTTCATCGCTGACAAAAATATGCTTTATTTTTTTCTGATTCAGCAAGGTTATCAAACCTCCACAATGATCGCTATGTAAATGCGTAAGAACAAGATAGTCAATTTTGGTGATGCCCTTTTTGCCCAGCCAGGGAAGTAAATTCTTACTTAACCAACTTTCTTCGGAATAATCGCTTTTAGTTAAAATATTTTCCGCAAACCCTTTCTTTTTTGTGCCACCTGTATCAATCAGCATTGTTTCACCATTTGCAAAACGAATTAGAGTGCAATCACCTACACCGCAATTATAAATATATACACTTGCCTCTGGTTTTTGCCAAGTAGGAATCAGCATAAAACCGGTAACCAACAGAGACATAGGAATTACAGCTTGCAAAGCAAATTTGAATTTACCGCGAATAAGGAAAAAACCCCACAGAATTACAACTGCTAAAGCTATTGCCTGAAACAGAGATAAGTAATTGGCAGACAGGGAAAAAGGCAAGTTGTAACAAAACTGCATCCAGCGTATCCATAAAATATTAACTGCTCTATAAACTATTACAAATATTTTTGTTAAATACCAGCTCTGAGGAGTTATCAGCACTAAAAAAGATAGCGGGAGCAATATTCCGCTAAGTGGAATGCCTAATGTATTGCCAATTATGCCATTTAGAGATGCAGTCCCAAAATAATAGAGAGTGAAAGGAGTTATTGCTATGGAAATAAGCGCCGAAAGTAAAATACCATCTTGTAAATCATTAAGCACTTTATAAAAGGGATTGTTCAATATTTTATCCCGGGAAAATAACCGAAAATTGGGCAATCCGTAAAAAATAACCAGCACCGAAACAAAGGAAAGCTGAAGTCCTATATTAAACAACTGCAAAGGACTTAAGAGAGTTATAATAAACAAAGATAAAGCTAATGTTTGAGCTCCCGAAACAGGACTTTGCAGCCAGCGAGCTAAAATACCTACTGAAATCATAATAATAGAGCGAGTTACAGAAGGAGACCAGTTATTGAGTGCCGCATAAAGTAAAATTAACGGTAGAAAAAGAAACTCCGCTATTTCCCTTTTAAAAAACATCCTTAACAGCGAAACCAGAATCAAATAAATAAACCAGATATGCATTCCGCTTACAACTATCAAATGTATAATTCCTGCTCCGGTAAGCTGAGTAATGTATTCCTGCTTTAATCCCGATTCACCAAAAAGCAATGCTTTTGCCCAATCCGCATCTTCTCCCAATTTAGCTTCCAGTGAACTTAGCAGTTCATAACGCAATCTGCCAATTATAGCGCTAACTTTTAGGTTGGGAAATTCCTGTGCTTTGCCCAATTGATAAGCAACTGCAGAATAACGATTAGGATAAATATCCAAAATAGGATCGCGGGTTAAGGGATAAATTTCCGCTAATAAACGATAAGTTCTGCCTGGGATTAAGCTTTCATTGGTAGATAGGATAATTTTTTCTTGCAAAGGATAAGAGGCAAGGGAATCAAGCTCTATGGCATAACGCTTTTCCTCCACTGAAAAGACCCTTGTAACATTAAAAGTTATTTCCTGCTGAAGGTGTTCTTTTTCCTGCAATAACATCTCCAGTTGAGAACTTTCCTGTTGGCATAAAGAAAAGCGTAACATACCTAAAAACAAAAAAAGTAACAGCAGTAAAATTTGGCGTATCCTACGCATAAAGATAGCAACAATTGTTAATCCACCGGCTATAATTAATTGAAAATTTATTCCCGGCAGGAAGCATTTTGCCAGGATGATACCGATAGTCCAAAACAAAACCGGCAAGAGAAAAGGAGCAGGTGCTTTTCTGTTTGCCTCCATTTACATTTTATCTCCATCTTCAGGATTTTTTATTTAAGTCAGAAGTCATTAGCGCTTTCCCAATTTTATCTCTTACAATATCTTCATTGGCGCTTATGATTAATGACGACGATAAATTATTCTCTCACAGATTTCATAAATGACACAAATTTATAATTTTTTATTCTTCCCTTATAAACAAAAATTTATCCTAACTGCCATTTGATATTCATTCTTCCTTCCTAACATCACGCGTTTGCAATGCCAAATTCATTTGCAAGTAGCGTAAAAGATATTGCGGCAGTGAACGACGAAAATGGCGTTCTTCCAGGTTAAGGTATATGTCTTGTATAGAGCGCTATTTCCGCTTTATAAGGTCTTTCCCCTTCTTGTAAAGCCCGATTTAGTTTATCCAGCATTTTAGTCCGTTTGCTTATACTATTTGCCTTCACTTTCACACTAAATAAAGCGCTGGCAATTTCTTCGCCTTCCACATCCCAAACCCTTGCCATTAATGCAATTTCCTGGTCTCTTTTACCGGTATTGGCAAGAGTGTATTCCAGTTCTATAAATTGAGTGCCGAAATTGGAGATGCGGACATCGCTGATTTGAATTCGGGACGCATTTCTTCTTACACTGGAGCGTTGAATGAAAATCCCCAGAATAACAAGAACAATAACAATAATCAGGATAAACTGTTTCGGTTTATACCGCTTCGGGAATTCAAGGCGATCAACTACTCTCATTTTTGAACCCTTAATAAATAAACTGCCAGGCAGAATAGAAGGTATTTTGCCAGTCATCAAGGTGAGCAGTTTCAAAACCAAAAAGGAGACGGTGATGAGCAAAAATATCTATAAGGACATTACTTTTCAAGGTAATAGTTTCTGTCTTTGTTCCTTGAAACCAATCCGCCGTGCCTTCATCAATTTCTTCCGCTGTATTAAAAACATTATGATAATTTTGCCTCCAGTCACTGCCAAAACTTCCTTGTTTGCAATAAGATACACCTCCCTGCCAAAGAAAAATATCTTTATATGGCAAACGCAAAAGACAAGAAACATCTGCCAAATTGGAACCTTTAGGATAGCCCAGAGGTCTGCCATCAGTAGAAAACATCGTATGATTCAAATAGTGCGTATAAGTGAAAGGACGGACAGCTGTAATTTCTGTTGTTATATCTGCAGAAGGACTTTCCGGTAAAGAAAAAGGAACATTCCAACGCATTCCACCCTGTAAAGCATATTTATTTCCCCACCAATCACTGAAAAGTTTGCTGGAACTAAATTCATCTATAAGAACTTGTGCATAAAGAAATAACGGTTGAACAGGACGATAAGAACCTCCAGCAAAAATCATTACATTATCTCTATCCCAAAGGTTATGCTCAATTGCTCGCCAGAAAGCATTGGGTAAAAAGTAGCTAATTTCCGGTGAACGATTGCCATAGATGATTTCTTCACCAAGGAAAAGATGCAAATTAGAACAAGGATGAAAGCCGAATTGATGCAATGCCAGATACTTATCGGGATAATTCTTGTTGTTGTAAAAATGGTCATTATATATATTGTAAGTGCTATCTGCCATTAAAGATGCGTGCAAAAAAGAGATACTAAAAATGCCTGCTCTGCCTTCAGCCAAAATATAACCGTAATCATTCACCCCATCATTCAAAATGATACTTCCGCTAATAGAATTGCCTACGGGAAATTTTCCCCGTCCTAAAGCCAGAGTTAAGTTCTTGGCATTGTAGCTGATATCTCCGCTAAGATTATCAATGTTCAGTTTTTCATCGGTGGTATTGTAGTAACCATCCACCAGCCAGGAATTTCTTGCTGCGTTTTGATTACCCAAAAAAATTCCGTTCCACCATTTAGTATTCATTTCTATGTGTTTTCCATATTGCGATTTCAACAGCCACCCTCTGTAGAGAAAGCTGTAACTTTCATCCTTTTTAACAGGTTCCAAACCCCCAATAAAATTCAGTTCCCCTCTCAATTTATAATCAGGACTTTGATAACTCAATAAAGAATAGTTGGCATTTCCCAAACGGCAAATATCAAGGACAGCGTCACCTACGCTGGAACGCGAGACAAAAGGAAGGTATAATCCATTATTATAAATAGAGATACTATCTTCTTTTGCACTTTGGAGATAACTTAATAAACTGGGTTTTAACCCTTTCTGAATTTCCGGAGCAAAGGCAGAATCCGGTATCAAACTCAAAGCAGGTAATAATGAACAAAAAAGTAACAGGATAGCCAAACATATTTTCTTAGCCATATTTTATTGGGATTCATCCTGATGACACAATTGCACCAGGCGTTCCACTTCCTCCTCGGATATTTTTAATTCTTTAGCAATTTCACTATTTGTCCAACCAAAATCAAGCAAACGACGAACCATAAGACAGAGGGTTTTATTTTCCTCGGGGTGAATATCTTCTTTATTGTCGGGTTCAATATTGATGTTCAGTGTTGTTTTCTTTTTCTTTCTGCTAATGCTTGCAATGAAAAGATATATTAAAATTAACAGCAAAATCAGGATGATTAACAGCATAATTCCGCTAATCCATTTTCTGCCATATAATTTTTTAATTTTAGCGGGTTTAGTTGTCTGCTTCTTATCCTGCTGAGTTTTGGGCATAATGTATAGGGACTCGGTCGTTGTTTTTTCTTCAACGGAGCTTATTTTGCAGGCATTTTGCGCTTTCTGCGGGGAACATAATTGGGCTGAATCTTTTTTCTCAGTCCCCTTTAGCATTTGTTGCGCCAAAGAATAATACTCGGAATTTTCAGGAATTTTCCCCACTATTTCCTTTAGCCGACCGCTACCTCTTTGTTTTAATAAACAAGCCCATTTATACAATATCTCATAATCACTTGGATAATTACGGTGAAGTTCGGAGTAAATTTTATCAGCGCTATTTAATTTCCCCACAGAGGTATAGAAATCCACAAGCTCTATTTTTTGTTGTTTATCCGGTTGAGCAACAATAAGATCCAAAACTAAACGCCGGGGTGCATCCAATTCCATCTGTTCCAAACAGTAAGGACAGAAAGTAGAGATAACTATTTTATCCCCAAATTGTTCTATACTTTTTATCAAACCCTCAGCAGAATTGGAAATATCTACTTTACTGACATCGGCATTATCTAACTTTATTTCTACAAAGTCATTACTTTTATCAACTTTATAAGACCCTGTGCCATAAAGACCTATTACGATTCTTGTAGCCGCTGAACCGTAATTCTGCCAATCAATATAAGTAACCTCCAGAGCAGAACAAAATACTGCCGTCAGTAAAATAAGCGTAACTAAAAATCTCTTAGTCATTTATGCATCTCTTTGCTTTATCTGAAAAGGAAGTGGCAAATTCCGCTTTGCCCCATAAATTTCAGCACGTTAAAAGGTATGCCGAAAAGCAATTAGCGCCATCTTTTGCAATCCTCTTAGCTATCACCATTTTAGCATAGCAGGATATTAATTCCTGATAACTTCTTCCTTTTTCCAACTTATATTAGTATTTCACTCTTTTTCATCTTTATAAAATTGGCAAGTTATTTTTTTCGCTGGGACTGTCCCGAAACAATGATAGCGATGATGACGTAAGCCACTCGTTTAAATGAAAAATGAAGAATGAATTAGGTCAGGAGTCATCATAGCTTGTATAACTTTGCACATTGTCACTAATTAATATTGTGATGAGGACTCATAACGACCAGAGAGAATTTTATAACTCTTTGGCAAATTAGAAATTGTCAATCCTTTTTTTCTCAACTGCATAATTTGGGATAGACACTATAGAATTTATTGTCCCAGAGAAAGTTATCAAGCCGCAGATAACTCCTGCCTTACTTTGGCTTGTTTTTATCTTTGTGCTACTTCTTACAACAAAGTAACAACCAAGTAACGATTCCCTAACGAGACAACGGAAGTGTTACGGAAGTGTTACGGAGTCGTTACTTAATCAACTATGTAACAAGCAATTATGCATTCTAACCCAATAACGACAAATACTATGGCTAATTGTTTTATTACCAATGGATAAGGCAATATTACAAAGAATTATACATAGAAGATGAAGCATTGTTTGGTGGAATAAATACTCAAGAAATGAAAAGAAAATTGAATATTCCTATCTCCGGACCATTAGCTGATTTTCTACCTACTATTACTATCAAATCCAAGGACTTAGCAACAAAAATAACAAGTCATAATATAATTGTGAAAGACCTTATATGCTTGCCGAATTCTGACTTAAGCAACTGCTGAAAATTATAAATACCTTTAGAAACCTTCGGTTCTTCGGCAAAGAAAGAATTTGCCAACCCACTGCTCATCAATCGCATTATTTGGTTTAGGTGCAATAATCTTATTCTATGTTTTCTCTTTTTGCTTGACGCCTTCACTCTTTTTTAGCAAGTTGCAAACTATGAATACGGATTATCTTAACTTGGCAAAAGCATTTTTGTATAAACAGCGTTTATGGCAAACCTGTGGAATTGTTTGTGAATACGGTTTATCACTGATAACCCATAAACCGCTGGTGCATTTTTATCCGCCTGCCTTAATGCTGGAACCGACAAATATTTGTAATTTACACTGTCCTTTATGTTTAACCGGCAATGGAAAATTGCTTCGTCCCAGGGGAATGATGTCTTTGCCGCTATTTAAAAAAATCTGTAGGGAAGTTCAAAATAAAATTGGAATGCTGATTTTATGGAGTCAAGGCGAACCCTTTCTGAATCCCGATTTTTATGCAATGCTGGAATATGCCTCTAAACAAAATTTTTACACTATGACCTCCACTAATGCCAGCTTGGAACTAAACATTGAACGCATCGTGAAAAGCGGTTTGCATAAAATTATTATTTCTCTGGATGGAATTACGGCAGAGACCTATAATAAATATCGGATAAACGGAAACTTTGATCTCGTGCTGAAAAATATGCAGGAACTGGTTCACCAGAAAGAAAAATTGCATAGCAACAAGCCATATATCGTTTGGCAGTTTTTGATTATGAAACATAACGAAAATGAGATTGAAGAAGTTAAACACTTGGCAAGAAAACTGAAAATTGATAAACTGGAATTCAAAACGGCACAAATATACAGTTCTGATGACCTTGCTTTTTTACCTTCCGATCATAAATACAGTCGCTATTTCCAACAGGGCAATAAATTTACTCTGAAAACCCAACTGAAAAATCGCTGCATACGCTTATGGACACAACCGGTTATAAATTGGGACGGGGAAATGAATATCTGCTGCTACGATAAAAATGGTAGCATAAAAATCGGCAATATTCAAGAGCACAGTTTTTCTGAACTTTGGTGCGGAAAAAAGATACAAAAAATGCGTAAGGCAATTTTAAATAATCGTTCCGCTTTTGAAATCTGCCAAAATTGCGGTGAAGGAATTGTGCAAAAAATCAAAATGGTGAAAGGTGAAAAGGTGAAAAAGTGGAAAAGTGGAAAAGTGGAATAGTGGAATAGTGGAAAGGTGAAAAAGTGAAAGGTGAAACAAGGAGATAATTTTATTATAAACCCTGAATTATGTAGTCGGAGCTCGCTGAAGCTACACAAAATCAGGAACCTTTTTTCTTGCTGAGGAACGGTGTCCTCCGACTACAACTTCTGACTTTTCACTTCCAAATCCTCTCTTTTTCTCTTTATCTCTTTGTAAAAAACCCTCTTTTTCTCTTTATCTCTTTGTAAAAAACCCTCTCTTTTTCTCTTTTCCTCTTTGTAAAAAACTCTCTTTTCCTCTTTTCTCAGAATTATAATAAACAGATACTGCTTGACGGGATAAGCATTTTTAGTTTACCTGTTTTTGCATCAGCAAGATGAGGTATCATTATGAAAATAAGTGAGATAATGAAACAGATAGAAGAATTTGCTCCTTTGGGATTAGCTCTTTCCTGGGATAATTCCGGCTTACAGATAGGTGACTTAAACAGTGAAGTGGAAAATGTTTACATAACTTTGGATGTAACCTCAACAGCTGTTCAAAAAGCATTAGAAAACGGATGTCAATTGATTTTAAGCCATCATCCTTTGATTTTCCAACAGCTTAAAAATATAACAAATCCTCTCTATTTGGAAATCATTAAAAATAACCTTTCCCTAATTTCCCTACATACTAATCTGGATGTTGCGGAAAAAAGTGTAAATCATAGTTTAGCCCAAAAACTCGGTTTGGAAGTTCTTGGTTCTTTAAGTTCTGAAACGGGAGCAACTAACTATATAATAGTGGTTTATTGCCCTCTTGAAGAAGCGGAAAAAATAATGCATTCGGCTTGGAATGCAGGTGCCGGAAAAATAGGAAACTATTACAATTGTGCCAATAAACAGGAATCCGAAGGTTATTACAAAGCTTCGGAAAATGCCAAACCCTATAAAGATAGCGGTATTGAAGGTCATATTGCGGAAACCTGTCTTCAATTCTGCTGTGAAAGCTTTCATTTAAATGATGTCTTAGCTGCAATTCGTCAAAATCATCCTTATGAAACACCGTTGATTTATCATTATGAGGTTGCTAATCCCAATCCGGCTTATGGATTGGGTCTGATTTGCAAATACAACGCTGAAATAAATCTTCAGGACTTGGCTATTTTAGTTAAAGAACGCTTAAATTGTCCTCAGGTTAAACTTTGGACAGCCAGTTTTGACCTGCATAAAAATATTAACAGGATAGCTATTTGTGGAGGTAGTGGCAGTTCTCTGATTTCAGCTGCTCAAAAAACTGCTGATGTTTTAATTACCGGAGATATTTCTTATCACGGTTTTCTGGAAAGCAAAATTCCTCTTATTGATGCGGGGCATTTTTATACAGAATATCCAGCTTTGCAGTTACTTGCGGATTTTGTTAACAAGTTGCAACTGCACCCTTTTATAATGCCTCAAAATGAACATTTATATACCCAACATCTTCTAATTATTTAAAATAGCAGTAACAAACAAGGTGAGAACAAGATGCAGGAAATCAAGCGCAAAAATACAAGGCGTATTCAATTAGGAAATATTCCTATAGGTGGAGGTGCACCTGTAAGCATTCAATCAATGCTTTCAGTGAAAACCTCCGACCGGGAAAATGCCATTCAACAAATTCAGGAACTGGAATCCGTCGGTTGTGACATAATTCGTTGTGCAGTAATGGATTTAGATGATGCCAAGGCAATTAAAGACCTGAAAAAAATTGCCCAAGCTCCTTTAGTAGCAGATATTCATTTTAATTACCGTTTAGCCCTTGCAGCTATGGAAAATGGTATTGACGGACTGCGCATCAATCCTGGAAATATAGGGAAAATTGAAGGTGTGAAAGCATTGGTTGCTTCAGCCAAAGAACGAAAAATTCCTATTCGCATTGGAGTAAATAGCGGTTCTCTACCTAAGGATTTACTGCAAAAATATGGAGTTAGCGCTAAGGCAATGGTGGAATCGGCTTTACGGCATATAAGAATTTTGGAAGAGCTTTCTTACTATGAGATTAAGGTTTCCGTGAAGGCATCCTCAATTCCTTTAACATTGGAAAGTTACCGCCTTTTAAGCAGTGTTTGCGATTATCCGTTACATCTTGGAATTACCGAAGCAGGAACTGTTTTTCGGGGTTCTATAAAAAGTTCCATTGCTTTGGGAATCCTTTTAGAAGAAGGGATTGGAGATACGATAAGGGTTTCTTTAACGGATAAGCCGGTTCAGGAAGTGAAAGTTGCCAAAGAAATATTGACCTCTTTGGGTTTACGCAAAGGATTAAATATTATATCCTGTCCTACCTGCGGACGAACAAGAATAGACCTGATTAAATTAGCTACCGAAGTGGAAAAAGCACTTGAGCCCTATAACAACTATCCTTTAACTATTGCTGTTATGGGTTGTGCCGTAAACGGACCCGGAGAAGCTAAAGAGGCAGATTTTGGCATTGCGGGAGGCATCAAAGAAGGATTGCTTTTTGCAGAAGGCAAGGTCTTGAAAAAAGTTCCAGAGGCATTTTTAGTAAATGAACTTGTGGCTTTAGTGCAGGATTATATCAGTAAACATTGAAGATGCTTCTTAAAATATTCTTCACTTTCTTCAAAATAGGCGCTTTTACCATTGGCGGTGCTTATGCAATGATTCCTCTAATTAAAAGAGAGGTCTGCCAAAAAAATAACTGGCTTACCGAAGATGAATTTTGGGATGGACTTTCTGCAGCACAAAGCTGTCCGGGACCTATAGCCATCAACTTAAGTATTTATATTGGCTACCATCTGGCAAAAGGTAAAGGAATGGCAATTGCTGTTTTAGCTACAATTCTGCCGTCTTTTATCATTATTCTTATTATTGCTATGCTGTTTCAACAGTTTGCCGAAATTACTTTAGTTCAAAAGGCATTTCATTCCTTGCGTCCTGCAGTTGTAGCTTTAATAGCGGTTCCCTTAATTCAAATGAGCAGACAAAGCGGATTAACTCTATCCAATTTTTGGTTTCCTCTTAGCGTTGCTATTTTAGTTGGTTTTTTAAAGATAAGTCCTGTTTATTTGATTCTAATCACTATTGCCTTTGCTGTTTATCAGGGATTAAAAAAACAAAAATTATGATTTATTTTCAGCTGTTCCTGACTTTTTTCAAGATTGGGCTTTTCAGTTTTGGTGGTGGATATGCCATTTTGGCAATGATAAATCAAGAAGTAGTATTAAAAAATGCCTGGATTACCCATTCCCAGTTTATGGATATTGTAGCTATTTCACAAATGACACCGGGACCTATAGCTATCAATGCAGCTACTTTTATAGGTTATCAAAAAGGGGGTTTTGTAGGTTCCGTTCTTTCTACTTTAGGAGTTATTTCCCCTTCACTGATTATTATGACTCTCATAACGCTAACCTATATCAAGCTTAAAAATCAACCCTGGTTCAAGAATATCTTTAAGAAACTGCGTCTGTTATCCTTGGGATTAATTGCCGCCGCTTTAATAATGGTTGCAGGAGATGCTTTTCGTGACCTTTTCTCCGTTTTGGTATTTACTGCATCTTTTATAGCGAGCTGGAAATTTAAGCTCAATCCTTTCTATTTGCTTATCGGAGCAGCTATTGTAGGAATGGTATTGGGCTAAAAATGAAGAATGAAAAATTAAAAATGAATTTAATTATCAGGTAGTGAACAACTTATCTTGTTATTTATATATTTTTTCGGTATATTCCGTGGCTAATTAAAACCTTTATTCTTATGCTTTGTCCCTAAGAATACTTTTTGAAAACGGGTTTGCTTGTGATATTCATTCTTCATTTTTTATTCTTCAAACTCCCCAAATATCTTTTGCATATCCTTTTATAGTTTCATCGGAAGAAAATTTTCCCATATTAGCAATATTGGCTAAAGACATTCTATTCCATTGTTGTTTATCTTGATAGACCTTTACGGCTTCAGCATTAACTCTTATAAAATCAGGCAGATCAGCAATTAGACAATATTTATCTCCCTGATACAAAAGCAAATCCGTTAAGGGAGTAAAAAGTCCGGGATTTAAAGGATTCAGAATATCGGACTCAATAAAATCAAAAATGCGTTTAATATCTTCATTTTGACGCATCATTTCGTATGGGTGGTAACCGCTTTCTTTTAAATTTTTCACTTCGGCAGCGGTCATTCCGAAGAGGAAGAAATTTTCTTCTCCGACTGCTTCCCGAATTTCTATATTGGCACCATCCAAAGTTCCAATAGTAAGAGCTCCATTGAGAGCAAATTTCATATTTCCTGTTCCGGAAGCTTCAGTTCCGGCAAGAGAAATTTGACGGGAAATTTCTGCCGGGGGCATAATTCTTTCTGCCAAAGTTACGCGATAATTGGGTAAAAAGATAACACTTAAGTAACGGGAAAGCTCTTTATCCTTTTCTATATAATCACTTAAGGCACAAATAAAACGAATAATCAATTTAGCAATAAAGTAGCCAGGAGCTGCTTTTCCTGCAAAGAAGAAACTTTGAGGATAAGGGGTTTTTCCATCCCGAATTTGATTTATGAGATGGATAATACCCAAGGCATTCAAGTGCTGGCGTTTATATTCATGAATGCGTTTTGCCTGAAAGTCAAAGATGGATTCCGGATTCAGCTTGCGTTTATGCAGGTCTTCGTAATACTTGCAGAATTCCAGTTTATTTTGCCTTTTAACTTCTCCCAGGTCTTCCAAAAAGGTGCTATCATTCTTATATTTATTCAATTTGGCAAGTTCTTTAAGGTCTGTTTTCCAGGCAGAGCCGATTGCCTGAGTAATCAATTCACTTAAAAGCGGATTGCAAAGCATTAACCATCTGCGAGGTGTTATACCGTTGGTTTTACTGTTAAATTTATCTTTCCAGAGAGCATAAAAATCCTTAAAAATCAGATGTTTCAAAATATCAGTATGTAGTTCCGAAACACCGTTTACACTATGCGAACCAACTATAGCCAAATTTGCCATACGAATGCTTTTTACGGGCTCTTCTTCAATCAAGGAAACCCGACTAATAAAATCGTCATCGTATAAACCTGTAATCCTTATAGAGGAAAGAAAACGCTCATTGATTTCATAGATAATTTGTAAATGCCGGGGTAATAACTTTTCAAAGAGAAGCACCTGCCATTTTTCCAGCGCTTCAGGCAAAATGGTATGATTCGTAAAAGCCATACATTGTTGAGTAATTTCCCAGGCAATTTCCCAGGGCAGGTTTCTTTCATCCACTAAAATTCTCATCAATTCGGCAACAGCAATAGCAGGATGAGTATCATTAAGCTGAATGGCAGCTTTTTCAGGAAGTTTACGCAAGTCACTTTCCTTTTTTAGAAACCGGCGTAAAATATCCTGCAAAGTAGCGCTGACAAAAAAATACTCCTGCCTAAACCGTAATTCCTTACCCTGCATTTTGTTATCATTAGGATAGAGCACTTTGGCAATCATTTCGCTATGATTCTTGTCTGCCACTGCTTGCATATAATCACCTTCATTAAAATATGCCAAATTAAATTCACGCGTACTTTTAGCGCTCCATAAGCGTAAGGTATTCACATAGTTGTTTTGAAACCCGGGTACTAAATAGTCATAAGCCATAGCCATTACCGTTTCTTCAGGAATCCAACGCATTTTTTTACTGCCATCTTCAAGAATTTCTTCTTTCACTATGCCACCAAAATAAACAGGAAAAAGACGAGCAGGACGCGCAATTTCCCAAACAGAACCATAACGCAACCAGTTATCAGGTGTTTCAACTTGTTCACCATTAATAATATGTTGAAAGAAAATACCATATTCATAACGGATACCATAGCCATAAGCAGGAATTTTCAAAGTTGCCATAGAATCTAAAAAACAGGCAGCAAGACGACCCAAACCTCCATTTCCCAAACCGGCATCCCATTCCAATTCACTAAGCAGAGAAAGATCAAAACCGTTTTCGGTAAGTGCTTTAATGCTTTGCTTTTGAATATCAAGATTGAGAATGGCATTGCCTAAAGAGCGACCAATTAAATATTCCAGCGATAAATAATAAACCCTTTTCCGTTGTAGAGCATATTCCTGGGGTTGAGTTATGAGCCAACGATCCATCAGAATATCCTTAACTGCCGAGGCAAAACTAACATAACAATCATAAGGAGTTGCTGAAAATTCGTCTTTGCCCAAATCAAATTTGAGATGCTCTATAAAACGATGCACTATTTCTTCAGCAGTTCCCTCAATACTAAGATGAGAAAGCTTTTCGCAAAATGCCTTGTTCATAATTTTTTCCTCCCCTTGCGTCACAGCTTATAAGACAAAATAAGCAATTTAACAGTTTTGGCAAATAGAACTGTAGAATAGCTCTATTAACCTAAAAAATACAGTTAGTAAAAAATGGGTTGGCAACTCAGAGAATTGGTTTATATTATATTCAGTGAATTGAAGAAATTAAAAATTCTGCGTGTAAGGGATGATTTCTATTTGCAAGTAAGGAGAAATAATGAGATATGATGAGGAATATGAAAGAAGAAAAATATCGTTCCCATCTTCAAATGCAACTGAAACAAATTACTTTCATTTTGATTTTATTATAGATGAAAACAATAGATATATTTCATAGTTGAGAGGAACAATTATCATTTTTAATATTTATTCCGCATTCAAATCAGTTAGTTCTACTATGATAAGCGTTTCTTACCTGGAGCAAAAAAGCACAAAAAGCAAGAATGGTTTTTTGTAGGCAAAGCAGATGATTTTTGAAATGTTGGTTATAATTTTTATTTTTTTATGGTTCTCCGTAGCTGAGTGGTCTTTTATCTTTGCAGAAATCAAATATCCCTACCAATACACTCATAAATTATCTTTACTTTGTTTACCACGACCTGTTATATTCTTTACAAATAATAACAGCTAATTTAGCTTTATTTCCAGAAGGAGGAAAAAATGAAGCGAATTTATATATTCATCTTAATAACTCAGTGTGTAAGTTTCTTATTTTCTTATCAGGTTCTTGAGAACAATTTTTCACCTGATAATTCCACAAAGAACAGATATGAAATAGTGGCTTATAGCGAGGATTTTGAATCCGGGGCTCCTGGCTGGACTCATTACGACGCTACGATTTCACCTAATATGGTGGCTAGTAAAGGGTATAAGTACCCCCCTGCCAGAGATTATAAATGGCACTAAGCAAAAACTGGTAAAAGAAAAGATAAAAAAATATATAAATGGGTGTTATTGAGACAGGCAGAGGGAATGCAACCGTTATGAATACCTATATTAAAAAAAATGGTTGCCATCTCGACAGTATATCGGGATATGCAACCGTTATGAATACCTATATGGAAAACAAAAAAATTATTGGTAGTCAGGATGTCAAGACTTATCGTCTGCAGATGGTTCAGGATGCGCTAAAATATGGAATTAAACCCTGCGCTCGCCAGTATCAGACAACGGTTAAAACAGTGCGTAAATGGGTAAAGCGATACCAACAATATAAGGAGGATGGTTTGAATGATCTTTCCCGTAAAAAAACACACTGTCTAATCAAGATTGATAAAGAAACAGAACTGCAGATTATTAAATGTCGCAAAGCTCACCCAGGTTGGGGTGCGAGAAGAATCAAAGAAGTCCTGGAACTCAACTTCTCGCATGTCTCTATCCATAGAGTAATCAAAGATGCTGGTCTGATTTTGCCGAAAAGAAAAAAATATAAGAAACGCAAAGATATGCAGGAAGTCCGAAAACAAAAGAAAGTATTTAGCCGGTTCCAAATAGATATAAAATATCTAACCGATATTCCTGAATTCGAAATCTGGAGATGGGAACATCATTTCCCTCTATATCTTATCTCTGCCAGGGATTATAAAACCGGTGCTATCTATCTTGCTTATAGCTACGAAAAATCATCTACTGCTACAGCTCTGTTTATCGACTACTTGCTCTCTTCTCTTCAAAACTATGGCATAAATCCTCAAACTATTATTATCCAAACTGATAATGGAAAAGAATTCATTAATCCTACTGACCGAAAAGTAACTTTATTTGAAAAAATAGTAAAGGAAAAATATCAGGCAACTCATTTTCTTATTCCCTACCGAAGACCTACCTGGAATAGTGATGTGGAGTCCTTTCATAACCTTATTGAAGAAGAATTCTTTATCTTAAGAAAAACCAAATAATGAAACCGAGCTCTTGGCTAAAACTTTCGCCTACCAAATCTGGTTCAATTCTTATAGAAATAATAGAGGTAGATATAATCAAAACCCTGAACAAATCTTCCAATCCGAATTGAATACTGATAAACCCATTCCCCTGATTCCTCCAATTATTGTTGACAATTATATGCATCTGATAGGAAAGGATATTAAGAGGGGATACTTTTTACCTTTACCACCCACTGATTCCTCCAATTATTGTTGACAATTATATGCATCTGCTAGGAAAGGATATTAAGAGGGGATACTTTTTACCTTTACCACCCATGGCAGCAGCAGATGAGGGTTGACAAAATGAAGCACTACAGAAATTGGTTTTTTTATTCAAAGTAAAGGAAATATAAAAGTCAATTAAGCACAGGAGAAGAGAAATGAAAATAAATAAAAACCTTGATATATGGGAAAAAGGAAGGCAATTAGCGCCAAATGTTTATGAATTAGCTAAAGAACTGCCTGAAGAAGAAAAATTCGTTTTATCTCAGGAAATTACCCAAACTGCTATTGCTATTCCTTCCAATATAGCAAGCTGTGCAGAAGCCAAAAATGCTAAAGAAGATAAAAACTTTCGGAATATTATTTCGGGTAAACTGGCAAGATGGGAAACTCAAAGGGAAATAGCCAGAAAATTAGGTTATCTTAATGAAGATAAAACAAATAATGTCTTTAAGCAGATAAATTTAATTCGGTCTCCGCTTTCCTCCCTCAATAAAGCTCTTAAAACCGATGAAGCAACTAACTAATTTGCAATCCGCTATCCTAATGATTTCAGAAATTCCAAACTCCAGCACTCCTGCACTCCAGAACTAAAAAACTAAATTAACAATGAGAAAATACATCGTTTCCATCGTGGGTCGTCCGAATGTAGGAAAATCCACACTTTTCAATCGCTTATGCCGTAAGCGTTCTGCTATAGTTGATTTTGAAGCGGGAATTACAAGAGATCGTAAATATGAAGATGTGGAATGGAATGGGAAAATATTTAAACTGGTAGATACAGGCGGAATTGTTTTTAACAGCATAGAGACCATTGACAAAATGGTTCTGCACCAGGTGATGTTAGCTATTGACGAAAGCGATTTAATTATATTTATGGTAGATGCTCAAACCGGCACAACAGATATTGACAAGGAAATTGCAAAAATCCTTTATCCGCATAAAGATAAAGTTATGCTGGTTGCCAATAAAGCTGATAATGAAAAATACGAATGGGAGGTTTATGATTTCCTGCAGCTTGGTTTTGGCGATGTTATTCCTATTTCCGCTTCCCAAGGACGCAATACGGGTGATTTTTTAGACGCCGTAATAGAACGCATTCCGGGAACACAATCCATTTTTCAACTGGAAGAAAAGTCCTCTGCTACGCGCATTGCTGTTGTCGGAAAACCCAATGTAGGCAAAAGTTCTATTGTAAATCTGCTTTTAGGCAATCCAAAATTGATTGTAACTGAAATTCCTGGCACAACCAGAGATGCTATAGATAGTCCTTTCCGCTACCATAATAAGGATTATATTTTAATTGATACTGCGGGACTAAGACGAAAAACCAGAGTTAATTATGGAGTGGAATATTTTTCTACCTTAAGAACAATTGAAGCCATAGACAGATGTGATATTGTGGTTTTAGTACTCACGGCAGATGAAGAACTTAGCGTTCAAGATATTAAAATTGCCAGCTATGCGAAACGCAAAATGAAAGAAATTATGGTGGTCTATAATAAATGGGACTTAATAGAAAAAGAAACCAATACTATCAATAAGTATCTGAAGGAATTACATTACCAAATGCCCTTTCTGCAATTTGCCCCCGTGCTTTTTATTTCTGCAAAAACAACTCAGCGCATCCATAGGATAATGGAAACGGTAGCTAAAATTGAAGAAGAAAGTGAAAAGCGGATTTCTACAGCGGAACTTAACCGTTTTATGGAAAAAGTTATTATGCACAGACCTCCTACCCATCCCAGTGGAAGGCATATAAAAATATATTACCTAACACAAGCAGCGGTTAAACCGCCTACTTTTATCTTCTTTTGTAATACTCCTTCTCTGATAACGGAAAATTATCGCCGTTATCTGCATAATCAATTGCGGGAAATGTTCAAATTTGAAGGAGTTAGTATCAAACTCATTTTTAAGGGACGCAAAAAAGGTGAGGATAAACTTGAGCTTCAATAATTTTCTTCCCTATATTATTTTACTTTTTGCCTATCTTTTAGGAAGTATTCCTATTGGTTTAATTGTAGGTAAGGTCTTTTATCATAAGGATATCCGCAAAGAAGGCAGTGGCAATATTGGTGCTACTAATGCTTTAAGAGCTTTTGGAACTTCTACGGGACTTATTGTTCTGCTGTTAGATATGGCAAAGGGGTTTATTCCTGTTATGTTAGCTACATCGTTTCTGGAAAAGGGCAGTCCTTTTATTGCCTTAACTGCTCTTTTAGTTATTTTGGGTCATATATTTCCGCTATATTTAGGTTTTAAAGGCGGTAAAGGTGTAGCTACTGCAAGTGGAGCTTTTTTAGCATTAACCCCTTTAAGCTTGCTTATAGCATTGATTACCTTTATAATAGTTGTAGCTGTTTTCCGTTATGTATCTCTGGCTTCTATTTGCGCTGCTTTCGTCTTTCAGTGGCACTGTTTTGCTTTATTACTGAAAGAGGCAAAACCGGATTATGCTACTGTGATTTTGGTAGCGATAGTGGTTTTGATGATTATCAGCAAACATAAAAGCAACCTGGAACGCCTGCTGAACAAAACAGAACCCAAACTGAAATTTACGAAAAAAGGAAATTAGAACAAAAAAATGTGTGGAATAATTGGCGTTTTCGGAAACGATAACGCGGGACGACTCGCTGCTGTAGGACTTTTTGCGGAACAACATAGAGGACAGGAAAGTTGTGGAATGGCAGTTAGTGATGGTTTGCTAATTCGTTTGCACAAAAAAATGGGGCTGGTAAAAGAAGTTTTTCACGAAGAACAGCTTAATGCCTTACCCGGAAAAATAGCTATTGGTCATGTGCGTTATCCTACAAAAGGCAGCGCTACAGAATTTAATACCCAACCCCATTTAGTGGAAACCCTTTCAGGACCTTGTTATGCTCTTGCTTCTAATGGAGATATTGTAAACTATGCTCAAGTGCGAAAGATGCTGGAAAATGAGAAGGTCTATTTTAAAAGCGACAACGATGCCGAATTGCTTGTTAAATATATTGCCTACCGTATTTTACACTACAAAGAAAATATTGGAGATGCTATCCGAAATTTGATGAGGGATATTAAAGGTGCCTATTCCAGTGTATTATGCACTCCTACAGAACTTTATATGTTTCGTGATCCCTATAGCATCCGACCTATGATTTGGGGTAAAACACCTGAAGGAACTGTAATAGTTGCCTCAGAAAGCTGTGCTTTGGACACTTTGGGAGTGCAAGATAGAAAAGAAGTTCCTCCTGCTGGAATTATTAAGGTAAGTGATAGCAAAATAGAGGTGTTAGATAATGACCCCAATCTCTATCGGGAAGGCAATTGTGAAAAACACTGCATCTTTGAACAGATATATTTTTCCCGTCCCGATAGTTTTCACTTCGGGGAAAATGTATATGCTGTGCGCGAAAAAATCGGGGCTGCTCTTGCTCTTCAAGATGAAGGACTAAATCCTGATTTGGTAGTTCCCGTTCCCGATTCATCAAATTTCATCGGTTTGGGCTATGCCAATCAAAACGGCATCCCTCTTTCTTTGGGCTTAATTCGTAATCACTATATTGGCAGAACTTTTATCAAACCGGAACAGGCAGTCCGCGATGAAAGCGTGCGCCAAAAATTTAATGTCCTCCCCAATTTCTTTAACGGAAAAAGAATTGTGCTGATTGATGACAGCATTGTGCGCGGAACTACTATTCGTAAAATCGTGAGATTAATTAAAGATGCTGGCGCGGCAGAAATTCACTTAAGAATTGGCAGTCCCCAAATAAAACACAGCTGCTATTATGGAATAGACACTCCCACTACAGAAGAATTGATCGCCAATCGTAGAACCCTTGAAGAAATTAGGGAAATTACTGGTGTAGATAGTTTAAAACACTTACCATTAACTGATCTGAAAACCTGTGTGCACTGCCCGGAAAATTATTGTTATGCCTGTTTTGACGGGAATTATCCTGTAGGAGTTCCTGATGTATACAATTGAAGCAGGAAGGTTGATGTCCCCGTCAACTACTTATTACAATTCATTTCACTCCCCAAAAGTTTACTTAACCGAAAAAGGTAAGGAAACCAAAAGAACGACGAGGATGTCGTTCTTCCGACCCTTTATAATAGGAGTTATTGATGTATTCAATTAAACCTGAAAAACTTGAAGAAATCCTGAAAAGTTTTCAAAATCGCCGGATTATAGTTCTTGGCGATATTATGCTGGATGAATATCTGTGGGGAAAAGTTCAACGCATTTCCCCTGAAGCCCCTGTTCCCATTATAGAAGTAAATTCTACCGATTACCGTTTGGGTGGAGCTGCCAATGTAGCTATGAATCTTAGCGTGCTGAATGCTAAAGTTGATTTGGTAGGTGTTTGCGGAAAAGACACTCAAGCCGAAATTATAGTTCAACAGTTGAAGAAAAGAGAAATGCCCGTTGAAGGAATTTTCTTTGATCCTTCTCGTCCTACAACTTTAAAAACCAGAATTGGTTCGGTCAGTCAACAAATAGTGCGTTTGGATAGAGAAGAAGTTGCAGAAATAGATAACAGCATCCAAAAAGAAATTTTTAACTATCTGGTAAAAATCATACCATTGTGCGATGCTCTTCTAATTGAGGACTACAATAAAGGTCTGCTGAGTTTCAATTTAATAACCGATGTTTTACAACTGGCACTGAAACATAAAAAAATGGTAGCTGTAGACCCCAAATACTCAAATTTCAGCTCCTATGGCGGTGTGGAAATTTTCAAGCCAAACTACCGTGAACTGGAAAGTTATATGGGCAGGAAACTTACCGATCAGGATGACTTTGAAAGGTCTACGGAAGAATTGCGACAAAGAATGAGCATCAAACATTTAGTAGTAACCAAAGGCAGTGAAGGAATGTATCTTTTTTCCGAAAACAAACCAGTTAACCATCTTCCCAGTTTTGCGCGCGAGGTTTTTGATGTTTCCGGAGCAGGAGATACCGTTATCAGTGCTTTAACTTTAGCTTATCTTTATGATCGGAACATTGAAACTGCCGCTTTAATAGCCAATCATTCTGCTGCTGTAGCTGTAGCTAAAAAAGGCACTGCTAGCGTTAGTATTGAAGAGATTTGGGATAGTTTTAATGCTCCAAAATAAAATCATTCCCTATTCTGAAATAGCTGAATTAAGCCAAAAACTACATCAACAAGGAAAAAAGATTGTTTTCACCAATGGCTGTTTTGATATTTTACATTGCGGTCATATCCTCTATCTGGAAAAAGCAAAAGCATTGGGAGATATTCTTATTTTGGGTCTGAATAGTGATGCTTCCGTAAAACGACTAAAGGGAAATAACCGTCCTATTGTTTCCGAAAAGGAAAGAGCACTCGTGGTAGCAGGTTTGGAAAGTGTTGATTATGTTTGTATTTTTGCACAGGACACTCCTTATGAACTAATAGACCTTATTCAACCCGATGTTTTGGTTAAAGGTGGTGACTGGACTATTGACAAAATTGTCGGTGCCGATATTGTGCAAAAAAAAGGTGGCAAAGTCCTTTCCCTGAATTATGAACAGGGTTTTAGCACTACTAATATAATTGAACGCATAAAACAGGATAAATAAAATGCAGGAAGAAATAATTGAAGATAGCGGGATCGTAAAAAAGGTGGAAGGAAATAGTGTTATAGTAGAAATTGAACGCGGAGGTGGTTGTAACAGTTGTAAAATGCAAGGTTTTTGTTTTAAAAAGAATGAACCTGCTGAATTTGAAATAGTTACAGATATCCCTTTACAAGTAAATGATAGAGTGCAATTGGATATTTCGCCTTTAGGGAGAACTCTGGTTTCACTATTGATTTTCGGAGTGCCTTTGCTGTTTTTGTTTTTGGGCTTTTTAATTGCCTCTTTGTGGTTTACGGAAATTGTTTCCATTTTAATCGGTTTTACCGCTATGGCACTTTCCTTCAGGATAATACGGTTCATAGATACAAAATATGGCAAGCGGTTAAAAATAAGCATTGCGAGGAAACTTTGAAAATAAGATTAAATGAAATGGTCTTTTACGGCTTTCATGGAGTGAATGCAGAAGAACGCTCTTTGGGTCAACGTTTTATCGTTAGCGCTGTTCTGCATACCAATCCGACCATAGATAAAACTATTCGCCGTTTGGAAGATACTATTGATTACACCAAGGTCTATGCAGAAATAAAGGAAATTATGGAAAGCCGGCAATTCTATTTGCTGGAAGATTGTGCCAATACTATTGCCGATAAACTATTGGCTGATTTTCCTCTGCTGGAAAAGCTGACTATCTGCATTCAAAAACCCTCAGTTCCTATTCCAGGAAGTTTGAAATCGGTGGAAGTGATATTAAGCCGAACCAGAAACAATCAGGAGGATAACCTGTCTCAATGATTTATTATTTATGCCTTGGTTCCAATTTGAATAATCCGGTAAGTCAGCTTGATGGAGCAATTCAGCGTTTGGAAAATGACCCGGGAATAAAAATACTCCGCAGTTCTAAAAGAATTATAACCGAGCCCTACGGAATAATTAATCAACCTGATTTTCTTAACCAGGTGCTGGAAGTGGAAAGCAGTTATCAGCCCCAAGAATTGATGGAAAGATTGCTAAATATTGAAAAAGCGATGGGTAGAATAAGAAGGATAAAATGGGGACCGCGTAATATTGATATTGATATTCTATTAGCCGGAGACCTGGTTTTGGATAGTAGAATAACACCTTTGGAAAAGTCATCCCCTGAAGTTATTATTCCCCATCCTGATTTACATAATCGTGAATTTGCTTTGCGCTTGCTGAATGAACTGATTCCTAATGCCAAACATCCTTTAATGCATAAAACGATTTATGAATTATATTATAGTATAGTAGCCGAGGAGGAATATTATGAATAATCTGGCAGGGATTATTCTTGCTGCAGGAAAAGGCACGCGTATGAAATCCGAAAGAGCTAAAGTAACTTTACCGCTTGCCGATAAACCAATGATTCAAAGAGTAGTGGAAACAGCTTTATCCGCTAATTGCCAAAAAATATATATAGTCGTTGGCTATAGGAAAAATAATGTAATTTCTGCAGTAGAAGATAATGAAAAAATTGAATTTGTGGAACAGGAAGAACAACTGGGAACAGGTCATGCGGTAATGATTACAGAATCCTTATTCACAAACCCCGATCAGGATGTGCTGATTTTATGTGGAGATGTTCCTTTGCTTTCTGCACAAACCCTTCTCCGGATTTACGAGAAACATAAAAGTTCTTCAGCTGCTTGCACAGTTCTAACTGCCTTTTTGGATGACCCAGGAAAATATGGACGCATCTTAAGAGATACATCAGGCAAAATTTGCGGTATCAAAGAATACAAAGATGCCAGCGAAGAACAAAGAAAAATTAAAGAATGGAATACAGGTATCTATTGTTTTCAGGCAAAGAATTTATTTAGCGCTCTCAAACAGACCTCCAATCACAATCAGCAGAGTGAATATTATCTTACAGACACTATAGATATCCTTTATAGACAAGGCAAAACTATTTCCAATGTGGTTCTGGAGGATTTAATGGAGGTCTCCGGAGTAAATTCACAGGAAGAACTAGCTGCCTTGGAAGATATTTATGTTGATCGTACTCGGAAAAAATGGCTCAATAACGGAGTTGTTATTCACAATCCACATAGTGTTTATATTGGAGATGAAGTAATAATTGAACCGGATGTGGAAATTCATCAAAATACGGTTATTAAAGGGAAAAGTACTTTGGAAAAGGGTTGTGTAATTGGCCCCTGCTGTTATTTGGAACACAGCACTGTTTCTCTTGATTCCATCCTGCAAGGGCATAACATTTTAGTAAACGCTATTCTGCCGGAACATCATATCCTGGATTTCGGTTCGCATATAATTGAAGAGATACAGTATGAATAACAATAAAAAAAGCAAAGATGAACATCATTATCTCTATTCTCCCTGGCGATTGGATTACATTTTAGGGGAAAAAGAAGGTGATTGTATAATGTGCCGTTTTCAAAATACTGATAACGATAAAGAAAACTTGATCTTACATCGGGCTGAGAATTGTTATGTGATGCTGAATCGCTATCCTTACAATAATGGTCATTTAATGATTATTCCTTATCAACATTGTGGAGCTCTAACCGAATTGCAAGAAGAAGCCTGGCTGGAAATGGCAAAACTCGTCAGAAATACTGAAACCATTTTGAAAAAGGTGTATAACTGTGATGGCATAAATATCGGCATCAATCTTGGTTGTGCTGCTGGAGCAGGAATTGCTGAACACTTACATATTCATATAGTTCCACGCTGGGTTGGGGATAGTAATTTTATGAGTGTGATAGGTGGTGAAAGAGTAATTCCGGAATCCTTTGATTCTGTCTATAACAAACTGGCACCTGAATTTGCCAAACTTATAAAAAATTAAGAGGTTATCGGTTGAATTTGACAAACAACCCGCCTGAAAATAAGTTGACCACAAAAAGAAAGATTTGGTTGCCTATAACCCTAATTCTTATTGCTATTGTGGCAATTGTGCTTTTTTTTATCTGGAAGAAAAACACTGAGGAAAGCAAACCTGTATATAGCGAAGAACAGCTTCCGGCAATTAAAGTAATGGTAACTAACGGTTGCGGTTATGAACACTTGGCTGCAGATTTTGCTGCCGCTCTTAAGGATAAAAATATAGAAGTGGTTGGTTTGTCAGAAACCCCCAAGCCAATATATGATAAGACGATAATCGTTATTCGCAAAGGAGATAGGGAAGATTTGGAACGGTTGATGAAAATGACCGGAATTCAAAGATGGACAAGTGCTTACAGTGAATATTTCAGTGCCGATTTTGAAATCATTGTCGGCAGGGATTATGAGCAGTTTATTGCTTATTGAAGGGAGGATATGTTGGCGGAATATATTAGTTTGGAAGTAATTATTGGCTGGCTGAAAGAGAAAAAAGCAGAAAATATACGCATTTATGATGTTCAAGAAAAATGTGATTATACAGACATCGTGGTTGTTTGTGAAGGCAGTGCCGATGTACATAATAAAGCTATTGCCAATTATATAGTGGAAATGGCAAAAAAGAATAACCTACGTATTTTAAGTAAAGAAGGCATTGATTATGGACATTGGGTTCTGCTTGATATTGGAGATTTGATTGTGCATATTTTTTTACCCGAAACAAGGGACTATTATAATATAGATGAGCTTTTGGCAAAAATAGCCAAAAGACCTGTTCAAGAGAATGAGAGATGATTAAAGAACTTTTACATAAGAACATAGTTGAGGCATTAGATAATCTGAAACTCAATCACGAAAAGGAATTTACCGTAGAAATTCCCAATAATCCAGAGTTTGGAGATTATTCTACCAATGCCGCTTTAGTTTTAGGTAAAGAAAACAAGATGAAACCAAAAGATTTGGCAGATAAAATAGTAAAAGAACTGAAAAAAAACAAAGCATATAAAAAACTGGAAATTGCCGGACCAGGTTTCATAAACTTCTTTCTTTCACCTTCCCTGTATCAGCAGGTTTTTTGGGAAATTTACAAAAGTGAGGACTATGGTAAAAGCGATTTCGGCAACCAGGAAAAAATCCTGCTGGAATTTGTAAGTGCCAATCCTACAGGTCCTTTAAATATAGTTAGTGCCAGGGCAGCTGCTTTTGGAGATACACTATATAGAATAATGAAATATGTGGGCTACGCTCCGGCAAGGGAATTTTATATTAACGATGCCGGAAACCAGGTTGATATTTTAGCTGAATCGTTGGAATTGCGTTTACGGGAAATCCATGGCGAGAAAATAGGTGAATTCCCTTATGAGGCATATCATGGAGAATATGTTAAACATCTGGCTCACCGTTTGAATGCTTTGGAAGGGACAAGGGTTTTTATGTTGCCGGAAAAAGACCGTTTGGAACACTTGAAGGAATTTGCCCTTTCCGAACTGCTGGAAATGCAAAGAAATTCCCTGGAAAAATTTGGCGTTGTTTTTGAGGGTTGGGTTTCCGAAAAAGCTCTACGCGCAGAAGGTGTAGTAGAGGAAGTTCTTTCCTATTTAACCGAAGCGGATTGCACTTATGAAAAAGAAGATGCTATCTGGTTTAACAGCACAAAATATGGTGACGATAAAGATAGAGTGCTGATGAAATCGGATGGTTCAATTACCTATTTTGTGCCTGATGTTGCCTATCATTTAACAAAAATCCAGCGTGGTTTCACCAAGTTAATTGATATCTTCGGTCCTGATCATCATGGTTATGTTCCGCGTATCAGAGCTGCCTTTCGTGCTTTGAACTATGATGATTCCATATTGGAATTTATATTCCTCCAGCAGGTTAATATCTTTGAAAGTGGCGAAAGGGTTAAAATGAGTAAACGAGCTGGTAAAATCGTTACTATGGATGACCTTATTAGTGTTGTAGGCAAAGATGCCGCGCGCTATTTTTTCATTGCCCGCAAAGCTAATGCCCACTTAAATTTTGATTTGGAACTGGCACTGAAGAAAAACAACGAAAATCCTGTTTATTACTGTCAATATGCACATGCCCGCATTTGCAGTATTATCAAAAAAGCGCGCAGTGAGAAGATTTACCCCAAGCATTTCAAGAAAGAAATGATAAAAAAGCTGAATAAACCGGAGGAACTGGCACTGATTCAAAAGATGGCTGATTTGCCTGAATTGCTTATTTTGATAGCTGTCCACCGGGAACCTCATCGCTTAACTACTTACATTGAAGAGCTGGCGTCTTTACTGCACCATTATTATGAAAAGTATCAAATCGTAAATGTTAAAAATCTCGCTCTTTCTCAAGCACGATTGATGCTGCTATATACGGTTAGAAAAGTTATGCAAATCTGCTTTGAGTTAATGGGCATCAGTGCTCCTGAGACGATGTAAAAAAATTAAAGTGAAGATAATGGATAATGCTTATAGCATTCGTTTATCCTGTGAGGATGATTTTGATGCCATAGAGGAAATAGAACATCAGGTATATTCCAATCCCTGGCCTCCCGAAGCTTTTTCCCGTATGCTTTTTCCTTGGGCTTTTACTTTGCTTTATGGCAAGGAAGTTATAGGTTACATCTTTTATTGCGGTGTAAAAGAAGAAATGGTTATCGTAAATTTTGCCGTTAAACCTGATTTTCAGGGTAAGGGCTTAGGAGAATATCTGCTCACGGAAACAATGCGGATGATGAATAAAAATGGCGTTCAACGCTTTTATCTGGATGTGAGAATATCCAACTATAAAGCACGTCGTCTTTACGAAAAGGTAGGATTTCAAGAGATTGGAATCCGCAAGCAATATTACAACAATCCCGATGAGGATGCTTTAGTTATGGGAATGGAATTCAATGACATACGAGTATGACTATTTAGTTATCGGCAGTGGTATTGCCGGTTTAATTTATGCTCTGCAGGTTTCCAAATATGGAAAAGTGGCAGTAGTAACCAAAAGTTCACTAAATGACTGTAATACAGACCACGCTCAAGGCGGAATTGCTGCTGCCATAGATTCTCTGGATTCCTTTGAGGCACATATTGAGGATACTTATCAGGCAGGAGCAGGATTGGGTAAGCGTCAAGTTATTACTGAAGTAATTTCTTCAGGACCCAAACTGATTCAGTATCTTATAGATTTGGGTACGGATTTTACGCGTCGTGATCCCAATTACGATATCTGCCTGGAAAATCTTTCCCTCACAATGGAAGGGGGTCACACACGCAGAAGAATTGCTTATGCAGCTGATTCTACAGGCCATCAGATTATGGAAACATTAATTGCTCAATGCCAGAAAAATCCCAATATTGAAATCTTTGAATATTATATCGCTATAGACCTTATAACACAGCACCATGTAGTTCAGGACGAAGGTTTTATTCCGGGAATTTCCTGCTGGGGTGCTTATGTTTTAAATATTAATGAAAACCGGGTGGATATTTTTAAAGCCCGAAAAACAATGATGGCTACAGGTGGTGCAGCTCAAATCTATTCTCCGGATACAAATCCCAAAGTGGCAACAGGTGATGGAATGGCTATGGCTCGTTTGGCAGGAGCTCGTTTAGCTAATATGGAATTTGTTCAGTTTCATCCCACTGCGTTTTGGAGTCCGGATGGTGATACTTTTTTAATAAGTGAATCGTTAAGAGGAGAAGGAGCTGTTTTACGCCTTTCCGATGGTAGCACTTTTATGGAAAATTACCATCCGCAGGGAAATTTAGCTCCCAGGGATATTGTTTCCCGGGCAATAGACAGCGAACTGAAAAAACGAGGGGAAAAATTCTGTTATCTGGATGCCACTATTGTGCCTGCAGAACAATTATTGCGCCATTTTCCCTCCATCAATAATATGCTAAAAGCCCGAGGAATTGACTTCACCAAAGAACCAATACCTGTAGCTCCGGCAGCTCATTATTTCTGTGGAGGAGTGCTTTCTACCATAGAAGGCATCACCGATATCCGTAATTTATTTGTTGCCGGAGAAGTTGCCTGCAGTGGTTTACATGGAGCTAACCGTTTGGCCTCCAATTCTTTACTGGAAGCGCTGGTGATGGCTTATAAAGCGGGAAATCATCCTTCCAACCTGGAAGAAGTTCAGTTTCCCTGTATTCCGGAATGGAAAGTAATTGATGAATTCAACGAAAACGAATGGGTGGTTATTAGTCACAACCGTGAAATTATTGGAACTATTATGCAGGGTTATGCCGGTATTAGAAGAAGCCGACGGTTACTTAAATATGCTCTTTCCCGTCTGGAAAATATCTATAACGAAATTAATAACTTTTATCAGCATAATGCAGTCCGCAAAGAAGTAGTGGAAACGCGAAATATGGCTATAATCGCTATTGCTGTTGTTAAAAGTGCTTTAATGCGTAAAGAAAGCCGCGGAGCTCATTTTTTGGTGGATAATCCTGAACGCGATGATGAACACTATAAACATGACACAATTATTTAGTGAGAGTACTATGCACAGTAAGAGTTCTCACTGCGTTAGTTCTCACTTGGAAAATCTCACACCCAAGGACTCACTTTCAAGCAAGGGTCTTTTTATTACCTTTGAAGGAATTGAAGGCAGCGGAAAAACAACGCAAATCATAATGCTGGTGGAAGTGTTAAAAGCTAAGGGCATTCCTTATGTAACTACCCGCGAACCTGGTGGCACAAAAATATCTGAAGCCATCCGTGATTTACTGCTAAACCCTAAGTTTATGGAAATGAAACCAGAAACAGAATTGCTGCTTTACTGTGCAAGCAGAGCTCAACATACTGCAGAATTGATTCTTCCTGCGCTGGAAGAAGGAAAAATAGTGATCAGTGATCGTTATTTTGATTCCACCTATGCCTATCAGGGAGCTGCCAGAGAGCTTGATGAAGAAGTAATAAATGTTTTAACCAGGTTTTCCACTTATGGCAGAAATCCTGATCTGACTTTCCTTTTAGACCTTCCGGTTGAAGTTGGACTTGCCAGAATTAAAAACCGCAATTTAGACCGCTTAGAACAGGAAACCCTCAGTTTTCACGAAAAAGTGCGGCGTCAATTTTTATCTATTGCCAATAAATACCCTTCCAGATATATTGTTCTTGATGGAGAAAGTCAAGCGGAAATTATTCACCGTCAGATTCTCTCCACCCTGCAACCCTTTATAGGAGAATAAGATGAATAGACCTAAGCAGAAACTTGCTCTGATCTCAATAATCAGTATCTGGGTACTAAGCGCTTTATTACTTATTGTTGGGACGAATGCTTATGCCCAAAACCGTCCCCAAAGTACTAATCTATATTCCCAAGTGCAGCTTTTCAGTGAAGTTCTTTATAAGCTAAAACAATACTATGTAACCGATTTAAATGATGAAGAACTTATTAAAGCTGCCATAGACGGTATGCTTAGTTCCACTGATCCTCATACTACCTATTTTACTCCTGAAGAATTTAAGGAATTTACTACAACTACTAAAGGTTCCTTTGGCGGTTTAGGAATTCAAATAGATAAAATCGGGAACTATATAACCGTTGTCTCTCCAATTGAAGGAACTCCTGCTTATAGAATGGGAATTACTGCCGGCGATAGAATTATTAGGGTAGATGATGTATCCATAGTTGGTTTTTCTACCGATGAAGCTGTAAAAAGAATGCGAGGAGATGTAGGCACCAAAGTTAAAATTACCATCAGTCGTCCCGGTTTACCTGAACCTATTGATTTTGAATTAACCCGTGAGACCATTAAAATAAAGAGCATTCCTTACAGTTTCAAACTTGATAATGGTGTTGGCTACATTCGCATCACTCAATTTAGTGAAAATACTTTAACCGAGCTAAGAGCTGCTCTTGATAACCTGGAAAAACAAAATGTTAAGGGTTTGATTATTGACCTGCGTTGGAATCCGGGAGGACTTTTAGACCAGGCAGTGGATACAGTTAATGAATTTATCGGGAAAAACCGTTTAGTAGTGGAAACCAAAGGTAGAACGGAAAATAAGCAACTCTATACCAGATTTGATGTTAAAGAAAGAAATTATCCTATTATCGTGCTTGTGAATGAAGCATCGGCATCCGCATCAGAAATTTTTGCTGGCAGTTTACAGGATTGGGATAAGGGCTTAGTTATGGGTAAAAATACCTTCGGCAAAGGTAGTGTGCAGCAGCTTATTCCTCTTTCCAACGGCAATGGAATTAAAATTACTACTGCCTATTATTACATCAAAAGCGGACGCTGCATTCATAAAATGAGCAATGATAACATCCTGAAAGGCAAAGAAGTAAGCGAAGAAGACCTGAAAAAAGAAAGTGAATCCAACCTCCAACAGGTCTATTATACTGCCAATAACCGTAAGGTCTATGGAGGAGGAGGAATTCAACCTGATATTACTGTAGAAAGCGATTTTCTCACCCTTTTCGGAGTTGAATTACGCCGCAAAAATGTTTTCTTCAATTTCGCCGTGGACTATTTAGTCCAACATAACCACCAGTTTGATATCAATACCGAAATTGATAACAAAATTATGAACGAATTCTTGACTTATGTTTCAAAAAATGATATTAAATACACTCAAGCAGATGTAGATAGTGCCAATAGTTTTATCCGCACTTCTATTAAAAGTGAACTCGTCCGCAAAGTGCATGGTGACGAAGAAGCATATAAAATAACTATTTCTCAGGATAAACAGTTGATGGAAGCAATTTCTCTGTTTGATCGTTTCAGAACCTTAGAACAAATGTTTACATACGCCGCTTCCCTAAACGAGAAAAAAGAAAAATAGGGAGTGTGTTCAACCAATAGGGTAGTTCAAATAACACAATACCTTAAGAAAAAAAATATTATTGTTCATTACCTGAGGTAATTGAACCAATAAAGGTTGCCGTCGCACCCGCCTGGTTAAAGCGACGGTTTTTTTCATTTAGAACTTTTAAAGAATTTATTTTCGTATCCTGGTTAGCTACAAATGCTGTTATTAAGCGGGCTATTTTCTTTTTCTTTGAAACCTAAATTATCTTCAGTTTTTATGGTTTGGGCAGATAGAATTTATCAAACCTTTTTCTCAGATATATGTTTATAGCGGTATAATCGGTAATCGTAACTCCACTGAAGATACCAATCATAATCATCATTTGGTATTTAATAGCTACCAGAGGGGAAGCACCACCTAAAATTTGACCGGTCATCATTCCTGGCAAAGTTACAAGTCCCATAGAGGCAATTGTAAGTAATTCCGGCATTAGAGCTGCCTGCATTGCTTTTCTGAAAGCAGGAAGGATAGCTTCCCATTGGCTTGCACCCAAAGAAAGGCGGGTGTAATATGCTTTCCAGTTTTCGCTAAGACCACTTTCAAAGCGTTCCAGAGCAAGGGAACAATTATTCATACTGTTTCCTAAAATCATACCATAGATGGGAATTAGAAACCTTGGAGCAAACAAGGGTTCTGGACGCAGAACAACAATTATCAGCCAAGGCATAACAATCAGCGTAGTAGTTAAAAGTGAAAATATGAGAACCGGTAAAAGAATTTTTTTCTGAAATTTGAGCCGTCCTTTTAAGGTTAAAACAGCATTTGCCAACATAATAAGCATCCAAAGAAAGGCAAGCCACGGATTTTCTCTGTTGAATATAAACTGTAGAATTAAGCCAATAATTGCCAGTTGCACAATCATTCTGGCAAAAGAATTAAAAAGTTGACCGCTCAATTTCAGTTTCAGATTGCTAAAAATCAAAATCGGAAAAATTAAAAGTAAAGCTGCCAGCATCAATCTATAAATACTGATATCCATTATTTTATATCCTCCTGTCTATGATTGTTCCATATTCCAGAACCCAATTTCTTTGCCAAAGGTTTTGCCAAAGCGGATCGTGGGAAATGGCTATTACTGTTCCCGCAAAATTGTTAAAAATACATTCGGAAATAATCCCGGAGGTCTTTTGATCCAGAGCGGAAGTAATTTCATCAAGTAATAAAATATCCGGCTGCAATTGCAGAACTCTGATTAAGGCAATGCGTTGTTTTTCTCCAACCGAAAGCTGAGAAGTAGGTTTTTGCAGATATTCATAAGACAATTGAAATGCAGTGAATAAATTTTTAATTCTTTCCTGCCTATCAGGTAAACGCCTGTGCTTTAAAGAACTGTAATGAAGGGGAAGGTCTAAAACCTCTTGCACATTGGCATCTTCCAAATAGGGTTCTTGTAACACCATACAAATCTTACTGCGTAATATATCGGGCTGATATTCCACAATATTCTTCCCTTCAAACAGAATTTCGCCTTCATAATTTCTGTTCATCAGGTTCAAAGTAGAAAGCAGAGAACTTTTCCCGCTTCCGGTAATTCCGGTAATTAAAATTCGTTCTCCCTTTTCCACTTTTAATTGTATCTCATTTAGTAAAACTTGAGCACCATAAAAAAGGCGTTTTATATCTATTGAGAGTATTTCCGACATTAGCAATCCTTCTTTGCTTTTTTATATCTTTTACCACAACTGCAGATTCAGTCAAGAAAATTGTCTATCTTATAGTAAATAAGTAAGGAATACCTTATGTATATTTTTTCTACTTATTGCTTATGAACAGTTATCATAGACAAAATATCATTTCAGGATAGCGATTATGGGACTTTCCTATTAGCTAAATTAAAAGAGCACCACTCGTTTTTAACTATTAATTTAACACTAAAATCATTTCTTAATTTTTTCATTGCTCTTGGAATATTGGATTGAATAGCTGGAACTACTTTAGTAGGAATAACAAATGCATATCTTTCGGAGCTTAAATTAATCCTTCAAAAATCATAAATAAATGATAAAATCCCTAAGCGTATTTTTTAAGATGGTTTGTCAAATTGGAAATTGTATAATTTTGTAGCTTGTATTATATCTAATATCAAATTAAAATTATTCCTGACTAAGGCAACCTGAAATTAGAATATTTTACTTGACAACTCAATAATGGATTATTCAAATGTCTATATGTAGTGATAAAAAACTGAAGAGAAATGATAATATTAAAATAAAGAAAGTAGAGGTAAGAATGGTTAATTATAAGGAAATCAAGGTTGAATTTGATTACCCTATAAATAATTATACTATGAGCATCTTGAATGCCTTAGAAAAGAAATATGGTGAAAGTAATATTCATTTTGATTATAATGATAACCAAGTTTTAGTTTATCTTAATAATATTGATTTTGAAATGTTCAAAGCAGATATAGAAGAATTATCACTTAATAATAATAACAATGATTTAAATAAAATATCAAATGCGATAAGTAACATCAAGAGTTATGGTATAAAGGGAAAAAAACGTCTTTATGTAGGATATGGAGATGAAAGAAAAACTGTTAATAGAAAAGAAAAGGAAAAAAAACGAGAAATCTTCTATTATACTCGGGGAAACAACTTTTCTGAGATAAATAACTTATTGCCTGATAAATATATGGATCGGATCGTATGTGGCGATAGTAAAATAATACTATCTCAATTACCCAATAATTGTATTGATTTAATTTTTACTTCTCCCCCTTATAATTTTGGGTTGGATTATGAAGAAAATGAGGATGATCAGCATTGGGAAAAATACTTTGAAACCCTCTTTGCTATTTTTGATGAATGCATACGAGTTCTTAAGTATGGTGGAAGATTCATTATAAATGTTCAACCCTTATTCTCAGATTATATTCCTACTCATCACATAATAAGTAACTATTTAATGCAAAAAAAGCTAATCTGGAAGGGAGAAATATTATGGGAGAAAAATAATTATAATTGTAAATATACAGCTTGGGGATCATGGAAAAGCCCAAGTAATCCCTATCTGAAATATACTTGGGAATTTATAGAAATATTTTGTAAAGGCACTCTTAAAAAAATCGGAGACGATAAAAAGATTGACATTAGCGGAGATGAGTTTAAAAAATGGGTCTATGCAAAATGGTCTATCGCTCCTGAAAGAAGAATGAAAGAATTTAATCATCCTGCTATGTTTCCCGAAGAACTTGCCACCAAAGTTATTAAACTTTTTAGCTATCAAGAAGATATTGTGTTGGACCCGTTTAACGGAGTAGGAACTACAACCTTAGTGGCAAAATTGAATAAAAGGCATTATTTGGGGATTGATATTTCCAGTGAATATTGTTCTAAAGCTGAAGAAAGATTATCATCCTTTTTATTTTAATTATTAAACTATTATTATTAGATGATATGAAGTATAATATAGAATTACCTTTTTATGTGTTACATTTTAAGGTTGTTTAATTAATTTGGTGGAAATTTATGAAAATTCCGACTGTTGAAGACCTAATTAATATCTATGATGCTATTATTAAAGGCATTGATAAGGAAGCATTAAATAGTAAAGATAGAGCTTATGGTGGTATAATTAGAGCAGGAAAGGGTAGTTTAGTAGAAAATATTGCTAAAGGTATGATTCAGATAGCATGGGATCGCTTACATGGAGATCAAACACATTTATCTTTAAATAAGAAAAAAGTTCGTATACCAATAAAAGTTGATTATGTAAAAAGAATAAAAAATCCTGAAATAAAATCATATATTCAAGATCATTTTGGTAATTATTATTATGAATTGAATATAGATGTTCCAGTTTACATTGATAATGAATTAGTTTTGGGCGTTGAATGTAAATCATATACCGAAAATGCAATGTTAAAAAGAATTTTGGTGGATTTTACCTTATTAAAAACCCAATATCCAACCTTAGATTGTGTTTTACTCCAATTAGAAAGCCAGTTAAATGGGGATTATTCTAATATCAGTCAGTCAATTATCTTTGGTAGTAGTTCCACTCATACTCTATTATCCTATTTTGATGTTGATTTATATATAATCACCTTACTTCAGGGTGAAAGGAAAGTAAAAAAACCTATTCATAAAAAAGAATACTTTAAAGAACTTACTTCTGAATCTATAGAAAAAGCTATTTCTACCTTCCAAAATATTCTTAGTAAGCATAAAAAGTAGTTGGATAAATCATAATGCAATTTTCATATTGAAAATGAAGTTAATATTTTTAATTTTATTTGGATCAATTGTCTCACAAGAATGACAAATAGCTTTTCAGGTAAAAAATAACATAATAAGAAATTGGGGTAAAAATGGTGGGCAAATCCTGATTACGCAGAAATGAAAAAAGGATTTCCATTCAAAAAATGATATATGAAAAAAGGAAATGCTCCCATTATTTTTTGTTTACATAACCCGGTAATGACAATGTAACAATCAAGTAACAACTCCGTAACGAGATTACGGAAGTGTTACGGAAGTGTTACGGTAGTGTTACGGAGTCGTCTAATAATTAACTATGTAACAATCAATTATACACTTTAAGCTGAAACGGACAAATAATGGGGTTAACATACACATATTTTAGTTAGTTACATCAAATATGTTAGTAATGGTTCTCTTGTTTTTTAGGTTCAGGTTAGAACTAATAAAATGATTGTTATAATTGCATTATTAATATGAAAGTTTTAGGAAAAACAGGTTACGGTTTTTTCCCTACGCTGGCAATATAGATAACAAATTCTTCAATGCCGTCCAAACCAAGTGCCTCATTCATTGCTTCATCCAAAAAAGCGCCAATCATACAGGCACCGGCATCAATAGCTTCTGCTGCAAGATGGATATTTTGTCCGATATGTCCTGCGTCCAGATAGAGATAACGATATCCTCGTTGTCCATATCTCCAGACGGTTCTATAGGGAACAGCCGTTAAAATGAAGTTCACTGCCGCCTTGGGAATCATTTCCTGAAACATACATCCCTCGTGAATTTTAGCGGCAATTTCAGGGGAATCATCGTATAAAACCAGACAATGTTTTACAGGATGATAGTAATATAAACCGGGTTTGATACCTTCCACTCTGCGGATGTCTAAAAATGTCTCCAAAGGATGTCGCGAGCCGGCAGAAGGAACATTGCGAAAAGTGATTTCCATTTGTTCTGAAGAACGAAAATCTCTTGCCCAGGAAGAAGCCCACAGCAAAAAAGAGAGTTCTTCCTGTTGCAGAGGAATAGCGCTATATTTACGCACACTTCTACGCTGTTCAATGGCTTTGGCTAAAGGCATTTCCGGCATTTTTAAGGTTCCTGTTGCCGGCAAAGGGACAATTTCTCCGCTGCGAACTTTTATGGCATCCGGACGGGGAACCCCTAATGTTTGGTCACTTTCACGTTCATAAATGTAACGGGTTAGGCGGGTAAAATCCTGTCCTATATTTTCGGCAACCGGTCTTAACATTTCAATTTCTTTGAGTACATCCTGCAGATTTTTCTCCAAAAATTCAAAATCCACTTCACTGATTCCTGCTTGTTTAATAATATCTTCCGGGGAATAGCCCCGGGTTTTGTAATACAAATAACCAAAGGTTTTCATATCCATTTTTGGTTTCTCCTTTTCTTACAGCAGGTCTTGCCGATTTTGTTGTTCCAAGTAGTCCACAATTTTCTTCACTTCTTCCGCCATCTCTTTGTTACAAAGCAAAATAGCATCCTTGGTTGTAATCAAACAAAGGTTGTTTACGCCAATTAAAGCAGTGAATTTATCGGAAACAACATAGTTATTTTTAGCGGAAATTGCCTTTCCTGATGAAGAGAAATAGTTATTATCCGCGTCTCCTGCTGTTAAATCGGCAAGCGATTTCCAGCTTCCAACATCGCTCCAATCGTAGGAAACAGGGATAACTCCCCGGAAATTTGCCTTTTCCATTATGCCAATATCAATAGGAATACGCGGCATTTGGGCATAAATAGAGGCAATATCTTTATCCAAACCTTCATTTTTCCATATCTTACCAATTTCGTTAGTTAAGGCATAAACATCGGGCAATAGGGTTTCAAACGCCGTAGAAATACTTTCCAGTGACCAGCAAAACATACCGCTGTTCCAAAAATAAGTTCCTTTTGCCAAAAATTCTTCTGCGGTCTGCTTATCGGGCTTTTCCTTAAAATGGAGAACTTTCCTGACCCCGGGTGCAATTTCTTCTCCCGCTTCAATATAGCCATATCCCGTGGCAGGATAAACCGGAACAATACCAAAAGTAATCAAACACCCTTTTTCTGCTTCTCTTTTCGCAGGATTTAACGATTCCAGAAACTTTTCCTGATCCCGAATGAGATGGTCTGCAGGCAAAACGAGCATTGTTTCTTTCTGCCCGTAAATATTTTTCAGATATTCTACGCTAAGAGTTATGCAAGGTGCTGTGTTCATTCCAAAAGGTTCAATAATGATATTTTGCTGGGGAAGATTTGGTAGCTGTTGTTTAATTAACTCTACCTGACTACTCGCTGTTACAATATAAATATCGGCAAGAGAAAAACGGGGTAAAAGACGCTCAACCGTCATTTGTAAAAGAGAAAGGTCGCCAAAAAGGCGTAAGAACTGTTTCGGAAGATTTTTTCTGCTGAGGGGCCAAAAACGGGTTCCCACTCCTCCTGCCATAATAAGAGCAATCATTGTTCAACTACCTGCACATCTTTGGGATAGGTATATTGCCAAACGGAAGCAGGAATTTTGGCATTGGTTTTGATACTGGAAAAATTATAGGTAACTTTATCGTTATTACGATTAGTCCAGGTTAAAGATTGCACTATTCCGCTTTCCGAATTTACTACAGCGCTTATAGATACGATAACCGGGTCGTCAAAAGGTTTTAAGAAAACATTCACCAGGTTTCCTTTACCCTGCTGAATGTTGACAGTGGACTTTTTCCAATATAGTTGTAGAATTTCCACCGGATTCATTTTTCCAAATTCAGGACGCATCTTGCTGCGGAATACGGTATTGCTTTGAGAATCATAAAGTTCAACAATTCCACCAGAAACACTTAGCCGTTGAAAATAAGGTTTATTATAGCGAATAACCATTCTTCCTTTAGTAAAATAGATATTTCCGTGGTAGGTGATGCTTTTATCAAGCTGAGCAAAATAGTTATCCTGTTTTATAACTGCCTGAAAACTGCTTAAACTTCCGTAGGTCTTGGCAATTTTTTGATATAATGCTTCACTGCTGATGCCAAAAAGAAAATTACAGCACAGTAAAAGGATAAGGGTAATTATTTTAGCGGTCTTCATCTATCACTCCTATGCGGATTAAGTCCTCTCGGGTAGCTAAAACATCGCGGGACTTACTGCCCAAATGAGGACCTATAATTCTGGCTCTTTCTAAAAGGTCAATTAAGCGTCCCGCTCTGGCATAGCCAATTTTAAAATGCCTTTGCAACATAGAAACGGAAGCAGTTCCAGTGGAAACAACCACTTTTGCCGCTTCGGGAAATAATTCATCATCGTAATCAAAAAAGCCGACACCTTCATTCTTTTCAATAACAAGCGAAAAATCCTGTTTGGGTTTGGGCTGTGTAGCCAAAAAGTTACACACCCTGGCAATTTCCGCATCGGAAACAAAAGCACCATGAATGCGTTCCGGTAATGCTTTTCCCGGGGGTAAAAACAGCATATCACCATTTCCTAAAAGTCGTTCAGCTCCAATCATATCTAAAATAACACGAGAATCTACTCGGGAAGATACCTGAAAAGCAATCCGGGCAGGAAAATTGGCTTTGATAATTCCTGTTATAACTTTAATGGATGGTCGCTGAGTTGCTAAAATTAAATGCATTCCCACAGCTCTTGACATTTGGGCTAAACGCGTTATAGGCATTTCAATATCCTTGCCGCTGGTCATAATTAAATCGGCAAATTCATCCACTATGATAACTATATAAGGCAGGGGTTCCAGGTCTTCATCTTCCCGGCATTTTTCATTGTAGCCAATTATATCACGCACTTTAGCTTCCTGCAAAACTTCATAACGCCTTTCCATTTCGCGCACTGCCCAAATAAAGGTCTCCAAAGCAGTGTCCGCATCGGTTACAACCTGCCCGATTAAATGAGGAAGTTCATTGTAACCTGCCAGTTCAACCCGCTTGGGATCAATTAAAATAAGGCGCAGTTCATCAGGTTTGGTGCGCATAATCAAACTCATTATTATGGTATTGATACAAACGCTTTTCCCGCTTCCCGTAGCTCCTGCAATTAAAAGATGGGGCATTTTTGCCAAATCGGCTACAATCGGTTTTCCGGCAATATCTTTACCTAAACCGAAAGCTAATTTTGATGTTGTTTGCCGCATCTGTTCCGAAAGCAAGAGGTCTTTTAAATAAATCATATCTCTTGCCAGATTGGGAATTTCAATTCCTATTAAACCTCGTCCCGGAATAGGTGCCTGCACTCTGATTGATTTTGCCTTAATAGCCAAAGCCAAATCGTCTGCCAAAGAAGTAAAACGGCTAACTTTGATGCCTTTAGCGGGTTCCAGTTCATATTGGGTAATTATAGGACCGATATTTACATTCTTAACTTCCGCTTCAATACCAAATTCTGCCAGTTTGCTCTTTAACACTTGACTGGTAGTGATAATTTGATTTTCAATTTCTTTGCGTTCGCGTTCGGAAAGTTTAATCGGGCTTTCCAAAAAGTCATCTATGGAAGGTAACTGATATTCCCGGTCTGCATCTTCTTCCGTAGTAACCGGCTTGGGTTTATACTCTTTAGGGATTTTTATAATATCTTCAAAAAAAGGTTCCGGAGGAGGATTCGGCTGATTGTGATTTTGAATAACGGGAATCGTTTCCTCTGCTGCTTTTGGAACGGGATTAAGATTATTGGCAGTAATAGTTGGCTGGACAGTTTTCGTTCTTTGTTCCTTTTTGCGTTGCAGGTTTTCCCTGGCAACTAAAATCCAGCTTTTTAATCGTTCATATTCAATCAGCATAATTGCCGTTAAAATCATAGCTCCAATCAGGATAATTTTGGCTCCGATGCCGGAAAAAACAGCAGCTAAAATTCGGTAAACAAATAAAGGCACAACAGTGTGTATATAGTTTTCTTGCTTGGATACAATCAATGCCTGCAGGAAAAACATAATTATCAATAACAGATAACCTTTCTGCCTATGTTTTAACGATTCCGGAGTTAAAAAATAATGCAACGCTACAATAGCTATAATAATAAAACCGATTAAAGAAAACCAGTAACCGAAAAGATAAATAAAAATATAACCGCAAACAATGCCAAAAATACCTACCGGATTATTAGTTGTGGAATTGCCTTCCTTAAACCAGGAAATTATATTACCGCTTGCTTTTAGGTTATCCAGATCATCTTTAATGGAAATATAACCCACTGTAAGAGATAAAATAATTAAACAGGACAGCAAACAGATAATACCGCTAAGAATCCTTTTAGTTAACGGATTTCCTTTTTTATTTGTCTTTCGGTTATTTACTTTTCGTTGGGGTTTATTTGCCACTGTTATCTGCTCCCAGATTTTTTATACATTAAAACGGATGGAAAGAATATCTCCATCCTTAACAATATAATCCTTTCCTTCCAAGCGGAAAAGTCCTTTTTCTTTAAGCGCCTTTTCACTGCCATAAGTTATAAGATCATCATACTGAAAACACTCTGCACGAATAAAACCACGCGCCAGGTCACTATGAATTTTCCCTGCAGCAGTTACAGCATTAGCACCTTTTTCTATTGTCCAGGCACGAACTTCATCAGGACCAACAGTGAAAAAACTGATATAACCCATCAGCTGATAAGTCCAATGTGTTAAGCGATCACGAATGGATTCACTAATCCCCATATCTTCCATAAACATTTGTGCTTCTTCATTTTCCAGTTTACTAAGCTCTTCTTCAAACTTTCCGGCAATGGTATAGGCATAATAACCCTTTTCGGTAAATGTTTTTAAGGTCTCATCCCAAGCATTAATATTATCCTCGTTGCAGTTAATCAAAATCAACATTGGCTTGGCAGAAAAGAATTGAAAACCACGTATTGCCTTCTCTTCTTCCGGATTAAGTTCCAAATTTATTAAGGGGTTATTATTCTGAAGAAAGTCCCTGATCTTGAGTAATGCCTTTTCTTCAATTTGCACAGCTGGGGTTTTAACTCCTCTTTTATAACCCAGTTCAATTTTTTCCAGACGCTTTTCTGCCATAATCAAATCATATAGCAACATTTCTTCCTGAAAGTGTTGAAATTGTTCTATCGGGGTGCCTAAAGGAAAAAGACCCTCCAGTTCTTCATCCCTAAAGCCACGCAGAACTAAGATAAATGCCTCTGCATTTTTAATATCTGCAAGCAAAGCATTTTCAGATACCTCGCTCTCTTTATAAAAAATACCGGGATAATCGTGAAATTCAATTGTGGCATATATTGTCTTTTTAGGTTTGTAAAGCTCCGAAAGCTTATCAATACGCTCATCTGCAACTTGCACAACACCAATATTGGCTTCCAAAGAGGGTGGAGCATATTTATCCGTGCTCTGTTCACCTCTGGTTAATGCATTGAAAATAGTTGTTTTGCCTGTTTTAGGCAGACCGATAATTCCTGCTTTCATCTATATTTTTTCCTTCTTTAAAGATAACAGTGCTTTCACTTCACCGGGCTCTAATAGACGCCATCTGCCAACAGGTAGGTCTTTCAGTTTTAAGGGACCGAACTGTAAGCGTTTTAAATATGTAACCTTTGCTCCAACTGCTTCTATCATTTGGCGGATTTGTCTTTTTCTGCCTTCGGTAATAACTATTTTTAAGGTCATCCCGTTTGCGTTTTTGGACTTTACAAAAATACCTGCAGGCAGAGTTTTTCCCCCTTCAATTTCCACACCTTTACGCAACATATTCAGTTCCATATTATTCAGGGGACGGTTGATATCTACGCGATAAACCTTTTCCACTTTGTTTTTGGGATGAGTTAATAGATTTATTAAAGCCGTGTCATTAGTAAAAAACAACAGCCCTTCACTTTCTTTATCCAGGCGTCCAGCGTAAGCAAGTTGTTTTCCTTTTGGCGGTAAAAGAGAATAAACCGTTTTTCTACCCAGCTCATCATTTTGGGAAACAACATAACCACGCGGTTTATTAAGAATTAGGTAAAACTTTTCTTTGGCGGGTTGAATCGGTTTTCCATCTAAAGTAACTTTATCTTTGCCGGGAATAATCTGTCGGGAAAGGTCTTGCACTAAATTACCGTTTACTGCAATTCTACCAGTAGTTATGAATTCTTCTACTTTTCTTCTGCTGCCTAAACCGCAATCAGCTAAATAACGGTTCAGACGAAGGGTTTTACCAGCCCTCAATACTGTTTTGGAGGATGGTTTTATAGAGTTTGGAGATGAGCTCTTCAACTGCTTCCTCTTTAGTTTTAAATTTGGCAGTGCCTCCTTCGGCAACTGCATAAAGTTCCGTTACAGTCAAACCGCTGTTTTGGTAAAGCACTGTATTATTGATTAAATCGGTAAAGGTAACAGAAACGACCATTTTTACCTGATAATCCTGAACTTGATTAGCTGTATCGTAACTGTAAACATTTTCGGAAAAACTTAAAATAGCTCCTTCCAGAGTGCAATCGGGGTCTTCTGTCACCAGTTTCAACCTTCCGTCTTCCCTGATTTCCCGGTTCAAATAATTAAGCAGTTTATCCCCCAACCCGTATTCGCTGGTTCTATTTTCAAAAGCCAGAATTCTAATTTTCCGCAAATGCGGGTAAGCATTGGAATAAACCGAATAATGACAACTGCTTAAGATAACCAAAAGCAGAATCGCATAAATAAATTTCTTGACCATTATTCCATCTTCAAAAAATGCTTATATTATTGTCAAGCTAAACCTTGCCAAAGCAGATATAAAATAATGATAAAACCTAAAAAAGGAGTTCTTTTATGGCGAAAAAATTTATCTCTAAAGCTGAAGCTGCCAAGAAGTTAAAGGTTTCGGAACGAGTCATTCAGGAAATGATCGCTACGAATGTTTTTGAAAGTAAGCTCGTAGGAAAAAATGTTAAAATAGACGAAGATTCCTTAAATGAGTGGCTGGAAAATTTGAATGAGACAGAAGAAAAAATGCTCGCTTTAAAGCGGGTTATCTGTCATTTTGAAGAATATATGCGTCCCGAAAACATTTTCCTGGATTTTACGGCAGAAAACAAATATGATGCTATCCGAATCTTAAGTGAAAAGGCGAAAGAGCTGAAACTTGTGCGCGATGCACGCTGGCTTTATGAAGTTGTAGTAGCTCGTGAAGAATTGGTTTCTACAGCCATTGGTAATGGAGTTGCCTTGCTTCATCCGCGTCATTTGCATCCTTCTAAAATTAAAGCTCCCAGCATTTTGTTTGGTCGTTCTTCCGAACCTGTAGATTTTGATGCTCCTGATAACAAACCGGTGAATATTTTCTTTATGCTTCTTTTGCATAATGATAAACAGCACCTTTTTTCGCTTTCTTACATTTCCCGCTTAGTTATGAATCAGGATATTTTAAAGGGTTTAACTGAAGCAAAGGATGCCCAAGAAATTCACCAACTTCTTACCGTAATTCCCGAACAAACTTAAACAATGCATCCCCAAGTCAGGATTATTATAGGCAGTAAAAGCGATTTGGAGAAAATTACTCCTGCCAGGGAAATACTGGAGGAGTTTGAGGTCTCTTACGACCTGCATATTTCTTCTGCTCACCGCAATCCTGAAAAAACAATTGCCCTTGCTCAAAATGCCAAAGCGGAAGGAATAGAAATAATTATTGCCGGAGCCGGTTTATCTGCTCATTTACCAGGGTTTATTGCCGCTCATACAACTTTGCCTGTAATTGGTATTCCTCTTGCCTCAGGTGCCTTAAATGGATTGGATGCTCTCTTTTCCATTGTCCAAATGCCTTCAGGAGTTCCCGTTGCTTGCATGGCAATAAACGGAGCTAAAAATGCAGCTCTGTATGCTATCCAGATATTAGCTTTGAAAGACAAAGACCTGGAAAAGAAATTTTCTGCCTATAAAAAAGGACTGGAGGGCTAAAGATTCAGGTTTTTGCCTTACCCTGATTGGCAACTGCCTGTTGAGCAGATTCCAGTTCTGCTTTATCTGCCAGATAATAATTTTTTACCGGTTGTAAATTATCATCAAATTCGTAGATTAGTGGTATGCCGGTAGGAATATTAAGACCAACAATATCAGCATCGCTGATTTTACTTAAACTTTTTACTATAGCGCGTAAACTATTACCGTGTGCAGAAACAATCATTTTTCTGCCTGCAGCTAAACGAGGCATAATTATTTCATTCCAGAAAGGCATTGTTCTTTTAACGGTATCTTTCAGCGATTCACAAAGAGGAAGTTGATCTTCCCTTAAATTTGCATATCGGGGATCAAATCCCGGATAACGAGGATCACTTTTTTCCAAAGGTGGTGGAGGTGTATCATAACTTCTACGCCAAAGTAAAACTTGTTCTTCTCCATATTTAGCAGCCGTTTCAGCTTTGTTCAAACCTTGCAAAGCGCCATAGTGACGTTCATTAAGTCGCCAATCATGATGAACAGGAATATACATCAAATCCATTTCATCCAAAACGATCCACAAAGTCCTGATAGCTCTTTTCAATACGGAAGTCCAGGTTTCTTCAAAAACAAAACCTTCTTCCTTCAGTCGTTTACCTGCATTATGTGCTTCAACTATACCCTTTTCGGAAAGGTCAACATCTGTCCAGCCCGTGAACAGATTTTCTTTGTTCCAAGTGCTTTCACCGTGACGCAGTAATACTATTTTATACATAACTAACTCCTTTTTAAGTTTTGTTTTCCTCTTTTCTTGCCAGAACAAATAAGAAATCCGAGAGTCGGTTTACATAACTAAGCAGTTCTGGAGCAATATTTTCCTTACGGGAAAGGGCTATTATTTTTCTTTCGGCTCTTCTGGCAACGGTTCTGCAGATATCTAGCTTGGCAGAAACAGGATTTCCGCCGGGAATAATAAAACCCTTTAAGTGCAGGTTTTTTTCCAGAGAATAAACAAGCTCCGTAATATTATCCACATCCTTTTGCGTAATCGCTTTTGCAAAAGTTCCTTTTTTAGTTGCCAATTGTCCCATACAGCGAAACAGATTCTTTTGAATTTCCAGAAGGTTTTCTTTATCTACAGGATTAGCTAAATGATTTCTGCATTCACCAATCCAGGCATTTAGTTCATCTAAAGTGCCGTATGCCTCTACCCGCAGGTCATCTTTATAGACCCTTTCACCGGAATATAGAGATGTTTTTCCGTCATCTCCACTTTTGGTAATTATACTCATCAGGTTATCTCATCGCAATTACGGAAATCTCAATTTTGCCATTTTTGGGCAGGCGCGAAACCTGGACAACTTCTCTGGCAGGATAAGGTGCGCTGAAATAACGCGTATAAATTTCATTCAGCAGGGTAAAATCATCCAAATCCTTTAAAAATACACTAACTTTAACGATATTTGACAAACCCATTCCTGCTGCATCCAAAATGGCTTTAATGTTATTGAATACCAAATTTGCCTGCTCCTCAAAACTTTCCGGTATAAGAGAAGTGCCAGGATCAATTCCTAATTGGCCGCTAACAAATAGAATGTTATTCATAAGAATGGCTTGCGAATAGGGCCCTATCGCAGCCGGGGCACGATGCGTCATAACTGATTGCATTTTATGCTCCTTACATTTTTTTACTATATTATAATTTCATTGCTATCTGTCAAGTCCGATAAAACTGAAACTCAGTTTTCCCCATTTTTATAACAGATAGGATAAATTGTTTAGAATCAGGTCATTTTCCTTTATATATATGTTGTTATTTACTATAGGAGTAAAATAACCGGACACCTCCTTAGTAATTTGATAAAAGCCGAAATGACATATATTTTCCCATAATTTATATAAGTTAATTAAGATATTGCCGAAAGCAGCCAAAATAATTTTGGGGGGATGCAAGTTTTATGAAAAAGAACTTGACTTGAATTAACAAGATTAAAATAAGGATTATATGTATATATTTATATTGATTGTGAGAAACACTGACAATAAAATGTCCTTGAACAACCTGAGAAACTATTATTTGGAAGGGACACCAACATTTAGGACTCATCAGGTTTAGGACTGGAAGAGAATTAAGACGATGAAAGAAATAGGTGATGAGCAAAGGTCAGATGAATTGTTAGTCAATCAAGATAAAACGCTAATGGACTTTAATCTTCATCAATCCATAGTAAATAGCGATCTTAGGGATATAAAGCGAGATTCCGGAATGTTTTTTACGCCAGAATGGATTGTTGATTTAATGGTTAACCTGATTGATGATACGAATTATGTTGAAAAAGAAGGCATTAAGATTTTAGAACCTGCTTGTGGTTTAGCACAGTTTTTATTAGGAATAAAGAGAAATAAACCCTCACTATTTAGTCAGGCAAAACTCTTTGGAGTAGAAATAAATCAGGAGATCATCAATTATTTATCTAACTTGAACATAGCAAATGCTATTGATTTGAATAGGGCTGATTATCTTTTATGGCAAACTCGGTCATATTTTGATTTAATTATTGGTAATCCGCCTTATGGTATTCCCAGTTTATCTGAACACTACACTATAAAAACAAATCCTGCAACCAAGGAGAAATATAAAAAACTTTATGCAACATGGTTTGGGAAATATAATGTTTATGGCGCTTTTATAGAAAAATCAATTAACTTACTTAAAGATAACGGACAATTGATATTTATTGTTCCCCCAACCTTTATGATTCTGGATGAATTCAAAAAACTCCGATTATTTTTAGCTCAAAACGGGAAGACGGAAATAATCTATTTAGGGGCGGATATATTTAAACCGGAAGCAGATGTTTCATCGGTAGTGTTGAATTTTATTAAGTCCGATAAATACATCTCCCGGCTGGAACTGAAAGAATTTCAAGATAATAAAATCAGGACGCTAAAAAGTAATTTTCACTGGAAAGGTGAAGTTGTTAAGTTTGACACTGATTATACACAGACATTGGAAAGCTTGTGTCCATATAGGTTAGGAGATATTTACAATATTAGAATTTCACCCAGAACTCCTGAAATAAAAAGAAGTAATATAATAGTGAAAGAAAAAGCACCTGGTGAAAATGATTATCTTCCTTTATTAAATGGTAAAAATCTAAAATGTAATATGATAAATTATAACAATCTTACTGGTTACTGGGTTAAAAAGCAAGATGTAAACAAAATCAGAATGTATTTTGGCTACCCTCATATTGTAGTGGGCTTGGGCTTTAGAGAAAATGGCAAAGTTGCCGCTGCTTTTGATGAAAAATGTTATCCCTGGATGGGTGATGTTTATCATCTTGTAAGAGAGAACAGTTTATTTAACTGCCATTTTGATTTGGAAACAGAAGAAGTAGTTGCATACTTAAATTCTGATTATATAAAAAAGTATGTAAAAGACACTTACCGGGAAATTACTTATCATCTTAGTATTACTCAGCTAAAGAATTTGCCCGTACCTGATAAAAATACTTTACAACTTATTAAAAAGGAGAACCTTTGTGAGTGATAGAATAATTGAAGATTTCAAGAGATATCGTGATTTTCTTGTAACCATTCCCCTGGATAAATATCGCGAAGAATTAAAAGAAATTAAATGGGTTGAACAGGATCTGCCTAAAGAGATACTGCCTCTGGCATCAATATTTAAATATTACTGGGAAGAAAGACAATTTCTGGATTTTGAAGAATGGTTTGATACCTTTTGGAAAGAGATTAATACTAATTCTCCAAGTAAAGAAGTACTTAACCAATTTAAGAAATATTATTTTGATAAGGACAATAACGGCTGGTTCAAAAAAGGTTTTAGAGCCAGAATGTATAGAACTTGGGTCTCTGTACTCACCCAAATGGATTTTTGTTATTTATTTCAGTTTCTTTGTGCAAGAGAAGGTAAGATTTTATCGCTGGAATGTAATGCTGCTTTAGATGCCAGAGGGGTTGACGCTAAGGTTGGAAATATCGGATTTCAAGTTGCTAAAATTAGTAATAGAAAAGAAGCACGTAGTGCCAGCAAAAAGAAAACATTGGTAACAATACCTTATGCAGTTTTTAATATTGAAGAATTTGAAAAGAAGATTAAAAGCCCAAGGGTAAAAGATAAAAAGGGTTACCAAAATTCACTGAAAGCATTTCAAAAATATTTTATCCGTCTCAAAAATGGTTTTGTTGTTTTCGGAGAAGCATACCTTCTACCTATCATAGATAACATAGAGGACATCACAAAAGTAAAAGAGACGGTAGATAAAATATCTTTGGAACTATCGGGTGAAGAAGTGTAAATATGATTCATAATGGCAAATAATAGTTTTTAGCAAATGATAAAGTTAACAATCTCAGACCTTGTGAGATCATTTATATGCAGCGTGATTAGACAGAAAAGTTATAGTTTACAGCCCCTAAATATCATAACTAATTAACTTCAGGCGTAAAGCTTATTTTCAATATCTCCTTTCCTTGATTTAGTGCAAACTTATTTAGAACGACACAAATCCTTATGTCCTAAAATCCTTGCTTCAAAATCTATCTGTGTAATCTGTGTAATCTGTGAGAGGTTCTAAAATCTTATTGCCAAGTTGGTCTATTTGATTTATCTTTAATAGTGAAGGACTTTTGAGGAGAAAAAATGGTTCAGGAACCACAAAGTTTTCACGAATTTATGCCAGATAAGGTCTGGAAATGGAAAATCCTGGAAGAAAAAGTGGAAAAGGTTTTATCATTGCACGACTTTCAGGAGATTCGTCTTTCTGTTTTACAGGATAGTCAGGTCTTACAAGATGGCATAACCGCTTTAATTCAAGGTCAGGAAGCGGATACTGCAATGAAAGGAGTTCTTTCTCTTTCCCTTCCTGATGATCAATTAAGTTTATTGAGTTTGCGTCCTGAAGGCACAATCAGTGTTTTACATCATACAGCACGTATTACCAATCCGGGTGAAATTCACCGTTTTTACTATTCGGGTCCTATGTTTCGCCGAATTAACAATCAGCAACAGATGGAATTTTATCAGTTGGGAGTGGAACTTTTAGGCAGCGAAAGCATTCTTTCCGAAAACGAAGTAATTTCTTTAGGAATGAAGCTTTGTAAGACACTGGGTTTGAATGAAGTTCGCCTTGATCTAAATTCTTATGGCTGTTTTACTTGTCGGGAGTCATTTTTTTCAGACCTGAATAAATATCTGGAAGAGCATAAAAGCGAATATTGCAATTCCTGTTATCGTGAGCTTTCTACCAATCCTTTCAGTCAAGTTCATTGTGCAAATCCCGATTGCAAGAAATCCCTTCAAGAGGGACCCCACATTTATGATTACCTTTGTAACTCCTGTAAAACAGATTTTAATAAAGTGCAAAAAATTCAGGCAAACCTGGGAAATCAATATAAGGTTAATCCTAATCTCAACAAGAACTTTGCCTATTACAATAAAACCGTTTTTGACTTTATTGCTAAACACAAAGGAAAAGAAATTATTATTGGCGGTGGCGGACGCTACGATTATCTTTCAGCACTTATTACAGGCAAAAGAATTCCAGCTGTCGGTTTTTATCTCAATTTGGACAGCATTTTTGAAATTATGGAAAGCCGGGGCTTATTTGAGGAAAAAGACCCTGAATTTACTGTTTATATCTGCGCTGAAAGTCCAAACCTGGAAATGATGACCCTGCAAATAGTTCAGGAACTTCATTCACAACAGATTAAAACCATTATCTCACCTGAATGCAGACCCGCAGAAAAAGAAATTGCTATTGCCAAAAAGAAGGACTGTCCTATAATGCTTATTCTGCGTGATGATAATATCCGCGAAGGAAAAATCCTGCTTCGGAATCTGGTGAAAGAAGAACAAAAATATATCTCTTTAAGGGATACTCTGCCTTCCATTATGCTGGCAAAAAAGGCAATGCAAAGCTAACAAATTGATAGAATGCCGATAACCGAATCTACAGAATGTTGGGGATAATAAATTTGTTTCCCGCAGATTACACTGATTTTATTGCTTACGATGCTCACTGTTTGTCATTTAAGCACTTGATGCTTCAGTCCAATTTTAATATAAAAACCGCCTTTTAAGTCAGGAGTCATTTGCGCCAATATAAATTATAAAACTTTAATAACTCATCCAGCATATACTACTTATGATGACGGTAACCCATTTTAAAAACAATACCTAAAACAAGACATATACTATTGAGGTATATGAAATCCTGAGTTCGCCGGGTTGAAACCCGTTGTTAATATCTGTCGTTATTACGGAACTTTTTTCTACTATTTATCATCCAGAATTAATTGTCTCAAAGTCCTTTCATTCTAAAACCCTAACATATAATCCAGTTAATCCAATTGTTTCATTTATCTGCGTTTTGTTTTTTCCATGCGATCGAAGAGGACCGGCTTGTATCTTGCTTAATTATTTGTGGTAGAGATGTCGTGGTGTCTCTCGGCAAATTTCCGATAGACACCATTGTATTATGACCATATATAATTAAGGAAGAACTAACCGGAACTTCCTTATTTTATGTCCACAGCTTAGATTTTAGGTTGCAGAATAAAAAGCGGAGTTACAACAATTTATAAGAAAGAGGGCTGGCATCCAATTGTAAGCCAGCCCTTTTAGTTAAGTAACTTAATATTGCAGGTTATTGCGTTATAATTAAGCCCTGATGGGGTTCCCAATCCAGCATAATCTTCTTTCCACTGGTGAATTGCCCTGCCAGGATATATTTTGCTAAAGTATCCTCAATTTCTTTCTGAATAATGCGTTTGAGCGGTCTGGCACCGAATGCCGGATCGTATCCCGCTTCTGCCAGGTGCTCAATAAGATTTTCTGAAAAATCAAGCTGGAGATTGCGATTTGCCAAACGGGATGCTAAAATATCCAATTGCAGTTTCACAATCTTTTTTATATGATCCTTATTCAAACGGTGGAAAAGAATAATATCATCCACACGGTTTAAGAATTCGGGACGGAAATATTGCTGTAAGATATTCATCAAGCGTGGTTTTATTTGTTCCAGTTCACTATCCGACGCTTCATAAATTTCCTGTGAACCGATATTACTAGTCATAATTATCACGCAGTGTTTGAAATCTACCGTTCTGCCTTTTCCGTCTGTAAGGCGTCCATCATCCAAAATTTGAAGCAGGACATTAAAAACATCCGGATGGGCTTTTTCAATTTCATCCAAAAGTAGCACGGAATAAGGTCTGCGACGGACTGCTTCCGTTAAATATCCACCTTCCTCATAGCCCACATAGCCAGGAGGAGCTCCAATTAATCGTGCTACACTATGTTTTTCCATAAATTCGCTCATATCCAATCGGATCAAAGCTTTCTCAGTGTCAAAAAGATAACTTGCCAGGGTTTTTGCCAGTTCCGTTTTACCAACTCCCGTAGGACCTAAAAAGATAAAGGAACCGATAGGTCTGTTTTCATCGCTTAATCCACTGCGACTGCGGCGGATAGCATTAGCCAATGCTTTAATTCCTTCTTCCTGTCCTACAACTCTTTGGGCAAGAACATTTTCCAGTTCTAATAGTTTTTGCATTTCGCTTTCCGCCAGTTTGGAAACAGGTATACCTGTCCATTTGGAAACAACTTCGGCTATCACTTCTTCATCCACAATTTCTTTCAGGAGGCGGTCCTTTTTGGTCATTGCCTCATCCTGCAGCAATTTTTGTAGTTCTTTTTCCTTGGCGGCGATTGTTCCATAACGCAATTGAGCGGTTTTTTCGTAATTTCCTGCGCGTTCTGCTTTATCAGCTTCACCCTTAAGGGTATCAATTTCAGTTTTAAGAGTGCGAATTTGTTCCAGCACTTGTTTTTCCTTTTCCCAGCGCAGGCGTAATGCTTTGTTTTCTTCGTTCAATTGAGCAATTTCTTCCTTGATTTTTTCCAGGCGTTCCTGGGAAAGAGGGTCTTTTTCCTTTGCCAAAGAAAGGCGTTCTATTTCCAATTGACGCAGTCGTCTTTCCGATTCATCAAGCTCTACAGGTAAGGAATCAATTTCCATTCTTAACAAAGCACATGCTTCATCAATCAAATCAATTGCTTTATCAGGTAAAAAACGATCGGCAATATAACGCTCGGATAATTGAGCTGCAGCTACCAAAGCATTATCGCTTATCTGCACTCCATGATGAACTTCATATTTTTCTCTGATACCCCTTAAAATGGAAATTGTATCTTCCACGGAGGGTTCCGTCACTAAAACTGGCTGAAAACGCCGTTCTAATGCGGGATCTTTTTCAATGTATTTTCTATATTCGGTTAAAGTTGTAGCTCCAATACAATGCAAGTTTCCTCGTGCTAAAGCCGGTTTTAACATATTGGATGCATCTACTGAGCCCTCAGCAGCTCCCGCTCCAACAACAGTATGCAATTCATCAATAAAAAGAATAATGCGTCCTTCGGATTTTTCCACCTCCGAAAGTACGGCTTTTAAGCGCTCTTCAAATTCGCCTCGGAATTTTGCTCCAGCAACTATCGCTGCCATATCAAGTTCCAGTAATTCCTTGTCCAAAAGATTCTCGGGCACATCACGAGCTACAATTCTGCGGGCTAAACCTTCTACTATAGCGGTTTTACCAACTCCCGGCTCGCCAATTAAAACGGGATTGTTTTTCCTTCTCCGGGATAAAATCTGGATGCAACGCCGAATTTCTTCATCTCTGCCAATAACAGGGTCCAACTTTTCCATTCTGGCTAAACGGGTTAAATTGCGCGCGTACTTTTCCAATGCCTGATATTTGGCTTCCGGATTTTGATCGGTAACACGCTGATTGCCACGCAATTCTTTAAGCGCCAAAAGCAGTTTATCGGCTTGTAAACCGGCATTTTTCAGGATATTAGCTGCCTCCTTACCCTTGGCTAAGATTGCCAAAAGCAAATGCTCAGTAGAAATATAATCGTCCTGAAACTGGTCTGCTTCCTTTTCTGCCTGATGCAATATGTCCAAGACCTCCTGAGATAAATACTGCTGTGAACTTCCACTTACCTTAGGAAGTTTGTTCAATGCATTTTCCACTTCGCTTTTCACTTTGGGAATAGAAACCTCAAGTTTTTCCAAGGCAGGTTGAATCAGCCCTTCTTCCTGAGTTAACATTGCCTTTAACAAATGCAGGTCTTTAATTTCCTGATGTCCATAACTGGAAGCTAAATCCTGCATATCGGCAAGCAATTCTTGTGACTTTATTGTAAATCTTTGTGTATTCATAATTACCTCCAACTGAAAGAAAATATAATCAGCATTACCTATATGTCAAGTAAAAAATTAGCAGTCCCCTGCCCTGCCTGCTAATTTCCTGTAACTGACATCATAACATAATATTGCAGTTGGGAAAAGAATTTACAATTTCTTTCTTTGCCAAAGAGTTCACAAAACTCTGAATTGTTGAACCGGGTTCAAAACCCGACGCTATTATCTGTCGTTCCTACGGAACTTTTTCTTAGGAAAAAAGAGGTAATGACTCTTCTGCTTTCTTATCACCGGGTTAAAACCCGTTGTTAAAATCAAAAAAATCCCGTTAGGGATGGCAGATACTAACAACGGGTTTCGAACCCGGTGAAAATGAGAGAAACCTTACCACTATAATAAAAAGTTCCGTAGGAACGACAGATACTAATAGTAGGTTTCAATCCGCAAAAAGCAACAAGAAGAAAAAGCAAAAGATCCAGCAGGTAAAGATACAATAAAATAGATAGGACTTATATAGAGAAGGAGGTCATTAGCCAGAAAAAATGAAAATTTATCAGAGAAAATCATAATTCTGTCGTTCCTCCGGAACTCATTCTCAAAAAAAGAAATAAGCTATCTAAAGCTATCCTGATCACTGGGTTAAAACCCGTTGTTAGTATCTGTCGTTCCTACGGAACTTTTTCTCGGGAAAGGAGATAATGACTTTTCTGCTTGCTTATCACCGGGTTAAAACCCGTTGTTAATATCTGTCGTTCCTACGGAACTTTTTTCTTCATAGAAGTGTAGTTGAGTGGTTTTTTCCCCTTGCACCGGGTTAAAAACCCGTTGTTATTATCTATCGTTCCTACGGAACTCGTTTGTAAAAAAGAAATAAGCTATCGTTCATCTTTCTTGCGCAGGGTTCAGATCCTTCAACTTTATCTATCATTCCTACAAAACTTTTTAATGGATATAAATCAAATATTTTTCTTTGCCCACTGCTCTATTGTTTAGTTGGTTTTTAGTTCGTTTAGTGCTTTTTTTGCTTTTTCCTGATAGATGGGGGTTTGATCATCTTCCAAGGCGGATTGGAAGTATTTAATTGCCTCTTCTTTTTGTTGATTAGCCAAAAGAATCATTCCAATATGATAGGATATTTCTCCCGGAGCATCTTTCATTTGCATAGGAATTGTGATATGTTCCACTGCCTTAGAAAAATTTGCAGTTAGATAATAGAACCAAGCTAAACTATCTTGATAATAAGGATTTGTCGGGTCTAAAGCTACAGCTCTTTGAATAAGAAAGCCACCTTCTACAATAAACTGAGGATAGTCCAAAAGGGAATAACCCAAGTCATTAAGAAATAAGGGATTATCCGGAAACTTATGAACAGCTTTACGCAGAGTAGCAATTTTTTCTTCTTCCCTGCCCTCATTTTGGTAATACTGAAGCAGGAAAGTCCAATCCTCCAGTTCCCCTAAGTCTTTTTGCAGGAAGTAACTGCAAAGTTCAGCCCTGGCTTGAAGAAAGTCCTCATCTTCAACGGACTTAATTTGTGAAGCAATTTTCAGATAACGGGAAAAAACATTTTCCGGCAGACGCTTTTGAACTGCAGAAACAAATTCTTCCGAAAACAGGATATTTGTTTCTTTTTCAAGGGATTTTGCCTGCATAGAGCGTTTCAGCATTGCATACAAAATCACATCTTGGACATCTTGTGCCGAATTAAAGTAATCAAGATAAATGGAAGGTTCCGGCAACTTTTCGGAAAAAAGAGCTTCGGCAAAAAGAAAGGAAACTACTTTAGAATCAGTAAGAGGGTCTGCATCCTTGTTTAATAAAAAGCGGGAAATTTCCTGCAAGATATCTGTTTTATCTTCCAGATATGCAGAAAAAGCCAGTTCTCCTATCAAAGAAGAATCACCTGTATTCAGCAATATAGGGCTTAAAGTATTAACTACTTCCAGGCGACGATTACGATTTGCCATCTGCAAAAAGTATAACATCCTGTCTTTATCTTCAGGATAACTGTAAGTCCCGAATTTTTTCAGAGCTTCTTCTTTTCCCAGATATTGGAGTGTAATTTCACTAAGCAGATTATCCGTTTCTTTTTTGGGCTCCAGTTCGTATGCCTCTTGTAAAAGAGATACGGAGCGTTTAGGATTTACCAGGGTATACATTTTAGCGGTAAGAATTATATCTTCTGGATTGTTATCTGCATATTTAAGAGCAAGTTCCAGAAGGTTTTCATCGCCCTTTTTGTTTTTGCTGTAATCCAAATAGAATTTACGCAGAAAACTTAAAGTAGAAGGATAATATAAAACACTTTCCGAAACTACCCAGGCAAGTCCTTCTTCATTATTGGCATTGCTATAAACAGAATAAGCAGTATTTAAAAGATCATTATCAAACATCATTTCTTTTCTGGCTTGGTCAAATTGCCTAATCGTTATTTCTGCATCCTGTTGTTTACTTAAAAAGGCAAAAGCGCTATTAATTAAAATCTGTTTTTTAATCTGATAGCTACGAAAGTCCTGTTCCAAAGCCAGATGATAATAATTATCTGCTGTTAGAAAATCCCCTTCATAATGTTTTAACGAAGCAGAAATATAATAATAAAGAGAAGGAATATTGGGTTGGGAATTATCTATAATAGTTCTTTGAGTTGTTGTCTGAGGTCCTGCACAAGCAGATAAAAGCAAAAGGAAAAAAGCCAGCCACAGTAGTAACTGCTTGCAAGACAAGATAGTTTTCATTTAATTTCCAGGGAATTGGAGATAACATACAATTCCACCAGAACGGGAAGTTTGTCTCCAGCAGGAAAATAAACGGTGCTATCTACAATGTAAGCAGTTTTGGTTTTTTCATCCCAAAAGCCATAACTTTGAAAGCCGCCTCCGATTGCATATTTCATATTTTTCCAGGCACCTAAGAGACGATAGCCAGGATGTTTTTTAAAAGTAAAGGGTTCTTTCCGCACAAGTTCAGGATCAAATTCATCCCCTTCAAAGTATTTTTTTCCTATTTCCTGGCGTTTTGCAATCAGCCAATTTAAGTCCACTTTGTTTTCCGGCATCGGTTCATAGTAAACAGAAATATATTTATCGGGAATTTCTCTATTTTCCAGTCGGGCTCTATAAAGAAAACAAAGAAACCTGCCAACTTTATCATTGGAATACAAACGATAGGTATCAGGAATTTTCAGGGAAAAAGGATAATTATCAAAAAAGGAGGGGTCTATCACTTTTCCCTGATAAGCATAATAACCTTGGCGGTTCGTAAAGCGTTTTAAGAGCAGAGAAAAAATATTTTCTGCTTGTAGGGCACCTATTTTTTGCAGGGATTTCGCATCTTTACCTAACAAGAAAAGCACAATCTGATCACAGCAATTGAGGTTTTCACTGGTAAAAAGTTCGCCCCCTGTTTGTTGCACTCTTTTAATAAAATCCTGACTGAGCACTCTTTTCATATAGGCAGAAACGGGTAAATCACTTTCCATGTGACCGATAAAAACGAGATTTTTATATTTGGATAATCTTTTCACATCCTTGATATCAGCCATCACCAGGTTAAAATACTGCTCCGGATAAACTATAATTATTTGTTGTTCTATAGCACTGCCAATAAAAGGTTTAAGACCTTGCCAAGCAAGAGAATCACAAAATACATACACATCCCTGTCATCTCCCATAGCTAAGGGTTTGGAATGGTCAATTACTTTATCGTAAATAGTGTAACGGTCTATTTTGCCTCCTTCTTTGGAACAGGCGAATAGAACCAGTAAAAGCAGGAGAAAAATCATATATTTACGCATAGTTAGTCCTTTTTGCTATCGTAATAATATAGTTTAAACCGCTGAGCACAGTAATCAATGCCACAAACCAAAACCAGATATTGATTATCAGAATTACCAGCGGAGGAACGGGATTAATAAATACCCAAAAGGCAAAGGCAACAATGATTCCTGCCATTTGCAGAACGGTTTTCAGCTTGCCGAAAAAATCCGCAGGCACCACAATACCTTTTTTCTGATAAATTTCCCGCAGGATAGTAATTACAAGTTCACGCAGAAAGATTATGAAAAAGACCACAATACTAACCTGAAAAGGAGGAAGCCAACATAAACCAGCCAAAGCAGAAAGAACAATCAGCTTATCTGCCAAAGGGTCCATCAGCTTGCCAAAATCACTTATTATGTTCATTTTACGAGCTAACATTCCATCCAAATAATCCGTAAAACAGGCAACAATGAAAATAATCAGTGCTATCAAAATATTTGCCGGTAGCTTAGCTAAAAATAGGAAATAGAGAAATACCGGTACCAGAATTATCCTGAAGACGGTTAAAATATTAGGCAAATGGCGTGTCATTTTCCTGTTCTTTGTTTCCATTACTTTCCATTTCCGGAGGAGTAATCACTTCAATAGGATTTTCCTGTAGGGCAACTTGCTGTTCAAAACTATGCAAAATAAAATAGTTAATCATAGTTCCCAAAATTACAGTTCCCGCTTGAACTAAAAACACCCAATAGGGAATTACCTGAGGTAGGGGCTTAAAATAGACATAAGCAAAATAGGCAAGCAGACATAAAGGTAAGGGAACAATCAGCATTAACAATGTATGTTGCAAACCTTGTCTTTGATGGCGGATTTTTTCCAAAGCACTATATTTAATCCCTTTGTAATGCAACAGAGTGTTAAGTTCCAAAGCAGTGCGGGAAAACACAAAAATCAGCAAAATCAGCACGGCAATAAATACATTGAACACAATATTATATAGACCTAAATGACTAAGTTCTTGAATTATTAAACTATATGCACTGGACTGACTGTCTATATCTGTTTCCGGAATATGAGAGCGTAATATATCAATAATAACGGGTTTATTGCTTATGGAAACACGGTTTGGCTGCAAATTTATTGTTATTATATCAGGTAAAATGTAATCCTTAATCATCTCTTCATTCAAAGGAAGACCGTAGGACTGAATCAGTTCCGTAGCTGCCTGCAAAGCTGTTTCATGCACCACATTTTTAATTCCCGGAACTGTTTTCAGCTCTGTTAAAATTGGAGCTACCTTTGTTGTATCTGCAACATAAGCATAGATAGGCAGATTTGCCAATTTTTCCAGTTTATCTTTTTCGTTTGTGCCCAAATTGTAGCTTAGGTAAAGCCAAGCCCCGAATAAAATTATCAGGGTTAAAAGAATCAGGAAAAAGCGGGTTTTCATAGCGTTATCCTTTTTTTAGAATGGAGGTTGAATAGAAAGAGCATTTTACTTACCTTGAAAGTTCCAGCATCCTGTCTATGGCTTTTCTTGCCTTTTGTGCCGTGTTTGGTTCAACGCTTATAACATACTGATTATATTTTAGAGCGTTATAAACATTTTCCAGAGTGGTCTTTTTCATATTTTTACAAATTGCCTTGGGAGAAAGAGGAATAAGCGATTTTTCCGGATAGATATGTTGCAGATATTCCGTCAGCCCAATTTCCGTAGCGATTATGGCTTTGTCATTATTTTTCACCCAATCCACCATTCCCCCTGTTGAAATTACCAAATCGGCATATTTAATAATCTGCGGAGAGCATTCCGGATGCACTAAAAGTTTATAATCCGGATATTCGTTTTTGAGAGTTAAAACATCTTCTTCACTGAAACCATATTGATGAACCAGACAGTAGCCATCCCAAGTAATTACTTTTTTCCCGCTTTGTTTGCCTGCCCAGGAACCTAAATTGCGATCAGGAACAAATAAAATCGGCTTTTCATCGCTAAAGGACTTCAGAATCTTAACAGCATTGGAGGATGTGCAGCAAACATCACTTTCGGCTTTCACTTCCACAGAAGAATTTACATAGCACACAACCGGGGAACCAGGATAATTTTGTTTAAATGCTTTCAGCTGGCTTAAACTTATCATATCTGCCATAGGACAGCCGGCATCAATTGCAGGAAGTAAAATTGTAGATTCGGGATTTAAAATGGCAGCGGTTTCTGCCATAAATTTCACTCCGCAGAAAACAATCAAAGGCGCTTTAACTTCTTTCGCCAAAATAGAGAGTTGTAAAGAATCACCCCGGTAATCAGCGAGGTCTTGAATTTCTACAATTTGGTAGTTATGAGCCAAAATCAGCGCATTTTTTTCTTTCTTCAGGTGTTTTATTTCCTGAATCAGTTCGTTATTTTTCATTTTTATTGTCCAGTATGACCAAAACCCCCGTCTTGCCTTAAGCTTTCAGAAAGAGTTTGAGCTTCAATTAGCTGAGGAGAAATTACAGGGCAAAAGACAATTTGTGCAATCCGCATTTCAGGTTCAATCCGAATAGGATTGGGGCTAAGGTTTATCAAAATCACTTTTATTTCACCGCGATAATCGGAATCAATAGTGCCGGGACTGTTTAAAATGCTTAGTCCCAAAGTGGAAGATAAACCGCTGCGAGGTCTTATTTGAGCTTCATAACCTACGGGAATTTCTAAAGCTATGCCTGTGGAAATTTGTCTCCATTCCAAGGGATTTAGAATAATTGGTTCGCCAATATCGGCAAAAAGATCAAAGCCAGAAGCGTTTTCTGTCATCTTTTGCGGGATAGTAGCAGTCGGAGATAGTTTTTGCACGAGAATATTCATTCTTTCCTACCTAATAGATATTCAGCCAGAATGTCCAATTTTAATGCTTTTTCCCCTAAGGGAGCAAGAATTTCTCTTGCCTTTTCTGTAAGTTCTTCTGCCTTTTTATGAGATTCCGCAATACCGTAAACAGCAGGAAAAGTAGCTTTGGCACTTTCAGCATCCTTACCGATAGTTTTGCCAAGTTCTTCTTGCGTTCCTTCAATATCCAGAAGATCATCCACAATCTGAAAAACCAGTCCAATCAACTTTCCGTATTCATCTAAAATTTTTAATTCCTCTTCTTTAGCTTCACCAGCGAGAGCTCCAAAACGCAAACTTAGATTTATCAGACGAGCAGTTTTGTTTTCGTGAATATAGTGTAGGGTTTTTTTATCCACTTTTTTGCCTTCTGATTCAATATCTACCATCTGACCTGCAATTAAACCTTTGATACCAACTTCTTTAGCTAATTCGTGAACAAATTGGACACGCAATTTTGCATCCAGTTCAGCCAAAGTGATTAGTTCAAAAGCACTTAGGAGTAAAGCATCTCCTGCCAGCAAAGCAACTCCTTCTCCAAAAATAGTATGGCAGGATTTTTTGCCCCGCCTGAAGTCGTCATTGTCAATATCAGGCAAATCATCATGAATCAGCGAATAAGTATGAATCATTTCAATGCCTGCTGCAACGGGAGTAATAAGTTCAATATTGGAATTAAACATTTCAAAGGCAGTCATTGTTAAATAGGGTCTCAAGCGTTTGCCACCAGCGAAAACACTATAACGCATTGCCTTATGAAGGTCTTTAGGATATTCATCTTTGCGCGGGAGAAAGCGGTCTAAAATGATATTTACCAGCTCCTGCTTTTCTTTCATATCCTTCTTCAGGAGAATTTTTCTATCCATTATTGCCTTCTGTTACCTGTTGCGAGGAAAGCTGTTCGCTGAGGATTTTAATTTTTGCCTCGGCAGAACTTAAACGACTTTGACAGTGTTTTAAATAAGCAACTCCCGCTTCATACAGCGAAAGTAATTCATCAAGATTTGTTTCGCCTGTGGATAAGCGGTCTACAATTTTTTCCAATTCCTTTAAGGATTCTTCAAAGCTCATTGCGTTAATTTTTTCCTGGTCTACACTCACTTTCACCTCACCTGTATAATTTATAATTATTTCCTTTTACAGAACTAATGTTATTTTGTCAATCACAAATTTTTTTCTCCCATAATAGCATTGCTTACCCATTGCTTACTCATTGCTAATGCCATCCGTAATGGGTGAGCAATGGGTAAGCAATGCTCTTGGGAACAATTGGATAAATGATAGAAAAAGAATATAGTTAGAATATAAAGCGGATAACATAAATAATTCTTAATGCTATTGATGTTCTTGGAGTTTTCGGTGGCTGAAAAATTGCGCCAGAACAGCGTCCCCCGGCTACCCATATAGCGCTGTTTTGGTAAATAAAATCCATAAAATCCGTTAAATCTGTGAGAGACATCTATGACATCTGTGCGCTAACTTTATGATTTAGATTGACGAAAAACGCATTCTCAAATCTTGTCCTTGTAACTGTTATTAAAACATATAAATATGAAATATAAGGAGTTACACAATGGCGAAACAGACCAAAGCCACAATGGATGGTAATACTGCTGCGGCACATATTGCTTATGCTTTTGCCGAAGTAGCAGCTATTTATCCTATTACCCCTTCTTCCACAATGGGTGAACTTGTTGATGCCTGGGCTTCCGAAGGCAGAAAAAATATTAATAACACCAAGGTTGATGTTATTGAAATGCAAAGTGAAGCCGGAGCTGCAGGTGCTGTTCATGGTTCACTTTCCGCAGGTGCTGTAACTACAACTTTTACTGCTTCTCAGGGTTTGATGTTAATGCTGCCGAATATGCATAAAATAGCCGGTGAGATGTTACCTACTGTTTTTTATGTTTCGGCAAGGTCTTTGGCAGCTCAATCCCTTTCTATTTTCGGGGATCACAGTGATGTAATGAGTGCTCGTAATACCGGTTTTGCCTTAATTGCCTGTAATAGTGTGCAAGAAGTGATGGATTTGGGTTTAGTGGCTCAACTTGCTACAATGAAAACTCGGATTCCTTTTCTGGTGTTTTTTGATGGTTTCCGAACCAGTCATGAACTGCAGAAAATTGATGTTATTGATTATGAAACAATAGCAGAACTGAATGACCCCTCTTTAGTGGAAGCATTTCGGAAAAATGCTTTAAGTCCTGATAAACCGCGAATGAAGGTTGGTCAGGAAGCACCCGATGTATATTTTCAAGGTAGAGAAACCAGTAATTTATATTATGCTAAGGCACCTGCTATAATTGCAGAAACAATGGAGCAGGTAGCAGAAAAAACAGGACGCCATTATCAGCTTTTTGAATATGTCGGTTCTCCCGATGCAGAAGATATTATTGTAGCTATGGGAAGTAGCTGTGAAACCATTCAGGAAACGATTGAATGGCTAAATGCCAAGCGCGGAATGAAATTGGGATTGATAAAAGTTCATTTATACCGTCCTTTCTGTGTGCAAAGCTTTTTATCGGCAATCCCTGCCAGCGTGAAAAGAATTGCCGTTTTAGACAGAACGAAAGAACCCGGTTCAATTGGTGAACCCCTTTATCTGGATGTGGTTTCTGCTCTTAAAAACCGTCCTGAACTATACATAATCGGTGGCAGATACGGTTTATCCAGTAAGGAATTTACTCCTTCAATGGTGCTTGCCGTTTATAAACACTTGGCTAAAAATGGTTTTCACGGTTTTACAGTAGGCATTGAGGATGATGTTTCTCATCTTTCTTTACCGCTTGAAGAAACAATCAATACTGTTCCTGAAGGCACTATTTCCTGCAAATTCTGGGGTTTAGGTTCCGATGGTACTGTTGGTGCAAACAAAAACAGCATCAAAATCATCGGAGACCATACCGATATGTATGTTCAGGGTTATTTTCAATATGACAGCAAAAAAAGCGGTGGTATAACCCGTAGCCATTTGCGTTTTGGTAAAACCCCCATTCACAGCCAATATCTGGTAGCTCAAGAGGATTTTGTTGCCTGCCACAATCAGGCATTTATTGGCAGATTTGATTTGCTGGGCGGCATAAAAGAAAATGGAGTTTTTCTGCTGAATTCCAACTGGAGTAGAGATGAAGCACTCTATAATTTAACCCGTCCGATGCAGGAAACCATCATTAACAAAAAGATAAAGTTTTACAATATAGATGGCTTAAAGATTGCAGAAGAAGTTGGTCTTGGTGGAAGAATAAATACTACGATGCAAACAGCTTTCTTTCTTATTTCCGGTGTTTTGGAACGCAATGAAGCTATTGCCTTAATTAAGGATTCCATTAGAAAGACCTACGCTCGTAAAGGCGAAAAGGTTGTTCAAATGAATTTGGAAGCTGTGGACAAAGTTAACGAGGCATTGGTGCAAATTGAAGTTCCTGAAACCCTACCCGATAAATATATGCCAATGAAGAAATTAGTTCCGGAAGATGCCGATGACTTTATCTTAAATGTGATTGAACCTATTATGCGAGAACAAGGTGATCAGGTAAAAGTTAGCCAAATGCCTTTAGATGGCTATGTTGAAACCGGAACTGCCAAACTGGAAAAAAGAAAAGTAGCTCCTTCAGTTCCCCATTGGCTTCCGGAAAATTGTATTCAATGTAATCAGTGTTCTTTTGTCTGCCCCCATTCCGCTATCCGGGCAAAACTGATTAAAGAAGAAGACCTTGCCAATAAGCCAGCCAGTTTTAATACCTTAAAAGCAATTGGTGCTCCGGGTTATGAATATAAAGTTCAGGTTTATATTGACGATTGCCAAAGTTGTAAGGTCTGCGTGAATGAATGTCCTAAATCCGCATTAGTGATGAGCCCGATTGAAGAAGAAAGAACTAAAGGCGAACAAGTTAATTACGAATACTTTGAAACATTGCCCAATGATGTTCTCGCCAATTTTAAAGAAACAACCGTGAAAGGCAGTCAGTTTAAACAACCCCTACTGGAATTCTCAGGTGCTTGTGCTGGTTGTGGTGAAACACCTTATGTAAAACTCTTAACTCAACTCTTTGGTGATAGAATGATTATTGCCAATGCTACCGGTTGTTCCAGCATTTGGGGTGGAACTTTTCCTACTGTTCCCTATTGTAAAAACAAAGATGGTAAAGGTCCTGCCTGGGCAAATAGCTTATTTGAAGATAATGCCGAATACGGTTTTGGAATGCGTTTGGCAATTCGTTCTCACCGTAAACTTCTACAAAAGGCAATGCAGGAACTGATGGATAAAAATATAAATGAAGAACTAAAATCCGCAATGCAGTATTCCTTAGATAATTGGGATAAAGTAAATGAAGAAACAAAAGCCAATGCCGATAAAATTAGAGCTCTTCTTCCGAAAGCAAGGGAAACTGCCTGTGAGGGCTGTAAAATCCTCCTAAAAAAGGTTCAGGAACTTCAGGATTACCTCATTGAGAAATCAATTTGGGCAATTGGTGGTGACGGTTGGGCTTATGATATCGGTTTTGGAGGATTGGATCATACTTTGGCTCTAAATCAAAACCTCAATATCCTTGTTTTGGATACCGAGGTCTATTCCAATACAGGAGGACAGGCAAGTAAATCAACTCCCTTAGGTTCCATTGCGCGTTTTGCGGAAGCCGGAAAAAATACCAATAAAAAAGACCTCGGAATGATGCTAATGAGCTATGGTTATGTGTATGTTGCTTCCATTGCTATGGGTGCCAATAAAAATCAGGCACTGCAGGCAATTAAAGAAGCAGAAGCATATCCGGGTCCCTCAATTGTAATTGCTTATGCTCCTTGCATCAATCATGGCTTTGATATGAGTTTGAGCCAAAAGCATCAAAAATTGGCTGTGGATGCTGGTTATTGGCTTCTTTATCGTTATAATCCGTTAAATAAACAGGGAGGTAAAAATCCTCTAACCCTGGATAGTAAAGAGCCAACGGTTTCAGTGCAGGAATTTCTGGATTCTGAAAATCGCTATGCTGGACTCAAAAACATCTTTCCGGAAAGAGCTAAAGAATTGAATGAAGGTGCTGCTGTATTCTTTAAGGAAAGATACGAGACATATAAAAAGCTTGCGGAAGGTTGACCTTCCGGTCAACTATGGTAAGTCAGGAGTCATTTACGCCTATACAAACTTGTCCCAGACGATAACTTTGTCGGCGTATATGACTCGTGACGACCCGAAAATACCCTTTATAAAGTTCCTACATTGAAAATACCTTGATATTTGGAGAAATACCCTATATTCAAGCTTTCGCAGGAAAAGCAAGAGAAATATCATTCAAGAAATGATATTATAATAAAATCTGCGTAAACCAAGCCGTCAGTCCTGTAAAAAATTTCTATATAATTTAATCTGTGTTATCAGTGCTATCTGTGAGAGCCATAAACCTCGAACTTTTCCAGGATTAATATCTGAACCAAATATATACAGACGAGAGAAGCATTGACTCCAGAGCAAAAAGAATCCCAATCTTAGTATAATCCATAAAGGATATTTTATATCCATTACGATTAGCTATTCCTACAGCAACAATATTAGCAGAAGCACCAACTAAAGTTCCATTTCCCCCTAAACAGGTTCCTAAAGATAAAGCCCACCAAAGAGGTTGAACTTGAACTGCACTTTGCATATGTAAGCCAATACTTTTAATCATCGGAATCATTGCTGCTACAAAGGGAATGTTATCTATCCAAGCAGAAAGAATGCCCGAAAGCCAAAGAATGACCATAGAAGTTGTTTTTGGCTCTCCATTGGTGATAGACATCACACCATTAGCTAAGAGATCAATAAAGCCAGTATGCACCAAACCCTCTACAATCATAAAAAGGCCAATGAAGAAAAAGATGGTAATCCAATCAATATCATTGAGAATGATTGTTTCCACCTTTTTACGACTACCTATAAATACCAAAATAAGACCTGCTGCCATTGCAATTGTAGCATTTTCCAAATGTAACGGCTTTTGAAAAATAAATGCCAGCAACATCAAAGCTACAACCCCAAGAGTAATCCACAATAGTTTCGGGTGAGTTATCAGGTTCTTATCGTTGTATTCCATTATTTTGGCACGCCTTTCATTGCTAACATACATTTTCCCTCTGTATAAAAGCCATATTAAACCTAAACTGCCAATTACAATAATCACAATAGCAGGGGTTAAATTCAGGAAAAAATCAATGAAAGTATATTTAGTAGCACTGGCAATAAGAATATTTGGCGGGTCACCAATCATCGTTGCTGCTCCACCCATATTGGAAGCAACAACCATAGTTATAATAAAAGGTGCAGGAGTTATTTTCAGTTCTTCCGCAATCAGCAAAACGATTGGAACCAAAATCATTACAGTGGTAACGCTACCTAAAATGGCAGAAATAACCGCCGTTGCTATAAACATCATTGCCATAATTTTCAAGGGACTACCCTTGGCAATTTTTGCCGTTTTAATAGCAATATACATAAACATTCCCGTTTCTCGCATCACGGAAATGGTAAGCATCATTCCAATCAGGAAAAAGATTACATTCCAGTCAATTGCGGAAAAAGCAATGGACTGATCTACAACTCCTAAAACAATAATTACAAAACCACCAATCAGAGCGGCAAGCATTTTATTTACCCACTCCGTAATGATGCATAGATAAGTTACAATAAAGACCAATAAAGCAATAATCATTAACAGCATTTTATTACACCGCTATAACCTTTCTTAATATATCCATTGCCGTAATCAGACCTACAAGTTTTTCCTCCTTCACTACAGAAAGATAACGCTTATTATGGCTAACCATTAAAAACACAGTTTCAATTATAGATGCCTCAGGACGCACAAATATTTCGTCTGTAGTCATAATATCTTTCACAAAAAGCAAATCCTGTTTGCTGAAAAGATTTTCCAGTGGTTCATAAGAAGAAAGAAAATTTAAATTATCCAACATCATTACATAATTCGGAATTCCTACTTCCAACAAATTAAGAACATTCACTTCACCTACATATTTTCCTGTTTCATCAACTACAGGCATTCCTGCAACTTTATGTGTACTCATCAGATTGATTAGTTCCCGCAAACTGTTTTGGGGCAAAACTGCAATTGGATTTTGCACCATTATATCAGCAATAATTACATCTTTTTTCACTTCTACTTCATTCTTTTTCAAATAATGAATAACGCTATGCCCATCTCCTGCGGATGCCAAAGCTTTAATTGCTTCTTTATCTTTGGAAAGTTTCAACAAGGCAGCAACAATATTCAGGTAGGTCTTGGAACTTGTTTTATCGGTTAATATAAGAACTACCCAGTTAACTTTTATTCCATTATAATCAAGGGGATTCTCCAAAAAAGCCATTGCTATCAAAGTATCATTAAAGCCGTCCATACGAATATGAGGAATAGCAATACCTGTTGGATAAGCACAGGAGACCTCTTCCTCGCGTTTAAATATCAGCTCTAAAAGTTTGGAACTGCTAATCGGCAATTTATATTGACTGCACAATCGGTCTACCAATTCCTTATAGACCTGTTCTTTTGTTAAAACCCTGTTTTCAAACAGAATATTATGCGCTTCCAGAAAGCTGGCTAATAACATTTAACACCTCTTAACAGGTAATTTTGTTTCCTTTTTAATGTTCTCTCTTTTTCGGTCAATATTTATTTTGTCAAGATGGCGAGAGGGTGAGATGGAATGAATGAAAAATGGAGTATGATCTGCTGAAACAGCTTTGGAATATGGCTTCATACAGATTTTTTGCTTGTTATCTATGTTTAACTCGTGTTTCACCTTTCCCCTTTTACACCTTTACACTTTTCAATTTATTAAGTTATTCATCTAAAAAGACAGCATATTTCCGGAATGAAAATAATGCTTTACAGGATTTAGCGCTCTATAATTATAGAGTTTAGAATGTATAAAGCATACAGTTCTCTTAAGAATATGCTGTAATCTATTAAGGTTATGTTAGTTCCACATCTAAATAGAGAAAATAAATAAATATATAAAGGCAGAATGATGAACAAAAAATGGTTAATACCATCTCCACCAGGAAAGGAAATAAACCCTGAAATTGAAAAGTTAAGTGCCGAATTCAAACTTCCGCGTTTGGTAGCTGAATTATTATACCGTAAAGGGATAAAGACCGTAAATTCTGCGCAGGAGTTTTTTAAGCCCTCAATGGATAATTTATATGACCCCTATCTCTTTCCCGATATGGAAAAGGCAGTTCAGCGTATTTTACGCGCTATAGACAGCAAAGAAAAAATAACTATTTATGGTGATTACGATGTAGATGGCACAACTGCTACCGCTTTATTGTATTTAGGTTTGAAACGCATCGGTGCCAATATTGATTTTTACATTCCTCATCGGATGATAGATGGTTACGGTTTATCGCTTGGCAGTTTGGATGCTTTAAGAGAGAATGGTTCTTCTCTTATTATCAGTGTTGATTGTGGAGTGAATGCCATTGAGGAAATCAATGCTATAAACTCTATGGGAATGGAAATTATTATTACTGATCATCACAATCCCAAAGATGAATTGCCTCCTGCTTTTGCTATTATCAATCCCAAACTCCCAGGAACAAAATACCCTTATGAACATCTTGCCGGAGTTGGAGTTGCCTATAAACTGCTGATGGCAATCTACAATAACTTGGGTATTGACAGTGCGGAAAACAAGCTTAAGTATATGGATCTTGTAGCAGTTGGAACAATTGCCGATATTGTTCCGCTCACTTCGGAAAACCGTATTTTTGCTTCCATTGGGCTTCAGCACTTAATAGAGAAAAAGAACCTGGGCTTAAATGCTTTAGTCCAAATTTCCGGGTTGAATCAGAAAAACCTGGATACCACAGATATCGTTTTTGGCATTGCACCCAGAATAAATGCTGCAGGCAGAATGGGAAGCGCTTCCGTTTCCGTAGAACTTTTAATTTCAACCGATGAGGCAAAGAGTATGGAACTGGCTGAAATTATTGAACATCAGAATTCTTTACGGCAACAGGAAGACCAGAAAACCTTTCAAGAGGCATGTGACATTATTGAAAAGAAATATAAGGACTTACAACAAACATCCTGTATGGTCGTTTCTTCCGATGACTGGCATCCAGGAGTAATCGGAATTGTTGCTTCCAAGCTGGTAGAAAAATATTATCGTCCGGTGATTATGATTTCCTTCAAAGACGGTTTTGGCAGTGGTTCCGGACGCAGTGTTGCCGATTTTGATCTTTTTGAAGCATTGAAGCAAACAGAGCATAATTTGCATAGTTTCGGAGGTCATAAATATGCTGTGGGTTTAACTATTTATCAGGAATATTTAGACCGTTTTGAAAACGAATTAACCAGGTTTGTTTCCGAAAACTTACGCCTGGAACAAATTCAACCGCCTTTACAGATAGATGCCGAAATTGAGCTTTACAACATAAACAATACCTTGCTTGATGCTTTGGAGCATTTTGCTCCTTTTGGTCCTGATAATACGCGTCCTGTTTTTATGACCCGCAATGTAACTATAGCAAGTTATCCTTATAATGTAGGAAGAAATCATCTGAAACTGAAAGTAGTTAAAGATGGCATTTACTTTAATTTAATTGGTTATAATTTGGGGGATTATCTACCTCTGCTGAAAAAGAACGGCAAACTGGATATTGCCTACACCCTTGAATATAACCGTTTTGGGAATAATTTAACCATTCAAGGCAAGCTTAAGGATTTACAAATTCTAAAGGATTAGAACTATGCGGAAGGTTTTATTTTTAGCCATCATTGTATCTTTAGCAATCTGCTTGGTCGTGCTAAATTGCTGTTCCGACATCAACAGAAGAACTCCAATGGATATTGAATATTTCAATTTGGTTAAAGCTATCCCTTTGGGAATGCAGACAGATAAAATTCAGTATCATTCCCAAAGCAATACGCTTTATGCAATGAGCATTAAAAGTCAGGAAATTTATATTTTCCAGGATCAAGAGCGGAAAAATGTGCTTGGTGGTTTAGGCAGTTCCAAAGTTAATTTTCAATACCTGGCAGATATAGCTATGGGTAGTGATAATTCTTTATATGTGTTGGATTCATCTGCTCGCATTGTGAAAAAATTCAGTTCTGACGGCAGTCCTTCCGGCAGTATTGAGCTTAAAAACAGTGTGCAACCCAAATGCCTTTGTGTATATCAAGACCAGGGTTTATTTATTTTTGATTCTGCCAGCGGGGAAATTATCAACTATTCGGGAATTGACGGAACCGAACTGAATCGGTTTGGCAGATTTCAGCTTCAGCAGGTAAATTCTCTTTTTTGCAATCACGATTATCTGATTGCTTATGACAAGGCAAATAATGTAAGCAACATATTTTCCGTGCTGGGTCAATTTGTAAAGACGGAACAGGGACAGGTAGTTTATGATTTATACAATAACGCTATTTGTTTTAATGCAGGAATGCTGAAATGTTTATCCAGTTCTGCCTATTTACCTTTAGCTGCGGAAAATGTATTTATGTGTATCAGTAACGATTTATTAGCTTTAAGAATAGGAGAAGAAATCCGTATTTATAAAATAAACTATGCGCGGGTGGAATAAGTGATGGATTTACTTTGGGTTTTACTTTCGGCTTTAATGCTTGCCTTATCGCGTTTGCCAATACATTGTGGTTGGATGGTTTTCTTTGGTTGGATTCCCTTGCTCTATGTTTTAGAGCGAAGAAAAGTGAAATTATGGCAGGCAGGACTTCTATTTTCTGTTGTTTATATCGGCGTTGTAATGTATTGGATAGCGGGAGTTACTTTTTTTGGTTTGATCGGCATCGCTATTGTCTATTTCTTATTTTACTGGCTTTGCTTTTATGCAATTAGCAGGATAGGTAGATTTTATCCCCGTCTTTTTTACCCTAATTTTATTGCTGTGATGTTAAGCTTTGAATATTTACAAAATTTTGGAGAAACAAGATTTCCGTGGTTTAATAATGCCTATTCGCTATCGGACTATACTGTTTTAATTCAGGCAGGTGATTTGGGAGGGGTAATTCTACTTTCTTTGCTTATTTTGCTCATCAATGTTTTGCTTTATGAAGTTCTCCTTAAAAAGAAGACGCAATGTCTATTATATGTAGCCGGCATCTTTATTCTTTGGATTGGTTATGGTATATATTGTTTAAACTATTTGCCCGTTCAAAAACAAGACCCCAAAATAACCGTTATGCAACCCTCAATTCCTCAGGACGAAAAATGGGATGAGAGTGCCTATCAGCAAATATTACATCGTTATGATGCTCTTTGTGCTCAGGCAAAAAAGGATTCCACCAAACTAATAATTTTTCCGGAAGCCGCAATGCCGGTTTACCTAATGTATGATTATCGGGCACGAAACTATTTGAATGACCTGATGCAAAAATATGAACTGGAAATTTTTACCGGCTTTCCGCATTTTACTTTAGCTCCTGAAAATCATATTAACAGTGAATTATATTACAATGCAGCGGCTCTTTTTCATCCCGATGGCTCAATCTCGGAATTGTATTATAAAAATATTCTGGTTCCAGTTGGTGAAAGAATGCTGTGGCTGAATGTTTTCCCTTTTTTATGGAAATTGCAGTTTGGACAGGCAAACTGGGAATTTGGCAACGGACCGGTTTATTACCAAACAGATAGTTTAACCTTTTCCCCTTCAATATGTTATGAGCTTGCTTTTGCTGAATTTCATCAGCAGATGGCAATCAGGAAAGACAAAACAACAGGTAAATTAAAAAAAGCCGATTTTTTAGTAAATATTACTAATGATGCCTGGTTTGGAACTTCCTACGGTCCCTGGCTCCATTCTATTATGGCAAAATTTCGGGCAGTGGAAAACCGGATTCAAATTTACCGTAGTGCCAATACCGGAATTTCTTTAATTGTAGACCCTTTTGGCCGCATAATTGCCAAAGCGGGTCTCTTTGAAATCACAAATTTGCAAGCACCTCTTTATCGTTGTTCCCGTATACCTGTTTATCGTTATATTTATTGGTATCCGTGGATTTTTGTAATTCTGGCGGGAGGACTTTTCCTCTTCAGCTTCACTAAAAAGAAACAAAAAGGTGAGGTCTTATGAAAAAATATTATTACACAATAGGCGAAGTTAGCAATCTTTTAGGTGTTAAGCCCTATATTATTCGCTATTGGGAAACTGAATTTCCCGGGCTGAATGCCATAAAGAGTGAAGGGCGCATCAGAAAATACAATGAACAGCAGGTTCTTTTGCTGCGTAGAATTTACGACCTACTCTATAATCAGCGCTATACCATTGAAGGTGCCAGAAAGATTATTAAGCAGGAAAGAACCAAAATTCAAACTAAAACAAAAGAGAAACTTGACGATTCTCTATCTTCCGCAAAAAAGGATTCAAAAATGAAAACTGAAATAACGGAAATACTACAGGACATAAAAAAAGACCTGACGCTTATTCAGCAAACCTGTAAAAACTATAATCAGGATAAAAAATGAACTTTCAAGATCTGATACTATCTCTGCAAAATTATTGGGCTGAAAAGGGTTGTTGTTTAATTCAACCCTACGATTTGGAAATGGGAGCAGGAACTTTTCATCCTTCCACCTTTTTTGGCACTTTAGGAAAAAAACCTTGTGCCATTGCTTATCCGCAACCTTGTAGAAGACCCAAAGACGGTCGTTATGGAGAAAATCCCAATCGTTTTCAACATTATTATCAGTTTCAAGTGATTATCAAACCAACTCCGGATGATATTCAAAATTTATACTTAAAAAGCTTATCCGCTATTGGAATTGATATTTCAATGCACGATATCCGTTTTGTGGAAGACGATTGGGAATCACCAACTTTAGGTGCTTGGGGTTTAGGTTGGGAGGTCTGGTTGGATGGAATGGAAATTTCTCAATTTACATACTTTCAACAGGTCGCCAGCATAGATGTTTTTCCCGTTAGTGTAGAACTAACTTATGGACTGGAGCGCATAGCAATGTATATTCAAAATGTGGATGATTACCGCTTGCTTGCCTGGAATGAAAATATTGGTTATGCGGAACTTTTCTATGAGCGCGAAAAAGAATATAGTGCCTATAACTTTGAAGAGGCAGATACAACCCTACTGTTCCAGCTTTTTCAGGATTATGAAAAGGAATGCAATGCCCTTTTAGGTAAACAACTTATTTATCCTGCTTATGATATGTTGTTAAAATGTTCTCACACTTTTAACTTACTGGAAGCCAGAGGAGTTATAAGTGTTACGGAAAGAGCATCTTACATAGCCAGAATACGAAATTTGGCTCGCGCCTGTGCTAATGCTTATTTAGCCAAATATAACGCTTAAAAAAAGGAGGTCTTGTGACCCGCGATTTTTCTGAAGTAATGAATACTTTATCCGAAATTCAGGATTACCTTTTACAAGTTGCCGTTTATAATGATTTTAAACCGGAATGCATAATTATTCTGGAAAAAGACCCTCCTGATCTTCTGGAATCTTTGGATTCTTTAAGAAAGTATTCCCATCAGCGTCAATTGCGTTTTCCTTTACTGGTAAACCGCAAGTTTGTAGAAAGTTCTTTAGATTCCTATCCCCTGGAATTTCTGGATATCATTACCAGCAATTATCAAAACCTTTTCGTTAAAGAGGATATTTTAAAGAATCTTCAATTTGATCCTGATGATCTGCGTTTACAAATGGAACGCGAAATAAAAGGCAAATGGCTGCTTATCCGTTTGTCTGTTTTGGAACGGAAAAATACTCCCAAACAATTGTCCGACCTTCTGTTTATAGCTTTGAGCAATATTATTCCCGTGTTGAAAGGGATTTGTTATCTGTATGATGGTGTTGTTCCTTTTAAACTTGAGGAAATTTTGGCAAAAAATAACATTATTACCAATGTAAAATTTGAATCTATACTTGCCTGGGTTTCCGGCGATAAAGCTACATTGGAAGATATTAAACAGTATTTGGGCATTTTAGAAGGTTTAATGCAATATCTGGAACAGCTTGATCAATGATTTATAGTGATGTCTTTCTGGGGGATAATAAATTCCCGTTATTAGCTTTTGCTATTCATAACGGCAATTATATGCCACCAGAACTTTTACAGAACTGTGGAATTGATGCGGACACAAGATTACGCGAAGAAGACCCTTATACCAATGGCTTTGCAGAATGTTTTCCCAATAGAATTATTGTGCAAACCAGCCGTTTTGCCGTTGATTTGAATCGCCCTCCTGAAAAAGCTGTCTATCAAAAACCGGAAGATGCTTGGGGCTTGCAGGTTCGTAAAATGCCTATCGCGGATAACCTGTATACAAAATTGCTTAAAGCATACGCCGACTGGTATCAGATTATCCGCTATCAAATTGAACGCTTGCTGAAAATTCATTCCACCCTAATTATTTTAGACCTGCATAGCTATAATCATAGAAGAGGCGGTCCTGATGTTGCTCCCGACCCTCAAACCCAAAATCCCGATCTTATTTTGGGCAGAAATAACCTTCCCGAAAGTGTTTATCCTATTGTAGAAAATTTGCGTTTGCTGCTGGATGGTAACCCTTTTCAAAACATAAAATTGGACTGCCGTTGCGATATAAAATTTAGCGGAGGACATTTTTCCCGTTGGGTAAATCAGACCTTCGGCAACAAAGTTCTCTGCCTAACTATTGAATTCAAAAAGATTTTTATGGATGAATGGACCGGAGAACTGAACCTGCCCGCCTATTTTCAGCTGAAAGAAATCTTCCAAACTGCTGTCCTCAAATGGATGAGCGAAATTACATCCCTGGAGAAAAAAGGTTAAGAGGGTTGAAAGGGTTTTTAAGGTTGAGATTTTTTCAAAGCTGGCAGGGCAATACAATGATAGCGATGGGTGCGTAAGCCCCTCGGAAAAATTTAAGTTAGGAGTCATTAGCACCTTCAAAACTTTGACCTGAGAAATAACTTTTTTGGCGCTTATGACTCGTGACGACTTTTGATATTTTCCTGAAACTTTCCCTCACAAAGACCCACAGCTAATTATTTTGCTAATTCACCATAACACAATAGATTATATTCTCTTCCCTAATAGCATTGCTTACCCATTGCTTACCCATTGCTAATGCCATTAGTAATGGGTAAGCAATGAGTGACCAATACTCCCTTGCAAAAATCCCCAAATTCCATATTTAAAATTTAGTTAGCTATATGCAAATAATTAGTTTCCTGCTTTCTCCGGAAGGACAAAGGAATTTTCAAAATGGAAATGATAAAACATATTTGTGGTTTACCCATTATTTCGTGGCAGAGATGTTTTTACTTACAATTTTCACCTGCTTCCCCAATTATCATCAACCACTTGCTTTTACGCATACAACCGAGCTCTGATTGTATCGCCCCTTGGGACTTTATCTCAACCTTATTTTTTCTATAGGGATAATTGAATTCTCATTCTGGAAATAACTTATCTATTTCAGGTAAAGTATCTTATTAGTAAAAGCGGTTTCTCTGCTTTGGACTTTCCAGAAATAAACTCCGGAGCTTACATCCGAGCCCTTATTATCTTTTCCATCCCAGTAAAAATCGGAGTTTCCCTGTTTAATGAATGTATTTTGCCAGGATTTAACTACCTGTCCTTTCAGGTTCAGGATAGAAATATCTGCCTTAAAATCTTTATCTGCCTTCAGGGATAAGCAGGTTGTTTTGTTAAAAGGATTAGGATAGATGGAATATTGTAGTAAAACATTAGGTATTGTTTCATCCTGAACAGCCGTTCCGGTATGTTGAAAAAGCAGTCCTCCATTGATTTTTACAGCATTACGATGGTGTAATGAATTATCCATAAAGGCATACCAATCCGAGCCAAGAGGGATACTGAAAGATGCTGTTCCCTCGGATGCAGGACCTGAATAACTGTAACCGGAGCCAAAATTATCCAGTTGCCAAATAAGAATATTATCACTATCCATTACCATAAAGGATACCTCTGCAGGAGATTCCACATATTTATAGTGCAGAGGATGCACTCCCAAAGAATAAATATCATCCCATAAAGTAACCCCTGTAATGTAATATCCTTCACTATAGTAAGATACGGCAAATTGATAATCCTGAACAGGATCAACGGGAGGTGGCAATTCTTCTAAATCCGGAACCGGCATTATATTGGGAATTGTTATAATATACTGATAGGTTTCCCCCGCTACAGAATTGTTAGTTAATGTCAGATAACTTCCAGCATATTCAGGAAATGAACCAAAATTGGTTTCCACCCTCGTAAGATATTCCAAGTTGTCTCCTACCAAGAAAGTAGCGATTCCATTATTATCGGTATATTGTTCACAGTCAAAATGAATGCTGTTTTGCATAATATATAAAATTACTCTGGCTCCGTCTACAGGATGTTGATTGGTATCTGTAACCTGAATAATGATGGTAGAAACCCCCTCAGAATATTTATCCGTTACAGGGGTTAAAAGTCCATCAGGACGGATTTCAAACACACTGCCGAAGGCATAACCCCAGCCATTTTCATATACTAAAGGAATATCTATGTAACCATTTACCGGTTCCCAGGCAACCCAATTTTCGTCCCAAAATTCATTCCAGGTATGGTCTAAAGAATAGGATAAAATACTGGTGCAGGGAATTAAGGATAAACGCGCTACGGCTGAAGTTAAATCGGCATATTCTCCACAGCGTCCTATGTGTTTAGTAATAATTCTCACGGGCTGATGAGGTCTTTCATTATTGGAAGTAAAGCTCATTTGTTGATTTATCCACCATTGAATTGTGCGGATGGCATCATTTCCGGTTCCGTCACGATTGAAAAGTGTCTGACATTGCATTAAAGTATCTCGGAGAACGGGATAATCACCTTCCTGAAGATTATACAGATATCCACGCCAGAATTTACCCGTAGGTGGAGGAGCTATATTGTTGTTATGCGTTGAATTGTTTTCTATAATAGCGGGATTGATATAAGCAGGAATTTCATCTGTCAGCTTGGGATGAACAATATACCAGTAGTAAAGTTCTCTGGGAACCGTAACTTGTTGCATTTCACCCGAAGTATTTTTCTTCCAATAACGGGTTGTGGAATAATAATCTCCTCCGCTGATGGCAGTCCCAGTATCCATAATTTCCACATAAGGCAACTCCGCAGCGATAGAATAAAGCAATTGCGCATTTTCCGTAAAAAGCTCCGGTAAAGCATAAGCAGAATTTAAATACTGAGGCGAAGAATTAGCAATACAAAAACATATTTCATCCACATAAGGGTCTTGCGCGGAAAGAATCAGATTTGACCAAAGTGTTTGTTTTTCAGGTATTAGTTCTGCTAAAATGGATGCTAACTCCGCCTGCACCCAAACTGGAGCTTTATTAACTGCCTGAAATGCTGTTTCCGAAAGACATCCCGGGAAACCAAAGGGCTGAACACTCTGAGAAAGGTCTATAAACTGCAAACCATATTGTCCTTTTGCCGGAAGACGAAAGTTCAAATTCAATTCCTGTAATGTATCCCAATTTTTAAGTGCCTCAGCTTTTTCCGCCTTTCTTAAGGGTGCTACTTGAATTAGTGATTGCACGGGAGAGGAAATTGAAATCACTTCTCCCGAAACCTCAATTTCTTTAACGGTAAGCCCTCTCTCACCAGCAAAAAGAATTGCGCTAAGAAGCACAAACAGAATAATAAACGGTCTTTTCATTCTCTATATCCTTTATCTTTGTTTTGGGTAAACAGAGAACAGCATTTCTCCAAGATCTGTGTAACCGGAGGACGCTGTTCCTCCGCATAATGAGTTTTCACTGCCAAAATTATTTGAGGGTAGTGCATTAATTATTTTCGGCAGTAACGACTCCTTACTTTCAGCAATAGCTAATGAACATTGCGGACTATACGAAAGCCCAGATTGTTTCCTTTAAAATTGGGAGCAAAACCACCTCGGGCAGTAGAAGAACAGGCATCTATATCGCCATTAAAACTTCCGCCTCTGGCAATGCGATAAACTCCTTTTTCCGCTCCTTTGGGATGAACCTTTTTATCTTTTTTGTAGATGTCATAATAATCCCAACACCATTCAAATACATTTCCGCTGAGGTCATAAAAGCCCCATTGATTTGGATTTTTAGTAGCCACCGGATGTATTTTGTTTTCGCTGTTTTTACTATTCCAGGCGACATCATTGGCATCGTTGCTTCCGGAAAATTGTAACTTGTTATAGTTATCTCCGCAACGAGATGCATATTCCCATTCTGCTTCAGTAGGTAAACGGTAACCTGAGGCATTCCAGTTGCAGGAAATGATATAACGCAAAGTATCTAAATTGCAGAGATTGTTAGGATCAGTTTTGGATTTATCTATTTTATAACAAGGGGTTAACCCGTTTAAAATACTTAGAGCATTGCAAAATTGCACTGCTTCATAAAAGGAAACATTGGTAACAGGATAACTATCGCCTTTAATTTCCGAAGGGTTATAGCCCATTACATCAGTCCATAATTTTTGTTCCACTTCCGTTTTTTTCATCAGGAAAGGAAGGATTTGCACTTCATGACGGGGACGTTCATCTTCACTGCGATTCAGAAATTGAGTTCCCATCTGAAAAGTTCCGCCGGAAATATATTGGAAACCATCAGGATACTTGGAAAACTCAGTTTGGGAAAGAGTTACTTTCAGGTTATCCTTGTTATAAATTCTAATTTCCTTACGACAGAAAGAATTTTGGTGCATTACTTCCAAAGTGTAAGAACCAGCTTGGACATTAGAGAACTTTTTAGAGGTTTTTGCTGTCAGTTTGCCAATAAAATCACCTCCCAAATAAAGGTCTCCAGCAAGAGGACTTTCTATGGTTAAAGCACCTGTGCCCACTGACACTTTTTTGGTTATAGGTGATAGTGGAGTTAAGGAATTGAGCTCTATAGATTGTTTTTCGGAATGCGGAATTTGCTGTTCGGGAATAATTATTTGCTGCTCCGGTATTTTTTTAGGTTCTTCTCTATAAGAATCGGGAGCATCAAAATCAATCATTGTGGTCTGATTTTTATTAACATTAGCTAAACGGATAATTGTTTCCTTCGGACTAACCAATTTCAGTTCATAAACTCCAACCGCTATATCTTTGATAATGGGCTGGTCTCCTGCAAACAAACTTTGGCTGAATTCACCATCTATATACAAGTCCCCGCCAAAAGAGGTTTTAACTTTTATACTGCCATAACTTGGAGAAACAACAGGTTTGCGCTCTTGAGGAATAGAAGGAGGAATAACAGGAGAAATGGGTGTAACAGGTTCTGCCTTTACAAAATAGAAATCCTGCCTTAAAGTTCCTGTGCTATAGGGAATTTGCCGTTCTTGGGTTTTAATCGCTACTTCGTTACTGACCCTTTGAATAAGATCAGTAATTTTAATCCCCGGAGTTGTAATATTGGCGAGCAAGGATTCCGTGAAAGGACTATTTCTACCTTCTCCATCAGAGGCAGTTCTTCCTTGTTCCGTAGCAAAAATTACACATTGAGAGCCGGCGGAAACTGTCATTGGGGCTAAACCGCTTCTAATGGAACGCGAAAAAGCAAAAGGATTATCTCGGCAGGCATCTAAAATTACAATGCTTATAGCCGCTCTGCTCAATTCATCCAAAAGCATTGAAGTATCATAAGAAAGATAAGCACAACGCGTTGCTGAATCAATATATTCATTCACCGGAATAAGATAATTCTTACCTTCAATTTGGGCAGCGTGGCCACTATAAAAAAAGACCACTTCATCGGAAGGAGTAAGTGTAGAAACAAATTCACCAACTGCCCTAAAAAAACCTTCCCGATTGAGGTCAGTAAATAAAGAAGCGCTAAACCCTAACCCTTTAAGAGCATTATACACATCTGAAGCATCATTTATTGAATTGCGCAAAACCTGCTCATTGTAATTGGCATTTCCAATTACTAATGCTTTACGCATACCCCATAAAGGGCTTAAACAAGTGATAAGCAGAAGCATAATAATAACCGCCTGTTTCACACCCACCTCCTTAGATAAAGTGGTTTTGCTATAAGACCTCTTTAAATATTATAATCAATATTGGAAAGAAAGCAAATTGACCTCATATTAACTGCAGATTATATTCGCCCACAATGTCCAATAGCTCTTATATTCTTTATTTTTGTTAATAATTGTTTGGGGAAAAACTGTCAAGAGGAAAGTCAAGAGGTCTACAGTAAATGAAGAATGAAAAAGGAAAACACGCATTAGAGATAGGAAAAATAAACATTGACAATTTTCAGAGTTCCCCTGAAGAAATAAACTGATTTATTATGATGATTAGTAGTTAAGGAGTTTTTATGAAAAAGTTTATTATTCTACCTGTCTTATTGCTGCTTTTGTTATCCTCTTGTGAGGATATAACCAAAGTAACTGTTCGGGATGATAATCAGGATCAGGTAGCGCATTTAGGTCCTGATCCCGATTTGCTTGGTAATACGGAATTGTTTTTTATTCCTGGCACTATTCAGGGTTCCGCTATTTGGGTAATAAATGGTCCTGCAGCAAATATAGGAGTTGACATTCGGGATAAAGATAGTTCCAGTTTTATATATTTTGCCGATAGCTATATAGGTTCAGGTTCTAACACTGCTCAAACAGGAACTCAGATACCCTGGAATAAATGGATGAAAGTTCGTGTAGTGGTTTATAAATCAGGACTTTCAGGCATAATAGTGAATATTATTCGGGCTTTGGGTTTGGACTTTTTTGATTCCTTAGAGGACTATTGGATTGAACAGATATTTGAAAATGAGGTCTATTTATGCAAAGACGGATCCCGGCTGACAACCCCTGTAAAGAGTTATTACAAGCTTCAGGAATTAAACCTATAAACACAGGATATTGAAGTAATACAGAGGTATATCTTATTGCCTTTATATAAGTTGGTAAAAAAGGAATTGGAGAAAATTCCCCTTTCTTTGGGGTAAGATAACTTTCATATTGAGAATACATAAATGTTTTTTTGTTTTATGTGGATTCCTGCTCGCGCAGGAATGACAAAGGACTTATCAGTCAAGAAATGGTATCAGATGATAAAACTTGACGGATTTGGTATTTCAGGAATAAGAGAATAAATTTTAAGTACACAATAGGAGATGACTGATGGAATTTTATGAATCCCCTCCTTTTTCAATGACTAAAAAGATAGAGGAGACACCCTTAGCTCCTGCTATGAAAATAAGTGATTGGATAATTGTTTTTATCCTGACCTGCATTCCGGTATTAAACCTTATTATGTTGATTATATGGTCTTTGGATAAAAGAGGCAATCCCAATCGCCGTAGTTTTGCCCAGGCAGTTTTAATTTTTGTGGCTGTTATGTTAGTCCTTTCCAGCTTTTATTTCGGGCAGATGACTGGTTGGCTTTTTCAAATAATGGCTTTAATGTAGAAAAAAGGAGAAAGTATGAAATATTTAGATTTGGCAATGAATGCGGCGGAAAAACTCGGTGCTGAATATGCCGATATCCGCATTCAAAAAACAACTGATCAGGTAATTTATCTGCAAAACCTTTCCCTGAAACATACCAGTAATAATGTTCTGCAGGGTTATGGCATCCGGGTTTTCAAAGATGGTGCATGGGGTTTTGCGCATAACAATGTTTTTAATGAAGAAGCGGTTTTAGCTACTGTAAAAAAGGCAGTTGAAACAGCAACCCTTTCTGCGGAAGTGAATAAGACAAAGAAATTGCGTTTAGCCCCGGAACGCAGTTACATAGCTACATACAGAACCCCTGTTAAAATTGATCCTTTCACTGTTCCCGTATCTGAAAAGATAGACCTGATGATGGAAGTTGCCCGCACAATGCTTGCTTATGAAGGAATTATGAAAACTGTGTTTTTAATGATTCTGCATAAGGATGAAAAACTCTTTGCCAGCACTTTAGGAACGCGTTTAGACCTTACTACGCAGTTTATCAATCCTATGATTACAGCAGTAGCGGTTACGGAAAGTGACAGCCAAAGCCGAACTTTTGATGAAGGTGGAAGAGCTGTCGGTTGGGAATGGATTTTGGAACTGGACTTAAGGGAAAAAGCCAAACAAATTGCCGAAGAAGCACTTATCAAAGTGAAAGCAGATACCCTTGGTGCTGAAGAACGCAGGTCTTTAATTCTTGATCCTAATCATCTGGGTTTAACAATGCATGAAAGCGTTGGTCATGCTACAGAACTGGATAGAGTTTTGGGTTGGGAAGCCGATTATGCTGGTGTTTCTTTTGCCACACCGGAAAAATTGAACAACTATCATTACGGTAGTGAACTGATTAACTTTGTGGGAGATAACACTTTGGAAGAAGGTCTTGCTACTCTCGGTTTTGATGATGATGGGGTTCCCGGTCAAAAATGGTATATTATTAAAGACGGTATATTAAAAGAATATGGCAGCACGCGTGATACTGCTTTGGAAATTGGCTTGAATGCTTCCCGCGGATGTAATCGTGCAACTTATTATTTTAATCAGCCGATTAACCGCATTCCCAATTTATATTTACTGCCAGGAACAAAGCCCTTAACTCCGGGTGAACTTATTGCCGATACTGAAGACGGAGTTTATATTCAAGGCAGAGGTAGTTATTCTATTGATCATCATCGCATAAATTTCCAGTTTGGAGGCGATTTCTTCTGGGAAATAAAAAACGGCAAACTGATTCGTCCCTTGAAAAAAGTTATTTACAAATCTTACAATCCGGAATTCTGGAATAGCTGCGATGCTATTTGTGATGAGCGTTTTTGGCGTCCCTTCGGGGTTGTAAATTGTGGCAAAGGTCAGCCGCCACAAACAGGAAGAATGACTCATGGTGCTTCAACGGCAAGATTTCGTAATATCCGAGTAGGAGGTTCACAATGAATAGCGAAAAAATTGTGCAATACATCCAGAAACACTGCATAGCAGATGACTGGACACTAAATATTACTAAAGATGACAGCCACGAAACCCGCTTTGCTCAAAATGTTATAACTCAACATATTGCCGGGGCAATGAAGGAAATTTCTTTAAGCGTTTCTTTTGGCAGTAAATCGGGAAGCTGCACTGTAAATCAGGATGATGAAGAAAGTTTGGCATACCTTGTTAAAACAGCTGAAGAAATTGCCAAATTAGCTCCCGAAGACCCTGAATTTGTTCCTTCCGTAGGGAAAATGGACATTCCGGAGATTGCAAATTGTGATCCTCAAACTAAGGCACTGGAACCTAAACAATTAGTAGATATTGTTCAAACCAGCATTAGCAAGGCAAAGACATTTGGAGCAACGGTTTCCGGTTTAACCGAAAAGCATATTGAAACCAATGCTCTATTTACTAAAAACGGGTTTGCTGGTGAATATGAAAAAAGTGATTTTGGTCACTCTATGACGCTGAAAAAAGAAGAAGTAGAAACAAAGGTTGCCTATGAAGCTAAAAATTTTGCGGACTTTAACCTAAAAATCCTTCTGGAGAAACTGCTCAATCAGGCATCATCTCTTGCTGTAAAACGGACATTTGAACCCCAAAAAATAGCTGTCCTTTTAAGACCTCTTGCTCTTCAGGAATTACTTTGGTTTATGGGTTGGATGATGGACCGCAGATATGCGGATGAAGGTATCACTCCTTTTACAAACCAAATTGGAAACCCCTTCTTCGGAGAGAAATTCAGCTGGTTTTCTACTTATAAGCAACCAACTCTTTTAGCACCACCTTTCGCGCACGATGGCATAATTGCCGAAGAAATTCCCTGGGTGGAAAAGGGCATTTTGAAAAACCTTGCTACCAGCCGTTATTGGGCAAAAAAAATCGGCAGTAAACCTTGCGATATCTATAATATGTTCATTCCTGGTGAAGGATATAGTGAAGAAGAAATGCTGCAAATGGTTCCCCGCGGGCTTATTGTAAACAGCTTTTGGTATATTCGCACTGTGGATACAAAAGCAGGTGAATTTACAGGAACCACTCGCGATGGTGTATGGTATTTTGAAGATGGAAAAATTCAGTATGCCGTAAATAATTTGCGCTTTAATGAAATTCCTCATAATGCAACCGGAAGAATTATTGCTACAGGTATCAGTGAGCTGGCAAATCCTATTTCTTTGTTGCCTCCAATGCTCATTGATAACTTCAATTTTGTAGACAAGACCTCTTTTTAGAAAAAATAAATTGACAGAAATTTGAAAACTAAAAAAGGGTATTTACAAATGCGATTCAACATTCGCCCTAAGCCAATTCCTTCTATTACGGGAGTGCCTTTGGACCAGAATGTTCGATCCCGTTAATAAAAGGAGATACCAAATGCCAGACAGAACACTCATTTGCCAGGACTGCTCCAGAGAATTCGTTTTCACTGAAGGTGAACAGGAATTCTATAAGGAAAAAGGCCTTCAGAACGAGCCCAAACGCTGCCCCGAATGTCGTAAGGCAAAAAAGGCACAGTTTAATCGTAACAGACGCAGACAATCTAATTAGATAGTTTCTAATCTGTTAACGCCACTGCTAAAATGTAGTGGCGTTTTTGTTTGCCCCGCATAGATAAAAAGTTGCCGCTCACGAATTTCACAGATTAATTTTAGAAGCGAAGTTTTAGCGATTAGAACATTATCTAAATTAGTATGTTATGGCGAGTTCTTATTTTGAAGTTCTTCGTTTATTATCCTTGTTCTTATAAACAGTACAAAAAAACTATTCCTATTGATCCAGTCGATCCAGTTATCCTCGTTCCATTTTTTTAGCTTTGATAATAATAAATAGAAACTGGATAAAGAATTTTGGTCTTGACATATATAAAAGGTCGCTAAATGTATACTTATCGTTTCTATAAATTGTAAAATTTTAGTTTGCATATATGAGAATGGAGATCAAATATGTCTATGCCCGAAAAGGAATATTTAAGCATAAAACAAGCCAGTAAATGGGCAACCCAAAAATTAGGGAAAAAGGTTACCTCTTCCAATATTGCGTATTTAGTTCAATATGGAAGAATCAAAAAATATGGTGAGAATGGACAATGCTATGTGTTAAAAGAAGAATTGGCAGAATATTACCATAATATTAGCCATAATAAAAAGGAAGAATGGACTCAGCAACTTGGTGAAGATTTAAATTGGGTTCTGGCTTTTGATAAATATACAGAAGCAGAAACAACGAAACATGTGCACAGATTACATCCTTATAAGGGTAAATTTATTCCACAGTTAGTTGAGTATTTTTTAGATACTCACACAGATAACTTTAAGCAGGAGGTATTTTTTCATCCTGGAGACATTGTTCTTGACCCATTTGTTGGTAGCGGAACAACTTTAGTGCAAGCTAATGAATTAGGTATTAATGCTATAGGTATTGATGTTTCTGCTTTCAATGTTTTAATATCCAGTACTAAAATAATGGGATATGATCTTCAGAGTTTGAGTTTTGAACTAAATAAACTGACTAATAATCTAAAACATTATCTGATGTATTCCAAGGTATTTGAATTTGAACAGGAATTGCTTGAGGAACTAAGCAAATTTAACAAGAAGTTCTTTCCAGTTCCGGAGTTTAAATACAAAGTGGCACATAACTTAATAGATGAGAAAAGTTATACTGAGGAGAAGGAAAAAGAGTTTTTGCCAATTTACTACAGTTTAATTGATAAATATGCAATCAAATTACAGCAGGATAAATCTGAAACCTTTTTGGATAAATGGTTCTCTCAACAAATTAGAGAAGAGCTGGAAAAGCAAGCAAAGGAATTAAGAAAAATTGATAATGTTAATAACCGTAAACTTGCCAGTATTATTCTTAGCCGAACTATGAGGAGTTGTAGAGCTACTACTCATTCAGATCTGGCTACTTTAATTGAACCTGTAACTGCAACTTATTATTGCAAAAAACATGGAAAAATATGCAAGCCACAATTTTCAATTTTAAAATGGTGGGAAACCTATTCTAAAGATACATTAAAAAGAGTAATGCAATTTGCTGCCTTAAGAACAAATAGCACTCAAGTATGTGTAACCGGTGATAGCAGAACTATTGATATCTATGACAAAGTAAAACAAGTAAATCCCGATTTTGCCGAAAAAATTAAAGTGAATGGAATAAACGGAATTTTTACTTCTCCCCCCTATGTAGGATTAATCAATTATCACGAACAGCATGCTTATGCTTATGATCTCTTTAACTTTGAGCGTAATGATGAACTGGAAATTGGTCCTTTATATAAAGGGCAAGGGTATGAAGCAAGAAAAAGTTACAGCGAAAGCATTGTTCAGGTTTTACTTAATTGTAAGAAATTTTTAGCAGCAAACTATAATGTATTTTTAGTGGCAAACGATAAATATAATTTATATCCTCAGATAGCTGAAATTGCCGGGATGAGAATTGTTAATCAATATAAAAGACCTGTTTTAAACAGAACCGAAAAAGATAAAACTGCTTATTCGGAAGTTATATTCCATTTACGGGAGAAGTAATTGAATGAATAAGTTCTCTGCAGACAAAACTCAAAAGATATCGGAAGTGGTAATTAAAATCCTCTATAGAAGGTTTGAGGAATTTCCTTCTGATCTCTCTCGTAACCGTAATGCTCCTTTTCATAAGGCCTTTTTGCAGGCATTTTATGATAAAATGGAACGGTATCAGATAAATAATTATGAGCTCATTGGATTGAGTAGCTGGTTACATGGTTTAAATACAACTTTGGGTCAGGTTTTTTTTGAAAAAGTAGCTCATATCCTTAGTGGAGGCGAAAAAAGAGAATTTACTTCTGCTCGCTCAGGGGCTCTATATATTACGGAAGAACAACAAAAAGCTATTATGGACATAATGACGGATTTATCCAATAGAAATAAGAAACCCGATTTAGAAAGAGAACTGCAAGCTATTCCTAAGGCAGGGGAAAACGACTTAATGGAAACCCAGGGATTTAGTGCAGATGTTTTTTGGATAGACCAAAATAGTATTGAGGCAATAGAAATGAAAACAGTTAAACCAAATTCAGGTGAGATGAAAAGTGAAAAACAAAAAATACTAATCGGAAGGACTGCATTGCAAAATAAATATCCAGATAAAGAAGTTCATTTTCATATTGGTTTTCCTTTTGATCCAACAGTAGATGAAGATATTGAATCACCTTGCAGTTATAATAAACCCCGATTCCTCAATAGTATTATTTGTGGGAATGATTTCTTTGATCCCAAAGAAGTTTTGCTTGCCAGTGAGCTTTGGGATTATCTTTCTGGACAGAAAGACACAATGGAATTCTTGATAAACATAATTAATACAATTGCCACACCGGAATTTATGGATAATTACAATATAGTCCAAAGTTTTAATGGTAATTATAACTCTAACATAATGAGCATCTTGGAAAAATGGAATCTATTCAGCGAAATGGAAATAGCGCAATATAGCGAGTTGATAAAAGAAAAAATAAATAATAACCGAAACTTAACTCGTGTTTTCAATCAACACATTATCAATCCCGATTATAATAGGAATCGCTATAATGAATTAAGCAAGATGTTTTAATGTAACATAAATATAGGGTTAGAAACGAATATATTAGGGCTGTATCATAAGAGAAAAATAGCGAGATAGCACTATCTCACCACTCACATTTTTAACAATTTACGGGTAAATGTTCGTTCCTGTGTTTTAACCACCATCAAATAGATTCCGGAAGTAGTGTTGCGCTGTTTATTATCCAAGCCATCCCAGGAAAGGTGATGAATTCCTGTTTCCAGATAAGGATATTCCCAGTTTCTAATCAATTGTCCCTTAATATTATAGACCTTCACCGTAACAGGAGCGGGAAAAGCAATTTTCAATTCCAAAAAAACAGAATTGCCAAAAGGATTGGGATAAGCGCTTAAATATTCAATTTTATCAGGTGGCAGAGGAGGTGTTTCGGGTTCAGTAAAAGGCACTATCAGAACAGCAGGACCAAAAACCTGAGTAAAACCGCTGTAAGAAACCGATTCCAACCAATAATATAAAGTATCGGACAAAGCAGTGTCAGAATCGTAATAGCGATAATTATTTCCCGTTGCACAACCTGTTGCCGGGATAATTGCAGCATTCAGTTTAACCGCATTGGACAAAGATAAATTGCTATTCCGGTAAAGATTGTAGCCCAGCAAATTGTTTTCGGAAGCGGTATTCCAGTAGATATTACCCCCATTAGAGTAGGTAGCATAAAAAGATGTAAGCTCAACCGGCAGAGTAACTTCCTCTGCCATGAAGAAATCCATTATGCGAGTTACAAGGTTTGCTCTGGTATTGGGAAAAGTGCCATCCGTCAATTCGCTCAAAGCATAGCTGAAGACAAAACTCCGTTGATTATAGCCACCGGCACAAGCTACGGCTACACATCCGTAATCACTTTCTTCAAATGCACTTCTGGCATAAGGATAGAGCTCTGTAAAGCGGTCTATATAATCCACTTTGGTTTGCGAAGAAGAGGTAAACAGCATTCCAGAGGAAGGTGTATAAGAAACACCGCTAAGGTTATCTATAGCATTAGTTACGCCATCTTCGGCACTGATTATTCCCAAAAGGGGCCAAAGAACTTCATAAGCATCCAATTCACCTTGAATATCTGGAAGATAGTAAGTTAAATCAAAACCGACAACATCAACGCCTTCAATATAGACCCTGCCACCGGAAATTAAATAATTATAAAGGGCATTAAACATATAGGGTTTATCAAAACGCACGATATTACTGCCTACCGCACCAAAACTTAAAAAAACCGCATCAAAGCTATAAAATGAAGCAGGAAAAGTAGTTCCGTAAACACAATTATAACCCAAATTCTGCAAAGTGTTTTTAATAAAGGTTCCGCTCATATCTCTTCCGCCGGAAATGCCTTCCCAAACAAATATTCCTCCGGCATTAATAAGAATGCTAAAAGATAGGTTATTTCCTGCCACAACGGGTAAATCCGCAGTTGTCTGCAAATTGAAGGTTACATATTGAGAAGTTGCAGTTGGCAGAACATAAATATTAAAGACCTCTTCCAAAGTAAAATAAGCATCGGCTGGAATGCTTTGATTGTGGCTACCGGAAAGGATATTTACATTAGGATTGGTAGTAGAAATAGTAAAAGTGCCATAAGCAGAATATTCACCGTAACTTCTCAACAACAGATTTACCGAAAATGTTTCCCCTGGCTCCACTGCCAAATTTCCATTAGCGTCTGTAGCACCTCTATTTTCTATTAAGGCAAGGCGGATTTCCTCATCAGGAAGAGGATTATCTTCTTGCAGAGCACGCCTTGCATTCAATTTGCCTTCACCCAAAAGATTTTCTTTTCCGGGATTTACTGCATCCACATCATCGCAACTTCCTTTGATTCTATTGAGAAGAGCACTTTGGCTGATTTCGGGATAATATGATTTGATTAAGCCCGCTAAAGAGCTCCCTACAGGACTGGCATAAGAAGTAGCATTACTAACTGTCGTATAACCACTTCCGGAAAGAGTGCCAATGGAACCCGTAGGAGCACCGACATCCACAAATGCACCGTAACAAGAAACGGAAGATTTCACTCCGTTATTTTGCAGAGCAGCTACTGCCAAAACATTTTGATAGGCGGATGGATAGACAGGAACTGTGTTATTACTATTACCGGCAGCTGCAACAATAATAGACCCTAAAGAATAAGCATAATTTATAGCTTCCTGATTTGCCTGCGAATAAGTAGTTCCACCCCAACTGCAATTTATGATGTCCGCTCCGTTTTCAGCCGCATAAATAATACCCTGATAGCCATTATATATTGAACTTGAGCCAGGATAACTGCAGGAAACGGGCATTAAAGTTAAATTCCAGGCAAGGGAACTGACTCCGATTGTATTATTTGTTCTGGCAGAAAGAATTCCGGAAACGGTTGTGCCATGACCACTGCTTTCATAAGGATTATTGGATTCACCACCGGAACTGGTAGCGATAAAATCCCAACCAATGAGGTCATCAATTTTTCCATTTCCATCATCATCAATTCCATTCAAGTCACCCGTATCCATAACCCAAGTGCTTCCGTTATAATAAATTGTGTAACCATTGTGGTTGAAATCTTCCCCTAAATTTTGCCAAATATTTTCTGCCAAATCAGGATGAGTCCATCTGCAGCCGGTATCTACCAGAGCAATAATTACAGGTTGAGTGCCATTTTCACCTTTATGAATATCCCAGGCGGATTCTGCCTCCAGAAAAGCAAAATAGAGAGATTCTGAATAATGCTCGTCATTGGGAACAGCAAAAATGACATCGGGATAAACAATTTCCGCATATTGCACACAGGGGTCAGAAGAAAGTAAATTTACAACTGCCTGAGGCGGATAAGGACTTTGCACTGTAAAAATTAGAGAAAGTTCACATTTCTCTCTTTTTTGCGGCGAAATGCTGAATTTAGGGTTTAAGGAACTGACCTGCAATTTCTGCAGTTTTTCATCTATAGACGCAATTCCTGTGCGATTATCGGACTTTTGTAAAGAAGAACGAAATTCCGGTTTCAGCTTAAAAATAGCCGTTCCTTCATTTTCCTTTAAATCAGCGGCAAAAAGTCCAAAAGCAACCAATAAAGCTAAAAAAACGGTAAAATGTTTCATTTCCGCCTCCTAAAAAACGGATTCTCGCCTTCTTGGAAAAAGACCTTTATCTCCTTTACCGAAACGAGGAATGATATGCAGATGAAAATGGGGAATACTTTGTCCCGCAACAGAACCGCAATTCATAGCCAAATTGTAACCACGCGGCTCAAATTTTTCCTCTAAAACTTTTTTCACTTTCAGAGTTATATCGTGCAAAGAAATCGCTTCTTCCGCATTTAGATTAAAATAATCGGGTGTATGACGCTTGGAAATAATCAGGGTATGACCCTTGCTAACAGGATATTTATCCCAAATTGCAAAAAAATGTTCATTTTCTGCCAGATAAACTGAGCAATCAAGATTACAAAATTCACAAGCCATAAGTTGTTACCTCTTTTTTATATTATAATTCATTCTTTCAGCTAAGCCAAAATAATGTTTGGCAGGGAATAAAAACAAGCGCGCTAAGTATAATGTTTCAGTATCGCTTATTCTTTGCTAAAATCTGCTGTAATATAGATGTAAATAAATAAGGTAAGAAATCTCTTTATCCTTTTAACTCACTATAATATTATATAGTTAGCTGTATGTTTTGCCTTTCTTGTTTGAAGATGTGTATTTGCTTGGTATATAGACGATTAAGTAACGACTCCGTAACACTTCCGTAACACTTCCGTAGTTTCGTTACGGAGTTGTTACTTGAATGTTACTTGGTTATTACAAGATTAAACTGGAATGTAAACCTCCCTTTCAAACACAATAAAAATCAGGAGCCATTTGCGTCTTAACATTTTTATTATTTCCGCTATCTTTACATGCGCAATATAACTTGCGACAGATTGTGAAGCCGGAGTTGCAGTGAGCTCCGGCTACACAAATTAAAAATGGCAAGATATCGTTTTCCCGGACGCCGGTGCAATTTTTTTCTTGCAGTAAAAGCATTGTTTCAAAAGTATTGTTTTATAGAGGCAATTGCGTCTCTTATTTTGAGGAGTAAGAAATGAAATATAAAGTGCAAATCGTTTTGGCAATATGTTTATTGTGGACAATGTCCCTAATCTCTGCCAAGCCCGATCCCAATGCTTTAGTCGGTAAAATTGGAGATCGGGAATACAATTACAAAAAATTTAATGATGGATTTAAATCATATCTCCAATATCACGGAAAAGGAAAAGTCCTCACCAAGCAGGATAGCATTAAATTGAATAATCAATACTGGGAAGAGCTTATCGGGATGTATGTTTATGACCAGGCAATAAAAGCTGGTAAAATAAAAGTTACCGATGCCGAACTGGAAGCAGAAATCAAGAAAAATATTCCCGCAGAAATTAAACAGATTAAGGATTTTCAAACCAATGGCAAATTTGATAAAGCCAAATATGAACAGGCATTAAAAGACCATCCCGATTTTAAACGGGAAGTTATGAATTATTCCCGTGACCTCTATTCCTATAACAAACTGATTAAAACCATTAAAAATGAGGTAAAAGCCAATCCGGATAGCGTTAAAAATGCCTGGCTGAAAGAAAATGATTATGCCAGTGCCAAAATTATTCATTTTGATTACAATAAATTGACTTCTGTTAATGCTACTGATGATGAAGTCCGAGCATTCTATGAAGCCCATAAAGATGAATTTAAAAGAGAAAATGGACGCAGCTATCTTCTGGCTCGTTTTCCAGGCAATTTGAGTAAAGCAGAAAATGCGGAACAAAAGGCACAGGAAAATAAAATTTTAAGCACAGCACTTTATAACCGGGCAAAAGAAGTAGGTTTACAAAAGGCAGCGGAAGAAATGAACATTCCTCTGGAAGAAAGTACCTATTTTAATTCCCAGGATCAAATTATTCCTCATATAGGTCGTGCTCCCGATTTGGTTTCTTTTGCCTTCAATAATCCCGTTGGTTCCATTCCGGATATTTTTTATGCTCCTACAGGGGATATTCTGGTTTTGGAACTGAAAAGTGAAATCCCTGAATATTACATTGATTTTGAGATTAAGAAACAGGAAATGATTATCCGGGCAAATCGCGCTAAACGAATGTACACAATGGAAAATTATGTGCAAAATTTTATGCAAAGTGAAACACCGGAAACATATTTGGAAGCAGCAATTAGAGATAGCATTGCGGTTATTGAAGCGGAAAAAGTGATTGCCGATAACGAAATTAAACCCTTAGGCAAAATTCCCTCTTTGAATACTGCAATTTTAAATACTCCCGAGGGCTCTTTTACACCTCTTATAGAAAATGAAAAACACTGGTATCTTGCCCTCGTTACCAAACGCCAATATCCCGACTTAACTCTCTGGGAAAAAGATAAAAAGAAAATCATTGCCGACGCAGAAGCAAAATTACAGGAAGATCATCTCAATCAATGGTATCTTGAACAACGCCAGAAAGTTCAGATAATTGATAACCGGAAAGATTTTTATGAATTGCAAATGCAGCTGAAATTGTAGGAGGTCTTGAGGTCTTTAGGTCTTAAGGTTTAACACACTCTAAACAGAGAAAATGGTAATATAATTGTAAATCTTTCATCCTGAAAATCCTCAAAATTCTGTTCATCCCAGACCTATTCTTTCATCTGCGAAATCTGTGAACTACTTCATTTTTTCAGATTTTAATTGACGAACCTTCTATGCCTCTAAAAATGGAATAAATATTATATAATGGACTACCTAATGAAGAGATTATTTATCCTCTTACTTCTGCTGATAGGTTGTTTTGGACTTAATGCCCAAACCGGACTTTTTAATTTAAGCTATGCTATTCCAATTGAAGAAGCCGATTCCCTGCTTGCCTTAAGCGACTTTTACACCCCAAACATAAACGACAACTTAGTGCGCTATTATCCTGAAAATAGTACTTTTGTAGAGGCAATTCTGGTTTTTGTAGAGCCCCAAACAAGGCGTATTATTGGATGGTTCATAAAATACAGTCCTGATAATTCTGAAGAAGATGATGCTTATGTGCTTCAGACCTTACAGGAAATGCATGGCAAAAACAATTATTTTGATGAAGAAACACAACAACTTATCTGGTTTTTATCCACTACTCGAAGTGTTCATATTATGTATGCTGATGATAACAGTTTAACGGTTCTCTATTATGATTCTTATTTCCCTGAACTTTTCCACCTCAAAGATAAAAAAGCTTCACGGAAAGATTCTGAAACCGAAAATAATACTTTACCTGAGGACTCTAAACCTGCACCTTCTGCTGAAGACACGAGATAATTAGTTTTATCTAAAAAATATTCATACTTTTAACAGTATGCTATGTAGCAATAAATAACTTGACCAATTAAGGCATTTATTTTTTAAAGAAAAAGATAAGAATTTGGAGTGAATATGAACATACATTTCAGAGATGTCCAAAGTGGTAGTGTTGAAGCCAGAGCGATTATAGAAATTACGGATGGCGTTTTTTTAAATGAAGTTACCATTTTGAATATTGATGGTGAAATAGTAGTGGAATTTCCTCGCAAGAGTTTTGTAGGTAAATCCAAACGCACCTACTATATAGATATTATTACTTTTGAAGATAATGATAAACGGATTGTGTGGGAACTGGAAATTAAAAATGCTTACAGGGAATGGCGAAAAGCTAACAAGAAAGTGCTAATTTACGAAGAAAAATAAAAAAAGAAAAGGAGGATCATAAAATGATCACCGATTTGCAAAACATTCTCTCCACCAACATTAAAGGTATGAAACGTTCTGCTATCCGCGAACTTTTAAAGTTTCTCGGACAACCTGGTTTGATTTCATTTTCCGGTGGTTTTCCCAGCCCTCTTTCTTTCCCGATTGAAGAGCTGAAAAGCATCATTGCCGAAGTTATGGAAAACGAAGCTGCTTTTGCACTTCAATATGGAACAACTGAAGGTGATGATTTATTAAGAACTATGCTGGCTAATCGTTATAAAGCCAATGGCATAGATGTTACCAAAGATAATATCATTATTACAACTGCCTCTCAACAAGCATTAGACCTTATTTCCAAAATGTTTATTGACCCAGGCGATGATGTTATCGTTGGTTTGCCTTCCTACTTAGGAGCACTTCAGGCATTTGGTTCTTATGGAGCTAATATGATTGGTATTCCTATGGATGATGAAGGTGAAGACCCAAACCTGATGGAAGAAGCATTAAAAGACCTTGCTTCTAAAGGTAAAAAACCTAAATTTATCTATCTGATTCCCGATTTCCAAAATCCTACCGGAATTACAATGAGTGAACGCCGCCGGAAAGAAATGCTGGAACTGGCTCATAAATATGATGTTCTGATCCTGGAAGATAGTCCTTACCGGGAACTTCGCTATGAAGGTGAAACTCAAAGAACTCTCTATGAACTTGATGGAACAGGTCAGGTTGTTATTTTAGGCACTTTCAGCAAAATCTTCTGCCCCGGTTTTAGAATTGGCTGGGTTGTAGGCAATCCCGATGTTTTAGATAAAATAGTTGTAGGAAAACAGGCAACCGATTTATGTACTCCGCCTTTCACTCAAAGAATAGCTGCCCGCTATATGGAAAAGGGTTATCTTGATCCCAAAATTGAAGATATTAAAAAGATGTATTCCGTGAAACAAAAAGTGATGCTGGAATCCCTGGAAAAATATATGCCCGAAGAAATGAAATGGACTCATCCTCAAGGTGGTTTATTCCTGATGGTTACAGGACCTGAAGATTTGGATACTAATGCTCTTCTGCTGGAATGTATTAAAGAAGCAAATGTAGCTTATGTTGCCGGAAACAGTTTCTTCTGCAATGGCAAGGGTTATAACACAATGCGTTTGAATTTCAGCTACGAAAGCATTGAAACCAATATTGAGGGATGCAAACGCTTAGGTAGTTTCTTCAAAAAGGTATTGCAAAAATAAATAAGTATTGGAGGAAAGAATGTCCAAAAAAGTCGAAAAAGACCGTATGGGCATGATTATACGCGAAGAAGATACTCCCGAAAAAATGGAAGTAGAAATAACAGAAATAAAAGCTCCCGGCGATGAGGATTCACCTGTCCTCATCTATTATAACTGGTGCAAAAAATGCGGAATCTGTGTGGCTTTTTGTCCAACTGGTTGCCTGGGAAGAAAAAGTGACGGCTCTCCTTTTGTGCAGGCACCGGAAAAATGTACTCATTGCGAGAATTGTGATCGGCTTTGTCCTGATTTTGCCATAACCGGTGCCAAGGAACGCTAAAGGAGTTTATAATGACAGAAAAAGATAAAAGTAAAAAGACCAAACATAAAACCACCTCCGATAAAGCATCACTGGCTGCAAAACCGGAAAGCAAACTGGAAGAAATTCAAGCAAAACGCGAACGCAAAACAGTTTTAATGCAAGGCAATGAAGCTGTTGCTTACGGTGCTTTGGATGCTGGAGTGAATTTTTTTGCCGGCTATCCTATTACTCCTTCCACGGAAATAGCGGAAATTTTAGCCGCTGAACTTCCCAAAAGGAACGGTGTATTTATTCAAATGGAAGATGAGCTTGCCTCTATTTGTGCTATAATAGGTGCTTCTTTGGCAGGAGCTAAAGCCCTCACTGCTACAAGCGGACCAGGTTTTTCTTTGATGCAGGAAGGAATCGGTTTTGCCAAAATTACGGAAACACCTTGCGTAGTTGTTGATGTTCAAAGAGTAGGACCCAGCACGGGAATGCCAACAAGTCCTGCTCAGGGTGATATTATGCAATCCAAATGGGGTTCGCATGGTGATTCTCCCGCTATAGTTCTTTACCCGGATTCAGTTAAAGAAAGCTATGAACTAACTATCCGAGCTGTGAATTTAAGCGAAAAATACCGCACTTGCGTAATTTTGCTGTTGGATGAAGTAATTGCTCATATGCGGGAAGCAGTTTGCCTTCCTGATATTGCCAATGTGAGAATTATCAATAGAATTAAACCGACTGTGCCTCCTCAATGGTATAAGCACTACGATGAAAATCAAAAATACCTTTCTCCCCTTGCCAGTTTTGGAGAGGGCTACCGTTTTCATGTTACCGGTTTAACTCACGATTCTCATGGCTTTCCGACAAACAAACCAAGTGAAGCAGCAGAAATGATGGAACGCTTACGGAAAAAAATATCCTATAACATTCGTGACCTCGTTCAAATTGAAAGCTACCAGATGGAAGATGCCAAAATTGCTATTTTTGCAGCCGGAATCACTTCCCGCGCTGCTAAAGCGGCAATTGCCTCTGCCCGAGCCGAAGGTATTAAAGTTGGACTTTTAAGACCTTTAACTATCTGGCCCTTCCCTGATGACGCAGTTCGTAAAATGCTCCGTAATGTAGAGACAGTTATTGTTCCGGAACTTAATCAGGGTCAGCTGATTCACGAAGTGCAACGGTTGACTAAAGAAAAAAGTGACGGCGGTTTAATTCCTATTAACAAAGTAAGCAGTGAATTGATTACTCCGAATGATATCCTGAACAAAATCAAGGAGGTATGCTAAAATGGCTAATATTCCTCAACGCATTATTCATGAATACCTGCGTCACGATAAGAAATTTCCCCATGTCTGGTGTGCCGGATGCAGTAACGGTATCGTTTTAGGTGCCATTATCCGTGCCGTTGCCTCTTTGAATATAGACCGTAATGATATTGTAATGGTTTCAGGTATTGGCTGCTCTTCCCGGATGCCTGTTTATGTGGATTTTAATACACTTCATACCTTACATGGACGCAGTATTGCTTTTGCTACAGGCGTAAAAATGCACAAACCGCATTTGAAAGTAATCGTTGTAACTGGAGATGGCGATTGTGCAGCTATTGGAGGTAATCATTTAATCCATGCAGCGCGCAGAAATATAGACCTGAAAGTGATTATGATCAATAATAACATTTATGGAATGACAGGTGGACAATGCAGTCCTACTACTCCTCATAATGCTTATGCTACTACTGCTCCCTATGGAAATATAGAACCCGATTTTGATATCTGCAATCTGGCTATGGGTGCAGGTGCTTCTTTTGTTGCCAGAACAACAGCTTTCCATGTTCTGGAAATGCAATCAATGATAAAAGACGCTCTTCAGCATCCAGGTTTTTCTTTAATTGAAGTAGTAAGTGCCTGTCCTGTAATTTACGGACGCTTGAATAAAAAAGGCGGTGCAGCTCAAATGCTGAAGGACTTCCGCGATAATTCCCTTCCTCTTGCCGCCGTGGAAAAACTGCCTCCGGAAAAAGTGGAAGGAAAAATCATTCGCGGTATTTTACGCAAAGAAATCCGTCCCGAATTCGCTGCCGAATATGCAGCTCTGTGCAAAAGAGTGCAAACCGAGGGAGGTGAATAATGGCTAAAACATTTGAAGTTCGCCTTTCCGGAAGTGGTGGCCAGGGCTTAATCCTGGCAGGAATCATTTTGGCTAAAGCAGCTGTTTTGGAAAACAGAAAAGTAACACAGACGCAAAGTTACGGTCCTGAATCCCGAGGCGGTTATTCGCATGCCGATGTGATTATTAGTGATAAGGAAATATACTTTCCTGAAGCAACGAATATTAATTGCCTGCTGGCATTAACTCAGGAAGCATGCGATAAGTTTCTTTTTGACTTGTGCGAAAACGGAATCCTGATTATTGATACTACCTTCGTAAAAAATCTGGCTTTAGCTGCTGAAAATACTTACGAAATCCCTTTCACGGAAATTGCCCAGGAAAAATTAGGCAGCCCTATTTCTACCAATATTATGGCACTTGCCTTCCTGGTAAAAATTACAGGTATCGTAAAAGAAAGCTCTCTAAAAAAAGCAATAGAGGAAACGGTCAAGCCAGCATTTGTAGACCTTAATTTGAAAGCAATGCAGATTGGTTTTGACCTGGCAAAAAAATAGAAAAAAATAATGTGTAGTCGGAGGACGCCGTTCCTCCGCAAAAAGCATAAAGATAAAACCTGAAGCGAATATCTGATAAAAAATGTGGAGCTTCAGCGAGCTCCGGCTACACGACTATAACAATCATAGAGTCAGGAGTCGTCACTACCGAAAGGAGTTATACACAACCCACAAATTGATTTGGCAGAGAGGACTTATGACGACTCTTACCACCATTTCATAAAGGAGATAACTTATGCTTAAACACATCAGCCATATTGGCATCGCAGTTAAAGACCTGGAAGCTGGAATTGCTTTCTACGAAAAATTGGGCTTGAAATTAGAAGGCATTGAAGAAGTTCCCTCTCAAAAGGTGAAAGTTGCCTTCTTTCCTTGTGGAGAAACAAGAATTGAACTTCTCTGCCCTACTTCGGAGGAAAGTCCTATTGCCAAATTCATTGAAAAGAAAGGAGAGGGAATTCAGCATATTGCCTTTGCCGTTGATGATATTGAAGCTTCTTTAAAACGGGCAAATGAATTAGGTTTAGCCCTAATTGATAAAGAACCTCGTCCGGGAGCACATCACTCCGATATTGCATTCCTGCATCCAAAATCCGCTTTGGGAGTCCTGATAGAATTTTGCCAGGAACACAGCTAAAGCTAAACAGGTGAACGGGTTAACAGGTGAAACACGCGTTGGAAATAGAGAATTAATGAGACAGTGAGATAGTAAAATGGTGAGATGGTGAGAATTATAAAAGATTTTTCTTATATATAAATAAAATACTGTAAATCCTCAAAATCCTGTTCATCCCCTACCTATTCTTTTATCTGTGTAAATCCATGTCCATCCGTTAAATCCATGTCCTAATCTTTTATCTGTGTTATCCGTGTTATCTGTGAGAGACATTTCTTTTGCGTGAAATCCTTGACAGATTTCCCCTCTCCAAAAATCTGCACTCATATATACTATTATAGGAGAAAAAATGTACGCCATCGTAGAAATTAAAGGATTTCAGTATAGGGCTGAAAAAAACGCTGTGCTGCGCGTTCCCTATCTGAAAACGGCAGAACCGGGTCAAACATTAACATTTGACAAAGTTCTTCTCCTGCGTGAGGAAGAAGAAATAAAAGTCGGTCAACCCGTTGTTGAAGGCGCTAGCATAGTTGCAGAAGTGATTGAAAATGGTAAGGGAGAAAAAAAGATTATTTACCATCATAAACGTAGGAAAGGTTATCGCGTGAAAAAAGGTTATCGCGAAAGTTACACAGACCTCCGGGTCACGGATATTTTGGCTTAAAAAAAAGAGGTTAAAAATGGCACATAAAAAAGGTGTGGGAAGTTCCAGAAATGGCCGTAACAGTAATCCCAAGTATCGTGGTGTAAAAAAACACGCCAGTGAAAGTGTTTTAGCTGGTAATATTATAGTTCGCCAAAAAGGCACAAAAATACACCCCGGCAAAAATGTTGGGATCGGCAGGGATTATACTATTTATAGTTTAATAGACGGTAAGGTTACTTTTACTATTGGAAAAGAAGGCAGAAAGTATGTGAGTGTGCAACCGATGAATGAAGAATGAAAAATGTAGAATGTAAAATGGATTTTGTAAGGAAATTATAAATAACTTTCGGTGAATTCTGTGACTAACAAAAAAAGCATAACTTCTAAATAATTTCGGTGTTCTCGGTGTAAATAAAACTATAAGGAGAAAAGATGGAAGCACAACAAATTCTTCTGCTTATACTTAGTATCATAATCATCGGAACTACCATTATCGTAGGCATCACTTTATATAAGGATCAAGCATACACAGCCAATAAAACTGCTCTTGTTGCAGAAGCCCAAAATTATGGTAAGAGAATTACCAAATATTGTCAAGACCTTGCTTCTTTAAAGAAAGATAATTTACAAAGTGCTTCTGTAGATACAACTAAGCTGATAAAGTATCTTGGCTGGGAAGGCAATTTCATAAAGACAGAAGCAGGAACTTTTAACATTACTGCCGTTTCTGACTCTTCCGTAATTATTACGGGATATGCAAAAGCCAAAAAGAACGGCAAAAGCCCTAAAGTTGTTGTTACTGTCACATTCCCAGAAGGAAAAATGGAACTGAGGGAAAGTGACTTAGTAACGAAGTAAAAGCAAAAAGGGTGATTGTGCTTGACATAAAAAGGCAATCTCAAGAGTTGAACACAACAAAAAAAGTCCGGTTTTGGAGGTAATAATGGAAATCCGGGATGATTTATATTACACGGACACCCACGAATGGATACATTTAGATGGCGATATAGCCACAATCGGTATCAGTGATTTTGCTCAGCATGAGCTTGGCGATATTGTTTTTGTAGAGCTTCCCGAAGTAGGACAAAAAGTAGCAGCCAGTGAACCCTGTGGTTCAATTGAAGCCGTGAAAGCGGTAGAAGACCTGATCAGTCCTCTAAGTGGCAGAGTTGAAGAGAAAAACATTGACCTGGAAGACAGTCCTGAACTGATCAATAAATCGCCTTACGAAGAAGGGTGGTTATTCAAAATTCGGATGTCCAATCCGGAAGAACTGGAAAATCTGCTTTCTGCTGCAGAGTATCAGAAAATAATTCCCTAATCCCTTCAGAGAATAATATCACCTTGTGATTACGAAGGACAATCACTTTCTTATAATACTTTCTGCTCCTTCCGGAGGAGGAAAAAGTACGATCCTAAACGAAATCCTGAAAGTTACTAACGATATAGATTATTCCGTTTCTTACACCACGCGCAGTCCAAGAGGAACAGAACAAAATGGAATTCATTATCACTTTGTAACCGAAGAGGAATTTCAGAGACGCATTGACGAGGGTGACTTTTTAGAGTATGCAAAGGTTTTCGGAAACTGGTATGGCACTTCCAAAAGTTTTATTAAAGACCGTTTGGCAAAAAAGCATCATGTTATTCTGGACATTGATGTTCAGGGTGCTTCTTTAATCAGTGCCACGGATATTCCCTATGTAAAAATATTTATTTTACCACCTTCTATGGAAGTGTTGCATCAGCGTTTAGTTTTAAGAGCTACGGATAGTGAAGAGGAAATTGCCAAGCGACTGCAAATTGCCAAAGACGAAGTTGCTTATATACCTCAATATGACTATCTTGTAATTAACGATAAATTGGATATAGCGGTTCAGGATGTTTTAGCTATTATTCGGGCTGAAGAAAATCGTGTATGCCGCTATAACCATCCCGCTATGGATTTTATATCTACAGGAGAAAAAGATGATTAACGAAAAACTTGAGAACTTTCTGGAAAAAGCGGATATGAACTATTTGTTCTGTCTTTTAGCTCAATTGGAAGCATACCGCTTACTTCAGCTTCCAACTTATGTGAAACAAAAATTTCAAGATAAAATTACCATTATGGCTATGAACCATGTAGCTGAAAATGAAGTACCGGATTATATTACCGAACTTGCTGAAGCAGAGCTTGCAGAAGCACAGGAAAGTCCTTTCCAGGAAGAAGAAGGCGCGGAAGAAGAAGCGGAAGAAACAATTGATGATTCTAAAAAGTTCATTGAAGAGCTTACCGGAACCGAAGATTATGAAGAGGAAGAAGAGGAAGAAGAAGAATTCTATGATGAAGATAACGAAGACAACGACGAAAGTTAAATTATGTCTGTAAATGCTTTGCGCCAATATCTGGAATTCTTAAAAAACAGCGGTATCAAGGAACTTTATTATCCCCCAAGCGATAAACAAAAGAAATTAACCGAACTGCAAAAACAATATTCTACCTGCACAAAATGCCCTCTGCATAATTCACGCCGTAAATTTGTTTACGGGGAAGGAAATCCTAATGCCATTGCAATGTTGATTGGAGAAGGTCCCGGCGAACAGGAAGACATTACAGGAAGACCTTTTGTGGGTGCTGCAGGTCAGCTTTTGGAAAAAATGCTCTCTGCTATTAATCTGCAACGCAGTGATGTTTATATTACCAATATTGTAAAATGTCGTCCTCCGGGAAACCGAAATCCCGAATCCGAGGAAAGAAAAGCTTGTTTACCCTATTTATTGGAACAGATTCAAATTATTCAACCTAAAATACTATTAATTTTAGGTTTGGTGGCAGCGCAGACCTTGCTAAATAATAATAATACTCTTGGCTGGCATAGAGGAAAAATTCATTATTTTATGGATATTCCTGCTTTTGTAACCTACCATCCTTCAGCTTTGTTAAGAAATCAGGAATGGAAAAAACCTGCCTGGATTGACCTCCAGGAATTCCAGAAAGAATATGAAAAATTGCTTGCTGCAACTATTAGCTAAAGGATTGCCGAATTATACTGCACAAATAATGTATATCGTTTTATGATTGAACATACAGATTTCTGATTTCACAGGAATAACAAGGATGCTTAATGAAAGAGGGAAGAAAAAAGCAATTATTTTATTCTCACAAGGAGATAACGATGATTAAACAGAGAAATTCCCCTCTCTCTATTTTCAAACTGAATTTACCTATATCTCTTCTTATAACTTTTCTTTTAACTTTTTTAGTTGTAGGTTTGGATGCCCGTTTTGCCATTTATGGAGATACACGCAGTAATCCAAAAATTCATCAGCAAATTGTTCAACAAATCGTATTCCGCAAGCCCGAGGCAGTTTTTCATACGGGGGATTTGAACAGTTCAGGCAAAACGCAAAAAGAGTATGACAATTTTTTGCAGATTATTTCTCCCATCTCTCAATCTGCCCGTTTTTTTCCGGCACGAGGCAATCACGAAAAAGACCTTACTTTATTTCTGCAGAATTTTCCTTATTTAAACGGCAGTTCTTATTACACTGTTTTTCAGGATGGCATCCGTTTTATCATTCTGGATAGTGTTTTAGACCTTTCCCCGGGTTCCGAACAATTTAGCTGGCTGCAAAAACAGCTTAAAGAAGATATTCCTTCACTGCTTATTTTACATCATCCGGTTTTTTCTTCCGGAGAGCATAATGACGAGCTTGGTTTACAGTTTTTTTTGCCGGAATTATTGCAAAATACATCCGTAAAAGCCGTTTTTAGCGCTCATGATCATAATTACGAGCGTTCCGAATTTAAAGGTATAACCTACATTGTTACCGGCGGTGGAGGAGCTCCTTTAAGGGAAAAGGTTCACGAAAATCCCTATTCTTTGGTCTTCGTAAAAACCCATCACTATCTTATTGGAGAGCGAGAAGATAAGTCCATTATCTTTAAGGTCTTTAACTTAGATAATGAGCTTATAGATAGCTTTACTATAAACGGAATGTAATATGCCCCATCCCAAGGTTTTAGCAATTCACGATCTTTCCGGTTTTGGTAACACTTCCTTAATGGCAATTATCCCTATTATGAACAGGATGGGAATTGAAGTTACCGCTATGCCCAGTGCTTTACTTTCTGCCAATACCGATTATCCTGATTATATTCTGCAGGATAATAGCGAGCTTTTAAAAAAATCCCTAACGCATTGGAAAGAACTTCAGCTTAGCTTTGATGCAGTTTATACAGGTTTTTTGGGCTCTCCTGCTCAAGTATATCTCTTACTTGAAAATCTGCCTTCTCTGCTTAAAAAAGAGGGAATCGTTTTAGTTGACCCCGTTTTAGCAGATGAGGGAAAATTATATAGTTGTTACACTTGGGAAATGGTAGAGGCAATGCGTTCTCTTGTTTCAATCAGTCATATTATTACTCCCAATTGGACAGAAGCAATTTTTTTAAGCGGTTATAAAAATGGGAAGGACTTAAAAACCGTCCAAGTATATGAATGCTGTAAAAAATTAGCCGCTTTAGGACCTCAAAATATAGTTATAACCAGTGCCCCGAATTCTCAAGGAAATTTTTCCTCGGTTGCCTTTTTTGCTGCTAAAAACAATTTTTTCCGGGAATTTGAATGTAACTATGCCCCCGTAATTTTCCCAGGAGCAGGTGATTGCTTTTCTGCATTGCTTTTAGCCGGTATCTTAAATGGCTGTGATATTGTTCAATCAATAGAAGGAACTATCGCCTTTTTGCAGGAGGCAATAACAATTAGCATCCCTGTTGTGCAGGATCGTAAAACAGGCATTGACCTTATTTCTGCCTTAAAAAAAGACCCCCACCTCTTCTATTCTCACAAAGAGTAACCGTGTTTCTTTTCTACAAAGAGAAAAGAGAAAAGGGTTTAGAAGGTTTAGAGGGTTGAGATACCTTAAAGCTCAAATATTGATATCAGGGTAGCTAAAATAGCAATAGGTTGAGAAGGTTTAGCAGGTTTAGATACCTTAAAGCCCGTAGGGCGACACAATGATAGCGATGGTGGCGTAAGCCCCTCGAAAAATGTAAGCCCTGAGTTCCTTTTTCCTTTTATCCTTACCTTTTCCAAAAGCCCGTCAGGGCGACACAATGATAGCGATGGTGGCGTAAGCCCCTCGAAAAATGTAAGCCCTGAGTTCCTTTTTCCTTTTATCCTTCCCTTTTCCAAAAGCCCGTCAGGGCGACACAATGATGTAGAAGGTGGCGTAAGCCCCTCGAAAAATTAACGATTTAATCGGTGGAAAGTTTTAACTTACAATTTTCACCTGCCTTCAATGTTCCCACACCCCACATTCTTTTCTCACTTTCAACCAATCTGCAACTGGTTAATAAATCTGAGAAATTGTGAGTCAAAACAAAACATTATTTAAAAACGGGTCGGCACATTCTTTCTTTTCTGAAAGAACTGGCTAAATCAAATCACAGCTTGCTATTAGCAAACGGAACAAATATCATTCCCAAAGAAATCCCAAAATTATTTCAATAAAACTCCAATATGACTCCCATATCATTCCCATATCGCGATATGGGAATGATATGGGAATCTCATCCGCTGCATAACGCAAAAAAGTAGGAATTCATACACAACTATTTTGTTTCTGTTTTTAACTCTCAATTTTTCGGTTTGGAGACCAATGAAACTGCGTTTATATGTTAAAAATGATTGCAGGGTGTAGTTACCTTAAAGGTAGGTGAAAATTGTAAGTCAAAACCTCCCGCCGATTAAATCGTGAATTTTCCGAGGGGCTTATGCCACCATCTACATCATTGTGTCGCCCTAAGGGGCTTATTTTTCCAGCTATGGTGAAAAAAGGAACTCGGGGATTTCATTTTAACGAGGGGCTTACGCACCCATCGCTATAGTTGTGTCGCCCTCCGGGCTTTAATGAAATCTCAACCCTCTAAACTTTCTCAACCCTCTCAACCTTCTCAACCCTCTTTAATTCTACATTCTACATTTTTCATTTTCCGAGGGGTTTACACACCCATCGCTATAGTTGTGACAGGGCTTTTGGCAGAGGTAAAAGGTTAGTGGATTGGCACATTGACTGGGCTATCGCCTAAAATATTGCCAATGTAGTCAGTTGTATCCGGTGGAACAGTTTTTGTTTCGGATTTGGGAGAAGATACACTATTAGTTTGAGGGATGGATTCACTGATAGCACGCAAGCGTTGACGCAAGGTATCTGGTTTGGTTTCTTCTTTTTCTTCTTTAATTATAACGGCAGTGGAATCGGGTTTTTTAGAAGCAAAAAAATCGGGCATTTTCAGCCAATTTTGATTGTAGGCATACCATAAAATGGAACCGAGAATAATAATAATCAATAAAATGCCAATCAGCCACATAAAGTTGGTGGAAAGCATAATCTTTTTTTCTTTCACAGGAATTGCAGGTTGGAATTCCGGTTTGGCACTTTCCGGCATTAAACTGGAAAAAGTATACATTACGGCATCCACATCCGCTTCCAAAAAACGGGCATAGTTATAGACCAATGTTTTAGCAACTCCATAGGGACCAAGTTCGGCAAAGCGATTTTCTTCAATTGCCTTTATCTGGTTTTCCGGAATACGCAGTTCATTCCAGATATCCTGATAGCTGTATTCACGCTGTAAACGCAATTCCAGAAAATACTTGCCTAAATTTTCCAATTGTAAACTCCCTGAAATGACTGGCAGACCTCTCCGCTTAGTAAATAGCCATTAGCGGAAGCATTGATTTTAACTATTCCTCCTGGCATTAAGACCTCAACTTCATTATTTAATAAGCCCTTGGCAATACCGCTAAAAACTGTAGCGGAAGCACCTGTTCCACAAGCCAGAGTAGCTCCGCAACCTTTTTCCCAGATTTTGATGGCTACCGCTGTTCTATTCAGTAAAACGGCAAAATGCACATTTACCGTTTGTGCAAAGCCCTTGTGATGTTCTATAGCAGAACCGTATTGAAGATGGGGATCATCTTTCAAAGAATTAACCCAAACAATAAAATGCTGATTGCCAATTTCCACCAAGTCGCCGGTAAAATCCATTACCTGATAGGCACTTTTCAGCATTGAAGGCATTCCCAGGTTAACGGTTATAGTGTTATCCTCATTTACATAACAGGTTTTAAGTCCCGCCTCGGTTTGGACTCTAAATTCCTTTTTTCCGGTTTTTTGATGCAAAATCCAAGTTACACAGCGTAATGCAGAACCGCACATTTCAGCTGTTGAGCCATCTGCATTGTGAATAAACATTTGCGCATCGCAGGATTCATTAGGCATAAGTAAAACCAATCCATCTGCTCCAATGCCAAAATGCGGTTTACAAAGTTCTTCCGCTACAGAAGAAAAATCCAGCTTTGCCAAAGCAAATGACTCCGGAGCAAAGTAGTCCAGGATAACAAAATCGTTACCTTGAGCGTGCATTTTGAGAAAAGGAATCAGCACAATACTTCCTCTACCATTTCCGCAAAACTGTAAAATCCCTTGCGGTCTTTAATCCATTTTGCTGCCTGTAACGCTCCGTAGGCAAAAGTGCTACGCGAACGGACACAATGGCTAAGCTCTATGGTTTCGGTTGCACTATCAAAACCAATTATATGCGTTCCGGGAAAAGAACCGGCGCGAAGTGAAGCAAAATGTAATTCTTCAGGTTCTATTTTACGGTAAGCAGGGTCAAAAAGAGCGGTTTTTTTCCTGCTGCTGTTGGTTAAAATAGTTTTAGAAAGTTCAATGGCAGTTCCCGAAGGACTATCCGCCTTTTGATTGTGGTGCATTTCCCAGCCGTAAACATCAAATTCCGGAAAACGGTCAAATGCCTTAGTTGCTTCTGCTACAAGTCGCTTAAAGATATTCATTCCGATAGAAAAATTGGCTCCGTAAAGAAAACCTGTTCCTGCTTGCTGAACCTGCTGTTTTATTTCTTTTAGGTGTTCCAACCAACCGGTTGTGCCAACTACCATATTTTTCTTGAGAGCAAGAACTTTATGAATATTCTCCAGAACTACAGAGGGATGGCTGAAATCAATGCAAACATCTGCATCTTGCAGGGACTGCTCACTTATTTCCTGGTAGCAATCCTTTTGGTTAGGGTCTATCATAGAAACAACGGTGCAATCAAAATCAGAAGCCAATTCGGCAAGCATTTTTCCCATTTTGCCATAACCTAACAAACAGATTTTAACAGCCATTTATTCCTCCGCATAAAGATGGATGAGTTCTTCTATAAAAGCAGTTCCTCTATAGAGTTCATCCACCAGAATATCTTCTTCCGTAGTATGCACATTATTCATTCCGGTGCCGACAATAATCATTGGCAAGCCGTTGGCATTAAAAATATTAGCATCACTTCCACCACCTCCAACTTTGATGTCTACCGAAAGATGCAAATTCTGCAATGCTTTTTCTGCAAGGGTTACTACCGGAGCATTACGATCAATTAAAAATGCCTCGTATTCCTTTTTCAGTTCAAAATGAAAGGATGCTTTGGCTCCATTCGCATTAAATTTATGGACAGTAGAAATAACTGCCTGTTCAATCTCCTCACAGACCTTTTGCAGTTTTCCCTTATTATGACTGCGAACTTCACCTTCAACAGTTACTAACCCGGGAACAATATTAGTAGCTGTTCCACCTTTAATGATACCGAGATTACAAGTAGTTTCAAAATCAATTCTGCCATTAGGCATAAGTGCAATTGCTTCTGCAGCCAGGCGAATGGCATTTAATCCTTTTTCAGGTTCTACACCCGCATGCGCTTCCTTGCCATAAAAGTTAATCTGGAAAGAAATTTGAGAAGGCGCTCCAATAACCACTTCCCCAACCTGATGAGTATCCAATGCATAACCAAAACCGGCTTGCAGCTTGGAAATATCAAAATTCCTGGCACCCAAAAGCCCTATTTCTTCGGAGACAGTTATCAAAACCTCAATGGGAGGATGCTCAATGCCCTTTTCCTTAATTTGTTTAATAGCCATAAGGATTTCCGCAATGCCGGATTTATCATCTCCGCCTAAAATAGTTGTGCCATCCGTAAAAATGCGACCGTTTTCCATAATTGGCTGAATGTCTTTGCCGGGAACTACAGTATCACAATGAGCACAAAGAAGGATTGGCTTTTTATTGATAGTTCCGGGAAAATAGGCATAGAGATTACCCGCGTTACCCTCAATTTTTGAGGCGCAGTCATCTTCTTCTACAATAGCACCAAGTTCTTCCAAATCCTTTTTTAGCTTATCCACAATGGCTCTTTCGTTACCGGATTCGCTATCAATAGAGACGAGCTCAAGAAAGTAGCTTACTACATCGTTTTTCATTGGGACTTCCTTTTATACATTCCTTACTAAATATATAATAGCCAAAATTTCGGTATATAGCAACTATTTATTCTATGGATTTTTTACACCGAAACCACCGAAATCACTGAGAACACCAAGTAGAAAGAAAAAACAGCAAAAATCCGGGTTGCTAATATATGGCTCTATTGACTTTCCAGAAGGTTTACCTCCCGGTCAACTTATAGGAAACGACAGGGAGTTCGTTCATCCTGTTTTATCCAATTCCCAGGCGTTCCTGACGGTATTTATTATTTTGAATATTTTGCCACCACTGTTTGTTTTCCAGATACCAGGCAACTGTTTTTCTGATTCCTGTGGCAAATGTTTCGGCAGGTTTCCAACCAAGTTCTTTTTCAATTTTAGTGGCATCAATGGCATAGCGTAAATCGTGACCTGGTCTATCTTGCACAAAAGTTATCAGTTCCGTATAGCTTTTCAGTTTCTTTGAGGGCTCCATCTCATCCAAAATCTTGCAGATAGTGGTAACAATATCAATATTCTTCATTTCATTATGACCGCCAATATTATATGTCTCGCCTACTTTTCCTTTCCGAATAATAATATTGATGGCTTCACAATGGTCTGTAACAAAAAGCCAGTCCCGCACATTAATTCCTTTCCCATAAACAGGCAGGGGCTGATGAGCCAGGCAGTTCAAAATCATTAAAGGAATCAGCTTTTCAGGAAATTGATAAGGTCCGTAGTTATTGGAGCAATTGGAGATGGTGATTGGCAGTCCGAAAGTTCTTTGCCAAGCACGCACTAAATGGTCTGAACCAGCTTTTGATGCCGAATAGGGTGAAGAAGGATCGTAAGGTGTTTCCTCTGTAAACATTCCGTTTTCCCCTAAAGAACCAAAAACCTCATCCGTAGATACATTATGAAAGCGAAAGCGCTTTTTTGCTTCTTCATCCAAAGTGCGATAGTATTCCAAAGCGGAATTCAGCAAAGTTGCCGTTCCTACTAAATTGGTTTGGACAAATTCCATAGGACCGTCAATACTTCTATCCACATGGGATTCGGCAGCAAAATGGACAATTGTATCCGGTTGAAACTGATGCATAATTTCTTTCATTTTTGGTGCATCGCAGATATCTGCCTGCTCAAAGAAATAACGCGAATTTCCATACTTGGCTTCCAAATCCTGCAAGCTTTCCAAATTACCTGCGTAGGTAAGTTTATCTATGTTCAATATCTTACCAGTAAAAGAAGGGTCTGCAAAAAGGGTATGTAAATAGTTGGCACCGATAAAACCAGCTCCACCGGTAACAATAACTCTGTTCATTTTTCCTGCCTTATTTTATTTAGGATTGTTTTAAATGCCTCCAGTTCTTCTGGAGATTTATACACTAAAGTAATTTTGCCCTTGCCATTATTTTCCTGCACTTTCACTTTCAGGCAAAACAAATTGCTTAGTTCCCTTTCCAGTTCTTTGGTGCGGGCATTTGTTTTTGCCTTTTCCGGTTCTTCCTTATTAGCGAGAGAAAAGGTTTTTGCTTTTTCTTCTGCCTGACGCACCGTTAAATTATACTTTATTATGTATTCCGCAAAGCTATTTTGCAATTCCGGAGGCACAGATAAAACAGTGCGAGCCAATCCGGAATTCAATTCTCCGGAAACAAGCATTTGTTTTACTTCTTCAGGAAGTTTTAGCAAACGCAGGGAATTAGTGACTGTAGCTCTGTCCTTACCTACAATTTCGGAAATTTGGTTATGCGTTAAACCAAAATCCTCAACCAGAGTATTATAGGCAATTGCTTCTTCAATAGGATTCAAGTCCTCCCGTTGAATGTTTTCTATTAGAGCGAGCTGGAGCTGTTCTTTTTTAGAAACGCTACGAATAACAACAGGCACTTTTTCCAGTCCTGCTTGTTTTGCTGCTTCCAGTCGTCTTTCACCTGCCACAAGTTCATATTCCGAAGAGCTTGTTTTAGTAACAATCAGGGGTTGAATAATACCGTTTTCTTTGATGGATTCAGTTAATTCCGCCATTTTTTCCGGGTCAAATTTTTTTCGGGGCTGATAGCGATTGGGCTTAATACTTGCAATAGGCAAAGTAGTAATTCCCAATTGAGGAGTTTGTTCTCTATCGTTATCCGGAATCAGAGCGGAAAGTCCTCTTCCCAAATGTTCATTCATTTTTTATTACCTTATTCGCTTCTATTGATAACTTCATTTGCCAAATTGAGGTAACTCATCGCGCCTGGAGACCTTATGTCATAGAGAAATATAGGTTTACCAAAACCAGGAGCTTCAGTTAATTTAATATTCCGGGGAATAATAGTGCGGAAGACCTTTTCCTTAAAATAGCGATGAACCTCTTTAGCAACCTGCAAAGAGAGGTTTACCCTTTTATCAAACATCGTTAACAGCACACCCAGAATGTTTAAACCAGGGTTTAAGTTCTTTTGAATCAAGCGAATGGTTGTTAGCAACTGACTAACTCCTTCCAGAGCATAATATTCGCATTGAATAGGTATCAAGACCTCCATTGCCGCAGTCATTGCATTCACCGTTAATAAACCAAGTGAGGGAGGACAATCAATTATAATGTAATCAAAACTATTTAAAATGGGTTGGAGTGCTTCTTTTAATTTCTGTTCGCGGGCAAATTCATGCACCAGTTCAATTTCCGCTCCGGTTAAATTGATGTTTCCCGGAATGCAAAAAAGGTTTTTGGTGGCTGTGGAGAGAATAGTTTTTTCTATAGGAGCTCTGCCTATAAGAGCATCATAAATTTGGAGTTCCACTTTATCTTTATCAATTCCTACTCCGCTGGTTGCATTACCTTGAGGATCAAAGTCAATTAGCAGAGTCCTTTTTTCCAGAACTGCCAAACCGGCAGAAAGATTTACGGCGGTAGTTGTTTTTCCTACACCACCTTTCTGGTTTACAACAGTTATTACCTTGGGCATATATATCCTTTAATTTTTAAGAACTTAATGAAAGAGAAGGTCACGCTGTTTGATACCAATTAATTGGCGTTGACCTAAAGCAGGATAATCTTTATCCAAAAGAATCTCATATTTTAGAACTTGCACATCGTCTAATTTCTGTGCCTTGTAAAAAACAGCCATTCCGCTTGGTTTCAGCAATCTTCGCAAAGGCGAAAAGTATCTTTCTTCCAAAGCAACAGCTCTACAAACAATAAAATCGTAGCTGGGACGCTTTGCCACATAAGCATAGTCCTCTAAACGACTGGCTTCCACATTTGTAGCAGAAAGAGATAAGGCATCCACAAATTCACGCAAAACCCTGGCTTTTTTCTGCACCGAATCCAAAAGCGTCAAATTAAAATCCGGAACAGCAAGTTTCAGAGGAATTCCTGGTAAACCACCTCCCGAACCAAAATCCAAAACGGTTTTATCTGTAAAATCCAAACATTCCAAAGCAACTATGCTGTCAAGGAAATGCTGAACCCAATATCTTTCCAGAGGAATGTTTCGGGAAACGAGATTTACTTTGCGGTTGGCATTATAAAGTAAATGCAGGTAATGTTCAAAACGAGCCATTAAATGGTCTATATCCTCCAAACCGAGAAAGCGCAGATAGTCCTCAAAAATTTGTTTTTCTTCCGTCATTGTTGTTCCTCTTCCCATTTACGAACTAAGGTTTTCACCAGAAAGGAATTGTCATTTGCCATTTGCTTCAGACAGTTATGGGCTTCAGGAGTTCCAATTTGTTTTAAGGAACGGGCTACAATATAGCGATAACGCTCTGAAGGATGAAAAGCATATTGGAAAAGCAAATCAACGCTTTCCGCACTTTTTATGCTACCCAAAAGCGAAAGACAGGTGGTGATATATTTACCGTTGTTTAAATGTTTGCGCAAGGTTTCAATTAAAGTGCTATCTCCAACTCCGGCAATTAGAGACAGGGCATTTTTAGCTTTCAAACTATCTATATCATCGGTATAATCAAAAAGAAGTTGTTTAAACTGCTCATTTTCTTTCACCAGAACCTCTAAAGCTCTATATTCCAATCCGGACTTGGTATCAAGCTTATTCTTTATCACATAATCAATTGCTTCATCAGCTCTGGCAAGCATAATTTCCCGGGCTTTTTTCACTCTTTCAATAGCGTTGCCAACTTCCCATTCGGCAGCAGCAGAAAAAATATCTGCTATTGGCTCATCGGGAGAAGGAGGAGGCAACATTGGAATTTCTGCCGGTTTTTTTGTTTCGGAATCGGTTGTTGATGAGGACATCAACTTTCCAGAATCCAAATCTCTGCCAATGCCATAAGTGCCTTTTTTCCAGGTTGTTCCCTCAGTCATCAAAGTATCCGGATAGCTATCTTTGCCATCTTTATCCAAAAAAAGACCTATACCACCGGTTGCTCTGCTATAGACAGCATTACCATAATTTTGAGGATTATTGCGTTCATAACGATCATTTCCGCCTTTATCTATAAAAATTCCCACTGAATTACTTAAACCCAAACCGTTTCCTCCTTCAATGGAATAGGCATCATTCCCTTTAGCATCAATAAAAATTCCCAAACCCCAATCGTGACCTGCACCTTGACCAGGACCGTGTCTGCTGTAATATGCATCATCTCCACTGCCATCAAAAAGAAAACCAGAAGCAAGATGAATTCCAGACCCTTGAGGATAATAGACAGCATTGTAAACATCATTTCCAGCTTCATCAATCAACATTCCCAAAGCATACCAATAGCCAACTCCTTGTGCATAAACACCTCCCAGATAACGATCGTTGCCATTTTTATCAAAAAGAAGCCCTAATCCACCGGCAAAATCGGGACGCAAACCAAAACCAACACCTTGTCCCAGAGTAAGATAATCGTTTGGCATCAAGGGTGAATGAAAGTATTTTCCCCCTAAAAGATAATTATCCGCTCCATCAAAATCCAATAAAACACCTGCAGCACGGATAGAACCAAAACCCTGAGCCAGACAAGTAGCGCTGTAAATATCATTTCCCTGCATATCTTGAAGGATGGAAAGACCGCGTATAGCGGCACCTTGGCTGAAAAAACCGTTTTCATAAATATCTGTACCTTGAAAATCACGATGGAGTTGAATTCCCATCATTCCCGCAAAAGAAAAATCCCCTGTTCTGTAAATATCATTTCCTTCCAAATCATAAGAAATTCCTAAGCCCGAAAGAGCAAAAAACAAACTTCCAATATCAGGGTTCACATAACTGTCATTTCCTTTATAATCAATCAGCAGATAAGTATAATTTTTAGCTCCCGTTGCTAAAGTCATCGTATATTTTTCATTTCCTGCGGGTTCAATAAGCAAAATAAGCGGCTTTTTGAACATTTTAGCGTTATAAACATCATCTTTTCCCGTTCCGATAACCATAGTTCCGAATTCGCATTCTTGAATTATGGGCTTTTTATTAGTGTAGTTTAATTTACCTGCTTCATTTTTTATTACATCGCATAGAGCCAAAAACTGCATAGCGGCTTTTAAAACATCAGCTTCCTGAAAAAGCTCCATTAGTTCCTTGATTTCCTGATTTTCTATTTCTTCCCAAAGAGGTATATTATGCTTATTAAAATAGGCATTATAAGCTTCGCTATCCTCATTTTCCCTTAAGGCAACGAAAAGATAGAAAACATATTTGTTCCATAAATCAAGGTTATAATGCGAATAGGCATTCACCAAAACGGGAATAATATCTTTTAATGCTTTTTCATAAAAGCGGAACAGATCTTTGGGCTGTTTTACTTTTTTATTGAATTCCTGTTGATATAAGTCCTTGTAATTCAGATAAAGAGGAAATGAACCTGCACCATCAGTCGCATTTTTATACAGTAAATCAACCAGAAAAGCAAAGCCCTCATCCGTATTAGCTTTATTAGCTGCTTCTCTAATTTCCTGCATTAAACCCAAACCGTAATAGGGCTCTTGCAAAGAGCGTAAAAAACTTTTGCTTTTACCCCAGGTAGAGAGGTCCCAATCCTTCTCAAAATTCAGGTCTTGAGGGTTTAATTGTTGTTCTTTCAATAAATTTTCCAGCTCCCTGAAATCATTTTCGGAAAGCAGGGAAAAATCCTGTAAATATAAAGTATCGGATTTTGTCTGGGAGAGAATAGGAGAAGATATATTTTCTCCCATTAAGGTTGAAATAAGCATAAAACCCAACATAAATGCCGTTAAAACCTTTTTCCTCATATTATCCTCTTCACTGTTTCAATTTATTGGAACTTTGTTTTATTGTCAATCTTTAGATTTTACTCCAAGACCTCCAGACCTTTTTTGGGGTTGACAAGCTATAGCAAAACAAAAGTTTCGTCTTATGCATTATTATGTAATTCATTTGCCTTTGGAAATACCCAAGGAACTGATTTATTGTTCATCCGCAGAAATTGTGGAAGGAGCAAGAGTAATAGTAAATCTTTCCGGGCGTTTATGGACAGGAATTTGCGGAGCAAAAACCCGTCCCGAAGAGGATAAGGATATTAGATATAAGGCAGTTATAGAGGTTTTGGATACAGTTCCCGTGCTTTCACCGGAATTGATGAAATTGGGTTATTGGATGGCTGATTACTATCATTGTTCAGTGGGCAAGGCACTTTTCGCGATGTTGCCTGCGCGTTTGCTACCGGAAATGGAGGCAAATGTTATTTGGCTTTCAGAGAATGTTCCGGAACCTTTTATACCCTTAAAAAAGGCAATAGATAAAAGTGAAAATCCTGTTCTTAAAACATTACGGAAAGAGCTGACTTCATATCCTCTCTATAAAAGAATAGAAGAAGGTGAAGAACTGGGATTGTTGAAAATAGAGAGAAGATTAAATCATAAAGATAAGCCCCGAACAGTAAATTTTATAATCCGTTTGCAACCAACTTTGGAGGAAGATACTTTACCCTTAAAACAAAGAGAGGCATGGGAAAAAATTAAAGAGGAAGAACCCTCTTTTCCAATGTCCAATATAAGTTCCACAATCTCTTACAGTGCAATTAAGGCATTAGTTAAAAAAGGGTTTATTAAAATAGAACCACGCCGTTTTGAGCCCGAGTCCGTTTCTTTTGAAAATTCCTCGCCTTTAAAACAAATTACACTCAACTATGCCCAAGTTGAAGCAATTAAAGATATTACAGAGGGCTTTGGCACTTTTAATGTAAACTTGCTGTATGGCATTACCGGAAGTGGCAAAACAGAGGTCTATATTGAGCTTATCAGGCATTATCTATCCGTAAACAAAACCGTTATTTTCCTGATTCCGGAAATTGCTCTCACTCCGCAAATGGTTGATCGTTTTCAGAGTAATTTTGGACAAATTCTGGCAATTCAGCATAGTCAGCTAACTGAAAAAGACCGTTTAATCCAGTGGCAGAAAATAAAAAGCGGAGAAAAAAGAATTGTTATCGGAGCGCGCAGTGCCGTTTTTGCTCCTTTACCCGATTTGGGCTTAATTATTGTAGATGAAGAACATGAGGGTACATACAAACAGGAAAGCGCTCCTCGTTATCAAGGCAGGGATTTAGCTATTGTAAGAGCTCAAATACAAAATGCACAAGTAATTTTAGGCAGCGCTACACCGGCTTTGGAATCCTGGCATAATGCCCAAAACGGAAAATATAAATTGCAAAAAATTGAAAGCCGTCCTTTGGATTATTGTCTGCCAGATGTGCAAGTTGTTGATTTGAGAGATGAATATGAACACAGCTTGATTTCCGCTCCTCTTTTGGAAGCAATAGATAAACGCCTCCAAAGAAAAGAGCAGGTTATCCTTTTTCAAAATCGCCGGGGTTATTCATCTTTTATGCAATGCCTGAAATGCGGAAAACTAATTACCTGTAAGAATTGTGAAATCAGTATGAGTTATCATCGTGACCGCGAAGAAATGCAATGTCACTATTGCGGAAACACAATTCCCAGTCCGCGTAAATGTCCTTATTGTGGCTCTTATTCTTTTGCCTATGGAGCCCCAGGAACTCAAAAAATTGAACAGAACTTAAAAATCCTGTTTCCAGAGGCAAAAATCTTAAGAATGGATTCGGATTCGGCTCGCAAAAGGGATACCTATAAATCAATGTATAACCGTATGAAAAATAAGGAAGTGGATATATTACTGGGAACGCAGATGATTTCCAAAGGTCTGGATTTTCCTCTTGTAACCTTGGTAGGAATTGTGATGGCTGATATTTCCTTAAATTTGCCCGATTTTAGAGCCGCAGAAAGAACTTTTCAATTGCTTACTCAGGTTGCAGGACGCTCAGGACGCAGAGATAAAGCAGGAGAAGTTATTATTCAGACATATAATCCCGAGCACTACGCTATTGAATCAGCCAGCCAACAAAACTATATTCGTTTTGCCACAGAAGAACTTGGTTACCGAAAAAAGCTCTATTACCCGCCCTATTACCGTTTAGCCAGAATTTTGTTTCAAAGCACCGATTTGGAAACCCTGAAAAAAGAAATGAGCAATATGAGAGAAGTCCTTTATCTTTTACGCAAACAAATTCCTATGCCACAACTATTATTACTTGGTCCTTCAGTGGCTCCTTTCAGCAAAATCAGTTCTTATTACCGCTATCATCTTATTTTTAAAGCCCAAACCGTAAAAATTTTGCAGAACGCTATAAGATTATTTAATTCCCTTTATAATTGCCCTTCCAATATCCGAAAGCAGATTGATATTGACCCCAATACCCTGATGTAATATAAAATGCGGAGTGGTAACACCTTTATACCCAAAAATATATGTTCATTTTTGTTCACTAAACAAGGAAAAATATATTTAAATTGTAACAATTTCACAATGCGAAACAAATATAGCGATGGAGGCGTAAGCCCCTCAGAAAATGTAAAATGTAGAATGTAGAATGTAAAATTAAAGAAGGTTGAGAAGGTTGAGATGGTTGAGAGGGTTGAGATGCCCTCTGCTCTTTGCCCTTTGCCAAAAAGCCCGGAGGGCGACACAATGATAGCGATGGAGGCGTAAGCCCCTCGGAAAATGAAGAATGAAAAATGAAGAATGAATTTAACATGGAAACCAGGAAAATAACTGTCAAATTTACGATTTATTACCTTTGAAATACCAAAGGGCGACACAATGATAGCGATGGAGGCGTAAGCCCCTCGGAAAATGAAGAATGAAAAATGAAGAATGAATCTAACCAGGAAAACAGGAAAATAACTGTCAAATTTACGATTTATTACCTTTGAAAGCCCAAAGGGCGACACAATGATAGCGATGGTGGCGTAAGCCCCTCGGAAAATGAAAGCCCCGACTTCTTTTTCTTTTTCTCTTCCCCACTAAAAAAAGCCCCAAAGGGCGACACAATGATAGCGATGGGTGTGTAAACCCCTCGGGAAATTACGATTTTTACGGTAACGAAATAGAGGTTAAAAGTTAGTTGATTAGGAGGTCAAACTTCCTTTTTAAAAATCATTATAACTCCTAAATATTAATCTTAACCCTATAAAAACTAAATAGATAACTAAATATTTTGCCCACCCTGAACTATATTTATGTAATTGCTTGTTATATAGATGATTAAGTAATGACTCCGTAACACTTCCGTAACACTTCCGTTGTCTCGTTACGGAGTTGTTACTTGGTTGTTACTTTGTCATAAAATATTCAAGCAGGCAAGAATGCTACCTATCCTGATTTTTCAGAAATAGGAATCATATCATATTTTTATTTATAAAACATCAATGGTTGAGAAAATCCCGGGGAAATAGCAAAACAAAAAGCTCGGATTTTAACCCTGAGAATAGTTAAATAATAAAGAGAAAAAATCCTAAAAATAGGGCAGATAAAGAATATAAAGAAAGGCAATTTATCCCTAAATGGTAATAATTATCAGGCATAAAACGCGTAATTTTATTAGAGGATATAAATTCTGTTGTTCTAATGTCGTTCCTGCGAAAGCCGGAATCCAGTTAATAATAAAAATAACTTATGCTTACTTTTCGCCGGGTTAAAAACCCGTCGTTAGTATCTGTCGTTCCTACGGAACTCTTTATTTTTCACAGAGATATATTTTCGCCGGGTTAAAAACCGTCGTTATTTTTCTGTCATTCCTACGGAATTTTAATGCGGGTTTGAGTCAAAATCGGCAGAAGGCAACCGTAAAAGTGAAAAGGGTTTGAAAGATATTTACAATAATAAAACGAGAAAAAAGGATTGAGAAAAGCCGATTCAGAACACGGGTTTACCACAGCTTTGAGGCAAAATCGGCAGAAGGCAACCACAGCTTTGAGTCAAAATCGGCAGAAGGCAACCGTAAAAGAGAAAAGGGTTTGAAAGATATTGACAATAATGAAACGAGAAAAAAGGATTGAGAAAAGCCGATTCAGAACACGGGTTTACCACAGCTTTGAGGCAAAATCGGCAGAAGGCAACCACAGCTTTGAGTCAAAATCGGCAGAAGGCAACCGTAAAAGAGAAAAGGGTTTGAAAGATATTGACAATAATGAAACGAGAAAAAAGGATTGAGAAAAGCCGATTTTAACTCAAAGAGGGACGATACTTTAAATTTCTATTAGGGGAGTAGGCCTATTTTGTTCTGCCACAAACAGTTTTATATCGCTGCGGATACTATTCAGATAATCCTGCATTGTTTGTTCTGCCAGGGAAGGAAGGTTATTTGTTTCGCTTAAATGTGCCAGAATAAGGTTTTTCAAACCGGGATGAATAAGGGTAGAAATTAAGCCAACTGCTTGCACATTGGAAAGATGACCTTGCACACTGCGAATGCGTTGTTTCAGTTTCCAGTCGTAAGGTCCTTCCATCAGCATTTTTTCATCGTGATTGCTTTCCAGGATTAAAGTGCTTACACCGCTCAATTTTAGCAGACATAATTGCGTTGGATAGCCCAGGTCTGTAGCCACACCCAATTTACGCTTGGGCTCAGAAACGGGATAAAAAACGAAATTACAGCTCTCGGCAGCATCATGAGTAGAAACAAACGGCTCAATAATTATATCTCCAATGGTAAAACTGTTGCCTGTGTTAAAGAGCACTATCCTATCCTGCACATCGCCCAAACGCTCTGCACAAGAAGAAAGAGTAGGTCTATTAATATAAACGGGAATTTTCAGTTTACGGGAAATAGCTCCTACACCTTTGATATGATCAGAATGTTCATGGCTTACGAGAATGCCATTTATTTTTGCTGATTCTATGTGATATGATTCCAAACACTCCATAATTCTGTGCATACTTATTCCGGCATCCAAAAGGAGAGCGGTATTTTCAGTTTGAATTAAAACGCAATTTCCTTTACTGCCACTGGCAATAATCACGGTTTGAAACATAATATAATTTCCCTATTGAATATTCAGCTGTTTTATTAAAATTTATCTGGATTTCCGCTATTGCGAGAATAACAAAGAACTTTCGCTCTTAAATGACATAAATTTTAAACAGGTCGGTAAATTTTATAATAGCGGTTATTCAGTTTGTCATATTCGCTCCAGACAGCATTTTGAGGAATTGCAGCAATCAATTGTGCCACACCTGTTGCCTGAGCATCCAGATTATCACAATGGTGTAAAACAATGGCTTCCAGGGTTTGAGGCAAACGCACAGACCCTTTTTCGTATTCACCATGATGAGACAGAATTAAATGGCGTAAATGGAGTAATAATTCTTCGGGAAAACCTAAAATTTTGGCAGCATTTTCACAAACCATTTGATCCGAAAGAGCTAAATGCCCGATAAGGCGTCCTGCATCCGTAAAATCAATATTTCTGCGGTGGTCATATTCCTGAACTTTGGCTACATCGTGCAATAAAGCTCCGGTTATCAGCAAATCGTAATTTACGGGATAAAGAGTGGAGGCAAATTCACATAAGGCAGCAACTGAAACGGTATGCTCAATAAGCCCATTAATGTAATTATGATGCCAGTTTTTAGCTGCAGGTGCTTTTAAGAATTGATTAAAGAACTCCTTATCGTCAAAGATAAGATGAAGCAATTTATTCAGATAGGGCTGATGCACTTTATCCACAAACTCAAAAAAACGGTCGCAAAGAACTTCCGGTTCAATTTTACTGCGCGTTAGATAATCCTCTATATTATATTCGGATTTATCGGCAAAACGAAGCTGAGATAGAGAAAGCTGAATCTGCCCTTTGTAATTTACAACCGTGCCTTGAATGCTGATTATATCGCCAGTATCAAACTGGTCTGAATGCTTAACTGCATCCTTCCACACATTGGCAGAGATGGTTCCTGTCTTATCCTGCAGTTTTAAACGCAGATAAAAGTCATTTTTCCCCTCGCGGAGTTCTTTTTCGGCTACCAAATACAAACCGCTGATTTCCTGATTTACTTTTTGTTGCATTTCAGCTATGGAAATATGTTCTGCCATAATTAAACATCACTTTATTATACTTATTTTTTGGATTTGTTTATGTGTTTTGTCTCTATCCTGCATTTCACAACGCAGGAAATAGATACCGGAAGCAGGAAAAATATCGGCAGGAATAGATATTTCACTAAAGACCTTCCCAGTGCTAAAGACCTTCTGCCCCTTAATATTATAAACCGTAAAAACCGCAGGAAAAACAGAAGCGGATATTTTTAAAGCATTTCCTTTTACCAGAGGATTGGGATAAACGGAAATAACAGGTTGAGATATATATTCATCAGAATTGGAAACTATCCAGGATTGCCCCAAGGAAACATATTGAGCATAATAAATCTGACCTCCGCTGTTGAAAGGATTCTGCAACCAGTAATAAACCCTGTATGTCTTTGAGGGATTCAGGTCGGTAGTATTCAAAATTAATTCAATTTCCACACTATCCCGTTTATTAAGAGTTCCGCTGAAAGAGCCCTCAAATACAAGCCACCTTTTCAGGGAATAGAGTTCTCCGCCTGCAAACTCATTTTCTTCAAAAATACCGGCGAAAAATTTGGGATTGAGAGCAGAACTTGCTGTCCATTCATATAAAGTAGTTCTATCATTATAGAGTTTTATATTCAACAATAGATTTTCAGGTGTTTCCGGATCGGGCATACTGATATTACTGCTGCTGCGTGAAATAAAGCTCCTTTTTGCCTGTGCGGCTGAAATAGCGGAAACAAGTTCCTCAGAATTGGCATCAATCTGCAGATGAAATTTTTTATAGCCATCTACAACAGTTTTAGGCAATGAATTGAACTGATAATAATTGAACCTCTGCACTGCGAATAGATTGGAAAGATTATCTGCCAGATTAGGAAAATAGAGCAGATGATGAACTTCGGATGCCTCTTGAGGAATATCGGAAAAGCCAAAAGTATAACGCCGGAAATATTCTACCAAATGAGAACTTCCTGTCTCCCCAAAAACATTATAATAACGGGCAGAAAAAATGATATTAGGATGATTTTTGAAAGCAAGAGTTACCTTTATCTGGCTTGGCTCCCGGCTGAAAGAAATGCCTTCGGAACTTACCGTAAAAAGAGAATCCCGGGGATTTATGTTTAATAAAGGAATTTGGAGGGTCTGATTTAATTCCAGCAAAGGATCGGAAAAATTAACTTCCAAAGTGTCACTTACAGGATATTGACTGTGATTGTAAACCGTAACGGAAGGATGAACGGTGGAACCAGGCAAAATATTCTCCGGAAGAGAAAAACTAAGCAGTTCCAAATCGGTATGTAATAAATTAAAATCTCCAATTGCGCTTACTCGTAATTCACATTTAAAACCGGCAGTAAACAAACTTTGCCAGAATTCATTGCCCTGAACTGTGTTATTGTAATAAAAACTGTTCTTTCCGCTTCCTTCCGAAGCGCTCATATATTTATCGGCTAAAGGTGTAGTAAAATCCATCACCAGCCAAATAATCCGCAAAGGATTTTGAATTTCAGGAAAAGTAATAGTAGTAGGACTTGTAGAAAGAGTAATGTTTTGCCAGTTACCACCCGGAATAATAACCCCCGGAAAATAGTTTAATTCGTTGTTTCCCCCATACTGTTCATTCCATAAAGATACCCGCATTTCCAGATTGGGATAGGGAGAATAAATTTTAAAACTGTTCAGCGTAAAAGAGGCAGAATCGGCTATTGGATAAGCATCTTTGAAATTAAAACGCACTGCCCAGATTTTGGGTCCTGAAAGATGATAATCGTCAACCAAATTATGATAACGAAAATGATATAACTTGCTATCTTCTATATCTTTAATGCCACTTCCCGGAACAACTTGCAAAGGCGAAACTGCAGAGAAAAACACCGGTAGCAACAGGAAAAACAAAACGGCTAAAGGAAATAAAAAATTCCCTTTTGCCAAATAAATGGTAGGTTTATTAACTTTCCGCATTTTTCCTCTCTGCCAAATTGGAATTGGGCAGTCCAAAAGTAAGATAGTTCACCCCGAAAATTCCTTCAGCATTACTCTTGCTAAGGCAATGTCATTTTGGATGGCTGTTTTAAGCTCATCTACATTCTTAAACATCTTTTCCTCTCTAAGATAACTGAGTAAGTCCAGCTCCATAATTTGACCATAGAGGTTATCCTGAAAATCAAGAATATGGGTTTCAATTTCAATAACTCCCGTATTTTTCACTGTTGGACTGCAACCGATATTTGTCAACCCGAAAAATACATTTTCCTGCCAAATCACTTTAGAAAGGTAAATTCCGCTTTTAGGAATAAGTTGATGCGGACAAAGCAAATTCAAATTTGCTGTAGGAAAACCAAGTTTTCTCCCTTTGGAATTGCTGTGTCCTACTTTGCCTATCAAACGGTAGGGTCTTCCCAATAAATAATTGGCTGCTTCAATTTTACCGCTGAGGAGTAAATTTCTGATACTGCTGCTGCTGATTGGCTTACCTTCAAAAAGCAAGGGCTCTACATATTCCACACGGTAACCCAGTTCTTCGGAATGCCTACAAAGAAAATCATAGTTACCTTGACGCAAGTGTCCAAAATGAGAATCGTAACCCATAACTATAACTTTTGGCTGAAACAGGGGAATTATATAGTCCTTCAAAAATTTTAAGGGAGGGGTTTTTGCCAGCTCTAAAGTAAAATCCAATAGTTCAATTCTCTCTATACCCATTTTTTTCATTTCCTGTAGTTTGATTTCTGCCGGACAAAGCATTTTGGGCATAGGATGCGTTTTTAACACAAAAGCAGGATGATCTTGATAACTGATAACCACACTCTGCAGACCTTCTGCCATTGCTATTTCTACAACTTTTTTAAGCACTTTCTGATGACCCAAATGCAAGCCGTCAAAAGTGCCAATAGTTAAGACCGATTTTTTACTCATTTTCATACCTTGTCCTCGTCCACCACACAAAATTCATTATTTCGCTGTTGTAGTTATTATATAAAACCTTATAATTCGGAAAACAATAAACAACGAGGACTTCGTTCTTCCTCTTATTCATTTTAGCACCATAAGCGGGTGAATATAGTTATTCATTCTTTGCCCAATAGCACAGATATTTTCTTCTTTAAGCAAAATGTATTTTTCGTTATTTTCGTTAGAATGAGCTATATCCATACCATTCATCACTTTGGCAAAGTCATCTGCATTCAGCTTGAGGCAGGTATAATCAGGAAAAACCTTTTTATAGCTAAGCTGATAGCGAAACCAGTTATCCTTAGTCAAATCATCCAAAGAAACCGCATCCTGCAAAGTTATATTGCCAATGCTTTCTCTCCGTAGAAAAGTTGTGTAAGCAATTGTGTTCAATTGTTCTGCCAGCCATTCACTTAACGCCCGGATATAAGTTCCTTTGCCAACTTTGCAACGATAGCTTAGTTCATCAGATTTATTCGGTTCCCAAGGTAAAAATTCAACTTCTTTAATTTGAACAGGACGCTTAGGCAGATTGAACTTTTCACCTTTGCGGGCAAGTTCATAAGCTCTTTTCCCGTTAACTTTTACAGCTGAATAAGCTGGCACGGGAAGTTCGGTCAATTGTCTTGCTTTTTTTGCCAAAACATCAAGTTTACTAACAAATTCAGGAATGGGAGCTGTTTGCATAATATCGCCTTCCGGATCGCCGGTTGCAGTTTTTATGCCCAATATCATTCTGGCAAGATAGGTCTTATCTTTTTCCTCCAATAAACCCGCTAAACGGGTATAAGAGCCCAAACAACAGATTAGCAAACCCGTAGCAAAAGGATCAAGTGTTCCAGTATGCCCGATTTTTTTGCTTCCGGTAATTTTACGCAAACGCCTGATAACTGCAAAGGAAGTTATTCCAGACGGCTTATCTATAGCCAGAAATGCTTTATCCGTTATGGCATTCAAGGGCATTAATAACATCCTTTAACAATTTATCTTTGGCTTCTACCAGAGTTCCATAAAAATAACATCCGGCTGCCTGTTTGTGACCTCCTCCTCCATAACGCACAGCAATTCTATTCACATCTATTGTCTCGGAACGCAAACTGATTTTGTATACCCCTTCTTTTTCTTCCCTTAAGTAAGTTATTACCTCAATCCCTATTATGCCTTGCACCCAACGCGTTGCATTCATTATGCTTTCAGGATCAATATTATTTTTTTTGCTCATTACCAAGGTTGAATACATAAATAATATCTTACGCTGGTAATGCAATTCAATTGTAGAAAGGGTTTCACCTATATAACGCAGTTCTTCTGCCGAATGCTGCAGAAAGAAATACCGATATTGTTCATTGGGTTTAACTCCTAAGTTCACCAATTTTGAGGCAAAGATAAAAACATCCGCATCGGTATTGGTATTAACAAAGTTGTTGGTATCGTTCAAAATTGTAGTATAAAGGCAATTACACACAAATAAGCGATCGGAAACAGGCATTCTGTTAATTTCCGTTTCCAGCAGGGAAAAGATAATTTCTCCTACACAGGCAAAAGAGGGTTCAATATAACTTAGCTCTGCTTTTATTAAACCATTTTCCGCTTCATGATGATCCAGAACTATTATCTTTTCCGCTTTCTCTACCAGAACGCTTCTTTCACCTAACCTATCATAAGAATTACAATCTAAAACAACTGCCAAAGAAAAGTTCTGCTCTTCTTCCTTTAACTCGTGGAAACGCTTTTCCCGGCTTTTTCCATCCTGCAGATAGTTATAACGGCTCAGGTCATCATCATCGGTTACCAGTAAAGAACTTTTGCCTAAAAAGGAAATAATCCTTTGTAAAGCCAGAGCTGAACAATAACCATCTCCATCAGGACTGATATGAGTTGTAAGTAATATATTTTCGGCTTTGGAAATAAGCTCCACTAATTCTTTTCTAATATTTTGCACGCTTTCACCAAAGAAAAAATCGCCACTAAGGGCGATTTTTCCTTTTCATATTATTGTAAGTTTGGGAGAAATAGCGAAATTATTCCTCTTCCTCATCCTCTTCTTCGTCTTCGTAATCGTCGTAATCCTCTTCGTCGTCCTCCTCATCAAAATCAAAATAATCATCATCATCCAGAATATCGTCAATATCAATATCCTGGTCTTCCTCATCTTCATCGTCAAAATCATCTCTGAGCGATGCCAGCAGCGTATCTACTTTCGCGGCACGATCTTCTGTGTCATCGTAGTAGAATGATAATTCGGGGATTGTTCTCATAATTTGTGCTCCTGCTATTTGTTTTTTTAAAAAGCCGGATGACTTAATCAGGAGTTCTCTGATTTGGTCATGACTGGCGGGGTTATTATAATGCGAAAAATATAGCTTGGCATAGTGTAAATCCTTGGAGATAACTACATCGGTTATCTGTACCCAAGCCAGTTTGGGGTCGTTCAATTTTTGGGAAAGAGCAATATTGAAGAGTTTCTTCAATTCTGCCTGTAAGCGGGGAATACGATAGTTTTTCATTACAGTTTTTTATTAACCTCATTAACGATATATGCTTCCAATACATCGTTTTCTTTAATATCGGAGAAATTGGCTAAGGTTAATCCACATTCTGAACCGGCACGGACTTCTTTAACATCATCCGCATAATGTTTTAAGGAGCTGATTGTATCTTCCGTTACTAAAACATCATTCCGATAAAGACGAACTTTACAATTTGCCTGAATCACACCTTTATCTACTTGGCATCCGGCTATGGTTCCCACTTTTTTAATTTTGAACACCTGTTTCACTATTGCGCTACCAATAACCTGTTCTTCATATTCCGGTTTTAGCATTCCTTCCAATGCATTCTGAAGGTCATCAATAGCATCATAAATAACCTGATAAAGTTTAATTTGGACTCCTTCCTCTTCAGCCAGTTTACGCGCTTGATGTGAAGGACGCACATGGAATCCAATTATGATGGCATCCGAAGCAGCAGCTAAAGAAACATCCGCTTCACTGATTCCACCTACGCTTTTATGAATAATATTAACGCTAACTTCCTCGTTGGAAAGCTTTTGAAAACTATCTGCCAACGCTTCCGCAGAGCCATCTGTATCGGTTTTAAGAATAATATTCAGTGTATTTATTTGTTCTTCTTTAATGCGGGCAAAAATATTCTGGAGGGAACTCTTGTTCTGGTATTTTTCCCGTTCCAATCGTATTTGTTGACGCTCAGTACTAATGTTTCGGGCTGTTTTTTCGCTATCTACCTGATTGAGTATGTCTCCTGCTTTGGGAGTATCGGAAAGACCATAAACTCTTGCAACATCGGAAGGATACAAAACTTTTAATTCTGCTCCGCGCTCATTTTCCATTTTGCGGATTCTGCCATGCACAGCTCCGCAAACAACAATATCACCTTTATGCAGAGTTCCTTCTTGCATCAAAATAGTGGCAAAAGGACCCATTCGGGCATCCATTCCCGCTTCAATAACTACTGCAGAAGCAGGAACATCGCGTTTGGCTTTCAGTTCCAGTATTTCTGCTGTTAAAAGAATCAGTTCAATCAGATTTAAAATACCTTCTCCGGTTACAACAGATGTTCTGCACCAAGGGATATCTCCTCCGTATTGTTCCGGGTAAACTCCTATTTCCATTAATTGGGCTATAACTTTATCTACATTAGCTTCGGGAAGGTCAACTTTGTTGATAGCAAGAATAATAGAAACCCCAGCTGCTTTAGCGTGATCAATTGCTTCTCTTGTTTGAGCTTTAACGCCTTCCGTAGCAGAAATTACAATAACGGCAATATCTGTAACATTAGCTCCTCTTGCCCGCATAGCTGTAAATGCTTCATGCCCCGGAGTATCTAAAAAAGTAATCTTATGCTTGTTTATTTCAATTTGATAAGCTCCAATGTGTTGCGTTATGTTTCCTGATTCACCTGCAACCACATTTGTGTTCCGGATATAATCCAAAATAGAGGTCTTGCCATGATCTACATGACCCATAATAGTAACTACGGGAGGACGGGGTTCTTCTTTTACATTATTATATTGTTCGCGTTCCTTGTCTATAATATCCATTCCGTATTCATCTTCAAAACGGTAATCAACCTTGAATTCATCACAGATCATTTCCAGAGAATCCCTGTCCAAGCGTTGGTTCATTGTTACCAATTGACCCATCATAAAGAATTTGGAGATAATATCTGAAGGGGAAACATTCATAATTTTAGCAAGCTCACTAACCGAGGTAAATTCCCTAATTACGATTTCATTACTGCGATCTTCAACATATTGAGCTTCCCGATGGTATTTTTTCCGTTTGGAGCTCTTTTGCAGGGTCTTTTTTATATTTCGGGAAATTTCCGCTTCATCAATCTCTATGGTCTCAATTAGTTTTTGTTTGGCTTTTTTGGTGCTGGAGATAATGGCTTTTTTATGTTTGCTTTTTTCACCCAGCTCTTCGTGACTGATTTTTGCTTTGCCGAATTTTTTTTCTTCTTTTTTAATTTCCACAGACGGAGGAGTAGGTATAGGTTTTATAGAAGGAGCACTCGGTTCTTGCTTTTTCCGAGGTTCCGGTTTAGCAGGAGCTGCTGTTTTGGGAGGAATAACTTCCGGTTTGGGTTTAGGAACAGCTTTGGGCTTTTCGGGAACTGGTTTGTGCGGTTTTTCCTTCGGTTTTCCTTCTGCCGGTTTTTCTTTAACCGGTATGGGTGTTTTCTTTTCCGGTTCTTTTACTGGTTTGGGTTCTTCTTTTTTAGGAACTTCTTTAACCGGTTCTGCAACAGGAGGAACTGGTTCCTCTGCCTTTATAGTTTCCGCTTCCTGAGCTGATTTTTGCGCTTTAGCTGCCTGGCGCATTTCTATCAGACGCTTTCTATCTCTTTCCGCTCGTTTTTCTGCATCTATTTGTTCCTTATATTTTAAGCGTATTTTATCTGCAACCTCATCTTCAACCAAACTCATATGGCTTTTTACATTCACTCCTAAATCGGTGAGGTGTTTTTTTAAAGCCATTGTGCTGATTTTCAGCTCTTTGGCTAATTCATGAACTCTAATCGTCAATGTCTCCTCCTCTCTGTATCAGAGAGCCAATATTCCATAATTTTACCGGCAAAATTCTTGTCTTTTATTCCAAACACACCTGTTAAAGGCAAACCCAAAGCAGAACTGATTTCTGCCTGGCTTCCGGTTTCTATAACAGAAGTTGAAATACCGGAATTCGCAGCCATTTTTTTCATCTTTTCTCTGGTGCGTTCAGAACTGTCCAATGCCAGAATCAACAGAAAAATATCCTTCTTATCTATAGCTCTTTCACAGGCATTAAAACCCGAAACAAGTTTGCCTGCTTTTCTGGCAAACTGCATTAGAGTAAGAATCTTCGGATTCATCTTATCTTCCTTTTCTGATGACTTTTACGCCATTTGGCAAGTCCTTTGAAACAATCGGCAACAGGACATAAATAGAACTTGCGCACCTGGATTATTCTGTTACAATCAAACACAATTCCGCTTTCGGTGAGAAAGAAATTGAGCAGTTGTTTCTGGTCAACCTTTTTCTTACACACTACACAAGTGCGGATAGGAATGTGTCCCGCTTTACTATTTTTATTAGGCATTAGAAATACTTCGCTGCTTCTTTAAGGCGTTCAGCTGTTTTTTGTCCCATTCCTTCAAGGTTACAAAGCTCTTCCAGGGAAGCCGTATAGATATCCTGAACGCTTGTATAACCGGCTTGTTTCAAGGTTTCTGCAATTTTAGGAGTAACACCATCCAGTTCAGTTATATGACTAACGGTTCTCCTTTCTTTTGCCATTTTTTCTTCAAATTCTGCCATTGTATAAATATCTATCTTCATTCCCACCAGTTTGGCGGCAAGTTTTACATTTTTCCCCTGTTTACCTATTGCCATCAGTTTATCTGCTTCGTCTAAAATCACGCTGGCAGAATGATTGCGTTCAATAATTACTCTTTTTATGCCTTCCACCCCGAGGGCATTTTCAATCATCTTTTCCGGGTCATCACTATGCAATACGATATCTATTTGTTCCCCATGCAATTCTTTACGCAAAGAATCAATGCGGGTTCCTTTGGGTCCTACACAGGCAACAATAGGATCAACTTTCGGGTCTTCTGCTTCCAATTCTACCTTAGTTCTAATTCCCGGTTCGCGCACAATTTTTCTTATTTTAATTTCTCCGCTGAAAATAGCAGGAATTTCTGCCTCAAACAATTTCTTCACAAATTCCGGATTGGTGCGGGAAAGAATTATTACTACTCCATCTTTCTGGGTTCTAATATTCACTACATACGCTTTTATATTATCACCCACGCGATAGAATTCATTTTCAATCTGTTCATCTACAGGCAATAAAGCATCCACATGCCCGGTATCAATAATATAACCGCCATAATCATCTATTGCCTTAATTTTCCCGGTTACAATCGTATGCTTCTGTTTATTGAAGTCATTCTGAATTTTTTCCTCTTCCAGTTGGCGGATTTTATCCTGAATTATTTTCTGCACCGTCTTCACTATTTTCGGCTCAAATTCAGACAGAGTCATCGTTTTTTCAATATATTCACCCAGCTGAACATTATGATAGTAATCATTACGTGCATCTATCAAAGAAATTTGACCCAACCCTTCTTCCCTTTCCACAACCAAGCTTTTGAACTTTACTTTCACACAACCGGCTAATTCATCAATGTAAACTTGCAAACCTGCTTCCGGTTCCAAACGCTTTTGCAGAGTGGATGTTACGGCTTCCAGAATGATTGTTTGAATGGTATCCTTATTCAACTGTTTAATTGCCGCCAGTTTATTAAGGGCATCAAGCATATTTGCACTCATTGTTTAATCTCTCCTCTTGGGTATAGCTAAAAATACTGTTTTGGCACGAATTATGGATTTAAACGGAATCTCCGTAACTGATCCTCTATCATCTATAACTATTGTATCCTGATTCACCTCTGTTAATGTGCCCATAATGGATTTCCTTTCTTCTCCTGCCTGAAATTGAACCGCTACTTTTTCGTTAATAGCGCTCACATAATGACTTTTTAGCTTTAAAGGCCTTTCCAGCCCCGGAGAAGAAACCTCCAAAAAATAGCGTTCCGGAATGAGGTCAAAAATCTCCAGTTCCTTGCCCAAAGCATTACTGAAGGCAGCACATTCATCCAATGTAACTCCCCCAATTTTAGTAAGATAGACAGTTATAATTCTCCCTTTGCCAGACATCTTCTCTTCAATGTCATACACTGCAAGATGCATTTCCTGACAAATCTTCCTGGCTATCTCTTCTACCTGTGCTCTGTAAAATTCCATCTTTTTTACCTCATTCTTTTTCTGGATGAACGATATCCTCGCCGTTCTATCTTATCCTCTTTATTCTTTTATAACTAACTGTGATTTAGTTTTCCCACATTCACTTTAGGTTGATGAGAACATCAACCATCCAGTCAAACACTCTATTTCCTTACTCCTCTCTCACAATCCCTCAAACTTTGCCTAATATTATCAAATCCCCACACACAATTCACCTCAAAAAAAATAGCTATCAATGTAGCTATCTATTTCCGTCTTGAACGGTTACTATTCCCTTTCAACCGATTTTCAGTATCGGTTTTTTTACATAAAATCTTTAAAAAATCTCTGCTCATATTTGTCAAGCAAAATCTTCAAAAAAATCAGTTCTTCCTTAATTGCATTGCTTACCCATTGCTCACCCATTACGGATGAGATCAGTAATGAGTGAGCAGTGCTAAAGTAATGCATACTATTTCCATAATCCTAACTTATATGTGGTAGAAAAAATTCCGTAGGAACGACATATACTAACGACGGAGTTGTCTCACAACCCCCTTTTTGGCAGAGGGCAGAGAGCTAAAACATAGGTTTATTAAATCCTTTATCCGAGGGGCTTACGTCACTATCGCTATGATTGTATCGCCCTCCGGGTTTTCAACTTTCACAATTCCCTAAACCAGATAAACCTTCTAAACCCTCTAAACCCTCTAAACCTTCTCAACCTTCTAAACCTTCTCAACCCTCTAAACCTTCTCAACCCTCTAAACCCTCTCAACCCTCTCAACCTATTTTATGGCTATGTTTTCAATGTCTAACGCGTGTTTCACCTTTCCACTTTTTCACTTTTTCACATTATATATTAGCTGGTTAATCTATTTTTCCAGGTAGTGCAGAAAGAGTTCATAGACCTCAACTGGCAGTCGTTTTGCTTTACCCTCCGCGGCAAAAACGATTGTTATGTCTGCGTTAAAACATTTTTCTCCTTTACTGTTATAAATTTCCTGATGCCATTTTCCTTTTATTCTGTTCATTTCGGTAAAGCAGCTTTTAATAGTGATCAGTTCATCGTGGTCAATGGATTTAATAAAGCTCATTTCCACATAATGGACAAAGAGTTGGACTCCTTTTTTCTGGAGATCGGACTGAGCTAAATTCATTTCATAAAGTGCTTCGCTACGTGCTCCTTCTAAAAGTTGCAGATAGTTGGCATTATTTAAATGACCATAAATATCGCATTCGTAGCCATAGATTCTTTTAGTAAACGCAAAAATCATTGTTTTTACCTCTTAAGAAAAGGTTGTAGCGGGATTTTTCTTGACCGATATCCGCTTTTATTTTGTTATGTAAAAAATATTATGGATAGAGGATATTATGGCTGGAAAAAATGTCAATCAGAAAATCAGGCAAAATATCAGCAAAACATCTAAAACTATGCCTAGTGCTAAATCTACTGCCAGGGAAAAAGAGCCCTCTGCTTTTGCCAAACATCTTCCCTGGGTTTTGGTCATAATTCTTTTTCTCCTGCTCAGTTTGATATATTTTCCTGTTGCCTATCAAGGAAAAGCACCTCAGGCATCGGACATAATTCAATGGCAGGGTGCAGCAAAAGCCATAATTGATTATAATGCAACGCATAAAGATAATGCTTTATGGACTCCTTATATGTTTTCCGGAATGCCCTCATATATGATTCATTTTCCCAATCGTTATCCCTTTCTGGAAAATATAACCAAGCTGACGGATAAAATTATCAACTGGCGTATTTTTCTGCTATTCATTGGAGGAGTAGGTATTTTTTTACTTTTAAGGCAACTGAAAATGGACCCCTGGATTGCCTTTTTTTCTGCCATTGCTTTCACTTTTTCCTGTCATTGGGTCGGTTTGTTGGAAATTGGGCATAATACCAAATTTCGTGCCATAATGTATATCCCCTGGGTCGTTTGGGCTTTGTTTCGCTTGAAGGAAAAGCCAAATATATTGAATTTGGGCTTGCTGGCAACTTTTCTAATTACGCAATTACGGGAAAATCATCCTCAAATAACTTATTACCTTTATTTGTTTATCGGTATGTTTTGGATTTACGGTTTGATTGAGGCAATAAAAACTAAGCAGCTTAAAAAGTTCGGCAACTGGACCGGACTGCTGATTATTGCTTTTGCTGTAACTGCATTAGCGGTGATGAATCCCTATCTTTCTACCTGGGAATATAGTCATTACACAATGCGTGGAGGTTCAACAGGTCTGGAAAAAAGTTATGCTCAGCAATGGAGTTTCCCGCCTGTAGAAATAATTTCCTTTATCATTCCTGATTTCTTTGGTGGAATAAATCAGAATTATTGGGGTGCAATGCCTTTCACGCAAATTTATAATTACTTTGGCATAGTTGTTTTATCTTTAGGAGTTATAGCTCTCTTTGGCAAGCACAAAAAGTTTTCCCTCTTTTTGTGGATTGCTTCCGCTATTTTTTTAGTGCTTAGTTTTGGCAGTTTTACTCCTGTTATTTCCAGTTTCTTTTTCAAGTATCTGCCGATGTTCAATAAATTCCGGGTGCCTTCTATGACCTTGATTATGGTTCAATTTATAGCCGTTATTTTGGCAGGTTTGGGTTTGGATACGATTGCCTCCCTGGAAAATAACAGCAAGTGGCAGAAGAAATTATTTACCGCTTTCTGGATAAGCGGAGTGGTTTTTGTTCTCTTTCTCATTTTGGGACAAAGTATTTTCAAAGGTCTGCCCTATACCAATGCCGCCGAAATAGAACAATATCAAAGATATAATGCCCTCGCTAAATTGGAGGAATTGAAGAGTTTGCGTCCTGGAATGCTTTATAAAAGCGGAATTCTAAGTTTATTGCTGCTAACTGTTTCTCTGGGAATTTGTTATCTTGCCAGCGCCAAAAAACTGAAGAAGGTTGCTTTGGTTTTGTTGATTACTCTGATTACTTTCATAGACCTGTATATATACACGGGAAAGCATTTAAAAGACCTTTATCCGGCAGAAGAAAGAGAAGCGCGTTTTGTAGCTCAGGATTTTGATGAATTCCTTTTGGAAGATAAAGACAATTATCGTATCTATCCATATAATATGGGACAAATTAGAACTGCCGGAGAATGGGCATATTATCATCAAACCATTGATGGTTACAGCGGTGCCAAACTAAAACGCTATGATGATGTATGGAAAATTATTCAGGGGGACGACAAAAATTACAGTGAATTTTACCGTTATCTGAATGGTGTTTATGAAAAAGGTGGAGTGGAAATCCCTACACCTCTTCTGGATATGCTTTCTACTAAATATATTATCTATCCCGATTCTCTGCCCTACGCTTTTCTTTTGAACAAAATAAAACCTGTTTTTACGAGTTTCTCAGGTGCTAATATCTATCAAAATTTAACCGCTTACCCGCGTGCCTGGTTTGTAGATTCCCTATCCGTAATTCCGGAAACTGAAGCCCGTTTGCAAAAAATGCGGGAACCGTCTTTTAATCCACGCTCTTTAGCTATTGTGGAAAGTAAGATAGATGGCGTTTTTAAGCCGGATAGTTGCTTTGCAAAAGAGACCTTTTTTGATCTGCACAATGTTAAATATGATGTGGCTACCGATAAAAATGCCTTTTTAGTTGTTTCTGAGGTCTATTACCCTGCGGGCTGGAAAGCTTTTATAGACGGCAAAAAAACAGAAATTTACCCTGTAAACCACATTTTGAGAGGGGTAATTATTCCTCCAGGAAAACATACTCTGGAAATGAAATTCATCTCTGAGACCTATAAATTAAGTTTGACTTTAAGCTTGGTAGGTATTCTGGCAACGGTTCTTCTTTTGGTTGCAGGAATTGGATGGGAAGAAAAAAAGAAGAAATTAAAAAAATAGAACGCAGATAACTGGATAGACAGGATCAACAGGATTTAATATTAAAGAGTTATGTATATAAGTACAACGAGAAAAAGAGAAGATTTACAAAGAGAAAAAGAGAAAAAGAGATTTGAGGAAGAATGAAAATAACTCGGAAACTATAAAATAATCTCAGTGTAAAAAAATCTGCGAAATCAGCGTAATCTGCGTGCACTTATCTTTTTTTCGGTGTTCTCAGTGTAAAATATGTCTATAACTCAGAAAGCAGGTTTTGCAGCAATTCCAGTTTGGTATTAACTTCTATAAATTTCTCTTTCTCTTTGGCAACAACTTCTTCTTTGGCATTATTCAGGAAATTGGGATTGGCAAGTTTTGCCTTAATTCCACTCAGTTCTTTGGTTAGTTTTTCAATTTGTTTTCCGAGCCGATTTTTTTCACTTTCAATATCCACCAATCCGCTTAAGGGCAAAAAGATTTCAATATTGCGAACCACAGAAGCAATTGCAGCTTTAGGTATGGCAATATTTACTCCCCCTGAAAGGGTTTTCACTTTTGCCAATCGGTTAAAGTAAGCCATATAATTTTCAAAGAGTTCCTGCTGAGAATTTTCCGCAAACCGAATAACGATATCAATTTCCTGATTTGGAGCCAGGTTTATTTGTTTCCGCAGGTTCCGAATGGCAGTAATGCTTTCCTGCACAAAGCGCATATTATTATCAATATCGTTATCTATAAGTGTCTCATCTGTTTCTGGGAAAGTGGCAATAATGAGTGCTTCTTCTTCCATTGGAAAGATTTTTTTTATACCCTGCCAAATTTCTTCCGTAATAAATGGCATAATAGGATGCAACAGACGCATTCCAGTTTGCATCACATACAAAAGTATATACTTAGCCGTTAATCTGCTGGAAAGTGCTGAGGAAGGATTTAAACGGTCTTTGCTAAGTTCAATATACCAGCTGCAAAATTCATCCCACATAAACTTAAAGATTTCTGTAGCAGCATCGTTAAAGCGCAAATTTTCATAGTGAGCACGCACTGCAATTATCACTTCCTGCAAACGGGAAATTATCCATTTATCGGCAAGTTCCAGTTGCAATTCATTTTCCGCAGGTAATCCTTCAATATTTTCCGCATTCATCATAATGAATCTATAGGCATTCCACATTTTATTGGCAAAGTTACGTCCCGTTTCCAAAATACTTTCACTGAAGATTACATCCGCACCTTTGGGTGTGCCAAAAATCATACTAAACCTTAAAGCATCGGCTCCAACGGTATTAATTAAATCAATTGGGTCGGGAGAATTGCCTAAGGACTTGCTCATTTTGCGTCCGATTTCATCTCTTACAGTTCCATGCAATAGAACAGTATCAAAAGGAATTTTATCTACAAAATGCAGGGTACTCATTATCATTCTGGCTACCCACAGGTATATAATTTCGGGAGCTGTAATTAATACATTGGAAGGAAGATAGCGTTTCAAATCAGCTGTTTCATCAGGCCAACCCATTGTGGAAAAGGGCCATAACCAACTGGAAAACCAGGTATCCAGCACATCGGAATCCTGAGTAAATTTAGTTCCTCCGCATTTAGGACATTTTTCCGGTATCTCTTTAGCTACAATCATATAAGAACAATGATCACAATAATATACAGGAATGCGATGTCCCCACCAAATTTGACGCGAAATACACCAATCCCGAATATTATTCATCCAATGCATATAGACCTTTGTCCAGCGTTCCGGTTGAAACTTAATTTCTCCATTTTCCACAACTTCTATAGCTTTTTCGGCTAAAGGAGCCATTTTTACAAACCACTGATCGGAAAGATAGGGTTCAATAACTGTATCACAGCGATAACAATGTCCTACAGAATAAGAATGTATTTCCGTTTTTTCCAGCAGACCTTGTTCGGTAAGCATTTTAAGCACTTTTTCCCGGCAGGCATAGCGGTCTAAACCCTGAAATTCCTTTTCTGCATTTGCGTTCATAATTCCTGTTTCATCCATCACTAAAATCTGGGGTAAATTATGTCTGATGCCAATTTCAAAATCGTTGGGATCGTGAGCAGGAGTAACTTTTACGCAACCGGTTCCAAAATCCCTATCTACATATTCATCAGTTATTAGCGGTATCTTTCTGTCCGTTAAGGGCAAAATCAATTCTTTACCGATTAAGGAACTGTAGCGTTCATCTTTAGGATTTACGGCTACAGCAACATCACCTAACATTGTTTCCGGACGGGTTGTTGCTACTGTCACATAGCCATCCCCTTCAGCAAAAGGATAATGAATATACCAAAGATGACCGTTTTCATCGGTGTGTTCCACTTCGTCATTTGCCAAGGCAGTAACACAACGCGGACACCAATTAATAATATATTTGCCTTTATAAATCAGTCCTTCTTCATATAGGGCTACAAAAACTTCTTTCACAGCTCGCGAAAGCATTTCATCCATCGTAAAACGTAAGCGGTCCCAATCGCAACTTGCGCCCAAGAGTTTGAGCTGATCAATAATAATATTGCCTTTCTCATTTTTCCACTGCCAGATTTTCTCCACCATTTTTTCGCGACCTAATTCCTGACGCGTAATTCCTTGTTTGGCAAGTTCTTTTTCTACCATATTTTGCGTGGCGATTCCAGCATGATCAACTCCTGGCAGCCAAAGAGTAGGTTCACCTTTCATTCGGTGATAACGAACAACGACATCTTGAAGAGTATTATTCAAAACATGACCGATATGCAAAATACCTGTCACATTCGGAGGGGGCATTAGGACGGTAAACGGTTTTTGGGCAGTGTTTTCGCGGGGCTTGAAATAGCCGTTTTCTTCCCAAAACTGATACCATTTCTTTTCCAGGTCTTTAGGTTCAAATGTCTTACTGATTTCCATTTTGGCAGTTACCTCTTTTTTTTGTCGTTGTTTTGTTCTTCTTTACATATTTTTTAACTGTTTTGAACCAATTCTGAAAAGAAGGTTTGGCGTCAAGTAAAAGCTGGTTTGTTTCTTACAAATTGAAAGAAGGCACGCCAATATCATTTTAATAATCGGGTCTATGATAAGTAGTTCTAAAAAAATCAATTATTATTTAGTTTTCCTGCCCCCCCCTCTTATGATCACTTTTCATTCTTCATTTTAATCTCCTCTCGGCGTTTTTGGTGTAATAAAAGGTTTAATTATTAGCGCTTGCTTTATCGCATTATTATTTTAACTTTTTTTTAGCTCTGTTGATGTTTATTTGGTTTTTACCATTTTGCGGACATAGGTTTTCCCTTTAAATCGCATAGAACAGATATAGAGTCCGCTTGCTAATTCCTTGCCCTCTTTGTTTTTACCCGAAAACTCGCAAACATAGGTTCCTGGAGAAGAATGAGTTTCAGAAAAGCTATTTACTAATTGTCCTTTAGCATTATAGATTTTAAATTCCACAGTTCCTTCCTGTTTCAGGGCATAGTGGATTTTTGTGCCAGGATTAAAAGGATTGGGAAAAACTCCTAAAAGAGCTGTTTCCGGAGGAGGAAGCGGGGGTGGATCATTGGAAGTTAAAATTGTAATGGGACCCCAAAAATTCTCTATAGCATCATTATTGATAACTTTCAGCCAGTAATAGTAACGGGTAAGAGCTACAGAAGTTGTATCCGTATAAGTATAATTATTTTGTTGGGCAGGATTAAAGGTTATTAAATCGCTAATAGCTATTGCAGAAGAAAGATTACTGTTATTTGCGCGCCAAATTTGAAAAGCGGATATTCCTGTTTCTGCATTGCTTATCCAGGAAAGAACAACTTTATTGCTCTCGTTCAGGGTTGCCGTAAAACTATTTAGATAGGGTGGCAAAACATTATTCTGACGGGGAAAACAGAATGATATTTTGGTAGCATTGGAATAAAAATCAGGCACGGTAAAATAAGCAAATTCATTTGTCCAGTTTATTTCTGCCGATTGAATCATCCATATTCCTCTGCCTTCAATTTTATAGCCCAGATAATAGGGTGTAAATCCTAAATTATGATAAAAAATAATTTCTGCGCCGCTGAAATTCGCTCCCGTAAGAGTAAAATCCATTCCCGCATCCGCAAAGGGCTCATCTAACGAGGCAAAACCGGAAGTAACAGTTAAATAATTTTCCGGATTAGTAATTCCTTCAATTGTAAGTTTGGGATAATATGTATTGCCTAAAGTATCGGATACAGCCGGGACATTAACTAAAGCCAACCCATTGTAAACAAAGGCATAGTCCGTATAGTTATTGAGAAGAACACGAATATTATCAACCGCAGCAGGAGGTTGAGTTCCGCCAGTGGCATCGTTTGTCCACATCAAAATAATTCTTTTAGGTCCGCCTGATAAAGAATTCGGAATATTAAGGTCTGCTTCTTTCCAAATTTCCGTATGATTCAAAGGAGAGCTCAATTGTCCTGTGCTTAAAACAATTCCCGCTTCCGGAACTACATCGGGTTCAACACAATAAACCCTTAGGTAGTCAAAATAGGGTCCTGTTCCTTCTCCTTTGGCTTTCCAGGAAAAGCGTAATTTGCAATTCTCGGTTCCCTCAGGAATTAAAATATCTTTGTAAGCATAACTGACAGAAGCACTATTGGTTATATAAGTATGGCTGATTCCGCCATCACCGCTGATAAAAAGTCCTCCTCTTCCGGCTTGAGTAACGAGAGAACCTCGCATCCATTTATTGGTCTGATTTTCATTGGCAAAAGTCCACTGACAGCTATCTGTTTCAAAACCGTCAATAAAGGGAGTATTTTGAGCAGTTAGTGAAATTGCCTTCAGGACTATAATCCTATTTTCGCTATCAACATTATGAGTAATAATTAAATTGCCATTATAAGTCCCTGGCGATTCAGGAGTGAAAAAGACGGTAAAAACAGCAGAATTATCAGCAGAAATAGAGAAGAATACAGTATTTTGTTTCTTTCCCTTACAAGCAATGCTAAAGCCATTAGGCACAGTAATTTCTCCCGTTAGCAGGGAGGTTCCGGTGTTAGTTATGGTAAATGATTTGCTTGTTTCAAAGCCAACAAGAACATTGCCAAAAACCAGGTTGTTAGCACTGATTTGAATATTTGGCATATTAGCCGTTGATATTTTCAGGTTAGGTCTGTAAACAGTTAAAGTTCCGCCATAAAAAATATCGGTTTGATCGTTAGTATCACTGCGGGTGTAACGATAACCATTAGGGGTTACTGTGTAGCAAACTGTTCCATAAGAGGAAGTTGCATTTGCCGGGCTAAAAGCAGTATCTATCAAAATATTATCTATTCCGTTCCAGCGAAAAGGGGTATCTAAAGTAAGCATTTCAAAACCACCCGGAACAGGTCTGTAATTATCAGCAAAATAATAAGTAATTAAGTTTTCTTCACCTCGCCATTGAGAAACATTTTCTGCGGCTGTATGAGCCATTCTTATTTGGAAAGCAGGAAGTGAATATAAAGGTGAAGAAACGATATTAAAGCCCAAACGGGAAATATATATAGGACCAAAAATACCTTGCAGATTTAGTTCGCTGGCTTTATAAATCATCTGACCGTGTAAACTTTTCCGAAGATTATTAATAGGACAGCCCTCTGCAGAACCGGTAGCAGTGGTTCCTGTTCCAATAATTGCTTCCGTAACATCTTCCGCTATAGGAGTTGCAGTTTGGGCGGAAGTTGATTCCGATTCACCATCAGCATAAACAGCAACAATTTTATATTGATAAGGAACTCCGATTGTTACCTCCATATCGGTATATCTTGTTCCCGTAATTGTAGTTAGTAAAATATCGTTACGGTAAATTTTATAGCCGATAGGATTTCCTGCTTCCGGAACTTGCCAGTAAATAAGAATAAAGCCATTTCCCCCGGCAGCTGTCAAATTTCGCGGAGGCCAATAGTAGATTTCATATTCAGGCAAAATCAAATGGTCTATCCAAGCACAGTTATCATATTCATAACCATCTTCGTAACTGTAATAAGTCCAAGAAAAAGTATGCAAACCGGACTCTATCGGACAGGAAACCAGTTCCCAATCTCTTTTTCCTGTCCATTGAACAGCAAGATTATCATCAATGTAAAAACGCAGGTAACTAAATTCTTTTCGGGCAGATACCTTCCTATAAAAACTGATATCTCCCGGCTGAGTAACATTTATTTTCAGCTTCAGTTCGGATAATGAACCGTTTTCCACACCTCCACTACGGGCAGAAAAGCTTCCCGTAAAATAAATATCATCCTGCACATACCAGGGGTTGGGGCTATTGTTATGCCAAAATAATGACGAAAAATCACCTGTTTCAAAACCTTCATCGGCAGGAGAGACAATAGATATAACTATTTGATGCTGTCTTTGATTACCGTCATTATCAATTGCTACTACCTTTATTTTGTGCATCCCCAAAGATGCCTCGGCGGTATTCCAAATCCATTCATAAGGCATTGTAGCATCGGAAAAAACATAATCAGGATTGTTATCCAGAAAGAAACGAACTTCCATTACACTTCTATCGTCCAAATCAGATGCCTCAACCCGAACAGGAATGAGCGAATTGATTACAAATCCGGTATTATTAATGGGATAGACAATTTTACATTGCGGTAAATAAGGATTGGCAGCTAAAACCGCCTGATAGGCATTTACCAATCCATAACCTGTCCAGTAATCCCAACCTTCAAAAGTATTAATAGTCATATCTGTCGCTGTGGAAGTAATTATATTTCTTACTTCAGCAGGGGAAAGACCAGGATTTACGGAACGAACTAAAGCCGCAACTCCTGCTGCATAAGGACTGGCACAGGAAGTTCCGGAAAACCACATATAATAATTAGCATCAGAATAACCGCCAGAACCTTGAATATCCGTTGTCGGTAAAATAGTAGGAGCCAAAATATCAACCGCTCCTGCTGTATCCTGTTCCATAAAAGAGTAACCGGAACCCCACCAATATTCACCATCGGAAGAATTGGAGTTTTTTCTTTCTCCGGAAGGACTGGCAGCTCCAACTGCTATTACATCAGGATGTTTTGCCGGATAACCTATAGCCGGCTCATCATAATTTCCCGTACTTGCAAAGAGAACTACTCCATTATTATAAGCATAACTCAAAGCACTATCAGCGGCAGGATCGGAACCTATTTCCATACCATAAGCCCCAAAACTCATACTGACTACATCCACATTTTGGTCTGCAGCATAAATTAAGGCATTAGCAGCATAAGTAAATGATATTTCACCATTACTATTAGATACTTTTATAGGCATTACACTACAGCCGCCTGCAATTCCAGAAACCCCAATTCCATTATTAGCTATAGCAGCAGCAATTCCTGCAGTGCAAGTTCCATGCCCTGCATAAGCACTGTTATCATTCGGATCATTGTCGTTATCCCCAAAATCATAGCCCTGAACCAAACGCAAATCAGGATGATTAATATCTACACCTGTATCCAAAATCCCTATAATAATATTCGGGTCTCCAAAGAAATCTGTTTCTCCCCACGCCGCAATAGCATCGCTGTCAAAACCGATAATTCCTACACCAGGTCCGCTATGAGAACCGTTTATATAAGCTGGAAGCTGAGCAGTATTATTATGACCCCAATTATTAGCAAAATAAGGATCATTGGGAACATTATGCAAATAAGCATAATATTCTGGAATCGCCTCTTCAATATAGCGCTTATTTTTTAGATTGGCAATTACTTCTTCCACGCTTTTAATTCCATTTAAGTGAACTAAAAACCAGCGATCAAAACCGGTATCTTGAACCCATTTTTGGTCTTTGGCAGCAATATGAGCACGGGTGATGGACTTTATTCCGTTTAAGGCAAATAATTGATCAAGTTCATTAAAATGGGTCTTTTCCCTTGTTTCATAAGCATTAATTGGCAATTGGGAACGATTAACCGCATCCTGGCTGAGCTTTATTTTCACAACATTAGCGCAGTAAAGCGGTTGCTGTTTTGGCTTATCTTGCCGGGCTATGGCAAAAAAATTACACGCCAAAAACAGACCGAGAAGAAGAACTGTAATTCTTTTCATAATATCTAAAAATAAAGCAATAATCATTCCGGCGAAGGAGTTTTAAATAAAATATATTCTTCTTGGGCATCGGGGTGCCAAGTTTCTTTTCGGTAAAAGCAAATTAAAAGTACATATCTTATTGATAATATAGAAGGTTAACACTATTCTCTGTCCCTGTGGACTTGAAATGCGTAATTGCTTGTTATATAGTTGATTAAGTAACGACTCCGTAACACTTCCGTAACACTTCCGTTGTCTCGTTACGGAGTTGTTACTTGGTTGTTACTTTGTCATTATAGGGTAAAAAAAATAAGAAGTAAGATTTTTTGCTAAGATAGCTATATTCAACAAAATTGTAATTATAGCTTGCCAACTTTCTAATTTTTTGGAACTTGTTGAAGAATAGCGTCCTTCGTCTGCTCCCCAAAAAGAGATTTTGATTGACAAAAAATGTCCCTTTTAAGTTCAGTTCATAAATGCTTAGAAAGCACAAGCGATTGTTTATAAAGAAGGATTATTTCCACCTCTGATAATATGTTCCTGCTTGTGTCTTGCTAAAAAAATTATCAAAGATAAGGAGAAATTAAATGGCAGTCCCCAAAAGACGAACCTCCAAAAGCAGGAGAGATAAACGCAGAACTCATAAGGTTTTAACTCCTCCAACTATAAGCACTTGCAAGAAATGTGGAGAACCCAAACTACCGCATCATATTTGTGAAAAATGCGGTACCTATAATGAAAAGCAAATATTAACAGTTAAGGAGTAAGGTGCGTATTGCCGTAGATGCTTTCGGAACTGATAATGCACCGTTTCCGGAAATTGAAGGCGCTGTTCTGGCTATCAAAGAAGACCTTTGCGAAGAAGTAATCCTGGTTGGAGATGAAGTAAAAATCAAATATGAACTGGAAAAATTCTTTTATCCGCAAAAAAGAATCAGCGTTGTTAATGCCACACAGAGAATAGAAATGGAAGATAGTGGTGCAACAGCTGTGCGTTCTAAAAGAGATTCTTCTTTGGTGAAAACAATTGAGCTTCATAATCAAGGTCTTGCAGATGCTGCTGTCAGCGCAGGAAATACAGGAGCAGTAATGTCTGCTTCTCTTTTAATCTATGGTCGCATAAAAAATGTGTTGCGTCCTGCTATTGCCGTTGTTTTCCCTACGGAAACGGGACATCAAATTCTTTTGGATATGGGTGCCAATGTGGATTGCACAGCAGAAAATTTAGTGCAGTTTGCCAAACTGGGAAGTATGTATTTCAAGTATTTTTTTCAGGAAGAGCATCCCCGAATTTCACTCTTGAATATCGGAGAAGAAAGTGCCAAAGGAAATGCTACAACCAAGCAGGCATATCAATTACTCAGCCAGGAAAAAGAACTTAATTTTATCGGTAACATAGAGGGCAAGGACATTATTAAAGGAATTACCGATGTAGTTGTCTGCGATGGATTTGTCGGTAATATTGTATTAAAAACCATTGAAGGTGTGGGCTTTTCTATTTTTGAGATATTGAAAGAACAGATAAATAAGGACTGGATTGCCAAACTTGGCGCCCTTCTTTCCTATCCTGTTTATACCCATATAAAAAATAAACTGGATCATACGGAATACGGTGGTGCTTTACTTGTTGGTTTAAACGGAATTTCTGTAGTTGCTCATGGACGCAGTAATGCCAAAGCAATGAAAAATGCTATCCGTTTTGCTGCCTTAATTGCCCAATCCGGCTTCGTAACAAATGCCAGGAACTATTTTGAGAGGTCTTAATTATGCTGAATTATTATGCCAAATTATCCTCCTTTGGTAGCTGTGTTCCCCAGAAGATATTGAATAACTATGATTTGGAAAAGATTGTGGAAACCAGCGATGAATGGATTAGAACCCGCACAGGAATGTTTGAAAGACATATTGCTTCCGAAAATGAAGCAGCCAGTGATTTAGCTTATGAAGCAGCTGTTAGAGCAATAGAAAGTTCCTCCGTTAAATATAAAGATATTGATCAAATAATTGTAGCTACCATTTCAGGAGACCATCCCTTCCCTTCAACTGCCTGTATTTTGCAAAAGAAATTGGGGCTGAAAGATATTCCTTGCTTTGATATTTCTGCCGGTTGCACGGGTTTTATTTATGCTTTGGATGTAGCTCGGCAATATGTAGAAAATGGAATTGTGCAAAATATTTTGGTTATAGGCGTAGAAATTATTACTAAAATTACCAACTGGAAAGACCGGAATACCTGTGTTCTTTTTGGTGATGGAGCCGGAGCAGCAATAGTAAGTAGAGCTGAACCCAGCGAAATTTCGCGTATTATTGATAGTAAAATAGCTGCAGATGGCAGTCAAGGTGAGTATTTAATTCAATATGCAGGCGGTTCGCGTATGCCAGCCAGCCACGAAACAGTGGATAAAAACCTGCATACTGTTTATATGGAAGGCAATCGGATTTTCAAAAATGCCATCAGATGTATGTATGCTTCTTCGGATGAACTCTTGAAACGCAATAATCTTACTACTGCAGATGTGGATTGGATCATTCCCCATCAGGCAAATTTACGCATTATTGAAGGACTGGCTTCCAAAATGAAAGTGCCTATGAGTAAGGTTATCGTGAATATTGAAAAATATGGAAATACCTCCTCTGCTACGATTCCTATCGCAGCGGATGAGGCAATCCGAAACAAAAAAATCAGACGCGGTGATATTATTTTGCTTACTTCCTTTGGAGCAGGATTAACCTGGGGAAGTATTTTAGCAAGATATTAATAACGGAAGGTTGACATCTTTGTCAACCAATGTGTAATCAGAGAACGCTGTTCCTCCGCAAAAAAAAAGATGCGAAGCTAAAGCGGGCTCCAATCACAAAAGAGGTAAATAATGAAAACAGCTTTTGTTTTTCCCGGTCAGGGTTCTCAGTATGTAGGAATGGCAAATGACTTTATTCAAAAAGACCCTGCTTTAAAGGAAATTCTGGATAACTTTGATAAAGCTCATAACACAAATTTGGCTGAAGTAATGGCTTCAGGACCAGAAGAGACGCTAAAACAGACAAGTTATACTCAACCCGCTATTTTATTTCACAGTATTTCCGCTCTTTACGGGTTTCAAAATAAAAGTAAACTGCAGGCAGATTTTGTTGCAGGCCACTCTTTGGGAGAATTCAGTGCCCTTGTCGCTTCAGAAATGATTACCTTTCAGGAGGCCTTACATTTGGTGCATAAAAGAGGTGAATTTATGATTAAAGCCAATGCCGGTGTCCCTTTTGCAATGAGTGCTATTATCGGTTTAGAGCCAAATTTGGTAAAAGAAATTTGTTCTGAAGCAGAAAGTGTCGGTTTAGTAAGAGCTGTAAATTTTAACACTCCTATTCAAACCGTGATTTCCGGAACCGCGGAAGGAGTTCAAAAAGCGGGTGAAATTGCCAAAGCCAAAGGAGCTAAAAGAGTTATTCCTTTGGTAGTTGGCGGTCCTTTTCATACTCCTTTAATAGACAAAGCCAAGGATTGGCTTATGGAAGAAATGCGGAAAGTGGATTTTAAGGATGGAAAAATACCCGTAATTTCCAATGTGACTGCTCTACCAGTTATGAATGGACAGGAAGAAAGAGAACTCCTTGCCCGACAAATTGTTTCACCTGTTTTATGGGTTCAAAGTGTGCAGTATATGATTGACCAAGGAGTTCAACGCTTTATAGAATTCGGTCCGCAAAAGGTCTTAAGCGGTATGATTAGAAACATCAATAAGGATGTGGAAGTTTTTTCAATTGACAAATATGAAGACATTGATGGTGTGGTGTCAGCTACAAGTTAAGTTGCTAAAAATAAAAATTATACTAATGGGGAAATAATGAACTGGGATTTTTCTGATAAAGTTATAGTAATTACTGGTGCAGGGAGAGGTATTGGTTTTTCCCTAGCCACTGCTTTTGGAGAAGCCAAAGCTAAAGTAATAATTATTGATATTTCTGCTGGAACCGTAGAGAAAGCGGTTGCAGAATTAAAGACAAAAGGGTTTCAGGTTTATGGCTATGTAGGAAATGTAACTGATAGCGTAAACATTGAAAATATCTTCGCCGATATTGTTGATAAATATGGAACTATTGATTGCCTCATCAACAATGCAGGTATTACGCGCGATAATTTGCTCATCCGTATGAAGGAAGAGGACTGGCAAATGGTGATGGATGTAAATCTGAAAGGCAGCTTTATTTGCACTCAAAAGGCATTTAAATATATGATGCGTAATCGTAATGGCTGTATTATCAATATCGCCAGTGTAATAGGCATTACAGGAAATAGTGGTCAGGCAAACTATGCTGCTTCCAAGGGTGGACTGATTGCCTTCACTAAAAGCTGTGCCAAGGAATTCGGTAGTCGCAATATACGCGTAAATGCTGTAGCTCCTGGTTTTATTGAAACAGAGATGACAGCATCCTTAAGTCCTGAGATCAGAGCCGAATATGCCAAAGCCATTCCTTTACAAAAAATGGGCACTCCCAAAGATGTAGCCAATGTTTGCCTCTTTCTTGCTTCCGATGCAGGAAGCTATATAACAGGCCAAACCGTCGCAGTTGATGGTGGCTTAACTATGCATTGAACTAAAACAAAGATAAAGAAACACTTCAATAACATAGGAGGAATAATGGATATTGAAGCCAAAGTAAAACAGATAGTAGTGGATAAACTGGGAGTTGAAGAATCCCAGGTTGTTCCTTCCGCTAATTTCATTGAAGACCTGCGTGCCGATTCTTTAGATACAGTTGAACTGGTTATGGCATTTGAAGAAGAATTCGGAATTACTATTCCGGATGAAGATCAGGACAAACTTCGCACTGTTGGTCAAGCAATTGACTACTTGAAGGAAAAACTGGGATAATATACCCTTTCCTCTAATGTGGAACAATCCTGATCACTGCAAAAGTATCAGGATTGTATCCACCCTTTACGGAAGTTTATCTTGTTCCTCACTACAAAGCCAGTTGAAAGGAGATGGAGATAAAATTCAGAGTAAAGGGGTAAGTAAAACCCAATAATGAGGTCTTTATGAATAAACGAAGAGTTGTTATCACCGGTATAGGAGCTATCACTCCTGTAGGACATAATGTTGCTCAAACCTGGGAGTCATTAGTTAACGGCGTCTCAGGAGTGGATTTAATTTCCAAATTTGATTACAGTAATTTACCGGTTCACATTGCTGCCGAAGTAAAAAATTACGATCCCGAAGAGCACTTTGACCATAAAGAGGTTAAAAAGCTTGATTTATACACTCAGTTTGCGATGATTGCTGCCAGGGAAGCAATTGCTGATGCAGGTTTAATACCCGGTTCTTTTAATCCCGATAGAACCGGAGTTATTACCGGTGCAGGAATTGGAGGTATTCTTACCTTTGAAGAAGAATGCATTAAAAATTACACCCAAGGACCGCGTCGTATCAGTCCTTTCTTTATTCCTAAAATGATTGGCAACATTGCAGCTGCCCATATCAGCATAGAAAATAATTTTAAAGGTATCAATTTTAATGTTATGAGTGCTTGTGCCAGTGCCAATCATGCTTTAGGAACCGCTTTTCGGTCTATTCAATATGGCGACGCAGATATTATTCTTAGCGGTGGAACTGAAGCAGCTGTAACTCCTTTGGCAGTAGGCGGTTTTTCTGCTATGCGAGCTCTTTCTACGCGTAATAATGAACCCCAAAAGGCATCGCGTCCTTTTGATGCTGAACGCGATGGTTTTGTAATGAGTGAAGGTGCTGCCATTCTTGTTTTGGAAGAACTGGAACATGCTTTAGCCAGAGGTGCTAAAATTTATGCCGAATTAGTTGGTTACGGTGCTTCTGAAGATGCTTTTCATATTACTGCTCCCACGGAAGATGGAGAAGGCAGTTCCAGAGCAATGCTGATGGCAATTCAGGATGCCGGACTTAAGCCAAAAGATATTGATTACATCAATGCACACGGAACTTCTACTCCTTTAAACGATAAGGGCGAAACCATTTCCATTAAAAATGTCTTCGGTGATTATGCTTACCAAGTGAAGATTAATTCCACTAAAAGTATGGTAGGTCATATGTTAGGTGCTGCTGCTGGAATTGAAGCCATAGTTTGCATTAAGAGCATTGAAACAGGTATCATTCATCCTACCATAAATTTAACTCATCCCGATCCAGAATGCGATTTGGATTATACTCCCAATCAAGCTGTTAAACATATTGTGAACATAGCACTTTCCAATTCTTTAGGTTTTGGAGGCCATAATTCCGCGATAATCATCAAACGCTACGCTTGATAAAAAATGGAGTTTTATAACGCTTGAGAAACGGATGAAATCAATAATCTCCCGTATTCTGGATTATTTCAATGCCAAAAAGATAACGGAGCAGTATCCTAAATGGGAAAAATCGCTTTCCCAATTACAAAAAAAGATTGATTATACCTTTCATGATCCCACTTTATTATATGCCGCTCTTACTCATAAGTCATATCTGCATCGTCATTTTGAAGACCATAAAACTCCTTCTCCTTTTGAGCGGATGGAATTTTTAGGTGATTCCATTCTTGGTTTTATCGTTAGTAAAGAACTTTTTACCCGTCATCCTGATGAACAGGAAGGAAAACTTTCCAAGCTAAAATCCAAAATTGTCTCCGAGACCTATCTTACCTTAAAAGCAAAAGCTATAGACCTGGGAAAATATTTACTCCTAAGCCCTGAAGAACAGCAATCGGGTGGCGCATCCAAACCTTCTATTCTTTCGGATGCTATGGAAGCCCTTATTTGTGCTATCTATCTGGATAGTGGAATTTCTGCTGCCACCAGATTTATCCGTAATCATATTCTGAATAATTATCAGGAAACGGTTACCAGGGAAGAACTTGTGAACTATAAAAGTATCTTACAGGAATATATGCAAAGCAGAAATCAACCGCCACCTACTTATGTTACTGTTGCAGAACAAGGTCCTGAACATCATAAGACATTTGTAGTGGAAGTCCGTTGGGGGAACAAACTTTTAGGAACGGGAAAAGGCAATACCAAGAAAAATGCACATCAGGAAGCAGCAAGGATGGCTTGCCAAAAATTAGGTATTTAGTAAGTAAGGAGTCGTTACCACCTATATAACTTTTATGCTATCCTCAAATTTGTTTGGCAGTGAGGACTTATGACGACATTAAGGAAAAATAAAGAATGAATATAACAAGGATACGAGTATAAAATTTGCTCTAAGGGAACAACTGCTTATTATATCTAAAAAAGCTATTTCAGCGAAAGAGGAAATAAGTATATTTCTATTTTTATACAGAATATAGGGTGTCAATTCCGGTATAGATAACATAATCTATAAGCCGGTTCTTAATTTAGCAAAAGCAGAAGACAAGTCCTAAACACAAAGGAAGGAGGTGTTTATGAAAAAAATCTATCTTATGCTTATAATTGCCTTGATCCTTTTAACCGCTTGCGAAGTAAAAAAACCTACGATGCCCACTTGGTTTATGGATTTGAATATCCCTATCATCAACGAAAGATACTATGTGTCTGATCTGGTGGATTCAGTAAATATCGTTGTGGATGAAAATGAGGTCTTGACAGTAACTACCAGTGGAGAAGCAACTACAAACGAATTTGGCGACTTACCTTTTACACCGAATGTTAATGTTGAGGGACTTCCCATTTGGAGTTCTGGGCTTGATCTTACAATTCCTTTTGAAGACCAAAACGGTAAAGTTGGCGTTGCTTATGCTGAAATAGCGGAAGGTATTTTTAAAAGTCGTTTCAATAATTTGCAACCCGGAGTTGAACACATCACCTTAACTTTTTATGACCTTTATTTGCCTAATAACCAAAATCTTGTTCTTACTTCCAATAACCTAGGAAACTGGGTAACCACAAATTTGGAAGGTTTGCATTTAGGAGTGGCAAATTCAGACCAAGTTATCAATCAATTACATCTTTCCTTTCGGGTTACACCTACTATGCCTTCCGGAATGCAAGTAGCTACTTTTGATTTTCAAGCCAACGAAACAATTCAGTTCGGAGAATTCAGAGGAACTCTAAATAATTATCCTATTGGACTGGAAGATTCAGGTTCTCTGGTTAACATTGATTATCCTTATGGCCTTGATCAGGCAATTAACCTGGAAGATGCCTATTTGCAAATTACTTTGCAGAACTATTTAGGTTTCGGTTCTGTTTTTTCCGGACAGCTAAAGGCAACAAATTCCTCAGGGGAAAGTAGGATTATTGATATCTTAGATGAATATGGTAATAATTATCAAATAGAACCTGCTACGGAAGAAGGTCCCAGAATTGTTGAAATCCAGTTCGGGCATAATGTGGCACAGCTTTTACAGATTATGCCTACTACAATTCAAGTTATTGATGGACAATTTTTAATTAGCAGTGGAACAAATATAGGCAGGTTAAGACCTACGGATACTATGCTTTTATTTTACACTGTAAGTGCACCCTTAACTTTTACTTTACACGCGCACGAAATTACTATAGCAGAAGAGCAGGAATTCAGCATTCCAGAAGAAAACCGGGAGCGAATTAGAAAGAATTTAGTAAATGCTTCCTTAAATTTAGAACTCAAAAATAAACTCCCTATAGGAGCATCTGCCAAATTATTCTTCAGCACTACACCCGCAATAGATACTAATAACCCAAGCACTTACAACTTTATGAAAGAAGCGGCAATTTATAGTGCTAATCTACAACCGGATTTCCAAAATGTGAATTTGACCTTAAATAAAGATGAACTGAATGTTTTTACTTCTGAGCAGGTTTTTATGCGTTTCGCTTTCAGCTTTGAAGAGACAGAAACTCCTGTTATTATTCACGCCAGCACAATGGATTACATTCATATCAAAGGAATGATGAGTGCCCGCGTGTTGATTGAAAAGGAGGACTAAAATGAAAAAGTTAGCTTTGTTACTACTCTTCTGCCTTCTGTTTCTGACTGCATTGAATGCCTTTAATACAGGTAAATCCGTCTTTTTTGCCGATAGTTATATGCTGCGTGCTAAAGGAGTTGAAGCTGCTTATTGGAATCCTGCCAATTTACAACAGAAAAAAGGTATTGATTTCTGGATACCGATTATGAACTTAGGAATAGGCATAAATAATAACTCTTTGGACTTGGATACCTATAACTATGTAGTTAGCAGGGATACTTTGAACGACATAGATAAACAGAAAATCCTAAATAAGATTGATGGTTCTCTGCGTTCAGCTTTAGAAGGCAATATCAGCATTGTAGGTTTTGCCTTTGATAATATGTCTCTTTCCAGTTCACTTCATTTAACAGGTAAACTAGCTCTTTCGGAAAGGTATCTTGACCTTCTGCTTTATGGCAATACCGATTCTTTGTATGTATTTGATAAAAGCACAACCGATGCCGGAGGTCTTGGTTATGTTGACATCACCTTTGCAATGGGGAATTTTACTCTTCCCTATATTCCGAAAACTATTCCTCCCATTAGAGCCGGCTTTTCCGTTAGTGCTTTAGTAGGAATAGGAAATGCCAATCTGGACGATTTTTTCGGCTATTTCAGTTCTTCAATGGAGGGTGTGGATGTTAAACAGGATATCGTTTTACATACAGGTCTGGGAGGTTTCGGGCAAAAAGCAATGTTGGGATTGGCAAGTAATATCACTCCCAATTTGGAAGTAGGGTTGACTTTAGATAACCTCTTTGGCAAAATAAACTGGTTTCTAACTACTGAAGAAACAACTATCAAAGTGGTTGCCAATGATGTTTATGCGGCTAATATCTCCGAGGACTTTTATGATTACGCAAATGAAACTGTAGATATTGATTCTTATTCTACCAAGCTTTCTCCAGAATTACGTTTGGGTACTCTATATAAAATACCTTGGGCTAATTTCTCCTTAGATTATCTTCAGGGTTTTAAAACTTCTATTGCTACCAGTGGAATTGGTAGATTTTCTTTAGCTGCTCAATTTTTGCCTTGGGAATATTTACCTCTGAATATCGGTGTGGGTTTTGGCAACAGTCAATATCCTTGGCGCATTAGCTATGGAATCGGTTATAGCAGTAAAGTAGTAGAATTCGGTTTTGGTTTGCAAAGTGTTAAAAATCTTATTCCCGGTTACAAGACCAAAGGAATTGCCATAGGAAGTTATATGAAGGTTCATTTATAATGCTGAAATATGTTCTGATAGTTCTGTTTGCACTTTTATTTTCAGGCTTTCTGAACTATAGAACTAATCCCGAAATTACCAAATCAAGACGATGGATTCTTTTCGCTTTAAGGTTTATTACACTTTTCCTGCTGCTAATGTTGTTGATGAGCCCTATCTTATATTACACTCAACACAAAAAACAGGCACCTCAAATACTGGTATTGGAAGATATTTCTCAAAGTATGGACTTAAAGCATAATTCCACAACCAAATCTCTACATTTAAAACCACTTTGGCAGGAAATGGAAAAGAAATTTACCGCCAGCGGCTATGAAGTCCTTCACAAAACCTTTGCTAATGGCTTGGAAGGAGATAAAAATAACACTTTATTGTCTCCTGCCTTAACAGAACTCAGTCGTCAAAAAGTATTTACCAATTTGGAAGGAGTAGTTCTTGCTTCAGATGGCTGGTTGCGAGATGAATCTTTATCTGCAGTTCAGCAATTGGGCTGTCCTTTTTATGTTTTAGCCGATAGTTCTCAAAATCCTGCTCCCGATTTAGCAATAGTGAATGTGCGTTGTAACCGCTATGCCTATAGAAATGAGCCCAATACTATTCGTGCCGAAATTTCCTCTCAAAATTACAGCGGACCTGCAGAAGTCCGTTTGTTGATGGCAAATAAAATTATCTCACGCCAAAACTTGAAACTGGAAAAAGGCATAACCGCTAATGTGGATTTTACCCATAAGTTTAACAGCATCGGTTTTTTCCCCTGGAAAGTGGAAGTTGCCGCTTTGCCAAATGAAAGCCAAATTAACAATAATATCTACCCTGGAGCTATTGAAGTGCTCGCAGAAAAACAAAGGATTATCCTTATTTCCGATAAGCCCGCCTGGGATAATAAATTCACTCTGGATGCTATTGCAACAAATAGCCGTTGGACAGCAGAAAGCTATCTGAATAGAAACGGGCGTCTTTATAGCGGAGAAGTGTTAGTTAATAAACTTGAACCGAATAACTTAGCTGCCTTAATTATTATCAATAACGGAATACTCAATTTGGATAATGCTACGGTAAGTTTTATACAAAATGCCTATAATAAAGGAGTGGGAATCCTCTATCAGGGACTTCCCGTAAACGAATTAGCTTCTCTTTTGCCAATTCAAAAATCCAATATTACTTCTACTTATCAAGGATTCATAGTTCCTACGCCTGTCTCAGCTAACTATCCTATGCTGAATAGTTTAACCTTAAATGCCAAAGATATTCCACCGCTGGATTATTATTATGTAACTGCCAGCCCGGGTAGTGAAATTTTAGCTACTATTAATAATCCGCAAAATTCTCCGGCAATTGTTGTTCAAACTACAGGAACTGCACGCTCTCTGGCTTTTGCAACTTTAAACCTTTGGCGTTGGCAAATGCAAAGCGGAGATGATGGTTACACAAAATTAATCAGTAATTGTTTAACCTGGCTTAGTAATAAAAGCACAGGAACTTATAACGCTATTTACAATAACAGTTATTTTCGGGGTGAAGAAATTCGTATCCGTCTGCGTAGTGAAGACGAAATTCGCCAAAGTCGTTTGGATGTTAACCCTCGCATTCGTATTCTGGATAAAAATAATAAAGAGGTCTATACCGATTTTCTGAAACGCGAAGGTGATGAATATGCTATCACTCTTCAACTTACAGAACCAGGAACCTACAGCTTTGAAATCTCTGACAAGGAAACAGGAAAAAGCACCAAAGGCAAATTTGAACTCTCCGAGACATCTATTGAAACAAGAGATTATGGCTATAATTTGTCACTTCTTTCCTGGCTCGCTAAAGAAACAGGTGGAAAATTATTATACAAAAGCAATCTAAATACCTTTAATCCCGTTCCTGCCAAACCTGTAGAACAAATTTCCCGCAAAGAAATCCCCCTCTATAAAAAGTGGTATATTCTCTCCCTGTTTATTTTAACCTTCTGTGCGGAACTGTTCTTAAGAAGAAGATGGGGACTGCTGTAATGAAGAATAGAGAATGAATTAGTTATCTTGAAAAAAGATGGACTGCTAATAAAAAAATCCGTGTGAATTCGTTAAAATCCGTTTAATTTGCTTTCCTATTATAGCTTTGCCAGCGGTGAGCGATATTTTTTCCCTTTCGGAACAATTTAACGATTCAGTAACAACCAAGTAACGATCCCGTAACGAGATTACGGCAGTGTTACGGAAGTGTTACGGAGTCGTTAGAGAACTGACTAATTATCAATAAGTTAGGTGTTGGAATTTAACATTGATAGGCAAGACAGATAATCAATTGATTAACAAGCAGATATATATAATAGATGTCATTTATTCCGAAATCTGAATTTGCCTTAAACCTGCTGTTAATTTGGGGGTTGATTTTTGGTTACAACAGCTGATATCATTTTTGAATAGTAAGCCATTTGTCATTCTTGCGAAAGCAGGAATCAAAATGAGATAAATAAATATTTATACATTCTCAATCTGATATTTATATTACTGTCACTAAAAATGTCTGGTCAAAGGCGCAAGTATGCATTATAATTATATATAGACACAGAAATAGAACTTTTTTTAAGGAGAGAAAGATGATTTTTGACCTTGTCTATCGCAATCGGAGTTATCGCAGGTTTCACGAAGAAAAGAGGTTAACTCGGGCACAACTTATAGAGCTCATAAAGGTAGCCAGATACATTCCCAGTGCGGGTAATCTGCAAAAATTGCGCTATTTCCTTATTTATGAAGAGGATAAATGCGATTTGATTTTTCCCCATTTGAAGTGGGCAAGTTATTTAAAAAACTGGAATGGACCTGAAAAAGGAGAAAGACCCTCTGCTTATATTATTATTTTAGCGCCGGTTGATAGCCCAAAAATGGTGTTTATTGATACCGGAATTGCTGCTCAGACAATACTCTTAAGCGCTGTGGATAATGGTTTTGGTGGATGTATGCTGGCTTCAGTTGATAAACGGGAAGTTCAAAATACTTTTTCTTTGCCCGAAGAGATGGAAATTATGCTGGTTATTGCTTTGGGCTATCCTGCAGAAACAGTTGTTATAGAAGATGTTGCAGAACAGGGAAAAATTGAATATTGGCGTGATGAAAAAGGAATTCATTATGTTCCGAAACGCAAAATCAGAGATTTGATTATCAATTACTAAGATTATAATATTCAGTTGTAGAAAAATGGGTTGATAAATTATAATTTGCCAAAGAGTTCGCAGAACTCTGAAAAATATATGTCCTTAATTTATAACTACTCTGAATTCAGCGAACAAAACGCCAAATTTGACTTTTCTTCTCAGGGTTGAAACCCTTTTATAGTATCTGCCGTTCCTACGGAACTCATTCATAAAAAAAGAGATAAGATGTTTTATAATTCACTTTTCACCGGGTTGAAACCCGTTGTTAATATCTGCCATTTAAATGTCATTTTTGCGAAAGCAGAAATACATTTTTTGTCATTCCTGTGAAATCAGGAATTCATAGAGGTTTTAACAATAATAGCATTTTCCAAAAGGAAATAATTTTTTCTGACATAAAGGACTCATCAAGAAGAAAATGGTATTAGAATTGACAAATAGCGTTATGTTTAGATTTTGGTATTGAAATGGAAAATGTAATAATCTATAGTGTTTATGAAATAACCCGCCAGGTGCGTCAGGTGATTGAAACATCCCTGCAACCGGTATTTGTAATGGGTGAAATTTCTGGTTTTATTCGTCATAGTTCTGGTCATATCTATTTCAACCTGAAGGATGAAAATGCCACCTTGCGCTGCACTTTTTTCAAGGGTGCCAATGCTTCTTTAACTTTTCAACCCGCTGATGGAATGCAGGTTATCTGTTTCGGCAAGCTAACTGTTTACGAAAAAGGCGGTTATTATAATCTGAATGTGCAAAAAATGCAAGAAGCAGGAATGGGACTTTTACAGCAGAAATTTGAACAGCTGAAAAAGAAACTGGAAAAGGAAGGACTTTTTGCAGCAGAACATAAAAAGCCCCTTCCCAAATATCCTGACCGCATTGGAATAATCACTTCTCCTACAGGTGCAGCGCTTCAGGATATAATAAATATCATAAAACGCCGCTATCCTGTGGAATTAATAGTTTATCCCGCTCTGGTTCAAGGTTCTGATGCTCCTCCTCAAATTATTCAGGGAATAAGGTATTTCAATAAGACCAGGGATGTTGATTTTATAATTATCACTCGTGGTGGCGGTTCTCAGGAAGATCTTTTCTGTTTTAATGATGAAGCATTAGCCAGAGCCATTTACGCTTCTTCCCTTCCTGTAATATCAGCAGTAGGTCATGAAATTGATTTTACGCTGGCTGATTTTGTAGCTGATTTGAGAGCTCCCACTCCTTCAGCTGCGGCTGAACTTGCAGTTCCCGATAAAAAAGACCTGTTAAACTTGCTTGCTTCGCTGAAAAAACGGCTGGATTTATCTGTCCAAAATAATTTTACCGGAAAACGCACTCCCCTTTTAAATCTGCAACTGGAGCTGGCAAAATACCATCCGGAACGCGTTTGGAGAGGTTTTCAACAGCGCTTTGATATGGCAGAAATGGCTTTAAACAATGCACTTAAACAACTTCCGGAAAAGCGTTTACAATTTGAAATGAAAGCAAATAACATTATGCAACAACTGAATAGCAGAATTGAACTCTGTCTGGCTAAATCCAAAGCCGATTGTAATTTAACCTGGCATCAGCTGAATGAAAAAATTAATAACCAACTCCAATGCAAAACCAATCGCCTGAATTCCCTAAGCGAAATTTTAGAACAACTCTCTCCTCGCAGTATTCAAAGTAAAGGTTGGATTATGGCTTTCAAAGAAGGTAAATTAATTAGTTCCATAAAACAGGTTTCTGAAGGGGAAAATCTCTCCCTGGATTTTGCCGATGGCATTGCGGAAACGACTGTAAATAAGGTAGAAAAAAGAGAGTGAAAAAGGGTTTCTTTATTCTGTTTACCATTTTGTTTGTGAAAATAAATGCCGAAATCCGTTCCGTTTGGGTTCTACCTTGGGATATTGCTACCGAAGAATCTATTGATGAAGTAATTGCAACAGCGGTTTCCTGCAACCAAAATGAACTTTTAGTGGAAGTTCGTTATCGCGCTGATGCTCTTTTTGATACATCCAAAGGTGCTTATCTTTATCCCAATCCCGAACCGAAGAGTTATATCCTGGAAGATGCTTCTTTTGATCCATTGGCTTATATTCTGAAAAAAGCTCATCAAAAAGGACTGGCAGTGCAGGCCTGGGTAGTGGTTTTTAATGCTACTCCAAGGGAACAAAGTTATATTCAGCAAAACTATATCTACAATAATCACAAGGATTGGATTACTTACAATTTCAACGGTTCTCAGATGAATATTGACCGCCAATCCGGTTATTTCATTGATCCGGGAATTCCTGAAGTGCAGGAATATCTGCTTAATATTTTGGGAAATCTGGCAGGAGGTTATCCGGAATTGGATGGAATTCATCTTGATTATATTCGTTATCCTGAAAGCGATTTAGGTTTTCATCCTGTCTCTCTTGCCCGCTATAATGAATATTGCCAAAATCAGGAAGAAATAACCTATAACGAATGGCGCATAATGCAAGTAACTAATTTTGTGGAAAATGCTTATTTTCAACTGAAAGAAATAAATCCTACTTTGCAATTAACTGCTGCTGTCGTTCCCGATATTGCCGAGGCAAATGTTGATTATGCTCAGGACTGGCAATCCTGGCTTAAAAAAGGTATTATTGATCGTGTTTATCCTATGGCTTATGATGTCCAATATGCAAAATTCAAGAAACAACTGGAACAAATTAAACTTCTGCAAATGAAGGAAAAAATAGTAATCGGTTTGCGTGCCTGGAATGGAAATGGAAATTCCCTTGCTGTTGGAAATGGTAATTCCTACAATGTAAAAGAAATAGCAAAGAAAATTACTTTAACGCGTGATTTGGGTTTTGCCGGTGTTTCTTTATTCAGCTATTCAGGATTGCAAAAAGGAAATGCTTTTGTTCAGCTTGCTCGCTTAAGTTTTCCAGAAAAAAAGGAATATCCCAGGGAAAATATCTCCCCTAAACTAAACGAAATAACTTTCTCTGAACCAAAATATCCTGCTGAAGCCAAATTGACCCGTTTGAACAGTGAAATTATTATGCACCTAAAAATCCCGAAAGATGGATTCTGGAACTGGGAACTATATAAAGATACACTGCTTGTTAGCAACCAACGCTTTTATCAGAAAGGGGAAAATAGAGAGATATTGAATATCATCAATCCCCAAATAAGCGCTAACCTTGAACCGGGAAATTATATAGTCCATCTCTATCAGGAAAAATCCTCTTTTCAATATCTTATTCCGGTAGAATTAGTTACGCCCAATGAGTGAACTTCCTAAACAGGCAGGTATCCTTTCGGCAACGGAATTTTTCCGTTTGGCAATTAAAGCCGTAATCGGAATTGCCTTAGCTCATTTATTAACTCCTTCCGAACTTGGCAGTTATCGTCAGCTTTTCTTGATTTATACTACCTTTTCCACTCTTCTGCTTTTAGGGATTCCTCAAAGTATGCTCTATTTTCTTCCCAAAGCGGAAAGTCCGGAAAAACAAAATGCTTTAATTACCCGTTGCCTGAATTTAATTTCGCTGTTGGGTTTAATTTTCGCGCTTTGCCTGCTTATTTTCCGTAAACCAATTGCTACTTTATTCAATAATCCTGCTTTGGAAAAACTGCTTATTCTTTATGCTCTTTATCCCGTTTTTCTTTTTGTAACCCAATTTTTCAGTTCCGTAATGCTGGGCTTGAAACAACCGTTTAAAGCGGCTACCTTTACCATTTTTGCCATTATTGCGGATTTTATTCTGATTGTTGGTTCCGCTTTTCTTACGCGTAATCTAACTATTATTGTTTGCGGTGTAATTAGTTCTGCTTTTTTACAATGGCTTTATGCCAGGATTTCTCTTGCCAAATTTAAAGCTAAAGGAACTCGTTTTGATCTCGGCTCTTTCAAAACACTTATGAGTTATTCTTTACCTTTGGGTTTATCTTCTATAATTGGTATGATGAGTATTCAACTGGATAAATTTATGGTTTCGGCATTTTTCTCGCCGGAAAAGTTTGCCGTGTTTTCTATAGGAGCTACGGAATTCCCGATTGTAGGCATTTTAGCTAATTCTATAAATTCTGTTTTGTTACCTCATTTGAGTTCCAGTAATCCTGAAAAGATGGGTATTTTATATAGTGGAGCGGTTCGCAAGAATACTATTTTAGTATTTCCGTTAATGGCTTTGTGCTATATTTTTGCAGAACCTGCAATTATTCTTATTTATGGAAAGCTCTATGCTGAGTCCGCTATTTATTTTAGAATTTACCTCTTTTTGTTGCCTTTGCGCATTGCCACTTACGGAATCCTGTTTCAGGCATTCGGAAAAACCCGCTTTGTTATGTATAATTCTTTGTTTCTGCTCATTTCCAATGCTATCTTAAACTATCTTCTGATAATTAAATTCGGGATGAAAGGTGCCGCTTTTGCTACGGTAATTGTAACCTGGCTCTCGGTAATTATTTATCTTATTCAGATTGCCAAGGTCTTAAAATTGAATTTAATGGCTTTTTTCCCGCTGGAAAAAATAGCTAAAAATGCCGTTTTAACAGTTATATGCTCTATAATCTGCGTGTTGATAATAAAGCTGGGAAATAGCACAATTCCCTTTTTACTTACAGGAGGCGTTGTTTTTACGGTTGCCTATCTCTTTTTAGGTAGAAAAATCGGAGTAATTTTGGATTATGATGTGCAACTGGTAAGAGAAATGTTAACCGATCTCCTTAGCAGGTTTAAAAAATGAACTATATGGCAGAAGCCACCTGGGAAAATTACGATCCTGAAAAACAAGCGGATTTAAGAATTGCAAAACTTCTTGCTCTTCTTCCTTCAGATGTGCAAACCATTTTGGACGCGGGTTGTGGAAATGGCATTATTACAAACAAACTTATTGCTAAATATCAAGTTACAGGTTTGGATATTTCACCTGCAGCTCTAAAGTATTTGCAGTGTCCTTCAGTTCAAGCTTCTGTTACGGAAATTCCTTTTCCCGATAGAAGTTTTGATGTTATAATCTGTAACGAGGTCTTGGAACACTTGGATAATGCCTCCTTGCAGAAAGCTTTTCCGGAACTTAAACGGGTAGCCAAAAAATATATAATTATCAGTGTTCCCCATAAGGAACAGCTGGAAAAACTATATTATCGCTGTGCTAACTGCGGTTTTATAGAACATCCTTATGGACATTTACAGTCCTTTTCAGAAGAAACTTTATCTACATATCTTGCTCCGGAATTTTATCTGAAAAAAAGGGAGATATTTGGTCCTCTGAATCGTGATTTTATACCCCTTTTGCTTAATATCAAACAACGCTGGTTAAAACAATGGTTTAATCCTGCCAGCGGTTTGAAATGTTCCCGTTGTCAGCAAGAAAAGTTTGAAATAAACAAATCCCTTCTCACCAAAGGAATTAACTTACTTAACAGGTTATTAGTGCATCCCCGACCTTATTGGTATATGGGTTTATTTATCAGGAAAACACAAGAACTATGAAAAATGTGCTCTTAATTTTTTATTATTTCCCTCCTGCAGGCGGTTCCGGAGTGCAAAGAGGACTGAAGTTTGCCAAATATTTACCGGAATTTGGTTTTAGACCTGTTATTCTTTGTGCTGATTCCCGTTTTTTAAAACAGCCCAGAGATTATACTCTTCTGCGTGAACTTCCTAATAAAGTAAAAATTTTTCGCACTTTCGCTTTGGATATTAACTGGTTTTATAAACTGCTTTGGGGCTTAAAGCTAAACAAAATAGTCAATTTCCTGCGCAGAAATGTTTTTATTCCGGATGGAGAAATCCTGTGGTTACCATTTGCGATTCATAAGCTAAAGAAAATTATGGCTACCAACAATATCAATCAGGTTTTAGTTTCAGTTCCGCCCTATTCTCTTATTTTTTTAGCCAAATACCTGAAAAAGCATTATCAGACAAAGGTCTGCCTGGATTTTAGAGACCCCTGGAGTTTCGGTATTGGCAGAAAATATCTAAAACCTCCTGATTGGGTTACCGCAATAGAGAACAGGTGGGAAAAGGAAATAGTAACCCGTGCTGATCAAGTTATCTGTGTAAGTTCGGTTATGATAGAGGAATTCAGACATCTTTATCCCTATTTAGATAAAAACAAATTCGTCTGTATCACCAATGGCTATGATGAGAAAGATTTCCCCGTTTCATTGCCTCCAATCAGGAATGCCAAATTTACCATTATTTACACCGGTAGTTTTTACGATGAACTCCAACCTGATATTCTCTGGCAGGCAATTTTAGAGTTAATTCAGGAAGGTTGTCTTAACCCCCGGAAAATTGCCGTGGAAATTTATGGCAGAAACTTTCGTAACTTCGTGCTGGGAAAATATATAACCGATCCAATACTAAATCAAATTGTCCATTTCCACGGTTATATCAATCATCGGAATAGCATTCAAATTCTTCGTGCTGCAGATGTTCTTTTATTGTATTTGGGTTCCGGAGAAGCTCAAAGAGCAATTGTTACAGCAAAGGTCTTTGAATATCTGCGTAGCGGAAAACCCATTCTGGCTATAATAGATTCCTCAGGGGCAGCAGCAGATATCCTTAAGCCCGCAAATACAGCTTTTATTGCCGATTCCTCTTCCATCCATTCTATAAAGGAAACCTTAGGAAACCTTTATCGGCTTTGGGAGAAAGACAAGCTGCAAACGGAACCCAAATGGGATTATATTCAGCAATTTGAACGCAAGGCACTTACGGCAAAACTGGCTGAGGTCTTTTCTGCATTGGAACAATGAAGGTCTTAATTATCCCTTCCTGGTATCCCTATCCGCAAAAACCCACTGCTGGAAGATTCTTTCTTGACCAGGCAATTGCTCTTTCCCGAAACAGCAACTATGAATATGAAATCCTGAATTGGGGACAGAATGAATATCAATTGCAAATCCGACATCCCTTTGCTGCTGTCTCCAAGATTGTTAATTACCTAACTGCCAAAACCGAAACCCGTAACATAACTCCCAACCTGAAAGAAATTAAAATCCCTCATCTTACCTGGACCAGCAGGTTATTTTATGGCAATATAAAAGCATTAGTGAAAAAATTGGATTCTCTTTCCCGACCTGATATTATTCATTCCTATGTAACTTTTCCGGCAGGATTTCTTGCTTTTCGCTTAGCGGAAAAATGGAAAATTCCCTATATCATTAGTGAACATAGCGGTCCATTTCCTTTTCCGGAATATGTTATCAGGAATAAGGTCTCTAAAAAAATCACTTTGCCGTTACACAATGCGTCCGCTGTTTTGGCTGTAAGCAGATTTCTCCAAGCACAAATTCTTTCTTCCTGCTCTGTTCAAAGTATAGTAATCCCCAATTTAGTGGATACGGATTTTTACCAACCGGCAGATAAAGAAGAGGGAAAATGCTTTTCTTTCTTTTCTTTAAGCATTTTAACTTATGCTAAGGGAGTTATGGATTTGGTAGATGCCTTTGCTTTGGCGGTTCAAAAAGGATTAGATGCCGATTTATACATCGGAGGAGATGGCTATTTAAGGTCTAAAATTAAACAAAAAATAACTAAATACCATTTGGAACACCGCCTCCATCTTTTGGGTTATCTTACTCCTCAGCAGGCATTGGAACAATATCAAAAATGCGATTGCTACATTCTTCCCAGCCATATTGAATCCTTCAGTTTGGTTCTTCTGGAAGCAATGGCTTGTGGAAAACCAACTTTGGCAACTGATTGTGGTGGTCCAAGAGATATCGTTACCCCGGAAACAGGAATTCTTATTCCTCCAAAAAAGCCCTTTCTGATGGCGGAAGCAATGCTGAAAATGAAAGAAAACATTAATAACTATTCCCCTGCCCGCATCAGAGAAATATGTATCACAAACTATTCCCCTCCTGTAATATGTAAAAAGATAACCGCTATTTACCAAAACATTCTGCAAAAATAACTTTCATTTTCTTCAACTCTATAATTCAGAAAAATTGAACTATACAAAAAATGGTGGCGAAACCCAGAATCGAACTGGGGACACAAGGCTTTTCAGGCCTCTGCTCTACCGACTGAGCTATCTCGCCACACTTTTTAACTTTCCTAAAATAACCCCTTTTTCTGTCAAGCCAAAAATAGTATGTAATTAATAGACATATTTAGCAAAGGGAATGAGAATTTTATTCCAAACAATGCACATAAGGATTTAACAACTCAGGGTGCTTGGTAAACAGCTACAATTTTGAAAAACATTTTGTCCGGTGGATTAGTAATCAGAAAACTGGTTTGACTGCATTCGGCATAAGGAATATCAGACCAGACCACAGGATCGGAACTGGTGTAAATACGGTATAAATTTGCTCCCGGCACGGCATTCCAGTTAAGTAATACACCCTGTTGGTTTTTCTGAATTAGCAGCTGAGGAATAGCTAATACAGCTGGAATATAGGAAGTTACAGAAAAGCCGGTAACAGGAATAAAATTGCTTAAACTGCCCAAAGCCGATGGATTTTGAGGATCATAGTTTACAGAACTGTTACTTAGATAGCGGCTGCGACCAGGATTTGAGGCAGAATTTGTGTAATAAAAATGGTTACTGGTATTGTAATTATAGTTATCAAAGGGTCTGTTTACCCTGATAGCCAAATTATTTCCATTGTAGGGAAAAGGTATTTGTAAAATTATAATAATGGTATTACTGCCGGCAGGAAAATCTACAAAACCATCAAATACCGGCACATATTCATCAAAGGAAAGCCAGCCGGAACTGAGATTACTCTCAGGGGTATTTTTCATCCAGATTTTTACTGCCTGATGAGATAAATCCTGCACAAAATTTGTATGGTAAGCAATAGCGGAAATTATTCCGGCAGTCATTTGCAGTTCGGAAGCAAGATAAATTGTCTCACTGATACTGTTTTTCTGATTAAAACTGAGAGGAAGGTAATTTGTTTTGGTGCCTGTGGCAGTGGTTCCCGCTTCAGCTATGTAACTTCCAATGGATATAGGAGAAGGTATGGAAGTATTATTACCAGTATAACCATCTGAAATTAAAGTTACTTGAGCATATACAGAAAGCGTTTGTTCGGTTTCAGGTATCCAAGTTAAATTATGAACTGCAGTTTGCCCAGGAGCAAGCGGTTCCAATACATCTAAATTTGCCAGCACTGTTTTACCGGAGCTGGAAAGTAACTGAATACTATAGCTGTTTTGAGTTGCAATTCCATTATTAAGAATACTAACGCTAAACTGCAAGGGTTCGCCAATAACTCCTAATCCGTTCATCTGCAAAGCACTTATAGCCAGGTCATTAGTCAGCTCTTCTTCCAGATAAAAATTATCCAGATAAATAGAACGATTGGAACCGCCTAAATTATGTCTGATGGCTATAAATCTGTCTGTTCCGTTGTAATTGGAAAAAGGCACAGAATATTGTTGCATCGTATTGGTTAAATTAACCGTAGTTAATGAAGTAAAAGTGCCGTTAGGACTGCTCATAGTTCCAACTTGTAATGAATATCCGGTTGAAAGACCCTTGGCATTAAACTTCAAGCGCAAAATATTTATCGGCGTTAAAATCTCAGGGGTAATAAGAATAAGCTCTGCGCTTGTATCCGTGAAATTATTATAAGCAATACAATTGGGAGGACTTAAAGCATAATTGGTAGGCGAAGAATAGTTTTTTACATAGGCAGAACTGCCGGTTGAAGAAACATAAGTACTCCAACCAAAAGGTAAGGCGGGAGTAGTTACACTATCAAAATTTTGGCTGTATGGCAGAGCAGTAATACGCGGATCAGCAAAAGTAGTAAAACTCCATACAGAACAGTTTTGTGCAGAGCCACCTTCACTTACTGCAACAACTTTCCAATAATACTGTGTGCTGTAATTCAAAGTTCCGGTATATGCGTAATTGAGAACATTGCCCAAATTCAAACCATTGATTAAATTACTTGGTGGATTATTCGTCCCTAAATAAAATAGATAATGGCTGGGATAACCACCTCCGTTAACCCATGAAAAATTTGGTGAAACATTTACATTCTCAGCAAGATTTACAGGAGAAGGAGATACTGATGGAGAAGGAGGTAAAGCCGTTTTTTTAATACTGAAACTATCCAAAAACATATTGTTACCATAAGCACTGATAGCTTTACAAACGATATAGTAATAACCGGAAGATGTAAGAGGCAAATTGAAAGAATACTGATACCAACCTGCAGAAGCAACTGTTGGTGTAAAACCGGTATAACGATTTATCGTTCCTAAAAGAGTATTGGTTCCGCTCATATCAGGCAGCGTTGCCAGATAAAACTCAATTTTATCTGCCCGGGAACTATATCCGGTATCCCGATACATATAAAAGGAAAAATCGTAGCTGTAAAATTGAACTTCAGAACAATCAAGCCGCATAGTGGCTAAAATTGCGGAATTGGACGAAGAAGCATAATAACTTTTATAGCAAATCATTCCTGCTCCTGCTTGAGGTGAGCAGGTTGGATTTGTTCCAGAAGTTACTCTTTCAAAACCATAGCTCCCGGAAATTGTCTGTTTATACCATCCCGTTGGAGGAAAAGTAGAACTGTCAAAGCTCTCCGTGTAAGGATTGGTTGAAAAGTCAACTGTAGGAACACCTAAAGAAAAAGTCATCGTAGTTCCTGCTGAAGAACCGATGGCATAGATATTTAAATTCCCTTCACTCCCATCCTGTAAGAAGGGAGCAGGATTAGTTGTATTATTAATACTGGTTCTACCGGTTTCCTGACTAAAATTTGCGGAATTTATAGTTCCGTTTACTGTAGTTGTTCCATTGGGACGGTAAATATATAATTCATCAGGTGGACCTGAGGCATTTCCGTCTCCGGCAGTAGTATCAATTCTATAAATCAACATCCCGGAACCGGGAATACTGCTTTCAAAGGTGCCTGTTTTCTTGCGGAATTCTACTACATAATATTGGTTAGGATCATTGGAATCTATTCTATAACAGTTACCTGTGGAAGAAGTTAAAGGATTTAGGGTGTATTGTTGTCCAATGAAGATAGTTGGAATAGTAGCAATCCAATTTCCATATTTCCATTTCATAAAAGCGGTCATATATTGAGGAGGATTTTGATCGGAACACATTAAATCCCAGCTACCGGCAGGATCAATTCCATTACTGGTATAATGATAAAGGTCAGGAGCACCAAGAGTATGAAAGAATTCATGACAAATAACCCCTACTCCGCGTGTGGCAAGAAAATCCTTCAGCTGAAGGTTGAAATCGTAAACGCGTTTATTGTTTAAATATACATTGCGATCATAAATTGCCCAACGGTGGGGCCAAAGCAAACTACTCCATTCACCAGCCCCTCCACTAACGAGAAAAACAACATTATCTACTTTGCCATCTCCATCGGAATCAATATTTAAAGAAGAAGGAACCTGAGCAGCAATTCCGGCAACAGCATTTTGAAGTAAGGTAAATTCCCGGTTTCTCCGTTCAGTATCTCCATTATAACCTGTCGGATTAGTAGTGGCATTATAGGGTTCATAATAAGCTCTCGGATGGCTATCCTGCCAGGAAACAACCAGATTATTTTGAGCAGGAGGATAAAAAGTAGTATTCACCGTAAGCTGATTATAGCTTGCTTCCAGAAAATAATTCTTTTGAGAATTGGTTCCGTTATTGAACCAACCGTCATAAACACTGATACCCTGGCCAAATTCACTTTCTCCGGAAAAACGGATAAAGATCACAATGTTATTAATTGTACCGGTGGTTGGTGCATCTCTTTCTGCTGGCATCCAAAACTTGCTACTGCGCAATTCCTTATATGCTTTTTCAGAGATGTTAATTCCTGGCTTAAGAGCAGAACGAAAAGGATCATCTTTACCCACGATTAAATCGCTTGCTTTAACATTCTCTCTATCTTGTTCGGCATAACATAAGTAGCCACTTACGGGATGCCTGATAATAGTGTAATTGTTTTTATCGTGCAGCCAGTTATGATATTCATCGCCACTTGCCAATAATTCCAGTTTTGTTCCATCCGGTTGAAAAACGGTAACCGGCAGATTAGTAACCATAGCGGCTTTTAAATTTAAGGCAAATAGTAGAGCTATTATCACAAGTAACAGTTTGTTACAAGTATTTTGCTTCGGCATTTCATCTCCTTTTGGGTATGCTTACTATTAGAAAAAACTTGATTACATTCAACCATAAATTTGTCAATCAGAACCTTGTAAACCCATAAGATGCAATTTTCAATCCGGTAAGTCCTAAAAAACCCGTTAAGAATGGCAGTTTTATCCCCAATAATGCAGTAGATGACGAATGGGTTGGCAAATTCTGATTTGCCAAATAGTTCACAGAACTCTGAAAAATGAATGGTTTTGTATGTGGTAAATAAGAATTCTGCCAACCAAATACCAATTTTGACTTTTTTCTCAGGGTTAAAACCCGTTGTTAGTATCTGTCGTTCCTACGGAACTCATTTTCCTACAAATAGATATGTTACCTACCATCTTTCTTTCACCGGGTTAAAAACCCTTTGTTAGTATCTGTCGTTCCTACAGAACTATTTTTTTATCCTTATAATCCATATAATCCTGTTCATCCCATACCTATTATTCTCAAAGCCCTAAGCCCTCTGCCCTAAGCCCTCTGCCATTTTTAATCTGCGTCATCTGCGAAATCTGCGTGAACCCCTTTTTTTCACCCTTCACTTTTCACTGCATCACTCGTTTTGCTGTAAATTTTCCTGTAAGCGTTTTTTAGTCAGCTCCATAAATTTAACCGAACCTGCCTGGGTAAAGCATTTTAGAGCTTTATGTAGGAATTGTATTGCTTTTTCCTTGTCCTGCAGGTCTTCATAAACCAAAGCAAGATTGTAAAAACCTCTTCCTTGTCCGTCTTTATCGCCAATTTCAGCTGTCATTTTAATATTTTTAGTGTAATACTCAATTGCCAGAGGAAGGTTTTTTTCCATTCTGGCTACATTGCCTAAATTACCGTAAGTATGGGCAATTCCTTCATTATCGCCAATTTTTTGTTGTAATTTGAGGTTTTTCCAATATTGTGTCTTTGCGTCAGCTATTTTTCCGGAATTAAATAAAATATCTCCAATGGCATCCTGTTCAAAAGAAATTCCAAAGAGGTCTTTGCTTTGGCGGGCAATTTTCAGGGCTTTACGAAAATATTTCAATGCTTCAGTATCGCGTCCTTCCTGCAAATACACTTCTCCAATTCCGTGTAAGACGACGCCTTGAAAGACAAGATTTCCTAAGGATTCAAAGATTTTCAAGCTGCGATGAAAATGATCTAAAGCTTCTTGATGTTGTCCCATTCGCCGATGTAAAGTTGCCATATCGGAAAGGACTTTGGCAAAACCAAAACGGTCACTGATTTTATCGGCAATGCTAATTGCTTCCACATAAGCTTTATAGGCAGAATCCAAATTTCCCATTCGTGTATACACAATTCCCAGTCCGCTACTGGCAATCCGTAAAGAGAGGTCATCTTTCAGAGCTTTTGCGAGGTCGTATTGGAAAAGTAAGGACTTTAGTGCTTTTTGATAATATCCTGTATTAATAAAATGATTTGCCGCTATGGATTCCAGTTTCAGCAATAGATAGAGATAGTGTTTTTGCTCTTCTGTAATTTCATCTTCCGGAATTTTCTGAAAACGGGAAAGCAAAGTTGAAACAGATGGCTTTTTGGCTTTTACATTCAAGGTTTTTGCCGCCTGCTGTATAAATTCCTGTTTCAAGTCCTTCAGCAAGGCAGAAAAATCTTCAATCTGGAAAAGCCGATAAAGGCAGTCCAATTGATAAACGCGTATTTGTTCTCCATATTTGCCTTCAAAGTCCGTTACATTTTTCAGATATTTCAGCACACCTTCATAGTCACCGTTCAAGTAATAGACCCTGCAGCGCAAAAAATGATACTTTTTAAGGAGTTCAGGAAAGGAAATTTCCTTCGGTTCAATAGTTTCCAGGTTTTCTATAGCCACTTCCACTTCGCCTAAATAGAGCTGGGAATCCACAATACTAAGGATGATAGCTATTTTTTCCAATCTTTCTGTAGTATGCTGAAGAGCTATTTGATAGTAATAAATTGCCTCACTGTGGTTATTTATTTTCTGATTTTGGTCGCCTGCTATTAAAGCATAATGCAGAGCTTTTTCCTTATTTTCTCCCAAATGAAAATGATAGGCAAGTAATTCACTGTGGCGGTTTGCCAGTGTTCCATATTTTTCTTCATAAAAAGAGGCAATGCGATTATGGAGAGAAACCTTTTCTCCAAGCAAAATAGTAGAATAGACAGCTTGGCGCATAAGAGCATTATTGAATAGATATTGAACTTCTGGAGAGAGGGTTGTAATATCTATAATTTCATTATTTTGCAGTTCTGAAATTACGGGTATTATTTCATTTTGGCTTATTCCACTCTGGGTTTCAAAAATTTCATTCAAGGTAAAGCCCTTACCTATAATGGATGCCTTTTTTAGGATGTCCTTGGCTTCCTGACTTAATGACTCATATTTAACGATAAAAAGATTTTCTACATTATAGGGTAAAAGACCCTTATTTTGAATATCATAAATATTAGATTCCGTAATCAGCATATCAGGATCGGGGAAACTGGAAAGTATTTGGGAACAAAGTTCAGTAATAAACCGCGGATTTCCTCCTGCCAAATTGTAGATATAATCCACTGCCTGAAAAGTGATATTAGGGATTTGAGAGCGAATCAGGGCTATTACTTCTTCCCGATTCAATTCCCTTAAACCGATAAATTCCGTTTTGGCATTTGCCTTGTTTTGGTAGTTTGTTATCTCTTTAGTAGTAGTTAAAATAAGAGTTTGTGATTTAGGGTTGTCATCTTCCAAGCGTTTCTGGAGGATTTGAGCCGAAAGATCATCCAGCCATTGAATATTATCCAGCAAAATAAGGTCAAAATCACGCATCAGCAAGTCCAGGGATTTTTGCAGGGAAAGCAAGAGCAATTCAATTTGTTTTCCGCTGTCATCGGTTAAGATAGTTTCTTTATTTTGCAGTCCTAAAGCGTTTAAAAGGATATCCGCATCTCTTTCTGCCAAAATTTCTGCCAGGTATTGTTGCAGTTTTTCGGGTTCCGACAAGGGATCATTCAGTTCCAGTTCATTACTGATAAATTTACGATGCAGGATTAAAGGATCGTGATGGTTGAATTCATCTAAAACGAAGATGCCAATTTTATAGTTTTCCTCGTAGAAATTGTTTAATATCTGCCAGCTGAGAAAGGATTTTCCGGTGCCATGATCTCCGGAAATAAGCACTTGATTGATTTTTTTGTCCTTTATTTTTTGAATGATTTCAGCAGTTTGTTCCTGGTAGCAAACCTGGGTTTTATTTTGATACTGCCTTTTATAGCTACTCAAAAATTCCGGCAATTCACGCAGGATACGATAAAAGAACAATTCGTCTTTGATGCCTTTAACCCTTTCCTTACGCAAAAATTGGACTTCAAAACGGCTTTGCACACTGGGTAGAATATCCTTGGTAAAAACAATTTGTCCGTATTTAGCGGAAGTCATTAAACGGGCTGAAACATTAACTCCTGTGCCGATAATGCCAAATTCACAGCGTTGTTTCGCTCCCAAAACTCCCACATAGAGATTGCTATAAGTGAGCCCTATTTTAGCTTTTAGCGGGCTTTCTATATTATTTATCAGGTTGGCACAGACAATAGCGCGCTCAATATCATCTATATGGGTTTGTAAAATGCCGAAACTGATAAGTAAAATCAAACCCTTATCGGTATAGTCAATTTTGTTAATCATTCCTTCCAGACGGTAAACAATTTCCTGAACCGTACAATAGTAGTTGTTAATGGTTTTGTAGTCACCCTTATGAATATATTTTTCGGCGGTAATACCAATAAAGAGAATAGCGGCATTGCGTAGTTCACCGGTAAATGTTTGGGAAGAAATACGCTGTAAAATTTCCGGAGGAAAGAAACTTTGATCGTAGCTTTTTTCGGCTTGCAGGGGAAGTTCAGCTCTATAAATTTCGGCTTTCTTTTTCGTTTTTATGCCACTTTTTACCTGCAAACATTCGTTTTTTCCCGCTTGGGCAAAGAGTTTATAAAGGGAAGGCATTACGGGACTATACACAAAATAATCATAATGGATATTCGGTTTGCCCAGAATAATCACATTGGATTGACCGTAACCCATACTGCTATGATAGGAAAGATCACTGCCATATTTATTTTTCAGGCGTTTATTCAGTTCTTGCAGTTCCCAGTGAAATTCCTTTAAGCATTCCTGCATTTGGCTTAGGCAAATCTCTTCTTTACCGGGAAAAGCAGCCAAAATGGCATCACCTTCAAATTTGATAATCTGTCCGCCATATTGCATTATTTTTTCGTTCAAGAGATCAAAATACTGGTTTAAGATATCAGTAATAATTTCTACTCCGTAATGTCCTTTCAAAGAAGCGCTTTCTGTCAATTTTGTAAAATCGCAAACATCTACAAAAAGATAACCGCAACCAAAACTTTCCGATACATTATCTTCTGCTCTTTTTTGCAGTGTCCATTCCACCATTCCGGGTAATAATTTACTGTAGTGTTCCATATTTTCTCCCTTTTAAGACCTTTTTATCTTTTATAAAATCCACTTTACAGGTCAAGGAAAAAGATTAGGGTTTGGTTTAGCTACCCTGAATACCGAAAAAACCGAAGATGATTACTTGTAAACAAAACCGGGAATACCGAATACACCGAAAATGATAGCTTGTAAATAAAAAGGAAAAGAGGAAAGAAATTTTTTTTGCAGAGTGGCAAAGCAGAAATATAAATCAACCTGACAGCAGGATACTTACTGCTTTGCCTGTTTATGATATCCTTTTTTCAGTTACTTTTTTCTCCTTTCCTATTTCGCTATCTTGCCCTCTCAATTTACCTTTTCCTGTGTTTCTTTATCTTTTTGTAGCAGATGCAGTTAGCGGTTATATTGACCAAAACTTTCCCACACGCTTCCCATATCGCGATATGGGAACGATATGGGAATCATAAGGGAATCATATCGGGGTTGATAAGGGTGAATATAAATTCTCACCCAAATTTTCAAATCGATATCACTTGTCACAGAGGTCTTAACTGTTTATAGGGTGGAGAGATAGATAGGACTGGCTTTAGACTGTGTCACAGTGGTTTTTGGACGTTTTTGGACGTTTCGATATCACGATTCCTTCAATTTTGCCCTCAATTTAAGGTATTTTCAGAACATCAAATTTTTTGAAATAGTTTACAAATTTAATAGAACCGTAACTGAAGTGATAGGGGGCCGATCATCGTTAGCCACTGACTCTGATCAGCGTCTATAAACTCGATCCGGTAGTCTTTATTGAGAGGTTGGAGGGCAACACCCCTGCGGGCCTCATCATACTGTATCCTTTTCAGAGTAATGCCGGTCTCGTATCTGACGGCACAGATTTTACCGTCCAAACCATCCCAGGTGATCTGCTTTTTGATGAGGACAATATCCCCGTGGAGTATCTGCGGCTCCATGCTCTGTCCATTAATGCGGAAGGCCACGTAGCTATCCGTACCGTAGGGAATATAGCGAGTGGGGACTTCGACTGATTCCGCTGGCTCTATGCCTTCGGGAACATCCATGGGTGATCCAGCGGATATTTCCGCCACGATCGGGAACAGTGAGGTGCGGATGTAAGTGGTATCAAAATCATTCACTAAGACCGGTTTGCCATCCACTATCTGGACTTTCTTGGTAGTCCTGATATCATCTCCAAGCTCCCAGGGAGCCAGGATGAACATACTGCCTTCCCCTCTTAACAGCCAGTTCACATTCACTCCGGCATCAATCAATCTGGCCAAGAACTGAGGGTCGGGAAACCGCTCATTGTTCTTATAACGGTCCAGAGAATTAGCCGAAATACCGAATTTTTCGGTAAACTGGTACTGCTTCAAATTCATTGATTTGATCAGCATTCCCAGCCTGCTGCCGATATCATTAGGGTCCATTATTCCTCCTATAAGGTCAATATTTTCATTGACCATTTGCCGTATGGGTAATATTATGCATCCGTAGACAAAATAAATTGTCTAATCTTTTTGTCAATGCTTATTTATATAGTTGTGCTTAGGCGGTGGATTTTTCCGCTGGTATCAGATAGTTTTCAAAACCTGTCGATTCTGGCAGAAAGGACTTCCCAAGTTATTGCGACGCAGTTATGTAGCACCCAACAATAACTAAGGGGAGGTGCTTATGAAAGCGACCAGTTACGAGCCCGGAGAAAGTTGGATCAAGGATGACCTCTGTGACACACTGACCTCTGTGACACGTGTCACACACCCTTCCAATCGGAGAAAAAAGCTGCCGATGCTGATCAGTAGATATGTTGAACGCTGTGACAGATCGCCAGGACAGAAAAAGGGCACCACTGTGACAGATTATCCGACCTCTGTGACACGCCACCGGAGTGGAGGTGTCACACACCCTTCCCATCGGAGAAAAAAGCCGCCGATGCTGATCAGTAGATACGTTGAACGCTGTGACAGATCGCCAGGACAGAAAAAGGCTACCACTGTGACAGATTATTTGACCTCTGTGACACGCCACCGGAGTGGAAGTGTCACAGTGGTCTTACCGGTACCAGAGAATTATTGGCAGAGGCTGAACATGAGCAAGAACAAGATTAGGTCAGTCTGGCTGACCGTGGAGCGGGCAGCGGAGTTGATGAGCTGCTCCACCCGCACCGTATGGCGCTATATCAAGCGCAACCGAATCGAAGTGCACAAGCATCTGGTCGAGCAGGATGGCTATAAGGTTATGAAGACCTTCCTGCTGACCGAGCCTTCCTTATATATCAAGGAGATGGCAGACTGCCGGGCCAGGAACCTGGTGCCTGCCGGCTTTATTGAGATCACTCTCAAGGTGGATGGCAAAGACCTGCACAGCGCTTTGATCTACAAATACAGCGAGGAGGACAAGCATGAGCATCTATGATGAAATCGATCCCCTGACCTACGCGGAGCTCTATCAGAGCATCTATCCTGATTGGAAGGGTAAGCAGGATTTGCTCAACCAGATTGGGAAAGACCAGGAGATCAAACCAAAATCGGAACTAGTGCCAGTTCCGGCTGTCACAGCGACTGATAGCAACATACTTGACGACAGTATCGTTCTGGAAGATGAGCCAAGCGCTCCCAATGATCCTGAGGATGAGTTCATCGACTTTACTCCTCAAGAGCGGGTACCAGTCAAATGCGATAACGAAGCCAAGCTGATGGGCTACTTCTGCACCACGGTGCTGGAGCGGCTCCAGCATAGCGAGTCCAAAGGACGGGAGTGGGAACTGCTCACTAAGGAATACAATAACGGTAGCCTGGCTCCGGAACTCTATGCTTTGAAAGGAAAGCGAACTGAACGGGCCTTACGCATCTGGCTGGAACGATATGAACAGAGCAAGCAGGATATGTATGCCCTCCTGCATGGCAACCGCTATCAGAAACGGCAACGTAAGATCACCGAACTGGAAGGCAAGGTGCTGCTGGCGATCCTGCTGCATCCCAACCGGATCAGCATCGGCAGTGCTCTCAAGTTCCTAAAAGCCAAAGCCGAGTCCGGACTGATCGACTCACCCAGTTCGGTACCAACGCTTAGACGCTGGGTCGAAGAGTGGCGGGATGACAACCTGGCAATGTGGGAGCAAGCCAGGCGGGGCAGCAAGTTCGTAGCTGAGCACATCATTAAGACCATCCACCGGGACAGCAGACTGCTGAGTGTGGGCGAAGTCTGGGTAGCCGATGGACATACCCTGGCCTTCGATATCCTCAATCCCAAGACTGGGAAAGCACAACGCATGACTATGATCATGGTCTTCGACTGGGCATCCCGATATCCAGTGGGTGCCACTCTCGCCTTCACCGAGGACAGCCAGCACATCCAAGCTGCCTTCCGCAATGGCTTCCTCAACTGGGGAGCCCTGCCTCAGTATGTCTATCTTGATAATGGCAAGGCCTTCAAGAGCAAGCTGTTCCACGAGCAGTGGGAAGGGCATGACCTGGCCAAGGAATTAGGTGGCATCTTCCCCAAGTTAGGAATCAGAGCTCAGTTCGCCGAAAGCTACAATGCCAAAGCCAAGATCATCGAGCGGTTTTTCCGGACCTTCCAGGAGCAGTTTGAACGCTTCATCAGCAGCTTCCGGGGAGCCAATATAGCCGATAAACCTGCCACTCTGATGCGTAACGAGAAGTGGATCAAGAAGCTATATACCTGCGAGCCACCCACTACTGAAGAAGCGATGCAGATGATCGGCTACTATATCAGATATGTATATGGTATCACCCCTCACCGGGGATTGGATAACCGCAAACCCTGGGAGGTGTTCAACTCGGCTCCCAAGCCGCAGGATAGGCTGGTCAATCCCTCTCAGCTCAACTTTATGATGTTGAGTGTAGAACGTAAAGCCATCCGCAACGAGGGCATCGTGCTGAACAAACTGAAGTATTGGCATCCTGCCCTAGTGGATCACATAGGTAAGCCGGTGGTGATCAGATACGATCTGGCTGATGCGAGATGGGTACTGGTCTATGACGAGGCGGATGTCTTTATCTGCCAGGCTTCTCTGCGCCAGGCTCAGCATCCGTTCATCCAGGCCGATATGCAGAACAGCAAATCGCATAAGGAATATCGCCAGGAATATGCCCAGATCAAGAAGCTGCAGCAGCTGACCGAACAGCGGACCCAGAGCTTTGTGCGCAGTAATCAGGAATCGGTAGATAAGCTGCTCAAGAGCTATATGAACGAGATCCCCGCTGATAACAATCCTACCTTCCTTCAAGCACCTATGATCGAAGCTCCCGCCCCGGGTCCAGAAGAGGAGATTGCCAGGCTGGAACAGATAGTAATCGAACAAGAGAAAGCAATAGCTGCCAGTCAACCTGAACAGACCAACACCAATCAAAATCAAGCTGTTATCGAAGGATCAAGCGAGTTCGATCCCTTCGACAATGAGGAGTTCAAGAAAATGCTTAAAACGATCGGAATCAAATAAGGAGGAATAAATGAAGCAAGGTAAACTTGTCCCGATCCACAATGTCCGGAAAGCCGATGAGTGCATTGACTTCCTGCTTAAGCGTCCCCGACTGGAGATGGTGGGACTGGGCATGCTGTATGGCAGACCCGGCCTCGGCAAGACCACCTATGCCAGCCGTGCTGCCTATGCCCGAGGATATGTGTATATCAGACTGGAAGCTACAACCACTCCCAAGACCTTCGCCAAGGAACTGCTCCAGAACCTGTACAGAAGCCTGGGGAGGGGTGATTATCTCCCCGTGGGTACTACCAACAACATCTACAAGCAATGTATCCAACTGCTCCTCGATAATGAGGATACCGTCATCATCATTGATGAGATCGACTACGCCTTCCGCTATCCTCAGTTACTCGGATCGGTCAGAGATCTGGTGGATGAGACATTAGCAGTGGTGATCCTGGTAGGCATGCAGAACGCCATGGATAGGCTTAACCAGATTAATGCTTACTACTTTGACCGCTGTAACTACTTCTACGAGTTCGAAGCGGTAAGCAAGGATGATATTAGAATGTTGGGCACCGAACTGATGAATATTCCCTGCCCGGAGTCCCTGGTCAATTACATCCACTTCAACGCAGCCGGGAACCTTAGGAAAGCCATCAAGATCATGCACATGCTTGAAGTCAGAAGTAAAATCAATCCCATCCCAGCCATGAACCATATTTAGGGGGCATTATGAACGAGCAAAGCATTATAATCGACCACTTCGTAGACCGCTTCGTCAGCTACTTCAACTTAGATCTGATCTGTGAGTGCACCGGAGTAGACCGGGATGTGGTTCAGGAGCGCCTTAACCAACTCCTTACAGGCAATGTGATCCGCAAGGTATCCAAATACGAGGATATCTATGTAACCAACCGGGGTCGCTATAATATCAATGTAGCAACCATTTACTGCGGTAACTGGGCATTCGACCTTAAAGCCTGCCAGGATATCTGCTTCCTGCTTGAAAAGAACCAAATAAAGAGCATCCGACAATTGGCCTCCAAGATGCAGCGCAGCCGCCAGTGGGCCTTTAAGTACCTGGAGGCACTGATCTCAGTCGATGCGGTGGGTATATGTAAGTCAGGTTATTATACCAAGGACATAAACATGATCTGCAAAGTCGGCTCGGTGATCAAGAAAGGCATCATTAGCGAGAAGCGGGCCGAGTGCGGCATTCGGCCTCAGAGACGCCGTAAAAAAACTACCAAAACTACTAACCACAAGTAAAGAGCGAGGGCATTCTATGACTCAGGAACAGCGAGAACGAAAACTACGCCAAGAGATACATGGCCTCCGGGTCAAGAAGTTCCACTGGCCGCTTGAAGCATTCAAGTTCATCATCAAGGGCTTGGGCTATGGCGAATCACTTAGGGCTTTGCCGGAGGATCGCTTAATTGAGTTGAAGGCACTCCTGCTTAAGTACCGTAAGCATGGCAGACCCCAAATCTTTACTTTCGACCGTCAGGGCAAGTATATGTTCTATCTCATGAAGACTGCGGGCTGGACCGAGTCCCAGCTACGGGCATTTACCATCCAACACTATTCCAAAAGCCACTGGAACCTACTCAACCAGAAGGAACGCAGGGCGGTCATCGCTATGCTGCAGAACTACATCAAACAGAATGAAAAGAAAACCAAAAATACAACCAAGAAGGAGATATCTAATGGACACCCCCAAAACCCCCAGGGCTAAGAAGCCCATTCCCACCAGAGTTGACGCTAACGGACAGAGCATCCCGGTCTCAATCATCAGGCCGGAGATCCTCAAGCAGGATGCCATCGTAACCAAGACCATTAACCGGGCGATCAAGCTGCATGACCGCATAGTAGCAGATAAGAACCAGTTCTTTGAAGATGTGGAGCTCTATCTCCAGCAGGTAGCCGAAAAGAACGGACTGGATTGGAAGGGCAATGCCGTCCTCAACAGCTTTGACGGCAAATATAGAGTTGAGATCAGATTCAAGGAACGCATCCAGTTCGGCATCGAACTCCAACTTGCCAAGCAGAAGATCGATGAGTGCATCAAAGCCTGGTCAGCCGACTCCAATGTCAACCTCCGAGCCATCATCAGCGAGGCATTTCAGGTCGATAAGAAAGGTGAAATCGCCAAATACCGTATCCTGCGCCTGCGCCGCTACAACATCAAGGATCAAACCTGGAAGGAAGCTATGGAGCTGATCGACCAGGCCATCCAGGTAGTTGCTACCAAGCAGTACATCAACTTCTATGAACGTGACGAATCAGGCAAGTTCTGCCAGATTATCCTTAACTTCCCTTCTCTGTAAGAAACAGTGGCAAGGTAATGCATCTCAATTTGATAAAAGTACAGGAGAATGAATAATGGCACCTATGAATACCAAAACTGCAGAGGTTTTAGAGACAATGAGTATCTTCAACGATGAACGCAACTACCGTCCCGATGAGATAGCCGATATCCTCCGGGTTGACCGTTCCAGCGTATATCGCTGGATCAGGGATATCCTCGATCCTCTGCCTGCCTTTAGAACCAAAGATAACGGACAGCTGCGCTGTGCCGGAAAAGACTTGAACGACTACCTGACAAAGCACAAGGTACGCCCTGAGTATGAGTAATAGCCGTGAGTTCCGCATCAAGCGGGACAACTGCAAAGAAGCCTATCTGAACGGTAAGACCGAACCCACTGAGCTGGCGGTGATCTTCGGAGTCTCCGATATCACCGTCCGCAAGTGGATCAAGAGCGGTAAGTGGGACGAGCTCTTTAAAGAAGAGAACCAACTCGACCACGAGATCGCCATCGCCCGCAAGAAGGCACTCATTCAAGCGCTCCGGGAGTATGCCAAGAATCCTGCCGACACAGCCATCCAAAGCCTGGTGAGCATGATGAAGCAGGATCAGAAGGATCGGCAGCCATCCAAGGAGTTGAACGACTATATCGTACGCTTCCTGGATCAGGTTACCGACTTCATGATTGAGAAAGGATACGAGACCCTGCTTAAGCAGTTCCAGGGCATAGTCCTTGATCTTGCAGAATACTTAAGAGTTAGAAATGGATAAATTTACAGCCACGGACATGGTTGCTTCCATACACAACCTACCTACCCTCCAAACCCTCCAAACAGCGGAGCCGTTGCCTCCGACTCCGCTGAACCTTCCTACCTACCTACATCCTCCAAGCCAACAGCCCGACAAGGTCGTTCCTCCGACCTCCGGGTCCCCGACGCCCGTCCCCCTGGGCTTCTGGGGGTTACCCGGTTATGCCTAAGAAGTTCATTCAGCGGCATAACAAAGCACTGGCGGAGATCGCATCCAAGACGATCTCCGTCTTGCCTTTTATAGACGATAATCCTGAAGCCAAGGCAGAGAGGATCAGGAAGACAACTGCTGAGGGTTGGGATGCTTTCTCGTTCTTCTGCCATACCTATTTCCCGCATATCTTCCCCCTACCTTTTTGCCCAGCGCACGAGACTATGTTCGATGAGACTGATAATGACTCAGGCATCATCGCTATCACCGGTTTTCGTGGGCTGGGCAAAACGGTTCTTATGGGAGTGGTCTATCCGATCTGGATGATCATCAAAGGTGAGCGCTATGTGATCCATACCGCCGCAGACATAGATCTGGCGCAGGAACGCACTGCGTTTACCCTTCATGAACTGCATAACAATAAGCGGCTCACAATGGACTATCCGGAGCTACAGCCAATGGATAGCTTTGATCTGGACTTCTATCTCAAGAACAAGGCAAGGATCAGAGCCAGAAGTATCAAGCAGAGCCATCGTGGAACCATCAATCCTAAGACTGCCAAACGTCCCGGACTGATCGTCTGTGATGATATCGATAAAGAAGAGAACATGGGTAACCAGTCCATCGGTAGGAGACGGATGGAGAAGATCACCCAGGAGCTTGCCGGAGCACTCTCACCTGAGGGAAACGGCAAGATAATCTGGCTCGGTAACCTGGTGCATCCCAACTATGCCATCTGCCAGTTTCAGGAACTCATATTAAGCGAAATGCGGGCTGATAATCCCGATTTGGACTTAGGATACCAGTCAGTCCTGAAAACGCATCAAAAAACGATTTTGCGCTTCTCTCTCGAAGATCAGCAGGGCAAGTCCACCTGGGAGGATCAATACCCTACTGCCACTTTGCCAAACTTACGAGCTAAGTTTGGGATGACTGGTTATCAAAGAGAAATGCTGGGACAGCCGGTAATCGAAGGTAACATCTTCAAGAACCACTGGTTTACCAAGTATAGATCTCTACCTGAGCCATCCCAGATGAAGCGGGTTTGGCTTTATGCCGATCCTGCCTGGGGAGAGAAGGGCTGTTACAAAGCCATCATTTCCATAGGCTACGATGGTAATCGCTTCTATGTGATCCACGTCTGGATACGTCAGACTGAGAATACCAAGTTCTTCAGATACTACTATGATGCCTATCAGGAGCTTGATCGCACTTACCGAGTGAAAGCCAGAGCAGCCTGTGAGACCACTTACGGACAGGCACGTATTCTCGCTGACTTCGACAGGTGGGCTACTGACAATCATCTGCCACCAATATCGCACAGAATAAAGCGGATCGATAATAAAGATAACAAGAACCTGCGTATAGAACGAACCGAGACCATCATCGAGACAGCCAAAGTGCTGTTTCCGGAGGGGCAGGATACTCCTACTCTCATCAGCCAATTCCTCACCTATCCTGATGGCTATATCGATGGCTGTGACGCTCTGGCTGGCTGTCTGGAACGCTTCTCTGAGTACGATATTGGAAGGAACAGAGTTAAGGTTCGGAGGTTCTCTTTCTGATGAATTACTATGATAAGCTCATGCTTGAGTACTACCGGGTCCTCAATAATGCCTGGAAGACCGAGATCAAGGATGCAGCCAGACTCGCCATTCAAATGCTGAGTGACATGCCCCGAGCTGAGAAACTCAACCAGAGCTCAATAGATAAGCTTATGGGCATCATCAATACCCAGTTGGGAGATGACTTCGCAGCCCTGGTCAATGAACCTACCAAAGCGATTATAGACCGCTGTGTGCGGCTCGGACTGAGAGACACCCAAGTGCAAGCCCCTACCAAGACCAGTATCGGGCTCTGGGGTATCGAAGATCAGCATCTCTCCTCTACTATCCAAAAGCAGCAGATGTTCTGGATCGGGAATCACTTTGAAGCTGATGTCCGGCAGAACTTTGCAGACACTCTCTCTAAAGCCATTGAACAGGGATACACCAAAGAGATGCTTGCAGATACCCTCAAAGACCAGTTCAATGACCTCGCCAACCGCTCATCCCACTACTGGCAGGGACTGGCCGAACATACCGCTCTCAGAATCAGAGAGTTTGGAAGGTTGCAGGGCTACAAGAAAGCCAAAGCCCGATACTACAAGCTCGTGGTGGTCCTGGATGATCGTACCAGTGACATCTGCCGGGCTCTGGCTACCCAAGATAAGGTCTATCCCTTAAACGATGCTCTGGAAGTGATGGATAACCTAATGGCTCTGGATACCAAGTCCAACAGCCTGGATGATGCCCGGGAATACATCAAAGCCCTCGCGCCTTGGATTAAGGACGATCAGATCGAATACGACTCAGATATGAACCCAGTTGGTGTCTCCGGTGCACATACGCCATTTCCGCCTTTTCATTGGAAGTGCAGGACAAGTACTAGTCTAATATAAAATTAACTGATTATAGTGAAGCTACGAAAGTAATTCCAAGCTCAGCTATAAACTGCCAATCGTCCATGCAACAGATGTTATAGAACTTACACACATCTGGTATTTTACAGTGTTTTTTCACATTATCGATTGGGTACTCTTTTGTAACTACAACAGCATTAAGTGACCAAGCATGAGCAATTACCCAAGGGTCTGCCATTGATCTTTGTTTCTTGCTATCAATTAGATTAGGAAACTGTGAAAGGATTATTCTTACCTTTTTCTGTACATCAGAATCGATGGTTTTGACGAAATTAGATTCATTCTTTTTCAACCACTTGTATAAAAGATCATCGCCTTTCTTTATTTCCAGTGCTACCTCTTCAGTGCAGAATATTCGGTTTTCTATAATGAGTCTTTCGAGAATATCGAAATAATTGGAAATTTTTGGTGAGTAATACTTGTTCCAAGGTTCGATTAATGCGTTCGAATCCAAGCAATATACTTTCGGTTTATTGCCGTGCATAATGACTCCTTAAGGGGATGTTATCCGACAGCTTACCGAAATTATTGACTTTGAAATTTAATAACGAGGAAGCATCTCTTCCAGATATCAATCCAGTTTGGTAGGCATTCAAGACAATCTGGGAGAACAAATAGCCATTCTTTAATACTGCCATTAAGGATGGGCTTACCATTCCATCACTTTCTCTTTGTTTCTCCTTATGCTTTTTCCATAAATCAATACCGGCTTCTCTGACTAATTGATAATCATTATGGGATATTCTTTTATTATCTAATAAGCATCTGGCAACCATCTCAGGGCTTATCACCATTGAGGAAGATATATCTTGGCATATTTTAATAATTGATGCGGTATCGTTTTCCGAATCCCACAGCTCAATCAACTCGGTTTCTTTTATAAGTATTGATTGCGCAATACGATTACAGAATGTTTCTATTGCATTTGCAGCAGAGGTTCCATTCCAAACAATTGGATCTATTATTCCTTGTTGGTTGATCCATACATGAACAAGTTCATGAACAAGAGTAAATACTCTACTTGAATAGCTGTCATTTGAATTGAGAAAAATGAACGGTGCATAATCATTGATAATAACAAACCCTCTAAATTCATCACTATTAATGGAGCTATCTCTAACAATGTTAATACCGCAGTTTTCAGATTTATTAATCCATAAAGAAAGTGCTTTCGAAGGACTTCTGGTGGCTCTATGGTCTGATAATGAGATATCTAATGTTTCAATGATATTGGATGCCACGTCTTCAATAGGTGAGTTTATATCGTATCTACCAACAAAATCTAATTTTTGTGATCCCTCTGATACTAAAAATTCAGCTAACCATTCTGCCTTCCATTGGATTTGACGTATGAACAATAAGCTTTTTGACGATATAATACTGTCTTGGTTCATACGGAAGTCCCTGAGGGGTTCAAAATCATCTGGTGGAGAGGGAAGATAAAAAACAGCAAAAGCCCGACCGTAGAGTTTCGCTGCTGACCTAGCTTGCGCTAATGTGGGTAGAGCTTCTCCGTTCTCCCATTTTTGAATATCAGTTGGAGTTCTACCTAGTTTTTCGGCAGCCTGATCGATGGTTAACTTTGCTTTCTCACGCGCCCATCTAATAACGGATGGAGTAATCTGAGCGTACTCTCGTGGCATTTCATTTCCTACTATTAACTAACTAAACTACTTATTTTTTACTATCTCATATAACAAAATATGCCTAGATATCTCATGCATGAGGTCAACTTTGTAGAAACCAATAACAACAATTCTATGCATCAGAACTTAATCTTTCTAAACAAGTAAAATGTCAATAAGATTATATGCTTGTTATCTTTTAGCATTATAATCCCCGTTAATATCATTAAAAAGTTCTTTTGATAACAGATTAAAAATCACCTTCTGAAACTTCTCATCATCCATATACCGGCTTACGATTTTATCGTTCTCCTTCAGCCGGTTCATCATCAGGTCTTTGATGATCTGCTCAATACCCAGTTCAAACTTATCCAGAGGATTGGCTGCTGCGGTCTTGAGCACGCTTTCATCCTGCAAGGCTGTCTCTTTGATTTGTTCAAAGAAAAGCCGGTCTGCTTCGCTAAAATCCGTGCCAAAGCGTTCGTTCAAGGTTTCGATTATCTCGGATAAGGGTTTATCCTCTTCCTTAGCTTTACGAGTGCCTGTATCAGTGGGGGATTTGACCTTGACTTCCTCGCCCTCGGAAAGGTCGATAGAGCCTTCCATCACCTTCTGCAAGCGATAATACTGTAGTTCCACATCTTTTTCCGGATAAGCATCCCGGCTGTCACTGGGGTGGATGTGCGGCAACAGAAACCTGCCAAAGCTATAGAGCATTTCCTGCTCTTGATCAGTGTAATTGATTAGTTGAGTAACAAAGGCATAAAGCCGCACATAAGCCTTAAGCTTGTCATGGAACTTATCCCTGTCCTCATCACTCTCAAGCTGTTTGTAGCGCTCCACGGCACTCTGGAGATGCTTCTGAAGAGCAGCGTGATCTCCTCGTTTTTGTTCGCCCAAAGGTTTGTAGAATATCTTTGCAAAGTCCTCCACTTCCTTCCAATCGTAAATCTGCATCTGGTTCAGCTCGTGCTTAATCTCTTCTAGATGCGTAGGATCGGATTCTGATTCCAGTTCTGTCACCGTATAATAGGGCTTAAAGGCTGCCAGGATATCCTCAGCTTTATTTACAAAATCCAGCACAAAGGGTGCTTCTTTGCCAGGATAGATCCTGTTTAAACGTGATAAGGTCTGCACTGCCTGCACTCCATCCAAACGCTTATCCACATACATGGCACAGAGTTGGGGTTGATCGTACCCAGTCTGGTATTTATTCGCCACCAATAGGATCTGATAGTCCTCACTGCCAAAGCGGTCTTTTAGCTGCGTTTCAGAAATATGTCTGCCATTCTTATAGTCGATATTCATCCCTGGCTCAGTGTATTCCAACTCAGTTTCAGGATCGATCACAGTTCCGCTAAATGCCACCAAAGGATGCACATCGGTATAATGATTTTCCCCTATGTATTTCTGAAAAGCCAGCATATAACGCACGGCTTGTAAACGGCTGTCCGTAACAACCATTGCCTTGGCTTTTCTTCCGATCAGGGGCATTATACAACTGCGGAAATGCTCAATGATGATCTCTGTCTTCTGGCTCACATTGCGGGGATGCAAGCGCATGAACTTGCATAGTTTTTTGGCTGCCTTTTTGGCCGGCATACTGGGATCATCCGCAGTCTTTTTGATCATTTTGAAATAGGTGCTGTAGGTGGTGTAACGCTGCAGCACGTCAAGAATAAATCCCTCTTCAATAGCTTGGCGCATGCTGTAATTGTGGAAGGCCTTGCCGTGGGTGCCAAAGAGTTCCAGTGTCTTGCCCTTGGGCGTGGCTGTGAAGGCAAAGAAGCTGAGATTGGGTTGTTGTCCTCTGGACTCCATCACCAGGTTCAGTTCATCCTGCCAATCCTCAACATCTTCAGTTCTTACTGCTTTATCACCTAATATCTGTTTCATGTCCCGTGCTGCCTCCCCGGTTTGGCTGCTGTGCGCCTCATCCACTATGATGGCATACTTCCTGCCCGCTATCTTCTTTTGCCATGCTTTGGATTTAAGTAGAGCCGCTTCATCCGGCATGTCAGTGTCCTTGGCTCCAGCTATCCGCAAAAGTCCTCTCAAGATAAAGGGAAACTTTTGCAGGGTAGTGATCACGATCTTGGTACCGTCCACCAAGGCATTGGCAAGCTGTTGGCTACCTTCTTTAATGGGGGCAACCACGCCCATGGCATGCTCTATCTGGTAAATGGCATCCTGTAATTGCCTATCCAGCACTACCCTATCCGTGATCACGATCACACAGTCAAAAATCAATTTGTCTTGATCAGTGTGCAGGTTTGCTAGGCGGTGCGCCAGCCAAGATATGCTATTGGTCTTACCACTTCCAGCGCTGTGCTGGATCAGGTAGTTCTTGCCCGTCTGATCGCTTTTAACCTGCGCCAAGAGCCGGCGTACGGAGTCTAACTGATGGTAGCGAGGAAAGATGATATGTTCGTCCTTCTTGCCCGCATTCTCGATAAAGATAAAGCTGCCCACAATCTCCAGCAAGCTGTCCGGCTGAAGCACATCTTCCCAGAGATAAGCGGTTCTGTGCCCAGAAGGATGGATTGGATTCCCTTTACCGCAATCCACACTTTGAGGGTTACTGCCCCGGTTGAAGGGCAAAAAGGATGTCTTCTGCTTCATCAAGTGAGTAGTCATATATACTTCATCGGTATCCACAGCAAAGTGTACCAGTGCCCCCGTTTTGAAGCTCAAAAGGGGTGCAGAAGGGTCTCTGTCATTCTGGTATTGCTTTATGGCATGCTTTACATTCTGCCCGGTGCCGGGATTTTTGAGCTCGAGGGTAGCAACCGGGATGCCATTGATTGCTAGCACCATATCGATGGACTGCTGCTTGTCGGGATGGTAAAAGACCTGACGGCATACTTGAAAAGTGTTGCATTGGTAAAGAGCTTCGGCTTCCTTGCTGAGGCTGTGCGCCGGACGGTAGTAAGCCAGCTTGAGAGTATTACCCTGAAACTTGAAGCCGTGCCGCAGGATGTGCAGGGTGCCCTTGAGATTACGCTCTTTGACCAGAGCTTTAATAATCTGCCCGGGCAAGAGATCGCCGTTCAGCTTGGCCAGTTCTGCCCAGAGGGTGGGCTGACTCTGCTTAATAAAGTCTATAGTTTGCTCCGCAAAGAGGGCATTGCCTACGTCAAAGGCTGTATTGGCTACGCTTGTCCATCCATCTTGCATGACGGACTCAATATAGGATTCGAAGGATTGTTCATTGTGCGTGTGCATCATGTCCTCGCAAATCTATTTTACCGGTGACAGCGTGGTGGATGAGGGATGCGCGGTATTCTGACAATTGGATTATTGATGCGTTTACCTTGTCTATCATCTTATTTATCTTTGTAGTTTCAGTAACCAGATAATCTCCTATCTGCTTCTGCTCTTGAGTCGGTGGAACACAAACGGGGATGTTACTCATTTGCGATTCGTTGACAGATGGAACAGCTCCAGGATTTACCAATTTACCAAGATCTAGTTGGAAAAGAAAGAAATAGCACCACATTACATCGCAATGAGTTGTGGAGAAGCCCATCATGTTGTTATCAATACAAGAGTCTTTAGTTATAATTCTTCGTCTGTTTAATAATAATGCAGCTCCAACTTTTGCAAACACAATAGTATTCTTTCTAAGTATAGAAGCCCTCAGCTTCAGCGCTGTTTCTCTGCTAACTGAGTTGTTATGTTGGCACATATAGGTTTCGTTACCTGGCAGGTTCATGTCAGATACTTTATAAAATGGAATTTCTTCATCCTCTAAACCCTGCTCATCATCAGGGAAGCCTGCACCACCCTGAAAACTACCGATATTTTTGAACTTTAACACAGTCCAATGTTCCGGCACTTCACCTAACCACTCTATCCCGGAGTCCTTCATGGGTACATTAGGGTCAAGTCCTTTGGTTACGGCTTGGGTGATGAGGGCGATGCGTTTTTCTTTCAGCAGTTCTATCATCCGCTCTTTCTTCTGGATCAAAGCATCTATCCGAGCCGTCTCCCTGTCGAGAAAGGAAGCGATTGCTTGTTGTTCCGTGGTCGATGGAAGAGCTGTCCAGAATCTGTAGATATCTGATGGATAAACTCTCTGATGGCTTCGTGTAACTGACTGCACCTTGGCATCAAGCCGTTGTCTGTTCATCTCGCTGTTCATGAGATAAAACAGATATTTAAGATCACATTTTTTTGCTTCCATTGCAATGAATTCGGATGAACAGATGGTGATCTCATCCTTCGGCTCTGCAATACAGATTGTAGCCTTACGAGGGTTCAGTTTTGAGATTAGTACTGACTTTTTAGTGATAAGCTGCTTTGCACTTCCGACCTCTTCAGTAAGATCATATTGTCCAGTTCCAGTTTCTTGAACAGCGGGGATAGAATAATGAAAAACAAACTCTGATTTGATTTCATCAGGATTTATCTGGTTTCTGATATAGACTGTCACAGAATCTGTTCTTAAAATCTCCCAATGTTTTGGCACCATTGTCAACCAAGTGATTCCAGTTTCCTTATAATCTTCGTAGCTCTTATATTTAATCACTAGTGCCTCTATGAGATAATTGATTTTTCGGTTTCCTTAGAAGTTTTTGATTTATATCTACCCTGGATTTCAACTGTCTTTCTGATAGCACTCTTTTCTTCATTGTGTTTATGCAAAACCCATACTCCCATTCCGTAAGCCATCCACGTTCATTCATATATTCTATAGCTTCTATATTCCAGGATTTGGCATTATCTTTTGATATTCGTTTAATTGCTGCAAATATCCTATCTGAATATACTTCACTCAACACCCATTCTTTCATAGCTGATTCCCAAGTAGTTGAATTGCTTAAGGCTATTATCTCCTTGGATAGCTTAATTGAACTATGCTCAATCATACATTTGAATCCAGTAGTAAAGCTTCAATCTCTTTCTCTATGTTGAAAAGTTCTGCTTCTATAACTTCCAATCCCCTTGGCGGCTGATACACATAAAAATGGCGGTTAAACGGGATTTCATAGCCGATCTTAGTCTTGGAGTAGTCAATCCAGGCGTCGGGAACATGGGGAAGCACCTCTCTCTTGAAGTAAGTATCAATGTCTTCCTTAAGAGGTACATTCTCTGTATCCCGCAGTTCGGTATCAGCTTCCGGCATGCCTTTGGAATCTCTGCAGATATCGGCAGTTTCATCACGCTCGGAGAGGGCTTCCAGGATTGCTTTGAGCTCCGGATTGCCCAATGACAGATGATGCTGTAAGAGTGCCTGCCTGAGTGCTTTGAGGTATTGCTCCCGGTTCATGTATATAATGCTTCCATCCATACTGTTCAGAGCTGCTTTTATTCTGTCTTGCAGAGCTTTGCCAGCATCCATCTCTCTCTGCTTTTCGATGGGGTCTTTCTTCTTGCTTTCGACAAGCTTGGCAAAGGTAGTATTATTATCCAGCCGGGCAATGCGTTCCTGTGAAACTTGGAAGTTCAGGCGCAAGGGGCGCTCCACGGTTATCTTTTGGTAGCCGAAGTCCTTGTTGTCAAAGATCTTGCTGACGATAGCTGTTTTCGTAGTGCCATTACAGGTGAATTCCAATTCCTGATTGTCGATGAAGTCGCTGTGAATCCGGGTGATCAAGCTGATGTGGTCAAAACGGTTATCCTCTCCATCTCCGATGATGTTGCGTTTATTGCCCAGGCTTTTGCGCATTTTGTTGTAAAATTGCCGAGCGTCGATAAGCTGGATTTTGCCTTTGCGGTGTGCTTCTTTTTTATTGGTGATGATCCAAATATAGGTGCTGATGCCGGTATTGTAAAAGAGTTGGTCGGGCATGGCGATAATAGCTTCCAGCCAATCGTTTTCGATGATCCATTTGCGGATATTGGATTCCCCGCTTCCTGCATCTCCGGTAAAGAGGGGCGAACCATTGAAGACAATGCCAATCCTGCTACCGCCTTCCTCCACTGACCTCATTTTGGAGATCATATGCTGCAAAAAGAGCAAGGAGCCATCGTTAATGCGGGGCAGTCCGGCTCCGAAGCGGCCATTGTAGCCAAGCTTTTCATGTTCATCGGTAATGGTCTTTTGTTGCTTTTTCCATTCTACACCAAAAGGAGGATTGGCAAGCATATAATCAAACTTGTCTGTGGAAAAGCCATCCTGCTCGAAGGAGCAGCCGTAGTGTATTTTAGCAACTTCACCTTTGATCAGCATGTCCGAACAACATACAGCATAAGATTCTTTATTCCAATCCTGACCATATAGGTGAGGTTTTGCGTCGCGGTTCAGTTCTTTGATATAGGTTTCGGCGGCTGTTAGCATCCCTCCGGTTCCGCAAGCTGGGTCAAAGATAGTTTTTACGACATGACTTTTGGCAAGGTCGGCTTCAGGACTGAGCAGCAGATTCACCATCAGCTTGATCACCTCACGGGGCGTAAAGTGCTCTCCGGCTTCCTCGTTGGATTGCTCTGCCCCAATACGGATCAGTTCCTCAAAGACTAGTCCCATCTGAATGTTATCCACTGCTTGGGGGCTGAGATCGAGCTCATCGGTTACAAAGCGCTGCAGCACCAGATAAAGCAGGTTGGCATCCTGCAGACGAGCGATCTGCTCTGAGAAGGCAAAGTACTCTATGATCTTTTGCACATTGGGCGAAAAGTCGTTTATGTAAGACTGCAAGTTGATGGCGATATTCTCTGTATCGTCTAGCAGTTTCTTCATGTCCAGACGTGATTTGTTGTAAAAGGGAACACCTGTGATCCTGATCAGGCTCTCGGATATGATGTTATCAGATTTGCCGTAGAGGTGAGGGAGCTCTGCCAGGACATTGTCTTTGGTGGGTGCAAGGATGCAATCAAAACGCTTGAGCACAGTAAAGGGCAAGATGACTTTCCGGTATTCGTTGCGTTTATAGGGACCTCTGAGGAGGTTACATATACTCCAGATAAAGGATGCGATTTGAGAGTGGTTCTGGCTCATTGACCTTTCCTTTTACGTTCAGATTCAACGAAGCCTACCTGTAAATCTTTACATGGTTCATATCCCGCAATTTTCATAGCAGCTCTACATTGCTTTACGATGCCCGTCGCCGACATTCTTCCTCTTGAATACATACCATTTATCAACCTTATATCCATACTATCAGTCCTTTTCGTAAATAGCGCAAGGATATCCGATGAGGCAAGTGCAGGATTCTTCTCAAGCAAATAGTTGAAAACATGCTTCTTAATCTCCCACCAGTGTTTTACTGGAGTGGTTATGCCACCAACTACAACTACCCTTGCTGATTTGTAACTGTAATCCTGTAACACTGTGAAGTCAACCTCACCTAGTTTAGGCGGTTCCTGTGTTGTTCCTTTATTTCCCGGGGGAACAGGCGGAAAAACTACTGTTGGAGCTTGTGTTACTTTGGGTATTTTTTTATCCCACAAGCTCGCTATTTCGGATTCGTCCATTTCGTATGCATGCTGATTCTTTAATAGCTGGGATGCAATTGTAAATTTCTGCAAGCCAGTCTTCCTTGCTATTTCCTCTGCTTCACTTTTAACAAGACTAAGTTTTTTAATCCTGGCGATTTCTTCAAAAATGGCTTCAGCGGATTCTACAGCTTGTTTTCTAAAGTTATCTCTCCTCAGTACTTGATCAAATACAATGCAAACAGACTCTATGTCATCTTCAAGTAGATTTATCTCACTAAAAAGACTGTCTTCGAAGGATCCCCCAAGAGATGGTAAATAGAAGCGCCAAATGATGCCGTCAGTCAAGATGCTGATCGCTGATTTGTCAGACCAATTGTACCTTTTTAGTTGCGTTTCACCTGCAACAAGCTCATTCTGAAGTTTGTATGGACTTTTGATTTCAATGAAAACTTCCGCAATCTCCGAGCGCTTTTCTGGCAGTATCAAAGCAACATCAACTCTTCCTCGAAGTTCAGTTGTGATTTCTTGAAGTGGGTATCTCTTTACTGGGTACTCAGTATAGAATTCTTCAGGATTCCATATATCCCATCCAAGTTCTTGGCATATTCTCCCTACCAAGGAAAAACGCACATGCTGTTCATCCTTGAATGCGCCATCTGCCAAGAGTTTGCGGATGTTATCAATTATCTTTTTCACCTATCCCTCACAGCGTGATTTTCTTTTTTTTCAAGGATATGCAATGTTGGAATTTGTCAATCAAAAAATCTGTTGCATCGTTATGCATCCTGATTTGTCAGCATAAAGGGTAGTGCTTTCCTGGCTCTGGATCAATAATCACATCTGGAACAAGGAGATAGAATGACCGAAGCGTTGATGAACCGAATTAAAGCTCAGTTAGTCAGACATGAAGGTCTGCGGCTGAAGCCATATCGCTGTACTGCAGGTAAACTGACTATCGGTATTGGCCGCAATCTCGATGACAGGGGTATCTCCCAGAAAGAAGCATATATGCTCTTGGAGAATGATATCCAGAACTGCGAGAAACAGCTTATGGATGAGATACCTGAGGTTTACAATAAGCTCGATGAGGTCCGCCAGTCGGTGCTGCTGAACATGTGTTTCAATCTCGGTATCCAAGGACTATTAGAGTTCAAGAACACTCTGGCATTTATCGGTACTGGAGACTGGGAACGAGCCGCCAATGGCATGTTAGCTTCCAAGTGGGCAAAACAGGTGGGCATGAGAGCAATAGAGCTTTCTGAGCTGATGAGGAAAGGCAAGTGATACCCATTCCGGTAGAGATTGATGCCATGCTCGCTATCCTCAACCTGCCCAAAGAGATGAGGGATAATGGCATTTTCAAGGAGCACCAGGGCTTGGTTATGGAGATGATCCACTCTATTGTGCTGCAGGAGCACTATGATCGGGCAACTCACGATGACCTGCCAGAAGAAGAGCCTTTCCTGGTTTCTTTTCGTTTTGGGTTCTGTTTCCTGATGCTGCACAGTACTTGTGAGTTTCTCAATTTGAAGACCCTCGGCGAGGGCATAGTCAAGACCGTAGGATTAGACCAGTCCGCTACCGAACTGCTCACAGGGAGCGAAATTGATGCCTTTAAAGCTAATCTTGAACTGAGAGCACTGACCATCCTGCAATCCTATTTGAATCCTACTGGTTTGGATCGCTTGAACGAACTCAAGCCCAGACAAGCTCGCCTGATCCGGGTGGGAGTGATCTAATGCCGGATAGCTATACTTCTCCGGATGAACTGATGCGGGATATCTACCTGGCAATCTATGCTGCCTTGGAGAGCCGTCTACATCTGATCGGTTCTGTGATCGATGCCGAGTCCCGCAAGGAGATACTGGCACAGCAGATCTATGACAAGGGTGACTTCTATGGCAATACCGGCTATCTGCTGCAGACCACCGATACAGCCATGATCTTAAGAGTTGGCTCGAATGTGCGTCACGAGCCTTTTGTTTTGGGCGGTAAAGTGCCTTCCTGGACTCCGATCGCTCCCCTCATTGCTTGGGTCGAACGCAAGCACCTGTCTTGGACTGATAAAGAGACAGGGAAAGCTCTGACCGTAGCCGAGATCGCTTATCTCATCCGGGGCAAGATCAAGCGGGAAGGCATCACCGCCCGTAATGTATTCGCTACTGTCATAGCTAACCGGGAGCAGTGGATATATCAACAATTGAATTCAATCGAGGTAAGCCTATGACCGCACATGATAAGTTTATCGCAGACCGGAACCGAATAGTCGATGCCCTCAAGTTTTCTGATATCCCCACCATCCAGTTCAACAAGGATGCAATACCCAAGCAGTTACCTTGCGCTATTGTGATTCTGGACTCGGAGACAGGCAAGAATGGCACTTCCAGACAGTATGTTAGTACAGACCTGGCATGGACAGTATTCCTAATCGTCAATGCGCAGAACGTGGATGATCCTGATAATGACTTATACCTGCTCAAAGAGAAGTTCCGGAGTTTCTACCAGAAGCTGATGAACCGGGACCTGCCCAGTGTGGAATACTATACCAGCCGCATCGATGGCACTAGACTGGTCAGAATCGCTAAGATAGATCTGCTGAAAAGCGGTACCGGAGCGGGATCATGAAGGTGATGCGACTTGGTGCCTATAACCTGGCGATCAGCTCTGCAAGTGATTTGCTGGAAAGTAAGTACAAACCAGAGCCCATAGATCTATCCAAGTATCAGCGTATCGGTAAGCAACTCGTAAGTAAGGCAGCCGAGACCAAGAAAGTGGTTTCTCAACCCTATTCGATGAGCAAGCTACTCAATCTCCTGGATACCGACGAGTACCACTCCGGCTGCATAGATGCCCTCACTATGGCTACTATCATGCAGTTCGATTGCAAGAACAGCCAGGTTAAGTCCTGGATGGAAGCTGCCGAGTTTCCTGCCTGTGAAGATCAGACCACTATCTTAGGCGAGCTGATGAAGTTCTATCTGGCTTGTGGAAATGGCTTCCTGATCAAGATGCGGAACGCTCAAGGTGAGTGGATAGGACTGGAGCGCATGCTTCCCTCGGAAGTTCAGATAGTGGAGAATTACGACGAGTTCGGCTTCTTCAAACCCAACTACATCCAAGTCAAGAACAACCAGAAGAAGGACTTTGCCTACGAGGACATCATCCACGTGAAGAAGTCCACCCATAGATCTAACGCCTGGGGCCTGGCCTGCCTGCCCATAGCCATCAACATCGAGATCTTGGGCGAGATCAAGACCTTCGACTACAACAACTTCAAGAACGGCCTAATGATCGACTACTTCGTAATCGTGGAAGGCGGTACCCTACGGGATGGAACTGTAACTGACGAAGCTGGCAATGAAGTGCTGACCGATGCCTATACCGAGATCGAGAAAGCGCTCACCGAGGTCAAAGGCAATGCCAAGAGCCACTCTACAGTCCTGATCGAGAGTGAGAACAGGGATGTGAAGATACGCCTTGAACCACTGCGTCAGCAAGACCGGGAAGGGGGCTTCCTTGGGCTCAAGAAAGACCTGAGAGAAGGCATCCTCGCTTATCATAGGGTCCCTGCCAGGATCGTCTCCCAACTCATTCCCGGGCAGCTTGGTGGCGATAACCGAAGCGATATGCTGATGTTCTACCAGTTCGTGGTCAGACCGCTGCAGAACCGCCTGGCTTTAGCTCTGGCAAACGAGTTCAACTTTGATTTCGGCTGGAATGTGAAGCCGGAGGACTTCAACTTCGGTAACCTGACCGAGGTACTGCAGACTGCTGATGAACAGCTCTTTATGCAAAATCGCAATTTGTAGGCTTTGGAGCGCAATAACTATGTATAACTATTCAACTGACAATCAACTAAACAACAATACTAAAGGAGGTAGCGTGAATCGTAAACGCACCATTCTCAAGGGAGAACTCCGCAACGTGGAAGTCGAGTTAGTCTCGCTCCTCTTCGGAGAAATGACTCCCGCCAACCAGAAGGGCTTTGTGGTCAAGAACGCTTCCGGCAGAAGCTTCGAACACAAGATCAACTCCAGCAAGTTCAAGAGTGAAACGAGTGGCACTCAAGGACGGCTTTATGTCACTCTGATGGAGCCCAACATCCACGATTCCCAGGGTGACTATTACACCCGGGAAGAGATTCAAAAGGCCTGTGACCACTTTGCCAAGCACGGCTTAGTCGGTAAATGCGATGTGAACCACAATATGCAGCCGGTACCTGAGTTCACCGTGGTCGAGAACTACATCCTCAAGACCAGCGACCGGGAACACTTCCCCGATACCAAGGTGGGTGCCTGGGTCCAGGTCTTGAAGTGTGAAGATCTGGGCAGTGAGCTCTGGCAGAAGGTCGAGAAAGGCGAGTTCAATGGGGTATCCATCTATGGCAGAGCTGATGACTACAGCGGAACCGAAGCCAGCTTATCTGAGATCAAGAACGAGCTCAACAACCTGCGTAAGGTAGCGGAGCATAACAACAACTCCGAGCTGCAGAAGGGCATTACTGCTATCACTGAGAAGATCAGTGAGTTGGAGAAGGGCAATCCCAACCTCCAGATTGGTGATGCCATCTACAGCATCGAGAAGAGCCTCAAAGACTTATCAGTTACAATGAGCCGAGCCATCTCCAAATCAATACCCGGAGAACCTGATGCTAACCAGTCCAATGTGGACAAAGAGGTGACCATCGATGGCAACAAGATTATGGTCAAAGCCAGCCACCGAGAGATCTACAAAGGTATCTCCGATGTGGACTCCGGCAAGCCCATGAACATCCTGAGTGCCAATACTACCTCTCTGTTTATCGATGAGGTGATCGGTAGCCAGCCGGGAGATACCCTCTCGGATATCTCGGTTCTGCCCCTGCTGAAGGACGAGAAGATCGACGTTGGCCTGATCGATGACCTGGTCTTCAAGAACTCCCTCGATGGCGCTCTGACGGCTCAGAATGTATCAACTGCTGATCTTTCCGTTCCCACCGGGATACTCAATGCCGAGTTCACCTTAGGGAGAGATGTGGTCGAGTTCTACAAGGACAAGTACGGTGAAGATGCCTTCGGTGCTTATGTGGAGAATCACATCGCCAAGAAGACCGAGAAAGCCATCCGCATGCTGCTCTTCAAGGGTGATAGAGCTTCCGCCACTGCCAAGATCAAGGCTCTTGATGGAGTGATTAAACTGGCTACCACTGCCACTGATGTTACCAATCTCTCCAAGGCAACCTACACTGACTGGGCGAAGCGCTTCGAAGCCGCTCTTCTGGCCTTCTCCGATGAGATGTTAGAAGAGCAGGAGAACTTCAAGTTCTACGTCAGTCATAAAGACCTGATCCGCATCCGGGCCGAACTTGCCAAGCGTGAGACCGGAGCAGGAGATCGGCTGCTGTTAGAAGGCGGTAATGTCTCCTTTGCGGGTATCCCTGTAAAGCCCCGTCTTATGGATGCCGATTACATCATCGGCGGTCTGCCCAAGTTCATCATCGTCGGCTATCGCACCGATGCCGAACTCAAAGTAGAACACCACGGAAGCGATTGGAAGTACCACTGGTACATCCGTATCCGTCCCGGCATCACCTACATTTCCGGCTTCGTGAAAGTGTTCAAACTCACCACCTAAGCATTAACAACCAAAGAATAAAGGAGTAACTATGGACTTCATTATTGCCAATCAGGAATTTTTCCTGGGTCTGATCTCGGCTCTGGTGGTCTGGATCATCTCCAGAACCACCGGGAAGCTGATCGACAAGGCCAAGGTCAACTCGGCTCTGGCTATCATCCTGGACATCATCCAGGACATCAAGATCAATCCTGCCACCAAAGACCTGGATGATTATGCTAAAAAACAACTGGCTGTGGAGCGAGCCACCAAGTCCCTCCCGGCCAGGCAGACGAATGTCATCCTCAAGGTCTTCGGCACCATCGGAGGAGCCATCGAATACGTGTTCCACAACCGTAAATGGCTCTTTAGCATCGGCAAGAAGATCAGAGGGGTGTTCTGATGCCCAATCCCATCATACCACCCACTTATCCCGCCCCTATGACCGAAGCTGATCTCAATTTCAGCAAGCTCATGGATGTGTTGGTCGCTGATCTCGTCTATTTCGGGATCGGCACCTATGATCAGACCTCCATCGATACGCTGTATGCCACTCAAGGCTCGGTCAAGACGGAACTGACTACCAACTTCGATCTGCTCGGGGAACTAGCCGAGAAGCCCGGTAAGACGGACTCCAAGCTGACCAAGCTCAAGACCCGCAACTATACCATTCCGGGCAAGCGCACCAGCACGGTCGAACTCAACATCTCCGGACTATCCACCAAGCAGAAGAACTTCCTGGAAAGCACTCTGTTCATGAGCAAGGATACCACCATCGTGGTGGTCTCCAAAGAGTATGACAGAGCTGTGATCTTCACCGGACTCCGCTGGACAGTTGACTGGTCGGGAGAGGCTGACGGCCTCTTCAATGTAGTCATTTCCACTGAGTTCTCCGGAGTAACTTCCAACAAGATCTTCCTGCTCAAGGATATCCCTGCGGGTGTCTGATCTAACAGCACTTCGCAACTACACTCTAAAACAAGGAACCAAGATGGATTGCCTATGTAAACCTGAAATCGCGGGGTCCTCGCAGCACGACTTGTCGGGCTGTGGGGTGCTCAAAGAAAAGATAGATTCAGTGCACGAGGAGATCTACGGCAATGGTGACAGCAGCAAGTCACTGGTAACCAGAATGGCGAGAGTGGAGACGAATATGAAGATACTTCTGTCCGTCTCCACCTCCCAGTTCTTCTTGCTGTTGGGCATTGCCTTCAAGATGTTCTTCGGCAACTGAAAAAGGACTATTCTATGAAGCGAGAACCCAAACTCAGCTATAGCCAACTGCGGCAAATACTCTGCCTCACTATCTCCAATGCTACCCTGAAAGCCAAGCTTGAGGACTTCCTCTCCGGCCAGGTAGCCAAGGTCAGTGAGGTGGAATTGCTGGAACTGATCAGCCAATCGGAAGCCGATAAAGAGCTGATAAAAATCATCTCAGGAAGAGAACCTGACGAAATGGACGCCCTCGAAGCCCTGGAGTATATCTCCGCTTTTTTCGTCTATATCAGAGCCAACAAAGAGAGGTTCGCAAGCTGGCTCGGGAGTTTCGGATTGGCGGTAACAGCGTCTCCAAATACCCCTTCGAGAGGTTCGAAATGATCTTGCGTAAACTGGGCTTCACCAATGATGATTTCAACAATATGACTCTGCCCGAACTTTACCTTCGGATCTGTATCACCGACCAAAATGGAGATGCATAATGGATGCCATCATCGGCTGGATAGGCGGTAAACGCCTGCTTCGGAAAGTAATCGCTCCCTTTATCCCCAAGGATATCACCGGGTATATCGAGCCCTTCGGTGGGGCTGCCTGGATGCTCCTCTACAAAGAGAAGTGGGGAGAGCTGGAGGTCTATAACGATCTGGATAACCGCTTGGTCAACCTGTTCCTGCAGGTGAAGTATCATCCTGATGAGCTGATCAAAGAACTGGACTGGTTAGTAGCCAGCCGCAAGCTTTTTGGTGATATCCTCAAGCAGGAAGGATTAACCGAGATACAGCGGGCGGCCAGGTTCATGTTTCTGATAACCAGATCATTTGGCAGCAAAGGTGACAGCTTCGGCACCTCTCAGAAGCGTGGCACCTCCAGTATGTATAACCGCCTGGAACGTATCAAAGAACTCCACAGACGCCTGGATATGGTAATCATCGAGAACCTCTCTTATGAGAAGGTAATAGAGAAGTATGACACCAAGAGCAATTTCTTCTACTGTGACCCACCCTACATGCTTGGTTATACTTACGAGAACTCCAAGCAGTTCAGTCATGAGGAACTCTGCAAGAAGCTAAAAGGCATCAAGGGACGTTTCATACTCAGCTATGATGACAACCCGGAAGTGCTCAAGCTATACAAGAGTTTTAATATCAAGCACGTTACCCGCACTAAGGGCATCAACCGCAAGGAAGGCAAGTCCGAATTCAATGAAGTGATCATCGCCAACTTCGATCTTGTAGAATCCGAGCAGGAGAACTCCAAAATCAAGACCAAAACCAGAGACATTAGGGGGATTTCATGAACAGCATCATCTCCTGGGTTGGCGGTAAGCGCATTTTACGCAAGAAGATACTGCCACTTATCCCCAAGCATGACATCTACTGTGAAGTCTTTGGCGGTGCTGCCTGGATACTGTTCGGGAAGAGTGCCAACAAGGAAGACTGGCAGTTATCTAAGAAGAGCCGCTATACTGAGGTCTATAACGATATCAATGGCGATCTGGTGAACTTCTGGAGATACATAAAACAGCATCCTGAAGCGTTTGTGACTGAGTTGAACCAGTACTTAGTATCGAGGGAGATGTTCGATAACTTTATGAAGCATGAACCTAGAACCGAGTTGGAGAGAGCAATCAAGTTCTACTACAACCTCGCCTGCAGTTATGGCTCACGCAGTAAAAACTTTTGCGTCAATCAGGGCTACAAGTACATGCCTCTCCGCAATCTGGACAAGGTGAAAGAAGCCTCGGAACGCCTGCGTCATGTGATCATCGAAAAACAACCTTGGGAGAAGATCGTATCCCGGTTCGACCACCCCCACACGTTCTTCTATCTGGACCCTCCCTATTATACCAAGGAGTACCTCTACGAACGTGAAGATGCTGACGCCTTCAACCAGCATAAAGAGCTGGCCGAAGTATTGAAACAGATCAAGGGCAAGTTCCTGCTCTCCTACAACAATGATCCTTACATCAGACAGCTATACGATGGCTGCGTCATTGATGAAGTCGAGACACAGTACACAGTGTCTGGAGCGTTCCAAACTGAGACGGAACTGTTGATTAGGAATTACAAATCGAACTGAGTTACGAGTTGATTTACTATCTTGTCCTTCTCCTTGGGATCATCAAGCAATGCTTGGTACTCATTATAAGTCAAGACAATCCTTTTTGTAGGATCAATTGGATATCCATTAAGATCGAAAACCGTTGCATGGTATTCAGGGATAAGGGTATCCTTATCTGGGAATTCTCCAAACCCAATATGATACAGAATTTTGGTTTTTGGTCCCACCACACTTTCTAGATGCTTGTACTCACCTTTTAGTAACATGATGAACTCCTTTGTGATTTGGCACAAAACAGCACGTACACTTAAAATGTCAATGACTAAAAATAAGCATAATGCCAGACCTAACATTTAAGCTCGTCCTCGTCACTAATGATGCTTCACTAAAGCTTGCCGAAGTAAAGCAGGAGGCGGAGTCCACCCAGTCTGCAGTGGAGAAGCCTGCTGCTGTGAAAATTACTGCGGAACAGGCATTGGCTACCATTCGAGATGTCAAGATCGCAGTGGATGGAGTCCTGCAGGTAGTGGGAGGTCTGGTCAGGTCTATGAATGGTCTGCTCGATGCCTCACTGGGACAAAGACAAGCCATGACTTTGGCTTCGATAGCCTTTGGCGAAGCTGCTGGTGAGATGGGCAATTTTGCATCCTCCATGCAGTCTGTGACCAATTTTGAAGATGATAAGCTTCTATCTCTGATGTCCAAACTCTCCCAGACTTTCAAACTCAATAAAGATGAGATTCAACAACTTGTGCCGGTACTGCTGGACTTTACCGAAGCCAATAAAGCTACCGGGATGAGCGTGGAATCTGCCTTTGATCTCATGGGTCGGGCTCTGAATGGGCATACCGAGATGCTGGGCAGATATGGCATCGAGCTGGATGATACCCGTCTGAAGACAGAAGGTGTATCCTATCTGGTCGAGAAGTTAGGTGAGGACTATGGCGGAACAGCAACTGCTCTGGCTGATCTGCGTTTGCAGAATGTTAATGCCTGGGGAGATATCCAGGAGACAGTAGGCGATATGCTGACCACTCTAATCAATCCTCTCTTGCAGGGGCTTCACTTACTGATGGATGCCTATAACAGCCTGTCTCCAGTGATGAAGGGCTTCGTAGCAGGGATAGTAATCGCTATACCAGTGATCGGGACTGTTACCACTGCGGTGACTGCTCTGACAGCGGCTTATCATGCCCTGCAGGTAGCCATGAACCCGGTTGCTGGCATCATCGGTATAGCGGTGGGTGCATTGTCTGCCATGGGCTTTGGACTGGCTGCAGCATCCACTAAGACCGATGAGGTTAGTGTTGCTCAGAGAAGTATGAATGACGAGATCAAGGATGCCCAGCGGCAGGTATCTGTGGAAGCTGAGAAGTTCAGTTTACTGGCTTCCAGGCTATTGGAACTGCGTTCTGCTACTTCTCTCACAGCCGCAGATAAGAGGGAGATGAAGAATGTCATCAAGTCCTTGAATGACAACTACTCCGAGTATCTCGGCAATATCAATCTGGAGACAGCAGCATATAATAACCTAGCTACCGCCTTGCGCGCAGTTTCCGATGCACTGGTGCAGAAGAAGATAGCCGAAGTTTATGGAGAGAAGTACAATGCCCAGATCAGGAAGGTAGCTGAACTCCAGATCGAACTGGATGAGAAGCGAGCGGATTACAATGCAGCTAATGCTCGGATGAACCAATTGAAGGCATCTGTGGATTGGGAGTTCCTCACCAGTGATCAAAACGCTATGGGTTTCAATCCTGCTTCCTACTTCGGTAATGATGGTGAGTGGCTCAAGTTAGAAAGACGGATCAACTCTTTTGGGGCATTAACTGGACAACTGCAGGCTGCCAAGAACGATCTGCAGCAGATAGGTCAAGCTTATCGCCAAGCGATGTTGGATGCTCCCGATCTGAGTTTTCAAACTACTGGTGGTTCTGGCGGTGGAGGTGGTAGCACCACACCCAATCAAGCCGCTGCCGAAGCTGAAGCTAGACGCAAGGAAGCGTTACGCTTGATGGAAGACCTTGCCAGGCTGAGACAAACTGAGACCGAGAAGATAGAAGCCGAATACCAGAGAAGGTTAGCTCTGATCAGGGAATTCACTCAGGAGGGCAGTGAAGCGGAACAGCAGGCCATCGAGAACCTTGATGCCTGGAAGAATCAGCAGGATAACGAGATCACTACCAAAGAGAAGGATGCCGTCCAAGCCAGATACAAGGCTGAGATCGATTACTTCTCCAATCTGGAGAACTTAGGAGTCGATTCCTATACTGCTCTCAAAGCGAGCATGGAAGAGTATTATGCCTGGGCTCAGCAGAACCTGCCTCAGCAGGAACAGCAGTTGATCCATGCTCAGATAGCAGAGATAGATGCCCGGCACGTCAAACTGCTCCAAGAACGTCAAGATGAAGAGAAGGCCAAGCTGCAGGAACTGCAGGATATCCGGGACGAGTTCTATTCTCGTGACCTCGATAATATAGGTGACAGCTACAGCAAGCAGCTTCTGGAAGTGGATAGATACTATGAGAAGATGAAATCCAAACTCTTGGAAGCCGGCTATACAGAAGAGGAAATCGAACGGCAGAAGCAGGAGACACTGAAAACTCTCAGAACCAATTACCAGCTTCAGGTTTCCAGTGGCGTCTCCAAGATCTTCGGGGACCTCGCTGCAGCTCAGGATAAGGACACCGAGCGTGGTTTCAAACTTTGGAAAGCCTCGGCTATAGCTCAAGGTTATGTGGATACATTCTCTGCCGCTATCGGTGCCTATAAGTCAATGGTGGGTATTCCTGTAGTGGGACCCGGACTGGCAGTGGCGGCTGCTGCAGCTGCGATGGCTGCGGGCATAGCCAACATCGCCAGGATCAATGCCACCAAGTTCGAGAAGAAAGCCACTGGTGGTCTCTTAACCGGGCCCTCCCACAATCAGGGAGGCATCCTGATCGAAGCCGAGGGTGATGAATACGTCACCGCTAAAGATAGGGTCAAGGCCTTGGGCAGGAACCTCTTTGACTTCCTCAACTTTGCCCCTCTGGAACAGGTGAAGCTTGCCTTTGCGGGTATGCCTGTTCCCTCAGTGCCTATTCCCAGTAACCTGGGCTCATATTATGCCGCCGGTGGCACTATCTCTTCCGGAGGCGGTATGAATACCCTGATCGACCTGATCGCCGCCCTGAAAGATGAAATCGTCTCTCTCAAGCAAACAGTCATGGACTCCAAGCCCATCATCGAAGTCAATGTCGATCCACTCTCCAATGATCCGGTTAAGGTCTCGGAGATAGCCGATACCGGCAAGATGATCAGGAGTGAGATCTGATGCCCAACCTCTTCAAGATCGACTTCATCCAAGGCAAGACCGATGCTTCTGACTATAACCAGGTCAAGCATAGCCTGGAAGATACAGCTACTAACCGAGCCATCATCAGCCTATCTGTCTCTGCCGATAAGCTGCAGTCGGTCTCCAACTACAGCAGAGAACCCAAGCGGCTAGTCTTTGAGTGCTTTCCCACTACTTGGATAGAGGAGAACATCCTCAGTGGGAACAATGAGCATGAGCGTTACATATCTCACTTCGAGGTTAGGGTCTATCGGGATAACTCATTATTCTTTACAGGTATTATAGACACATCACAACTATCCTTTGATGTATCATCGGGAGTGCTCAAGATCACCTGTTACGATAAGATCAAGCTGCTATCCCTGTTCTCCGACCTTACTCACTATTACTCGCTTACAGCTGGTTATCTACCCCAATGGATACTCGGCTACTTTATACAAGACATAGAGCAGAAGATACCGATCAGCATTCCATACTCCAACCAGTTCACTCTCCCAACTTTGAACATCAGTTCCGGTAGCGCTATGACCATTGCCCATATCGACTTTGATGACCTAATTCAATTTCCCAACCCCACCGGTGGCTGGACTTACAGTTATGACAGCTCAGGCTGGCCGGGACCTTTCTGTGGCTTCAGGATCGATACCGTAGTAAACCGCATCAGTTTTGTATTTGCCTATAAGAAAGTGATCAAAGCCACTTATCCCAATCCTGCCACGACCAGATACCAAGGCCGTTATCGTGGACGCATCTACAAGTTCTTCAATAACATCTGTCCTGTTGTTATTGAGTATGATGAAAAGACCGACTGGGTGGAAGATCTGGCTTCACTGGAAAACGCTTCCAATGAGTTTATCGGCTTCTATATTGAGAACGGTATCTCCGAGACTACTCTCTATACCGGATTAGTATCCGTAGGATTAATAGATGGCCGCAGCTATGGCAGCAGTCATTACATTGGCCACTGGGTCGAAGCTCATTTTCATGGTAATCTCTTCCCGGCTATGCTGTTTCCAGGCAAGGCCTATGAGAACTACAATGATGAGCAAACCGATAACCTAAAAGCTCTGCAGGCCATGCTTATGCTCTATAATGCCACCATCTTCTCCGATCCCGAGGGACGTATTGTGCTCAAGAACAAGGATGCTTATACCAGTGCGATAATTGATATTGATGCGGATGATGTAGTCAGCTTCGTCAGCAAACGGGGCAATCCGGAGAAGCCGGAGATTAACTGTCTGGATATCTTGGCAGGAGATACAACTCAACTGCAAGGCAGGATTAAAGACTACCTGATCGACTTTCATAACTCCAAGTGGAGCTGCGAAGCTACCATCGATCAGCTCAGTAAATACAACCTTTCTCTCCAGTCCAAGCTGCGCATCCAGAATAAGATCTATGCGATAACCGAACTGGAGCGGAACTACATAGATGATGAATACAAGGTGAAAGCATGGCTGTTATAAAGGGTTTCAAGCTTATCCGCTGGGCTGATGACGGCATCTATTATTTTACCTGTCAGAATGGACAGGTAGAGTACAATCCAAGCCAGAAATACCGCATCGAGAAGAAGAATGCTTACGATCCCACAGTCATCCACCGCAGGGAAGCATACCGCGAGGACTCCTTCGATTTGGAAGCGGTGCTCGCCCCATCCGAATACTACGGTCTGATGAACTTCCTCCTCGGTCCCGGTAAGCTCTATCTGGAATACACTGCCTACAACAGCATTAACAGCCAGTTCCCGGTCACGATCTCTCAACTACCCAAGTGTCCGGATGATCTGCACGAGTATCCCACTAAGGTCAAGTTCAGTATGGAATCGAGATACATAGGCAGTCCCGGCTATATCGACTTCGGCATCATCATTATCACCGACTCTGACGAGACGGTGATAGGACAAACCCAAATATAAACCTAATAACTATATACTCACAACAGGAGCATAAATGTACAAGTTCGCCATCAGCTATTATACAATGGAGGGCACCGAGCGGAAGCCTCAATCGGGAGTCGATATCCGACTGCTCAGGCCTGGTCAATCTTGGCCAGAGGGCAAGAAGCTCATCGAAACCACTCCCAACTCGGGATACTATGAGATCAGCATTGAAGCTGAAGCCGACTGCGGATTCTATGAGCTCTGGGACGATCACGGTAATCCCCAAGGCCAGTTCAGCGGCAAGACCTGCACTATTGGGAAGCTCGATGCCCGAGGTCTGCAGACCAACTGCATCTATGGTAATCACATCCTGGATGGAGTGGTTACGGGAAGCAAGATCGCTAATGCAGCTATCGGTACAGAACACCTGCAGAATGGACTATTATCACTCTCTAAACTCCAATACGAGCTTCAGGATCAGAATAAGGGAGTAGGAGACAACAGCCATTCCAGCCCTGCCAAGCTGAATGATGACAAGATCATTACCCACATTCTGGATAAGGAGTATCCGGAGCTACCCCACATCATCCTGACTAACCAGTGCGATGCCTTTCTCTATATAGCCAATGTCAAGATTGAAAAAAACCTCGTAACAGTTCTGATTGGGATCAGCCAAGTATATACTGCTACCGATCCTTTCTATAAGCTCCTTGCCCTCGCTAAATGATGCCCAAGAGAGAAACCCGGTAGAATAGGGTTAATGAGTGGGCTGGGTACTGATAATTGATCCCCTTCGCGGTTACCCGACCGATAAATTTGTAGTTGCGACTATGATCCCCTCACAAAAGTGTTCAAGTCCTATCCGCTCAATATGATAAGAAAGATTGATGTCTTGATAAACAATCAGATAGAATGAGTGCCTACCATAATCGCAAGCCAGACAATGATATGCAAAATCCAGTTGAAATAACCGTGATATTTTCACCTGATTCAGCTTCGTTTTATCGATTTGCAATCCAAAATTCATAACTTGTTCCACTGATAACGATTAAGAAATCCATTTGAAATAATTGTTGATATTTTCACCTGATTTAGCTTCGTTTTATCGATTTGCAATCCAAAATTCATAACTTGTTCCACTGAAGCGATTAAGAAATCTATTTGAAAAAATCGTGATATTTTCACCTGATTTAGCTTCGTTTTATCGATTTGCAATCCAAAATTCATAACTTGTTCCACTGAAACGATTAAGAAATCCATTTGAAAAAATCGTGAAATTAATTTTGAAAAAATCGTGATATCGATTTGAAAAAATCGTGATATCGCAAACCACCAAAAACGCCGATTTGAAAAAAATTTGATACAATTTGAAAAAATAAGTGAGAACGCATAGTGAATTTTATAGAAATTTGTTTCCCTTATCAGAAATAACTTGACAGAAAAAGCTGAAGGATTAGTAAAGTAAATTATGGATAAATGCTGGCGAAGGTGATTATATGGGACAGTATTTAGCGCGGTGTAAGTTTTCTTTTCTTTTTATTCTTACATTTTGCGCTGGGTTAACTTTAAATGCCGATTGGCGAATGGATTTTTGTCTTGCCAATTTGGGTTCTGATGGCTCCCTAATAAGTGCTACTGTTTATTTAGGGGAAAGCACAGGTGCTGCGGATAGTTTTGATGCTTTTGATTTTCCTCTTGGTCCTCCTCCCAATAATTCTCCTTATGTGTGTGCCTATTTTCCTCACAATGATTGGGGCTCAACTTACAACGGAAATTATATGAAAGACATCAGGTCTATCAATCCTGCTGCCAAGACCTGGAATTTTACTTTCTCCAAAAGCGGCACTCCCTTAAGTAATAACTATCGTCTCTCCTGGGAGATAACAGGACTTTTTCCCGCTTGTTATCAGCCCCGGTTAATTTTTAACAGCCAAAATATTAATATGCTTACTCAGAGTAGCTATTCTTACACAGGTTGGCTTTACTCCGGTTCCATCCAAATGCAATATAATAATTCAGTGCCCTATCAATTGGAACCCTTACCGGAATTGCTTTTTTCCAATAACCTTACCCAAGAGTTAAATCTGAACAGATATTTTAAAGTAGGCAGTGGCACTCTCTCTTTTTCTATTCTTCCCAATAACAATTTAGTGCAGAATATGGTTACTAATCAGGATTCTGTGTGGCTAAATATTTATCCTGTAGCTGGTTTTACAGGAACAACTTTTGCAGAATTAACTGTTCACGGAACCGGTGGAACCCTTAATGCCCAAATTTCTATTACTCGTGATGCTACTAATTCACCGCCCGTTTTTAGGGATACTATTCAACCCTTGGAAATTATCCAAAATCAACAGGGTATTTTTTCCTGGAACGGAATGGTTTTTGATCCCGATTTGGATACGGTTACAATCAATTTTTCCGGGGGAGAAAATATCAGCATTGAACCCAATGAAACATTGCAACAGGCAATTGTTATTCCGGCTCTCGGTTTTAAGGGTGAAACAAACTTCCAATTTTCTCTTGCGGATAATTTGCATTCCCCGGTTATTTATACAATTCCAGTAACCGTTTTGCCTGCTGTTCCTGCCAGTCCTCAAAATTTGGTTCTGCAACTTTTGCCGGAAAACTCTCTTCTGCTTACCTGGCAAACAGTTCATACTGATACTTCCGGTTTGCCTATTAGCGGGCTTAAATACAAAGTTATGCTCTATGCTGATAGCTCCGGAACTCAACTAATCCATCAATATACTAATCTTACCTCCCCTGATATTCTTATTCCTGTAGAGAGTGAGAGAATGTTTATTAAAGTTATCTCAGTTAACGAATAAGCGTGAACACTATGAAAAGCAGACAGATAAACTTAAGTTATTCTATGAATATGAAAAAACCTAATCTGCGAGATTATAACCGGCAAAAAAATGATGAATTTTAACTATAAACCAAAAACTAATATAATTTCTGGAGGATACGATGAAATTCCGAAAACTTGAAATCCTGCCTTTAGCACTTATTTTATTTTTCCTCTGTGTATCAATCAGCCCTTGTTTGGCTCAATTTGCCGGAGGAACAGGTTCTGAGGCAGCACCCTATTTGGTTGCCACTGCACAACATTTAAACAATGTGCGGAATTATGCCGGTGCGTTCTTTTTACAAACCGACGATATTTATCTAAACGAAGAACCTTATAATTCAGGATTTGGCTGGTTACCTATAGGCACTCAGTCCGCTCCTTTTACAGGTTCTTATAATGGCAATAATTTTCATATTTACCACCTATACATCAATCAACCTGAGGGAAATAATCTGGGTTTGTTTGGTTATGCCCATTCTGCTGTCCTGAAAAATATTACTCTAAAAGATGTATACATCAACGGAAAGGACTATATCGGTGCTCTGATTGGATCAGCAACAGAGTGTTTTATTGAAAGTTGCAGCAGCAAAGGCACAATTACAGGCGCTTCTGTAACCGGTGGTTTAGTTGGTTCTTTGGAACTATCCTGCCATCTGGAAAAATGCTTTGCTAATTGTGTGGTCAACGGTCAATTTGCTACCGGCGGACTTTGCGGCTATAGTAAAGGCGCTAGTGAAATTTATTCTTCTCATAGCAAAGGAACTGTTACAGGTAATAATGCTACCGGTGGTCTGGTTGGTATACAAGGAAATTCTACTTTAAGCCAATGTTTTTCTACTTCCGCTGTTCAGGGAAATTGGGGTGCTGGTGGATTACTTGGAGTTAATGACACCCAAAGTTCGGTTTCTTACTGTTATTCTCTCGGTAGCGTTACAGGAAATAGTAATACTGGTGGACTTATTGGCAGAAATGTTGTCAGCCAAACACTTTTTAGCTATTGGAATGTGGAAAGCAGCGGACAGACAATTTCTGCCGGTGGAATTGGTAGAACTGCAGACGAAATGACTTATCCTTATGCCTCAAACACTTATACCGACTGGGATTTAACCGATATTTGGCAACCCGATACTCAATATTTTGTGAATGGGGGTTATCCCTATTTGCAATGGATGTATCCCTGCCCTCCGATTTCTCATTTACGCTATCAGATAGAAAATTACTCCGTTATTTTACAGTGGAGCGTTCCTTATGTTGCTTCTTATACGAGCTTTAATATCTATAAAAACGGAGTGCTTTATGCTACTGTTACCGATAGCATTTTTATAGATAATAATGTATATCACCAGGAAAATTATAGCTATCAGGTTAGTGCTGTGTATTTAGGGGGAGAATCAACACTTTCTGAACCAGTTTCTTTTACTGTGTATTTTCCGCCTCTGCCTGCCAATTGTGTTTTTCCTGATAATGGAGCTACCTATATAGAGACCTTGCCTCTTTTGCAATGGTCTCCTGTTACTTATAATAATTATCCTTTGCCAGATGGCTATTTATTGGAAGTTATGAGTTTAGCAGGGTTCTCGGTGGTGAATATAGATGTGGGAAATGTTACATCTTATCAAATCCCTAATCCTTTAGATTATGAAACAGAATATTATTGGATAGTTACTCCTTACACTTTCGGCGAGGGAAATACCTATCTTTATGCCGAAGATGTGCCCAATTGGTATTTTACCACCCAAGAACAGATAATTAAACCCATAAACCTTACTGCCACTATTGAAAACTGGAAAAATGTCCAATTGAACTGGAATCTGGGTGAGCCCGATTGGCTTTATTGGGATTCAGGATATTTAAATAATTCTATCGGATATGTTAATAGTCCGAAAGTTTGGGATGCTGCCTGTAAATTTGCTGCGTCTGATTTGCTTTCTCACACCGGAAAATATATCACTCAAGTTAAATTTACTCCCTGCGAAGCCAGTTCTAACTACAGAATAAGAATCTGGAGTGGCGACGATAATAATATTGGTCCTTCCGTTCTTTTAGTAGATCAACCGCTACAGACGAACGATCTTATTATGAATAACTGGAATACTGTTTCTTTAATTACCCCCGTGCAAATTCAACCTGCAACTGCCTATTGGATTGGCTATAATATAGATCAGGTTTTGGCATATACCTATCCTGCTGGAGTAGATGAAGGTCCTGTAGTTCCAGGAAAAGGAGCTATACTTAATGATGGTTATAACTGGATGGAATTAATGGAAGCCAATAGCAATCTTAATTATAATTTCTGTATCCGGGCTTATGTCCAAAGCAGTTTTAGAGAACTGACAGAATTGCCTTTACTGAATATTCCTGTTAGCCCTAATCAGGAAAAAACTACTTCCTTAGGAACTCTGGCTGCATCTTCAAACTCTCTCCAAATTCCCCTACGCGGGTTGCAGAATTTTAATATCTACAGGAATGGAACTCTGATTGGTAATAGCTATTATCCTTACTATTATGATGAAAACCTGAGCCAGGGGGATTATACTTACTATGTAACTGCTCTCTATGAAACCGCTGAATCCGAACCTTCCAATCCTGCCACGGTAACTATTTCCTATATTTACCCTCCGCAAAATGTTTCTGCTGCTCTTATTGATAGTTTATTACAAATTTCCTGGCAGCCGTCAGTTTCCGGATTGGAACAGGGTTATATTCTTTATAGATTACAGGAAGGACAGGAAGATGAGGAATACCTTTGGGAACAAATCGGCTATACTACAGGCGAACTTACCTTTTATGACTTTGCCTGGCAAAACCTTCCTACCGGAAATTATAGATGGGCTATTAAAGCTCACTATGAAGACGACAACTATTCCACACCCGCTTTCTCCAATAAACTTATTAAAATTCCAGTTATTGCTGTAACTCCTACCAGTATCTATCAGGAATTAACTACTCAAGATACCTGTTATGTCCAAATTAATGTCCACAATCCAGGAAATGCTCCCCTAAATTGGAATTGCCAGATAATATCGGATGACTATGTTGTAACCAGACAAGACAAAAGAGCAACTAATAGGGATTTGTGTATATCTATAACTCCTTCTTATGGAACTCTTGAACCTGGAGCAACAGCACTTTGCCTGTTGGAATTTACACCTGCTGATACAGTTGGCGTTTATCATTATAACCTGCAATTTAATTCTAATGATATAACTAATCCTGTAATCCAAATTCCGGCAGATTTTGTTGTCCACAGCCCTATTGCCTATATCCCTGATGCAAATTTCCGAATGGCAATCAATGAGGCCTTAGGTCAATCCTCTGATTATCAACCTACTATAGCAGATCTACAAGGATTAACAGGAACCTTAAATGCATGGGATAGGAATATTATTAGTATAGAAGGTGCTCAATATTTGACTAATCTGCAAGTGATGTATCTTTATAGTAACCAGATAAGTGACCTTAGTCCCTTAGCGGGTCTGGCTAATCTGCAAGAGCTGTTGCTTTATGCTAACCAGATAAGTGATATTAGTCCTTTAGCAGGGTTGAATAATCTGCAATATCTGTTGCTTCAATATAACCAGATAAGTGACCTTAGTCCCTTAGCGGGTCTGACTAATCTGCAAAATCTGATTCTTGCTTATAACCAGATAAGTGATATTAGTCCCTTAGCGGGTCTGACTAATCTGCAAGTGCTGGATCTTTATTCTAACCAGATAAGTTACCTAAGTCCTTTAGCGGGTCTAACTAATCTGCAAGAGCTGTATCTTCATTCTAACCAGATAAGTGACCTTAGTCCTTTAGCCGGGATGACTAATCTGCGAGTAATCAATCTTAAAAATAACCAGATAAGTGACCTTAGTCCTTTAGCGGGTCTGACTAATCTGCAATATCTGTTGCTTGGTTGGAACAAGATAAATGATATTAGTCCTTTAGCCGGGCTGACTAATCTTTGGTCTCTGAATCTTTCATATAACCAGATAAGTGACCTTAGTCCTTTAGCCGGGTTGACTAATCTTTGGTATCTGTATCTTGATAATAATCCTATTTCTTATGAGTCAATGTTGCTTTCTCAGAGTTGGGCTTTGCCTTGGTCAACATCAAGTTATAATCCCCTTTCCCCTTGTTATCCTGATCCGAATAGAGGTGCTACGAATGTTTTAGTAAATTATCCTTTATCCTGGCAGGGGAATTATGAGAATATCCCAGATGTAAGCTATGAGGTTTGGTTAGGGATTAGCCCTGATTCACTTATCTATCAGGGTGTTGTAACTCAAATGTTAAATACTACGGAACATCAATATTGCTTTAATATAACTCTGCAAACAAACACTCCATACTATTGGCGTATAAGAGCTGTTGCCTCAGCTGATACAATCTGGAGTGGAATGTGGAGTTTCACTACCGGTGAAGAATACTACCAACCAGTTATTGCTGTTACTCCAACCATTATTTATCAGGAATTAACTACTGCAGAAACCAGCCAAATTGAAATAACTATTACCAATAATGGCACTGCTCCCCTTAACTGGAATAGTAATATTGTCTTAACCCGGGCAGAACAGAAAACAGGAACTCATCCTTGCATTAACAAAGAAGTAAAGATAGACAAGGAACTAAACGCGGGAAGGGAAAACACAGCGGAAAATAGAATGAGACAGAGAGAGGAAGATGGGCAAATGCTAATGAGAGATGGTAAACCGGTAAATCCTCTAAGCGAATATGGCATAGATGAGAAAACTGACATTGAAAGAATGAAAGCAGAAAAAAGGTATTTTAATAGTGTAAGTAGAGATAGAATGTTGTCTGATAAATTTGGTTTAGAGGGAATAGATAGTGATGGCAGAAAGGCAAATATAAAAGATAATGATAGAGATAGCACCTCCACAATGCCGGATATTAACCTTTTGCCTTCTTCCGGAACTATAGAACCCAATTCTTCTGTAACCTGCATCCTGAATTTTATTCCTAAAGATACACCTGGCACCTATAACTATGAACTTCAGCTCTCATCCAATGATCCTGTTTCACCTCTTATTACAGTTCCTCTTAAATATGTAGTTAACAGCCCCATTGCCTATATCCCTGATGATAATTTCCGAATGGCAATCAATGATGCCTTAGGTCAACCCTCTTACTATCAACCTACCATAGCTGATCTACAAGGATTAACAGGATACTTGTATGCTGAGGGTCGGAATATAATTAGCATAGAAGGTGCTCAATATTTTACAAATTTGGATTCTCTGTATTTGTCTTATAACCAAATAAGTAATCTCAATCCCTTAGCTGGTTTAACTAATCTAAAAGGTCTGAATCTTGGCAGTAACCAGATAAGTGATATCAATCCCTTAGCCGGGCTTACAAATATTAGTTGGTTATTTCTTTTTGGTAATTATATTAGTAATATAGCTCCTTTGGAAGGATTATATAATCTAAGAAATCTGCAGCTTCATTATAACCAAATAAGTGATATTACTCCTTTAGCAGCATTGATTGATATAGGAGGTATAGCACTTGGCAGTAATCAAATAGTTGACATTACTCCTTTGGCAGGGCTTACTCATTTAATAGGACTTGAACTTTATCATAATCAGATAAATAATATTGATGCCTTATCAGGACTAATAAATTTACAATGGTTATATCTTGATGGAAATCAGATAATTGACATTAGCCCCTTGGCAGGATTAAGTATTCTACGAGAGTTATATTTAGAAAATAACCAGATAAATGATATAAGCACTTTATCAGAGTTAAATAATCTGCAATATCTATTTCTATATAATAACCAGATAAGTGACCTTAGTCCCTTAGCGGGGTTGACTAATCTTTGGTGGTTGTTGCTTGATGGTAATCCTATATCTTATGAGTCAATGCTACTTGCTCAGAGTTGGTCTTTACCTTGGTCAACAACAAGTTACAATTCTCTTTCTCCTTGTTATCCTGATCCGAATAGAGGTGCTACCAATGTTTTAGTAAACTATCCTTTATCCTGGCAGGGGAATTATGAAAATAGCCCAGATGTATATTATGAGGTCTGGTTAGGGATTAGCCCAGATTCACTTGTCTATCAAGGTTCTGTAACTCAAATGGTAAATACTACGGAACATCAATATTCCTTTAATATAACTCTGCAAGCAAACACTCAATACTATTGGCGTGTGAAAGCTATTTCGGCAACAGAACAAATCTGGAGTGGAATGTGGAGTTTCACTACCGGTGAAGAATACTACCAGCCAGTTATTGCTGTTACTCCACCCAGTATTTATCAGGAATTAACAACGGCAGAAACCAGCCAAATAGAAATAACTATTACCAATAATGGCACTGCTCCCCTTAACTGGAATAGTAATATTGTCTTAACCCGGGCAGAGCAGAAAACAGGAACTCATCCTTGCATTAACAAAGAAGTAAAGATAGACAAGGAACTAAACGCGGGAAGGGAAAACACAGCGGAAAATAGAATGAGACAGAGAGAGGAAGATAGGCAAATGCTAAGGAGAGATGGTAAACCGGTAAATCCTCTAAGTGAATATGGCATAGATGAGAAAACAGACATTGAAAGAATGAAAGCAGAAAAAATGTATTTTAATAGTGTAAGTAGAGATAGAATGTTGTCTGATAAATTTGGTTTAGAGGGAATAGATAGTGATGGCAGAAAGGCAAATACCCAAGATAATATAAAAGATAATGTTAGAGATAGCACATCCACAATGCCGGATATTAACCTTTCGCCTTCTTCCGGAACTATAGAACCATATTCTTCGGTAACCTGTATCCTGAATTTTATTCCTAAAGATACACCTGGCACCTATAGCTATGAACTTCAGCTCTCATCCAATGATCCTGTCTCACCTCTTATTACCGTTCCTCTTGAATATATAGTTAACAGCCCTATTGCCTATATCCCTGATGACAATTTTAGAATGGCAATCAATGATGCCTTAGGTCAACCCTCTGACTATCAACCTACCATAGCAGATCTACAAGGATTAGCTGGAAATTTACATGCTGATGGTCGGAATATTATTAGCATAGAAGGTGCTCAATATCTGACTAATCTGCAATCGCTGGATCTTGATTCTAACCAGATAAGTGACCTTAGTCCTTTAGCGGGTTTGACTAATCTGCTAGAGCTGTATCTTTTGGATAACATGATAAATTACCTTAGTCCATTAGCCGGGCTGACTAATCTGCAATATTTGGATCTTGGGGGTAACCAGATAAGTGACCTTAGTCCCTTAGCGGGTCTGACTAATCTACAAGATTTGTATCTTGGTTGGAACCAGATAAATTACCTTAGTCCTTTAGCGGGTTTGACTAATCTGCAAGAGCTGGATCTTAATAATAACCAGATAAGTAACATCAATCCTTTAGCCGGGCTAACTAATCTGCAAAAGCTGTATCTTTATTATAACCAGATAAGTGACCTTAGTCCTTTATCAGGGCTGACTAATCTTCAATATCTGTTGCTTGAATATAACCAGATAAGTAACATCAGTCCTTTAGCGGGTTTGACTAATCTGCAAGTGCTGGATCTTTATTCTAACCAGATAAGTGACCTTAGTCCCTTAGCGGAGCTGACTAATCTGTGGTATCTAGATCTTAGTTATAACCAGATAAGTGACCTTAGTCCCTTAGTGGGTCTGGTTAATCTGCAAGGTCTGTGGCTTGATAACAACCAGATAAATGACCTCAGTCCTTTAATCGGGCTGACTAATCTGCAATATCTGCATCTTTATTATAACCAGATAAGTGACCTTAGTCCTTTAACCGGGCTGACTAATCTGCATTATCTGTATCTTGCTTATAACCAGATAAGTGACCTTAGTTCTGTAGAGGGTCTGACTAATCTGCAAGAGCTGTATCTGGATTATAATCCTATATCTTATGAATCAATGTTGCTTGCTCAGAGTTGGTCTTTACCTTGGTCAACAACAACTTACAATCCCCTTTCCCCTTGCTATCCTGTTCCGAATAGAGGTGCTACCAATGTTTTAGTAAACTATCCTTTATCCTGGCAGGGGAATTATGAAAATAGCCCAGATGTATATTATGAGCTCTGGTTAGGGATTAGCCCTGTTGAACTATTCTATCAAGGTGTTGGAACTCAAATGGTAAATACTACGGAACATCTTTATTCCTTCAACCCAATACTGGAACCATACACTCAATACTATTGGCGTGTGAGGGTTGTTTCATCCACCGCACAAATCTGGAGTGGTATGTGGAGTTTCACTACAGGGGAAGGATACTACCAGCCAGTTATTGCTGTTACTCCACCCAGTATTTATCAGGAATTAACTACTGCAGAAACCAGCCAAAGAGAAATAACTATTACCAATAATGGCACTGCTCCCCTTAACTGGAATAGTAATATTGTCTTAACCCGGGCAGAGCAGAAAACAGGAACTCATCCTTGTCTTATTCCGGAAAATAATAACGAGCAGGAACAAAACTATAGCGCAGAAAAAAGGTATTTTAATAGTGTAAGTAGAGATAGAATGTTGTCTGATAAATTTGGTTTAGAGGGAATAGATAGTGATGGCAGAAAGGCAAATACCCAAGATAATATAACAGATAATGTTAGAGATAGCACATTCACAATGCCGGAAATTAACCTTTCGCCTTCTTCCGGAACTATAGAACCCTATTCTTCTGTAACCTGTATCCTGAATTTTATTCCTAAAGATACACCTGGCACCTATAACTATGAACTTCAGCTCTCCTCCAATGATCCTGTCTCACCTCTTATTACCGTTCCTCTTGAATATATAGTTAACAGCCCTATTGCCTATATCCCTGATGACAATTTTAGAATGGCAATCAATGATGCCTTAGGTCAACCCTCTGACTATCAACCTACCATAGCAGATCTACAAGGATTAGCTGGAAATTTACATGCTGATGGTCGGAATATTATTAGCATAGAAGGTGCTCAATATCTGACTAATCTGCAATCGCTGGATCTTGATTCTAACCAGATAAGTGACCTTAGTCCTTTAGCGGGTTTGACTAATCTGCAAGAGCTGTATCTTTATTATAACCAGATAAGTGACCTTAGTCCCTTAGCCGAGCTGACTAATCTGCAATATTTGGATCTTGGGGGTAACCAGATAAGTGACCTTAGTCCTTTAGCCGGTCTGAATAATCTGCAAGAGCTGTATCTTTATTGGAATCAGATAGGTGACCTTAGTCCTTTAGCGGGTTTGACTAATCTGCAAGAGCTGGATCTTTATTCTAACCAGATAAGTGACCTTAGTCCCTTAGCGGAGCTGACTAATCTGTGGTATCTAGATCTTAGTTATAACCAGATAAGTGACCTTAGTCCCTTAGCGGGTCTGACTAATCTACAAGATTTGTATCTTGGTTGGAACCAGATAAATTACCTTAGTCCTTTAGCGGGTTTGACTAATCTGCAAGTGCTGAATCTTTATTCTAACCAGATAAGTGACCTTAGTCCCTTAGCGGAGCTGACTAATCTGCAATATCTGCATCTTTATTATAACCAGATAAGTGACCTTAGTCCTTTAACCGGGCTGACTAATCTGCATTATCTGTATCTTGCTTATAACCAGATAAGTGACCTTAGTCCTTTAATCGGGCTGACTAATCTGCAATATCTGCATCTTTATTATAACCAGATAAGTGACATTAGTCCTTTAGCCGAGCTGACTAATCTGCAATATCTGTGGCTTGATTCTAACCAGATAAGTGACCTTAGTCCCTTAGCGGGGTTGACTAATCTTTGGTGGCTGTGGCTTGATGGTAATCCTATATCTTATGAGTCAATGCTACTTGCTCAGAGTTGGTCTTTACCTTGGTCAACAACAAGTTATAATCCCCTTTCCCCTTGTTATCCTGATCCGAATAGAGATGCTACCAATGTTTTAGTAAACTATCCTTTATCCTGGAAAGGGAATTATGAAAATAGCCCAGATGTATATTATGAGGTCTGGTTAGGGTTTAATCCATATTTACTGTTCTATCAGGGTGTTGTAACTCAAATGGTAAATACTACGGAATATCTTTATTCCTTCAACCCAATACTGGAACCCTACACTCAATACTATTGGCGTGTGAGGGTTATTTCGGCAACCGAACAAATCTGGAGTGGTATGTGGAGTTTCACTACCGGTGCTTATGGAGCGGGTAATACATCTATGTTAGAACCGGTTCCTGTTACTTTAGCGATAAATGCCTTACAAAATCAAGTGCGTTTATCTTGGCAACGCAGAAGGGATGAGGAAAGCTACTATGTATATTGGTCGGAAAATCCTTATGCGGAGTTTCCGGAGGGTTGGAACGGTCCTGTAAATGTAACAGAGACCAGCTTTACGGATACTCTCTCCAATAAATGTTTCTACCGGGTATTTGCCGTGCCTAATATGCGGGGAGAAATAGAAAATAAACAAAATACAAAGCCGAGGGCAATTATGCCTAAAAGAGGAGAATAAAATGGCAAAAAGAAAGTTTGTTATTCTGCTGTTTATAATTGCAGCAGTATTAGTTAGCGCTCAAACAATTCCCTATCCTGTAACTTCCAAAGAATATCAGGACTACAAAGAGGGTTTGATAGGTAAAATACCTGTTCAGCCACCGGTATATTCCAATGTGCCAAAAGGGGAACAAATTCCTCTGGTGTTTCAAAGACAACAGAGGGAGGGTCTTTTAATTCCGTTGGATGATAGTTTCCAGCTGGCAATGGAAGGGAATGATGATTATTACACTTCCGTGATTCAATTGCCGTTTGCTTTTGATTTTTATGGAACTACTTACACGGAATTTTACATCAACAACAATGGGAATGTTTCCTTTGGCAATCCTTACAGTACCTACACTTCTTATGGATTTCCGGTAAACGGATTTCCGATGCTGGCTCCTTTTTGGGCAGATGTAGATACAAGGTCAGGTGGTCAGGTCTTTTACAAAATGGAATCCAACAGAGTAACGGTAATCTGGAATGCCGTTGGCTATTTTTCTAATCATACCGATAGAGTAAATACCTTTGAACTTGTTTTGACCAATGGCTGGGACCCTGTTGTCGGGTTGGGTTATAATGTTGCTTTCAGTTATGCAGATATGCAATGGACAACTGGAGATGCTTCCGGAGGTGAGAATGGTTTTGGAGGAGTTCCGGCAACGGTTGGTTTAAACAAAGGCGATGGAATTTACTATGGTTTAATTGGCAGATTTGACCATGAAGGCATTGACTATTATGGTCCTGGAGGAGCACCTTCAGGGGTTAGCTATCTGGATAACCAGTTATTCAGGTTTACTGCTATTCAGGGAAATTTCCTGCCTCCTGTTTTTGGTAACCTTCCTGCAGAGACGGTTAACATACAGGAAGGAGAAAGCATTCAGTTACATATCAATGCTTCTTCTCCTGCTCCGGAAAATACTGTTTATGCGGAAGTGCAAAGTGATTTTACAGCCGGTTTTTATGCAGATATTCTTTCCGGAAATCCTTGTTATATCAATTTGACGATTAACGGTTTACGCAATAATGTAGGTTTGCATACGATAACCATTACCGCTATTGATAATGGGACTCCTTCTCTATCAACAGTAGCCAGCTTTTCAGTGAGGATTATTCCTCGCTTGGGAGATTTTTTAATAGTTACCAATCATAATTCACCCAGTATCAATATGGTAGATGTAGCTACCAATGAGGTCTTTGGTCCTTTTTTACAAGGTCAGTTGGGTTATAGTTATCTTGTAGATGTAGTGGTTTCCTCCGATGGGCATTTTGCCCTGGTCTCCAATTTTAATAATGATACCGTCTACCAAATAGACCTTAGCAACTTACTGGAACCGACAATCGCTGCTTCTTATAATTTGGGTTTCCCTGCGGAGGATATTACTTTGAGTGTTGATAACCGTTATGCTATTGTAGCCGATGGTGGCCCTTCAAACACATATATTGCTGTATTGGATTTACAGTCCAGAACCACTGTGCAGGTTTTGGATATTTATCCTCATTGTGCTCAAGGGGTAACTATAGGTCCTGATGGCAAAGTCCTAATAAATGATTGCACTAATGGTTATGTGCATCAGTATCTTTTAAATTTTGCCACCGGCAATTTATCCTATTCTGGTGTTTCTATTCCTGTAGCGTCCTGTTTGAATACAGTTATTAGTCCTGGTGGGAATTTTGCCATTGCCTGTTCTCATAATAGCGATACTAAAGTCCTAAAACTTAATGCTGATAATACTATAGATGTAATACAAAACCTGGGAGTAAGTTCTCAATCGGCTGTTTATTCTTCAGATGGACAAATTGCCTTAATAGGAGAATATAGTAGCTCCAATGATATATTAGCGGAGTATAATGTGCAGGGAAATGGTAGCTTGGTTTGGCAGCAGAGTTTTAATCTTCCCTTTTATTCGGAGGGTGGATATTATGGAGTGGATGTTTTGGCTTTAAGCACGGATAACAGTAAGGCATATATTGCTGACTTTGACGCAGAAGCCAACAACATTTTAGTTAATATCAATCTGGAAAATGGCACTCAGCAGAATTTAACCCTGCCTGATCCTACGGGTTTAGCTATGGGAACAATGCACTTAACGGCATATTTTACAGCTACCATAACTAATACTCTAAACTCAACCCAGGTGCAATTTCATCAACACTGCAGTGGAAATCCTGATTCCTATTTGTGGAATTTTGGAGATGGACAAACCAGCACTGAACCCAATCCTTATCATATATATTACACTCCAGGTTTATATACTGTAACGCTAACTGTGTATAAAAATGGCGAAAGTGACAGCTATTCACAAACCATAGAAGCAATGTTCAATACCCAAATTCATCTGACCTTAGATGGTTCACCCTATTATTATTCAGCTACCCTTGCTATTTCGGAAGGGAGTTCTCTTATTATTGATAATGGAGTGATAGTAAACTTTGGTCCGCAAGCAGGTTTAGAGGTTTGGGGTTCAATTTCTGCTAATGGAGCTACTTTTTCCGGAAGTGAAACAGAGGGCTGGAAAGGAATTGTTCTGCATTCTCCCGTTTCTCCTGTAACTTTCAATAACTGCAATATCTATAATGCTGTAGTCGGCTTAAAGATTATAAACAGCAGTTTCACAATTACCAATTTGCTGATTAGTAAAACCCAAATATTTACCGGAGAAATTGGACTAAAAGTGCAAGGCGCATCTAATATGGTATTAAATAATGTGCAGGTGATTGGTTATAGTATGGGCATTGTTTTTGAAAATGAAGCAAGAGTTGCCAGCAGTCCTTCTCTGAATAATACCCGCATTCGCAATACCAGCAGTACTCTTAGGACGGAAAGTCACGGACTGGATGTTTTGGGAGCTGTGGGATTAACTGTAAACAATGTAGATATTCAGGAATACGATTATGGTGTTTATTGGAATGGTTTAGGAACAACCGATTATAGAAGCACTCCTTCTTTAAATAATACTAGGATTAGAAATACGAGCAGCACTTTGCGCACTGTTGCCAAAGGTGTGAAAATGATTGATATCAGCAGAGTCACTATGACAAATGATTCCATTATCGGTTATCCCACCGGCTTGGAAATTACCAATGACGGTTCCGGACTTTTAACTACTACAGCTTCTTTGAATAATACCCGTATTCGTAATACCAGCAGCACTTTAAGAACTGAAACCACGGGCATAAACTTTAGCGGTCATATTTTAGCGACTATGGAATCTCTGGATATAGATGAATATTCTACAGGAATTTACTATGAAGGCAATGGAATGTTTTCTGACCGTGCAACTGTTTCTCTAAATAATACCAGGATTAGAAATACGAGCAGTACACTTCGTTCCGTAACTAAAGGTTTAGTAATGATGAATATCGGTAGTGTAACAATAACAAACGATTCCATTATCGGTTACCCCACGGGATTAGAAATTACTAATGACGGTTCCGGACTTTTAACTACTACAGCTTCTTTGAATAATACCCGTATTCGCAATACCAGCAGTACCTTAAGAACTGAAACGAAGGGTATAAACTTTAACGGTCAGATTTTGGCGACTATGGATTCTCTTTATGTAGAAGATTACACTACCGGCATTTATTATGAAGGAACTGGAATGCCTTTTAACAGGACAACTCCATCTTTAAATAATACCCGCATTCGCAATACCAGCAGCACTTTGAGAGAACCCTTAAAGGGAGTAGTATTAAAAAACCTAGCAGGAATAACTTTAAATAAAAATATCATTTATCCGAAAGTGCAGGTTGGACAGGGAAATCTGAGTGGTAATGGTATTTTTCTGCAAACAGTGCAAAACGCGCAAATAGCTCATAACACAATTTGGGGTTTAAATACTGGTTTATATGCTACGGGTAGTAGTAACGGCACCTTTACGCATAATGTTATCTGGACTAATGGAGAACAATTAAATACTCCTGTTATCCTGGAAGATAGCAATATACCTGTTAGCAATAGTGATATTTCTTATACTCAGGGTGTATTCCCGGGAACGGGTAATCTGAATGCAGACCCTCTATTTGTAGCCCCTGATGAAGGTAATTTCTATTTGAAACCGCGTTCTCCTCTTGCCAATCAAGGCATTGGAGCTATGCCTTTTGATTTTGAGGTGTTAGCAGGAGTGCGAACTTATACTATGCATCCTGGATGGAATATGATGGGTGTACCATATTTGACAAGAGAGACCTATAGCACTCCTGTAAGCATTTTTGCGGATGATCTTTCTCCTTTTTATGTGGCTCCAACTTACACTTCCATTGTGCAATTAAATCCATCTGCTCCACCTGATACCTTAGGTCATATTGATATGAGTTACACCGGTAGCTATGTTATTCCTTCTCTTGTGCGTCCCGGAATAGGTTATTGGGTACGCAATCCTTATGCCACTCCTGCAACGATAGATGTTTACGGTTTAATGGATGATGGCAGTTATAATGTTGTTTTAGATGGAACCGAGAGTCCTAATAACGGCTGGTATCTTTTAGCTAATCCTTACGATCTTCCTATTGGTCTGAATAATGGTATCATTTTGGGAGAGGGAATATTGGTTGGTTTGCTAAAGTATAATTATGTGACCAATAGTTATTATTTTATTGATTCCGAACATCCCGAGGTTATTGAGCCGTGGAGTGGATTTTTTGTGAAAGCCAGAGTTCAGGATGCTCATTTATATTTAAATTATCCTTCACAAGCGCGTCAGGAAAATGAAAATCAGCCATTCGTAAGTGATATCCCCAATGTAGTTTCCCGTCCCAAACTGAAATGGGAGTTTTCTCTTAGTGCCAAAGCAGGAGAAAAAGGTGATGCTATTATTTTAGGCGTTGGCGAAGGAGCAAAAGATACTCTTGATCCATTAGATATTCCTGAAATTCCCAATCCCCCTTTCCCGCAAACCGGAATACTGCAATTCAGTATTTGCAATAATGATTGGGAAAATAATGCCGGACTTTATACCAGAGATATAAAAAATAGCAGGGATGGTTCCTGGAGCTGGAATTTATTACTCAACCTGGAAAATATGCTGGAAGATGGAATTTTTAGTGATATAATCCGCATCAGTGCTTTAGGTGCAGAAAAGATTCCTGCGGGTTATATTTTCCGCATTGTAAATCCTGCCGATGGTAGCTCTGTTGATTTAAGAAATGAGGATTTCCTGCTGAATGTAGAAATCTTTCACTCAGAAGGAGAACCCTGGTTAATTCCTTTATGCCTGGAAGTTATTCCTCTCGCCAATGATAGTGGTGAAAGAGAAGTATTTTCTGCAAGCAATTATCCCAATCCTTTCAATCCGGAAACTACAATCAGTTATAACCTTCCTGCCGAAAGCTTTGTTACTTTGGAAATTTATAACCTGAAAGGTCAATTGGTCAAGAGATTAGTAAGCGAAAATAAACCTTCCGGTGCACATAAAGCTGTTTGGAACGGAGCTGATCAACAGGGTCGTGAAGTTGCTTCCGGATTCTATTTCTACCGCTTGAAAACGAAGGATAATCAGCTGACAAGAAAAATACTACTTATGAAATGAAGAATAGTGAAGAAAAAAAGGACTCACGCAGATTACGCAGATGACGCAGATTAAAAATGAGAATAGGTATGGGATAAACAGGATAAATGGGATTTCCAGGATTCCGAATATCAGTTCCGTCGGAACGACAGATACTAACAACGGGTTTTTAACCCGGTGATAAGAAAAGAAACTACAAAACTATATTTATTGGGGAAAAAGTTCCGTAGGAACGACAGGTAAATAACAACGGGTTTTTAACCCGGTGATAAGAAAAGAACCTAAAACTATATTTATTGGGGGAAAAAGTTCCGTAGGAACGACAGGTAAATAACAACGGGTTTTTAGCCCGGTGATAAGAAAAGAACCTAAAATACTATATTTATTGGGGAAAAAGTTCCGTAGGAACGACAGGTAAATAACAACGGGTTTTTAGCCCGGTGATAAGAAAAGAACCTAAAATACTATATTTATTGGGGAAAAAGTTCCGTAGGAACGACAGATACTAACAACGGGTTTTTAACCCGGTGAAAAGCAAGCAATAGAGTTATTATCTCTTTACCCGAGAAAGAGTTCCGTAGGAACGACAGATACTAACAACGGGTTTTTAACCCGGTGAAAAGAAACCAGAGTAAAAAAGGTTCCGTTGGAACTTTTTCATCTTGGTCCAATAGTTATTATGGGATAAAATATAATTTTTATATCTAACTAAATACGCTTTAGCAAACTACAAAGGGGAGAAGCTTTGAATTATCTAAACATTACTTTAATATGCCAATTATTCAACGGTCTTTATTTATTAATTTTAATATCTACTGTCTTTCCTGGTGGAATACTATACGCCGTATCAGTGCCAAAAAGAGGATGGTGTTTTCCATAAGGTAAGCCCCTATTCATTGTCTCTTTATTAGCAGCAAGGCAATTAGGAAAATAATCCTCTACTGCAGTTTTGATGGCAGATTCCAACATTGAAACCAGTAAATTATCGCTGCTGGAAGTTAATTCAACATCCGTGTGAGAAGTAAAATCCCAGATTTTTTCGCCGGTAGTGGTGCTTAATAGTGTATATTTAGCATCTATCTGTAAGTTCCCTGAGGTTAAAAACCAGGTTTTATCCCATTTTTCTATAGAAGTTAGTAACACTGCATCTGCCTGAAAATATTTATAGAGGTTGGTAAGAAGCTCGGGAGTGTAGATTTCAGTATCGTATAAACCTTCATCTCTTAACACCGTAAAAACAGCTTCAACAGGAAAAGTATAATATCCTTTACTTCCAATTGCTTCAGATAGTGAACAGGCAAAATATTCTTTGGCTTCAACCGCAGTACTTTTATTTACGGGAGGTAAAATTAAGATAGATGCCGGAGGATTTTCATAAAGATTGGGATAGGCATCCAACAAAGTATATTCCTGATATGCACAGCCGGAAAAATATAAAAGCACTATAGGAAAAAGGAAAAGATATATAATCCGTTTCATTAGTAGCTCCTTCACTCTTTCAAATGATACCGTTGCAGAAGAAAATCCATCAAAGGTTGAGATTCGTTCCAGTTATCTTTTTCCTTCTGAAAATATTCTTTCGCTAAATCGTTATGATCCAAGGTAAGCATTATTAAAGCATAATCGCAATACAGTCCCGGAGGAACTTTTATTCCCTTTTTTTCACTATAATCAAAAACATATTCAAGGGACTTTTTATATTGCTCCAAAGAATTGGCATCGCGTTTTTTAACATAACGATAATAGTTATGTGAAGTATTTCCATAATAAACATAAGGTGGACTTACAGCACACCCTCCTAAAACAATAAGAATTCCTAAACCCAAAAATTTCCGCAAATTCGCTTTCTTATTGTTCACAAACATACAGTGAGGATAGGTCTCCAACGACCTGCCCTTCAATAATTTCCGCATAAGAGACCTCGCTTATTTCATCCCCGGGTATAAGTTTAGTTATTTTGATACTGGCAATTTTATTACCCGGAAGTTCAATAGGGATGTTTGTTTGGGGATTCATAACTGTTTTTCCGCGCTGGTAAACGCTAAAGACATCATCCACTTTAATTCCTTGTTTTTCACCGCCCGAAATAATCAGTTGATTGTTTTCCTGCTGCAAAACATAAGAACGCCATTTATCTTGAGAAAGCTTAGCTACAATATTATCTATCACACTACTAATAGCTGCATCAATTGCTTTATCGGCAAGAGAAGTATCATAACCTGCCTGTGAACCCATTCCTAAAACAGTAGAAGTTGAAGTAGAAGCTTCACCGGCACCTTCTTCACCGTAAATTACTCTTCCGGTATGGGTATCCAATATCCTCAAGTTAACTTTAGCAAAAGCGGTTTGTTTTTTAGTGCGATCTATTAAGCCCACATTACCGGTATTGCTGGTTCCGAATTCAGTTATAGAACCCAAAATTATATAATCAGCAGGAATATGATATTGAGCAATATCGGCAACTTGCTGATTTATATCCAAAATAAGTTCGTCCTGTCTTTCAATCAGGATAAAGCGATTTGTTATTGCCAGTTTGCTGGCTAAAATATCATTGGCTGCTTTGCTCATTCTGCTTCCCGTATTGCTACCTTCGTTCAGAAAACTGTTTGCTAATCTTGTTTCATTGGTAAACCGTCCGATGGCAATTTTCTTTTTCAGATGAATCTGTTCATCTGTAATTTGCTTTTCCGCTGGCATCAGATTTACCACTTCCACTTTTGCAGGAGCTTGATTTTGAGCACAGGCGCTTATAAGTAAAGCACCAATACAGAGAAAGTACAGGATTTTAGTCATAATTTATCTCCCTTTTGTTTCATCATATACAGATATTATATGCAAGAAGTTAATTCAAGCAAAAGAATATTATATTTTTTGTGTACCTTATCAAGCAATTATACTTTTAAGCTTCTAATAAACTTCTTGACTGCAATATCCTTTTTCAAATCATTAACTAAACAGTCAAAATTTTATCAGAAAAAGGAGCATCCCTATGAATGCGTATTATCGTCAACCCGCAATATATAAAGATCAAGTGGTCTTTATTGCTGAAGATGACCTCTGGACTTTTAACTTAAAAGATAAAGTTGCCAGGCGTCTAACTGCTAATTTGGGTATGATTCGCTATCCTCAATTTTCTCCTGATGGTAAACAAATTGCTTTTACCAGCACAGAAGAAGGAACTTCCGAAATTTATATAATGCCTTCTGAAGGTGGCGAAGCAAAACGCTTAACTTATTTGGGAGCTTATCCTTATACGCTTAGATGGAAAGGCAGCAAAATTATTTTCGCTTCTCAACACAGTTCTCCTCTCCAGCATTACAATCTTTACGAAATTGATAGCGAAGGTGGATCTCCGGTTGAACTACCTTATGGAAGAGCAACCCATATTTCTTTTGGTGAAAAAGGAGTTGTTTTAGGTAGAAATACAGGCAACCCGGCAAGGTGGAAAAGATATAGAGGTGGAACAGCCGGTTATTTATTAGTGGATAAAAATGGCGATGGCAAATTCAAGAAACTGATTGACCTGAAAGGAAATTTTGCTCATCCTATGTGGATTGGTAACCGGATTTACTTTATTTGCGATCACGAAGGCATTGGCAATATTTATTCTTGCACTCCGGAGGGGAAAGACCTGCAAAAACACAGCAATCATAAGGACTTTTATGCCCGCGGTGCATATTCCGATGGCAAAAGTATTATCTGGCACGCAGGAGCAGACCTTTGGCTGATGGACATTAAAGAAAACAAACCCCGAAAATTGTCTTTTGCTTATAGCAGCCCGATGGTACAAAGGCAACACAAATTTGTCAGCCCTCCTAAAAATTTGGAGGATATATATCTTTCTCCCGATGGAGGTTCCATCTCCTTTGCCTTGCGCGGAAAAGCATTAGTGAGTGGAAATTGGGAAGGCAGTGTGCAACAATATGGTTTTAAACAGGGTGTGCGTTATCGTCTGCCTCAAATTTTGCCCGATGGTAAACATCTACTTTTGCTTTCCGATGAGCCCGGTTATGAGCGTTTTGAAATTCACCCTTTGCGTAAGGACTTTGAAAAGGTTTCCGAAGAAGTGGTGATTATTGATAATCCCGATTTAGGCAGAGTTACAAATTTTGTTCCGGCTCCGAAGGGCTCGCTGGTTGCTATTGAAAATCACCGTTGTGAGCTGATAGTTCTGGATTTGGAAAGCAAAGAATTTAAAAATATAGACCGTAACGGGTTTGGTTTAATTTGGGCTTTTAACTGGTCACCGGATGGACGCTGGCTTACTTATAGCATAAATCGTGATAGAAACACCCGCCATATTATTATTTGGGACAGCCAAGAAAATCAATCGCATATAGTAAGTAAACCCGTGTTAAATGATACTGTCCCTGTTTTTGATCCGGAAGGTAAGTATCTCTATTTTGCCTCGGTGCGCAATTTAAACCCTTTACGGGATAGTATTCAGTTTGATTTCATTTATCCCAATTCCTATAAGCCCTATTTGATTCCGCTAAGAAAAGACCTGCGTTCTCCTTTTATTCCAGAATCCAAGCCCTTTGAAACAAAACCGGAAATCCCAAAGAAAGAGGATAAGATAGAAGAGAAAGAACAAAAAGAAGAAGTTAAACCCGTAGAAATTGATTTTGACGGTATCTGCGACCGCTTAATAGAATTTCCGGTTCAGCCAGGAATTATCGGAGGTCTGGGTGCAATCAAAGACCGCTTGTTCTATGTAAATGTACCTCTGGAAGACAGTATGAATGAAGAATCCAAGTTTGATCTGATGTGCTATGATTTGAACAAACTGGAGGGTTGGACTTATGCTAAAGATATTACCGATTATGATCTTAGCCAGGATGGCTCTGCTATTTTAATCAGACAAAAAGATAAAGTCCGCGTTATTTCTGCCAAGCTTGAACCCAAAGCGGAATTGCCTGCTGATGCAACACCCGGCAAAAAGAGTGGCTATATAGATTTGAATAGATTCTCTGTGGAAATTGTGCCTATCCAGGAATGGCAACAGATGTTCAAAGAGGCCTGGCGTTTACAGACACAACATTATTGGGTGGAAGATATGGCAGGAATTGATTGGCAAAAGGTTTTTGATCGCTACTATCCTATAGTTGAGCGTTGTGCTTGCAGAAGTGATTTTTCCGATTTGATGTGGGAAATGCAAGGCGAATTGGGAACCAGCCATTGTTATGAATTTGGCGGTGACTATCGTCAAAGTCCCAATTACCGCATTGGCAAACTGGGAATTGATTATCGCTATAATGCCCGCAAAAAGGGTTATGAAATAATCCGGATTTTAAAAGGTGACTACTGGCTAAGCGAAAATCGTTCGCCTTTTATGAACCCAGGATTGAATGTTTCCGAGGGTTGGATAATTAAAGCCGTAAACGGAATTCCTGTCACTAAAACGATTCCTCCGGAAAGGTTAACTCTGAATTTAGCCGGACAACAAGTTCAGTTAACAGTTTCCAGTCCCGATAACAAAGAAGAAAAAGTGGTAACCATTCCTACAATGAAAGATGAATTGCAAGCCCGTTATCGTGATTGGGTAGAAGCTAACCGTGAATATGTGCATAAGGTTTCTAAAGGTAAACTGGGCTATGTCCACATTCCGGATATGCAAAAAGATGGCTTGATTGAATTTCATCGCTATTTTCTGGCAGAAGTGGATTATGAAGGACTGATTATTGATGTCCGTAATAATGGAGGAGGCAGCGTTTCCGGATTGCTTTTGCAAAAATTGGCTCGTAAAAGAATCGGCTACGATAAAACCCGTTGGTGGGATGATAATCCTTATTTGGACAATGCTCCAATGGGTCCTATGGTTTGTATCACGGATGAACATGCCGGCAGCGATGGCGATATTTTCTCCCACAGTTTTAAACTACTGGGATTGGGAAAACTGATTGGTAAAAGAACTTGGGGTGGAGTAATTGGAATTTGGCCCCGGCATTGGCTGGTTGATGGAACCATTACAACTCAACCGGAATTCAGTTTTTGGTTTAAGGATGTAGGTTGGGGAGTGGAAAATTACGGAACCGATCCCGATATTGAAGTGGATATTATGCCTCAGGATTATGTTCAAGGTAAAGATCCGCAATTGGATGTTGCTATTAAAACCTGCTTGGCAGAAATAAAGAAAAATCCTCCGCTAAAACCTGACTTTAGCAAGATACCACGCAAGACCTTACCCTGAGCTGAGAGATTTTTTAACACCGAGATCACTGAGGACACGGAGAAAAAGAGAGAGATTCACAAAGAGAAAAAGAGAAAAAGAGAGAGATTCACAGAGAGGAAAAGAGGAAAAGAGAGAATTTAAACAAAGAGGAAAAGAGATAAAGAGAGAATTTCAACAAAGAGAAAAAGAGTAAAAGAGAAAAAGAGAGAATTTCAACAAAGAGGAAAAGAGATATGACTTCTTTGTGTAACCGGAGAACGCCTTTCCTCCGCAAAAAGTGGAAAAGTAGTCACTGAAAAAAATATTAAAACCGCGGAGCTACTGCAAGCTCCGAATACGCTTTCAGGAGTCGTTAAAGCTAATAGTTTAGCAAAAATGGCTTCACGGATGTAATTCTTTAATTTTTTCTCGGTGTTATCAGTGTCCTCGGTGTTTTCGGTGTTAAATTCATCTGTGAAATCCCTGTGAGGAAAACTCAGATTGAGGAATAATATCAACAGAATGGGTAAATAATTCCACAATTTTATGTTTATAAAATAATTGACTATTCTATATCTGTATGAATAGCAAGCGATTATAAGATATTAACCTTTTGGCATAGGTTATGCTTTTAAAAATAGACGAATCTCAAAAACCGGTGCCCCCTTACCGGTTAGTGACTTTTCCCCCAAAAGTCACAAATGTGCGACCTCCTAAGTCAAAGACCTAAGCCCCTTCCCAAGGAAGGGGTTTTTTTATTCTTAGAGAAAAAGAGAGAGATTCACAAAGAGGAAAAGAGAAAAAGAGAGAGATTCACAATGAGGAAAAGAAGAAAAGAGGATTTTGAACAAAGAGAAAAAGAGAATTTTTAAACAAAGAGAAAAAGAGAGAGATTCACAAAGAGGAAAAGAGAAAAAGAGGAATTTAAACAATGAGGAAAAGAGAAAAAGAGAGATATTCACAAAGAGAAAAAGAGAGGAAAGTAGAATTGTGAATTATCAATAAAAATCCGTATTCCTCATTAAAAATCCATTAAATCAGTGCTATAATCTTTTATCTGTGAAATCTGTGAAATCTATGAAATCTGTGAAATCTGTGAGAGGTACAAAAACGGAGCTTGACAAAAATCAGTTCATCCATCTATAGTTTACTTTTGCAGAATATAAACTCTAACTGCTAAAAGGATGTAAATATTGATGTTACAGGTAAATTATAAAATTGTGCAGGAAACGGATACAAAAGCTATCTTAGAGCTATATCAACAAGCCGGATGGTGGCAATCAGAAAGCAGTGATAACGACTTAGACATTATTGCTAAAATTGTTGCCAATTCCTTTTGTTTTGTTATTGCTATCTTAGATGGTAAAATTGTCGGTATGGGTAGAGCTATCAGTGATGGAATAAGTGATGCTTATATTCAGGATGTAACCGTGCAAAAGGAATATCGGGGTAAGGGTATCGGCAAAGGAATTATGCGCACATTGATAAAGTTTCTAAAAGAAAATAATCTGAGATGGATAGGACTTATCAGCGAACCTGGTTATGAGAGTTTTTATCAGGGTTTGGGCTTTAAAGTTATGACTTCCTACACTCCATTTTTGTTAAGTGAATAATAGATGAAGGATTTGCAATTAATCACGGAAGAGCATATTCCTCTGCTCCAGGAATTTTTAACCCGTTATCCGAGAAGAAATTGTGACTTCAATTTAACCAATCTCCTTGCCTGGGGAAAGATTTATCGGAATCATTATCTTTTGTGGCAGGATAACCTGGTAATTTTCAATCCCAAATATCAGAATGTCTGTTTTCCTTTAGGCGAAAATTTCACTCCAAAGGACTTGGCTGATTTAGTAATTCTTTTCAAGCAGGAATATCCCGAAGCGGAATTAATCATTATTCCGGAAGAGTATTATGCCAAAAATCCTGAACTGGATAATTATTTTACGGTGCGGGAAGATAGAGCTTGGGCAGATTATGTTTATCAAATAGATAAATTAGTTCAGCTTTCCGGTAAAAAGTTGGCAAAAAAGAAGAACCTTATTTCCCAATTTATTCGTGCCTATCCCGATTATCAAGTTTTGCCTGTAACCAGCGATAAATTTGAGGTCCTGTTGCGTTTTACCTATAAATGGAAAAGGGAACGCAGTGCAGAAGGTATTTATTTAATGACGGAAATTAAGGCAATTGAAAACACTCTGGCAATGTGGGACCTTTTACCCGCGGAAGGAATAATTATTTGCCTGCACGATAAAATTGCTGCCTTTTCTATTTTTTCACCTCAGACACAGGATATGGTTACGGAACATTTTGAAAAATTTGACCCGGAGAAAAAAGGCGCTGCTCAATTAGTTAATTGGGAAACAGCAAAATATCTCCAAAAAAGGTATAAATATTTAAACCGGGAACAAGACCTTGGTCTGGAAGGTTTAAGACAGGCAAAACTCTCCTATCAACCGGAGTTTTTAGTCAAATTCCTGGTTACCAATCTTAAGTGAACAGTGAAAAGGTAAATGGTGAACAGTGAAAAGCGAAAAGTTGGAAAGATAGAAAGGTGAAACATACATTATATCTGTTCCCTAAAAGCAATCATTGCTCATAATTTTCCCTTAATATGATTTTCCCTTTGAAAAGCTATATCTTAACAATCCCGTTAGAGTTGGCAGGAATTATTTCTTAAGCTTAGAATTTATGAATAGGGATATAATATTATCCATAGTTGATGCCGACAGCAACTATCCTATAAACAAATTGCTGTAATTCCTCAGTGCCTAAAGATGTTGCGGGTATTATAGAAGTTTTTTCAACAGTGACAACTCCCGATATTTTTTCTTTGATCAGCCATAGATAAAAGGAGTTATCTTGTAACTAACTTTTAGTTACGGGATATCCCCTTTTTAAAGCTCATCATTTTCATTTGTGCACAAGGTTCAAAACCTGTTGTTATTTTCTTGCCCTTCCGACGAAATTTTTTCCCTATTATTTACGGTTTATGAATATAAAAATTATATAAACACTATCAAATTATAATTATTTTCGGTGCTCTCAGTGTTTTCAGTGGCTTCTGGATAGATAAAATCCTGGCGTTCTATGCAAGCTAACCCCTACTTATTTTGTTAATTAGGGAATAAAAATTGCTTTATTTATATTTGTGCTAAATTTTTAGTGTTTGCTCAAGGAGGTAAGAAAAATGAAACGCAGCGTCTTGGTCTTAATATTATTTATTACCATTATTCCCGCTTGGTCAAATCCCATCGTGCCAAATTTGATCAGCAGATTTTGGTTTGAGCAGGAAAATGTATTGGAGATTGAGCTTTCTGCATTTGTGGGTACATTTCAGACAGCAGAAATAATTTATCTGGATGCCGAGGACTCACTTACCATTCAGGTTAATCCCAATGCCGTAACTGTTCAGCAAATTAATGTGCCACAGAGTGTTAACATACCTGCAAGTGGTTTTTTTACTATCCGAATTCCTCAGCTATATGAAGAGACAGTTCATTGGGGAACGGGTTTGGAGAACGATTTAAGTCCCCTAAATGGAACTCAATGTGCGGTACAAATACTTTATTCCAATCTTATTGGTGACAATGTTTATGGTTGGGCAAAAGATGTTTCGCCGGCTGTTTGCGGACCGAATTATTGTTCTGCCAGGTTCACCTATAGGATTGAATGCACCGATTTAAGCGGTTTACCTGTTGCTGGAGTTTCAGTTTATAATAGTCAATCCGCCGGAGGTATTTTTATAAATCCAGCGATTACTAATAGTGCAGGAATTGCTACCGGGGAGCTTTATCCAATGAAAACGCAGATTTGGGTAAATAATCCTATTACCAATGAAATAGCTTTTAATACTCAGTTTTTTGCTGAACCGGGAGCTCTTATTCCCTTTTCTGTGCAATTGCCTGTTAGTGTGGAAGAAAATATCGTTTCTATTCCTGCAGGAAAACTCCATCTATATCCTTCCGTATTAAATCCTCATTGGAACGAAAGTATCCGAATTTCTTATGATACCAAGCTTACAGGCAAGGCAGAACTTGTTTTATACGATTTGAAAGGACGCCATCTTGCGGAAAAAGTTTATGACCAAAATGAAATTGAATGGCAGCTGCCAAAGCTTTCCAGTGGTATTTATTTTGTGCGTCTTACAAATCAAGGTAAGGCATTGGGGACAGCTAAACTTATTATACTTAAGTGAAATACGCTTTTCTCCTGCTGTTATTAGCTGAAATTATGATGCTTTCCGCTCTCACTTTTGAAGCGGAAGAGCTTAATTTCTATCTGGAAAATGATTTATGGGAAATGGATGGTCTATTTCATTTTGCCAATTACGATTCGCTTTCCACGCACAAACTGATCTTTTTTCCTGTTCCCAGTGATAGTTTATGCTTGCCTCCTAAAATTAAAGCATTATCTGTTCAAGATGACAAGGAAGGAGTAGTAACTATGCTAAATCAAGCAAAGAACGGTTTCACTTTTCTCCTTTCTCTGCCTGCTCTTTCTTTTTGTTCTTTGCACCTTGATTACACTCAAACCCTTAAAAGCAATTATGCTAAATATATTATCACCACAACAAATTCCTGGGGCAGACCCTTACCTTACGCCAAATATACTTTGCATCCGGGCATAAATGTGCAAATAAGCTCTCTTCCTTTCCCTCTGCAGAAACAAGAGGGCAGGAATTATATCTGGGAATTTTTTGATTTTGCTCCCGAAAAGGAATTTGAGGTTACATTCCAAACTATTCCTCCGGAAGATCAGAACTAACTATATAGAAACCTATAAAGATAACTTTTCGCACTTAGCCAACACTCATATCCTTCCGATATGATTCCCATATCGTTCCCATATCGCGATATGGGAAAGATATGGGATCTTATTGATCTATATAACTTTAAAGAAAAGGAAAAAAGAGCGGAAAAAAGTAGAAAATTATACTTAATACACTCCCGTTTACCCGAAAAGGAGCAAACAAACAGAATGAAATGTTCCCTTCTATTGGTTATAACTTACTATAAATAAAATTCTTAGCTGATAGGGAAGGGAAAACCGAGAAAATACTATTTGACATATAGCTCATAAACAGGACTTTGAGAAAAAAAATAAATGGAAAAAAGAGGAAAAATGAGAATTTTAGTTTTGAATTGCGGCAGCTCTTCCATAAAGTATCAACTTATTGATATGGAAACAGAGAGCTTAATGGCGGAAGGTATCGTAGAAAAAATAGGGGAAGATATTGCTCTATTCACCTATAAAAGTGAGAAATACACCAAAAAGAAACGGGAAATGGTGGTGGATAATCACGAACAGGGCTTGCAACTAATTCTTGAAGCTCTGATTGATCCTGCCAATGGCGTTTTAAACGGTTTGGACGAAATTGATGCTGTAGGCCATCGTTTGGTGCATGCCGGAGAACATTATTCGGATGCAGTAAAAGTTACCGAGCATGTTATTCAAGTGATGCAGGAATGTGTTTCCCTTGCTCCTTTACACAATCCTGCCAATTTGAAAGGGATTGAAGCCGTGAAAGTAAATATGCCAAATTGTCCTCAATGCGGTGTTTTTGATACTGCTTTTCATCAAACAATGCCTGCTATGGCATATTTGTATCCTTTGCCTTTGGAGCTTTATACAAATTATAAAATCCGACGCTACGGTTTTCATGGCACAAGCCACAAATATGTAAGTTTGAAAGCGGCAGAATTTTTACAGCGTCCTCTGGAATCCTTAAAAATTATTACCTGTCATTTGGGAAATGGAGCTTCAATGACTGCCATCAAAAACGGCAAATCCATTGATACTTCTATGGGTTTTACCCCGCTGGAAGGTTTAATGATGGGCACTCGCTGCGGAGATATTGACCCTGCTATTCCGATTCATTTACAACAACAACTGGGATTAAGTGTGGACGAAGTAAACAATATTTTGAACAAAAAAAGCGGAATGTTGGGTTTAAGTCATATTTCCAATGATATGCGGGAAATTGAAAATGAGGTTTTAGTAAAAAACAATCCCAAAGCAATTATGGCATTGGATGTCTATTGTTACCGCATTAAGAAATACATTGGCAGTTATTTTGCCGTCTTAAACGGATTGGATGTTTTGGTTTTTACCGGTGGAGTTGGTGAAAATATGCCTATTTTGCGTGAACAGGTTTGCCGTGATCTGGAAGCTATAGGCATAAAATTAAATTTGGAAGAAAATTCCCAACGGACTGATGGAATTCAAGTTTTAAGCGCAAATGATTCTTCGGTTACGGTTCTGAAAATACCCACTAACGAAGAATTGATGATTGCGCGGGAGACAAAACGCTTACTTTCTTGAAAAATAATGAATTGTTAAAAGGGCTTTTCCTTTCGGAAAGAGCTCTCTTGAACTTTAAGCAGGAAGGATAAATATGCGCATTGATGTGCTTTTGCATAAACTCTGTCTGACAAAAACCCGTTCCATAGCTAAAAATGCCTGCGATAAAAATCTGGTGCTTATTAACGGAAAACCGGCTAAGGCCTCTGCAGATGTAAAGGCAGGAGATATTATAATTTTCCGCTTGTATAATGCGGAACACGAAATTAGGATAACCCAAATCCCGGAAGGAAATGTAGCTAAAAAGGACGCTACCCGCTATTACGAATTATTGCGTAAAGAAGACCTTTCCTGAAAATATACTTTTAAAGGATATCGGAGTGCCGAATTCCTTGTGTCAAAATGGAATTTGCCGTTCACTGTTAAAAAAAACAAGGAACCAAAACTTGAAAAGGCATTTTTTGCTGTTTATTCTTTTATGCCTAACGGGGTTTCTTTATCCCAGCTATCCTTTACAGCTTAAAACCAATAACTTGGCGATTTATGCTCAAAATCCTGTTTCCCAACCTTTGGCAGAAATGCTGAAAGCAATGGATGAGAATATTGATTCTTTTCAGATGGAACTGGGCGTTTATGTGGATGCTCTTGCTCCGGTTTATCTGATTGAAAATAATAGAAGTTATCAAACATTGGCTTTGGGTAAGGCAAAAATTGTGGAATTCAGCGATGCTTTCTATAGCGGAACCGAAAAAAGAATTTATGTAAAACCCCTGGCTTCCATTCAGGAAAATCACCGCAAAATTCTAATGCATGAATATATTCACTGGTATCTGGAACAGGTCTTTACGCAAACACCTTTGTGGTTTCACGAAGGAATGGCAACTCATTATTCCCGGCAAATGGGTTTTGAACAATATTTATACTTCCTACAGCAGAGCTTTTTAGGGGAAAAAAGCGACCTCTTTCGGCTTAGTTACAGCTACCCAGAAAAAAAAGAGGATTGGTCCCTATTCTATCTTTCTTCCACAATGGCAATCAGCTATCTGAAAAATAAGAAAAATGAACAGTGGAATTCCTTTTGGGAAATGGTAGCTCAGCACCATAGAAAAAATCTGCAGGCACCTTTTACCGACTGCTTTAACCGCGCTTTTCATACTACTTTTTATGACTTTCACAAGGAGTATGCAAAATATATTAAACATCTGCGCTACCAGTATCTGTTTTGGAGTATAAATGCCCTCCTGGCTTTATTAATACCTGTTATTTTAATTATTGCCTGGCGAATTAGAAAAAAACGACTTGCCTCTCTTCCCGATTTACCTTTGCCCGAAGATGAGGAAACAGAAATGTAAACATAGCTCACCTTTTTGTGTAGCCAGAGCTCACTGTAGCTACGCTTTAATTTTAATTTTTTTTAATAATAGAGTAACTACAAGGTTTATTGGAAATGGGAAAAAACATAAGAACAGGGTTTTCCAAAAAAGCGGAGGAACAGCGTCCTCCAGCTACACTTTTTAGGAGTTTATGATATGGAGAAAATGCAAAATCATCCCTATAAACCTTTTATTCCAAAAGATGCTAAAGTTCTGCTTTTAGGTAGTGCACCTCCCTATCGTTTTTGTACCGGTAATGCTAATGACCTGAAAAATAAGGATATGGACTACTATTACGGTAGTAACAGTAACCTCCTTTGGGAAATATTGTTTAACGCTTTTGAACCGGATAAAATAGATAAGATCTCTTCCTTGAGGTCATTGGAAGAAGACAGAAAAATTAAAACAGCTTGTCAGGTTGATTTTCTACAGAGCTTTTTAGCCCGAAATCAACTCGGAATGGCAGATATCCTATTAAAGTTTAGCAGAAAAGGAACCAGCGCAGAGGACTATAAATTAACGGTTCTGGAATATCAGGATATCTTAGGAATTCTTTATAATAATTCTTCTCTTACAAAAATCTTATGCACCAGCAAAAATAGAGTTCACTATTGGCTTATGGATTATCTGAAACAGCAGAAACATTATAATCTTATTGAAATAAGAGATAATGGTAATTCCCTTGTCCTGAAAAATAATCCCCAACGGGAAATAAAAATAGGGATTTTACCTTCTCCTTCAGCTAGAAGTGTTATGCGTTATGCCAATAAAACTGAATTTCTGCAACAGGTATCACAGATATACAAGCAAGCCATTACTAATGACGAATGAAAAATGAAGAATGTGAGGGTTTAGTTGTCCTGAAAAAAAAAGGACTAAAATTATGGAGAAAATCAGCATTCAGCAACCCTGTTTCTTTCTGTATTGCTGAGTTTTATCTTGATTCCTGCTTTCGCAGGAAGGAAAAAAACATAGCTATAACACAAATGCTTAATTGGTCACTATGCCTATCGTGGGTCTCACCTGTTAACCTGTTAACCCGTTCACCCTTTACTTTTTAACTGTTCACAAACATATTTTTCTACACTATCAGCAATAATCTTACATTTCTCCAGCAGTTCTTTTGCTTCGGCAAGGGTTTTTTGTTTAAACTCCTCATCCGTAATTCCGGGGATATTAATTAAAATATTATAGTAGGCAGATTGAGATGCACAGAAAGCTGTTAAAGCAGCAACTCCTGCATCGGAAAGAGCATTAGTATTGCCTATTTTTGCTATTTTGGAGGCAAGCTCTAAAGCGGAAAATGCCAACCGCATTGTTTCCAGAGGCGCATTAATTGCCTGTTGAGTACAATTTTCAATCTGCGCTTTCCGATATGCAATTTCCTCTTCTGTCTTTTTTGGTAAACGCATTGCGTCCATCAAAGCAAAAAAGGCATCGGTATCTTTATCAATAACTTCCAGTGACTTTTGTTTGATTTCCTGTCCTCTTGGAGCTAATTTCATTGCTTCTTCAGTTACCTTTTCATAGCCCTTTTTACCGATTGTGAGGTTAGCTACCATTGCAGAAAGAGCTCCACTTATAGCAGAACAAAGAGCAGAAACACTTCCTCCTCCAGGAGCAGGTGCATCTGTAGAAAGCAGATCACAAAAGGCATCTACTTTCAGGTTTACCAGCAGGTCTTTTCCGGCAATGGCATATTCAATAACCTTTTTATTTAGATCAAAGGGAGCCAGTTCTGCCAGTCCCATTGATTGAATAGCTGTTTGCATAATCATTTTTTCCGGAATGCCGGTGCTTTCCTGTAAGCGTTGTAAGTAAAACTTCCCAGCTTCCACTAAAGCGGATTTGGGAATTAAACCTACAAGTTCGCTTCCGGTAACCTGCATACCCATTTCAGATGCCAGTTCCCGCACTTTTTCCAAAACCAGATGAGGAGGGGTAATTTTATAATTTGTCAGGTTTATGCTTATTTGAGCGCGGTCATAACTTTCAATAAACCAACCCACCGCTTTACAATGAGAAAATAAACCTGGAATATAAATTGGGTTACCGTTTTCATCTTTCAGCAATTTACCGTTTTCATCTCTGGCGGGTCTTCCGCTTTCACGAATTATTTGAGCTATTTCACTTGCCTTCTTTTTATCACGGGTATTGAGGTTTATATTGTAGGCAATGAGAAATTCTCTGGCTCCAATGGCAGTAGCTCCACTTTTGGCATTAAAGGTATGAGGACCGAAATCAGGTTTCCAATAAGGGTCTTTTGCCTTTTCGGGTAATGCTTCATATTCACCGTTACGGATATTAGACAGGTTTCTCCATTCCTCTTTGGTGGCTGCATATTCATATAGGTAAACAGGTATGCCAAGTTCTTCGCCAACTCTTTTTCCTAATTGTTTGGCATATTCAACGCATTCATCCATAGTCATTTCAGAAATTGGAATAAAGGGACAAACATCCGTAGCTCCCATTCTGGGATGAGCTCCTTTATGTTTACTCATATCAATTAGTTCCGCTGCTTTTTTAATTGCCTGAAAAGCTGCTTCTACAACTGCTTCAGGTTCTCCAGCCATTGTAAAAACGGTTCTATTAGTATCAGCTCCAGGATCAATATCCAGTAAAGCAACCCCTTTCACATTTTTAATGGCAGTTGCAATGGCATCCAGAATTGTCTTGTCTCTTCCTTCACTGAAATTAGGAACACATTCCATCAGTTTCATATTAAACCTCTATCTTACTCGTTTTATGTATTTTAACCTTAATAATCTGCTTTGCAGTTGCCTGCAAAATTTGTATTTTATACGGTGGAATATTAATAACCTGACCCTGATGAGGAATTCTTTCCAGGCGGTCTAAAATCAAACCTGCTATTGTTTCATAGTCACCTTCAGGCAATTCAATGCCATAATCATCCGCTAATCTATCAATTTCCGTATCAGCAGCTACCAGCCAAGTATTGGGACCAACTTGCTGGACAGAATGTTCATCTTCATCTATATCGTACTCATCTTCTATATCACCTACAATTTCTTCTAAAATATCTTCCATCGTTACAATTCCTGCCGTTCCCCCGAAGGAATCAACTACAATAGCCATACTGCGTTGCTTGGTTTGCATTTCTTTTAAAAGAACATCCAAATCCATATTTTCAGGAACAAAAAGCGGTTCGTGAATAATATCTCCAGCAATCATATCCGGAGTGCAATCCTTTTTCAAGATATCAAAGATAATTAAAATCCCTATTATATCATCAATGTTATTCCGATAAACAGGATAGCGGGTAAAACCTTCTTTCCTTACAATATTGATAGCTTCCGAAAGAGGAGTTTTTTCTTGAATGGCAACAATTTCCGTGCGCGGAACCATAACATTTCCTGCATCCAGTTCAGTAAAATCCAAAGCGTCTTCAATCATTTCCATTTGGTTATCTTCCGTTTCAGCATTAGCTGCCTGAGAAAGCAAAAAGGAAAGGTCATCCTTAGTTAAATAGTCATATTGATAACCCTCTTCCAGTTTCAACAATTTACGCAGAAAGTTATTCAACCAGGTAACAACCATTACAAATGGCTTAAGCAAATAATAGAAGAATTGCAAAAAGGGAAATAATAGGGGAACAAGGGTTTCGGCATTATCCCGAAAAATTGCTTTAGGAGCAATTTCACCAAAAATCAACACAACTATGCCCACCACCAGAGAAGTGTAACGCGCATCAAAAACGGGAGCAAAAAGACGATTAACTAAATAGGTGGAAAGCGATGCCATAATCACATTGGAAATGTTATTGCCGATTAGCGTTGTCCCTAAAAATCTATCCGGTTGACGGACAAACTGCAGAATGGCTGCTTTACTTTTACTTTTTTTCGCTTCCTGCTCTAATTTTATCTGGTCTATAGAAAGCATTCCTGTTTCCAAACCGGCAAATAAAAAGCTGAGCAATAAAAAGAAAAGTAACACCAACAGGATCAGAACAATCTGAACCACAGACATTTATGTGTTCACCTTTTCGTTTCTCCAGGCAAGTCGTAATGCTTGAATAAACTCCTCTATGTTTCCTGCCAAAAAGGAATCCAGATTATAACTTGTCAAGTTTATTCTATGATCTGTAACTCTTGATTGGGGAAAATTGTAAGTTCTGATTTTGGCACTGCGATCACCTGTAGAGACCTGTGCCTTTCTTGCTTTGGCAATTTCCTGTTCCTGGCGGCTGATTTCCTCATCCAATAAGCGACTGCGTAAAACCTTCAGTGCTTTGGCTTTGTTTTTAATTTGGGATTTTTCATCCTGGCAGGTAACAACAATTCCTGTAGGTAAATGGGTAATTCTAACTGCGGAATCGGTTGTATTTACACTTTGACCGCCATGTCCCGTACTTCTGTAAACATCTATGCGTAAATCACTTTCCTGAATGTCTATATCTATATCTTCCGCTTCAGGCAAAACAGCAACAGTAACGGCAGAAGTATGAATTCTGCCTGAGGATTCGGTTACAGGAATTCTTTGCACTCTATGGACACCGCTTTCAAAGCGCATATAAGAATATACATCTTTACCGCTTAGCTGAAAAATGATTTCTTTATAGCCACCGAGTTCCGTTTGGTTCATAGAAATTACTTCCAATTTCCAACCCTTCATCTCTGCATAGTAACTATACATTCTGAATAAATCGGCAGCAAAAAGAGCTGCTTCTTCGCCACCTGTTCCGGCACGAATTTCTACTATGGCATTTTTAGCATCATTAGGGTCAGCAGGAATAAGCAAATCCTTTAGTTTCAGTTCTGTCTGTTCCAGCTGTTGTTGCAAAGAACGCTCTTCATCTTTTATCAAATCAAGCATTTCTGGATCATTTTCCGTTTTTTCCAGGGCATTAACTTCTTCAATATGCTTTTTTAGGGTTTGATAATGTTTCCAGGCAGCATTAATTTCTCTTAATTCCTTAAAGCGCCGCAGGCAGTCGCGATATTTTTGGGCATCGTTAATAACAGCAGGATCGCTTATTTGTTCCTGCATTTCCTTTAGTTCATTTTCCAGGATTTGTAATTTTTCTTGGGGAAGCAAGGGATTTATTCCTCTATAATTTTTACCTTATGTTCACTTAAATCCATATCCAAAGCAGCTTTCATAGCTACCAAACCAATTTCTATCATATCATTATCGGGTGGCTGAGTAGTTATATGTTGTAAAGCCATTCCGGGAACAGTTAAAAGTTTTACAATAGGGTGGTTTAAATTCTTACCGGAATATTTCAGCACTTCATAAGATACACCTGAAACAAGAGGCAAAAGCAAAATATGATATGCCAAGCGCAAATAAACCGGAACAGGAGTATGTAAAATGTACGCTGAAACCAATGTATCCACAAGAGAAAAAATAAGAATACTGATCAAGAGCACAAAAAAGATGAAACTTGTGCCACAGCGAGGATGAATTGTTGACCAGTCCTGTATTTTTTCAATTATCAAGGGACAATTATGTTCATAAGCATTCACATTTTTATGTTCAGCACCATGATAACGGAAAAGCCGCTTGATATCTTTCATTAGAGAAATCAGATATACATAGAGCACAAAAAAGACAATTCTAATAGCTCCGGCAAAAAGATTAAATAGAATATCTTTGCGAGAAAGATGCATCCAATCCGCAAGTTTATAAGGCAGCCAGCCAAAAAGCAGAAAAGCTAAACCGAAGGCAATTATATAACTAACTATGTTTGCTGTATTTTCTGCCGTTTTACTTCTTTCTTTTGTTTTTTTGCCTTCGCTTTCCTCTTCTGCTAGTAAATCAAGTTCAAAACGATTGGCAGAAAAGGTGAGGGTCTTTATGCCAATTATCATCATCTCAATCAGCGAAACAAAACCACGAATTATAGGCAGACCCAGAAATTTCTTCTTCTGTGTGATGCTGATAAAAGGGGTTTTTAATAATTCAATACTGCCATCTTTTCTGCGAATAGCTGTTGCTAATTTATCCGGACCGCGCATCATCACGCCTTCAATTACAGCTTGACCGCCAACATTGATTTCTTTCTTTTCCTGCATTTTTCTCCCTAAGATAGAAAAAACGCCATTTTCCCGTATTCAGGAAACGGACAAAATGGCGTATATCGGGTGTAAAACCCTAATTCTCTTGTTTAAGGTTATATTTTTTGTTGAATTTCTCTACTCTTCCGGCAGTATCAACTATCTTCTGTTTTCCTGTGTAAAAGGGATGGCATACATTGCAAATTTCTACCTGCAATTTATCTTTTGTGCTCCGGGTTTGAAATGTATTTCCACAAGCACAGGTAACTGTTACCAGTTCATATTTGGGATGAATTCCTTTCTTCATTTATCTAATTCTCCTTGTTTATAAATCAATACAAGTAAACCAAAAAATTAGCTCACTGAATTATGTCAATACAAAAAAGTAAAAAAGTGAAAAAGTGGAAAGGTGAAACCCGGTTCCTACTTTGAGTCAAAATCGGCTGGAAACAATTGATAACTATAGACCAGTTCAAAGATATCTTGTTTAATAAAAAGAGAGCGGCAGTATAAATAAAACCGATTTTAACTCAAAGAACAGTTGTTTGGACTGAAAATTGCTTTATAACTGTGTAGCCGGAGGACACCGTTCCTCCGCAAGAAAAAAAGGAATTACAGCAAGCTCTGGCTACACAAAGGAAGTTACAATGAAGATAGCGATGAAGATAATAATATGCATTATGCTATTTTTGCCGGCATTGATAAGTGCAACCTTGCCTACTTGTTATTATACTTATGCCAAAATTTATGCTTTATTGCAAAGCCATCAGCAATCACATCCCGATATTGCTAAACTATATATCATTGGTTATTCGCAGCAAGATCATATTCCTATTTATGCTATTCGTATTTCCGATAATGTGGAAATTGATGAATACGAACCGGCTTTGCTATTTGTCGGACAAGTTCATGCGGAAGAGGTTTTGGGAGTTCAAACAACTATGGCTAATATTGCCGAAATATTAACTTATCGCTATCAGCAACCTTATGCTCAATGGATTTCGCAGCTTGACTTATGGTTTATTCCCACTCTCAATCCTGAAGGGCACAATGTAGTTACGGAAAATCTGGATGTTTCCTACCGTAAGAATAAACGGGATAACAATAACAACGGCATTTTTGATTTTGACCCGATAACCGGAGGTGATATAGACGGAGTGGATATAAATCGCAATTTTGCCTTCAATTGGGTGCATGGGGATACACTGTATTGTCCGGTTGGAGATGAGACCTATGATTATTATCGTGGTCCTGCCCCAATGAGTGAAAGTGAAATTATTGGCTTTCAACAGCTTTGTGAGCAAAGAAAATTCATTTATGCCGTTTGTTGGCATTCTTCCCGGACAGGCAATTTATCGGAAAAGGTCTATTATCCTTTTAACTGGAAATATGTTCGTCCCAGTCCCGACCTTAATTTTGCTGCTTCTATTGCTACCGGTTTTGCTTCTCAAATTATCAAACAAAGTGGCACTGGAACCTATGAGGCATATCCCAATTTGAGTCGTCAGGGTGCATTTCACGATTGGCTTTATCAGCAATATGGCACAATCGCTCTTTTAGTTGAATGTGGAACCAGCGATATTCAACCGGATTCAACTGTTATGGTAGGAACAATTCAGCGTTGCAGTAATGGAGTTCGCTGGTTGATAAACAGAGCTTTAATGTTTAGTTCGGCAGTTCCTTCTTCTTCAATGCTTACCGGAACCGTTACTGCAGCAGGAATACCAACAGAAGCGGAAATTATTATCCAGCAACATAATGCGCCTTGGTTTCGTCCCAGAACTTCTTTTCCCCAAAATGGAAAATTTTACCGTCCTTTAGCCAGTGGTTCTTACACCGTTATAGCTCGCAAAAAAGGGTATTACGACAAGATTATCAATAATCAAATAGTAAATAACGGCTCGTGGACAAATATCCAGATAAATTTGGAACCAAAACCTCCAGCTACTTTAAGAATAGGTGTTCGTTGCGGTTCTGAACCCGTTTCAGCGAGAGTTATTATCGGTGATATTTTCCCTGACACACTTTTTGTGAATGGTTTTGCTAACTTGAATACTTATGCTGGGGACTATCCAATGCAAATTTATGCTTTAGGTTACACTCCCTATATCGGAACTGTAAATCTTACAGAAGGTCATAATCATTTGGAGTTTAACCTCAGTCCTGCCACAATCGTTTTCAGTGAGGATTGGGAAAACGGAAGTTTTGATTGGGAAATAGAAGGACCCTGGAAAGTGCAAAATCAGATTGCCGCTTCAGGATATGCAATTACCGACAGCATTGGTGGTTATGGTTTTTATGCTATTAATTGCAATGTCTGGATTAAAACCATCAACCCGGTTCTGATTCCCGCTACGAATCAAACCTGGCTTATTTTCGATTCCCACCTTTATACAGAATGGAATTATGACCCCTGCAGAGTGGAAATTTCCCCGGATGGAAACAACTGGCAGGAAATTTGGCTCAAATCTGGACAGTGGGATAGCTTTAGAAAGGAATTTGTTTCCTTAAGTGATTTTGCCGGACAATCAATTTATCTTCGTTTCCGCTTAACCGATTCTTCCAATGATATTGACTTAACCGATCCGGGTTGGACACTGGATAATATTATGATTGTATGCGGAACTGCCACAGAAAATTCCGACCTCAATAATGATCTGACGCCGCTTACTTTGCTGTATAAAAATTACCCCAATCCTTTTAATCCGGAAACAACTCTCAGTTTCACTCTGGCAAAAAACAGCAGAGCAACCTTAAAAATCTACAATCCAAAAGGACAGCTGGTAAAAACCATAGTGGATACCGATTTGGCAAAAGGAGATTACCGCTATGTCTGGAACGGAAAAGATAATGGTGGACATCCTGTAGCCAGCGGAGTTTATCTCTATTCTTTAGTTGCAGATGGCAAAACCCAAACTCATAAAATGCTCCTTTTAAAGTAATCCTTTCCCATTTATCCCCTTACACCTCTGTTATTAGCATTTAACCACAGCTGGAGAAAAAATTTCTTCCCTGTTTCTTTTTCTCTTCTTTTTTCCTTATGGCACAAATAATTACTACACTTTCTTCTGTATCCTACTATACCCTTACCAAGTAATTTCCCATCATCAACTCATCCTTTAGGTTGGGTGGATGATGGGTTGCAAGCAAGGAACTGCTTTCCAAATAAAGGAAAAATATTCTACTTTGTAATTAACAGAACTTTTGTAATCGCCGTATAGGATTTTCCTTTGTAACTAAAAACAATCTCGCCACTGTCAGATACTTTTTCCTTACTGAAAAAAGAGTCAATTTTGCTGAATATCAAGTCAAAATCTCTTTTCAGTTCCCAGCTTTTATTTGTATTATCTTTATCTAAGAGGATAAAAAATAATCTATTATCTGCGCCAAACCTTTCAGCACCTTGGTTTTCATACATCCAAACCGCCAAATTCAAAGGATTCTTTACCGCCTCGTCAATGTTATAATTACGAGGCACATAACTTATTTTTAAATCAAAGGGTTGGCCATCAAAGAAGATATCAATTCCTTTTATGTTTTTAATAGTAGGAATAACTTTAGGATGCATACCAATATGCTCTTCTATATAAACTGTAGTCCAATAATTATACCAACTGCATATAACATAATTAGTTACATCTTTAAATAAAGTGGCTTCCACATGACTGACTAAATCATCATAGTGACAATATATTCTTACAAAATCTTTTTGTATTTTTTGATCCAACTCTCCCTGTTTGGTGCCCCAGGAAAAAGATTTTACTTTAGAAAGTTCATTTTTTAAATCATCATCAGATATAAGTTCTTTGCGTTCTTGTATGCTTTGCAGGAAAATGGATTTAATGTAAGCATCAACAATATTTTCAGGGGATTGTGGTTTCATTTCCAAAATCCTTTTAATGATTTCCGCTGCTGAACCTTTCGGGGAAATACCAAGATTCTTGGCTAATACTCTTAACTCCTTACTTTTAATACTATTAAGCTTCAAATTTAATATCTCTTTTTTACTATATAAAGGCATATACTTCTCCTATCTATTTTTTCTTAAAAAGCATAATATATTCATGCTTAAAAACATAGAAACCGCCGACCAGTGCTCTATAACGCCAAAGCTCCTGTTGATTTCTTTTAGCTCTGGTTTCCTCAAAATTTTTCACAATGATACTTTTTAACAGATAACCACTATTTAAGACCTCCTGCATACAATAAAAACCTAAAGGAATCCATTCACCTTTGGAATATTTATCTCCAATAACCAAAACTAAATAGCGCCCTTTTTCCAGATAAGATGTTACATTATTTACAACTGCCTTAAACATTTCTAAAAATTCCTCTGTGGTTTCCGTATTAGAAAGATCATTTTTATCGTCTTTAGAAAACCGGATAATATCATGATAGGGTGGATGCATAATAAGCAGTTGAAATTTATTGATATTGTATTTTTGTAAAGTTGGTTTCAGGTCTATAGTTCTGCTATCCCCAATAATAACATTGCTTATCACATCATATTTATTAGCTTCCATTTGGATTAGTTTTTCGGCTTTATTTGCTACTTCAGCATTTAATTCTATTCCTATTCCATTCCTTCCCAATCTCTTACTTTCAATTAATGTTGTTCCGCTTCCCAAGAAAGTATCTAACACCCAGTCGTCTTTCTTTGTATATCTTAACATCATCTGATGTGGAATTTGAGGAATAAAATTACCCCAATACCATCCTAAATGTGCACCAGAGGTGTTTCTTTTATCAAATAACCATAAACTGTCGGTTAAAATATCGTCATACTCTTTCCATCTGTGAAGATTAATATCATTTATCTTACTTGTTTTTTCTTCTTTTATCCCATTTTTTAGACGTTTAAGGTAATACTGTGCTCTTTCCAGGGTTTGGGATTCTAAGATTTGATTTAATTCTGAAAACAAAATATCCCTGCGTAGGGAAATTGTCTCTCCGTTGGAATCTATATTTAGTAATCCTTCTCTATCATTATTATAATTATTGATAATAGCTTTTAACGCGAGAATTCTGTTTTTCATCAAGTTCACATTATCTATTTTTTCAATCTCTTCCAAAACCTCTATCAACTTTTCCTGATTTAATATTACTACACTATTAAATTTCGGCATTTCTTCCCTAATAGGTATTGTCAATTGACTTGAATCATTGAATTTCATCTCTATCAATCCTGTCTTATCTTATTTAATTCCTTTTATTGAATATACTATTTAACAGTCAAGTTCTTTTTTGTGATTTTACTAATGAAGAACTGATAGCCGGGGTTAGTATTATTTTTTTAAACAGAAGACAATGAGAACACAGAGAACACCGAATAAAATGAAGTATTATTATCACTTGGAAACAGGTTTTAACTTGATCTATTTGTTGATTAAGTAATAATATAAATCTCTGTTGGAAATACATAAATATTTTTTTATCTCTTGTGGATTCCTACTTTCTCAGGAATGACAAACAATTTTCCCTTCAAATTGTGAATCTCTCTTTCTCTCTTTGTTAAAATAATCCTTCTTTTTCTCTTTCTCTCTTTGTAAAAAAACTCTCTCTCGGTATCCCCTATTAAAAGCTTGACAAAAAACTATCCTTCAAAATTATAATAACAAGCCATAATAGGGTTAAAAAATGATAGATAAGATCAAACACAGCCGAAAGATTGTTTTTGCCTTTATTAGCATACCAGTTTTATTATTGTTGCTGGCAATGGTTTTTATTGCTATCAGGCAAAACCTTCTGGAAAAGAAATATGTATATTACAGCACTTTGGCAAATGCAATGGGAATTTCTACTCAAACTCCAGTATTATACAAGGGCTTTGAGGTAGGAAGAGTGCGTGATTTTTCGCTTATGGAAGATGGCAATATCGGGCTGGAGTTTTATATTCTTAATCGCTATAAAAATATAATGGTTACCGGTTCCATTTTAGCACGAAATACAAATCCGATAACCGGAAAGACCACTTTGGAATTTATTCAAAATCCCAATTCCAGGGAGCACTTACAGGATAAAAGTACTATACTTTCTTCCGATTTTCCGGAGGGTAAAAAACAGTTAAAATTGATAGCTCCTCAAACCAGTGATCCGATTTCCCTTATTTTGGCTAATTTGGCTCAGCTTTCTTCATCTCTCAATGAGGATTACAATGCCGATAAAGGTTCCATTCCCCGTTTTCTGGTAAATTTGGCAGATGCTTCGGAAAAAGCAAATGCCAGTATGAATAAAGTTGAAGAAATAACTACAGAGCTTTCAATTTTAACCGCCAACCTAAATCAGGATAACAATCCCGAAAGTGGTGTTTTGCTTAGAACTTTGAATAATCTGGCAGAACTCTCTCAAGGATTGAATAACCGCATGAATGAACTGGAATTTATTTTAGCGAGTGCTCAAACTGCTATTGATAATTATAAAAAACCCGATTCTCTGTTGATAAAATTGCTTGATCCCATGCAGGATAAAATTTTACAGCCCCTTTCGGAAACCTTGAATAATCTGGAATCCGCTACTGCTGAACTGGCAAAAATTCTGGCTACAGTAAATAATCCTGAATTGCGTTTACTTTTAAGCAATTTGAATGACAGTTTGGCTAAAGCCCGTAAGACCTTGGAAGGACTTAATAACAATCCTCTTTTGCGGAAAGGGATTAGTCCTTCTGCTGAACAAAATATGCCTTCACCAAAATATATACATCAGGTTCCCAATGTGCCGTAAATGGTTATTCCTAATTTTACTAATTCTAACTGCCTGTTCTACTGTAAAAATTCCCGTTGAACCACAGGCAAAAATAGATGCTAATAATCATTTGCGTTTTGCTTTGCAAATGGAAAACAACAGGGATTTTTCCTCTGCCCGGGAAAGTTATATTTTCTTAACGGAAAACTATCGTTCTTTTGCCGATATCAAAGGTATGCTTGCCTGCTTAAGCGGTTTGGCAAGAATAGAATTGGAAAATAATAATGAAAAAGCTTATCTGCAATACAAAAACCAAATGGCTGAAATAATTCAAAATACAGCTCCTGAACTGGCTTATTATCTTCTGCTTCTGGAACTTTATAACTACCAGCGGGAAAATAACTACTCTGCCATATCGCAAAAAGCTATAAGCAAAATAGATTATCCTGCTGAAGTTAATCTAAAACTTGCTATAGACAAACTGCAGGCAGATAGTTATCTGGCAATTGCTGAAGAAAAACAGGTTAAGGAACTAATAAATTTAGCAAAAAAAATGGAAAAACAGCAGAAAAAAGCAAAATATAATGACCCCGAACTGCTTTCTTCTGCCTGGTATGCTCTTGCCTATTATTATTATAGAACTGCTGATTATGAAACAGCCAATTTCTATGCTGATAAAGCTCAGGATTGGGATTATCGCTTTGGCAATTTTCGGGGTATGGCTCATTGTTTGTGGCTGAAAGCTCAAATTGCTGCTGCGGAAAATAACATCCCTGCAGCAAAAAGATATTGGAAAAAGGCAGAAGGAATTTTCAGCTCTCTGCAGGATAATGTCGCTCGGGAAGAACTAAACACCACTATGCAAAAAATGCTGAAAGAATAGAATAAATGAACCGAATAATAATATACAGGAAACCAAAAACTGCTTCCAACAAAGATGGAAGTCGGCTTTGGTTCAAATAGAAATAAATTATGAAATTACTTAAATCCGTTTCCCTACCCACTTCTTCAACAGCCCTGAAAACAGTGAATGTGCTGTTTGAAGATAAAATTATCAAGCTCTCCACTGATGAGATTGAAGTGGAAGAAGATGTCCAAATAATTGATGCCAAGGGTTTACTAATGCTCCCTGGTGGAATTGATCCCCATACCCATATTTTAGCCAAAAATACTGATTCGGCAACTGACTTGGCTAAAATAACTAAAATTGCTTTAGAAGGCGGTTGGACTACCCTCGCTGAACTTAGCTATCATACTCAAAGCCCTGTTTTTAACAATTCTGCTCTCAAAAAGAAGATTGCTTTGGTAAATGCCAATTCTTTTACTTCTCTGGCTCTTTGGGGTCATATTGATATTGGTGATTATCCTTATCACGCAGAATCCGCTCAGGAAATTTGGAACAAAGGAGTTGTAGGCATTGCTTTAGCTGTTCCTTCTCCCAATCCTGCCATTCCCGATATAACTTTCACGGAAATAATGGATTTGTTTTTTGATATCTATGAAAGTGATACCTCCTTTGCCTTTCAGGGTTATGACTACAAAAATTATCAGGAATTCAGTCCCACTGCTCAATTGGAAGCAATCAAAAAAATCTTACGCAGAATGCAGGAAAATCCTATTCATATTCCCAGAATATCTTCCTATCCCACAATTGAATTTATTAATAGCGTTTCCAAAAGAAGCGATATTTCTTTTGCCACTTGTATTTCTGATCTGATGGCTCTTTATAATCCTGATGTCTTCAGCACTCCCTTCCGGTGTGACTATGCTGATTTTGCCGATTTACTTTTTGACCTTCTGCGCTCCAATAAAATTTACCTGCTTTCCAATTGCGTTGCTCCTCCAGTAAAAAATCCCAATTACTGCGAACTCTTCCAGGGTTGCAATCCGGAACTAATGAATTATTCATACCTTTGGGTGCTTTCCGAAATCTGGAAAAAAAGAAAAGTTCCGCTTGCCACCTGTCTTAAAATGACCAGCGAAAATGCCGCTAAACGTTTAGGTATCTATCCGGAAAAGGGCTCCTTAGACCCTGGCTCGGATGCCGATTTTGTCCTCTACGACCCTGAAGCTACAACCATAGTAAAAGGTAATAAAGGTAATGATATTGAACTCTCCGGTTCCTTTAAAGCAATTTACTTAAAAGGAAATCAAGTTGCCGGAAAGGATTTTGCAACAATTCAGCAGGGTTCTTTTTTAGCCCGCAGCACTAATCCCAAACGCAGGCATAATAATTCTTCCTGGATTTAGCTTGGATTTTGCTTTGAGTTAAAACCACCTTTCTCAAGGAAAGCAACAATCCTTAACCCAATCCTCTATTTTTCACTTCTTTCTCTATCTTTTTGCGGGTTTGAGGGTGGTTTTGACTCAAAGCAGAAAAAACTCTTTTTTCAAGGCAACCATCAAACTTTTTATAGTTCCTATCTTTTACTAAATGCCTATATTTAACAGTTTGTTACGGTTATTATGCATCTAACTGAAAATATAAATATAGCTAAAAAATGATAATATTGTAATTTTCTTCTTGACAAGATATCCAATTAGGAATATATTAAATATATAAAAACCAGGAGGTTTAAAATGAAAAAAGGATTACTTATCCTTCTCGCCCTTATTATCGCTTCAAGTGTTTTTGCTTTCACAAAAGGAACGATTAATCCGGGAGGAACAGTTTCTTTCGCTTCTCACAAACCCAATTCTGATGAAAAAGCCATTACTATGTTTGGCATTACACCTCAGGTGGGTTATTTTGTAATTGATAACCTTTCTGCCGATGTGCTTATTAACTATACTTATGAAGGCCAAAGCAAAGGCGATTCTAATGAAGAAAATAGCTTATCTGCTTTGGGTATCGGAATCGGTGGAAGATATTTCTATCCTATAGCACCAGGAAAAATTTACGGCGGATTGGATTTTCTCTATAACACAAACAGCTGGAAAGTAAGTGATTATGATGGTGGATGGAATGCAATGTATCTTGGCTTGAAAGCCGGATATGTTCTGCCTATTGTTGAAAATGTATATGTGGATTTCGGACTCAGATATCAAATGGGTTTAGGAGATTATGGCGGAGATGATTATGAAAATGTACCTGATAAATACAAAGAAAATGAAGAAAGCACATTTGGCTTTAACATTGGATTGCAGATATTCTTCTCCAAATAATTAACCTTAAAAATCCAAAATCAATGTTATCCCCGGTTTTCCGGGGATTTTTTATCTCATTTCTTGAATGATAAGTCCTTTGTCATTCCTGCGAAAGCAGGAATCCACAGAAGATAAAAAATAGTTATGCATTTTCAATCTGAAAGTTATATTCTTTGAAGCAACGCCGTATTTCCTTACTCTATACTGTAAAATTGCCTTTCTGTTCCCTGATGCATTATTCAGCAATTACTCTAATTATGTTCTTTATAAGCCACCCAAAATTGAAAATCCTTAGGCAGACGGGAAAAACCTGCCTTTTCATATATCTTAATGGCGGAAGGAAGATCTGATTGCAGGTAGAGATAGTTCTGTGAGATATTCCGATGGTAATTTATTAAATGATGCATCATTCCTCCTGCAAAACCCTTTCCTCTGAATTTTTCTCTGGTGAAAACATCATCAACTCTGCTGTAACCGGCAAAGATACTAACTGAAGCCATTGTTGCCAGTTCACCCTGATAATATCCTCCCAAAAAATGATAGGAAGGGTGAGTTAGATGACGCTCCACTACCTTAATTGTCCAGTCACCTCCATATTCTATGGCAATTGTTTCCATAATATCAATGTCCAGTTGATGAATGCGTTCAATTTTCAGTTCTTCGGATTCCCTTAAACTGCTTTCGTGATCGTGCAGGAAAAAATCGCTTTGCTTGATTTTCAGAGTAAAATTATGATCTTCCAGCAGGGGTGTTAAAATCTCCAGTTCTTTATTAGTTAATGCAGGATAGATACAGGGATGAATACCTTTGCTTTTATAGAAAAACTCTATATCCCTCAAAGAACTCTCAACCCCTATCAAATCTAAAATCACGGCGTGATTGCTTTCCTGAGATGCTTTGTTTCCTTCATTGTAGAAAAGAAGTCCGTAATTTTTGGTTAACATATTGGAAAAACGCTGAGGATAATGAATTTCCGTATCTTTCAACCGGTTCATATTAAAGGGTATTGGCATAGTTTACTCCTTTCGCATAAGTAAAAGTTCGTTTAATAATAAATTAGACCGTTTTGGGAAAAGAGCAAATAAATAGTTCCTCGCTTAAAGAAAATGAAGTGGCAAATTCCCCTTTGCCACTTGCCTAATCGGAATTTAATATTCTATTTTCAGGAAAATACTTGACGAATTGATATGTTTTATGATCAAGGAATACATCTTGCTACTTTTTATAAGTAACTAATAAAAAAGATGGATATAAATTATGAAAAAGGCCCTTGTCCTTGGTAGTGCCATTCTGCTTTGTCTCAGTTTGGCTGCTTTTAATACGGAAATAAATATTGATCCTTTTGCCTGGCAAAATAAAAAACCGGCTGAAGAACTTCCTGTAACAATAAATCCCGGAGAACCGGTTTTGCCTTTTACTCCGGTAAATATTCTGCTTCCTTTTGGTCATAGATATCTTAATTCCACTGTTCAGTTATCAACTGCAGAACTGGTTGCAGAAAATATTACTTTTGCCTTTGCCGGACCTCAATTGCCAATTTCTGATCAGGTATTTACAAATTCTTTTCCGCCTGCAAATACAATTCCGGAAAACCGTCTTTATCCTTCTCAACAGTGGCAGTTTTTAGGAACACAATACTTTCGGGGCTATCAAATTGCCTTGTTTAATGTATATCCCTATCGCTATAATCCTGTAACGCAAAAACTGTATGTCAGTTCACAGATTAGCATTTCTATTAATAGTGAATTTTCTGAAGAGGAAGCTTGCTACCAGGCAAATTTTTCCACTCCAGGCACTAAAACTCTCCAAATAATAAATTCCCTTATCTGCAATCCGGATAAAATTCCCTCCTATCAATTGGCAAATAATTATCGCCATGTTCCAGTTCCTAATCGCATTATAGACCTTTCCACACCCAAACAAATGATAATTATTACCAATAATGATAGGATCAGCTGGTTTTCTGAATATTCTGCCTGGCGTTCTGCCAAAGGTGTTTCCAATTCTATTTACTCTATGGAAGATATCGTTTCTGCCTATCCCGGAGTTGACAATGCGGAAAAACTCCGTAACTTCATTATAAATGCTTATCAGACCTGGGCTAATAGTTCCCAGCCACTTGAATATGTTATTTTAGGTGGTGACGATGAAATTGTTCCGGAACGAGGTGCCTATGGTCAAGTTGGTGATACAGTTGACGCCAGAATGCCTACCGATATATATTTCAGCAACTTAGATGGCAATTGGAATGCCAATCAAAATCAAATCTGGGGTGAAACAAATGATAATACAGACCTGATTCCGGAAGTTCATATCGGTAGATTTCCTGCTGAAACCCAAACTGAATTCAATAATATGTTCAGAAAAATTCAATATTATGTAGATAATAATACTTACAGCAATAACTATGCTGTTTTTATGGGGGAAAACCTGAATAATAATCCCTTAACCTGGGGTGGTGACTATAAAGATGATGTGGCTCAATATCTTCCTGATGAATACTATCTCCAAACCCTTTATCAGAGAGATGGCACTTACAGTGCCGATAATGTTTACAATGCAATCAGTAACGGTGCAGGAATTATGAATCATATGGGGCATTCCAACGAAGTTTCTCTTATCGGTCAATCTAATACTACTGTTGAAAGTTTAACTAATACGGAATATGGTTTTCTCTATTCTCAGGGTTGTTATCCCGCTGCTTTTGATCAACGCACTTCCGGAAACAATGAAGCTATCGGTGAGCATTTAGTTACTGCCGCTGGTGCTCTATTTTCTTTTATTGGCAACACTCGTTACGGATGGTATAGTCCTGGAAACATCAATGGTGCTTCTCAATTTTATGACCGCCAGTTTTTCCGAGGTATGTTTCAACAGAATTGTCCTGTTTTAGGTGATGCCTTAACCTTTTCCCGCTTACAAAACCTGAATTCTGCCTTAAGCAGTGATGTTATGCGCTGGTGTTATTATGAAGTAGTCCTCTTCGGAGACCCTTCTATTGCTATTAAACCTTATGATCCCAATCTTCCTCTATTAAATTTGGAAAGCTACACTTTCTCTGATGAAGAAGGTGATAATGATGGTATCATTAATCCCGGTGAAATTATCCGTTTCTATCCTCTTATTTCCAATAATATCAATTGGGCGGATGCAACCAATGTTTCTCTCCACATAGAAAATCTCCCTCCCGGAGTGGAATTGCTCTCCGATGATATTATTATCCCTCAAATTCTTGCCGGAAACCAAAGTCCTGCTAACAGTTATTTCCGTCTCCAGTTTTCTGATGATATGAGTTTTGGAATATACAGTTTCAATCTGGTGCTTAATTCTCAGCATCCCATAACTTTTCAATCAACTGGTGCACACAGATTTCCTATTTATTTCCAGATAACTCTTATTGACAATCGTTTTCCCTGGGAAACAATAGTTAATGGTAAGTCAGCACCTCTTGTGGCAGACCTGAATTCCAGTCCCGGTCTTGAAATTATTTATGCAGATGTTTATGGAAACAGCTATATAATTGGTAGTAACGGAGAATTGCTTAATACCCTTGAAGCCCCTTCAGGAATGTTAATCAATCGTAGTTTTGCTAGCGGTCCCATTGATAGTGATGATCAAAACGATCTGGTTTTCTGCACTCGCTCAGGAAATATTTTCGCTCTTCGGTTAAACGGAGATATCATCTTTAATTATCAGACAGATACATCTTTTTTATTCACTCCTGTATTGGCTGATATAGATGGCAACGGCATCCTGGAAACAATTGTCGGTGGCATAAACGGAAAACTATATGCCGTTTCTTCCTCAGGACAACTAATGAATGGCTTCCCTTTTGAACTTGGAGGAATTATCAATAGCGAACTTGCTGCCGCCGATTTTGACAGCAATGGCTCTTTTGAAATTGTAGCCGGCTCCACTAACGGTCTTTTAACTGTCGTTGGAGCTAATGGCATTATCCGAAACGGTTTTCCTGTTCAATTAAACGGTCCCATAACCGGCTTTCCAACTATTACTAACACCAATAGAATCGTTTGTTCTACACCCACGGATATTTATATCATTTCTCCCGAGGGAAACATCATTGCCACCCGTAATATCAATACTCACATTACCGGTGGTTTTGCTGTAGGAAATATTACTGCTGATAATACAGGAACAGATATTGCAGGCGTAACTCTCAACGGTATCCTCTATGCCTTCACTGATTCCGGTATTGACCTTCCCGGTTTTCCTGTAAATATTGGAGAAAATTTTGTTTGTCCCCCTCTTCTTGTCAATCTGGATGATGACCCTCAATTAGAGATAATTGTCCATAATTATATGAATTCTGTTTATGTTTACAAAGCGGATGGCAGTCCTTTAAGCGGTTTCCCCTTTATCAATATTTTCAATGGTAGCACACCAGCAACCTTAGTTGACTTTGATAACAATAACCAAACCAAACTGGTACTAGGTTTTTCTAATGGCGTTTTAATGCTTAATCTGCGTCGTAATACTACCCATTTAGGTCCCTGGATCACCTATCGGGGAAGTGCTTTAAGGCAGGGTTCTTTTGCTTCCACCGGCTTTATTAGTTCTTCCGATGAATATAATATTCCCGCCTTAAACGCTTTACTGGGAAATTATCCCAATCCCTTCAATCCGGAAACTACTATTTGCTACACTACAAAAGCCAATGTTCAAGCCAAACTGGAAATTTTCAATATCAAAGGTCAAAAAATCCGCACTTTGATAGATGCTATTCATAATGAAGGCAATCATAGCATTGTTTGGAACGGATATGACGACTTTTCCAGAAAAGTTGCCAGCGGTGTCTATTTCTATCGCTTGAACATTGAAGGAAAAACATTCCAACGCAAGATGTTACTGCTGAAATGAATATTGCCGAAAACATTAAACACCTGCAGGATAACATTGCGGATATTTTGTCCCGTTTGAATCGTAAAGATGAAATCACTTTGGTTGCCGTTACCAAAACTCATCCTGTAGAAATAATTGAAACCGCTTTGCAATCTGGAATTGAACATATCGGCGAAAACAGGGTGCAGGAAGCACGAAGGAAAATTCCCTTTCTTAAGGTTCCTTACAAAGGTTTTCACTTTATCGGTCATCTCCAAAGCAACAAAATAAATCAGGTTCTGGAACTTAAACCCTTTTTAATTCAATCGGTTCATTCTCTGGAACTGGCAAAAAAACTCCATCTGGCTTTAGGTAGAACTAATCGCACCCAGGATATCCTTATTCAAATCAATAGCAGCCAAGAATTCTCCAAAAGCGGCTTTTCCTTGGCAGAAGCTAAAAACGCAATTTGCCAAATCTCAACCTATTCTAACTTGCATATTAAAGGACTGATGACTATCGGTATGCTCGCAGAACCGGAAGTCAGCAGACCTCTTTTTGCCCGAATGAAATCCCTGTTTGAAGAAATAAAAGCTCTTGCCATCCCTAATGTAGATATGCAATATCTCTCTATGGGTATGAGTAACGACTATGTTCAAGCATTGGAAGAAGGTTCCAATATGTTACGCATTGGCACTGCCATTTTTGGAGAGCGTAGCTATGGAGTTAATGAATGATCTACCTTTTTGTTATTCTTATTATTATCATCGCCTATCTTTACGGCTGTTTTTCCACTGCTCGCATCGTTGCCAAAAGTTTCCGTTCTCTCAATGTTTATAAAATTGGAACCGGTCTTGCCGATACTGAAAATATTTACACCAATATCAGCAAACCCCTGGGAACTTTAGTAGGAGCCATTGATGTAGCTAAAGCATATCTGTTTTTGCTGGTTGTGGAATTTCTCCTGGGTTTTATTGATATCAAAGTTATTAACTATCCCGATTTCACTATTCTCTATTCGGAAAACCTTATGTTGATTTATGGGCTCAGTATGCTTATTGGACACTGCTTGCCTTTTACTCACCGTTTTCGGGGTGGACGCGGAATTTTTACTTATATGGGTATACTTGCTTACATTGCTTTTCTTCCAACTCTTATTTCTGCTGTTATTGCCTGGCTTATTGTTCTCCGCTTTAAGCAAATAAGGTTTGCTCAATATCTCATTGTGATTTTACCGGTTATTTTATATATTATTTTTTACACCTTGTTTCACTACCATAAATCTTCCCCTCCCTATTTTATTACTCTTTTACTTGGCAACGCCATAATGATGGGTATTTTAAATATCATCGTTTCTAAAAAACTGGGAGAATTCTAAATCCCCTAATGAGGTAAGGCAATGATCAATGTAATTCCTGTAGATAACAAAAAACAGCTGAAGGACTTCATTCTCCTTCCTTTTAAGTTATACAAAAATGAACCCAACTGGGTTCCTCCTTTAATTGGTGACCAGAAAAAGTTCTTTAACCCCAAGAAAAATCCCTATTATTACCATTCCGAAGTTAAACTTTTTCTTGCTCTTAAAGATGGAGAACCCGTAGGAAGAATTTCTGCTCATTCCAATACTCAGCATAACAAAGAACATAACGAAAATATCGGTTTCTTTGGCTTCTTTGAGTGTATTGATAATCAGGAAGTTGCCAATGCCCTTTTTGACGCCGCTTTTGAGTGGAATCGCTATCGTAATTTTACTTCTCTCCGCGGTCCTATGAATTTCAGTGTCAATCAGGATTGCGGATTATTAATCAATGGCTTTGATTTCCCCCCGATGATTATGATGCCCTATAACTTTCCTTATTACCCAAAACTTTACGAAAACTACGGCTTAACCAAAACAATGGACCTCTATGCCTTTATTAGTGAATATCATTCCATTCCCGAACGCGTTGCCAAAATGGCAGAAATAATTGCCAAACGCACTAATGTCCAAATCCATTCCCTGTCCTACGATAAAAAACAACGCAAAAAAGATATTGAAACCGTCTTTGAAATTTATACCCGTGCCTGGCAATATAACTGGGGCAATGTTCCTATGACAAAAGCTGAATTTGATCACATCGTTGCTGAATTACTCCCTATTGCCGATCCAGATATGGTTTTTATTGCTGAAGTTGATGGCCAGCTTGCCGGTTTCAGTTTAACTTTACCCAATTACAATGAGGTCTTAAAAGTTATGCAGGGTAAAGTAAATCCTATTACAATTATCAAAGCTCTCCAAACTAAAAAACATATAACCTCCGTCCGCGTTATCACTATGGGTATTATTAAGGAATTTCAAGGTAAGGGAATTGATACTTTGCTCTATTATCATACTTTTAAAAATGGACTCCCCAAGGGCTATTACCGCAGCGAATTTTCCTGGATTCTGGAAAACAATATCCCCATGATTAATGCCGCTGAAAAACTCGGTGCCAAAATTTATAAAACCTACCGCCTTTACGATAAAGCCATTACTAATAGGAAATAGCGGGTTCTGAATGACGGATAGCTCTATAACGGCAAATAGAAAAACATCTTTCTTCCTCTCTGCCATTGATCTTATTACCCTTATCTTTTGCGGATGGATACTTCTGTATATGTGTTTTGGTATCACTCGCTCTCCTGAAGTTATAAAACATATCCCTGTTTATCTTGCTATTTTTGTAGGAGTTCTTTTTCTTGCCTGGCTCCAAAAACAACCCGGATGGTCTTACGATCCTCAAAATCCTTCCAAGCGCTATCAAATTCTCAGTTTTTTCAGAGGTCTCTATCCTGTTCTCCTTTTCGGTTATTTTTACACTTCCGGTCATGCTTTCAATCGTATTATTTTTCGGGATTGGCTCGATCCCTTTTTTATGGGAATTGATCAATTTATCTTTGGTTACCTGCCTTCTCTTGTTTGGGGAAAACTCTATTCCCATTGGGCAATTCAGGAACTTTTTCATTTTGCCTATTTTTGCTATTATCCTATGATTGCTGGAATTCCCATCTATCTCTATTTCACTCAAAAAGATGCTTTCAGGGAAGTAATCTTCAATCTCACCTTTGTCTTCTATTGTTGTTATACCATCTATTCTGTTCTGCCTGTTATCGGTGGACGTTTTCTTCCTGAAGCTATGGCTTTAACCAAAACCTATCGGGGTGGTCCCTTCACTCATATTATGGTCTTTATCTATCGCACTTCCAATCATTTGGGAGGTGCTTTCCCCAGCAGTCATATTGCCATTGCCATTGTTCTAACTATTTCCGCCCTAAAATATATCCGTCCGCTTGGCTATATTTGCACTGTCATTACCTTTTTCCTTTCTCTTGCTACCGTTTATTGTCACTATCACTGGTTCATTGATGCCGTTTTTGGTATCTTAACAGGTATTGCCGGTTACTATTTAGCTAACTGGACTTATTATTATCTTGGAGAAAAAGGGTTCAACTGATGTCCAAAATAAAATTTCTAATGCCTAAGTCACTCATTTATATCATCTTACTTATCTCTCCCGCTTGGCTCTTACTTGCTCAACAGGTAATCCCTTTACCTATAACTTCTTACGATTACACCCTCCCTGCCAATAATGTCTCCCCTATTGCTATGGGAACAGGTGCCTTAAATTTAACCAATCCTGAAGACCCTTTCTGCGCCTATGGCAATCCTGCTTTAATGGCAGATAACAAACTTGGCTCGCTTTCTCTTTCCTTCCTTTTAAGCACTCAGGAAGACCTTGAATTCTATGAAGCTCTTAGCCTAAGCAATACCCTGAAAGATAAGCAGTTCAAATACTTCGTGCTCAATACCGGTCCTGTCTCTTTCAGTTATCAACCCGTTTCTGCTGTCCATATCAGTCAGTTCACAAACAACGGAATGAACAGTGAATATTACGATTATAAAATGGATAAAGTCCAAATTTCTTGGGGTGGCAGAGACGAAAATTATCCCAAATTTGCTGCCGGAATTAACCTTAAATACCTTTCAGGACGCCTCGTTTACTTGAAAGAACATAAAGAGGGTTACAACCTAATCCGCGATGGCTTTATTGATGATAAAGCTAAAGGTGTTTCCGGAGACCTCGGTTTCACTTACAAAATGGGTAATATTGTTTATTCCGCTTCCTTTTATGACCTCCTGTCTATGCTCTGGTGGGAAAATTATGATTCCGTAACCCTTAAAAGAAGAGCCGCTTTGGGACTTGGTTTTGAAGGCACAAACAGCCATTATTTTGCCGGTGTACAAGGCAAAATTGCTCAAGAACCAGAAACCACTTTTCATTTGGGCTACAGCTACACCTTTAATTTGGGCAAAAGCAATTACTCTACTACCCAAAACCGTAATTCCCTTGACCTCAGAGTTGGCCTTTACAGTCACGATTTTTACGGAACGGATAATATTAACTTTACTCTTGGTGGCGGCTATTATTACAAAAACTTCCGCTTTGATTTCTCACTGAATAACACAGGAATGAAGCTCTCCGATAGCGACTATCTTTTTTCTTTAAGTGCGGGGATATAATTGTTTCAGCTTTCTTTCCTAAATGCTTCTCTCCTCTTTTTTGCCATAGCAACCATTCTGCCTCTGCTGATTTGGCTGTTGGCAAAAAAAAAGCCCCAAAAAATTATTTTCCCTACTTTACGTTTCATCAAGCTGAGCAAAGAACAGGAGAAAAGTCGCAGCAAGCTGAAAAACATACTCTTGCTGATTATCAGGATGCTGATTATCCTACTGGTTGTTTTAGCTGTTTCTCGTCCAATGCTCTCTTCCCCGAAACTAAAACCTTCCGGAAAACATCCTCCTACGGCAATTGCCATTTTAATTGATACTTCTTACAGTATGGACTATGCTGAAAGAGGAAAAAGTTCCCTCCAATATGCCAAAGATGCTCTGAAAAAAATAAACTCCAAAGCCAATCCCGATGATCGCCTCATTCCTGTCAGTTCCGATGAAAACTGGAACCTTTTGCACAGTCAAATTTATGCCAGTTCCTTACCTGAAACGCTGATTGACCAATTAAAAATCACTTTCCACCCTCTCTCTTTGGAAGAAATGCTTGCCTTGGCAGAAACCAAACTTGCCGAAAGTCAAATGCCCAATCGGGAAATATATCTTATCAGCGATTTAAGAATTCCTCCTGCAGAACTGAAAACCAATATTCCTATTGCTCTTATTCCCTTACCTGAAACATCTGAATATGAAAACTTGGCAGTTATTTCTGCCAATGCTTTACCCCAGCTGGTGGAAAAACACAATCAGCAATTAATTCAGTTCACCGTTGCCAATTATGGCAGCACCGAACGCCAAGATGTTCTCCTTAAGGCAGTGGTAAACGATATAAAACTTGCCGAAAAATTTATCTCTATCCCTTCCCAAAGCACTATCACCGAAACTATTCCTGTTGAACTTCGTTCCGATGGCTGGCAAAGTGGATATATTGAAGTTAATGATGAACGCCAGATAATGGATAACCGTTGCTATTTCGCTTTTCCCTTTTACAGTAAACCCCGGGTTGCAGTTATCTCTCAAAGCAGCAATTTACCTCCTATTCTGGCTACCGTTTTAAGGGTTTATAACTCTTCTACTCCTCAAGTAATTTCTCCTGATGCCCTCTCATTAAGTGACCTGGATAAATTTCAACTCTTTATTGTATACAATTGTGGTCCTTTAACTTCTCGTTTACTTGAAATTTTTACTACTTTACAAAACCGTAAATCAGGTATTCTTTTCTGCCTGGGAAATAACCTTCCTGCCGACCTGAAGTCCTATCTTAACAACACTTTTGGATTAGAAATAAAAGACCGCACCCAAAAGTCAATTACTATTGATAACATTAATGCCCATCACTATATCAGTTCCCTCGTTTCCGGAAAACCCCTTAAAAATCCTATTCTGGCTGACTACTGGCAGGCATTAAATAAAAGTGCCGGAGTTCTCATTTCTGCTCAAAACTTTCCTTTAGCTGTAATCAACGGCAAGCAGTCACTCTGGCTCTGGAATATTTCTGCGGACAATAATCCTTTTTTTATAGACCCGGCTTTTCCCGTTCTTGCTTTCCGCACCTTAGATTATATTGCCGGTTCTGAAATTCCGGAAACAAATGCTAAAATTGGTCAGATTCTTACTTTTAACAGATTGAAACTCCCCACAGGTGAAATTATCACCAGCCGCCGTTATTTAGCTACCGAACCCGGAATTTATATTTTTGAACCTGATGCTCCTCGCAGTTATGCTATGGCAATAAATATTGACTACAGCGATTCCGAAGCCAGAACTAATTTCCCCAAAGGTGTAAAAAACTTAGGAGAAAAATGGGAAGATAAACTTTTCTTTTCCCGCTTGGGTCACGACCTCTGGAAAATTTTGCTTGCCATCGCTTTCGCTTTAATGATTGTGGAAATTATTATTGTAAAAACAGAGGAGGCAAGGGCAAAATAGCAGGCGGCAAGGAGAAAAAATGATTTTGGAACAAATAACCGAGCCGAAACAAATACAAGCTCTAACCGTTAGCGAATTGAAAATCCTGGCTAAAGAAGTTCGCTCTCGCATTGTAGAAGTTGTCTCCAAAACTGGCGGTCATTTAGCTCCCAGTTTAGGAACTGTAGACCTCACAATTGCTTTGCTTCATCTTTTTGATCCGCTTAAAGATAGAATCGTTTGGGATGTAGGGCATCAAGCATACAGCTGGAAAATTTTAACCGGACGCAATGCTCAATTTGATACCTTAAGACAGTATAAAGGTCTCAGCGGATTTACCAATCGTGAAGAAAGTCCTTACGATGCTTTTACTACAGGTCATAGCAGCACTTCCATTTCTGCCGCCTTAGGAATTGCCTGTGCTAGGGATTTAAACAATGAGCAGGGTCACTGTATTGCTGTTATTGGAGATGGTGCTTTAACCGGAGGAATGAGTTTTGAAGCATTAAATCATGGGGGTCACCTGCAAAAGGATAAATTCATTGTTATCCTGAATGATAACGAAATGTCCATCTCCAAAAATGTAGGCGGATTACAAAAATATATGGCTCGGATGCTTGCTAGTAAATCCTATAATGTCCTTAAAAAGCAGGTTTGGGATTTCAGTTACACTTTACCAGCCAATATTCGTCGCAGTTTTATTTATGGAGCTCAGAAACTGGAAGAATCAATGATGAATATCCTGGTGCCCAACATTATTTTTGAAGACCTTGGCTTTAAATATGTAGGTCCTATAGATGGTCATGATATTGAGCAGCTCCTGAAAATTATCAAAAGAGTAAAGAACTTTATGGTTGGTCCTGTTCTGATCCATATTGTTACCCAAAAGGGAAAGGGCTATCCTCCAGCGGAAAAGAATTCAGAATTATTTCATGGAACAGGTCCTTTTGACCTCAAAACCGGTAAACAAATCAGTGACGGAAAACAAACCTGGAGCGAATTGATGGGTTCAACCTTAATCACTTTAGCCCAAAAAGACCCCAAAATAATCGCTATTACAGCCGCTATGACTGCCGGAACCGGTTTAACCAAATTTGAAGAGACCTATCCCGATCGCTTTTTTGATGTTGGAATTGCTGAACAGCATTCCGTAACCCTTGCCGCAGGAATGTCCACTAAAGGACTTAAACCCTTTGTGGCAATTTATTCCACTTTTCTGCAACGTGCTTTAGACCAGATTATCCACGATGTTGCTTTACCTAAATTACCGGTTGTTTTTTGCATTGATAGAGCTGGTCTTGTAGGTGAAGATGGAGCTACACATCATGGTGCTTTTGATCTTTCCTACTTGAATTTTGTGCCGAATATGATTATTTTAACCCCTTCTACGGCTGAAGAACTTTCTGCAATGTTATTCTGGGCTGCAAGTTATCAGGAAGGTCCTGTTGCTATTCGTTATCCTCGTGGAACAGCAATTCATTCTTCTGTTCATAAATCCTTAACCAATTTTAATCCCTTTCCTGCCATAATTCACTCCAATAAAGGAAAAATTGCTTTAGTCGCTTGCGGAGATGCTTTTTTTACGGCTGAGGCAGTGCATAACTTACTAGCTAAAGATAAAATTCCTGCTCAACTGATACAATTACTTTCTGTTAAACCCCTGGATGAAAATACCCTTTTGTCTTTGGCTTCCACCTGCAATTATATCTTCACTTTCGAAAACAATGCCGTTATTGGAGGGATGGGAGCAAGAATAGCTCAATTGCTTGCAACTGAACCGGTTAAAATTATCAATTTTGGCTATCCCGATCACTTTATTGCTCAAGGAAAAAATTCTGAACTTCTTGATGAAATTGGTTTTACGCCTAATAAGCTTTATAAACAAATTGTTCAAACACTAAATGAGTAAAATAAGCGAAGTTATTTGTGCTCCAGTCACTCCGCTTGGATTTTCTGCCATTGCAGTAATCCGCTTAAGTGGCAAGGGCTGTATTGAGCTTGTTGCCAATCACTTTTCCCAAAGCCAAAAACTTCTTTCTTCACCTTCGCATAATCTGATTTTGGGCACCTTTTATGCAGAAACCGGTGAGCCGATAGACGAAGTTCTTATTTCCGTTTTTAGAGAACCACATAGTTACACAGGTGAAGATGTTATAGAAATCTCCTGTCACGGAAATCCCAATCTTGTAAATCGTATTCTTCAGACCTTACTTCTTTCCTGTCGTTTGGCAAAGCCGGGAGAATTTACTTTACGTGCCTTCTTAAACGGAAAAATGGATTTAAGCCAGGCAGAGGCAGTTAATGACCTTATTCAAGCCCAGGCAAACCAAGCAGAAAAAGCAGCTCTTATGCAACTTAAGGGTTTTCTGAGCAAATACTTACAAGAATTGCTTGCCCGCATTACGGAACTGCGTATCCGTTTTGAGCTGGCAATTGATTTTGCCGATCAGGATTTACCTTTACCCGATTCCAATGCACTGTATCAGGAACTTTTAGATATTATCAAAACCGCCGAAGAATTGAAAAGTACAGGTGAACAGGGAAGACGCTTGCGGGAAGGAATTAAGATTTGTTTAACAGGTGCACCAAATGTTGGTAAATCCTCACTTTTTAATGCCTTATTGCAACAAAACAGAGCCATCGTTACTCCCCATCCGGGAACTACCAGGGACTATCTGGAAGAATATTTATCCCTAAATGGCTTTCCCATAGTTATTTATGATACTGCTGGACTAAGAGAATTTCCTGATGACATTGAAAAAGAAGGAATAACTAAAAGCTATGAATTGATGCAGGAATCAGACCTTATTCTTTATCTGGTGGAAGCAACTACCGTAACTAATCCAAATCTACAATTTTCCGATTTACTTTCTCCCTCTTCTATTCCTCCTGATCTTCATTCCAAAACCCTTGTTGTTTTCAGCAAGGCTGACTTGATGCAAGAAAATACACCTCAAATCTTCCCCGGGATATATTGCAGTGTAATAACGGAAAATGGCTTGAAAGACCTTACCGATGCAATTTCCAAGCGTTTAATGCTGAACACTGAATTGCCCAATAAACCAATTATCATTAATAACAGACATTTAGTTGCTCTATCTAAATGCTTGCAATCCTTGCATCGGGCAAAACAATGCCTAAAAGAAAATCAGGGCTACGAATTCATCGCTTTTGAACTTATTTCCGCCAGCAATGCCTTGGAAGAAATTTTAGGAGTTATCACCACCGACGACCTCTTGGATAAAATCTTCAGCGAATTCTGTATCGGAAAATAATCTATCTATAATTCAGTTAAATACAATATAGAAAAACCTTGACTTATTTATTGCTCAGCCGGAAAGGAAATATAAGTATTATAAGATGTAGAAACTATGAGAAAACCTTGGCCAATTTCAACAACAGTAAGGAATCCAGAAAGATTAAGGGATTTTATTGACTTTATTGAAATGCCTATTGTTCAGGGCAAAGAGAGAATAAAGGGTGAAAATGGGAGAGCATTACATCCTACTCAAAAACCGGAAAAACTAATTGAATTAATTTTACTTGCTTCGTCAGATGAAAATGATCTTATTCTGGACCCATTCTTTGGTACTGGAACTACAGGGTCTGTTGCTTCTCGCTTAAAAAGAAATTGGATTGGAATTGAAATTAATGAGGATTATTGTAATATTGCTCATAATAGAATATTGGGAAGGGAGATAAAAGAAAATGCCTGATATTAAATTATTTAATGGTGATGCTTTAGAAATAATTAAACAATTACAGTCAAAGAGCATAGATTTAATCTTCGCCGATCCGCCCTATAATCTTTCCGGAGAAAATCATCTTACTTGTAAAAGTGGGAAGATAGCTAAATGTGATAAGGGCTCTTGGGATCATATTGATGATATAGATGAATTTAACAAGAAATGGATTGAGGAATGTATTAGAGTTTTGAAAGATAATGGAACAATATGGATTTCCGGAACCTTACATAATCATCCCTCCATCGGCGTAATTTTAAAACAATTAAATCTTTGGATAATAAACGATATTATTTGGTTTAAACCTAATGCAGCTCCTTTAATTCAAAAAAACCGTTTTGTGCCATCAACAGAATTAATCTGGTTGGCTGCCAAATCAAAACAATATTATTTTAATTATGAAATGGCAGTGAGATTAGCTAATGGGAAACAAATGCGTAATTTATGGGAACTATCGGCAGAAAAACATAAAACAATGCATCCTACTGAAAAACCGGAAAAGCTCTTAGAAAGAATTGTTTTGATTGGAAGTAAGCAAGAAGATATTATTCTTGATCCCTTTATGGGTTCCGGAACGACGGGAGCAGTGGCAAAACGACTAAATAGAAATTTTGTAGGTATTGAAATTGATCAAACCTATTACAACATAGCTCAAAAAAGGATAGAAAATACTAATGTAGAAACTAATTTAGTGCAATTTCTGGAAAAACTAACGCATAAAACCTCATCCCAGTTAGATTTTTATTCTACTATAGAAAAAAGTAAGAATTATTGAATTATGTTAATTGAATATCGTTTAGCCCCGAGAAAAAAGCTTGCCGATTATTTTAGCTTTTATTCGGCAATGTCTTATCAGCAAACTTGTTAAATGCTTTACAGTGATTTTATAATATGAACGAAATAGAAGATAGAAACCAGGAAAATAAACCCGTATTTAGGCAGGAAGAAGTGAAAGGGGACTATAATCTTCATCAGTCAATTGTGAATAACAGTTTAAAGTAAGTAAAGCAATATACCGGAATGTTTTTTACCCCTGAAGGGATTGTGGATTTTATGGTTAACATATAATAACATCCAAATCAATTACTAAATACTATGTGCTATTTATCTCAAAATTTAAAAATGAAAAAACCCTAAACAGTCAGCCATTTTAGGATTTGACAAGCAAAGATGTACTATTTAAGTACCTTGACGGTTAGAGACATAATTTATAATAAGAGAAGAAATAGCGCAAATGATGAAGGCGATGGTAAGGGGTAGAAAAAAAAGAGTTGGCAAGAAGACAAAAAAGATTATAATATCTATGTGAAGCATCTGTAGCGCCTGCCCGCGTTGAAAGATGTGAACTGGTCAAATAGCAGGCAATATTGATGATCAGCCCAATAATAAGAGCTACGCAAGTAGCTCTTATTTATTATATAGTTAGATGCCTTGTCTAATATCATTAATATCGTTGAGGCGTTGAAGCAGGGTTGGAATATCTCTTTTATCATCAAAATATTATTTGACATTTGAATAGTAATCAACGATATTATTAGAAATAGCAAAATATAAAAGAGGAGCAACATAGAAATGCCCAGAATTCAATCAACAGGTAAATGCCATTTTTGCTTTGGAACTTTCAGTAAGTCAGCAATGACCAGGCATTTGGCATCTTGTAAAGCAATGCAACCGGCATGGGAGTCATCTTTGGAATATGATGAAACACAAAGCGTAAAGTGTTTTCATTTATTGGTTGAGGGAAGATACTTGCCTGAATATTGGATGCATCTTTTAGTAACGGCAAATATATCTCTGAAAAGGTTGGATACTTTTCTAAGGGATATCTGGCTGGAATGTTGCGGACACCTTAGTGCCTTTAAAATTGAGGACAAAACGTACTCCGTGATGCCAATGCCGGAATTGAAAGAAAAAAGTATGAGATTTAAGCTGAATGAGGTTCTCTATCCAGGGATAAAATTTTATCACGAATACGACTTCGGGACAACCACTTTTCTTACCTTGAAGGTTATATCCGAAATGGAACTTAAAGCGAAAGGCAGATTTATTATTATTATGGCCAGAAATGATCCTCCTGAGAAAAAATGTTATGTATGTGGAAAACCTGCCACTCAAGTTTGTGTTGATTGTATTTGGGATAGCAAAGGATGGCTTTGTGATAAATGTGCCAGCAAACATAAATGCGGAGTGGATATGTTATTACCGGTAGTTAATTCTCCCCGGGTTGGAGTGTGTGCTTATACAGGAGAATAACATTATAGCTTAATAACCTTTTATATAACAGCAAATTAGCTTTTAGCTTTGAATTTCTGTTGTAATATCATAATTGCTTTTTTAAGCTGAAATTTCATTGACAGTATTTTACATTGGTTTTTTAAGGTTTATATATGATTTTTAGTTAAATTATGAGAGAGACAGCTGAATTTATTCAGGAATAAAAAATCCGAAGTGGTAAAACTATAAAACATTTTTTAGCAGTTTGCGCCAAAGGTGACAAAAAAAAGATTTGTTACCCCTTAGATATAAAATAGTAGCTTAAATTTTCGTAAATTCGTTAAAGTAAGATGCCGATGAAAACTTAAGAAGCAAGTAACCTATTATATCTATAATGCATTAGTCACGATATTAAGCAAAAGAGATACCAAAATGGAACCAACGGACTATAAAAATAGAACTTATCTATCAGCTATTGAAGCATCCAAATTTTTAGGTATAACAGTTGAGATGCTTCATAATATTGTCAATCAGCAGCTAATTAAAGCGCAAATTGCAGCAAGTGGACAAATGCGCTTTGACCTGAAAGAGTTAAAGGACTTTAGTGCAAATCTTAAATATAAATCTCATAGCAATAACATTGATATTGATAAAGTAAATACACTTGAGATAAATGGCACAATTCAAAAAATATATATTAAGAATTCTATGAAGATGGACGATTTGGAGGATAACAGAATCCATCTGATGATTACTTCGCCACCCTATTTTGATACTAAAATGTATTCAGGAGAGCCACTTCCTGGTGACCTTGGGAATATTCATAATATTGATGAATGGTTTGAGAAAATAGGCGAGGTCTGGAAAGAAGTTTACCGGGTATTACAACCAGGGAGAAAAGCATTTATAAATATAATGAACCTCCCTGTCCGATTAGAAAAAGGAAAGTTTAGAACCTTGAATTTAGCGGGGAGAACCATAGATTTGTGTGAAAAAATTGGCTTTATATTTAAAAGAGATATTATCTGGCAAAAAACAAATGCCGTCCGAGCACATTTTGGAACTTATCCCTATCCAGGTGGAATTTTAATCAATAATATGCACGAATTCATCTTGGAATTTGATAAACCGGAAAAGAAGGGCTTTAACAAATATGGTCATCTTACTAAAGAGCAAAAAGAACAATCCAAGTTGGACAAGGACTTCTGGCTGTCTATCAAGAAAAGCGATGTTTGGGTTATGAAACCACAAGGAAGCGGTGATAATAGAAATCATATTGCACCTTTTCCTTATGAACTTCCCTTCCGTTTAATTAAGGCATTTAGTTATGTGGGTGAAACAATTCTTGATCCTTTTGTCGGTTCAGGAGTAACTCTTTCTGCTGCAGCAGATTTAAAACGCAATGGTATTGGCTATGAAATATATCCAGAGATTGCTTATGAAGCAGTAAAAGCTCTAAGATATCATCAAACAGAAATTTGGTAAAAAGGACAAGTTATGAAATTAAATGGAAAAACCATTTATGCCCAATCCAGTGATATAAAATCCCGCACTTATCTTGAATATCGCAAAGATATGAAGAAAAAAGCCATCGCTGAATTAGAAATTTTGGAATGGCTGGAAAATAAAGTAAAAGAATTATATCCCCATAAATATGTTAAGGTTTATAAGTCCGGGGGTGATAAATTTTTATGGTTTTTAAGAAAAGGCGGGGTTTCCAGAGAACCGGATTATATAGCTGAAATAGATGATAAAAAAATAGAGTTTGAGTTTCAGTATGCTGAAAAAGCAGATTTGGAATTTTATGATTTCAAGCTCTCCAAGATTGCAAAATCAAAAAAAGGCAATCGTGAACCCATAGAAGATAAATTTTTTATATATATCCATAAACCCTCATTTCAATATGCGATTTTTAAACCTGAATGGGTATTCAATAACAGTAAATATGGAATGGTTGAAGCATGGAGAACTAATGCTTATAGAGTTCCCAAAGAAAAATTTCTCAGCATCCTTAAGCCAGATCCTAATTTGAAAAGCATTTGCCTCAGCATAGATGCTAAAAATTTCATTCTCAATTTTCAACATCAACTGATTGATATTAATAAAGATAAATTATCTAACTTGCTGCAAAGTGTTATTGATGAAGATAAAATTGTAAAGATTATGCCCAAAGATTTGGACAGTTTTTTCAAGGTCTGCTTTATCCTTGATAATTTAAATAAAATTCCGCAGAATGCTAATTTATGGCTTATTTATCTTTTGACCTATATAAATAAGGATATTTTACTTGAGGACATCTCTAAAATTGTATATTGTATTGATTTTCTCTATCTCAAGATTAGTTTAACAACTAACGAACTTAATCAGGTTACTCTTAAAGTTAAAGAACTAATCGTTAAAATTAAGGGTTGTTATCAAAATGATGGTTCCTATAAATCCTCATTAAAGTCAAGTCCATTGGAAGAAACCCGATATGCTCTATTTTCAATTAATCTATTGGAAGATCTAATTCAAGATATAATTTACTATTATTCCGTTTCAGAATTACAGCCAATAAAGAAGATATACGAAAATGTGAATGATCTTGGGAAAACTTATAAATTGATTAGTGAAGCAAAGTAAGGTAAAAAGATATTTGTCTGTAACATAGGTATTAAAGAGAATGACAAAAAAACCGGAATTTCATTGACAGTTTTTAATATAGGTTTTTAAAGGTTTCGATGTGTTTAAGATAATTTATTTTTAAGCTGAATTTATAGAATTCAAATTTGGTAAAATTATAAAATTTCCTTGGATGTCTATAAAAGAGAAATGGGAGAATTTGATTATTTTTATTACTATGTAGGCAGAATGGTTCTTTTAAAATCTTGAAGGTAATAAAATGATGAAAACTTCGCATAAAATAATTATTGGTGATTCAAGATGTATGGAAAAAGTGAAAGATGAATCCGTTCATCTAATAGTCACTTCTCCACCCTATTGGCAGTTAAAGGATTATGGCAATCATAATCAGATTGGGTTTAATGATACTTATGAAGAATATATTAATAACCTTAATCTGGTCTGGAATGAATGCAAGAGGGTATTACACAAAGGTTGTCGTTTATGTATTAATATTGGAGATCAATTTGCACGCTCTGTCTATTATGGAAGGTATAAAGTAATCCCTATCAGGACAGAAATAATCAAATTTTGTGAAAGTGATGGTTTTGATTATATGGGTGCTATAATCTGGCAAAAAGTTACTACTTGTCATACTACAGGTGGTGCAACAATTATGGGCTCGTTCCCTTATCCCAGAAATGGTATTATTAAACTGGACTACGAATATATCTTAATCTTTAAAAAATATGGAGATCCGCCTTCAGTTCAAAGTGCTCTAAAAGAACAATCAAAATTGACTATTGAAGAATGGAATCAATATTTTACAGGCCATTGGAATTTTTCGGGTGAAAAGCAGAATAAGCATTTGGCTATGTTTCCAGAAGAATTACCAAAACGGTTAATTAAAATGTTTAGTTTCGTGGGGGATACTATTCTAGATCCTTTTTTAGGTAGTGGAACCAGTTCTTTAGCAGCCAGAAATTTGAATAGAAATTCTATCGGCTATGAAATCAACGAAAATTATCTTCCCATAATAAAAGAAAAATTAGATTTGGAACAAGGTGTTATTTTTCAGGAAGAAACTTATGAAATAATCAAACAAAAAGAGCTTGATATAAATTTTCAAGAAGAAATAAGTAAATTACCCTACATCTTCAAAGATCCTATAAAATTTGATAAAAAAATTGATCCCCGAAAATTAAAGTTTGGCTCAAAAATTGATAATTCAAATACCGAAAGAGTTTCATATTATACTGTGGAAGATGTTATCTCACCAGAAATATTAGTTCTAAACAATAAATTAAAAATCAGATTACTAGGGATTAAAGAAATACCTAAAAAAACTAGCGAAGCAATTAGTTTCCTAAGAGAAAAAACCAGTGGACAAAGAGTATTCTTAAACTATGACAATATAAAGTATGATGAAAATAATAATCTACTGTGCTATCTCTATTTATGGAACAAAACCTTTATTAATGCACACTTGATTAAAAATGGCTTAGCCGATGTTGATACTAGCACAGATTATAAATATAAAGTTCGATTTTTGTCTTATAAAGGAGAGGACTAATGCCAAAAGAATGGATAATAAATCAGGCAAATATGAGATGGGGACTTACAAAAAAAAATAAGGTTGGTCCTGTGGCAGAAATGATAAGAAAGCTTTCACCGAAAACCTTGGAGGAATGGAAGACCTATTATTTTAAAAATGCTTATCCTAAAGAGCATTTGGAAGAATTAGGCAGACGACTTTATATAAAAATAACGGAAGTTTGTACAGCAGAAATAGAAAGCATAACCGAAGAGGACTGTATTAATTTTATTATCAATTTGGTTATTAACAGAACTTATGATGGTTACCAGTCCGAAATTCAGACAATTTACGGTCAGTTGCAAAATGAATTGGGAGTTAAAATTGAGCCCGCACCGGATGAATGGGATAGAGGTTATAATGTTGACTTTTTCATTAAAGTGAAAGAAAAGTATATCGGATTGCAAATTAAACCGGCTGGTTATGCCTATATTCCGCAAATTATCAATGAATTGGAATTTCAAAAAAAGACACACGAAAAATTTACTGCCAAATATGGAGGAAAAGTCTTCTATATTATTTCTGTAACTGAAGGGAAAAAGAAAGTTATTCAAAATCCGGAGGTTATAGATGATATCCGCAAAGAAAAGGAACGCCTGCAACAAGAGTAATATTTCTAAACCATGGAAACACAATAAACACTGAATAAAATTCAATTTTACAATTCCGGAAGGCAGGATAAACCAAAATAATACAGTTGAGAAAAAATGGGGTATTAAATTCGGATTAACTTCAAATAATATAGTAATTTATAAATAAAGATCGTTGCACCTAAAAACTGAATAAAGGGTACTGAATATATTCTATAAAAATCCAGATAAGCAATATAAATATTATAGTGAAACATTATTATTTCCGTAGGAAAGACAGCTATTAACGACGGGTTTCAACCCGGCGAAAAGAAGACAAAATAAAAAAAGTTCCATTATCTATTTTAGAAAAGAATTATACAGCAATAACATTTTTTGCTTACTTTATGGTATGTCAAGTCCTGAAATAGTTGACATGTTATAGACGCAAAAACGACGACGTGCACGCAAGAAGGGTGCTCGTCGTTTTTGCTTAATTTAGAGTGCATCGTGCACCTCGCAAGGCGTCTTATACATCAGAGCGCTATGCAATCGGTTATTATTGTAGATGTAGATTGCATCTGAAGCTAATTCCTGAGCTACTTTTACAGATTGCAAAGTCCTCCCTAAGCCAAATTCTTGTTTTAAGATGCCATTAATACGTTCTGCCACAGCGTTATCATAACAATGAGCTATGCCTGTCATGCTACATAGTATCTTATTGCTATTCAATATTTTTTGGTATTCCTCGCTGCAATACTGGCTTCCATGATCGGAATGATGAATAATCCCAGCAGGATCATCTACGGTACTAATTGCCTTTTGAAGAGCTTTACACGCATATTTTGCATGCAATCTGTTGGCAACAACAAAGCTGATAATCTTACGCGAATACCTATCAGTTATTAGGTATAGATAGGCAAAACCATAACAGGTATTGAGATAGGTAATATCCACCACCCATGCCTGATTCTTCTTGTCTATCGTTTTCATATCCAACAGATTAGGAAATACGGAGGCCTTTTTATCTGGGCGGGAAGTGCGGGTAAACTTTTTCTTTTGCTTAACCAGCATATCATTCCTTGCCAGCAGTGCGAATAACTGATCCCGACTTATCTTCAACTCTGATTGCTCAAGATTATTCAGCATTATATGCAACTTTCTGACTCCCACCTTGGGCTGTTTATGGCGGATATTCCGAACTTCTGCAAGCACATTCTGATCGCGCTTAGTCCGAAATTCCTCCAACTGTTTATGCTTGTAATAGGCCTGGCGAGAGTATCCAAAGGTCATACAAATTGCTTCCATGCTTGTATTTAATCCGATTGTGTCAGCTTTTCTTCGAGCTTCTTGGCAAGCTGGGAACCAAACTTTTTTTTTAAGTTAACATGAAGCTCTTCTTCAGCTATCTCAACTAATGATTCCCATGCCAACACTTGTACATGGCTGTCATCAAGTGCTTTCTTCAAGCGTTTGTTTTCCTTACGGAATACCACTAATTCGAGTTCTTCTTTTTGTGTCATAACGTATACCGCCTTGTTAATTCTGTTGTTTATACCATATTTCTCTATCCAAGATGGGATAGAATCTTTTCCGGGGATCCCATATAGCTTACGGGCTCCTTCCGCACTTATCAGACCGTTTTCGACCTCTTCCACCACTTGCATTTTGAAAGCTACACTATAGTTTGTGCGCTTCCGTTTGTCCTCGTTTTTTGTCTTCATTTCAATATCTCCTTTACTGTATTTTGTGTCAACTTATTTAGGACACCACAGTAATTTTACGCTTCCCATATCATTCCCTTATGCTTCCCATATCGCGATATGGGAAGCATAAGGGAATCTGAAAAACAATATATGTGCAAGAAAGAAGTTTCTAAACGGCGCGTTTAATTAGTTCTACAGCGTTTATTTTGTTTAGGCGTTTGAGAGGTAGTAGCACGCTTAAAATAGTGATTAAATAGGCAACAACAGTAATCAAAAGGTAATCTGTAAAAGCAAATTTCACGGGTAAAATTATGGAATTTCCTCCTCCCAAACCCAGTTTTACAATTCCCGTATATTTTTGTATGAGCAGTAAAAGCGAGCCCAAAGTTAAGCCCAGAATAATTCCCGCGGAACACAAAAAAAGTGCCTGCAGTAAAAATAAGCTTTGTAGGTCTTTATCGGTCAGTCCTAAAGCTTTTAGCAAGCCCAATTCGCGTTTCTTTTGGGAAATCGTTTTCAGCAGATTGCCGGTCAGGTTAAAGCTGGCAATGATAAACATAAAGAGCATAATCACAAACATCAGGAATTTCTCAAAGCGGATGGCAGAATAAAGATTGGGATCAAAACTGCTCCAATCCTCAATCTGAAAGTCCGGAAATGCCTTTTTCAGGGTCTTCAGTGGCTGATTTTTGCGCATTTGGGAAAAGGGTTTAACCTCAATATAATCTGCCTCGCCAGGGGAATAAGAAGCAAAAAAGACAGCGTTATCAATGCCCATAAAGCTGAAATTTTGGTCATATTCAGGCATTCCAGCAGCAAAAATTGCCTGCACTTTCAGAAAACGGATGCGCGGAATCATTCCAAATGCAGTTGGAACATTGAACATTGGTGATAGCACTTGAATTTCATCTCCCAAATAAACACCCAATTGTGAAGCCAGCCCTGCCCCTAAAGCAATGCCTGAAGCGGAAAATTCTTCCGGAGAAATATTTCCCACAAGCAAACCCTGAATGATTTCTTTGCTGCCGGTATCCGGTTTTTGCAAAAGGGAAGAGACATTTTTATGCCTATTTGGTTCAATACCAAAACAAAGCGTAGGCAAAACTACAGAATCATATTTCAGCAACAATTCATTCCGAATTACGGGACTGGCAGAGAACTTCATATCTTGCAATTGGTTACAAATAGCAGAGTAACCTTTGATGGTTTCCCCTCCTTTTGCCGAAATACGAATTTCTGCAAAAGTGCCTGTAATCCGGTTACGAATATCAAAGCGGAAACCATTCATCACGGAAGTTACACAAAGCAAAGACAAAACTCCTAAAGTGATGCCAATCAGGCAAAGATAATGAGCTTTGCCGATGCCTCTGGTTTTGCGTCCGCTCAGGTATTTGCGGGCAAGAAAAACTACGCTTTTATTAATCATCTTAGTTGTTACTGCTAACTGATAAGAGGGAAATTAGTCAAGTTTTGTTTTGGAAGTGTAGACGGAGGAAGCCAATCCTCTGCGTGAAAATAATACGAAATTTGGATAAGTTACGGTTACAAAAAATGCGGAGAATCAGCGTTCTCCGGCTACATCTTGAAGCTTTGTTTCGGGTTTGGTTTATTTCTTGCAAGTTAAAAAAACAACATACTAAAGATATGATGTAAATTCCATATTAAAATGCATAAATATTTTTTTCCTTATGTGGATTCCTAGTTGCCCAGGAATGATAAGGGAATTTACATTCAAAAAATACAATGATAAGTAAAAACAGGTATGAAGAAAGAACATTTTGAGGCATTTTTAACGGCTAATGAAAAGCGCATCTTTAATTATGTGTTAACTTTATGCGCTAATGAACAGGATGCCTTGGATATCGTCCAAACCGTATTTATAGCGGTATACAAAAATCTGGATCGCATAGATGAAGCCACAGCTCTTGCTTATACCTATAAAATTGCTCGTAATAAATGCCTCAGCTTTCTAAAACAGAAGGCACATTATATAAATATGGAACCGGAGAGATTTAATTGTATTCCCGAAAAAACGGCTACCACCAACGAAACGGACTACACAGTTCTAAAAAATGCAATCTCGGCTTTGCCTCCGCGTTTGGCAGCCGTAATTCAATTACAATATTACGAAAAAATGTCCTACAAGGAAATTTCTGCCACTTTGGGAATCAGTATAAAAGCGGTTGAATCCTTGCTGGTAAGAGCAAAACGCACATTAAGGAAAAAAATTTTGCAGGATAAAGAAAGTTGAATGGTATAGTAATTGGAAGCAAAAAATATAAGAAGGTGCAGAAAAATGAGATGCAGTAAAGCCAAACGCTATCTGGAAAAAGAACTTGATGGCGAATTGGATATCCGCTTTCAGGCAAAACTTCAATCCCATCTGGATAAATGTCCTGCCTGCAAAGTTTTTCTGGCAGATGCCCAAAAACTGCATCTGATGCTTTCTCACCTCCCAAAACCAGAGTTTCCTTCCTGGATTCACGGACAAATTATGGATAAGGTGCACCGTCTGGAAGCAAAAAATCCGGGATTTTTCCGTCGCTATAAACTTGCCCCAGTTACCGCTATGCTCACTATTATCTTAAGCTTATGGGCAGGTGTTAAAGTCGGTATAGTTAGCTATAACAACATAATTCCGGAAAAAACGGAATCCCTTACTCTTACTTCCATCGCTTACGGCAGTTTTGGTGAAAACACAATTCTGGATAATATAGCGGAAAATGGAGAACAGGGTGAGTAAACGCTGGCTAATAATAATCCTGCTGATTTCGGTGAGTTTTAATCTTGCCTTTATCGGCAGTTTCATTTATTTACACTGGTTTCACCCTCATCCTCAACCACCTGTAAGAAACGAAGAAATGCGAGGTTCCCGTCCCCATTTTGGTCCTCCTCCTTTTGAAAGGGATGAAGAAATCAGGAATTTAAGGGATAAATTTGAAACTATCAAACATTCCCTGATGCTGGAACTGGCAAAAGACCCTGTAGATATGGCAAAAGTGAATGCCTTAATTGATTCTTCCCTGGTGGCTCAAAACAATCTGGAAAGAAGATTGGCGGAAAGAATGGTTGCCTATCGTAAGACCTTAACGGCAGAAGAAGCACAGGAACATTTCCAACGCCGTGCCGAATTTGCCAAAAAACGCTTAAACAGAGATAATATACCTAAAAATAGGAGAAACAGATGAAAAAAATTATATTCCTAACCCTTGCCCTAATATTCGTTTGCGGTGCATTACTTGCCCAAACGGATGCCCCTAAAGATCGCTCTAATCCTAAGGTGCAATCGGAAGAAATTAAAACCCCGAACCCCGAAATGCCGATGCGAAAATACCTTGAGGAATTGAAACTTACCGATGCCCAAAAGAAAAAATTTGAAGAATTGAAAATAAGTTTTGAGAAAAATAAAAACACCCTAAACGCCGAAATTAAAAATTTAAAAATTGACCTGCAGAAAGCTTTGAAAGATGAAAACTACAAGCAGGCAAAGGATTTAAACAAACAAATAGCCACTAAACGCAATGTCTTAGCCGATGCTAAAGTGGATTTTTTGGCTGCCAGAATGAAAGAACTTACCCCCGAACAGAAGGCAACCCTGAAAAAGAATATGTCACATTTTCAGGGTGCTATGCATAAACAAACACCCTGTAAAAATGCTAAGGACTTCAGACCTCAGAGCAGAGAAAATTGTGATGGATGCGGAGAATGCGGTTCTTTCGGTATGCCTGAAAAAAAATTACCTCCCAAACAATAGAGCGAGAAAAATAAGCCCCTAATAATCCCTCCTCAGCAACACACAGACAAAGCCACGGGTACTCCTCCCGTGGCTTTTTTTAAATAATATCATTGCTGGAATGAAATGCTCTTGTCATTTCTGCACAAGCAGGAATCAAGGATATTTTTTCAATGATAACTGCACTTTCAATGTGGAAACAGGATAAGAATGACACTTTTGCTTTTCCCCGATTTCAACTTATAATATTGATAGAAGGAGAAAGAATTATGTCCTATTTTCGCAGTGACTTGAAAGACAAAAAGCCCTCTAAAATAAGTGTTCCCGTTAAAAAAAGAATGATGTGCCTGAACGAAAGTTGCCTAAATCCCTATCAGGCAATTAAACAGCAATTTTTAGCCAAAATGGAAGAGATTGAACTAAATCGTTATCTCTCTCCTGTAACGGAAAAACTGCATTTATCCCTAATTTCTTACATTGGCAATTCCTTAACAAAAGAAAATGTCCTGTGGGGAAATGGAGCTGATGATATTCTCTATCATATCTTTCTGGCAGTGCGGGAAAATGATCAATCCTTTGCTGTTTCCCTGGCACCTTCCTATTTTGATTATAAAACCTTTAGCGCTATGGTAGGACTGAAAATGCTATTTTTGGATTTGGATGAGGATTTCAGTTTCTCCCCGGAAAAGTATTTGGAACTTGCCAGTCACCCGGATTGTAAGTTAGCTATATTATGCAATCCCAATAATCCTACGGGCAATTTGTTTCCCGATTGCCAACTATTACAAATAATTAAAGCTTTGCCTGATAAACTTGTGCTGGTAGATGAGACCTATTTTGAATTTTCGGGTAAAACTCTGGCAGGCAGTTTATTGCAGTATCCAAATTTGATTTTAGTGCGTTCTTTTTCCAAAGCATTTTCCTCTGCTGGATTGCGTTTTGGCTATGCAATTTCTTCAGCGGAAAACATTTATGAACTTTCCAAAGTTCTTACTACCTTTCATACTTCTATTCTGAACCAGGCATTTGCTCTCACTATTCTGGAAAATCAGGATATCTTTAAAACACAAGTGCAACAGACAATTCAATTGCGGGAAGAGCTTTTTGCAACTTTGCAAACAATAGAAGAGATAAAGGTTTATCCTTCTGCTACCAATTTCCTCACTTTTTCTCTTGCAGAACGGACTCCTGAATTCTTTAATCATCTTTTGGCAAACGATATTGCTGTTCGCGATGTAGGTTCGCATCCCCGTTTGCAAAATTGTTTAAGGGTAACGATTAGCTGCAGGGAAGATGTTGAGACATTTGTTAATGCGTTGAAACATTTTTTGCGCTAAGGTCTTGAGGTAGAGAGGTCAATTTATACTACGAGAAGAAGTTGTATCATTTTTAAAATAAATTTATACAATGCATTTGATAACTAATGGGTTGGCAAATTCTTTCTTTGCCATAGAAAAAGAAGGTTTATAAAGGAATTCATACCCTTGTCATTATTGCAAAAATAGGTATAAATCAGTTGTCATTCCCAAGGAAGCAGGAATCCAGGTAAGTGAAAAATATAATTGTCTTTGCAACAGGAAAAAATATTACAGGTTGCCCTTAATTTATCTTGGGGTTTCACCCGTTAACCTGTTCACCCATTAACTTGAATTCCCTTTTCGCTTGACAGAAAGTAGTATCTCTTTTTCTGGTTAAAATGATAAAAGGAATAAAATTATAACTCTCAAGGAGAGAAAATGGCTCTGATTTTAAAAACAACCCGCTTTATTGAAACCCAGATAGATGCCTTTTTGGATATTTTAAGTGATTCGGCTACCACTTTTGAACTGGCAATGGAAGATTACCTCAATAACAGGATTGAACAATTTGAAACCCGTTTGGCTCAAATCAGGGAAAATGAACATCGGGCAGATGATTTACGGGTTAGCATTGAACGCTTTCTTTATGAACGAACTCTAATTCCGGAAAACAGAGGTGATGTTCTTGCTATTTTGGAAAATACAGATGAGGTTATTGATAATATAAAGGACTCTCTGGTTCAATTTTCCATTGAAATGCCAAAAATTCCAGAGTGCTTAAATGATTTGTGGATGCAAACAACTAAGGCATCAAGCAATGCCGTTGAACAGCTCTCTTTTGCAGTTCGTTCATTTTTTAGGGATTTAGCTGCTGTAAACAATTACATTCACAAGGTCTATTTCTTTGAACGCGAAGCGGATCATATAGGTGAACGCCTGCGTCGTGAAATATTCAATTTGGATATTGAACTTTCCCAAAAAAGTCAGCTGCGTTTTTTTGCCATACATATTGAAAAAATTTCGGATTATGCGCAGGTTGTTTGTGATCGTTTATCTATTTATGCTATCAAGCGTCAACTATAAATGATTTTTATTTACCTGCTCAGCGGTCTTTTTTTAGGTTGGTCTTTAGGAGCCAATGATACCGGCAATATTTTTGGTGCTGCTGTAGAAACCAGAATGCTGAAATTCAAAACAGCGGCTTTAATTGCGTCCATTTTTATCTTTTTAGGAGCTGTTTTTGAAGGTAGCGGTCCTTCCGGAACTTTAGGTCGTTTAGGAAGTGTTGATGCTTTAGGAGGTGCTTTTACAGTTGCCCTGGCAGCTGCTTTAACTATTACTGCTATTGTCCGAACGGGAATTCCGGTTTCAACTTCTCAAACCATTGTAGGTGCAATTATTGGTTGGAACTTTTTTTCGGGACGGCTAACTGACTTTCGTAATTTACTTACCATTGTTTCCAGCTGGGTAATTGCTTTTGTGCTTTCCGGAATTATTGCCGCTTTGCTTTTTTATTTAATCAGACCCGTTATCAATAGAGGAAAAATTCATCTTTTAGAGCAAGATGTTTATGTTCGTTTAGGATTAATTATAATCGGTGCCTTTGGTGCTTTTTCTTTGGGTGCTAATAACATAGCCAATGTGGTTGGAGTTTTTGTTCCGGTAACTCCTTTCAAAGATATTAATTTGGGCAGTTTTACTCTTTCGGGTGTCCAGCAACTCTATATTTTGGGTGCAATTTCTATAATTGTCGGAATTTACACCTATTCGCATAAAGTAATGCGTACTGTAGGAAAAGATATTTTTCATCTTTCACCGGTAACAGCACTTATAGCTGTAACTGCAGAAGCAATTGTCCTTTTTATTTTTGCTTCGCGTGGTTTGCAAAACCTATTATTAAGTATAGGTTTACCTCCCATTCCTTTAGTTCCTGTATCTTCCACCCAAATTATCGTGGGAGCGGTTGTTGGAATTGGTTTGGTAAAAGGGGGTAAAAATATCCGTTACAATATATTAGGCAAGGTATCTTTGGCTTGGATAGCTGCACCAGTTATTGCCTTTTTCTTTGCTTTTATAGCTCTTTTTATTGTGCAGAATGTGTTTGAACAGACCGTTTACCAAAAAACAATATATACTTTCAATCACACAACTATCAGTCAGATAGAAAAAGAGGGCTTGGATGTTAATCATCTGTCTTCTGTGAATGGTCGTAAATTTTACCGCGAGATGGTGGTTTATCAAGAACTAAAGGCAGAAAAATATTTTTCGCGTTCTGAAATACTGAAAATTATCCGTATCACTGAGATTTATCCTTTGAAAGTAAATACCAAGCTTCTGCGGGATAAAGGTTTGGCAATTCGTTTCACGGAACAACAATGGGAGGCATTAGTTAAACTTGAGGGAAGAGAATTCAGGCATAAATGGCAACTGCAAGAAACACTGGCAAAAGACCCTTCCTGGCAAATAAGAAAAGAAATTACCGAAAGAGATAAGCTACATAATCAAGACCTGGAAGAACAATTTAACCTGCTATTTCGCACTTTTTATCTTCCTCCTGAGCAATGAATCCCTTTATTGAAAAGATAATTCCTCTTATTCTGGCTTTTTTTGTAGGCATTGCCTTTAAACTTCTAAAGCTTCTGTCTAAAGACGATGCGCCTGTTCTTTTGAGGGTTGTGCTTAATGTATGTTTACCTTCTTTAACCATTATTGCTATTTCCAATATTCAGCTAAAAGCGGATATGGCTTTAATTCCATTTACAGCCATTATTATTGTCTTTCTGATGTATATTATCTCCCGCACTATAGGAAAACACTTGAAAATGGAAAAAACCACTTTCGGCAGTTTCCTGGTGGGAACAATGATTATGAATACTGCTTATGCCTTGCCTTTTTTCTTTGCTGCCTTTGGCAATGAAGGACTTGCCAGAGCATCACTTTTTGATATTGGCAATACCTTTATGATTTTTACCTTTACCTATTACAATGCCATAAAATATGGAAATAATAGCAAAACAGCGGCAATTGAGTGGAAAAAGTTTTTGCGTTTACCTCCCCTTTGGGCTATGTTAATTGCCTTTTCCTGGAAATTAACTAAAGTCCCGATGCCTGCTTTAGCTTTGAATTTTCTCAATTTTATGGGGCAACCGATGGTCCCTTTAATGATGATTGCCTTAGGACTTTATTTTAATCCCAAACGCTGTAATATCGGAAAAGCGGCAATTGCCATTTTTATTAGAATGGGCATTGGTTTGGGCATAGGTATTGTTCTATCTGCTCTTTTTGGGTTTAAGGGAATAACCAGAACTGTAGTAACTGTTTGTGCTGCTTTGCCTATTGGTTTTAATACTCTTATTTTTGCCAATTTGGAAAATTTGGATAGAGAGTTTGCGGCTACTATTGTTTCTATATCCATTTTTATTGCTCTGTTTTATATTCCGTGGCTGATTTATGTGTTTCAGTGAAAGGGGTAGAGAGGGCTGGAGCTATATTGGAAGTTTATTAGTTGTATAGTTTTTTCTGTGCTCTCGGTGTATTCAGTGTTTTCCATGTAAAAAAATACTCTTTTTCTTCGGTGTCCTCTTTGTTTTCGTTGTTTGTGAGATTTATCTTGACAGCAGAAGACATTTATGCGTTTTATGACATAAAAATAGCTTTATATAAGCAGGAATTAAATTAAGGAGGATAAATCCTTGTTTAGAAAAGCGTTGGTGTGTGTTGGAGGAAAAAGGATATCAGTTATTCTGCTATGCTTAATAGTGTTTAGCAGTTTTACTATAATACCTTTATCTGCTGATATTTTAATCCCTATGGATAACACGCAGACCAACCATCTAAAGGCCTATGGCATTGCCTTTGCGGGTCTGAAAGAACATCTTGTTGGCAGATGGCTTTTAAACTATCGGGGAGGAAGTTTTCTTTTTCCCGATTCCGAAAGTTTAACTGCTCTTTGTAACATTCGGGGTGTGCGTTATGAAAATGTTTCTTCTTCTGATGTAGCGGCAATTTTAATGGAAATTCAGGCGAATAATATGGAAAGCATAGCCCTGGAAAAAGAACCTAAAATAGCGGTTTATATACCTCCTAATGCTCTTCCCTGGGATGATGCAGTAACTATGGCTTTGGATTATGCGGAAATTGATTATGACCGTGTTTGGGATGATGAAGTTTTAGGAGGCAAGCTTCCGGAATATGATTGGCTGCATTTACACCATGAGGATTTTACAGGTCAGTATGGCAAGTTTTATGGTTCTTATAGAAATACCAGCTGGTATCAAAATGATGTACGTGTAAATGAAGCAATGGCTGCTAAACATAATTTTGCCAAGGTTTGGCAATTGAAGCATGCAGTAGCGGAAAAGATACGCAACTATGTAATAAACGGTGGTTTTATGTTTGCTATGTGTGCTGCTACCGATACTTATGATATTGCCTTAGCAGCCAAAGATGTAGATATTGTAGATGCCGCTATTGACGGTGATGGCATAGACCCTCAGTATCAAAGTAAACTGGATTTTTCCCGCACTTTTGCCTTTGAAAATTTTACTTTGCGTCCCAATCCTTATGAATATGAATTTTCCGATATAGATGCCAGCGATTATTCCAGTTTAAGAGGTCCCGAAGCGGATTATTTTCAGCTTTTTGATTTCAGCGCCAAGTATGATCCTGTTCCCACAATGCTTACGCAATGTCATACTAATGTTATAAACGGTTTTCTGGGTCAGACCACTTCTTTTTTCAAGGATAAGGTAAAGAAAAGTGTGATTATTTTAGCGGAAGTTCCCGGTCAGAATGAAGTTAAATACATTCATGGCAATATTGGCAAAGGGACTTTCACTTTTTACGGTGGTCATGATCCAGAGGATTATCAGCATAAAGTTGGCGATCCGGAAACCATATTAGAACTGCATAAAAATTCACCCGGCTATCGTTTAATTCTGAATAATGTCCTTTTCCCCGCTGCTGAAAAGAAACAGCTGAAGACCTAAAAGGTAATGAAGAAATTCTATCCTAACCTGCGTAGCGTGCAAATAAAAACAGGTATCTGGACAATTGTTATCTGTCTGATTCTGGTTTTTAGTTATTTTTGGCTTAGCGGTCGTTTAGCAGTCCGTTCCCATTATGAACTGAAAATTGCCTTTCCAAATGTGATGGGTTTGGAAGTTGGCGATAAAGTTATGTATCGCGGAATGGAAGTTGGTAGAGTAAAAAGCATAACTGCGAGCAAAGATAAGGTAATTACAACTGCTAATATCAGAAGTGATATAATTTTAACGGAAGGAACACGGTTTCTGGTTTCGGACAGTTCTTTGATGGGTGGAAAGGCATTAAACATTATTCCGGGAGATGGAAAAAATCCCCTAAATATAAAAAAATTGCAACAGGGAACTTCCCCGGAAGGTATGATGGAATTGATTAGTAAAGCATCTGCGGGCTTGGATGAATTGAATGAAACGGTTAAATTACTTAATTCTCCCAATGGCTTACTGCAAAGTTCCCGAAAGTTAGTGCAAAATGCCGATGGCACAGTAACTGAAATGGGCAATTTAGCTAAAGAAATAAAACAGGAACTCGTTATTACAGTGAATAAAATTGAGGATTTAACCTCTTCTCTGCAGGAAGTTATAGCGGAAAATAAAGAACCCTTAAAAAATACTTTGGTGGAAGGGAACATAACTATAGAGAAACTTTCTGCTACTTTGGATTCGTTAAAAATTCTTTCTGCCAATTTGAATCGTTCTGCCAAAGCCCTTACCGAAAACGCAGGTACTGCTGGTTTATTACTAAATGATAAGCAGTTATATGAAAAAATCACCAATGCAACCGATAATCTCAATGCCCTCATTAAAGATATTAAGGAAAACCCCAAAAAATACATTAAATTCAGCGTATTTTAGGAAAGCTAATGAATAAAAAGCTATATTGTCTAATAATCCTCTTTGTCTTATGCAGTTCTGTTTTTGCTTACAGTTTCGGTCAAAATAAAGTTAATTTTGCTCCTCAGGATTTCTCTACCATTCAAACAATGCATTTTGATATCTATTTTCCCGCAGGGGAAGATCAATTTGGCCGCATTGCGGCTTTAATGGCTGAAGATATATATTATTATATTAAAGCGGAATTCAAGGTTCCGATTTTAGCCCGGATTCCTATTATTTTTTACAGTACTAAGCAAGAATTTTTATCCACCAATATAACTTATTATCTTTTAACCGAAGGAGTAGGCGGTTTTACGGAAAGTTTACATAACCGTGTTGTGGTTCCTTTTGAAGGCAGTTATGCCAATCTGGAAGAACTTTTAGCACATGAACTTACTCATGCTTATATAAATGCAATGGATAATCGTTTTGTAAATCCCAATTCTATGCTCCGTCCCACTTCTTTTCCTTTTTGGTTTTCGGAAGGACTTCCGGAATATCTTTCCGTTGGTGGCGAAGATGACTATAATAATATGTATTTGTTGGATATGGTGATAAATAATACCATCGGTAGATTGAACAGTGCCGATGGCTACTTGGCATATCGTTTAGGCGAGAGTTTTTTAACTTTTATAGCTGAAACCTGGGGCAGAGAAAAAGTTCCCGAGTATTTTTTTGCCATTCATTCCTCATTCAATCTTGATGAAGCTACGAAAAAGGTTTTCGGAATGGATTTTGAAGACCTGGAATCCCGCTGGCATTATAAGTTAAAGAGAGATTACTATCCCCTGATAAATAGTCACGATATTCCGATGGAGAATTTTGAACAGCGGACATTTCATAAAAAAGATGGTTCCTATTTCAATTTGGCACCTCGTTTTTCTCCTAATGGTTCACGCTATGTATATTATTCTAATGCCGGTGGAAGATACAGTATTTGGCTGGCTGGAACTCAGGGATTAGCTCAACCGCAATTGATTTTTAAGGGTGAGAAAAGTGGCAAGGCAGAAGAATTTTACTATTTGCGTTCGGCTCTTTCCTGGTTTCCCGATAATCAAAGAATTGCTTTTTCTGCCAAGACAGCTACCGGTGATAAAATACAAATCCTGAATGTAAACACTAAAAAAATCGTGCAGACCATCAGCATTCCGGAATTGCAAGCAATTTATGAAGCGGATGTTTCTCCCGATGGCTTGTTTCTGGTTTTGGCAGGTCAAAAAAATATGCAATCCGACCTCTATCTTTATGAAATTGAAACAGGAAAATTAACTCAGCTAACTGATGACAGTTATGACGATGCTCATCCCCGTTTTTCACCCGACGGCAAATACATTGCTTACGATAGTGAACATAAGTGTGAAAAGCAGGAAATCAGTTATGGTTTGTTTTCAGACCTTACGCGCGATATTTTCACTTTCAATATTGAGACCGGTGAAATAGTTGAAAGAACCTTTGAAAATTACGATTGTTTCAGTCCAATTTGGGCAGAAGACGGTTCCAAGCTCGTCTTTCTTTCCTATAAATATAACCTTGCCAATTATGAAATTCTGGATTGGGAAACCGGACAGCGCGCTGAACTCACTAAATGCATTGCCGGTATTATGAATGGCGATATCAGCTTTGATGATAGTTATCTAGTTATAAGCGACTACTTTGACGGTGCCTGGGATATCTATTTTGACGATAATCCCCTGAAAAATCTAATTTATGAAGAAAGCAGCCAACCGCAAAGTTTTGTGCGTGCCGATGACCTTTTACAAACCATAGACCTTACCCGTCTTGATTATTACGGAAAAAGAAGCAAAGCACAACATCTTTCTAAAAAACAATCCCCACAACAAAATCCCCGTCGCCCTCATATTTCCAATAATGAATCGGACAAAAGCGATTCCTTGAAACATTTTCAGGATTTTTCCTGGGATGATAAACCGGATAGTATTAATGTTCCGCCCAAAATAGAAAAATATAAAACAAAATTCGCTTTAGACAGCATCTGGGGCGGATTGGCGTATTCATCTTACACAGGCACCGTGGGAGCTATTGATCTCACTTTAAGTGATTTAATGGGCAATTATGGAATAGGTATCAGTTTGGGGATTTCAGGAAAAATTGAAGACAGCAATCTTTTCCTTTCTTTTATGAATCTAAAGCATCGTGCTGATTACGGAATAGGGGTCTATAATTTCTATGATGAAACGCTTTATAGGCGTTATCGTATCGGTCAGGATGATTATTTTCGCTTGCGAGAACGCGAACTGGGAATGCTTTTTATTTACCGTTATCCCTTCAGTAGGTTTACGCGTTTGGAATTTGACAGCCAGCTGTATTATGTGAAACAGGAATGGGATTATCTGGCACCGGAGGATGTTCCTACAGAAAACTGGCAAATGGATATCTCCAAAGAGACCGATACGGTTATTGCACCTGGCTTGGCTTTTGTTTTTGATAATGCTCTTTTCGGCTCTACAGGACCTATGGTTGGTTGGCGTTATTATTATCTCATTCGGAAAAGCTTTGCTAAAAATGAGCTGAACTATTTTACCAACTATCTTGATCTGCGCTGTTACAACTTTTTTGAAAAACGCTATTCTCTGGCTTTTCGTTTGAATGCAGGAATCAGTACCGGTGAATCACCTCAGCGTTTTAATCTTGATGGTTTGTATGGTGTGCGGGCATTAAATGAAGATATAGACGGAGAAAGAATGATTTTGGGTTCTGCTGAACTGCGTTTTCCTTTCTTTGATTATCTCTATTTGGCTTTTCCCGTGCCTTTACAGCTACGCAATATTCGCGGAAGCATTTTTGCCGATATGGGAGCTGCTTGGGATAAAAATTCTGATTTTAGGGGAGTGATAGACGGTAAACTGAATGATATAAAATTGGGTTACGGTTTCGGACCTCGTCTCAATTTAGGTTATTTTGTGTTAAAATTTGATATTGCCTGGCTTACTGACCTCTCCAAAATTTCCAAACCGATGTATTACTTAAGCTTATCCGAAGATTTTTAATATACTATAAAAAACAATAAGGAGTTCAGAATGAAGATCGACATCATCCGTAAAGTCCCGGAAGATATGGATTGTATAATCATTTTCCAGGAAGAAAACGGTGCATTGGACAAGGTAGAATTGCTACCGCAAAACATCGCCAAAACGGCTCAGGTCTATTGTAAAAGTGAGGATTTTAAGTTCGCTTACGGGGATTTAAAGAACTTTGCCAGCGTGAATGGAATCCAACGACAAAATATTATTTTACTGGGTGCCGGCAATAAAAACGACCTCAATATTAATAAAGTCCGCAATCTTTTGGCTTCCGCAATTCGTTTCGCTGCCAAATTAAAAGCCAAACAAATCTATCTTTTTCAAGGGTTTGATTGCCCTATAACCGATGTGGCTTTTGGTCATTTGCTTTCCGAAACGGCTTTACTGGTTACCTATCAATTTAACAAATACTTAAGCTCGGCTAAAAACGAAAGCGAAATTGAGGCATTGCATTATATGCTCCTCTCTAAAAATACTCGCCATCTAAACAGAGGTATAGTAGAAGGACGCATTTATGCCGAAACAACCAATTTTGCCAGGAATTTGGTAAATGAACCTGCCAATGTTATTACTCCCGAAAACCTTGCGGAAACAGCCAAACAGGCAGCTTTGCAATACGGTTTTTCTATTGATGTGCATTCCCTGGATAAACTTAAACGCATCAAAATGGATGCCTTTTTAGCTGTGGGACGCGGCTCAACTCACGAGCCAAAACTTATTATTATGCGCCATTTAGGAAATCCTGAACACCATCAGGAGACCATTGCTTTAATCGGAAAAGGTATCACCTTTGACAGCGGCGGTTACTGTATTAAAAGTGCACAAGGAATGTCAAATATGAAAGATGATATGGGAGGTGCAGCTGCCGTTATCGGAACTATGTGTGCAATTGCTGCTATGAAATTGAAAGTTAATGTAGTAGGCATCATCGCTGCCTGCGAAAATATGATTTCCGGGGATGCTTATCATACCGGAGATGTAATTACTTCAATGAGCGGAAAAACCATTGAAGTAGTCAATACCGATGCTGAAGGTCGCTTAACTCTTTGCGATGCTATCAATTATGCTCTGGAAAAAGAACATTGCGACCGCATTATTGATATCGCAACTTTAACAGGTGCTGCAGTTACCGCTTTGGGAACACAAATTTCTGCCGTGATTACCAATAACGAACCCTGGCTGGAACAGCTGAAAAATGCAGCTCACTTTACCGGTGAAAATATCTGGCAACTTCCCGCTTTTGAAGAATATAAAGAACAACTCAAATCCGAAATTGCCGATTTGAAAAATTCCGGAGGTCCCTCTGCCGGCACTATTACTGCGGGTCTTTTCCTGCAAGAATTTGTGCAGAATAAGCCCTGGCTGCATATTGACATTGCCGGAACCGCCTTCAAAGATAAAGAATACGGAATTTATAACTACGGTGCAACAGGAGCAGGTGTCCGTTTGCTCACAACTCTTTTAAAATATATGGAATAGGATTTCTTCCTTGCTTGCTACACATCATCAACCCGTCCTCAACCCATCCTTTACGATGGGTGGAGGATGCGATATAGTAAAGTGCGAACTGTAAAATTAAAATAAAGTGAGATGCCCTAAAAATAGCAAGATGATGAGATGGAAAGATGGAATTGGGAAAACGATTTATAGTTAGCCGGAAAAATTATATGCTGAATTGAGAATTGAGAATGAAAATTAGCATTGCTAATAATTATAAAATAAACTCGGTGCTTTCGGTAAATTCGGTGTTCTCGGTGTATAAAAGCTTAGGAGGTAAAAATGAAGTATCTTAAATGGAGCGTGCTTATCACTTTGCTCTTCGCTTTTTCCTGCCAAAACCAGGAAGAAAAGCAAAATCCTTTGCTTCTGGCTTCAATTCATCCCTACGAGCTTATTCTGAAACAACTTGCGGGAAATGAATTTGAGGTTAAATGTATTATTCCTCCAAATGCTTCACCTCATACCTGGTCACCCGGTCCTGCCGATTTAAAAAACTTCAGTTCCGCTTCTTTCATTCTTGCCAATGGTTTAGGATTGGAGGCAAATCTGGAAAAGAATTTTGCGGAAAGAAAAGATGTTTATGTGGCAGCAGCTTCTTTGCTGAAAGATATTATTCCTCTGCCGGAAAGGAAATTACTTGCGGAAGAAGAAGTTCCTGAACCAGTTGAACACCAACATCAACACGCTCAAAACCCCCATTTATGGACCTCTCCCTCTTTAATGATTCGCCTCATTGGTTTTCTGGAAAAAGAACTTAGCACTCGCTTTCCCAATTCTTCTTTTGTCTTCAAACACAATGCGCAACAAATGCAACAGGAACTGCAAAATTTAATTGATAAAATTAAAACGGAAAGAACTCAATACAAAAACCCGGCAATTATTACCTATCATAATGCCTTCCACTATTTCCTCCAGGAATTTGATATTGAGGAATTGGGCTTTGTGCAGGAAAGTCCTGGTAAAGAACCCACTCCCAAAGAACTTGCTCTCCTAGGCAACATCATAAAAGAACATAATGTCCAAGCTATTTTTCTGGAACCGCAAATGGATAGAAAAGCTGGTGAAACACTCTCTAAAGAATTTAACTTGAAACTACTTACCCTTGATCCTTTAGGCAGTGACGGCAAAGCACAAACCATTGCTGAATTGATAGATAACAACTGGCAAAAGATGAAAGCGGGATTTTAGCAATACTAATGATTCAAATTAAAGACCTCCAATACAAAATAAACGGCAAGATAATTCTGGAAGATATTTTTCTGGAACTTGCCGAAGGCGAATTTGCCGCTATTATAGGTCCTAACGGAGCAGGTAAATCAACTTTGGTAAAACTGATTCTCGGTTTATTGGAATTGAAAGAAGGCAGTATTTTTATAGATGGTGTGGAACACTATAACTGGCTGAAAAATAATACCATTGGCTATCTACCTCAATATGAGGAATTTGATAATGCCTTTCCTGCAACCGCTTTGGATATTGTTTTAATGGGTTTGGCAGGTCAACTTCCTTTGGGAACGCATTTTAATAAAAACCATAAACAAAAAGCAATGGAGGCATTGGAACAAACGGGAGTTGCTCATCTGGCAAAAGAACTGATTGGAAAACTTTCCGGAGGTGAATTTCAAAGAGTCCTTTTAGCGCGTGCCCTGGTATCTGAAAGCAAATATCTTATCCTTGATGAACCGGAGGCAAGTTTAGACCGTCCTTCCGTAGAAAGTTTTTTTGCCCTGCTAAAAGAACTCAATAGCAAAGGCAAAACGATTATAACTATTTCTCACGATTTGACTACTCTCTCTAAATATTGCAGCTTTCTGGTTTGCTTGAATCGCCGTTTGCATTGTCATAATCAGATGGAACTTATAGATGCAGATGTGATACATAAGACCTTTGGTGATAGTTTGCGGATTATTGAAAAGGATTATTAGGCAAAAATGTTTAGCTTTTCGTTTCTGGTTTATGCTTTTTGGGGTGCTTTGCTTTCGGGAATTTCTTTAGCTGTTTTTGCTCCTTTCGTCACCTTAAGGCGGATATCCTATTTGGGTGAAGCGCTTTCCCATATTGCTTTTGCCGGAATTGCCCTGGCTATATTGGCAGGATTGAATTTAACTGTTACTACCCTGATTTTTGTGATGCTGATTGCTTTGGGAATAACATTGCTCGCCAAAAAGCATAACATCCAGGAATCTAATACGATAACCATATTTTTATCCTTAAGTATGGCACTGGGTATAATCCTTATTTCTCTTTCAAAAAATTACAGTTTTGACCTTGCCAGCTACCTTTTTGGCAATGTTCTGCTGATTACAAGAAACGAAATAATTGCTCTGGCTGTTTTATCCGTTTTGAATATTGCCTTTGTCTGCTTTTTCTATAAGGAACTCTTTTATTTAACCTATAATCCTGTGATGGCTAAGGTCTATCGGATTAAAACAGACCTGGTGAACCTGATTTTTATGCTGCTTTTAGCTGCTAATATTGTTATCAATGTGAAAAGCGCAGGAATTATTCTGGTAACCGCTCAACTTATTTTACCCGCAGTAATCGCTTTTAATCTTGTGCATCGGCTTTCCAAAGCAATAGTTATCTCTGTTCTGGTAGCTGTTTTTTCCGCTCTTATTGGATTTTATTTTAGTTTTCAGCTGAATTTACCTACCGGTGCTTGTATTGTTGTATTTGAAGCAATCCTTTATTTTCTCTCTTTGCTTTTCTCTGTGTAGCTGGATGACGCTTTCTCCGCAAAAAAGTGTAATCGTAGGGAAGTTCAATGTTATTAAAATAGAACGCAGATAACAGGATAGACCGGATTATATGCTAAAAATAATTACAAAATAAAAATCCGTGTTAATCCGTTTAAATCCGTTCAATCTGTGTTCCATTTTTTATCTGTGAAATCTGTGAGAGTTTATAGCTATAATCGTGATGAGTCCTTTGCGCCAAAAGGTTATCAACAAGAACAAAAGTTCTAAAGGTGCAAATGACTCCTCACTTGAAGTGTAAATGATTCTTAACTTAAAAGAAGGTAAATATGAATAAATTGAAACACCACCTGATACCTTTGCTCATTGGTCTTATTTTTGCTATAGTAATTTGGCAAATAGCAGAGACCTTTATTGCCGATTTTTGGAGTAAGACCTGTTTAAGTATTTTTGGCAGTTCTTTTGTGGAAATGCCTACAATGGATAAAAATGGCATTCCTATGCGCTATTATCCATCTGCCGGAAAGGTTTATGATCCTGAACTCATTGCTTATGAGTCCTCCCGCTTTTATAAAACCCGCATTGAGGAACCCCGGAAAAATGCCTTTTTGCTGTATAGTAAATGGCTGGAAGAGCATCTGGATGAAAATGGCAATATTCCCCATAATTATGATTACCCGAAAGCGCACTTAAAAAAACCCTGGTTCAGTTCCGCCAGTAACAGTGCAACAATGCTTGCTTTAACAGAAAGAGCAGGCAACCTGCGTAGCCCCGAAACATTTATTAAAGCCAGGAAAATGCTCTATACCCTGCAACCGGAAAAAGGCAATTTCAGTTTTTATGAAAAAAAAGGCGGTATTTGGTTTCAGGAATTTCCTACCGAACCCTATTCCCTTTCCGGAATGTTGAAAACACTCGTAAATTTATCCGAATACTATAAATTGGTGGACGACAGCTTATCCTGGGAACTTTTTCAACAAGGCGTTATTGCTCTCCAGGCAAAACTGCCCGAACTGGCAAAGAAAAACTTACTGGATGATAAATATCACTATAAAAACAAACGCAGTGAACACCTAGAACTTGTTGCGCTCTTGGAAGAAGTAAATTCTGCTACTCCGGATTCTGTTTTCACGCCTTTTATACAAAATTATCAGGCAAAAAGCAAACAGTTTGTCCTGTTCCAGTTTTTTAGTCCTTTTCAACCAGGCAGAATTCTCGGTTTCCTTATTGGTTGGGCAGTTCTCTATTTGCTTGCTTACTTATTTTTTAAGCCATTGAGGACAGGAGGTCGCGAGGTTGAAAGGTCTTGAAGTCGAAAGGGCGAGAGGTCTGTCTGCAGTATAAAAGTTTTCGGTGTTCTCAGTAGTTAAAAAAATCCCGGGCATTTTCACCCGGGATTTTTATACTAACTTCCGCTTTCAGCGTATTATTTTGTCAGCAGCATTTTTTTGCTTTGTTGGAAATTATCGGTTTTCATACGATAGATATATACGCCGCTGCTAACTGTTTTACCTGTATCATCTTTGCCATCCCAATTCATTCTGTAAATTCCCGCTGAATTATGGTTGTTTATGAACGAACGGATTTTCTGTCCTTTAGAATTATATATTTCCAAAGTTACAGTTGCCGGTTTAGATATACTGTAACTTATAACCGTATGGGGATTAAAAGGATTAGGATAGGCATTATACAATTTTGTTATAAAGGGTAATTCAGGAGTTTCTGGCTCAGAACCATTTTCTCCTGTCATAACAAAAACAGGGCCAAAATATTGCGTTTCACCATTCAAGGAAATACTTTCCAGCCAGTAATAATAAACCATATTAGGCGCAAATTCAGAATCAATAAATTTATATTTAATCTGAGTTCCAAGTTCGGTTCCTTTATCTATCAAAACTGGATTTATCCGAATAGCATTGGCAAATATTCTATCTTCGCTACGCAAAATGTTATAACCGCTATGGTTTGTCTCCGATTGGCTTACCCAGCTTATGGTAACATAACCTTCCGCTGTGTATATGGCATTAAAATATGATAGCTCCACAGGCAAAGTGGATTCTGCATCCAACGGAAAAACAATATCCACATCACCATCCGCTTTAGCTTCCAAAATAAAGCTAACCGTTTCAGCAGTCCAGGTTCCCGGATTGGAAATAATATGATATGTTTCACTGGGTAAAATACGATAAGCAATCTGGGAAGGGATAAAGCCAAGCGAATGATTAATCGTTATATGTTTTCCTGTAAGATTAACTCCCGAACTGCTTAACTGAATTACTAAACCAGCATTAGGTAAACCAATACCTTCCGGAGCAAAACTGGCACTGGCACTTATTACTGTTTCACCTTCCAAACCGGAAATTTCTACACTGGGATTTATAGGAACTCCATTAATAGTAACGGTTCCGGCATCAACATTAGCTGTACCGGAGGTAGTAAAATTCCAAACAGGACAATCAATTGCTTCTCCTATTGGATTTACAGGAACAACTTTCCAGGAATATGTTGTTCCATAAGCTAAAGCTGCAGGAGTATAATGCGGAGATAAACATTCTACAGGTGTTTCCGGAAGAGTTTGTCCCAAATATAAGTTATAGGAAACGGGTGCATTAGCTCCTGCATCCCAAAATAGTTTAGCATTAAGAGCTACATCTTGAGCATTATTTTCAGGAATGGGATTTTGAGCAGCTAAGGGCTGATTACTGAAAGCGGCAACTTCCATATTGTTAATCATAACATCACTATCGGCATTAGAAATTGTGGAACCAGCATAAAAGGCAAAACGACAGTGTCCACTGTGTCCGGCTAAGGGAATAACTACTTTCTCTCCACTAATTCTGATATCATTATACACATAAGAAGAACCTGTATTATTCCATTCACGCACTATATTGGCTGTAGACCAGCTATATCCATCGCCAATTAAAACAGCAAATCTATCATCAGGAGCATAAACTGGAGGCGTTCCGGTTGGGGTTTGATTATATTTTAGCACTGTCAAATCAAAGGATAGATAATAGTTATCATCCGGAATATTAAATAAAGGAGTAATTAACCAGGCATTAAGGTTCCCCCAGATATTGATTCTGACTGCCTTATCGGTTCCGGGAATATTCAGCCAGTCATCCTGTTCCCATAAACTTGTGGGACTTAAAGAAATGGGGTCTTGCAAAACTCCTGTTCTCATTAACCAGTCGCTATTGGGAGGAAAAGTGCCATCAAAACTCTCCTGATAAGGAAAAGTGGCAATGGAAGGATCATCCATTGTAGTAAAACTCCAAATTGGACAATCCTGTGCATCACCAATAATATTATGAGGTATCACTTGCCAGTAATAGATAGTCCCATAATCAAATCTGTTTGCAGGAGTGTATTTGGTTGCAGTAACAACTTCATTATAAGCAATATTGGTTGGAGGATTATCGGTTCCCAAATTGACCTTGTAATTTATCGGTGAACCACCTCCGCTTGCCCATTTAAGTTCTTTATCAATTGCAACTCCTGATACACCATTTACAGGATCAGGATTGATAGCAGGATTGGGTATAGAAGTAGGAGGTGTGAGAATTTTGAAACTGGGATGATTGTTGGAAGTGGCTCCAGTACTGGCTGGAAAAGAAGTTCCGGTTCCGGATTCTTTGTAAACTGCCATATTGCTTTTGGAAGTATAATAAAATTTGGGATAACCGCTGGTAATTCTACTGCCATCCCAGTTTTCCCAAACAATATCTAAGCCAGCATAACCGTCCCAAGTAAAATTGAAAGGCGTGGTTAAAATAATTTCCATCCAACCGGGTCCATTAAAAGTTATACTGCCATCATAGACCTTGGTAAATGAACTACTGCTACCGGGATTGGGATAACTGGTAGCACCAGATAATGTGCTGTTATAATTGTAACCAAAATAGATCTTCTGATTATCCATAGTATAATCGGAGACAGTATTGTTAATTTTGAAAGCAATAGAATAAATAGTAAATGAACCGGTTATTCCAGCAGTATTCATTTCAGTAGCCGTAAATATAAATCGGCTCCATCCATAATGGGAATTTCCGTTAACGGGAATATGATAACTATTGGAGCTACCATCTACAATGGTATACTCCGCAGCAAAAAGAAAAGTGCTCATTGTCAAAACAACAAGCAGAACGACAAGTGATTTTTTCATTTTATTCTCCCTTATTAGTAGGTAGTAGTAAAAAATTGTTTTCCTGATTGCTTTATTGATACACCGCCCCAGTGATAATGTTCCCTTTTTCTGAACAAAAAGAGCGGAACCGAAATAACATCTTTTGATAATCGTAGGTAAATAAGGAATAAACTTTTTACCGCACTTCCTAACCACATATATCTATATTTCTTCATCAAGAACAAACTATCGTTCTTCTTATAATAGGTTAAAAAACCATTCCTCTTGTAGGAATTTAACTTGAAGCTGATATTTTTCATCTTCATAAACTCCTTTTCTCTTCAGTCCTTTATCGTTTTTCCATAGTTTCGGCAGAAACCTTCACATTTCATAAAGACACTAATAAATAGTTCTCTGGTATTGTCAAGAACTTTTTGACAATTATGCCGCATCTGCTGCAGTGAGGATTTATGATGCCATTAAGCAAAAAGTTCTTAGTTTGTAGTGCTGGAGTTAAAACTTGTTGTTGCGGTGGCAAAAGAAATAGAACGCAGATAACCGAATCTATTGGATCTAATAGCCAAAAAATATAATTGAGGGGATCCTGAGCAAGACATCGGTTTTTGGAGTAACCAGCGGCTTGTATGGATTGCCAGGGAAAACATTTGGAGATTAAACTTTTAGGATTTGAAATTCCACTTGGTGCAACAATAAAAAACCAATGTTTTATTGATCTTTTAGCAATGGATCAGGATAGCAATATCTATATAATAGAAAACTCAATTCGGCTTGAACAATTTATGTTTTGATGAAGTGATTTAGGTTTAAAATTAGTAACTGTTTAGATGTTTTAGGAATTAGAATTTTTCTGTCCCAGAGCTATTTTTTGAAACCAGATAGTTTCCTATTATCAGGTTATCCAAGCCAGAGAACTAATAAATAATATTCTATTAGACAGCTCTCATTCGAAACTAATCATTATCTACTTGTTTCGTTTCTTGTATTGAAACTCTATACTTGTAATATTCTGATATGAATGACTGGGGAAATATCCTTTTAGCCAAAAGTAGTAAATAATCACTATATGATCTCAAATCAGATTTTAAAAGCTATGCTTGGATAATTACCGCCTCTTCATTACTCACTCAATAAGATGATTAGGCCAAATCTGTTATAAAATCCTATTGTTGAAGATATCATCTTTAGTCAGGAACTTTTCCCGTAGAAATATGAACAGCAGAAAATACTTGACATAAGCTGGGCTTTCCAGTATTATATTATAAATAGTACAAATTATGAGGGGTAAAGTGATTTTAATGCCTTTAAGCATTTGCAGAGAAGGAAAATGTATTCCTGCTTTTTCAGTAAGGACAGAGGACAGCAGGAATTACAAGTATATATGATATTAGCCAGTTTCAGGAAAGCGAGGTAGCAATGAAACATATTTTAACAGTTATTTTAGTGGGTATAACTACTTTACTTATGGCTCAGTATGAATTGCCTTTTGGGAACATTCGTCATAGTTCCAGAGATGAAAATGGCTATATTCATTTGCGTTGGGAGGACTTAAGCGAAGGGACATTAAATCCGGAGTTTTATTATAGTGCCAATGATGCGCCCTGGCAGAATTCAACTATTTATGATATATCTGCAGGAGAAAAGGAAGCATTGGCACCCTATAGTTTTAATCAGAAATTGCGTTACCGTCTTCATTATAGCGTTGAAGAAATGGGTGAAACCATCGCTATGATGCATTCTGCTTATTGGGATAGTGATACTTTTCCTCCACAATTAAATAAAATGGCTTATATAGCTACAGATGCAGAAGGGGATAGTGTAACGGTATATTCTCAAAATCTGGATTTACGGGAGTCCTACACTGCAATTAGTTCCGATAAAATATATTTTACAATGAAGAACTGCAGCGGTAGTTTTCCGATAATGAATTCACTAACCAGTTACAATGTATATCTTGCCGTGTTGGGCAATATTACCTCGTTGATAGATAGTGTAGGTTATGCGATGGTCTATAGTTTTAATATTCCCGGTTTAATTTCCAGCGGGTTGTATAAAGTTGGTTATGATTCTTCCACACAACAACCTGTTTTTACGCGTTTAGGCAATGTTCAAAGTCAAGTTTCGGGAGGAGCTTTACATCTTGCCTGTAATATTAGTGATTTAACTGCCGATCCAAATTTTGGTGCTTTACCGGATGCTATAATGATGTTAGGGCTTACGCTGAAAGTAGATATAGATTTAGCAAATTTGGAACCACAGATTGGGCTTGGCGATTATAGCACTCCTGCCTTTATTATCTTTCAGGATAATTATTATCAGGTGAGCCAGAATACACTTCCTGTTTGCACTTTCAATGGTTACAATCCCTCAACGGGAATTTTACTGATTGATTATTGGGATGCGGATGCGGATTTTCCTCTAATAAGTGAAGCTATCTTATCGGATGGCACAATATTGCAATTTTTACCTACAGGCCTGGATTATTCTTTCCCTGTAACTTACACTTTACAGTTACCTGTTATAGAAGTTGATTCTCTTATTTGGCGGTTTAGTGATAACGGTTTTGATATAGTTCAGGATGTGGTTCATTTTGTTGGAAATCAAGATAGTTACCTTATTCCTTCTTTATTATCCTGCACTATGCCTAATCCGGTTTATTCTTTGCCGGTAAATATTAATTTGAAGGGCTTGTGTAACTGTCCTGTAAGCATAGAAATTTATAATATTAAAGGACAAAAAGTGACAGAACTAAATCAGCCCCCAACCGGAAACAGCGAATTAAATATCAATTGGAAAGGAATGGTCTCCGGAAAACAATTATCTTCAGGAGTATATTTTATGATAGTAGAAAACGGAAAACAGACGCTTAAGCGCAAATTTGTGGTGGCAAAGTAACAGCAGATATGTTTATTGACTACGCCCGAATAAAAATCAAATCCGGAAACGGAGGTGATGGCACAATTAGTTTCAGACGCGAAAAATATGTTCCCAAAGGTGGTCCTGATGGAGGAGATGGAGGAAGGGGAGGAGATGTTATTGCTATTGGAGACAGCAATTTAAATACTCTTTTGGACTATCGTTATCATAAAATTTTCAAGGCAGGAAACGGAAAACCAGGTGCCGGAGCTAAAAAAACCGGTTCTTCAGGTGCGAATTGTATTCTGCATCTTCCTTTAGGCACTGAAATTTATGTGCTTGAAGAAAACAAGAAATATAAACTGGCTGATATAACACAAGCCGGAGAAAAGGTTATTTTATCCGCAGGTGGTTCTGGAGGAAAAGGAAATTACAATTTTGCCACTCCCACAAATCAGGCACCAAGAATTGCAACTCCAGGTGTTAAAACAGAAGAGATGGAGCTGGAACTGGTTTTGAAACTGATGGCTGATGTGGGTTTAGTGGGTTTTCCCAATGCAGGTAAGTCCACTCTTTTAAGTGTGTTATCTTCAGCTCGTCCTAAAATAGCGGACTATGAATTTACCACTTTGGAACCGATGCTGGGGGTTGTTTATATTAGTGATTATCAGAATTTTGTGATGGCTGATATTCCGGGAATAATTAAAGGAGCGCATTTAGGTAAGGGATTGGGAGATCAATTCTTGCGTCATATTCAGCGAACTCATCTCTTGCTTTTTTTAATTGATATTGCCACTCCCGATCCTTTGGAAGCATACAGAACTTTGAGGTCGGAGCTGTATCTTTATGATTCCTTTATGGATAAAAAACCCCATTTAATTGTAATCAGCAAAACTGATACTCTTTCTCCCGAGGACTTAAAGCAGAAATTGACGGAAATACGCAATGCCTTCAAAAAGGAATATAATGATGAAATTTTTGCCATTTCCGCAGTCAGCAAAGACGGTTTAGATGAACTTAAATACAAAATTTACAATATATTACAGCAGAGCCGTTAGATGGAACGATATAAAGCATGGCTCTGCTTGAAATCAGCTCCCCTTTTAGGCACAAAAGGAACACTGGAACTTTTACAGAGTTTTCCTGATCCTCAAGAATTTGTGGGTAATCCCTCTCATCCGCTTTATCAAAATGGCAAACTAAAACCCGCCACAATCAAGCACTTAAGGGAATTTACCCTGCCTGAAGACAACAAACGAATTTTAACTTTAATGGAAAAACATCAGCTTCAATATCTCTGTTTAACCGATCCCGATTATCCTGCTGCCTTAAAAGAAATATTTGATCCACCTTTGATTTTGTATTACCAAGGAGACCTTACGGGAACCTTGAAAGACCTTTGTATCGCAGTTGTAGGAACTCGTAAACCAACTTCCTACGGACTGGAAATGTGTCGTAAACTCCTTTCTCCCTTATGCGCAAAAGGAGTGAATGTTGTCAGTGGCTTAGCTATGGGAATTGATACCATTGCTCATCAGACAGCTCTGAAAGCAAAAGCCAAAACAATTGCCGTTTTTGCCTCCGGCTTGGATAATATCTATCCCCCTATGAATAAAACACTTGCAGAAAATATATGCGAAAACGGAGCTCTGGTTAGTGAATATGAACCCGGAAGCAAACTGGAACGCTGGAATTTTCCTACCCGTAATAGAATAATAAGCGCTCTTGCCAATGCCGTTTTAGTTGTTGAGGGCTCTTTAAATAGCGGAGCTATGCTCACTGCCAAATTTGCCATTGAACAAAATAAACCGCTCTATGCTTTGCCAGGAAATATAAATAACCGCAATGCCCAAGGTCCTAATTTGCTCATCAGACAGGGTGCTACCTTAATCAGTTCTGCCAATGACCTCTTAATGGATTTGGGCTTAGTTCCTTCTCCCAAAGAACAAATGGAACTTATTCCGGAACTGTCATCCGAAGAACAGACCCTCTATGATATTTTGTCTTCTGCACAAAAAGAACTTACTTTTGATGAATTTATGCTGAAAACGGGTCTCGGTTTTGGGAAACTTTCTACTTTACTGCTGAATTTGGAACTGAAAGGACTGATAGCTAAAAGCAGCGGCAATTCCTACATCAAATTGTAAAACTGCGAAATAGTGGGTTCTTGTTTTGACTCTAAACCGACCCTTTTGTGTTTGCAACTATATTCTGAGGTAACAGGAAATTTTGTTCGTTGCCTTCTACTTTCAAAGCTGAAGCTCGGTTTAGAGTTAAAACGAAAGTATTCCCCGAAGTCACAAATTCTGGTTCTTGTTTTAACTCACAATTTTTTAATTCGTAAACAAGTTATAACTCGGTTGCAAATGAAGATGTTTGTGGGATGTGTGTACCTGGAGGGCAAGTGAAAATTGTGAGTCAAAACTTTCTCAAAACTTTCTCCCCGGTGAAAATTGTGAGTTAAAATAGAATATGCGTCGGGGTTAAAACCCGTCGTTAACTAACTGCCATCACTACAGGATTTATCTTATTTTATAGAGTTTATGAATATTAAAACTATATAAAATATGGAGTTACAGATATAATATTTTCTTCTTCCCCCTAAATTTTCCTAACTCCTACTAAATAAATATAATTCCATTTTCTTCCTTAATAGCATTGCTTACTCATTGCTTACCCATTGCTAATCCCATCCGTAATGGGTAAGCAATGCTTCAGCAATTCAAGTTGGGAAAAAGCTGAGATGCCTTGAAAACAATGGACTTTACTTAACCCCCAAAATGCAGTTGAGAACAAATGTATTGGCAACTTCCACTTTACTCGGAACTCATTCGCAAAAAGGAAATAAGATATCTTCCAACTTCATAACGCCGGGTTAAAACCCGTTGTTAAAACCTGTCGTTCCTCCGGAACTTATTCTTGGAAAAAGAGATAATGATTCTCCTGCTTGCTTTTCACCGGGTTGAAAACCCGTCGTTAAAACCTGTCGTTCCTACGGAACTTCTTCTTGGAAAAAGAGATAATGGCTCTCTGATGCTCTTTTCACCGGGTTAAAACCCGTCGTTAAAACCTGTGGTTCCTACGGAACTTCTTCTTGGAAAAATAAAAAGAGTGCCGGCCATAATCGCAAGCCATACAATGCCATACGAAAACTATTTGAAATAATCCTGATATCGTTTTGAAAAAATCGTGATATCGCAAGCCAGCAAAAACGCCAATTTGAAAAAATAAGTGAGAACGCATAATGCCTTCAGTGATCTCGGTGTTAAAAAATAAATACGATTTTACTTGACATAGAAACCACCTCTAAATTTTTAGCTTAAAAGATAAGCAGAAAAAAGGTCCAGTAACTCAGCGGTAGAGTATCTGCCTTTTAAGCAGAGAGTCGTTGGTTCGATTCCAACCTGGATCACCAGTTTGCGACCCCTTCGTCTATTGGTTAGGACTCAAGATTTTCATTCTTGCAAGAGGGGTTCAATTCCCCTAGGGGTCGCCAATTTATAGGGTAAAAATAAGGAAACAATTTGTGTCCCGTTCGTCTAGTGGCCTAGGACTCGTGATTCTCAGTCACGCAACAGGGGTTCGATTCCCCTACGGGATGCCAAATAACCATTTTTGGTTCGTATTTTGCATAATATAGAAAGAAAAAAGATAAGAGAAAAGGACACCAGTGGAAAACGAATTTATCAACAAAGGTAAAATGAAAATAAGCTATCAAGTTGGAATGGATGGAGTTAAACACAGCTTCACCCTGCCTCATTATGCCTTTATTTTGATAATTGTGCTTTTGGCATTTTTGCTTGTTTCCACAATTATTATGTTCACAATGGCAGGTAGCAATTCTCATCGTAACAAAGTTCTTAAGCAGTTGGAAACGGAAAATAAGGAACTACGTGCCAAACTTGATTTTTATTCCGCTACTGTAGATTCTATCTATAAGAGATTAAATGAATTACAAATAAAAATTAATGAGAACTCAGAGGACTATCCTACCCTGAATTTTAAGCAGGGAAAAAAGGCGGACTTTGTTTTTGAACCGGCTTTGCGCAATCAGATGGAAAACCTGGAAACAAAGCTGGCTACAATTCTGATGCTGATTTCAGAACCAGCGCAAGCAAACCCTGCTTTGCCTACAGGGGAAAATCCTGCCGATTATATACCTTCTATTTATCCTACTTTCGGCAGAATATCAGACGGCTGGGGTTTACGAGTTCATCCTATTCGGAATGAAATTGAATTCCATTATGGTCTTGATATTTCCAATGAGGCAGGAACTCCAATTTATGCCACTGCTGCCGGAACTGTGGTAACTACCGATTATGAAACGAGTTATGGCAAAAGGATAATAATCAATCACGGAAATGGATATCAAACGCTTTACGGTCATCTCTATAGCTATATGGTGCGTTCCGGTGATCAAGTTATAAAAGGTCAAATTATAGGTCTGATGGGCAGTTCGGGAATTTCTACAGGTCCTCATTTGCATTATGAAGTGCATAATAATCTGGGAAAAGTAAATCCTGTTGCTTATTTGAACCGAATAGATGAACCTCTCTATGCTATGCGTTAATAATAACCGCGCTTATATTTTTACCAATCACGCTCCCCAAGATATTGTTTCCCACTATAAAAATATCCAAAGAAAAGACCATTTAATCGCTGTTGATAACGGCATAAGAAAAATAGATGAGCTTGGATTAGAGCCCTTTGTTCTGATTGGAGACCTGGATTCCATTGACCCCGAAATGCTTGAAAAATATGCTGACATCCCCTTCCACCAGCATCCTACGGAAAAAAACGAAACGGATACCGAACTGGCACTGGATTGGTGTTTAAAGCAAAAATGCTATCGGGAAATAATTATCTGCAACGATATGCAAGGTCGCTTTGATCACGCCTTGGCTATTGCCATAAATTTGTTAAAAATAAAAAGTCCAAGAGGCGAAAGAATATCCTACCCTGTTCCTTATAGGATTGAAAGTGAAAACCAGTCCATTTTTATTCTGCCGGATAGCATAGAATTTAACAATTGCCAGGGAAAATTGCTTTCTCTTATCCCACTCTCCGAAAAAGTTGTTTTTTCCTGGTCCCAAAACCTGAAATATCCCCTGAACGACCTCGTAATAAGGGACTATCAATCACGCGGAATTAGTAATATTATAACTGCTTCGTCAGCAGGTATTATCAAAACGGAAGGTATTTGTTTGGCAGTCCTGGAAGGTTGATGTTTTCCGTCAACCTTGTTTGCCCGGAAAGTTGATGTCCTTGCCAACTTATAAAAGAAAAAAATAGCAAGACAGGATGTTGTTCTTCCGCCAATCAAACATCCAGAATTTGTTCTATTTCTGCCTCTTCCACAGGCAATTCTTGAACCTTATCCAGTCGTTTTTCTATTTGACGGCTGCGGTAACTTGCTTTCTCAATATTATTTGATGCTTCTTGCAGTTTCTTTTGGGTTTGCTCCAAAATAGTACCAAATTTCCCAAATTCCAGTTTGATGGAGGCAAGGATTTTCCAAACCTCGGAGGTCTTCTTCTGAATTGCCAAGGTCCGAAAACCCACCTGCAAACTGTTAATTACAGCAGCAGTGGTAGTTGGACCGCAAATTATAACATGATAATCTCGCATAATTGTCTCAAAAAGTCCCGGACTGCGTAAGACCTCGGCATAAAGACCTTCAAAAGGTAGAAAAAGCATTCCGAAATCAGTAGTAACAGGTGGATTAATATATTTATCCCGTATATCTTTGGCACAATTTTTAATCCTTTGCACCATACTTTTTCTGGCATTTTCCACTTCCGCCAAATCACCCATATCATAAGCATTCATAATATTTTGATAGTCCGCTATAGGAAACTTGGCATCTATAGGCAGATATACAAATTCCTCTTTTTCCGAACTTCCTGGCAGGCGAATGGCAAATTCTACTTTTTCATCACGGTTTTTATTAGGTCGGAAGTTTTTCTCATACTGCTCGGGAGTAAGAATGTCTTCCAGTAAATTCGCTAATTGGATTTCCCCTAAAACTCCTTGCCTTTTAACATTGGTAAGGGCTTTTTTGAGGTCTCCCACTCCATTTGCCAAACTTTGCATTTCTCCCATACTTTTATGTACCAGCTCCAAACGCTCACTAACCTGTTTAAAACTTTCACCTAAACGCTTTTCCAGGGTATCGTGCAATTTTTCATCTACCGTTTGACGCATTTGTTCCAGTTTGGTCTCGTTATTTTGACGAATTTGTTCCATTTTGGTTTCCAATGTCTTACGCGATGTTTCTGCTTCCTGTTGTTGAATATTTATCAGGTCTGTCATTCTGCGGGTAAAATTCTCGGAAAGGTCGTTCAATGCTTTTTTCTGTTCTTCCCGATTAACGGCAGAATCGTTATTAATCTGTTGTTTTAAGGTATTAAAGGAATTATTCAGTTCTTCCCTGCTGGCAGTTGTTTGTGCTATTAAGACCTCATTTTGAGCTTTAATAGAGTCACTAAGTTCTTTTCTGTTTTCAGCACTGATACTTAAAAGTTCAGTTCGTAAACTGCTCATTTCTTCACGATTATAGCGTTCAAAGGTCTCAAAGGCACCCTTCAATTCACTGATATTTCCATTTTCCTTGCCTTTATGCCGTTGAGAAAGTAAAATATATAAATTTACAATAGCAAAGACGATGGCTACAATAATAAGAAGATAAACTAAAGTCATTTATTTATCCCTCCTTAAGGTAATATCCTGAATAAAAAATATAACGAACCGATTAGTGTAACATCTGTATGACTATCCGGATCAATCAGAATCGGTTGATAATTTTCATTTATAGAAAGCAATACGATCATCTTTTGAACATCATCCAAAATTAAACGCTTTAATGTTATTCCTCCATCAATACGCACCGCACAAATCTTGCCTGCCAGCTCTCGCCATTCATTACAATAACGGATTAATACTACATCCTGATTTCTAATATCCGGTTCCATACTGCGTCCATTCACTCTTAAAGCCACAAAATTATTCAAAGAACCATTGATCAAGGAACGACGCACTGTTACAACATCCAGTAAAGTACCATAATTTTCCATTGGTTCACCCGCTGCAATTTCTCCACTAACTGGAATTTCTACAGTGTCGGAATCCATTAAATCCAAATGTGCCTGCACAATTTCTTCCAAACGGTCATTTAAGAGCTTCTGAAAATTATCCCAAGAACCATTCTGAGAAGATGTATCATTAGCAGTATTAAACATTTTTCCTATACCCGTTATTAACCAGTGCAGATTCACATTATAGTTTACCACCAATTCCGAAAGCGTTTCCAGAGAAGGATTGGTTCTGCCACTTTCCATTTGAGAAATAGCGGAAGGATTAATCTTTAAGACCTTGGCTAAATCAACCTGTTTGATTCCCAATACTTGACGAATCTGTTTAAGTCGTTCTCCAATCATAATTATCTCCTTCCGATGTTAGCTACACTTAGAAATGAGTAGTATTAACATCTTAAACCATAATTATTAGTGCCACTAAATTTGTCAAGAGAAAAAGTTTAGCCACCGAAAACACCGAAAACACTGAGGACACCGAGATTATTTTTACAAAGAGAAAAGAGAAAAAGTTTAGCCACCGAAAACACCGAAAACACTGAGGACACCGAGATTATTTTTACAAAGAGAAAAGAGAAAAAGTTTAGCCACCGAAAACACCGAAAACACTGAGGACACCGAGATTTTTTTACCAACAGAAAAAGAGATAAAGAGAAAAATATAAGTTTTAATAAGCAACTACGAACTACGAACCCAGAACTACGAACTACGAACCCAGAACTACGAACTACGAACTCATAACTACGAACTACGAACCCAGAACTACGAACTACGAACCCAGAACTACGAACCCAGAACTACGAACTAATATTATTGGTTATAATTATATATAAATTTCGGTGTTTTCGGTGGCTAAAAATCTGTGTGCTTAAATCTTTCGGTGTTCTCGGTGGCTAAAAATCTGCGTAATCTTCTTACTTACATCTTTCGGTGTTTTCGGTGGCTAAAAATCAGCTTAAAACAAAAAACGGGCATCCGAAGACACCCGTTTTTTTAAGGACTGCGCTATTGTTTATTAGCTGATAAACTACTTACCGGTTGGTGTAGTAGTTGTAGGTGTTTGGCTCTGTGTAGGAGCTACTGTTGTATCAGGAGCAGGAGTAGTTTCTTCAATAGGAGCTACTTCTTCCTGGGGCTCTTCTGCTTTCTTTTTGCAGCCAGTAACCAATGTGCTGATCAGCAACATAGCGAGCAAGGTGATTAAGAGAACTTTCTTCATTGATTCCTCCATAAGCAAATTCCCTTTCGGGTACTTAGGTTTTTTTCTTTTTTTTTGATTTGTTTTGGCAAGACATATAAAAATTTGCCGGTTCTATTGAAGGCCTGATAGAGTTAAAAAACTCTCATCTATCCTTCACACAGTCCTTAGTCACATCTATATACTTAGTTATTGGAGACATCATTTTAGGATACCAAAATCTTGGCAAGTATTTTTTTTAGAACGCCACATCCAAGCCCAGATGAATCATCCCGGAACCAAGATTGGCAAAGTGTTTATCCCTATAACCAAGAGCATATTCCAATCCTAAAATTCCTAAGCGTGTATTTATTTTCATTCCGAAACCGAGACCAAAAAGATCGGTCTTTAACTTGTTTTTTTCCTTGCCTAAAAACCCCTGATCAAAGAGGAGATAAATACGCGAATCAGGATTAAGGCGATAGCGTAATTCATAATTTATCCAGGCAAGGCGAAAAGAGCTGAATTCATCTTCATAATAGCCACGCAAAGTTCCATAGCCCCCCATTTTATATTGTTGCCAGAGTTCTGCATTTTTGTTTTCCAGATTACGAATTTCCGCACCTATAAAACCCACAAAGCGATTTTTAATAGGAATATAGCCCTTCACGCCTGCTTCTGTAGCTCCATATAAATGTTTCGTCAGATTGCTTCCGGTTAAACGGTAAAGAGATTTCATTTCCATACCTTTATAGGGATTTACGCCACCTGCGTAATTGCTATAATTCCAAAAAGCGCCTATACTTTGTGCCTTTTCCTTATTTATAATAGCAGGTCTTCTGGCACCGGGAGTTAAGGATTCAGTTGTCAGTTCAATACCTAAGCTGTGTTTCAGCATTTGATAATAAATTTCTAAGCTACCGCGAGTTTTTATCCAGGTAGAATCCTTTTGCGCTCTATAGAGTTCAATATCTCCTGCAATGGGAATTCCCGGAATACCTGATTCGTGATACGCCAAAGAAAGTTCGCTATTGGAAGTAGGAATTTGTTTCCAGAAAAGTTTTATGGCACGGTCGGTACCCCACAGGTTCAAGAATTGCAAACGGATTTGACCTGATAATTTCAGTTCCTCGTTAATCCGATTCATTCCTAAAACGCCTTCCAGATAAGTCATTTTACCTTCTTCAATGTTTATCAGCAAGGTATTTTCATTTACAGGTTCCACATTACAATTGCGGATATAACTCTTTCGCTGGATATTTTCTTCTGCTTGAGTTAAGACCTCGGGAGTAATCAAGTCAATATTTTCCAAGCCAGAAAGATGCAGCAGGGTTTTGTCCTTTGTAACTTTATTTCCTTTAAAGATATAATTTTTCACGCGTAACGGTTTGCCTTCATCAATTCCGATATAAGCGCTCAATGCCTCTTCCCAAACCAAAGAATCCAATTCAACTTTGGCAAAGAGATAACCCCTGCTTTGATAAAGCGAAAGGGTTTGTTGCATAATTCGGGAAAGCTGGTCTACGCGATAATTTCTTTCGGGTGAAAGCAGCAGAAGTTGAAAGAGTTTTGCCTCACTGAAATACTGCATACCCTGAAAGCGGATTTTTACTTCATCGGAAGGTGCTTTTTCTTGCATCTTAAAGAGCAGGGAAACAGTTCCTTCATCTTCCGGAATCAATTCCGGGGAGGAAATCCAAACAAAGTATCTGCCTTTATTCTGCAAATATTTATACAAGTTAGAAGTGGCATTGGAAATAAGTTCCGGATTGTATTCCTGTCCTTTTTGCAGACCGCTTGCCTTAAAAAGTTCTGTTTCTTCTATTCCGGCAATGCCTTGAAAGCTTATATTTCCAATATTTATCGCTAAAATAAGCCCAAAAGTAAGGCAGAAAAAGAGTGTTAAAAAAAAATGCCTGCTCTGAAAAAAAACCACCCTTTATTCCCTATCAGCTTTTAACACAGCCAGGAATGCCTCTTGGGGAACGGAAACCGAACCAATTTCCTTCATCTTTTTTTTGCCCTCTTTTTGTTTTTCCAGCAGCTTTCTTTTGCGGGAAACATCACCTCCGTAACATTTGGCTAAAACATCCTTTCGTAAAGGATTGATAGTGCTACGAGCAATAATTTTTCCTCCAATAGCTGCTTGCAGAGCAATCTTAAAAAGGTGTTTCGGAATAACTTCCGCCAGGGTTTCAGTTACACTTTTTCCCCAATTATATGCTTTATCCTGATGGCAGATAAAGCTCATTGCATCAACCTTTTCACCGTTTATTAAGATATCCACTTTCACAACATCTGTTTCCCGATAGTCCTTAAAAGTATAATCCAAAGAAGCATAACCCCGACTAACGGTTTTCAGTTTATCGTAAAAATCAAAGATAATTTCAATTAAAGGCAGCTCATAATGCAGAGTAACTCTTTTTTCATCTATATACTGAATGTCTTTTTGAATTCCTCTGCGTTCCTGAACTAACTTTAACACATTCCCAATGTAATCCGTAGGCACAATAATTTCCGTATCCATAAAGGGTTCCATAATACTTTCAATAGTGCTGGGATCAGGAAAATCAACCGGATTATTGATTTGCAGTTCTTCTCCGCTTTTCAGCTTTATTAAAAATCGCACGCTGGGAGTTGTTGCCATAATGGGAATATTATATTCACGCAACAGACGCTCTTTCACAATTTCCAGATGCAGCATACCCAAAAAACCGCAACGGAATCCATATCCCAAAGCGGCAGAACTTTCTTTTTCATAAATTAGGGAGGCATCGTTTAATTTCAGCTTGGCAATGGATTCCACCAAATTTTCATAATCCTCTCCATTAATAGGAAAAATACTGCTATAGACCATTGGTTTGGGTTCTCTGAAACCAGGAAGAGGATTTTCACAACCCCCTTTGCTTAAAGTTATTGTATCACCCACTCTGGCATCGGCAACTTCTTTGATATTAGCAATTATATAACCGGCTTCACCACAGGTAAGTTCTGTCTGGGGAGAAAATTTTAAGCCCAGATAGCCGATTTCTTCAATTTCATATTCTCTTGCCGTAGAAAAGAGTTTTATCTTATCCCCTTTTTGTAATTTCCCCTCAAAAACACGCACTAAAACAACAACACCCCGATACATATCAAAATAGGAATCAAAAATCAATGCTCTGGGAGCCGTGTCTGGATTGCCTTTAGGAGCAGGTAAACGAGTTACAATGGCATCTAAAAGGTCTTTTACTCCTTCGCCTGTTTTAGCACTAACCTTAATTATTTCTTCGGGTAAGCAACCTAAAATTTCGCATAAATCGTTTTCCGTGCCCTCAATATCTGCCTTGGGTAAGTCAATTTTATTAATTACAGGTAAAATCTCCAGGTTGTTATCTAATGCAAGATACAGATTGCTCATTGTTTGTGCCTCAATTCCTTGAGAGGCATCTACTAAAAGAATGGCTCCTTCACAGGATGCCAAAGCACGGGAAACCTCATAAGAAAAATCCACATGACCGGGAGTATCTATCAGGTTCAAAACATAATCCTGACCTTGATAATTATGAACCATTCGGACAGCATGACTTTTAATTGTGATGCCTTTTTCGCGTTCCAAATCCATACTGTCCAAAATCTGAGAGACCTCTGTTCCTTTACCAATAATATGTGTCTCTTCCAAAAATCTATCTGCCAGGGTAGATTTTCCGTGATCAATATGTGCCACAATGCAGAAATTGCGGATAAACTCTTCTTTCATTCTATTTCCTTAATTTGTATCAAGTTAAACTGCATTTCCGGGAAGCGGAAAACTGAAGTCCAAAAATACCTGCCTTGCCTTTTTGTCAATTATCCTTTTTAAACAGCTGGGTAATATAAACAGAGTAGCTACTTTCGCTTTGTTCTCTTAAGAATAAATATCGTTTTCAGCTTGAAAAGGGATAAATATTTTTTCTCATCTGTGGATTCCTGCTTGTACCGGAGGGACAAGAACGCAGGAAGGACAAAGCTATATTTAATTTAACACAGTTATTAAATCCAATCTTTTTTCTCTTAGTAAAAAAATCTCGGTGTTTTCGGTGGCTAAAATTTTCCTCTTTGTAAAAAAATCTCGGTGTTTTCGGTGTTTTCAGTGTCTAAAATTTCTTTGTATAAAAGGAAATTAGCACTCTTGTACTTTGACCGCTAATTTTTTTCTTGCTTTTTGGAAAAACTGGATTATAATAATTAGTGAACGATAAAATGAACAAGGAGGTTCAAAATGAAAATCGTACCATATCGCAAAACAAACGAACTGAGACCGGTGAGCAATATGCTCAGCTTATTTGACGAGTTCTTCAATCGTTTTTACGAAGAAGAAGGAGAGGAAGATAACTTCCGGGCTATGGCAATTGATATTGTGGAGCATGATAAGGACTTTGAGATTCTGGCAAATCTGCCCGGATTTAAGAAAGACGATGTTAAAATCAGCATTCATGATAATCAATTAATGATTGAAGCTAATAGTAATGTTACTAAAGAAGAAACCAAAGGCACAGTTTACCGCTGTGAAAGATACAGTGGAAGCTATCGCCGTAACCTCTTACTTCCTGAGAATGTTGAGGTTTCCAAAATCTCAGCCAAGATGGAAGATGGGGTTTTGAAAGTTATAATTCCGAAGAAAGAGCCCTCTCCCAAAAAAGAAATCACCATTGAATAATCTATTATGGTGTAACAAATTACAGGGTTGCGCTGAGAAGCGCAATCCTGTTTTTTTTGTGTAGTCGGAGGTAGCAAAAGCTTTTCATAATTTTTGGCTGAGGAATGGCGTCCTCCGTCTACTCCATAAAGCGTTATGAGTTCTCACTGCTCAAAGAATTTGCAGGTAGTGTAGAAGTTATTTTGACAGAGATGGCTCCCGATATATTTTATTTTGTTTGTTATCTTACAATAAGAGAAGAAAATACAGTTTCTTCCTGAGGAGCATTACTTACCCATTGCTTACCCATTACGGATGGCATTAGTATTGGGTAAGCAATGGGTAAGCAATGCTTCTAGGAAAATCAAATTATACTTGCCAAAAAGGACTCTACAAGTCCACCTTGCCTTTATTGCCAACCTTTAATAATAGGGGAGCTTAACTAATTATCCGAATAGCAGATTGCTTTTTGCCTGTTCCTGACGCACTCCAACAATCTTGAAAGTAAATTCATAGTTATAAGTGGTATTATCAATTCTCACGGGAAGCTGGATTTTCATTTCCTTACCGTTGAATCGGACTGCTTTTTTGTATTCCGTTGGCAGAAGAGGAGTGCGCACATAAACACCTAAAAGGGTTGAAGGATTGGTATGATCGGCAGAATAGATAATTTCCGTAATATTAGAACGGGGAGGTATTGTGCTGGGTGATTGGGGTTTATCTTTTTCCGAATCAGGGGTACTGGAAATCAACAAGCGATGGCCTATATTGTCATAATCCAGATATAAACCCTTTTCCCAGTCCAGAATAATATTCTTATCCGAAGCATTGTATAAGGTCAGTTCAAAGCCATTTTCGGAAGCATACCAGATAGTGTGCATAAATTCGTCATCATAATGGTAACGCAATTTATCTACTAGGGTAGTATCAGCCACAGGAGCTTTACTTCGTGTAGTTTCATCTCCGCCTCTACTAACTTTCGTAAGGGCAATGTCATATTTGGTAACAAGTTTGGTTGCCTGCTCTTCGCCTGTTGTAGCACAAGAGGTAAGCAGCAATAAAATAATGGCAAAGGGTATAATCAAATAAGCTCTTTTCATTTTAACTCCTTTTTTTAGCGCTTTTAGTTTACTTCTTTTCATCTATGTAGGCATTCTGTCCATACTGTTCAGCAATACCTCAAATTAAGTTTAGCCCCAAATGTTGGTGTAAATTCCAACTCGTTGTTTCTCAGGTTCTTTGAGGGCATCTGTTATCCCTCGTTTCTCACAATCTATATTATGGACAAGTAACCAATTACATTCTTTTCATTTTATCAATCCTCGTCAAGTTTTTTTCATCAAAAGCTACCTTGTCGCGATGGATTGCCTCAAAAGGTATCGGCTTTTTCAGTTTTTCTGGATCCTTTCCAATAGCTCTTAAAGATACAATTATCCGTTTATCCAATCCTCTAAATATCCTTGTAGTATAGAACCAAATAACTGCTTAAGTCAGGAGTCATCACTGCCATTCATTATTATAAACATCCCTATAATATATTTTCCCTTTAATTTAAAAGCTCGGAGAGCGAAACAATGATAGCGATGGATGCGTAAGCCCCTCGGGGAAAGTAATATCATTATTAATTTATTTCTCAAAACCTTGTCCCAAAAAGCCCCTCAGGGCGACACTCCAATTTGCCAGGAGCCAAAACAAGTTCAAAATAGAAGTGTCGCCCTTTGGGGCTCTACCAAAGTTTAGAAAAGGTTTAAAAACTTCTATATGTTTAAACTTACGAGGGGCTTACGCACCCATCGCTATCATTGTGTCGCCCTGCGGGCTTTTAAATTTACGAGCTAAAATTAATAAGACAGTCACTTCTCTTTTACTATATATATACTATCATAATGGAAAATATATAATAGCTTTCCTTGTTCCCCAAGTGCAGACCCAGAACATCACGGTAACCATCTTCTTTGAGCCCAATCGCTATTAACACCACAGTAAAATTAACTTTACTCTCTGTTCTGATCTTGGTGTAGATTACATCCAGCCAGATAATTACTTATCCTGCTTAAAAATTAGCGGGAAGTGCGAGTCCAGGTATCGGTTCTGCCTAAAGTAGGTGTAGCAATGAAGTAACGGATATTAATAGTGTTATTATTAACTAATTCAATAGTGGCGGAATATGTTTTTCCGCTATTGGGGTCATAAAGTTTACCGGATTTATATTTGGTATTGCTTTCGGGAATGAGTCCAGTTAAAATAACCATTTCCAGCAAAGGTCTCGTCCGCAGTTTTTCATCCGGATTTTTGGTGTCCATTTTAGGTTTGCCATTTTTGTCGTTGGGCTCTTTCAGCCAAATAATCTTACCGGCAAAAGTGCTGTCTTCATTGGCGAAAATTTCTATTTTCATTGTTTTATCACCGGTTAGCCAGTAGCCGATAAGGCGGTTTGTTTCCTCTTTGCAAAAAAGGAAGGCAGGAAGGCATAAAACCACAGCCAGCCCGATAATTAAGTATTTCTTCATTTTTTCGCTCCCGGATTATAAAATTCCGCAACGCTTATAAATATAATCCACATTCCGAAGATAGCGTTCATAAGAAAATATATCCCGAATTTCGCTTTCCGCAAGGACAGAAGTTATTTCCTTATTTGCCAAAACATTATCCAAAAAACTACTGTCTGTTTCCCAGGATTTCATTGCTTCCTGCTGAACAAAGGAATAGGCATTTTCCCGGGTTAAACCGCTTTGGACAAGATGCAACAGCAATGCTTGCGAAAAAACAAGACCTTTAGTCAGTTCCAGGTTTTTTTGCATATTTTCGGGATAAACTATCAGATTTTCTATCAGAGAACAGGTTCTATCCAGCATATAGTGAATTAAAATGCAAGAATCAGGCAAAATGATACGCTCCACACTGGAATGAGAAATATCGCGTTCATGCCACAAGGCATTATTTTCTATAGCGCTTAAGGCATTGGAACGCAAAATTCTTGCCAAACCGCAAAGCTGTTCACTAACAATAGGATTGCGCTTATGTGGCATTGCAGAAGAACCCTTTTGCCCTTTGGAAAAGTTCTCTTCCACTTCGTGCACTTCGGTTCTTTGTAAATGTCTTATTTCCAAAGCGATTTTTTCTATGCCAGAAGCAATTATTGCTAAAACCGAAAGGAAAAAGGCATATCTATCCCTTTGTATAATTTGGGTGGAAACATTTGCCGGATGCAAATCCAGATATTTGCAGGCAAGTTCTTCAATTTCCGGGCTTAAATGTGCAAAATTGCCTACCGCACCAGAAAATTTGCCGACGCTAACTTCTTCTATTGCTTCATTTAAGCGTTTTATATTCCGCTGCATTTCTTCATACCAAAGGGCAAACTTTAAGCCGAAAGATGTAGGTTCTGCGTGAATTCCATGCGAACGCCCCATACAAATTGTGTTTTTATATTGCCTGGCTTTCAATTTCAGAATTTCCGCCAACCGACTTATTTCTGTTAAAATAAGCTCTCCACTGCTTTTTAATTGCATCCCTGTAGCGGTATCTAAAACATCGGAAGAGGTCATTCCAAAATGCAGCCACCTGGAGGCAGGACCTATATTTTCCCCTACATTGGTTAAAAAAGCAATTACATCGTGCTTGGTAATTTGTTCCAGTTCGTCAATGCGGTTCGTGTCAAAATCGGCTTTAATGTTAATTGTCTCCCAATCCTCTTTAGGAATAATGCCTTTTTCAAACATTGCTCTGGCGGCTGCAAGCTCCACTTCCAGCCAGCATTCGTAACGGTTTTCCAAAGTCCAGATTCTTTCCATTTCGGGTTTTGAGTAACGCGGAATCATTTTTGGCCTTCTTTTTTATATTGCAGAAATTCCTTCAGCAGGGATTCCAGATTTAAGTTGTTTAATCCTTTCAAAGCATCTTCCGAAAAGGAAAGCTCAGGTTTCGGCAGAGGAATAATCTGGGGCTGAACATATTCAATTTTATCAAAACTCATTCTAAGAGAAATGTTGTCTATACTGGTAACAACTAATTCGGAAAGGTCTCCTTTACTATTGTATAATGCCTTCATTTGGGTCTTGTTTTCTGGTTCCCAAACACTGTCTAAAAGGTAATCCTTGTTGAAATTGATAGTAACTCCATTCAGCTCCAGTTTCTTATCCCGAATAATCCTCTCGCCGTAAAGAGCAACAAGGGAATCGGCATTAGCAGATAATTTTAAGCTCTGTAAAGGAGCGGAAGGTGTTAAATCTAAAAGTTCCAGCATCGGTATAAAAGGTGATTTCACGGCAACATAATCCCCAAGATACATAGTAAGTAAAGGTTCTCCTGCCGAACCTAAAAGCCCGCCATCAAAAAGGTCAAAGCGTAATTCACTCCCGTTTTTGGCAGCACTAAACATTTTACGGATAGCCAAACTTTTATACGAGACCTCTGCTATGCCTTCACTATCAAAACTTTCCCATTTTTTCAGCTGCTGGCGTAATTTTTCTTCTTCGCTTTTACCTTTGGGTCCTGCACAGGCAGAAATGATAATAGCGGAGATAATTAGAACGGATATTAATGCTTTCTTCATTATTAACCTCAATCGTTTTCTCGGTTTGCCGAATTTCTCTTGTAAAGGGACTTATGTTATTATTGGCAAGAAAAGTCCTTTGTCATTCCCGCAAAAGCAGGAATCCAAATCAAAATAACCATTTACCCCATACAGGCAAACTAACTTATATTTTCGGTTTTTTTTCCTTTTTATGCTGAGCATTGAGTTTGTAAAAACCCCAGATAGCTACAATAATCATTATTAAGCTTAAGAATTGACCAATGCTCATAAAGCCGAAAATGTAACCAAAACGGGTGTAAAAATCAAGATCATCCGGCTCACGCACGAATTCAATTAGAAACCTGAAAACACCATAGAGACCAATAAAACTCCAGAAAACCAGCCCTTCTTTTTTCAGCTTTTTCAACAGATAATAGGTGACAATGAACATTACAATGCCTTCCAGAAAAAGTTCATAGAGCTGAGTAGGATGGCGCGGTAAATTATCTGCCCCGGGAAAAATCATTCCCCAAGGTAAATCTGTCGGTTTTCCCCATAATTCACCATTGATGAAATTGCCCAAGCGTCCCAATCCTAAACCTATAGCAACAATAGGAATAGCGGCATCAGCCAGAGCGTAAAAATTCAATTTATGCTTATGACAATAAATCAGCCCAGCAATAATTACCCCTAAGGCACCTCCATGAAAGCTCATTCCGCCTTCCCAAACGGCAAAAATCAATAAGGGATGAGAAATATAGTAGCCAAGATTATAAAAAAGCACATAACCCAAACGCCCACCTAAAATAACACCCAGCATTACATAAAAGATGATAGATTCGTATTGCTCTTTTGCAAGCTTAATGTTTCTCTTTTTCAAGAATGGCTTGTATAAAATAAAGGCAAGAATAAAACTCAGCACATAAAAAAAGCCATACCAGCGAATATGCAGATTTAGCCCTCCTAAGTTAAAACTGACAATATCGGGGCTGATTTCGGGATATTTAATCATCTATTAGTAAGTTCTGAAAGGCGTTGCACAATTAGTTCCACTGCCTCATCACTGTTCCCTTCAAACTTTTCCACCTGCTTTTCGTGATGGGGAGAAAAAATATTCAGCACCTGTGTTGGAGAACCGTTTAGTCCTGTTTCTTTTTCGTCCAGTCCCAAATCATCACAATTCCAAACAGTTAGCGGAACTGTTTTGGCATTTCGTTTTCCTCTTAAAGAAGGTAAACGGGGAACATTGATTTCTTTCACCACGGAAATTAGAGCCGGAAGCTGCATTGAAACACGGTCAAAACCATCTTCCAGCAAGCGTTCCACTACTGCCTGTTGTTCATTAAAGGATTCAATTTTGCGGACAAAACAGGTCTGCGGAATATTCAAATGAGCTGCAATGCCAGGTCCTACCTGAGCAGTATCTCCATCAATTGCCTGTTGCCCTGTTAAAATAAGAGTATAATCCCCTATTTTTCTGATAGCGGCAGCTAAAGTTAAACTTGTGGCATAAGTATCGGCTCCAGCAAAACGCCTATCTGATAGTAAAATAATATTATCCACACCTAAGGAAACTGCCTCGCGTAAAGTTGTTTCACATTGATTGGGACCCATACTGATGGCAGTAACGGTTCCACCATATTTTTCTTTTAAGCGGACTGCTTCTTCTATGGCATAAGCATCAAAGGGGTTCAGAATACTTTCCACACCTTCCCGGATTAAGGTATTGGTTTTAGGGTCAATTTTGATTTCCGTAGTTCCGGGAACTTGTTTTATACAGACAATAAAATGCATTTTTCAATTTCCTTCAATGGTAATAAAAGTTGGTAATGGTTTTACATACATATTCTTTCTGTTCCCTTGTAAGCTCAGGATAAATTGGAATGGAAAGAACTTTTTCAGCCATTTCTTCCGCTACCGGCAAATCACCTTTTTTATAGCCAAGCGAACTGAAACATTCCTGCAAATGTAAAGGTAGAGGATAATAGACGGCACAGCCGATTTCTTTTTCTTTTAAGTATGCCATCAGTTTATCTCTTTTTTCGCAGACAAGCGTATATTGATTGTAAATGCTTACTGCTTTTGGGTCTATATAGGGAATCCGTATTCCGGGAACATTTTTTAAGTGTTCATTGTAAAATTCAGCATTGGCACGTCTGCCTTTACTCCAGCCCTCCAGAAAGTCCAGTTTAACGCTTAAAACAGCTGCTTGCAAGGTATCCAAACGACTGTTTAAACCAACCCATTGATGATAGTATTTGGGATTTTCACCATGGACTCTCAATTGACGCAATTTAAATGCATAGTCATCATTATTGGTTAAACACATTCCGGCATCACCCATAGCACCAAGATTTTTAGATGGAAAAAAGGATAGAATTCCTATATCTCCAAAAGAACAGCTCATTTTTCCGTCCCAGGTGCAACCGATACCCTGTGCGTTATCTTCAATAACATACAAATTGTATTTATGGGCAATAGCCATAATGGAATCCATATTGGCACATTGACCAAAAAGATGCACCGGCAAAATTGCCTTTGTCTTTTCGGTTATTGCCTTTTCAATATTATCGGGATCAAGATTGAAAGTGAGAGGGTCTATATCCACAAAAACAGGAATAGCATTATTGCGCCAGATAGAAGAAGCAGTGGCAAAAAAACTGAAGGGAGTAGTAATAACTTCATCACCTGCTCCAATTCCCAATGCTTTAATGGCTAAAACGAGAGCATCTGTTCCGGAAGCACAACCGATGGCATTTTTAATCCCGAGATAATTTGCCATCTTCTCTTCAAATTCTTTCACCTGAGGTCCCATAATATAGTTATGTTCAGCAAAAACCCTTTCCAGTGCTTCTTTAATTTTAGGCATCAGAGGTTTGTATTGTGCTTGCAAATCCAGCATCGGAACTTTCATTTTTTCTCCTTTAGTCCCTGGTAAAAGTTCTAATACCAAGGATGATAGTAACTACAGAAGAAGTAAGTGTTACAATATCTTTTACATCTGTCCACATAGACCTGTCTGTTTGAGCAGGAACAAAAACAGTATCACCTGCTCTGATAACTACATTTTTCCCTGGCTTAACCCAATTTCCACTGTTGGCACGAATAATTCTGCCCTTTCCCATTTTCCGATTATTAGTATAGCCACCTGCTGCCTGAATATAATAATTCCAGCCATTTCCTTCCACCCAGGGAACCATACCGGGATTTTTAACCTGACCACTAACCCAAACCATATCAATTTTTTCAGGAATATAAATACAATCACCGTCAAGCAGATAAGGATTTGCTTCTTTTCCTTCACTGTTCATCATTTTAACGGGGTCTATACTGTATTTGCCTTTCAGTTGCATTAAATTATTACGTAAATAGGAATATTCCAAAGGAGTCATATCACTCATAGTTCTCTGCATCAGCATTTCCAGAAAGGGGTCTGGATCTGCATTGATGTTTTCATTATAATAGACCATTGATTTTATATCACCGCGTTTGGTTAAGCCACCTGCCTGTTGCAGAACATCATATAAAGTGGTATTGGCATCAATCACATATTCACCAGGGTTTTTAACCTGACCGTAGATTTTAATTCTTTGCCTGGTTCTAATTTCTGCATCGCAGGATATAAGAATTCGGTCATCTGCTTTTAAGGGTAAATCCCAAAATGCAGGATTAGCTTTCAGATCATAATTTAAAACATCATAATCAATTCTGTTTTCTTTATAGCGATAGAGCTGGACTTTGGAAATATCGGCATCAAAAGTAAAACCGAGAGATAACTCAATTATTGTGCCAAGTTTATCACCTTCCACAAATTCCAGTTCGCCAGGCAGATTTATGCCTCCGCCAATAGAAATAAAATCCTTGATGGCTGGAACAAAAACAACATCGCCATCTTTCAGCAAAGGATTCTGACTGATATCACCCAAGCGGTAAAATTTCAACAAATCGTAGGTCTCTATTTTCCCGGCACGAGTTATTCTAATTCTGCGCAGACCCTGATTATTCTCCAAAGTTATTATTTCTTCCTTTTCTTTTTCAGGAGTTGGAGGACTCAATAATTCAGCCGGTTTAGGAACTTCAACACTTTTTTCCCGTAATACCTGTGTTTTTTCAATGCGCTCCAGCGTAGTTGTTTTATTAAGCAATAAAAGGTCGGAAAGACGGTTTACAGGAGTCATTTGATAGACCCCGGGGTTTTCCACAAAACCCGTTAAGCTCACAGAAATAGGGATTATATCTCCCGTTGGGGTAGGTGTTAGAGCCGAAAGCAAGCTCAAGCTCATTAAAAGAATCAGCAAAAACCTACTTTTCATAGTAATCAATTATCCTACTTATGATATGGTCCAATTTATGTTTTGGCTCCCAGCCAATAAAATTTTTAATTTTTGTTAAATCCGGTTGCCTATGCATCATATCTTCAAAACCTTCTTCAAAAGCATCCTCATATCTCATATATTCAATACGGGATTTGCTGTGGCACATATCTTTAACCTTTTGTGCCAAATCAGTTATAGAAATGGATTCAGTTGTTCCTACATTAAAAATTTCACCGGCACATTCAGGAGTGTTCATCAGCTTTATAAAAGCATCCACTACATCTGAAACATCGGCAAAACAACGCGTTTGTTCTCCTGTGCCATAAATCACCAGCGGTTGATTTAAAAGAGCGGCTTTAATAAATTTGGGCAAAACCATCCCATATTGTCCTGTCTGCCTAGGACCTACGGTATTAAAACAACGCACAATTACTACCGGCAATTTCTTTTCCCGAAAATAAGCTAATGCCAGAAATTCATCTATGGCTTTACTGCAACCATAACCCCAACGACTAATATGAGTTGAACCCAGTAATCTGTCATCTGTTTCCGAAAAGGGTATCTGTTCATTTTTACCGTAAATTTCACTGGTGGAAGCGATAAGTGCTTTGGCTTTATACTTATTACAGAATTCCAACACATTATCCGTCCCCATAATATTTGTTTTGAGCGATAAAAGAGGATTTTCAATAATATATTTAACCCCAACCGCAGCAGCTAAATGATACACCTGTTCTACATTACTAATCAGTTTATCCAAAAGTTCACGATTCAGCACACTGCCAATATTTAAGTGAAAATTGGGTTTATCTTTAAAGGCTTCTATGTTTTCCAGACGGCCTGTGGAAAGGTTATCTATCACATAAACTTCGTTTCCTTCCTGCAATAGCCTTTCCGCTAAATGGGAACCGATAAATCCGGCTCCGCCTGTGATCAGAATTTTCATATTTTCTCCATTCTGTAAAAGCCCATTATAACACCAATAATGAACTATCAGGCATAAGGTTTTCAGCTTAGAATTTTGTCAATGAGAAAGTGGGAATTTCACAAAGAGAGAAAGATTAGACACTGAAAACACCAAAAACATTGTGAACACCGAGATTTATTTTACAAAGAAAAAAAGAGTAAGATGTGACAGCAAAAATTATATAGTTTTTGAATGATAAGCTATTTTCCATTCCTGCGAAAGCAGAAATCCAGACATTTTTAACCTATCTGACTGAATTTTCATTATGTAACTTATATCAGTATGTCCCAAATAAGGCAGGAATGTAAAAATTATAAATTATTTCGGTGTTTTCGGTGTCCTGGGTGAAAAAAAACCATTAACAGGAATGTTATTTGCTTTTTTTATAGTATATAGATATCCAAAAGGAGATACAGATGAAGAAGTTTTTCCTTCTAATTTTTGCCCTGCTATCTTTAAGTATTTTATGTGCTGTCCCCCAATATCTTATCGGTTTGCCCGTATCGGAACTTTCTTTAGACAAGGAAGATAAAACACTGCGCAGAGCAGTTCAAGACCTTGCTGAGACCGATTTGGAAATATATTATTACAACGATTCTTATGTTATTGCTGGAACAGACAGGAATAATTACCCCGGAGCCATAAATCTGGGAACACCAAAAAGCGGAAAGTTCTATCTAATAACGATTGGTGAAAGATACTCCAAGTTTGATTTTTCTACTGTAGGAGAGGTCTTATTGGAAATGGGCTCGGTAGTGTTAATAAAAACGGATAGAGATGAAATTCAGCTTCGGCAGAAGATTCAAAATCCTTTTGTTCCTTTACTTCTGGAACCAATGCGTTTTTCTGAAACTCTTTCTTTGCAAACAGCAATTAGTTCTACGCGGAATGAAATAGAAAATTTGATTAATACTGTTTCGGAAGATAGCGTTTTATATTTCCTTCAGTGCCTGCAGAATTTTTCTACGCGTTATGCTTTAGCTGATAACCATTTGACAGTTACCAACTGGATTAAATCCCAATTTCAGCGTTTCGGCATTAACAATTCCGTTTTGCATAGTTTTCAGTGGTATGGAACTATGCAATATAATGTTGTAGCTACAATTACGGGAACGGTCTATCCCGATACCTATATTATTGTAGGTGGACATTATGATTCCATCACTAACGATAATCCAATGATTTTTGCTCCCGGAGCGGATGATAATGCCAGTGGCACAGTTGCTGCCTTAGAAATGGCAAGAGTGATGATGGCAACTAATTATCAGCCCAAATGTTCTATTCGTTTTGTAACTTTTGCCGCAGAAGAGGTTGGGCTTTGGGGTTCAAGTAATTATGCAAATATGGCAGATCAAACCAATATGAATATCCGGGTGATGATAAATCACGATATGATAGCAAATACAAGTCCCAATTTCTGGGACCCGAGGGTTTTGCTAATGCCCTATGATGGTTTTATTTCCCATACGGATTATGCGGCAATGATTACATCCCAATACACTGCTTTGCAACCTGTTTATGGTTATCTTAATTCATCCAGCAGTGACAGTCATTCTTTCTGGCAGCACGGTTTTCCGGTTGTTTATTTCTTTGAATATAACTTTTCTTCTGTCTATCACAGCAATGATGATACTGTTGCCAATCTTGACCCTGTTTATTGTGCATCCGTAATTCGTGCTTCAACTGCCGTAACTGCCAGTTTTGCCAATATGCCATCTCCGCCTGCAAATCTTACGGCTCAGGATGAAGGAACGGGAAATAGTATTCACCTTTCCTGGAATCCTGTTCCCGATCCTGATTTTTCTTATTTTCATATTTCCTGGGGACCTTCGCAGAATAACCTTATTTATTCCCAAACTACAACCAATAATGAAATCAGTATTACCGGCTTAAATACAGATCAACTTTACTTCTTTGCTGTATCTTCAGTAGATTTTTCCGGTTTTGAAAGCTACTCTTTGGCAACACAGTGTATTCCCAGGTTAATACCTCAAACACCTGTTAGCTTTATAGATCAGCCCTTACCAGAAATAGTTAAGCTTTCCTGGCAGTCAAATACCGAGCTTGATTTAGCCGGTTATAAACTATATCGTTCTCTAAATAGTTCAGAAACGGGAGCGCTTATTGCCACTTTACCTCCAACTTTATGCAGTTATTCGGATTCTAATGTTCAGGGAGGTGAATTTTACTATTACTATCGTCTTTGTGCTTTTGATAATGACAATAATAGCAGTCCCTTTACACCAGTGCTTAAAACCAGACCTCTCAGTATGAACTGCGGACTTTTAATTATTGATGAAACGGCAGATTTTGGCGGAAGCGGTCCTTTTCAGCCAACGGATGAGGCAGTAGATAACTTTTACGATTTGTTAATTGACGGCTTGTGGAATACTGCACATTTTGATTTGGCTGATTATACAGAGACATTGCGTTTATGCGATATCGGTATTTATTCCGTCATTATTTGGCACGGTAACGATTTTTCTAATATGATTTATCCCAATCAAGTTAAAGATGTTTTAAAGAACTATATTTATTATGGAGGCAAAGTTCTTTTCAGTGTTTTCCATCCAGGATTGGCTTTTGAGCTCATTCAAGGTTATCCGTCCTTTTTTCCTGAGGATTCCTTTATCAATGAAGTTTTAGGTATCAGCGGAACTGATTACACTATTCAAGCCCGATTTAATAAAGCAGAAAGTGTTTATTCCGGTTATCCGGATATCAATGTTGACCCTAATAAAGTTCCCGCTTCTTTTAATGGACACCTTTATCAAGTAGAAGCATTAACCGCAAATTCACAGGCAACTCCTATTTATCATTACGCTTCTGCTTACGACAATAATTCGCCTCAGGGAATTCTCAACGGAGGAGTAGTAGGTGTTCAAAACACTTATTTTTCGGGTAAAACAGTAACCTTCAGCTTTCCTCTTTACTTTATGGATTTCAACCAAAGCCGTCAAGTTGTTCATCACATTATAGAGAATTATTTTGGTTTTCCTGTTGCAGTTGGGGATGAAGTTAATATTCCTGTTGCGGAAATTTCTATTTTACCTAATCAACCCAATCCTTTTTCTGTTTCTACCCAAATAAATATCCTCTGTAAAAACAGCAACGCTCCTTTACAGGTTCAGGTCTTTAACCTGAAAGGACAGCTAATCAAAACCCTTTTTCAGGGAAAACCGGAAGGAAAAATTACCCTTTCTTGGGAAGGTAACGATAATAATGGCAAGAAAGTAAGCTCCGGAATCTATTTCCTTAAAGCACAGCAAGGTAATAAGGTGCAAACCCGAAAGATACTTCTGCTGAAGTAAAAATAATAAAAAGAATAAATAGTTAGGGGACGAACAGGATTAAAAGGATTTTTTCTTGTTTTGGCTTACAATTTTCACCTGCCTTCCCGGAAACCACAACCCACTAACTATTTCACTTACAACCGAGTTTTTACTGATTTCCCAATCTAAAAAATTGTGAGCTAAAACGGAAACAAAAATCTTTTGCAGTAATTGAAGATTGTTTGTTCAAATCAATACTGGAGTAAAAATGAGTAAAAAGCTTGAGAACAACTCAACAAGCATTGGTAGAATTATTAATCTACTTTACCGTTACTTAATGGTTGCGCCTTTCATTACTATAATAGCAGTGGACTTGCACTCCGAGTTGAATGCCAATAATATAGTTCGTGAACCCAATTCTCAGCTGAATGTCTTTCAGGAAGATTTCAATTACTTTTATAGAATATTACTTGATTCTCATCCTGGCATAGAAACTGATAATACTAGTTTCAATCAGAAAGTTGAAGCATTCATGGAATGTCTCGCCACTGTAACTGATACTCTGCAATTTGAAGCCAGATTGAGAGCTTTTACCCATGATTTATATGACGGACATACCAGAGTATCATCATTTTCCAATCAGGGATCACCAATTTACCCTATAGGATTGTGGTGGCATGAATCTGGATGGTATGTTGAAATGATTTCTACCGAGTTCAAAGATTTAATTGGAAGTAAAGTAATAAGTATTAATGGGATAGATGCTGAGACCTTTATGACAAAATTAATGCAACTAACTACGGGGGAGAATGTCTACTGGTTACGAGACCAAGTGTCTTTTTTCCTCAGAAACTCAGCGAACTTACGTGCCTTGAATCTGGATAGACCCGACGGTGTTTTACAGTTGATCATTAAACAGAATGGAACCTTTTCAGAAGTCAATTTATACGAAGTTGAAAGACCTTCTCTTTGGGGCAACCAGAAAACCGGTATTACGGCTTTACATGATGATAACTATTGGGGACAAGCCCTTCCAGAAGACAATGTATACTACATCCAATTTAATGCAATGTCAGATCCAGTAGGGACATCCGATACTCCATTTTCAGGGTGGATCTCATTCCTTAAAGAGAGCTTTGCTTTAATAGACAGCTTAGGGATAGATAATCTGGTTATTGATTTAAGAAACAATAGCGGTGGTAATTCTACTATGGGTGATATACTCCTTTCTTTTTGCTCACTACCTGATTCTATTTACTATTTCGGTGGAAAGATGAAGATAAGTGATTTGGTGCTCAATCACTATCAAATGAATCTGACTTCAATGAATAAGGCATTATCCTCTGACTTGGGTTATGAAGTATTGGAAACTGAATTGCCCTTTACCGTGATTTTTTATGATGGTAAATCTCCATTCCTTAGACCTCGGACTCTTAGTGAAATAGTTCCCAATGTTATGAGTAATGATTCAATAAAAAAGTATAATGGAAAATTGATCCTGCTTACTGGAAGTCAAACATACAGCTCGGCAGTTATGTTTGCTACTCTTTGTCAGGATAACGGACTGGCTATAGTGTACGGAAGTCCTACCGGAGGAAAACCATCTTCTTATGGAGAGGGACTAAACTTCAGATTGCCTAATACGGGCATAATGTGCAGTGTATCTGTTAAATACTTTCAACGGCCTGATACAAGCAGAGACCCTTCTGACAGTCTATACCCAGATGTTGATGTACTGATCACCCCGGAAGAACATTTTTCAACCATTGACACACTCTGGGAAAGGGTTCTAAATGACATACGCAACTCCGATCTATATAAATAATCTTTGCCACAGAACCAAATTCAGAGAGAATGATTGTGGATTACATTATATTTTGGGGAAATACCTAAGAAGTGCAGGAAAGTACTGCTTGATGTTAACACCCCTTTTCTCTCTTGCCATTTCGTATTGATCAAGGGCTTTAATGAACTGCCTCACATACACAAATCCCTGTTCTTCATCCCATTTTAGAATTCCCTCCGCTTCATAGCTACCATAATACATAGAGACCAGTTTATAGGTAACAGCACGGATGAAGCACTCATGGGTGTTTTCTACAGGATATTTCTCCAACTCAATATTCATACTTCTGATGTACTTTTCTAATCCTTACCATTCTAATATGTTCTGGGAAATACTTTGGTTGGAATAGGTCTATCTATATGGGACTGAAGAAAACTGCCGATTATTTGGTAATGGGAGCCATTGCCTTTAATTTTAAAACGCTGCGTAAAAATTTTAACGAGAATAATGGAGGAGAGCTGTGCCCAGATTATGAGAAAAGGTAAAAAAATAAACGAAAAAGAGGGTTTTAGGAAGGTAAAAAAGTAAATATCAGGTAAAAATACTTCATTTTTTTTGAATATTTCTTCCATTTAGTCAGAAATTATCAAGATAATGTCCTTGTCCCTAATCGTTCAATGGTCTTGTAATATTATGTCTTATCTCAAAAAGAATTATCTTTTATCTTTTGGTGGGCAGGGATCGTTACCGAATGATCTTTTATCCTGGATTTTACCATCTGACGAATGAATCACTAACTCTGCTTTTTGGTTTTTAGCCAATTTTCTGGCATATTGTAAAGCAGAATATTTTGTGGAAAACACTTTAACGGCTTTTTGTGCATTAGCTTTTTTAACTTTACATCCCTGCTTATTTATAGTTAAATGATATTCTTTATAAGGCATTTTGTCCTCCACTTAAATAATTCTTAATATCAATATAAGCATTGATATCTATATTTTTTGTCGGTAAACCATAAAACCCTTTGGCAATCATTTCTTTGTAACAGTCACAAACTTGATTATAAGTTAGCAAAGCCGGTTTTCTTTGATAGAGCAATTGCAAAAGATTTATTGTCCATAGGCATTTAATATTGAACTTTTCCAGAACTTTATGAGTAGCTTTATCATCTGTGCATAAAATCCTGTCAGTTTTGTTTTCCAATAAATAGACAACTGAAAATAATTCGCCTCCATCCAGATTTATAAGCTGAGGAACACTATTAATGGTCAATTTACTATCGTCAATAACCTTAATTGTGGTATATAGGTGTTTGTTAAAAAGAGTAAGATTACAGCGATCCGGGTATATTTTACTGCCTTTTATGTATTCATTATGAACAGTTTCCACAATTTCCATTTCCAAAGGATATTCGGAAAGTTTCTGAATTAAGTCCACTGAAGAGCATCTATCAATACAGTTTAAGAGAACAGTGTTATCTAATATTAAAATCATTTTAACTATAGCCCTTACCCAGAATTTTGCCTATTTTACGGAATTCATCATTGACGGACTGAATATCAGATAATAAATATTTAGCAGCTTTGGAGATAGAAATTTCCCCTTTTGCCAAGGCAAAATAGACCAGTAAATGATAAATAGAGGGGAAATCGTTAATAGCTATTTTATATTCATATTCTTTAATCGGTTCTTTCAATCTGGCTATTTCATCTTTGCCATAATTCAATATATTTGCCTTCACCAGATTATAGGCAATGCATTCGTAAGAAACATTAAAGTATTTTGCCAATTCCCTGATTTGTTCAGCTGTTATCATTTCCGAAGAGGATCTTTCATTTACATTGTCAATTAGCAATGCATAAGAAACAGTAAAGCGTGAAGCAAAATCATTTGCCTCTTTTTCTTTAAGGTCTCTGGAACTAATACGAGAAATAATAAATTCATCAGTTTCCAAATGCATCAATATATGCCCCAGTTCATGAGCTAAAGAAAAGAAGTTTCTTTCTAAGGTGTGCCCTTTATTAATAAAAACACAATAAACACCATCTCGTTTTATAGTAATTGCCGATAGATTTTTATTTTTGAATGGTAGGGCGAAGACAACAACTCTCCATTTTAACCACAGAGCTTCAACCAAGCTATTATAATCAGTTATAACAGGCAGTTCAAGATTAGCTTTGATAATACCTATTTGCTGATCAGATATAGTTTTACCCCTAAATTCATCTGGTCCGTGATAAACCAAATTAAAATTATTAATATCAGCTACATATATCAAATTATCAACTATTTCCTGGAATAATGCCACTTCTTCCTTTTCTTCTTTTGTTATTCTGCCTTTACCACGATAAGCAGAGTAAGCAATATATTCTTTATCAGTAACCAAGTATTCCAGAGGAACCTTAATAATTTCCGATATTTGCATTAGTGTTTTCAAGGGAACTTGTCTTTTACCCTGTTCATAATAGGATATCAAAGCTGGTGTAACACCCAATTTTTGGGCAAGTTCTTTACCGGAAATGTTTAGTCGCTTTCTATATTTTTTAATCTTTTCTCCGACATTCATTGTTCTCTCCTTTCTTATTAACTATATGTTAATATAATCAAGTTTAGGATTTTGTCAAGTGAATAATTATTAACATTACCCATCTCTAAAATAACCCTAATTTTTTTTAATCTTTTCAGATATATGTAACAATGGATAACAGTATCATTATAGAAAATGAAAGTCCAAATTAGAAATTATCAATCCTTTTATCAATACTATATCCGAATATTCCAACAGCCGAAACAATGATGGCAACCAAGGCGTAACCCCTTCTGACAATTGTTAGTTATGTTATTAATGCATTTCCTTTTTTGATTTATCTGTATTCCAATGTTTTCTTAAAAAGTGTATTAAATACATCTTCTGCATTTATATCTATGATAAGAAAGTTGAATAATTGTTCTTGTTTTAGCTCACAATTTTTTGATTGGGAAACCATTTGTAGATCGGTTGTAAGTGAAAAGCAAGAGGGGTGCCGATAATTGGGAAAGCGAGTAAAAATTGTAAGTCAAAACTCCCCGCGAGTGAAAATTGTAGGTCAAAACCCTCAATGATAGCGATGGAGGTGTAAACCCATAGTTCAAGGAAAGTATAAGTTCCTTTAGAAACCTTAAATTTCGTTGGCAAATCGGAATTTGCAAACCCATTTTTCCCGAATGCATTATTTGGGTTAAAACAGAATAATGCTGATTAACTAAACTTTTTACCAGAGTTAAACTGCAATAATTTGTTCCAGTTTATTACTCCTTTGTCGCAAAAGTCCTGGATAAACTCCGCAGTAAAGTTATTGATTAATTTAGAGTATTCTGTATAGAAATTATCATTTTTCTCTTTAGCTTTATAGCCCAAGGGAACAATGATTTTTGTATACATCTCTTCATCACAGGAAATGAATTCCCAAAAACGCTGACCACATAATTTGAAATAAGAACCCTTATCCGGTTTATCATCTTTTCCGTAGCAGCAACCATTTATTGCAATCACTGTTGTTTCTTTATTATTGGAACGAATAATTCTGGAAGCTCTATTAAAATCGTCTATCATTTTTGCCACTTGACGACTATTACCCCAATTAGGACCTGACTTTATAGAGACAATATACCGCTTGTTTTCTTTGTTAAACTCCAAATCTATACCCGGAGAAGATGATTTCACTCCACCATAAATCATTCCACAAATATAGATAGCTAACGATTCCAGAAATTCACCAAACATTGTTTCTTCTGCAGAAGATAAGTGAGCATCCAGAATGGTTTTTATCAATTCGCCGGCATTAAGAATATTCTTTGCTCTAAACAGATACGGATTTTTATGTTTTAATATATTTGCCAGTTTCAAATTGCTGATATTCATAATCCTGTTGTTGTGAAAAATCTCAATATGCTTTTCTACATATTCATTCAAGTCATTTTCATCAATCACGAATAACCTCGCTTAAAACAATACTTGTTGCTGATTTTGAATTTTCCCTAAAACTAAGTTATAATATTCAGGATTTATATCTATTCCTATTGCTTTTCTCCCCATATTCAAAGCAGCAAAAACAGCAGTTCCCGAACCCATAAAAGGGTCTAAGACCACATCACCCGGTCTGGTAAATAGTTTAATAAACCATTCCGGCAAAGCATAAGGAAAAGTTGCGCTATGATTTTTATTACCGCATTCAGTAGCCAAGTGTAAAACATTTGTAGGATAGACCTTATCTTTACCAACCCAGTTGGATACATTTTTGCCAAAACCACTGCCTACTTTGGAAGTATCTCTAATTTTATCCGTATGGCTTAAGTTAGAAAGTCGTTTTTCTGCCCAGTCACCTATAGGAATCATTACTTCTTCCTGATACATCTTAAAGAATTTGTTTTTATTGAATTGTAATAATCTTTCCCATGCATCCCGAAATCTGTTAGGCCATTTTCCCGGATAGCAATTCTTTTTATGCCAAATAAATTCTTCTGTCCAAAGCCATCCTTGTTTTCTCATATTCAAAATCAATTCTATCACATAGGTATGTCTTTCTCCGTTAACAACTTTTTCTTTGATATTCAAAATGAATGTTCCAGTGGGTTTTAGAATTCTTAAAAGTTCTTGTGTTATGGGAAGAAACCATTCATTATATTCATCCGGTTTTATGCCCCCGTAGGTATTAGTTCTACTATCTGCATAAGGAGGAGATGTTACTATTAAATCAATTGACTCTTTTTCTATTGTTTGCAGAATTTCCAGAGCATCACCAAGGTATAATTCATATTCATTATTGTTCATAAAGTCACTTTACCTCCTCACTTATAATATAATTCCTTTTACACATTTTCCCAAAACCAGTCAAGAAGAAAAAATAAACCGTATGTCAGGAGTCGTCACCACCGATATAACTTTTACACAACTTGAGAATTTATTTGGTGGTGAAGAATTGTAACCGCTCAGAACAAGGAAATTAGGACAAAACTTAGAATTTTAGGAGAAGCTTTAAGGAAGGACTATAATTATAAATCCGTGTTAGCCGTGTAATCTGTGATAGTTAGCACTACAGGTCATCAGGAGTCATATACGCCCGGAAAGATATTTTTTTTTAACGAAGTTCGTTTGGTGTAAATGACTCCTGACTTAATAAGTGTTTCAGTTTTTTAACCTAAAGTAGCAACCATCACAGCTTTGATAGTATGCATCCTGTTTTCGGCTTCATCAAAAACAACGGAATGGGGTCCTTCAAAGACCTCATCGGTAACTTCCATAGCAGTCAAACCGAATTTTTCGTATATATCTTTGCCTATTCTGGTCTTCAAATCGTGAAAAGAAGGCAAGCAGTGCATAAAGATAGTAGTGCTTTTTCCTGTTTTTTTAAGCATTTCACCGTTTACCTGATAGGGTTTTAGCAGGTTAATTCTTTGTTCCCAAACGCTATCAGGTTCACCCATAGAGACCCAAACATCGGTATAAAGGACATCTGCATCTTTAACCCCAGCATCAATATTGTCTGTCAGGGTAATTTTGGCACCGGTTTCTTGGGCAACTTTTAGGCATTTGTGCATCAGATTTTGTTCGGGAAAAAGCGTTTTCGGACTTACAATCCGGAAATCCATTCCGGTTTTACAAGCACCTATCATTAAAGCATTTGCCATATTATTACGTCCATCTCCGCAATAAACAAACACCATTTCGTTTAAGGGTTTATTCAAATGTTCCAGAGCAGTTAAAAAATCAGCTAATACTTGAGTGGGATGATCCTGATCCGTTAAACCGTTCCAAACCGGAACACCGGCATATTTTGCCAGTTCTTCCACAATTTCCTGTCCAAATCCGCGGTATTCAATGCCATCATACATTCTTCCTAAAACCCTTGCCGTATCGGCAACGGATTCTTTTTTGCCCAATTGTGAACCGGTAGGTCCCAAATAAGTTGTATGTGCACCTTGGTCTAAAGCGGCAACTTCAAAGGCACAGCGGGTGCGAGTGCTGTCTTTTTCAAAAATTAAAGCAATGTTTTTTCCTTTTAATTTCTGCTGTTCCGTTCCGGCATATTTGGCTTTTTTAAGCTGGATAGCAAGATCAAGCAGGAATTGAATTTCCCGGGGAGTAAAATCCATCAGGGTTAGAAAGTTACGGTTTTTAAGATTGAAAGACATTTTGGTCTCCTTTTAGTTATTTATGCATATAATTTATTTTTTTCTCGGATTTCCCTAATAGCAGGTAGATTTATAAAACCAATAACAAACATATTCAGATTGTAACCCCTTTTTAAAAATACAACCCGACTGTCAATAAGTTTCTCTTTTTAGCTGCTGAAAAACTATATCTTGGCACTTTTTTACCCCCCTTCAAAATAAGAATATAAATAACATAACTTTTGGGCAGACACTATATTAGGAGATATACCAGACAAGAGATTCCCTTATGCTTCCCATATCGCGATAAGGGAATGATATGGGAATCATATCGCGTGCACAACTTCTATAACCAATATTTGATTAGTTGCGGTTACTATATTTTTTGGCAGCCAATATTATGCCTAAGATTTGTCACCAAAACTTCAATTTGTCACCCCCTATATAAGTGAGAGACAAAAAAAGGAGTAACAAAAATGAAAGTTAATTTTCAATATGGACTCGCTGGCTACACCGGTAAAGCTGATGGACTGGTATTTTGTTTTGACCGGAAATCCGGTATTGTTTATGCCAGGAAAAGAGTTTATCCCCGTTTAACGGAAGAAAACGCCAGAATTGGCAATATTTCTCACAACATATTTTCCTTAAAACCTTCGGAAGAATACAAGGATGATTTGCGACTTTATTTAATGGGTTACAATGGATTACGGGCAAATAGTCCCAAACCTTTGCGCTCTTGGGTAAATTTGTATCATCGCTTAATGGCAAATATGGCTAAAAGGAATCCGGAAATAGACCTGAAAACCCTCACCCGCCAACAAATCTTTGCTGATAATCTACCCTGCAAAAGCATTAAATCCGCCGTTGAAGCAGGCATTCTTCCACCTGTAAATGGCTATGAAAGAATGACTGCTTTAATTTAACGGAAAAATGATGTCCCCGTCGTTTAATAAAAATCTCCTTATCCCTCTACGCTTAACATTTCCATTTCAATTTATTTTATTCTTTGAGGTTAAAGGAAATATCAATCTTACGGCGCAAAAAATGATTGACGCCAAAGGCAACTAAGAAACGGATGTAATAAAAAGGTCTGTGCCCATTGAAGAAAAAAAGTTGCAGGATATACCGCTTAAAAAGGTATAAATAAATGAACCGTTTAAAAAGACACAGACGAGGACAAGGAAAGAACAAAGCGAAATAGAGGAAAAATGAAAGTTATCACAGTTATATTAATGCTATTGCCATTACTTCTGGCAGCTCAAAGTTATACTTTGGAAGAACTTATAACTTATGGCTTGGAGAATAGTTTCAGTGTGCAAAAGAGCTCTCTAAATTATCAGAGTTCAAAATCAACCCTGAATACTTCCAAATGGAATTTATTGCCTGATGCTTCTGTAAGTGGCGGAGTAAAAAAGGACTTTGACCCTGCAGTCAACACTGATGATGTAACCAGTTCCGCCGGTTTATCTATAGGCAAAACCATTAGTTTAAACGATGCTGCCTACTTCAATTACCTGTATGCCTCTTTGGATACCAAAACGGCAAATATGAAACTGGAACAGACCCGCAGAGCTTATGCTTATGAGGTCTTCAGTGCCTATTTAAAAGTGCTCAGTTCACAAAAGCAAAGAAGTTCTCTGGAAGAAAATTTACAGATTCAAATTAGGGTTTGGGAACAGAGTAAAATCCTTTTGCAATTGGGCAAAACCACTCCCTTTGAGGTAAAGCAGAATGAAATTGCGGTCTTAAATTCCAATATTTCTTTAATGCAACTGGATAATACAATTGCCAATGCCCGCAAGGAACTTTTTGCTCTCGTCCAAATGCAGGATGAAGATTATCCTTTAACTGAGCTGGAACTGAATATCCAAAAAGAAATTCCTGCGTTCAATACGGAAAAAAATGCGGATCTCAATATCCTCAATCAGGAACTGAAACGCCTAAATCTGCAATTAAAACAGAACAAACTGGATGATTTTCCCCGCCTCAATCTGGCTTATAATTTTGACCGTTCCGTAAGCGGTGCCGATTTTGATTTTGACCATTATAACACCAATCACGGCTTATCTTTAACTTTAAGCTATCCCCTTTTTAATATTGGGGAAAATGCCGAAAGCAGAACCAGAACTAAAATTAGCAGACAACTTTCCCAAGTGGCAATTGAAGAAAAGAAAGATCAATTGCAGCGAGATTACGACAGTGCTTTAAGAGAATTGCAATACTTAAAAAGAATGAATGAACTTTACAGCGAACAACTGGCTCAATCCCGGGAACAAATTACTCAGGCAGAAGAACGTTATCGCTTAGGTCTTATTGAACTTCTGGAACTGGATAAAACCCGCACCAACTATATTGAAACAGACATCTCTTATAATACCAACCTATATTCTATTATCGCCAAACAGGAAGAAATAAATTATCTTCTTTCCGAACCCGTTTTAGGAAAATGGTAAGGTAACTTCTATATATTTAATTGATAAGGAACACCAATGAAAAAATACCTTAAGTATATCATCATAATTGCGCTTATTCTTATCGCTATAATCGTGATAACATCTTTGCGCAAAGCGAAAAACAAACCCGAATTCAGAACAACATCTCCCTCCTTTGGCAATATCAGAGAAGTTGTTACCGCAACCGGTTCCCTTAATCCTTATGTTTTAGTTAGCGTTGGCACCGAAGTTAGCGGAAAAATAGATAAACTCTATAAGGACTTCAATGATAAAGTGAAAAAGGGGGAATTGCTGGCAAAACTGGATACGGAAATTCTTGCTACCAATCTGGAAGCCGCAAAAGCCGATCTGGCAAAGGCAAAAACCGCTTTAGACCAGGCAAAATTGGATTACGATCTGCAGGCAGAATTGCTGGAAAAAAAGATGACTCCTGAATATGATGCCAAAAAAGCACTCTTTGCTTATCAAACAGCTCAACAAAACTTTAACAATGCTCAGCTCACATTACAGCGCGCTCAAAAAAATCTTGCCAATGCCTATATCACCAGTCCTATAAATGGAATTGTGGTTTCCCGCGATGTTGATGAAGGACAAACAGTTGCTGCCAGTATGAGTTCTCCCACTTTATTCAAAATAGCCAATAACCTTGATCAGATGCAAATATCTGCTAATGTGGACGAGGCAGATATCGGAAAAATAAAGGTTGGCTTGCCTGTTGAATTTAGTGTTGATGCTTATCCCAGCGAAAACTTTTCCGGTAATGTGAAACAAATTCGGCTTAATCCTACAACGGAATCCAATGTGGTCTCCTATAGTGTGATTATTGATGCCGCCAATCCGGAACAAAAACTCCTTCCCGGTATGACTACCAATGTAACTATCATTATTCAAGCCCGGGAAAATGTGATGCGTATTTCGGAAACAGCTACCCGTTTCAAGCCCAGTAAAGAAATTTGGGAACAGCTTGGTTATAAATGGAGCGACGACCTTTTACTAAAAGCTCAAAAAGAAGCTTATGCTTCTCTTGCCAAGGCAAAAGCTATACCCGCAAAAACTGATACCACTAATTTCAACCAAAAGAAATACGGTAAAACAAAACAAGAATTTAGTTCTAAAACAATTAGTTCTTCAGGTAAAGCGGCACTTATTTGGGTGCTGGAAGATAATCAACCCAAACCCAAAGGAATTAGAACCGGAATTTCCGAAAGCGGATATATTGAAGTTATAGAAGGACTTACCGGTAACGAAACAATTATCACCGGAGTAAATACTAAAAGTGGCTCTGAAACTAATAACGGAACTCAGGGTGGTCCTGGAATGAGGCACTTCTAAAATGCCAAATCTGCTAATTAGAACAGAGAATTTAACTAAAATTTATCAGATGGGAGAAGTTCAGGTGCACGCCCTCAGAGGCGTTTCCCTCCAAATTAAAGAAGGTGAATTTGTCGCTATTATGGGTGCCAGTGGCAGTGGAAAAACAACCTTAATGAATCTTCTCGGTTGTCTTGACCTGCCAACAAGTGGTGAATATTACATCAATGATATCGGCATTCACGAAATAACCCCCGCGGAACTTACCAAAATTCGTAATCAGATGATTGGTTATGTATTTCAAAACTTTTATTTGCTCCCGCGCACAACCGCTTTGGAAAATGTGGAACTCCCTCTGCTATATAGAAATAAAATGACTCATCACCAGCGATTGCAAAAAGCAATGGAAGCCCTTTCCACCGTAAATATAAAGGATAGAGCAAAACATTATCCCAATCAGCTTTCCGGTGGACAACAACAAAGAGTTGCCATTGCCCGCGCTATTGTAAATGATCCCGTTTTTCTACTTGCCGATGAACCGACCGGAAATCTGGATACCAGAACCAGTTTGGAAGTGATGACTATCTTTCAGGAATTGCATAAAAACGGAAAAACCATTTTGTTGGTTACCCATGAACACGATATTGCAAAGTATGCTCACCGTCTGATAACTTTTCGTGACGGGCGCATAATTGCCGATGTGCCCAATAACAATCCTCAAGATGCTGCTTATGATTTGGCAAATCTACCTAAACTTCCCGGAGATGAAGAATGAGTATAGTAGGAATTATTCGCATCGCTTTCAAATCGCTTGCCCGCAATAAAACCAGAACCTTTTTAACGATGCTGGGAATAATTATCGGCGTAGCAGCGGTTATAACAATGCTGGCTATCGGACAAGGTGCCAAAAAGATTGTAGAAGATCAAATCTCTTCTATGGGAACCAATGTGCTGATGGTTACTGTAAATTTTACGCGTAGTTCCACAAATGTGCGTCAGGCAGCCGGAAGTGGAAGTTTACTTGAACTTGATGATGTTTTTGCTATTCGTTCTCAGGTTGAAGATGCTTTGTATGTCTCACCCGTTTATAACAGCTTTGCTCAGCTAAAATTTGAATCGCAAAACTGGAGAACCGGCGTTATGGGTGTAGATACCGATTATTTTTATATCCGTAATATGAATCCTGAACAAGGAGAATTGTTTTATGACAGCGATGTGGAAAACGGAACTAAGGTTTGTGTAATAGGCAAAACAGTTGCCGAAAACCTTTTTGGAGATATAGATCCTGTGGGACAAATAATCCGCATTCGGAATATTCCTTTCACCGTTAAAGGCGTTATGGAATCCAAGGGACAAAATGTGATGGGTGCAGATCAGGATGATAGTGTTTGGGCACCTTACACAACTGTCTATACCCGTTTGCTGGGTAGAAGATGGAGAAATATGATGATCATTGTTTCTGCGGTCTCCAAAGATAAAATTGCTAAAGTGCAACAGGATATTCTTGATCTATTACAAAGCCGCCATAGAGGAACTACCAGCGAAGAATTTTTAGTCCGCTCTCAAACAGATATTGCCGAAACAGCCAGTAAGGTCTCCGATACAATGACTTTTCTTTTGGCAAGCATTGCGGGTATTTCTCTTTTGGTTGGGGGAATAGGTATTATGAATATTATGCTGGTTTCGGTTACGGAACGCATCAAGGAAATTGGGATCAGAATGGCTGTAGGCGCAGGAAAAAGAGATGTCCTGTTACAATTTATTATAGAAGCGGTTACAATCAGCATTTTAGGTGGTTTTATAGGTATCCTTCTGGGTTTTGGAGCTTCCAAAATTGTGGGTAATGCAATGAAATGGAGTGTGGTAGTTACACCTTTTTCCGTTCTGCTTTCAGTTGGATTCTCAATGGCTATAGGTATCTTTTTTGGCTGGTATCCTGCTTCCAAAGCGGCAAATCTGAATTTAATTGATGCCTTGCGTTATGAATAAATAATTAAAAACTAAGCCCCAATTTCCCAAGGTAACATTGTAAACCTAAATTTGGCAATTCTATAAACAAAGAAAACTCGCCTGCAAGTGATATTTTGCTTGACGAATCTCAACTCCCTAAAACTATGAAGAAAAAAAGAAAGGAGACACAAAATGGCTGTCAAAATTGATAAAGAAACCTGTATCGGATGCGGTGCCTGCATTGATGTATGCCCTGTTTCTGCTTTAAAATTGGTAAATGACAAGGCAGAATGTGACGAGTCACTTTGCATTGATTGCGGGGCTTGCATTGATACCTGTCCTGTTCAGGCAATTTCACAATAACTGAATTAAAAATAGTTATAATTTCCCAAAGTGGCAAATCGGGATGCCAAATTCCGATTTGCCACGCGGAATGCAATTTCTAATATTTTATTATATTTTCAAGTATGAGTATAATTTAGCGAAGAGTAAGGCAATAACATTAAACTTTAGAGGAGGTGATTAAAATGAAGCGCTTATTTCTTATTCTTTTTATTACAACTCTCATTTCCCTGAATTTTGCCATTCAGGTAAGCGGAAATCAAAGCGGAGTTTGGTCTCCTGTAAACAATCCTTACGAAGTAATTGGAGCAATAACTGTTCCTGCATCCGATTCTTTAATTATTCAGGCAGGGGTAGAAATTCACCTTTTGGGCTCCTATCAAATTACCGTAGAGGGAATATTAAATGCCTATGGAACTGAGGTAGATAGTATCCGAATTTTAAATATGCAGGCAAATCCGACTGCACTTTGGCCTGGTTTGCGTTTTGAAAATCTGCAGCATACCAGTCATTTGAATTATGTTTATCTGGAATATGCCACTTATGGAGTGCGCACTATCAATTCCCCTATCGCTATCTCTCACTGTCATATAAACTTATGTGAAAAAGGAATGGAGTTTTATGGCATCGGTTCTGCAGTTCCTTTGCCTAATGTAGTGGAGTATTGTTTAATTGAAAACTGCACCCAAAATGCGATTCTTGTCACTTCCAATAGCAATGCCTATATCAGATACAATGAAATCCGTTATAATGGAACGGGAGCTCAATTTCGGGCAGCTATTCAAATGGGCAATCAATCAGGCGTAAATCAGTGCAATCCCAATATCTTATATAACCATATTCATCACAACTACAAGCAGGGAATTTCGGCTTGGGATATTGCTTCTTCGGGTTCTATCAATCCGCAAATTTTGCATAATATCATTGAGTATAACTACACCGGAATCTATCTTTTGCAGGCATCAGGTTATGTAGCTGATAATCAAATTAACTACAATTTTATTCCTGGAGATATGAATTCCGGAGCAGGAGTAATGGTTTCGGGAGTAACTTCCGTGCCCTATTTTGAACGCAATCATATTGAGGGTAATTATACCGGTTTTTACATTACTAATAATGGCAAACCTGTTTTAGGAGACCTAACTTTAAATCATATTTGGGCTCAGGGCGAAAATACCATTATCAATAATATTGATGTTAACAATCACAATAATTCCGTTTATTGCGATGCTTATCCTAATGCCAGCTTCATTATTATGGCGGAAAATAATAATTGGGGGTTTGCTACGGCAGCAGAAATTGCCTTAACGATAAATGACCACAATGATAATTCCGCTTTGCCGACTGTAGATTTTGAACCCTTTATTATTCCTGTGCAAAATACAATCATCACAGGCAGTTATATTTATACTGGAACAGCACAAATTACCAATGCGCGCTTGGAATTAATTGCAGTAGCTAACGGAATTGTTCAGGTATCCATTCCTCTTCCCACAGCTGATTTTTCCGTTCAGGCAAATATTTCCGAGGATTTTTATGCGCAGGTTGTTTTAACCGAAACGGGAACCGGAAAAGAACTTTATGGCTGTGCCGGTGGTTATATTAATCCTGGTGTTTTTTCTCCTGCGCCTGGAAATTCAGTTTATATCGGCATAGTTGAAGTTACTGATATTCCTCTTTCTCGCTATGAATATGTAGGAGAACCGAATCAGGAGGGTAATTTAACGCTATATCCTTTGCTGACAGGTTGGGGTTTATACAGCTATGATAAATTGGACTGGGTTTATCCTGCAGGTGATTATCTTTACCTGAAAAGAAATATCTGGCGAACTCCTGCCGGAGAAGTGACAACAGAACTGCCTTTGGGCACTGTATATAAAAAGTATCTGAATATCAATGCGGGAGATAGCTGGCAGCAAACTGAGGTTATCTATCCTGGCAATATCACTTTTACTACTGATGTGCAGGTTACTAATTGTGTTACAGATATTTCTACCCCTGCATTTTTGCTTTTTACCCGTAAGGATTCATTCGGATATGTTGTAGATAAAAGAATAAAAGGAATTGCTGAAGAACTTTTCCATTACCAAAATCATTACAACATTGCCAGGGAAAACATTATTTACCTCCCAGGCAATAATGACCCTTTAACTACAGGAAATGTTACTTTATTTATGCCTGAACCGCTAAGTGAAAACCCTTCTTTTCTGGCTTTTGAGCCCGATATTGATGACCAAATTCATCTTTTTTGGCAGGCACCCGCACAGGGAAATTTGAGCTGGACTTCTTACCGTATTTATAAAAACGATGCTCTAATAGGCGAAATTCCTTTCTCTCAAAGCGATTATATCGTTACTGATTTTAATCCTCAAATTACTACTTACTTTTATGTAACTGCTACGGACGGAATAAATGAATCCGAACCAAGCAACTGTGTTACAGTATATTATGTGGGTAATGAAGACCTCATTCAGAAACCTATGTGCGTAGATGTATATCCCAATCCGGTTAGTTTTAACTCTGGCTCGGCTCTTATAGTGGAAGTTAAAAATGCGGAAAACAGTTCTGCCCTCATAGAAATTTACAACCTGAAAGGGCAATTGGTATTTAGAAAAAACCTGCAGGACGAAAAGAACTTTCTCTGGAAGGGAATAGATAATAGAGGCAAACGCAGTTCTGCCGGCATTTATTTCCTGAAAATAAAGGTTCAAGGCGAAAAACCCATTAACCGTAAAATAATGGTCTTATAAATAAATTCCGAACTCTCTGTAATAGAAATAAAAAGGGTGGCAGAAAATGAAACTGTCACCCTTTGATTCTTGTGGATAATCCGTGAGTGCTTTTTTTTACTCCGGAAACATATATACGGAGAGCAAGGACTTATCAAAAACATAATACTGTTTAGCGGTTTTGGTTATAGCTTTCTTATCCAGTTTGTCATACAGCACAGGATAATCCAGAAAACAGTCAATCGGTAAGCCGTAAGAAATATTCTCACTCATATTATTCACCCAGTATCTATTGGACTTGATGTTTTCTTCATACTTTTTATGCAGAGTGGTTTTAGTGGATTCTATATATTTATCCGCAAAAAGTCCGTTTTTCAAGCTATCCAAAGTGGCAAAGATAGCGGCATTCAATTCCTTGGCTCTTTCAGGATCACAACCCATCAAGGTTAAAGTGAAAACGCCAGGTTTAGGCAGAAAGTCATAAAAACTCTGAATTTCAACAACATAAGCACCGCTCATATTTTCGCGAACATTTTCCCGCAGTTTTTCGTAAGCAATCATTTGCAGAGCGGATTGCTGCACATTGTTTTGCGGGGAAAACGATGCCTTATTGTTTGTTACATTAGATACAAAACTGCGTTCAGTGCCTTTATTGAAACTGATTTCCTTTTTCCCGTTAAAAGCTCTAACGCCGGCATCGGTCATTTTTTCCTTTCTTCCCTTTGCCGGTAAATTGGCTAAATATGTTTGGCAATAATCCTTTAATTGGTCTTCAGCAAAATTGCCGACAACATAAAAAGTGAAATCGGTGTAATCGCCAAAGCGGTCTTGGAAAATATCTTTTAACTGTTTCAGAGTAACGCTATCCAGGTCTTCCGGATGCAAATTTCTTTTCAGAGGATGATTATTGAACATCAGCACATTTAAAGTATCAAAGAAAGCGTTTGATGGTTCCAGCAAATAGTTTTGAACCCGAGCCCTGGTTGAGGCAACAGCTGCAGAAAATGCTTCTTCATTATATCTGGGAGCATAATTATATTGATAGAGCATTTGGAACATCAATTCCAAATCCTGCGGAGAACAAGAACCTCTCCAACCCTCTGAATAAGAGTAAATTGTTGGATAAACATACACAATTTTGCCTGCTAATGCCTTTTGCAAAGAAGGAGCATCAAAATTACCAAAACCCGATACACTGAAATATTGGGATAATAAGTCGGCAGATTTATAATTTTCCGGTTTCAGTTTTGCTTTTCCCCCGGGACTTTGTGCTATCAGAATAACCTCATCTGCCTTAAAATCCGTTTTTTTGCTGTATACGGTTATTCCATTGGAAAGAACCCATTGTTTGATTCCGGACTTGGGAAAGACCTTTTCTTTAGTTATTTTTCCCGGAATGGGAATTGTTTCCAAAAGCGGTTCATTCACGGTTATATCTTCCCAAGGTTCCAGTTCCTGAGCAATTGACTGCTGATAAATATTCAGCAAATCCTCGCGCGAGGGATATTTTGCTCCTGGTTTATCCGTTCCGGCTAAACTTAAAGTAAGATTTTCAGAGGTAATAACATCATCAACAATGTCGTTCACTTCGCTTAAGCCAATTTCATAGATCAGCCCTTTCAGCATTTGTTCATAGGTTTCAGCGCTGAGAATTGTATCTTCAGACATTACAGCATCCAAAAGCTCCCAAATTACATCTTCGGAATCCATTGTCGGTTTATCGGCAACCCATTTTTCCGCCTGTCTAATCATTATTTGTTTGGCTCGTTCCCATTCACCAGGTTGAAAACCGTGTTGACGCACTCGAGTCAATTCCGTTATCAAAGTTCTGAAGGCATCTTCACTGCGACCTTCATTGGCAAGCATAAAACAATCCGTAGCATTAAAACCCTTCAGCCAAGTAGCATTAAACATAAAGGCATAAGAAAAAGACGGATCGGGTTGTTGACTAAGCTCTTCCAAACGGGCATTAATCATCGTGAAAAACAAATCCTGTTTCATCTCATTATACAAAGAACCCAAATCAGTTACAGGAGTGGTCTTAACTTTCCAGGTGCTTCTTATCATTGTATAGGGCTGTTCTTTATCCAAAACCGTTACAGCTCTCGGTTCAATATTATCGGGAACAGGATAATTAATGCGGGGACGCGGATTTTCTCTTTTAGGAATAACGCCAAAGTATTCCTTAACTAAACCTTCCAATTTTTGGGGATCATAATCACCCACAATAAAGACGGTCTCTAAATCGGGACGATACCAATCCTGATAATAACGAATTAAACTCTCGTGCTTAAAGTTCTTAAGGTTTTCAATTGTTCCGATAGGATTCCTTTCGGCATAACGAGAACCGGCAAAACGAACTTTATCTATTTGGTCTTGAATTCTTCTTTGTGCATTTTGTCCCAGACGCCATTCTTCCATTACAACACCTCTTTCACGTTCAATTTCAGCGGGCTCAAAACTTACTTGCCAGGCAATATCCGAAAGAATGGAAATTCCTTTCCGCATTTTGGCTTCATCATCAGTAGGAAGCTTAAATTCATAAACAGTATAGTCATAACTTGTTCCACCGTTTAAGCCATTGTGATAACCCATTCCAATAGAAGTAAGATAATCCACCATTTCCGTTCTGGGGAAATTTTTAGTGCCGTTGAAAGCCATATGTTCTACAAAATGTGCCAGCCCAAGTTGATCATCATCTTCCACAACACTTCCGGCATTGATGAAAAGCCGTAGTTCAAGTCGTTTTTCCGGTTTTGCATTTTGCTTGATGTAATATTTCAAGCCATTATCCAAAGTGCCGGATATTACATCCGGGTCTTGTTCCAAAGGAAAACTTGCGTATTCAGGAGGAAGGATTGCACTTAAAGTCAGAATACAGCATAGTAGGATTAAGCCGAGGTAGGTCCTCTTCATAATTACTCCTTGTATTTTTATTTTGCCCTGATAGCTTGCCCGCTTTCTTTAGTTTGGATTAAAATTAACTACATATTGTTCGTCCACTGCCAAAATGTTTTCGCTGTCGCCAAAAGTGTAATGCGACTCATCCGGAAGGTATATTTCTACCTGATAGTAATATTTATTTCCATAATCCACACGCAAAAATCGGCTTTCTCCAGGCAAAATATTATACATAACGCCTACCTGATAATAAGTTAAAGGACTATGTTGCCAAATTTCTGCCCAGCTGATTATTTGGTCAGAGTTGTTTATTACTTTCACACTGGCACGATTAGGATTAAGATAAATACTGTATGTTTTTCCCGCTTTCACTTCAATCCAAGTAGAATCCAGATAAGCATTTTGATACTCATCAAAAATACTAAAGGTCTCTCCTACCAGCCAAATAGGTAGTTTCTTTTTCACTTCACCAGTGAAAATATTTTGCGTGTCGGTATCTATATTAATGCTAACACTTTCCCCTGCAGGAATTGTCTTTTGTTCCATATTTTCCACTTTAATATAAGCAGGATATGAACAACGGTTAAAAACCTGCAATTTCCCTCCGGATTCACAAGCAGAAAGCATTAACAGAATAGCCGCCAACCCCAGGATTAAGCAAACTCTCTCTTTCATTATTCTCACCTCTTCTTACAATAATTATTCATTTTTTCAGGCAAACACTATGTCAAGGAAATTGTTGGTTGACCATATCCACTCCTGTTTTTATAATAGGTAGTATAAGTTGCTGATGTCTTTTTACTCTCTGAAAACCCTTTAGGGCGACACAATGATAGCGATGGGTTCGGAAAATGGGGTTGAGAAGGTTGAGAAAGTTTAGAGGGTTTATATGGTTGAGATTCCCTTTGCTCTCTGCCCTTTGCCCTCTGCCAATAAGCCCAAAGGGCGACACAACGATAGCGATGGTGGCGTAAGCCCCTCGGGAAAAAGGGTTGAGAAAGTTTAGAGGGTTGAGAAGGTTTAGAGAGTTTATATGGTTGAGATTCCTTCAAAGCCCAAAGGGCGACACAATGATAGCGATGGTGGCGTAAGCCCCTCGGAAAAAAGGGTTGAGAAAGTTTAGAGGGTTGAGAAGGTTTAGAGAGTTTATATGGTTGAGATTCCTTAAAAGCCCAAAGGGCGACACAACGATAGCGATGGTGGCGTAAGCCCCTCGTAAGAAGAAAGATAGAACTCCCAATCTAAATCTAATATTTTGATTCCGGTTTTTGTTTTATTTTATTAAGACCATTTTCTTACTGGAGCAATACCCTCCACTGTTAATCTTATAAAAATAGATTCCTGCTGGCACTGTCCGCCCGCGGTCATCTTGACCATCCCAGAGAATAGTTTGTTCTCCAGGACTAAATTTTTAGGACTGCACTAAATGGCGAACCACTTGTCCTTTAATGTTATATACCGCAATGCTGGTGCTGGCAGGGCTATTCATCTCAAATTTAATGGTGGTGCTATTTCTAAAGGGATTAGGATAGCAGACATCATTAATATTAGGAGTAAGGACTGGATCCGTGACCGGGGTTGGCAAACTAATTTCAGTGAGCCAGTTGGTATCTGGACCACTATAAGTTTGCCGATAGATAGAAATAGCATAGAGTTTAGCGGCATCATCAGATAAAGCTACGGCCTGGGTGACAAAAAATGGCAGGATATTTTGAGAGATTTGCCAGACCAGGTTCATATTCTGGTTATAGCAGAACATTGATAAAGCACTGCCATCTTGTCCATTAGGGTCATCTCCTAAAACAATAAGACAGGAAAGCAATAGCTCATGGTTATTAAGTAGAAGGTGATGGACATGGGCGGTAGTGTCCGGTCCAGCTATGTCAGTGGTAGATACCAGTTGGTAATTGTCTCCCATATCCTCAATTTTATACAGGAGAGTATTTGTCCAGGGATCTAATTGTTGGCCGCCAAAGTAGATGATGTTATCATCTACTAAACCTACGGGCTGTAATAAATCTGGCACCTCAAAACTCCAGATAACTTCTGCCGCAGTATTAATCTGGACCTTGGTTAGTTTAATAGCGGTATTAGAAGTTGTGCCATGACTAGTATTGTCAAAACAGTAAAAGATAGAATCAGAACTAGCTATAGCAAAATGATAAGAGTAGTGATTTCCTCCTGTCGGAATAGCCCAGTTTCCTAGGATAGCGCCGTTTTCATAGTTTAACAGAATTAAATTGCTATAATTACCATAACATGTTAAAAAATTATTGCTCGTATTAGATATGGAAATGCAACTACTATAAGAACTTAAGTCACGAGACCAGCATATATCGCCATTGGGTGTTATCTTAACAATTTCTGATCCGTCGCTATAGCACAAATTTCCATCAGGGGTCTTGACTAAACTATATCCAGGACTCCCAGTATAAGAATTGGGTTGTTGCCAGATTACCTCTTTAGTTAAGAGGTCTATCTTTACTAGGTAAAATGGCAGGCAAGTATTTATATAGCAGAAGTTGCCCATCACTACGGCATCGGAGACATCACCGACACTAAAGGGTAATTGATCAACATCTACTATTTGTGGCGTTTCTTGAGCTCCCAATAGGGCAGCCATAGCCATTAGCCAGATAGTTATAAAAAGATAGTGGCTCCGTTTCATTGTCCACCTCCTTATATTTTTATTTTTAAAGTCCTTATCATCTTATTATGTCATAACTTATGTTTTCTGTCAATGGTTCTTTTACTTCCTATTTCTATCTCTATCCTCTCAAACAAATTAAGTTTATTTCAATAAAAATCTTGTCAAACAATATTTTGTTTGGCGAAACAAGTCACAATCCCCCATAGGTTCTGATTTATGGCTTTTTGCCTGATTATTTGTGCTGGGTTAATTGCTTTTATCAACTGGCAAAATGCCTGATATTCAGTATTGACGCCACATACAGGACACTGAGTTCGCCTGAGGGTTACGGCCAATACCACTGAACGACAAGATATTAAAGCATGCCCTATGTGCCTTATTTTAGTATCATATATGGGCAATGGTTTATAACACTTCGGGCACATATTCTGCCTGGTGCTTTTAATGGGTATATGCACTTCCTTGGTGCCTTGATACTCTTCTTCGGTTAGATTGGTTGCACAATATCCTTGCAAGTTCAGTAACACTTCACAAATTTGGTTTCCGAGAGGACTGGTCATAAAGTGCTCCTTTAGGTGATGGTTTAGAAATAAGGTCTAAAAAATGTACTAATCCTTTCAGCTCTTTTTTTGTGCTCACCCACTCTATTTGAAATTGAACCTGTAATAAGACCAAACGACTTGGTAAAGGTTATGGTCTAAAAACGCTATATTGACTTGCTCCCGGACGAAATCCTTAGGAGGATAGTAATCAAACGCCTGGGTGAAACTCAGGATTTAGAGCAGCAAATCCAGCTTATTTGATGATCTTGACTTCCACTCGTCGGTTCAGGGCTTTGTCTTCTTCGGAGAGATTGTTGTTCAGGGGACGACTGAGACCATAACCAACCGAGATCATCCTGTTTGCGTTAACGCCCTTTCCCTTCAGGTAACTTAATACAGCGGCAGCACGGTTTTCAGACAATGTGGTGTTATACTTCTCTCCACCTTGGTTCTCGCAAGTGTGGCCGGAAATTTCGACCCGAATTGTGGGGTTGTTCAGAAGCGTGAGGGCAATCTCATTGAGAATCGGATATGATTCTGCCTTCAGGACAGCACTGTCATAGTCAAATTGGATATTGCTGAACACGAATACTTTATCTAGATCCAGAGGTTCCAATCGCAGATCTTGACGAACTCGGCTGCTTTGACTAGGCGGTTTGATTCTGGTGGAATACATAGAGTAACCGCTGGGATTGGTATCAAGGATATACTCCTTGCTGACTGGCAAATATATGGAATAGTTTCCCTGCTCGTCCGGTCTTGCCAGATCGTGATAATGAATTCCGTCCCGGTCGTAACTGAAACGCAATTCCGCCTGCACTGGAACATTTTTATCATTGAGCACAGTTCCCCAAATCTCCAGATACTCCTCTTCCACCTCTTGGGTAAGCAATCCGCTGAGTGGTGAGGTGTTGTCCTTATCCTGCACACGTTTGACCTGACCATCGCTGTCCTTGATAAAGTAGGATCGGGGTGCGTATTCAAGGCTGAGAGGGTGTATACCTAAAACGCCTCTCCGGGCACGGTCTGAAAGCAAAATGGCTTCATTGGAATTGCGCAGGTGATAGAAAGCTCTGTCGTTGTAAGCAGAATTGACCGGAGCTCCAACATTTTCGGCCCGGGACCAGGTCTTTGCTTCTCCATCCAGTACCACTGCCTTGTAAATGTCATATCCTCCAAAACCGCGATAGCCGTTGCTGGAAAAGAAAATGGTCTTGCCATCCCAATCCAGGAAGGGAGCAATTTCATCACCTGCGGTGTTGACATTAGCCCCCAGGTTGAATGGGCGCTGCCAACTGCCGTCGTTGTAGATACTTAGATAGATGTCATAACCTCCAAAGCCGCCTGGACGGTTTGAACTGAATAGCATCAAGCGGTCCTGATAGACATAGGGATCAATTTCCTGCTGGTCGCTGTTGACTGCGGTCAGACGAACGGGACTGGTCCAACCGTTTTTATCATCACTGGTGTAGATATCATAGTCCTGCCTGCCTTGCTCATATTTTCCCATCAAGTAGGCACGCATACCATTGGAGGAGAATGAACAAAGCGCTTCGTCGCTATTTGTACTGAGAGCTTCCACGAGCTCTGGATAAGCCCAGGAATTGTTCAAACGCTCTGCTCTCCAGATATTGGTTTTCGCAAAAGCGGCTGGACGTCCGGAACAGAAATATAGATAGGTTCCATCGGGACTGACGGTAAAATGGGATTCTCCCTCGTCACTGGAGAGGTAGATTGGATTCTCATTGACCTGAACCCGGCGAAAGACATTCTCTTGCTCCGCGATCAAATCCAGGTAGTGCTGTGCTATGGTCACATAATTCGGGTCAAAGGTTTGAAGATATTGTTCTAAATAATACTTGGCATTGCTGATCTCCCCCAGTTCCAGATAGTTCATAGCAATCCAGAAATAATGAGTGGCAGGCATGTCTCCGGTGCGTACTTCAGCCAGAAATTGGTTCAGCGAAACTCTGTAATCACCATCCTGGTAGTTTTCCAGGGCAGTTTTGGCGGTTTGATTCTGTTTATATAGCTGGTAGGAGATGTCGAACATTGTTTCCGGGTTGATGGAGACCAACTCAATTTCGGGGATGTTGTTGATCTCTTCTTCCTCTTCATAATATATGGTGTTGTAGCCCTTGAGGGTCCAGTTGTAATAGACCCAACTCAGGTTTTGATCCAGTTCTCGCAAAGCTTCCAGATAGAAGTTACCGGGGTGGCTGGTCACGACTTCTGCCTCCTCCTGCGACATCCGGATCTTCATATTGCGTTTGAACTCCCGGTTTTCAATAGAGAGCACGCCTTGGTCTTGAAGATAGCCCAGCACTGTGATATCCTCCACAGTGTAGCGCTCGCGGCTGGAAGCCAGCAGAGCATTGATCTCCTGCTGGATTTCAGCTTTACGGTTTTGGATAACAAGACTGTCAGCAGCACTGAGAATCTGGCCATCCAGATCCGGAGTGTAGGTGAGAAACTCACGCAATTGGCGGACATTGAAACTGATTTCGTTGACGCTGGCGCAAAACAGGCTTCCAGTCAGCAAAAGGCATAAGATGCTTATATATATCTGAGTTTTAATATTTTTCATTGGTTCTCCCATTCATCTTTGTCAAACAGTCATACTAAATTGGCAATCTGATTCCGATGCCAAATTTGAAGGTTAATCTATCGTAGATTACATTTCGTTTAGGCAATTCTGGCAGGAACACCTCGGAGGGTTTATCACTTACAAATGTGTCCCAGTTATGTATATCATCACTACGATACCATCCTCCACCGAAGTCCCCTTGGTATCTTGCTCCTCCGAAGAGATACAGATATCCAGCTTTACCGCTGGAGATACCTATACTCAAGTTCGACTCCATGGCAACTTGACCTAGAGAGTATGTGCTTATATAGCGATCTGGCTTGTCGGTTTCCGAGGCGTCCTCGGATTTTTCTTCGCGAAACTTGCGCACATATTTATATTCTACTCCGTTTACTTTCATGCTGGGGTGAATAAGTGTCTGACCACCATAGGTAGCTTTTATTTCCCAATTACCGAATATTGTTCCTCGATCATTAAGCATATTCACGCCAAACACACCAGCTACCCAGTCATAACAGAGAACCGGTTTGCTATTGTCTTGAGCTATGGCTGCAGTAAAGTTATCCAGTAAGCCCAAGCCCCAGTATGTAGTGGGATACTTGATCAAATGGGACTGGGCAACATCATCCTTGTAATGCATTGAGTGTGCAAACATACCGTTGATGGATAAGCCAGTGGCCAATGATTGGTAGTCATTTGAAGATGCTGTATCTTCGCTGTCATCAGCTTTACCGATGCGGAAAATTTGCACAACTTCTATATGGGATAAAAGAACCTGAGTGGTGCGGAAAAATCTTTGACGCTGATCCTGTCGAACCAGATCAGGATCTTTAACAAATATGAGCGTTTTAGAATAGTGGTCGCCCTCTTCCAGATGAAAGCTACCGCTCAGATTTTTGTAGGGAGAAGGAGGGAACACATAGTAATTGTGATCACCAATTAATAACTTAACATCTTTAGGTGTAGTCAAATATCTGTTATCGTCTATCTGATAAGAACTCGTCTCAAATCTATCGTTAAATGTGATAAAGCCGTATTTGAACTCGAAATTATGCTTGATATCGGATCCTGGAACAATGATGAACGTCTCTTCCAGTTGGTAACCTGGGTTAGCTGTAGGATTAATTTTAGCAGTAACAATGTAGGTTCCCGGATTAAGCTTCAAGTCATGGATTTTGGAATAACGGGTTTCATTTATCCAATACTCAGTATTTTCTTCATTGCTGGTGAGACTGAGTTTACCATAAGGGAAACTGAATTCGCGAACGACATTCTCGAATGGATCAATGTGGATGGTCTCGGTAAAGCTTTTAATTCCCAGGGCTTTCACGTCCGCTGGAGGAATCACTTCGATCTGGTGAATACCGATAGGGATATTCATGTTTTCCACCGGGGTCTGGCTCTTACCGTCTATCTTAATTGTGCTACCTGGCTCGGAGCAGGTAAGAGTGATGGTGCCGTCCTGGAATTCCAATTCCGGTTCTATATAACGGAAGGGCAGAACATCAACCTCGCTATAACCACGAATCACTTCGTCTTTGGTAATGCTAAATTCATAGCTACCAACCGGTAACGCGACCGGAACCGATGAGTTCAGTTCTGCTCCGTTGATGAGATAAGATACACCTTGAAGATTGCTTATAGGGTAAGCCAGGCCTATTTCATTAATTTTGTTGTAGTCATAATCCCAGCCCAGATATCTGTGATTTACTGCGAAAAGGCGTAATTGGTAGCTACGATTCTCCTTCAGATCAAGAATCGGTTCCCAGAGCACTTTATACGAATTACTACTCTCCACATTGCGATATTGGCCCACCAATGCCCTTAGTTTGAACCAAGCGGAATTTTCATCAGGTCTGGCAAAAAAGAATACATCGAAACGATCACCCCAGGAAAAGTTATCAATTCTGTAGGTAATCTCATAACGTCGGTTTACCCTCTGGACATCGAAACCTGTAAGTTCCTGAGCCCATACTGGCAAAACAGCCAACAGTAAAAATATGTATACGATAATGCTGATCTGTCTATTCATCGACCAATCCTCCTATCACGAGATATTATTTATCGCTATTGCCAAGTTGCTTTAATGTGTTTAGTTACGCATCTTAGCACGGTCTGTCTGGAAGCATGGCTTACTATTTTTTGATAGTGTGTGAATACAGTCAATAATGTCAAGAATTATTTCATTTCAAAAATTGTAACAGACATAAACGATTAGCTATGTAGCTATATTTGATCACTAAAAACTGCAAATTGGATCACCGTTTTTTCCAATCGGTTTTTTTTGCGGGCTAAAGATATCACGATTTTTTCAAATGGGATTTCGCATAGCATTGTATGACTTGCGATTATGATAAGCTCACCTTCAATCTGATTGTTTATTGAGATATCTGTCTTTCTTATCGTATTGAGCGGAAAGGACTTGACCACCTTTGCTATGGGTTCTATAGCACCCATAACTTAAAAGTAAGGTAACCGATAGTATTGATATGCAATTTATGCTAAAGCAGTAAATACCTGATAACAGGTAAATAGATTAGGATAATACTTAATACCAATCCGAAATTTTACCATTTAGGGGAAAATTGAGCTAACCAATTCTTACTTTGCAAATAAAATACAGTTTACCAACGAACTTAATGCTTATATGTTTTTTAGACGATTTTAATTCAGCACCTCAATTGCTGAATATGTCCCTAAACTATGTGGTTTTCTTATTCGGATTTTTTTACAGATGTAAATTCTTGATGAATTGTAGAAACGGTATATTAATTCTTCCTTAGTAACTGAGCTTATTAAAAAGGGGGATACTTTTTTTAGTTACTCTCCAAATTTTGTATTATTTATTGTTTATCTTGAACTTCCAGTTTGGTGGTGCAAGAGGTTTGTCAGGATTTGATGTTTTACCCAGAGTTATTGAAACATATTCTTTAAAAACATCAAGAAAATCAGGATCATACTGATATTTTACATAATCTAAGTTCCATAATCCAGATTCCCTTATCTTTATATTTTTGCTATACAGACCGAGCCATCCCGTAGAAGGCATATCTTTATTACCATTTAAACAAGATAGTAAACCGATTGTATTTCTTTCTATATAAGCTCTATCACTTGAAGAAGTTGCTTCGTCAATAATTGACAAATAAAGGAAAGACATTGATCCAATATATTCAGATACCTTTTGTTCAAGTTCACTTTCCTTACTTCTTATCTCTTGATTAGCATTCTGTCCTTTCCCCCAGGTCTCTATGAATAGCTCTGGATACTTATTCATAAGAGCTGCTCCTATATGCAATCTAAATACTGAGGAGCGATGGTTTCCAAACCCTTTAGATGTTCCTTTATGGGCTCTTAATCTGCCCCATAAAGTAGATTTCGATCCTATACTAACTCCATGTGTTCCTACCCGGACAATTCTTAAATCGTTTTTATTATATCTAATTTCACCAGGTTCAAAGAAAAAATAGACCCCTTGTTTCGGCAATATTTGCCGACCATTACATAGTTTCAAGATCCTCTTCCCATTTAATCCTATTTCTAAGATTCGTAGATACTCATAGAGTAAATCAATATCATTTTCCATAGTTATTTCTTTGATTCTGAACATCCAAATAATGTAGTTGTTCTCCAATTCTAAGACCTTTCATTGGAACTTCAATCTGAATACCCATTGCCTGTAATTTGGGAATAAGAAATTGCCTGTAGCAGTTTCCTGCCAAAAAGATTATTTTATCTCCCGAGTTAATGTGCTTAGAAATATCTTCAAATACCGATTCTGCCCATATAGCTCTTTCTTTAACGCTGTATGATTTTAGAGTTTCATTGTATGGTTCTACAACTTGTTCCGGAAGCAATAATCCATATTTAGCAGAGAGTATGAACCATTTGTCACACTTAGATTCAACGAAACTTTTAGATTTTTTAAATAAACTTGAATTATACAGATCTTTTGCAGGAGCAGCTGTTGCCTTTTTTTGCGCTCCACATTGAACTAAACCTATTACATCCATATTCTACCTAACTATTTGCACTTTCCCAAGCATATTCATATAGAATACATAAGTTGATTTCCAAAAGTTGGTGTCAATTCCAACTTTATTGTTTCTCTGTTTAGTTGAGGGCATCTAATAACCCTCATTTCTCACAGCCCCTGTAGGAACAAACAATAAATTGTATTATTTTCAGCTTGTCAATACAAGTCAAGTTCTTTTTCCTAAAAAATTGGGTGGTAAAGGTAAAAAGTATCCCCCCTTAATATCCTTTCCTAGCAGATGCATATAATTGTCAACAATAATTGGAGGAATCAGGGGAATAGGTTTATCAGTATTCAATTCAGATTGAAAGATTTGTTCAGGGTTTTGATTATTTCTACCTCTATTATTTCTATAAGAATTGAACCAGATTTGGTAGGCGAAAGTTTTAGCCAAGAGTTCGGTTTCATTATTCGGTTTTTCTTAAGATAAAGAATTCTTCTTCAATAATGTTATGAAAGGACTCCACATCACTATTCCAGGTAGGTCTTCGGTAGGGGATAAGAAAATGAGTTTCCTGATATTTTTCCTTTACTATTTTTTCAAATAAAGTTACTTTTCGGTCAGTAGGATTAATGAATTCTTTTCCATTATCAGTTTGGATAATAATAGTTTGAGGATTTATGCCATAGTTTTGAAGAGAAGAGAGCAAGTAGTTGATAAACAGAGCTGTAGCAGTAGATGATTTTTCGTAGCTATAAGCAAGATAGATAGCACCGGTTTTATAATCCCTGGCAGAGATAAGATATAGAGGGAAATGATGTTCCCATCTCCAGATTTCGAATTCAGGAATATCGGTTAGATATTTTATATCTATTTGGAACCGGCTAAATACTTTCTTTTGTTTTCGGACTTCCTGCATATCTTTGCGTTTCTTATATTTTTTTCTTTTCGGCAAAATCAGACCAGCATCTTTGATTACTCTATGGATAGAGACATGCGAGAAGTTGAGTTCCAGGACTTCTTTGATTCTTCTCGCACCCCAACCTGGGTGAGCTTTGCGACATTTAATAATCTGCAGTTCTGTTTCTTTATCAATCTTGATTAGACAGTGTGTTTTTTTACGGGAAAGATCATTCAAACCATCCTCCTTATATTGTTGGTATCGCTTTACCCATTTACGCACTGTTTTAACCGTTGTCTGATACTGGCGAGCGCAGGGTTTAATTCCATATTTTAGCGCATCTTGAACCATCTGCAGACGATAAGTCTCGACATCCTGACTACCAATAATTATTTTGTTTTCCATATAGGTATTCATAACGGTTGCATATCCCGATATCCTGTCGAGATGGCAACCATTTTTTTTAATATAGGTATTCATAACGGGTGCATTCCCTCTACCTGTCTCAATAACACCCATTTATATATTTTTTTATCTTTTCTTTTACCAGTTTTTGCTTAGTGCTATTTATAATCTCTGGTAGGGGGGTACTTATACCCTTTACTAGCCATATTTTCATTTCTGTCTATTGAATCACTAACAGATAATGATTTTCGCTATTAGAGCATTTCCGGTTTTGATGTAAGTATTATGCATTTATTCCTAATCTACATTGAGCAGTATTTAGCCTTGTGAGGTTAACTCAATAGTGATATAACTTATTATCATCCATTTATCGAGGCGATGCTATGATGGTAAAAAATGAAACTTGACAGGATTGACAAGTTGATATGAAGTGCAATAGATTGAATTTCCTGATAACTGATCAGGTTAGCGAGGATGACTTATATCACTTGTGAACCCTCGGTTCGATATGAATTTAGTCCAAGTCCAGTCACCTTTATGATTAATGGAGGAATTATGCCAGCCATACCAAAGGACTATTTAAAGCAAATTAAGAGCATAGTGGAAGACATTGTTGCCGATATCGAAAGGAGTAACGGCCACTACCCAACAGACGTCATTGACCGGGTTTTTTTGGAAATTGAGAATAACTACATGCAAGAATATGACTCATGGATCACTTTACCAAACGGGGCATCAAACGAACATAGTGTCAATCCGTACATTGGCAGTCTCGTCAGCCGTATTACTGGTCTCAAAGTTTTGGCTTATCCCGTGAAACCAAATAGTAGATTGATCAAGGGCTATAGTACATTGGGTTACTAAGATTAGGATATCGTAACGACCTTTGCTTTGATAGAGCCAGTAATTACTGGATCGTTGGCTCCTGTTCGTTCTATCTTCAATATCCCCTTTTTAATATTCGATCCGATCGCCCAGACTCTTTCTTTCGAGATAATCTGGTAATAACCGTCCACTTTCTCAATTGCTCCGATTGAAGCTAGAGCCTCCAGATATATATACACCCACTGTCTGGACTTTCCGATAGCCTTGGCGATCGTTCGGACGTTTCTGTGTTTGGTGGCTTCGACTTCCTTCAGTAAGATCATCGCTTTGTCCTGATTAAAGTTCCAGCGATTATGATCATGCGTCTTCTCGTATATCCCCAGGTAGCGATTAGTCTTCACATAGATCTGATCAGGATCTGTGGACACTACTTTGATCAGCTGATCTGCGATTATACCAATTCGCTTTCATACATCCAAATTAAGCCATTTGAAATAAGTTAGTTTTGAGACCATATCCTTGTTTTCATCAAAGTATTCAAAGCACTCAATCAGAGCATTCATAACTTCATTCATTGAATTGAAGGTTATGTTTCTAAACTTCAGGTCTCTAATCTTTGCCCACAGATGTTCTGTTGGATTCAATTCTGGACTATATGGAGGTAGGAAGATGTATCGGACATTATCGAAGCTTTTCAGGTAGCTGGTGGTATGCCATCCAGCTTTATCCATAATCATAATGTTTCGGTAATCCTGGTACTCATTAGAGAAGTTCTCAATGAATAACGACATAATATCGGTATCGCAGTTGGGAGCCAGGATAGAGAAGATGTCACCACTTACCGGATTCACCGCTGAGTAAGCATATAAATATTGTCTTACAATCTGTTTCGAAACTGTAGGTCTCTGACCTTTAGGAGACCAATAGGCGACAGGAGTATTGATTCTTCCGAAGCGAGCTTCGTCTTGGAAAAATACCTGAATGGGTCTTGTATCGTCGGGTTGAAAACTTAGCGAGGCGGCTGCCAGGTATTCCGGGAGTTTTTTTTAAAGTCTTCCTGGGTTTCAGCATTTTGCTTGGGATGTTTAGGTCGAGGAACTACTCTTCTCCAGCCATGACGATGCAACAAATCATAGGGATAATCCTTGGAGACTGTCCTCCCTATCTTGGCTTCTATTTCTGCTTTGATCGTTTTGACAACTACCAACAGACCCTTTTCAGCTTGTTTACCAATCTCGGATAGAAGCTCTTCTTCCTCTTGCCAACTGAGAAATGAAGTGCGATTACCACCTCTACTATGGCTAAATATACTCTCTTCTCCCATATGATTGAAGTTATACACCCACTTATTGACTGTGTATTTAGATACTCCAATAATATCAGCTATCTCCTGGGCCGATAATCCTTTCGCTTTTGCCATATATAATGCCTGCCAGCGATTGTGCTCTTGAATATCTTTGCTGTTGCACATCCTTAACTTTAACTCATCAGCAGACATTGTGTCGTTAACATGGATACGATTCATGTTTACCTCCAGTTTGTAAACTCTGGAGACAATATAATCATATCTCGTAATTATGCAAGCGAAATAGTATTAGTCAAACAACTTATGGGAAAAAATATCATCTCGCTTATTATCAAATATTAAAGTAGTGCTCGGTTGTCAGATGCATAAATCTTCCTCAGTTGCTATCAGGCAGTTGCTGATAAAAAAGTTATCTGTTCAGTTGCAAAGTGGCATAAAAAGTTCTACCCGGTTCAGGGACATAAGCGTGCACCATATAATTTTCGTCGGTAAGATTTTTGACAGTGAAAGCGGGCGTAAATTTCCAGTTGCCTTTTTGCCAGTGCAAGCTTATCCCGCAATCTACTAAAGCATAAGCAGAAATGGGGTCTATTAAGTTATCGGGGGTAATCCATTGTTTACCTGTGTAGCTGTATTTTGTCCAAAAGTGAAAAATCCCCGGTTGATAATCAATTGCTAAAGAATAGAGGGTTTCAGGACGGTACATAAGTTTGGGTGCTTCTGCAAAACTATAATAGGTAGTATCCTTGGCTTTCGTAAAAACCGCAGAAGCAGTAAATTCCAATTGTTCAAGCGGTTGGTAATTTCCCTCCAGTTCTAAATTACGAATTTCCGCTCTACCAATATTCATCGGTTTCCAGACGGGACCATACATTTGCACTTGTCGCCATTGAATCAGGTTTTTAATCGTATTTTGATGAAAGGTTGCCTTTAGAGTTGCTTGGGGAATATTACCTTTCAGCCAAATTTGATAGCCGGTTGCTTTTTCACTTTTGAGGTTAGGATTCCCCAAGGTTTGGGAATCCCCTTTCCAGTAAAGGTCATAAGGAGTTGGTAGAGCAAAAGAATTTCCTATTGTAGCTCCCGTTTCCAGATATTTTGTTCCCCAATTGCGAAGGGAAAATTCCAGGCGACCGCTAAATTCATCTTCACCATCAATGTAATCATAACGACCCACCAAACCGTTATTCAAAATCAGCCAGGCAAATTCCTTTTGCTGATTTAGTTTTAAGCTAAAAGCTAACTGGTTTCTAACATAATCTATCTTTCCCTGGAAAGGGTTAATTAAATCCTGATAGCGATAACGGTTATACACATATTCCCCGGATAAAGATGCCTGCAAAGAGTTTTTATTATAGCTGAGAGATTGCTTTATTCCATAGTTATCATTTTTTTGCTTGTATTTTTGGGAAAAGCCCTCAATTAGTGACTGTGTATTATCATAAACCGTTTCGTCCTTCAGCAGCCAATTATTGCTTTGCCAGGTAAAATTACCGAAATTAGCGGAAAACCGAATTTGCGGACGCAGGGATGAGCCCTCTAAAAATGCCTTATAATATAAATCGGCAAAATTAAGGGGACCGGGAAGTTCTCTCTGAAAGGTTAAATAATCCGTAGAAATACTCATCAGCAATTTAGACAGGTGAGTGGAATACGCACCCGAAAAAGAAAGTTGCTGTTTGCTGTTGTTTTTGCGTTTGTTTGCACTATCCTCAGGAATCAAATCCCCTTTGGGAATAGGAAAATCGTTATCTGCATTATAGGCATTTAGGCATAAACGATAGGAATTTTGCGAGCTGATTCCGCTTAAGGAAATTTGTTGCAGCAAATAGCCATAAGAACCGATTTCCGTTTTGCTTTCCAAGTTCTTTTTCAGCGCGGAACCCTGTTTGGTAGTAATCATTATTATTCCACCAATAGCAGAACTGCCTCCATAAACACTGGCGTTATTTTTTACAACTTCTATGCTTTCTATATTATCCAAATTCAAACGGGAAAAATCAAAGGGCTCACCTAAAGTATTCATCGCAATTCCATCCAGCAAAACTAAAGTGTGTCGGCTGATATTTCCCAAAATGTTTATTTCCGCTATTTCACCCTTCAGTTGAGTGCCGTAATTTTGAAAAGAGGCAGTTTGCGAGATTAATTCTGAAGCACTACTATAATGTTTATCGGGGTCAATTGGCAAAGTTACAACATCCGCAGGAGAAATATTTTCTTCACTAAGATAGGCAAAAACACGGTATGTAGATAGCTGAACCGGTTCACTTTGCAATCTAATCTGTATGCCTGAAGCTGTTTTAGGCAGAGCAATAACTTCCTGTATAGAGAGCACCTGCTTTTTATAGCCCAAACGACTTACTTGTAAAGAGTCGGTAATTTCAATGGTAAAATTGCCATTCTGTTTACTTAAAGTGGTTTTTTTTCCGCTAATCAGGCGAACTGCTTCCACGGGTTTATTTTCTTCATCCGTAACAATTCCGGTTACTTTTATTCCATTTAGCATTGCAAAAAAGGCAAGCAGAATAAAGAAAACGGTAAAAAAACGGAGAAACTGCATAATAAAACACTCAAGGATAAATAATATTAGGGCGTCCGCTATGCGGATTTTGCATTATATCCAATTCTATAGTAAATAACTCTTTCAGGGTCTCTTTCTGCATTAAAAGCTCCGGTTTACCCGCAGCAAGAATTTTGCCCTCTTTCAGGAAAATTAACCTTTCAGCATAGTTGGCTGCTAAGTTTAAGTTATGCGAAACGATTAAAACCGTCTTATTTTCTTTGCTGTGAATGGCTTTTAGCAGTTTCATTATTTCTATCTGATAATTAATATCCAATTGGGACAAACTTTCGTCCAGCAAAATAAACGGTGTCTGCTGAACTAATGCTCTGGCAATTAAAACCCTCTGTTTTTCACCTCCGCTGATTTCAGAAAGCCAGCGATGTTTCAGTTCCAATAGTTTCAGCTCTTCCAAAACAGAATCAACGGTATCAAAATCCTCGGAACTATAGGACTGCAATAAACCCAGATAAGGATAACGACCCATTAAAACCGTTTCCTGAACTGTATGGTCAAATTCAGACCTGGTTTCCTGAGGCACAAAAGCCAGCTGTTTTGCCAACCAGGAGTGTTTTACACTTGCTATCTCCTTACCGAAAATTGTGACAGAACCTTCAGACGGTTTCAAATAACCCATAATAGTGTAAAGCAAGGTAGATTTTCCGGCTCCGTTAGGACCTAATAGAGCACAAAATTCCCCGCTTTCAATTTGCAGGGAAATATCTTGCAAAACAGGAAAATCCTGATAACCGCAGGTTACATTCTTTAAAACAATCATCGTGCTAATAATCCGTATAATGCTATTCTTCTATGAACAGGATTTTTATTGGAAGCCAAATTGTCAACTTAACTTTCACCGTTTTCAACCGGGTAATTGACTTCCCGGTCAACTACACAGGAGGTTAACCTCCAGGTCAACCTCCTGTTGCGTTTTATAACTTTGCGGAGAAACAGTGTCCTCCGCCTACACTTTTTTTACTTTAAGAGAAACGATTGGAATATCGTTTACTCTATCTTGCGATTGCTTTCACCCGATAGAATTTTTTAGCTGCTTGGGCTGTAAACTCAAATTGCGTCTCTGCTGTGGAAGCAATTAGCTCCCAAGGACCTTCAGGTGAATCAGCAGCATAGATATCATAACCGGTAGCTCCCGAACTTTCATTCCAGGTTAGAAGACAAAGATCATCTCCAACTTGGCTAATTTGCACTTCTGGTGTATCGGGAATTAAAGGACCCACATAAAGGTTATTGATCATAAAATCGTTATCGGCATTAGAAATTGTAGTGCCGGCAAAAAAGGCAATTCTGTTATGTCCGGTAAAACCGTTTAAGGGAATGCAGACCCTTTCTCCCCAAGGGCTAATATTATTTAACACATAAGGAGAACCGCTATTATTCCATTCGCGCATAATATTGGCTGTGCTCCAGGTGTAGCCATCGGAAATTAAAACGGCAAAACGATCATCAATACCGGTTGTATCCGGAGGAGTTCCATTCGGGGGTTGATTATATTTCAGCAATGCCAAATCAAAGTAAAGATAATCACTATCTTCATTAAACAGAAATTGAGGTGTGATCAGCCAACCGTTTAAATTACCCCAGATATTAATGCCGGCGGCTTTATCCGTTCCGGAAATGTTAAGCCAATTTTCCTGTTCCCATAAAGAATTTCCTCCCAATTGAATAGGGTCAACAAGATCACCTCCTCTGCGTAACCAATCATCAGTTGGAGGAAATTCGCTCCCGTCAAAATTCTCCGTCCAGGGATAAGTCATTACTGAAGGGTCTGGAATAGTAGTAAAACTCCAGGTAGGACAAGCTATAGCGGGTCCAAAACTATTACGGGGGATAACTCTCCAGTAGTAAGTTGTACTATATTCCAGATGCACAGGTAAATTATAGGTAGTGGAGGTAGTTACCTGATTATTTACAATGTATGTAAGCGGATCGGTTTTATACAAGGAAACAAGATAATCGTCCGGATTACCTCCTCCGCTGGTCCATTTCAGGGTTGTAGTTATCTCCACTCCCGTAGACAAATTTGCCGGAATAGGATTCACTGCTGGATTGGGCTCTGATGTAGCAGGTGAGATAAACCAGACATTAGGTCTCTGTTTTATTCTGGTGCCGGAACTGGTTGGGAAAGAAGGATTGTTATATTTATAGGCGGCGTTATAATTACTGGAGGAGGTATAAGCGAATTTCGGATGGGACTTTGAGAGGAACCGTCTCTATTTTCCCAGAGAATTTCAATTCCATTGGGTACAGGGCTCCCGCCGTTATAAGTATAAGAATAGGGTGTCGTTAGCTGAATAAAAACCCAGCCGGGACTTGTCCAGGAAATAGTTCCCTGAAAAGCAATCGGATAAGAGGAAGGATTAACATATTGAGGATTGGAAGGATAAGTTTCATCATAAAACTCGTGGATATAAATCCGTTGGTCGTTGGTAATATAATTATCAAAGGTGTTGGAAACGAGCTGGAAACCGATTTTGGTTATTTGTACGGTTCCTGTCATTCCAGCAGCCAATAATTCATCCGCCGTGAAAAAGAACTTGCTCCAGCTATAGTTGTAATTTCCGTTAAAAGGGACATAGTTTTGATTACTTGTCCCGGTACCGATAATGTAATCTCCTGCCGTTAAAAAAGACAGAGAAAACAGCAGCATAGTTAGAATTAGATACTTGTGCATTTTTTTACTCCTTATTTGAGCATCGTGATTTTGCGGGTGTCTATGGTTTTCCCGGTTTTCATTTTCACCAGATAAATTCCACTGCTTAAGGTTTTGCCTTTATCGTCTTTACCGTCCCAAACAATACTATGGTTACCCGCAAGCAGATTATCGGAAAGCAGGGTTTTTACTTTTTGTCCCTTTAAGTTATAGATAACTATTTCCACTTTATCCGCTTTTGCCAAAGTAAAAGCAATTGTCGTTGCGGGATTAAATGGATTCGGATAGTTTGTTTGAAGTTTGCTTTGCACAATCGGCAGTTCATTTTCGTTAATGGAAGTGGGATAAACCTCAAACCAGTCCATTAAATCGGCAAATAGTTCTTCTCTTTGAGCAGGATTATTCAGCTGGGAAAAATCAAAGGAAAAGTAAAAAGTCCTAAATATAGGTGTTTGCACAGCAGTAGCACAAACCCCGTGATATAAATAGGCATGACCTTCTACAGGTCCGTCTTCAAACACAAAAGCATTCATCGCTCCGATTTCCGGATAGGGAACAAGGTCTGCATACCAATCTGGAACTTCATCATAGGCAAAAATACAATCCGGGCTATTGGCATAAACGCTGTATTCTGTGCCGATAGTTCCTACAGGAGAATAAGTTGTGCACATAATTGTGCCTGATTGATAGCTGAAAACATCAGGTCCTGCTAAACCATTAGTTCCGCCTCCACCACCTGTAGAAACAGCAAAAGTTCGGAAATAACCATTTAGCAATTGCTTCATAGGATGGGAATTAGGAGTACCCGATTGGCTGAAAGCAAAGCCATCGGAGGAGAAAAACAGGTTTTTAGGATTATCTATAGTGCCGGAATTCAGAAAGTCCATCAATTTCTGTGATAAATACAAGGTAGCAGGACTTGCTGTGCCTGTGCAGGCATAAGCCAGAATAGTAGAATAGGTATTCGGAATTGTATATTCGGCAAATTCTTCCCAATCATAAATGTCGTAGGCAATATTGGCATTATTGAGCTGTTCTATATAAACAGGCAGTTCGGTATTTTGATAATCCTGCTTTCCGCTATAGGCAAGCAAGACAGAAGTATTTTCCGAAGGCAGAATTTTGAATTGAAAGACCTCTATTGGAGCTCCTGCAGGCAAAGTTGAACTATTGCCACAGACATCTGCAGCGGCAAAATAATAGCTAAAGGTATGCCCTGTAGGAAGTAATGGCAAAGCAAAATCATAGTTGCCATTACCTGTTGCCATACCTTCCAAAGCATTCCAGCCCTCACCCAAATTATAATGCAAAGTTACATTATTCAGCTCGGAAAGGTCTAATATTCTTGCCGTTATCAGAGGTGACTGATTAAAAGTGTTTCCCGGAGCAGAATGTGTAATAAAAGGCGCTTGTGTGTCTTCACCGCTATAAAAACGCAGGGCTAATCCATTGAAAAGTAAATTTCCCGCTGGTTCAACTCCGATATAAGTATTATTTTGCACAATTTCCCGCAAATAACAAATTCCCATTGTAGCATCTGCACTTTGTAAGGCAACGGTAGCGCTTTTTCCATTATCGTGAGGTACATTTGCTCCTGTTTGTCCTGTTGCTGTAGAATTGTATTGCATAATGATTTCTCCGTTTTCCTGCAGAATAACTTCAAAATCCAGCAGAGTGGAAACACCGGTTCCAGCATGAAACCTCAAATTATGCCATTGAATTACGCAATAACGATTGGGCTCTTCTCCAAAGCTTTGAAAATAGATATCTCCAGTGCCTTGCTCACAATGCAGGTCATCCCAGTAAACTGCTATCAAACCTGGCATTGCAGAATAACCTGGAATCGGATACATATAGTTAAACATATTGCCATCGTTTCCCCAACCGTTATCAGGATATTCTGTATACCAGGTATTTGGTGCCAATAATATTTCTCCGTTAATATCTACATAAGCGGTAGAGTAGCTAATACCATAGAAGGGAAAATTAAAGCCAAGGGGAATGGGTTCGGAAAAGTTATCGTCGCCGTTAAAGGCATTCACTCCATACATAATTGTAGAAGTGCCGGTAGCACTAATATCAATCCAATTGAAATCAGGACCGTTTTCTGCTGTGCTATCTATATAGCGATAACCAAAAGCATCGGGTCCGCCTGTATTTACTCTTAAAATAACATTGAATACACAGCTGATGGTATCATTAGTAGGATTGTTATCGCTGATGTTAATCTGAAAAGTTCCGGTATAAACCCCTTCGGAACTAATACTGAGAGGGGGAAAGACAGCTTCAAAAGTTGCCTCTGGCTGTAAAACAGGATTAAAATAGGAAGAAACACTTTCTACAAGAACATTCTGGCTATTATAGACCTGGAAAAATATTTCCAGCTGGTCTTCCCACAAAATCTGTCCGTTATTTTTTACCGTAACGGTAGGGTTAAAAGCAGAGTTTACAAAAACCATATTTCCGGGCGATAAAATTGTTTGCAATGCCATATCTACAGTTGGAATCGGATGCACAATTATCTGCATAGTATCCGTAGCTGTTAAACCGGTTATATTATCCGTTAGAGTAAAAGTGATATTTTCCGTTCCGTTCCAGTTATCACTGCTAAAAGTTAGAGCTAAACCCGTAGCAGAAATACTTATATGTTCAGGAGTTTGCCAGGTAAGCTGAATATTGTTTATATCCGTAGCCACAATATAGGGAGTAAAATCTACGGTTATGGTTTCCCCCTGCCAGAAAGTAATACTCTCAGGCAGGTTTAATTCGGGAGTTACAATTACGGGTTGACCTATTTTCACATCGTCTACAATAATTCCGTAAGTAACACATTGCCATTTAAATCCGATGTAAATATTCTGTCCTGCATAAGCGGAAAGATTATAACTTGCATATTGAAAAGTAGTTCCCAAGCCCTGTAAATTCAATATTTGAGTGTTGAAATTGCTGATGGCATTGCCGGTTGTTGAAACATAAACCTGCAAGTTCTCAGTGTCAAACCAGGCACGAGTGTAAAATTTCAGTGAATCTCCATTGGCAATATGCAATTGAGGAGTAATCAACCAATCGCAATTTTGATTGGGAAAATAGTTATCCGCAAAAGCAAAACGCGTTCCAGAATGTGCGTGACTGGCATTTTCCAAATTACGCCAGGTCATTCCATCACCATCATCATAAGTAATCCAACCGGCAGGAAGGGTTGTAATACCCTCAAAATCCTCATCTATATGCCATTGCCCAAAAGCAAAAGCAGAACAGCAAATGAGGAGACACAGTAAAAATGATTTTTTCATAATAGACCTCTTTTCTTATAGAAAGTTAAGCTGGGGATTTTCAATCTGGATGAACCATTCAATATTTCCGGCAATATCTCCACCTACATCTTTATTGCTTCCCCAGTAAATACTTATAAATCCGCTGCTTTTATGTTTCAAGGCATTATCTATATTGCCGCCACGGATGTTATCATTGGTTCCTAAACAGATGAGAGCAACCTTTCTGCCATCTTTACCTCCGGTTTCAATGGCTTTGGCTAATTGCTGCTGATTGCTTTCTGCAGAAAAACCGGTTATTTCATTATTGACGATCTCCACTTCCGGATGCAAAATTTCTTCGCCCAAAGCATAAGCACGGTCACCAATTATTTTTCCCTGCATTGAACCCGGCTTGGGAATAATTAAAATTTCACCACCAGGTAGGTTAATAATAGGGGACTGAAATTCACCTTTGCCAAAAGAACCGCATTCTGCCCAAATATTATTGATGGCAAAACGGAAAGCGGCAGATTTGTTTTCAATTTCCACATAATTCTTGTTAACGAACTTTCTGCATAAAGCCAGGGTTTTATCGCTAAGCATCTGATAATCAATATCTAAAGCACGCCAGAACTGAACTTCACTTTCAATTGCCTGTTCGGAAAGAGTATCATTTAAAAGTGAAGGCATCATTGCCAAACAAATATTCTTTTCCTTTATAATCTTACGACCTTTCTCCAGCATTCGGTTACGGATTTGAATTTTTTTCGGATCAGTAACTTCTACAATTCGGGATTCACCATTAAGGTTCAAATAAACATCCGCTTCTTTCAGTTTATGGTTAAAATTTTCATAATCCGCCTGAAAGGCAATTAACGAATACTGCTCCGCCCTTGCTTGCAATTGTTCTAAGTCCTGATAAATCAAAGTAGTATAAATTCCTCTTTTCCCTGCCTCCACTAATAATTTCTCCACTAAAGGCAAATTAAACTTGCCCGTGGTAATCAGCAAATGCATTCCCTTCGTCAGTTTCAGCGCCTCATCAAGCAGTTTATCAGCAATATTATTCAAATTTATCCGATATTCCTGCTCTAAAATGCTGTTAATAATATTGCGGTTATCCAATATTTTTTCACTGGTTTCCAAACCAATTGCCAAATCCAAAACATAACTGCGGGCAGTAGCTCTATAATAGACCTCTTTGTTATTGATATTTGCCTCGTCTTCAACTTTTAGTAAACCTTGAGAAAGCATTTGTGTTAAATTATAGTGCATCTTTTGTTTACTGCAACCAAACAGAGTTGCCAGTTGCTGACATGTTGCCGGTGCTTTAATCAATTCTTTTAGAATATTATATTTTAAGGGACTGCCCATTTCTTTCAGCTGGGCTTGATTCCTGATTAGCAGAAGATTTTGAATCATTTTTTCCTCCTTCCTAACATTTAATTTTACATAAAGTACACTCTCCTGCTACCCTAATATTTAGTCAAGAACTTTTTGACTATAACCCCAAGTTTTTTTGGCGAAAGTCAGGTGTCGTCACCTGGCTTATTTTACACCGAGAACACTGAGAACACCGAGAAAAAGAGGAATTTATTTTTTTACAAAGAGAAAAGGAGAAGAAGAAGTCGGGGCTTTCATTTTTACGAGGGGCTTACGCCACCATCGCTATCATTGTTTCGCCCTTCGGGCTTTTTGGCAAAGGGCAAAGAGCTAAGAGCAGAGGGCATCTAAACCCTCTCAACGCTCTCAACCTTCTCAACCTTTTCAACATTCTCAACCCTCTCAACCTTTTCAACCCTCTAAATTTTTCCTTCTTCCTCACATTGCTCTTGACAAAACCCTATCTCTTAAAATTTATTCCCAAAGTGCGTTGGGGCTATAGCTCAGTTGGTAGAGCGAATGGTTCGCAATCATTAGGCCAGGGGTTCGAATCCCCTTAGCTCCACCACAAATTTTATTTCTTACGGCAAGAGAGAGTGGTTATATTACATATATCCATTATCAATTAAGTTCCGTTTCTATGAAGCGAAAGAATACTGTCCACTTACGAAAGAACAAATTACCCTTTATAAAGCAGTAGCGGATGATTTGCCAAATAAAGAAGGAATTGAAAGAAAGGGACTTATTTTAACTGCAGAGAAATGAATCTGGAGCGTCCTCAACTCCATTCTGCAATTATTAACCGCTTGGGAAATATTACTTTCTGGCGTTCTAAAATCAATTTTAGGGACAAAATGGAGGAGATTTATACCAGAGTCGGGAAAAAAGCAGAAAACATATTAGAACAATAAGTTACATAATTTTTTGTCCTTCTTCCCTCAATTTTTATAACTCTCTTTCTTGCCTCCATTACCTTAGCATTGCTTACCCAATACTAATGCCATCCGTAATGGGTAAGCAATGAGTAAGCAATGCTATTAAGGACGAAAACGGAATTTTCTATTTTCCAACTAATTACCCACACGCAGTAGAAAAAATAATGAGGGTGCCATTTTCCTTTCCATTTTGGGGGATTAACGATGTCTTATTTTCCCCAAATTACAAGAATATATCTGTGTTATCTGTGTAATCTGTGAGAGATAAATTTCATTATTTTCTGTGGTGAAGACATCTCTCTTCTCCTCTTTTCTCTTTATTTACAAATCATTCTTGGTGTTTTCAGTGCTTTCTGTGCTCTCGCTGTAAAAAAAACCCCTTTTTTAGATTGACAGATTTTCCCTTTTTACCCTATAGGAACTGATTAAAAAATAAAAGGATACCCAAACTGATGGCACGGCTTTTCGCTAAGGATTATCATAACAAATCAGACAGCTGGTATTTCAATCAGGCAATAATTGTGCTGGAGAAAGACGATTTATGGTTTTGGAAAACCCGCAATGAAGATGGCAACTATCAAATTCGTTTTTTCCCGGCTCCTTCCAAACAGGAATATTTTGCCGAATATGTAGATATTGTTTTTAATCCGGAAACGGAGCTGATTGTTTCCCATGATTGTTCACAGTGCCATACGGATGAATCCTGTCGTCATTATCTTTCCATTTTGCGTTATGCTTATCTGAATTTAAGCACGCGCATTTTTGAGGAAGAGGTAGTTGAGACCTGTGATGGTAATGCCCTTAGTGGCAATGAATTATGGCTAAATATTGCCCGCAATGCAGTTCTTTATGTGGAGGGAATTTATAATCCCGAAACCGATAAAATCCGTTTTTATCATCAAGACCTTGCTCCTATTGATCCAATTTTAATGGGTAAACTCCATTCACAGGAAGAAATAAACGAAATTCCTCAACGCCAAATTGAATATTACACTGCCAATATGGGAGCTTTTAGAGATGCCGACCTTCATTTATTCAGTTTTTTAAACAAAACCCGCTGTGCTTATAGTCCCAAAAACAAGTTCTGGTCAATTTACAAAAGTGACTTTGCCCAAGCTCTTTTAATTATGCAAAATTGTCATACTCGTTTTGTCATTAGAGAAACGGGTGAAGAGCTTATTTTTCAGCAACAGCCCTATCAACTTGCCTTAAGAATTGAACCCTCCGGAACAAAGAACTATTCTTTACGCGCTGTTATTATAGATGAACTCTCCGTTTGGTTTGCCGGAAATCCTACCTGGCTTTTTTTCCGGAATCGGGTGTATAAAATCAACCTGCCTTTCCGAAAAGAAATTATAGATCACATTTTTGGCAGTGGAGAGGTTTTAACTGCCAGGGATTTGATTTATTATCGCTGTCTGGTGCATCGTGAACTGCAGGAACAGGGAATTTATCTGGATTTTGAGGAAAGTATATCGCTGCCGGAAATAATAGATGAAATCCCTGTTAAGCGTTTGCATATCAAGAAATTGGGTGATAAAATTCTGATTGGCGGTTCCCTGGTTTTTTCCCGAGAAAGAGAAATTCCCCTTTCCGTTTTGCGTTTTGGTAAGCCCCTTGTTTATTCTCAATATACTTCTCCTGATAAAAATGGTAGTGCCTGGTTTCATTTAACCCCGGAGCTTTTTGCCAAAACACAGGAACTGCTGAATAAACTTCCCGAACCGGAAATGAACCGTTTGGAACAATATGCCGAATTGGTTTTTAGCGGAAAAGAAAGAATTGAACAATTGCGGACTGCTATTTTTGAACTTAGTGATCAGGATTGGGATATTCAAATTGACCCGGAATTGAGGAATTACTTTGTGGCTAAAATCCCTTTGCAGGTGGAGCTTATTGCTCGTCACGAAGAAGATATTGACTGGTTTACCTATGAAGTCCGTTACCATTATCGGGATTTGAATTTTACGCACGAAGAACTGAAACGCTTTTTCCGCAGTAAAGAAGAATTTTTGCATACCTCGGATGGACGCCTTGTGTTTATCAGTAATCCGCAGGTCTTTTATGAAGTGGAAGAACTTCTTTCCCGCAGTGAACATAAAACTGATCAGGTGTATCGTTCCCGAATGATGAACCTGCCCTATTATCTTAAATTGCAGGAAGATAATCCTGCCTTTAGAATGCAGGGTGATGAATGGTTAGAAGGATTTTATGAGGCGTTACTGAAAAGGCGATTGGAAGGTCCTGAAACCTTACCTCTCTATTTGCAAACCGTTTTACGCGGTTATCAAAAAGCCGGTGTTGCCTGGATTAAAATGTTGGCACATTATCACTTAAACGGTATTCTTGCCGATGAAATGGGCTTGGGAAAAACCATTCAGGCACTTTCTGCCATTTTATCTACAACTTTGGGGCAGGTCTCACTGGTAATTTGTCCTAAGACCTTGCTTTATAATTGGGCTGCGGAAATTGACAAGTTCCATACCAATATCCCTTTTGCCATTGTGGATGGTAATAAAACAACCCGGATGGAAATCCTCTCCAATCCTAATGTCCAGCTCTTTATTATGAGCTATTCTATGGTTTTGGGAGATGTTGCTTACCTGAAAAATATGGAGTTTGAATGGATTGTTCTGGATGAAGCACAAAATATTAAAAATGTTTCCGCTCAACGCACTTCCGCCATCAAAAAACTGAAAAGCAAACACCGTTTGGCTTTAACGGGAACTCCTATTGAAAATAATCTTACCGAACTTTGGTCTATATTTGATTTCCTGAACCCTGGCTATTTGGGCACCCTGAATAAATTTAAACAGAATTATCTGCCTGCTGAAGGAGAAATAACTGCCCGACTTTCTTTATCCCGAATGGTTGCCCCTTTTATGCTGCGCAGAATAAAAAAAGATGTGCTCCTGGAACTTCCGGATAAACAGGAACAAATTTCCTGGTGCAAACTAAATACCCTGCAGGAAAAACTTTACCTGCAAATTTTGGATATGGTGCATAAAAAACTCCTGCCGGAGGGAAAAGAGATGCCAAGCTATATTCATATTTTAGCTGCACTTACAAAACTAAGACAGGTCTGCAATCACCCTCATCTTGCCAATGGCGATATTTTACCGGAACTGGAAGCATCCTCCAAACTGGAACAGCTTCTGGAACTGGTTACCGAAGCGACAAATGCAGGACATAAGGTCTTGATTTTCAGTCAGTTTGTCCAAATGCTGTCCATTATTCGGAAGGTCTTGGAAGCAAATTCCTTGCCCTATTGCTACCTGGATGGACAAACCAAGGATAGAGTTACTCCCATAAAAAGCTTTGAAACCAATCCCGAGATTAAACTCTTTTTAATCTCCTTGAAGGCAGGTGGAACGGGACTTAACTTAACTGCTGCAGATACCGTTATCCTATATGATCCCTGGTGGAATCCAATGGTGGAAAATCAGGCAATAGATAGAACTCACAGAATCGGACAAACACATAAGGTTCAAGTTTTTCGTCTGATTACCAAAGGCACTGTGGAAGAAAAAATCCTGCAACTGCAACAAAACAAACGCGAACTCTTTGAAACGGTTATTGAGGGTGGACAAAATGTGCTGAAGGCAATGACGAAAGAAGATATAAAGAAACTTTTTAGCTATTCGGAATAGGGTCAAGAGGTCAAGAGATCAATAGGTCTGGAGGAAAGTGAAAAGGGGAAAAGGGGAAGCCCAAGGCAAACATCGTAAAAAACAGTGATTAAAGTGCTAATAGGAAACCTGAAAAATAAATAGAGAGTGAATAGTAGTATTCTTCTTTTTCCGAGGGGCTTACGCCACCTTCTACATAATTGTGTAGCCCTTTCTGGCTTTCCTACTCTCTCGTCATTTCTCTTTTTCTCTTTTCCTCTTTGTAAAACATCAAAACATTGCCTTCACAATTTCTTCCAGTTTCACCTCTCCGAAAAAGCTTTTATATTCCATATCTTTCAGCACTTTTGCTACCGTTTCAGGTTTATGTTCAATTCCGCAGAGGGCATTTTCCAGTTCGCTAATTTCGCGGTTAGTAAAAAAATCGCCGTAGATATTCACTTCTTCAATGATACCTTTATTTACCAGGAGGTAGAATTCAATTATTCCTACTTTTGTTTTAAGGGAATGGCACAAATTATAGCGGGGTGATTTGCCAAAGTTCCATTCCCAGGTATCATATTTACTATTCATTAGAGCTTGGATTTCCTCTTTATCTCTGAGGGAAAAAGTATAATCCTGAATATCGGGATACATAGTTCTCACTTTTGCCCTAACTAAAGTGACAAAATCCTGCAAAGAAAGAGGATAAGGAAGGTGGTCGGAAACATTGGTAACTCTTGCCTGCACGGATTTTACCGCTTTATCGTTAAACTTTTCTTCTCTCGGGTTTAGAGCCGCGGTGAGGTCTGAAATATTGGAACTGAAAAGGATAGTTCCATGCTGGAGAGTTTTTCCGAAGGCATTGGTTTTAGCGTTCCCGGAAAACTTGCAGCCATTGATAGTAAGGTCGTTTCTTCCTTCTAAAATGGCAGGAATTCCCAACTCCTGAAGGACAGCTAAAATGGGTTTGGTATAGCGTTCAAAATTACGGTTAAAATCCTCACTTTCATTCATCAAAAAGGAATAATTCAAGTTTCCTGGATCGTGAAATACGGAACCACCACCTGTTAAACGACGCACAACCGGAATATTATGTTCCCTTACCCATTCGTAATTTATTTCTGCCAAAGTATTTTGATGTTTACCTACAATAATACTGGGGTTGTTTATATAAAGCAAAAATACATCCTCAGGAAAGTTCTTCAGGATATATTCCTCGCAGGCAATATTAAAAGGGGCATAGTTACTGGGGCTAAAAATAGAAAGCATATTCATCACCTAAAGCAGTTTTGCAGGTATTCAAATTCCCTCTGGGCAAAGAAGAAACTGCCAATCCGTTTTTACCTAAACAGTATATTTCGGGTTTACTTTTTAAACCTCAACTTTTTCATTTTCAGGACAAACAGAGCTGATAAACTCATCATCGCAATAATTTCCCAAAAGCTAATTACTGGATGAAACTTAATGCGGTCTTCCTTAAGGGAAAAAAGCCCTACCGGAACGCTATGAATGCCAATACCTCCACCTCCGCTGAAACCAACTTTATTTTTTACCTTTTTGCCTTTTTCTTCTGCTGGGGAAGAGCTGTCTTCATCTTCTTTTTTGGCAGTATCGGGAGAGGATTCATCAGCTCCGCCACCCATTCCATAAGTAACTCTGGCAACCGGAATTACATAAAGATCACCCAATTTTGAGGGCTGTCCGAAAGAATAACCACCACCTAAAGCATTATTTGCTATGGAGCGGATTTGTGAGAGTATTTCTTTGATATCCATAGTCAACTCCTTTTCTTATATTTCTAATTTATAAGCTTTGATTTATTTGTCAAGTACCAATTACTCTATTTGCCTATAGTAAGGTGCTAAAGCAACTATTGAATCAAAGATGCCTGGAACTCGCGGTTAATTATGTTTAGTTTTATTTCAATACAATCAGTTTAGCTGTTTCACACCTGTCCTTTGTTTTCAGCTTACAAAAATATAAGCCGTTGGCAACTGTTCTGTTGTTGTTGTCTAAACCATTCCAAGAAATTTCCGTTTCGCCTTTTTCTACATAGCCATTAAAGATGGTTTTCACTTTCTGTCCTTTGCTATTGTATATTTCCAGGCAGACCTCCTGTTTTTTATCCAGATTCAGCTGCAGAGTAGTAGTTTCTTTAAAGGGATTGGGATAGCAACCTATTGTCTTTGCCTGGGGAAGATATTCATCCTGCACAGGAATCTCAGGAATCAAATAAAATGCGGTTTTCGGCATTTTACCATTTAATTCATTATAAACAGGAGGATTATAAGGATCGGGATCATAAGCATCAGTCCAGCGTTTTAAAGCTCTCATTTCCGGAACAGTTTGAGCTAAAAAAGTATCAGTGCAGGCAAGAGCATAAGTATGTGAATGATAGACCATTACACACAAATTGCCCTGCTGATATTGATAAGGAGTAGAAAAAGGAAAATACACTTCATTACTTTCTGGTGGCATAATAATATAGGAATTGAAGACAGGTGTCAATTCGCCTGCAGCAATCCAGCCCTCATTTAAGTTAGTTAAATTGGTTGTCCCTACCCAGATTTTTACCAATAGATTGTGAGAAAATGTGGAATTCATATAATAACTAATTCCATAAATAGTTCCGCTATTACCAATTTCCTCAGCATAGTAAATTGTCTCGTAAAGGGAATATTTCCAGTAAACATCTATAGGAATTCTTTGCAGTTCATTTCCTGAACCTACAATGATACCGGTATTGGGATTGGGACGTATAATGCAGGTATAATCGCCAATATTGTCCTCCGGATATTCATCTTCGGGAAGTTCTGCTATTGCAGTTAAATGTTTCCATCCGCTGGAATCTATAGTTGCCACTAAATCATATAAATGGCTGTCTGCCGGTGCCAGGGAAATGCCATTTAAACGGCAAAGTTCCGTTAGCCCGCAATAAAGAACCACATCATAGTTATCAACTGTCTCGGTTCCATTGTTTTTTACCGTCACTGGAAGAGGAAAACTTTCATGCAGATTATGATATATTCCCTCCGTATAAAACATACTATATTCTATCTTCAGAGAAAGATCATAAAGGACAGGCGGCAAAGGATTAAAGATGTAAACCGTTCCAGCGGGAATAATTTCGTTTATACTATAGTTTTCCTGTGCAGTAGATACCGTAGGAGGGTTACTTGGAGTGATACTGAAAAAATTGCCTGCTCCTGCATTGGGCATATTAATTCCGATGGAAGCAGAACAATTTAGCGGAGAGCCATTCGTGTTTCCATAACGGAATTTAATTTTGCCGTTTTCGGATAGCACTACTTGAAAGTTTACATAACAATTAAAATTATTATAGAGCCAGCGAGCATTGGAGTATTGCACCCAAAATTCCCGGTTGGGAGCTGTGCCAATTGTTGCATATTGCAAACTTCCTTCCGCCAAACTAAGATCATCCCATAAAGGAGCAATTATCGGATAAATGCCATAATGTAACTGATTATTGGGGCTGTCATCATTCCAGTTGGCACCAGGATTGATAAAACCATTAGTGGATATTTTTATATCTTCATATATCTGCCCGCAATAAGGAAAGGGAAAACCAATTTCTATGCCTGAACTAATGTAATTATTCATATCCGGAAAAGAAAGTTGAATCCCATTTATAGGATTGTATTCAGCAATTGTGTAGGCAAAAGTGTAATAGCGAGAAATGCCGCTGTTTAAAAATGCACTGCTTAAAAGCAGAACGGCAAGAATCAAAACCTTATAGCGCATCATAGTTAACCTCCTTTTTTTAGAAGTTAATGCACTATACATTACCCATTTTTATCTATATTTCCTTTACTAATTTCCGTCAAGCTTTTTATTTTATAATTCCTTTCCGTTTATTACTCATCCTCCTCTCAACCTCCACTCATCCTAAAGTTGGGTTGATGATGGAAAACAAGAGAGGAAGACCAAAGCAAAATGGGAAAAAAGCAATATGGCAAGATGGCAAGAGAAAAACAGGTTCATAATGGGAAACCAAATACAAAAATGCAGAACTGAGAATTGCAAATTGAGAATTAAAAATTACCCTCCGGGTTAATCCTTTTAATCCGTAAAATCCGTGTTGTTAATAAATATGCGGGCTTAAATTCCCGTTTCTCTGTAAAGCTGAATTATTTCCTGTTCCAGTTCTTCCGGCACCATACCTTTAATGCTTTCCCTGTTTTTTATGCGCTGTCTGATTTCAGTAGCGGAAATAGGGCAAAGTTCAATATTTAACACCGTTGCTTTCAGCTGACTAATAACTTCCGGCAGAAGGGCATAACCCGGGCGCGGTAAAATTAAAAAATGCAATTCCTTAGCCAAATAAGGATAATCATACCACAAATGCAGCTCTTTCAGATTGTCCGAACCGATTACAAAGCTGAAATCCACAGCCGGATACCGTCTTTTCAGTTTTTGCATTAAATGAGCCGTATAACCGCTACCTTCCTGATCGGCATCGGAAATAGCAAATTGAGGATTGTTTTTAATTGCTTTTTTCACTAAGGCATAGCGTTTTTCAAAGGGAAGAATAATAGAGTTTTTCTTAAAATGGTGATGACCGCTTGGGACAAAAAGAACTGTTTCTGCTGCTTTTTGTTGCAGGATTTGATTGGCAATATGCAGATGACCTGAATGAACAGGATCAAAACTGCCCCCCAAAACTGCAACCTTACCCTGCACTTTTACTTTTCCAGCTTGGCGAATTTTTTCGTTAAACTTTTTGCCTCTTTGGAATCGGGATAGCGATTTTTCAGGCGTTCATAGCTCGCTTTAGCTTTGTCGTAATTCTTTTGATGAAGATGCAGTTTGGCGGAATAGTAGAGTGATTGACGGTCTAATTCATCATTATTGCCCAAGGATACAATTTCGTCAAAATACATCAAAGCGCTGCTATAGTCCTTCATTTTATAGTAGATATAACCGGTTAAGTATTGTTTTTCCAAAAGCTTATATTGGCATTTATGAATATAATCCACTGCTTGAACATAGCGAGGATCATTAGGATAACGGTCTATGAAGGTCTGAAATGCTTCTATACATTTTATGGTCTCGGTTTGATCATACTGCGGAGGCAGGGATTCTTCAAACAGGCATACTCCTATCCGAAAATAGGCATCGGCAACATTTTCGTGATCAGGAAATGAATTTATAAACTGCTGATATTTGGCTCGCGCATCACTAAATTTATTCATATTGAAATAACAATCGGCAACTTTCATTGTAGCATAAGCAGTTGCAGCTGATTTACGTTCAAAAGATATCTCTTCATAGATAACTGCAGCGCGGGAATATTTCTTTTTGGCAAAAAGCTCATCGGCATTTTTCAGCTTGGCTTCTGTAGAAAGCTGTGTTTTATTACTGCTGCAGGAAACAAGGCAAAAAACGGTAATCAGCAAAAGAAAGATGTATTTTCGCACAATATATTCCTTTTTTTAATCAAAATTCCAGAGAAGAAATATGAGGGAACCAATAGCTGCACCTGCAACTAAGGGCTCAAACCAACGAAAATGAAAAGAGGAAGTTCCTGAAACATCCGGATTGGGACGCGGTAAATTATAGGTGGAAATTTTTAGAATCTGCTGAGTAGGAAGTTGAATCTGCCTAATTTCAAAAATGTGGACAGGATACCGTTCAGTGCGGTAGGAGAAGAAACTGCTCTTTACGGTTTCCTGCCACGCAATATTAAGATTTATCTGAACCAGCAATGCTTTTTCCAATCCAAGAACTGAAAGATCGGGGACTTTTTTTTCTTCCAGGGAGGAAATATCCGCTTTGGTTTCAGATAAGTTATAACGCAAGTCCGCACCTTTTTCTAAAAGATTGGTACTCAGTTTCTGGGTTAAAACAGGATTCCACTCTCCGCAATTGATGTCTAAAAAAATGGGCTGCCCGGTCTGAATTTCAGTTGCTATTTCTGTTATTATTTGATCAAGGGTTAGGGTTTCTTGGAATGAAAGGAGTTTTGAAATGAGTAAAAGAAAGCAGACGGGCAGCAAATACTTTTTCATTCTTTAATCGGCTTGTAAAAATGCCTTATAGCCAAGATAAGTAGAATATAAATCCGCTTTGGAACACAATTCATACAGCGAATGCATTCCCATTAAACCCACTCCGCAATCTAAAACTTCCGCTCCCAAATTGGAAAGAAAATAGGCAATAGTTCCGCCGCCACCTTCATCCACTTTTCCCAGTTCGCCTGATTGCCAAAAAACTCCTGCCTGATTGAAAATGCGGATAACTTTGGCAATAAATTCGGCATTGGCATCGTTGCAACTATATTTTCCTCCTCTTCCCGTAAATTTGGAAATGCCGATGCCATAATTGAAAATAACGGCATTTTGCTTTTCGTGCACATTAGGATAATTGGGATCAATGGCAGCAGTTACATCAGCGCTTAATATCTGGCTGTTTATGAAGGTTTTACGCAAGTTGGCACTGCTGTTGTCTTCATTATTATGAGCCAGTAAATCGGAAATAAAGTCCTGAATAAAAATACTTTGAGCACCTGTATTTCCCTGACTGCCAACTTCTTCTTTATCGGAAAAATAGACCACCATTGTGCGTTTGGGCTTATCAGGAAGGTTATTTATTAAAGCCATCAAGGCATTATAGGCACAAATACGATCATCCTGTCCATAACCAATTACAAAAGAATTATCAAAACCTGAATGACGCGCTTTAAAAGCTGGAACTAATTGCAGTTCCGCACTTTGAAAATCAGCTTCGGTGATGCCGTATTTTTCGTGCAGCTGTCTTAAGGCATAATTCTTGATTGCTTCTTTTTCCTCATTGCCTGGTTCTTGCATTCCTGAAAAAACAAGATTCATTTTACCGGCTTCTATTGCTTCGTCTAACTTCTTGGTATATTGTTCCTTTCCTGCCAAATGAGGCAAAAGATCGGGAATCACAAAAACCGGCTCATCTTCTTTTTCCCCAAGGCAAATATTCAAAACGGAGCCGTCTTTTTTGATAATAACTCCGTGCAAAGCCAGAGGAGTTGAAACCCACTGATATTTTTTAATTCCGCCATAATAGTGTGTCCGCATACAGCTTAAAGCGCTATTATTATCTTCATAAAGGGGATTTTGTTTCAGGTCTACCCGGGGAGAATCAATATGGGCAGCAATCATATTAAATCCCTTGGAAATTGGTTCACTGCCAATAACAGCCATTGCCATTGTCTTATTGCGAAAAACGCTATAGACCTTGCGGCTGCCTTTTTTACCAATAGGGGAAAACTTATTGTTCTTCAATATTTCTAAGGTATAGGCAATTGTTTCGCGTTCGGTTTTGGCTTTATTCAGAAATTCAATATAAGGAATGGCATAAGCCATTGCCTTTTTTTGTTCCTCAAAAGTGGCTTCTTTCCAGAAATTTCGGGGTTCGTAGGCAAGTTTTTCTTGTTTTGTCTTTTTCATTATATCTCCAGTTATCTATTTAATTTCTCTTATCTTCAGTTTTCTTTCTCCGATTGGAGCTTTAACAATGGCTATTTCACCTATTTTTTTGCTTAATAAAGCTTTGCCGATGGGAGAAACAATAGAGACCTCCTGAATGCCTTCTTCATTGTAATAATTCAGTTCTTCGGGACCGACCAGATGGTAGCAGATACATTCTTTGGTGTTAATATCTTCTGCTACACAATAAGTTCCGAAACGCACCATATCTTTGGGAAATTCACTGGTATCTATCACTTTCAAATTGGCACTGCGTCTTCTAAGATAATCAATTTCATTATCAATAGCTCGTTGTCTTTCTCTGGCTGCTTTGTATTCTGCATTTTCACTTAAATCCCCAAATTCGCGCGCAATAGCTACTGCCTTAATAACTTCCGGGCGTTCGGCAAGCAGTTCATTTATTCTTTTTTGCAACCGTTGCATTCCGGTTTTGGTAATAAATTGGCTTAAATCCAACTTTTATTGAGCTCCTATTTTCTTTTTTAAAGTACGTTGAGCAGCAGTAGCAGCTTTTTTCAAACGGGCATTTCCGCTTTTTGTCCAAATCTCTACAGGGCTCTCCAGTTCCGGATAATAATCCGTTATTGAAGTGCAAAGCAATTCTACGATTTGAGGATCACGACTGAAACTGAATTCCTCCCAAATTTTTAAGTAATATTCAGGATTTAGCTTGGCAACCGTTTTTAGCATTGTAATATGATAGGGAACCGCTTCTCCCAAAGGGGATAACCACTGCCTGGAAAAAAAGGTCATAATTTGAGGAATGAGGTCTTCGCGTCTTTTCACAAGTTTTATCAATAGATTCAAGGCGGATTTTTGAAGAGCAGGATTTGAACTATTGCTGTATTGAAAAACCTTATTCAGATATTTTTCAGGATACTTGCGTAAAAGCGGTAACATAACTTTATCCAACAAAGCATTGATTTCTGCCATCGTAGCATTAGAAAGTGCTTCTTCCAAAAGAGGCAAATAAACAGAGGGCTTACGATTAAGCAGTTTGCTTAATATTTGACCAAAGGCAAGCTTACCGTAATCTCCCTTTTTATTCCATAACGCTCTGTAAAATGGAAGATAAGCATCATGCTTTTTCCCCAGTTGCTGAACAATATTGCTTGCTACATGAGTGATAACTTCAGCGGGAATCTTTCCATTTACTCTTTCCGGATATGCAATAAAGATGATTTCAAAATCATAATCACCTTTCGGCAGTTTATTTTTCAGGAAATCAGCTGTATCCATATTCAGCCGTTCCTTCCAGTCAATGGTAAGCATTTATCTCTCCCGCTTTTACTTTTTCTCTTTCTTTTTTCCTTATGCCTGAAAATCCTTTTACCTGTCAATAGAAAAATATAACTGGCATAATATTAAAGAAGTTAACTCGTTCCTATCATTAAAAGACAAACCCTCCAAAACAAATCTTCCCTTTTTTATAAAACTGGCTGGGATGGAAGGAGTTGAACCCTCACATACGGATCCAGAGTCCGCTGTCCTACCATTAGACGACATCCCAATGCGTTTTATATTTTGGCTGGGCAGGAAGGATTCGAACCCTCGTATGGCAGGACCAAAACCTGCTGCCTTACCACTTGGCGACTGCCCAGCAATTTTTTTATAAGTGGCGGAGAGGCAGGGATTTGAACCCTGGGTGGACTTTTAATCCACACACGCTTAGCAGGCGTGCACCTTAAGCCAACTCGGTCACCTCTCCCGTTATTTTTTCTGCCTTATTTTTCTGGCGGAGGATGAGGGATTCGAACCCCCAAGGGCATAACCCGGCGGTTTTCAAGACCGCTGCCTTACCAATTAGGACTAATCCTCCCTCTATATTTTATCCTTGAAATTTTTATAAGGGGTTTCTGTCAAGCCCTTTCTTGCCAGTTCAAGGAAGTCAGAAAATTGTATCATTACGGAAAGGGAGAAGAGTGTCTATTATTTTTTATCACCTTTCTGCCAAAGAGGAATTTGACCGACCACTGCTTTTTCCTTGACAGCAAAAATAAGCACAGGATAAAAGGAAAATATGAATAATGAAGAATATAAGGCACTGGATGAATTTGAGCTGGAGCCCGAAAATTGGGAACAAGCCGAAAGAACTGAAAAAACGGCTTTTTTAGCTGCTTTAGCAAATTCAAGAGAAACAGACAAAGACATCAAGGAATCGTTAAACGAACTGGAACGCCTGGCTGAAACGGCTGGAATTCAGGTTTTGGGAACTTATCATCAAAGAAGAAATGCTCCCGAAAGAGGAACCTATTTTGGCAAAGGGTTTTTGACTGAATTAAGCCGAAAAATGATGCAGGCACAGGCAGACATCCTAATCGTTAATGATGAACTGGGTCCTTCTCAGGCATATAATATTGAAAGGGACTATCAAATAAAGGTTATGGACCGCACCGAGGTCATTTTAGATATCTTTCATAAACATGCCAAAACGCGGGAATCCAAACTGCAGGTTCATCTTGCTGAACTGGAATATCAATTGCCACGCTTAAAAAGAATGTGGGAACATTTTGATAAAGAACGCGGTGGAGTGAGAAATACTGGCGGCACTGCTACAAGAGGAATGGGTGAAAAACAAATTGAAATAGACAGACGCCTGATTAAAGATAAAATTCGAAAAATCAACAAAGCAATTGAAACCATCCAGCACCAAAAAGAAACACAACGCAAGCAACGCGAAAAAGCAAAAAAGATTTGTTTAGTGGGCTATACAAATGCCGGTAAATCAACACTTTTTAATCAGTTAACTAATGCCGGTGTGCTGGTTGAAGATAAACTTTTTGCCACCCTGGATTCCACTTCCAGACAGCTGAAACTTTCCACGGGAAATCCGGTTGTGCTGTCGGATACGGTAGGTTTTATTTCCAAACTGCCTCATCATTTGATTGCTTCTTTCAAGGCAACTTTGATGGAAGTGCAGGATGCCAATTTGCTGTTACATATTGTTGATGTTTCCGATGAGCGCTTTGAATATTACATTCAACAGGTGAATTCGGTTCTGCAACAAATTGGAGCTGAAACAATTCCGCAGATTTTGGTCTTCAATAAAATAGACAATGTGGATTCCATATTGGTGTCTCTGTTGGAAAGCCGTTTTCCGGAAGGAGTGTTTATTTCCGCTATTCAAGGCATAAATATAGATAAATTGCTTGCCAAAATGGAAGAAATTCTTTTAGGAAACAGAATATTACAACTAAAAATTCCTTACGATAAAACGGCTCTGGTTTCTAAGATGCACGATATTGCAGAAATTATAAGTGAGGACTATAAAGAGGATGGAATCTATCTGAAAGTGGAAATCAGCAGGGATGACAGGTTTTTGGTTGAGGATTATGTGCTGGAAAATGAAGAAGGAAAAAATTGAGGTGTTGTTAAAATAGGGGATTATAATAAAAAAATCCGGGTTAATCCGTAAAATCAGTTAAATCCTTGTTGCTAATAGGTCGTAAAGATTTTGGTTAAGAGCAAAGAGCTGAAAGCATCTAAACCTTCTCCACCTTTTTTACCCAAATGAGGCAGTAAAAATAATAATTAATATTTTTTCCCTAATCATTAAGCTTATATTTTAGTAAAAATCCCGTAGCAATGAAAGTTAGATAACGACAGGTTTTAACCCGGCGAAAAGATATCGCTATGAAAGAGAAAGAGTTCCGTAGGGACGACAGATATTATAGTGGGAGTTTAACCCTGGGCAGAAAAGTTAAATTTTATATTTAGATTGCCGCATTCTGTTTCACTATAAATAGAGGACATATATTTTTCAGAGTGCTACAAACTCTTTGGCAAAGCGGAAGTTGCCAACCTATTTTTCCTCAATTGCCTTATTCGGGTTTAATTATCAAAAAAATGTTCTTCCCAAATAGCATTACTGAAGCATTGCTTACCCATTGCTAATGGCATTAGTAATAGGTAAGCAATGGGTAAGCAATGCTCCTAAGGAAGAAAATATAACAAATTATAATATAGTAAATTAGCAAAATAATTAGCCGTGTGTTTTGATGATGGGCAATTCCAGAAAAATAAAGAAAGGAAAAATTGAGTTGTTGTTAAAATAGGGAATTATAATAAAATAATCAGTGATAATTCGTAAAATCAGATATATTCATATTGATAATAGGTAGTCACGAGGCATAAGCGCCAGTAAAGTTATTTCTGAAGCCGAAGTTTTGAAGGCGCTAATGACTCCTGACTTAAATTTTTACGAGGGGTTTACAAGGATATCAACCTTCCGGAAATCTAAACCTTCTACATCATTGTGTCGCCCTTAGGGGCTTTTGGGAACCGAGCAAGCGAAAAGAAAAAACTCGGGGCTTCTTTCTTCCGAGGGGCTTACGCCACCTTCGCTATCATTGTTTCGCCCTTAGGGGCTTTTTGGCAAAGGGCAAAGAGATGATAGAAGAGAGTGTTTTCCCATTTTTTAACGAGGGGCTTACGCCACCATCGCTATCATTGTTTCGCCCTTCGGGCTTTTTATGTATCTCAACCTTCTAAACCCTCTAAACCTTCTCAACTTTTTTTGTTATCAGAAGGTATTAACTCTTTCAGGGATAATCAGTTCTGCTTCTGTAGCTTGAACCACATCATCAATGGTAAGTCCTTCGGCAATTTCGCGTAAATAAAGTCCCTCAGGGCAAACTTCTATCACAGCCATATCGGTAATAATGAGGTTTACCTTCCCTTTAGCGGTAAGCGGTAAAGTGCATTTTTTCAGGATTTTGGAGTTGCCATATTTATCACAGTGTTCCATTGCCACGATAACTTTTTTCGCTCCAGTCACCAAATCCATAGCTCCTCCCATTCCGGGAACCATTTTTCCAGGAATTAACCAATTCGCCAAATTTCCTTCCTGGTCAACTTGCAGAGCTCCTAAAACGGTGGCATCTATATGTCCACCCCGAATGATAGCAAAAGAGGTGGCAGAATCAAAAAAACTTGCTCCCGGAATACAGGTTATGTAACCTCCTCCAGCATTGATCATATCTTTATCTTCCTGTCCTTCAGGAGGTTTTGGACCGGCACCTAAAAGTCCGTTTTCCGACTGGAAGATAACGCTAATTCCTTCCGGAATGTGATTTGCAGCTTCAGTAGGTAAGCCAATACCCAAATTTACATAATCGCCATCTTTGAATTCTTTAGCAATGCGTGCTCCGATCATAGCTCGTTTATCTAATGCCATCTTAATTCTCCTTTGCTAAAACAAGATAATTTACAAAAACACCAGGAGTTATTACTTCCTCAGGGTCCAGTTCGCCAATTTCCACAATTTCATCAACTTCCGCGATGGTAATTTTACCTGCCATAGCCATAATAGGATTGCTGTTACGGGCTGTTTTGCGGTAAGTTAAGTTTCCTAATTTATCGGCTTTGTGAGCTTTAATGAGAGCAAAATCACTGGGAATAGCAGTTTCCAGAAGATAATCCTTTCCATCCACAGTAATAATTTGTTTCCCTTCAGCCACAATTGTCCCCAGTCCTGTGGGAGTTAAAATACCCCCTAAACCGGCTCCAAAAGCGCGAACTCTTTCCATAAGTGTACCTTGAGGAACAAGTTCAATATCAATTTCGCCGGCATTCATTTGGGCTTGAATGGTCTTATTGGTTCCCATATGCGAGACCTGAGCACTTTTAACCATCTTATTTACAACAAGTTTACCCACACCTCTGTCTTCCCAGTCGGAAGCAATAACGATTATGTGGAGGTCTTTATTTCCGTTTTCTACCATTGCGTCAATGATTGTCTCCGGAGCTCCGACAGCTAAAAAACCGCCAATGGCAAGACGGTTTCCGGGTTTAATCATTGCAGCTGCCTCTGCGGCACTAATAATTTGTACCATTATAACTCCTTATATACTTTCTAATTATCTTTATAACATATCAAACAGCAGGTTCTGAATTGCGGGACTATCACTCACGGGCTCAACAATATGAGAATAATTATCAAAGAAGACCTTGCCATAATCAGGATCAAACTGAATTCCTGCTTTATTAATCACTTCCTGTCTGGCAGATTTGGCATCCAGATTTTCGCGGTATGCTCTTTTACTGGTCATAGCATCATAAGCATCTGCAATAGTAACAATTCTGGCTAAAGGAGAAATTTGGTTACCGGTTAAGCCATAAGGATAGCCCTTTCCGTTAAACCATTCGTGGTGTTGGAGAATTATTTCATACACAGGAGTTGGCAATCCAATAGGGCGAATAATTTTAGCACCGATAACCGGATGCTGTTTTACCATTTCATATTCACTGGAGGTTAAAGACCCTTTTTTATTGAGAAGGGTGTCGTAAATGCCAATTTTGCCCAAATCGTGAAGGATAGCACCTATTCTTAAAAGTTTAAGGTCTTCCGCATCCAGCCCGATAATTTTACCCAGCATAATGCTTAAGACAGTAACTCTTTCGGAATGTCCGCGAATATAAACATCATTGGCTTCCATAGCATTAACCATTGCATGAATGGTATTTAAATAATTCTTTTCCAGTTGACATTGGGCAATATAAAGTTCCTTTGTTCTTTTTTCCACCAGTTCTTCCAGATTTAAGCGATACATTTCATTTTGGAGAAGGAGGGAATTTTTTTGTAATGCCTGTTTAACTGAAATATGTAAATCGGATAATTCAAAGGGTTTATGGAGAATATCAAAGGCACCCAACTGAACAGCAGAACGTATTTTTTCCGTGTCTACTTCACCTGTTATCAGAATAACAGGGATATTAGGATTCAGTTTATTGATATATTCCAAAAGCTGAAATCCGGAAAGATTGGGCATTCCGATATCGGAAATAATCACATTGAAAATATTGCTTTCCAGCAGTTCCAATGCTTCCCGGGAATCACTGCAGGCAGTTATCCTACAGGGAAAATCCTTTTGTAAGCTCATTCGGATGCAATCCAGAATAGCTAAATCGTCATCTACAATCAGAATTTGTTTTTTTAAGTTATCCATATTCGGTGCCTTATAAAAATGATTTTGCCCTGCCTAATGCGCAATCGGTTTTAAGCAATCGGCATCATTGTTTTCAGGTTTATTCACTCTTCTGCTGACTGGATACATTTCCAGTTCAATTTCCGAAGGAACTGTAAGCAGCAATTGGAGTTCTTGGGGATTTTGTGCTGCAGGATTCAGCCAGGTATCATATAATGAAGGATTTAGCAAAAGGGGCATTCTTTCGTGCAAGGGCTGAATAAAATCATTGGCAGAAGTAGTAATTATTCCCAAAGAAGGAATGTAACTGCCGTCGGGTCCATACCAGGCATCATAAATCCCAGCAAGATAAAGCAAATTATCCCCTTTTGCCTTAATAAAAAAGGGTTGCTTATCTGTTTTACGCCATTCATAAAATCCATTGGCAGGAATTAAACATCGTCTGCGCAAAAAAGATGTCTTAAAACTCGGTTTTTCTAAGATACTTTCACTGCGAACATTAATTAGTGCCTGTTCCGGAATTTTTTTGCTCCAGGAAGGAATTAAACCCCAACGGAAAAAACCCATATAACGCCAATCATCTTTGGCAACTACAGCAGCCACAATATTTGTTGGAGCTACATTATAGTTCAATTCCAGCTGCTCTGAGCTCTCCTTAATTTTTAGTTCCTCTGTCATCTTTTTCAGGTCTTGATATTTAATAACCTGGGCAAAACGTCCACACATCCATTTCTCCTTATTGATTGACAAGATTTCTGAAAGCCATTTTTTAGGCAATAACTTTTTTTAAAAGCTTACAGCTATTGCTTTTTATTACAGGAGACAGAATGCAAAATAGGGATATAGACACCGTGATGGAACGCCTAAAAAAACACTTTTACAGCGTGAAAACACCCGTAGTTGACCTCATTCAAATTAAAACCGAAGACCCTTTCAAAGTGCTTGTAGCTACCATTCTTAGCGCCAGAACCAAAGATGAAACTACAGCGAAAGTAGTAGAAAAATTATTCCCAAAAGTCCAAAAGATAGAAGACCTGGAAAAGATACCCTTGGCTGAATTGGATGCACTTATCACTCCGGTTGGTTTTCATAGAGTAAAAGCCAAACATTTGAAGGAATTGCCTAAAGTGCTGAAAGAAAAGTTTAACGGAAAAATACCCGAAGAAATAGACGATTTATTGGAACTTCCCGGAGTTGGAAGAAAAACGGCAAACCTGGTTCGTGCCGTAGCTTTTCAAAAACCTGCCATCTGTGTGGATGTTCATGTGCATAGAATTTGTAATCGTTGGGGCTATATTCAGACAAAAACACCCTTGGAAACGGAAATGACCCTGCGCCAAAAGTTGCCGGAAAAATACTGGCTGAATTTCAATTCCTATTTGGTTGCTTTTGGACAAAATCTGTGCACTCCGCGTAAACCCAAATGCGAAATATGCCCTGTAGCGGAATTCTGCAATCGGGTTGGAGTATAAAAAATCCTCTCCCAGATTTCACCGATTACACAGATAAAACAGGTTAGGAATGAACAGGATTATAGGGATTTTGGGGATGATGATATTGTATGGATTCCTGCTTGCCCAGGAATGACAATGGAAGCAGGAATGACAATAAAAACAGGAAGGAAAAGAAATCGGTTATGGGATTTTTCTAACGATAACCTTATTACCTTCAATACCTTCAACAACAACCTTGGCACCAAGTTCCACTGCCTTATTTTCTACCTCAATCGCAGGCCATTCCTCTCCTCCAATTTTTACATAACCCTTTCCTTCGGCAGGAATTTCTTTGGTGACAAAGCCATTCTGCCCTTTTAAGGCATAAACATTGGTATTTCCGCCTGGCTTGGATAAAAGCTTTTTACCCAGCTTACGCATAAAAAGAAAGGAAATAAAACTGAGAACCGCAAAAATAAGAATCTGCAGAGGAACACTATTACCTAAAATAGGTATCAAAGAAAGCAGAGAAGTTATGATAGCTCCAATTCCAAGTGAGAAAAAGAAAAAGGCAGGATCAAAGATTTCAATGATGATAAACCCTATTCCAAGCATCATCCATATCTGCCAAGGTAAAAGTTGCATTTATTGCTTTCCTTCTTCGGATTGTTCAGTGTTTTCATCTTCGGATACAGGGGTTGTTCTTTTATCCTTATATATGCGTTTAACTTTACGCTTTCCGTGACCATATCCATAGCGGTTATAATAACGATTGTAATAACCTCCATATCCACCATAACGATAAGAACCGCCTAAACCACCAGCTCCGATGCCTTTTACTCCTAAAGCGGCAAGAAAATACATTAGCAAACGAGTTCCATAATAAGCCAGAATTGCTCCCACAGTAAAAATAATAAGCCAACTGAAGAAATTGAGAGCTAAAGATTTAATGGTTACTTCTATAGTATTGGTTTTTTGTTGTGGAACCAAAGTAATAAAAAGAAGAACATTATTTGATTCTTTCAGTTTATCCAAATTGGAGCGCGTGCTCTGGATCAGGGAATGTAATTCTTCTTTGCGTCTGTTTTGAGTATCGGTAGGAAAACGGACATTATTTAGCTCTGCCTGTTCTCTTTCATAACTCTGTAAGCGGACAAGTTCACTTTCATAATCAATATTCACCAAAGCAGTATCAATTTGTTCTGTTTGAGAGTTCACTGAACCAAAACTGCGTAATTTTTCTACAATAATAGGGAGGTCTTTTTGGGGAACACTAAAAATATAAGCACCAAAAGAGCCCTCACTTTGCTTTCTAATCTGTTTCGTAGAATGTTCGCTGATGATTTTTTCAATTTCGGTTTTGGCTTTGGCTACATTCGGAGAAGAAAATGATATTTGAGCTTTATTGAGAAATTTGAGGTCCCAATATTCATTTTGAGCCGGCTTAAAATTGTAGGTCTCGTGTTTTCCGGCTTTATTTTGCCACTGGACAATTGAGGCAGCTATCGCAAGGAATACTATAAAGATAGCTATTCCTTTAACTCTGCGTTTTTCTCTTTTCTTCACATTAACCTCTTATGTTTATGTCTTTTAATATTTCTGCAGCATGTTCCAGAGCTTTGGCAGTTAAGGTTCCGGAAAGCATTCTGGCTATTTCCTGCAAGCGTTGTTCAGCTTCCACTTTGCGTATGTTCACAAAACTTTTCTCACCTTGAGTAAATTTTTCTATTACCAAATGTTTTTTGGCTCTTCCTGCAATCTGAGCCAGGTGTGTAATACACAAGACCTGTTGCCTTTCAGCCAGTTTGGCAATAAAATCAGCTACTATAGCAGCTGTTTTTCCCCCAATTCCTGATTCTATTTCATCCAAAATAATCAGTTTGGGCTCCAAGCGGTCTGCCAGCACTTTTTTTATAGCCAGCAAAATTCTGGATAATTCACCTCCGCTAACAACTGCAGATAAGGGCTTTAATTCAAAGCCCGGATTGGCGGAAAAAAGAAATTCCACACTCTCCTGACCGCTTTCCGAGACGGCAGATAAATAATCAGAAATTACAAAATTATCCTCGGCTTTTTTGTCAATCCTAATTTCTAATATTCCCTCGGGAATACTTAAAGCACGGATATTATCCTGCAATTCCTTACTAAGTTCTATAGCGGATTTTTGTCTTTTGCGAGAAAGTTCCTCTCCTTTTTTCCTTAATTCGGCAAAGTTCTTTTCCAAGTGTTTTTCCAATTCTGCAATTGACTTTTCGTTATCGGCAAAAGCGGCAATTTGAGCAGACCTTTCGGCAAAAAGATTGAGCAGTTCTTCAATGCTGCGAACCTTATGTTTATGCACCAGAGAATTGATCAAATCCAGGCGCGCTTGAATATCCTGCAGATGTTGTGGTTCAAAGGAAATATTATCTTTGGAGCGGGAAAGATTGAGGGATGCTTCTTGCAGGTTTTCCAATGCTTGTTGCATATTGTTTACGGCATATCCGATTTCGGGATTAAGGTGTTCATAATGTTTCAGTTTGCTCAAGTAACCACTGATTATATCAAAGACGCTGTTTTCCTGCTCTAAAAGTTCTGCAGTAATTTGGTTATATAGTTCAGTTATTTCCAAGGTGTGGGAAAGCAGTTCATATTCATTTTGCAGTTCTACATCTTCATTTATACGTAGTTTGGCATTTTCCAGTTCTTCATATTGAAAGCGATAGAGTTCATTTATTTCTTTTTGTCTTTCTGCTTCTTTTTTCAGTTCATCCAGTTTTTTCAGCCCTGCTTTCAGTTCTCTGTATAAATCGGCAAATTCCTCTCTAATTCTTGTCAAATCAGCATAAGCATCCAATAAATCAAGTTGATAGGAAGGAGAAAGCAAACGCTGTTGATCCCTTTGATGGTGAAAATCAATGAGATAACTTTTCAATTCTTTCAGTAAGCTTACTCCTACTTTGCGTCCATTTACATAATAGCCGGATTTGCCGTTAGGACTTATTTCCCGTGCCAAGATTAACTCTTCCTCTGTTTCTATTCCGTTTTGAGAAAGGAACTTATTCAGTTCTTCCGCTTTTTCAAGGTTATAGCTTACTTCCAGATAGATTGGCTGTTCTTTATCAAATGCTTCAATGCCAGCTAAGTTATCTCCGAAAATAAGAGAAATTGAACCTGCTACAATAGATTTACCGGCTCCCGTTTCTCCACTGATAACGGTTAAGCCCTTATCCAAGGATAAGCGCATTTCCGGAACTAGAAGATAATTCTTTATGTAAAGCTCGGATAACATTACTTGCCCAAATTGAGTTTCCTGCGCAGAATTTGATAGAAAGTCCGATTGGAAAGCTTGATGAAGGAAACGCTACGCTCGGAAGCAGTTACAAAAACCTCATCACCTTCTTGAATGGTCTGTGAATTTTGACCGTCAATTTGTAACATCGCTGGTTGACTTAAGCCATAAACCTTCATCGCCAAGCGTTCCGTTGCCGGAAAAACCATAGGTCTGATAGCTAAAATATGAGGATTGAGCGGAGCAAGAACAATTGCCTTCATTTCTGGAGCTAAAATCGGACCTCCTGCTGCAAGTGAATAGGCAGTTGAACCGGTAGGAGTGGCTGCTATAACTCCATCACAACGGGTATCAAATACATAGCGTCCACTGGCTTTAATCCGAATATGAATTAAGCCCGGACTTTCCGCTTTATGAATAACGGCATCATTTAATGCCAATGCTTCATAGATAATTTTCCCCTCCCTTTTCAGATGGCATTCTATTAACATTCTATGCAGTAAACGGTATTTTCCCTGTTTCAGGTTTTCAATGGATGAAGCAATTTCAGGAAGAACACTTTCGGAAAGGAAACCCAAATAGCCAAGGTTAATTCCTAAAATGGGAGCTCCGGTTAACAGAGCCAAATCCTTGGCTTTTAAGATAGTTCCATCACCGCCAAAAACCAGGATGCAGTCAATGTGTTTACTGTTTGCCGGTTTAGGTAAGGGCTTAAATAGCTCCTTCGGTAAATCGGGGATAGATTCTATGCTGAAGAAATTGATGTCGGAATCGTTTCTTAATTTTTCCAGCAAGTTATAGATGCTTTTTTTGTCACTGAACTCAGGATTGATGTAAACCGCAAAATTCTGCATTATAAACTCGCATAAAGATATTGATAGCTATCGTAGCGTTCATAAGGAATAATTCCTTCTTCCATCGCTTCCAAAACGGCACAGCCATCTTCATTAATATGACGGCAATCGCTAAATTTGCATTTACTATACAAGCGTTCAAAACCGGGGAAGACCTTAGGAATATGTTCTTTATCTTCTCTATGCAAAGTGATGGTTTTAATTCCTGGGGTATCTAAAAGATGACCTCCAAAACTCCAGGGAATTAATATTGATTGTGAAGTAGTATGTTTTCCTTTTTCATTGCGGTCGCTAACTTCTGCTGTAGGAAGGTTTAAGGAGGGTTCCAAATAGTTTATTAGCGAGGTCTTTCCGGTTCCGGAATGCCCTGTAAACACTGAATCTTTATTTTTCAACAATTCCTTCAATTCCTGCATACCGGTTCCGTTAACTACAGAAGTACAAATAAGAGGATAGCCCATTGCTTCATAATAAGCAGTTTGTTCTTTTAGTTCTTGTTCATCTTCCAGTAGGTCTATTTTGTTGATAACGATGATGGGTTTCAAATTCTGGATGGCAACTATACAAAGGTAGCGGTCTATAAGTCCTGCCTTAAATCTTGGTTTTCTCCAGGAAGAGGTAATAATTACCTGATCTATATTGGCAGCCAGAATAATCTCTTTTTGAAAACTACCTTTTCCGTAACGAATTAAAGCGGAGCGACGGGGCAGAATTTTTTCAATGCGTTTATCTGAATTATTGGCAACATCTACAGCAACAAAATCTCCTACGGCAGCAATTGTATGGCTTTGATACAAGAACTGTTTCAGTCGTCCGCTCATTTTAGCTGTTACCAGCTCACCGTTAATTTCTACAATATAGCGGTAGTTGCTTTTAATTTCCATAATTCTGCCCTGCACCAATTTAAGCCCTTCCTTATAGGACTGGTTTGCTTTTGTGCTGATGCGTGATGCCTTAAATTCTGCTTTTTCTTTAATCTCATCCAGGATTTCAATATCTGGCAGATGGACATTTTTTATTTTACCTGTCCAGCGTTTTGTTTTCTTTTTATCTTTTTGTTTCATTTCCCTCCAGGGCAAAAGGGGGTCTATCTAAGCGCGGGAGTTATAGCATCAAAGAGGTCTGCGGCTTCTTTCACTTTGGTTTCCGAACCGAAAACGGCATAGTGATTTTTACTCATAACCGCTTCAATCAGTTCGGCATAGTTCCTCATATCTTCTATTTTAGCGGAAAGCACTTCATCTCTAATTTGCTGTCTATCTTCAAAAGTGAAACCGGTGATATAATCCTCATCCGCTTTATCTCCCATTCCTTCAGGAGTTAAAGGAAAATCTAAAGACGAAATTTCACCTATGACATATTTATCAAATTCCCGCTTATCACAATCAAAGTTCCTTAAGAACTCGGGAACGGTGTTATAGACCTCCAGGGTTTCTCTTAAGTTGGGATCGCGATAGGAAACAAAGTATAAATAACCGCCCAAAGTAAAATCACTCATATTCCCGTAAGCGCCACCTTTCACGCGAAGTTCCTGATACAGATAACTACTCCGCAGAATGTTATTTAGAACTCTAAGTTTACCGCTATAGGAATAGCCCTTACGGAAAAAGTTACCACCTTTGGCACAGAATTGAACTTGCACCGGAGCATAAATACCCTCGTTGAATTGCCGCACAGCAAAATGACTTTCTACGGGTGCAAATGCCTCAGTAGAAACATTATCGGCAAAAGTTCCCAGTTTTTCTATGGCAGAAGGTATTATATCTGCATCTGCCGTAATGCTGATAATCATATTATGGGTAGTAAAGAAGGTCTTTTTAATCCAGTTCAGTTCATCCATTATTTCATCAATGGCAGAATCCATATTGCTCACCAGGTCACAAAGGAAATGATAGTAACCCAGTCCATTAGTTATATCTATCCAATGATATATTTGAGAAAGGGGTTTTAGCATTCTTTGAATGGCAATTGTGTGTCCTCTGAAGGATAACATTGCTTCACTTTTGGCTTTTAATTCTGCCAGTAGTTTTTTTAAACGTTCCGGTTCATCAAAAAGCGGCTTTAGGGCAAAATCGGAAGCAAGCTCCATTAGCTTACCGAATTTGTTTTTAACTGCTTTACCGCGTAAAAGGATCTTGGGTAAAATATCATCCGGGGTTTGGTAACTGTTATAAAGAGCTATATCCAAATAAATTCCACCGGTATTACTATCAATTTCCGTAGAGCGTTTTGCATAGCTGTAATTTTCACTGTTCATCCATTCCACCAGTTGAGTGTAAAGCTTAATCCAGGGCAGGTCTTCTTCTTCTGCATGGGCAAGGTCAAAGTAGGATTTGAAATAAACAATTCCGTTGGTGGTTGCAGGATGTTTCAGCAGTTTAATATCGTTCCAGATGTCTTCTTCGGTAGGATAGTGTTTTGCCTCAGGATTGAGGTCACTTAAGGAAAGCATAGGTATTTTTTCCAGATTTTCCTTGGTTTCGGGTTCCTGCTGCCATTGAATCAGTTTTTTGTTGAATTCAATTAGTTTGGCAATTTCTTTTTTGGTCATTTTCTTTTTCAGAGTAGCTAATTTTTCCGCGGTTTCCTGTTCCATTTTTTGAATCAAACCTGGGACGGGAACAAAGGTAATTTGGCTGGAGTGTTTATTATTCAGGATTGCTTTTTCTATAAGTTCTTCAAAATAGGGTTCTTTCAGTCCCTTGCGTAGTTCTTTCAGCATTGGCTCAAAGGCAAGTTTATCTACCGGATTGCCGTTATGCATCCAAAGTCCTTGTGAATTAAGGGCATAAATCAAGCCCCTGGGATAAAATCTATATTGAGCTTCCCGCAAGTTAAATTCCATTTTATTGATAACCGCTTCAATCAGTTTTTTATCCAGACCTTCTTTCACTATCCTTTTCAGTTCCTGTTTGATCAGTTTGGTCAAGGGTTCAATATTTTCCTTTTTCACTTGTTTACAGAGCAGAAATACGGTTGGCTGCAAGATATCATCTTCAACAACGATTGTGCTGTCTTTAGCATAGCCAGAATCCTGAATTGCCTTTTTTAAGGGTGAAGCAGGAGTATCCATCAGCATTTCCGCTAATGCTTTTAATGTCTGAGACAGGTATTTATCGGTAATCTGTCCGTAAGTCCAGTTAAGGGCAAGATAATATTGATCCTCAATATCTTTGCCTTCTTCCACAGGGATTTCCATTTTCAGCACTTTGGTTTTGCCGAAGGGTTCTTGGAGAGAAATTTGCACTTTTTCGTTGTTATCTTCAAATTGGGAAAGGTATTCCTCATCTATTATTTTCAGGGTTTCCTCAATATCCATATCGCCATAAAGAGTTATTTTGCTGTTGGCAGGATGATAGTATTTTTGGTGAAAAGCAATAAACTTTTCGTAAGTTAGTTCCGGTATGGCTTCAGGATCACCTCCACTTTCAAAACCGTAGGGTGTATCAGGAAACTGTGCTTGACGGGATTTTCTATTGATACTGTTTTCGGGAGAGGATAAAGCACCCTTCATTTCGTTATAAACAACACCCCTATAGTTCAAAGGAGCATCTTCGGAGGTCAATTCCAAATGCCATCCCTCCTGATGTAAAATATTGGGTTCATTATAAATATTGGGGAAAAACACCGCATCCAGGTAAACCCGCATCAAGTTTATAAAATCCTTATTATTGGTGCTGGCTACAGGATAGCAGGTCATATCGGTAAAGGTCATAGCATTCACAAAAGTGTTCATACTTCCTTTAACCAGTTCCATAAAAGTGCTTTTGGCAGGAAAGTTTTTACTCCCGTTCAGGACTGAGTGTTCCATAATATGAGGGCAACCGGTATTATCTTCTGGAACTGTTTTAAACCCGATCATAAAAACCTTGTTATCATCATCACATTCATAGTGCATAAGTTCTGCACCGCTTTGCAAATGCTGATAGCGATAGGCAGTTACCTTTATCTCTTTAATTTCTTTCTTTTCAATCAGCTGGAAGCCATAGAGCAACTTTTTTTGTTTCATTTATTACCTCTTATATCAGTTTATAGTCCTGCAGACATTGTTTTAGCAGAGCACGATTGTTTTCCATTAGAGGACACATCGGACTGCGAAATGCCAAAGTAATTTTTCCCATCATTGCCAGTGCCTCTTTCGCGGGAATAGGATTGGTTTCAATAAACATCATTTCATTTAAGCGAGCCAAATATTGATGCTGTTTGGCTGCTGTAATAAAATCACCCTTCAAACAGGTGGCAATATGTTCACTCATCAGTTTTGGAGCTACATTAGCGGTAACAGAAATAGTTCCTTTAGCTCCAATAGCAATTAAAGGAAGGTTCAAAGCATCTTCACCGCACATCACGGAAAAATTTTCCGGAGCGTCACGCACAATTTGCGTTACCTGCACTAAATTTCCGCTGGCATCTTTAATACCGACAATATTGGGATAGGTCTTTGCCAATTCAACAGTGGTAGCAGCAGTAATATTCACTCCTGTTCTACCGGGGACATTATAAATCACAATGGGAATATCAATTTTGGAAGCAATGATGCCAAAGTATTCCAACATCCCTTTTTGCGTGGGCTTGATGTAATAGGGAGTAATAACCAAAGCATAATCAGCTCCTAATTCTTTTGCTTTTTGCGTGGAAGCCAGGGTCTGATGTAAATTGTTTGTTCCGGTGCCAATTATAACAGGTAACTTTCCGTCAATTTTTTTCAGAGCAAAACGCAAAAGAGCATCTTTTTCATCGGAAGCCAGAGCGCTTGTTTCAGCAGTTGTTCCTAAAAGTAAAATACCTGTTGTTCCATTATCCAGATGAAACTGAATCAGGTCTTCTAAAGCAGTCCAGTCAATACTGCCATTTTTAAAGGGTGTAATGAGGGCAACATAAGTTCCTTGCAGCATTTTTTTAACCTCCAGGGTTATATATCCTTATCTATAAACATATTTTATTCCATAATAGCAAAAGAGACGATTTTCGTCAATCAAAAAAGATGAAAAGGTTATTTTTATAAGCAAGTTGCCTCCCCAAATAGCTTTTTATTGCTTCTCCTGCTTTTACCTAAAGAAAAAATAAGAAAACCCAAAAGACAACCGGCAAAATAACAAAAAAGGTCAGTATAACGAAAACCAAAACCTAAAAGTAAACCACCGATAATAGTGGAACGGATTTTTTCCAGCCATACAGGATGCCACAATTGGCTAAGTTCAATTAAGCAGGAAAAATCAAAGGTTAACAAAGCAATCTCCCAATTCCTTTTACGGGGAAAAAACATCCAGAATAAAGCATAAAAAGCTAATGCCCACATTGTATCACCGGTATATTCTGCCATAAAATTCGGCAGATAATTTCCATATTTACGCGAACCAATTCCCAAAATTGCGCTTAAAACAATAACCACAAAAGGAAATCCCTTTTTTATAATCTCTGGCTTTTTTCTATCCACCTGATGTATTGCCTTTTTTCTTTATCTAATCTCAAAGAATATCTTTACCATAATCTATACAAAAGATTTTAAGTCAAGCACTTTGTAGACGGAGCTTGCTAAAAGGGTATAAGCCAATAGGGAAAGGAAGAATGAAATTTATAGGGAAAACAGAAAGTAATTGAGGAAGGTTGAGAAGGTTTAAAAGGTTGAGAAGGTTTAGAAGGTTTAGAGGGTTTAGAGGGTTGAGATACATTAAAGCCCGAAGGGCGAAACAATGATAGCGATGGTGGCGTAAGCCCCTCGTAAAAATGAAAGCCCCGAGTTTTTTCTTTTTTTCCTTTCCTTTTTACAAAAGCCCGTCAGGGCGACACAATGATGTAAAAGGTGGCGTAAGCCCCTCGCAAAAATGAACATACCCTTACCAAAATTTTTTTCTTGTTCCCGCATACCCGTAAAGAAGTAGTCATTTGCCTTCCTCCCAAAAGTGATTAAATTATCTCTAAACAAAACCCAATCAGAGGTAAAAAATGAAAAGAATCATCCTCCTATTATCTCTTTTCCTGCTTTTCTACGGATTAAATGCCCAATTTAGCAATTCTGCATTAACTCCAACTCTTTTAGCAGGAGGTGCTGGAGAGCAGGTTATCCCCAAAATTGCTATTTGTAATAATGGCAATATGTATCTTGCCCGTTTTGACAATTTAAACGGCAGTTATGAGGTCTGGATGCAATATTTGGATTCCTCAGGCAATCATTTATGGCAAAATCCCCGGGGCATTTTGGTCAGCAACTTTCCGCAAATGACTTGGTTAACCGAATGGGATTTGGATGTGGATAGTTCCGGAAATGCCTGGCTTACTTTTCAGGATATTCGCACTGCCGGAGTTAACAATATAATGCTTTATAAAGTGGATAGTGATGGCAATATTTTGCTTTCTCCAAATGGCATAGCTCTTTCCAACGATATTAGCGCTGATTTCAGTAATCTAAGTCCAATTCTTCTCTGTCATTCCAGTGGAGATGTTTATGTTGCCTGGCAGAGAAATGCTCTTACTACGGAAATCCATCTGCAAAGGATATCCCCAAGCGGAGAGTTTTTATGGGGAACAAATGGCCTCACTTTTGCCGGTGATGCCATTAGTTTTACCTGGCCCCAATTGCTGGATTCCGGAGATGGCAACTTATTGCTGAAATATTATATAGACAGCGGACCTTTTTGGGCTCCCAACCGTCAGATTTTTGTAACCAAACTTTCTCCGCAGGGAACAACTATTTGGGATGTAGCTATCAATAATGCAAGTGGCTTACCTGCCTGGGAACAGATTATTCCATTTGTGTCTGATGGTAATGGAGGAGCAGTTCTTGCCTGGTATGATGATCGTTATAATGATATGATCAATGAGGTCTATATGGCAAGAGTTAATTCCGGTGGAACTGTTACTACATCTGAAAACGGAACTCTTATTTCCACAGATACTTTCAATCAGCAATATTATCCTAAGTTGGCAGTGGACACAGTTAATGAAAAGGTTTTTGCCTGGTATCGCACTACCGATCCTGATCAGAACAATATAGGCCTTGCCAGACAGCTTATGGATTATTCGGGAAATCGTCTTTGGGGAGATACTGGAGTACAGATAATTGCTCAAGGGAATTCTTATTCCGATCCTGTTGCAGCTTATTTTTATCAGGATACCGCTTATGGTATTTATTCTTTGGCTGTTAACCCGGGAGACAGCTACAATGAGCACTTGAAAGTTAATGCTGTAAAAAGTGATCAAAGCAGTCCCTGGAGTGCTGATATTTTTCTTGATTCCGTGGGAAATCCCAAACTGCATTTTGATTTGGATGTTGCTAATGCCGGCTGGTGTGTTCTGGCTTATGAGGAAGGCGTTAACTATGATATTTATGCAATGCGCTTAAATCCGGATGGAACTTTGGGAGGTGCTTATTATCCTGCTCCTCAATTTCTGAATGGCTTTGTAGATGCTCAAGGAACCGTTCATTTAGGTTGGCAGGCACCATCAATTACTCCAGATAATTATTTTGTTTATGTGGATGAAGAGCTGTATACAACTTTACCTGCAGAAACAACTTCCTGCAGTATTTCCGATTTAACACCGGGAACTTATTCTTTTTATGTGTGTGCGTTTTATTCTCCCGACCACATATCTTCTCCTTCCAATATGATCACTTTAACCATTATACCTAATGCAGTTGAAGATGAGAACCAAAATCCTGCTTTTCTGCAACTGGAAGTGAAACCCAATCCTATTCGTAATAGTTTTACTATCAGTTATTTTCAGGATAAGTCACCTGCCAAACTTGTTGTTTATAACATCCGGGGACAAAAGGTCTGTGAACAAACCTTTTCCGGTGGTGCTAATGGCATTGTCTCTCAGAACTTAAACCTGAATTTACCTAACGGAGTTTATTTATTACAATTGAATTCCCACAATCAAAGCAGGCAGAAAAAAGTTACCATCATCAAATAGGCGGAGGGCAAAGAACAGAAAGTTGAGAGCAAAGCGCTGAAGGCAGAGGGCAGAGAGCAAAAGCATAAATTCCTTTAGAAACCTTTTATTGCTGAGGCAAAGAAAGAATTTGCCAACCCTTTTTCCAGTAGCTGTATTATTTGGCTTTAAGAATAGTCCGCTATTTTTAAAAACGCCTCACCCAAATACCCTTATCTAAGTTATATTGTCTAAAATTCTGCGCTGAGGAGTTCGTATGTCTCAACAAGGGGTAATAAACCTGCTTCTACTGCCTGTTTCACGCTTTTGCAGGGAAGGTTTTGGCTATAGATTTGGTCCCTTGTAAGAGTGCCGAGATTTACCGTCTCGGGAAATGCCTTTTGCAAAGCGAACATCAATGTTGTGTAGGCATTTGTCCAAGTGTGCAAGGGCTTTTTCCCCTCCGGCAGATTAGCGTTGAACAAGGCAATATATATTTTCAAGTTTTGCTTATAACCCTCTGAAGGGGAAAGTGCATAAATGTTTTGGATATTTTTTGTAAATACCGGATGAGCGGGATGATTTTTGAATTTAAAGCGACGGCGCACATAAAGTTTGCCGTTTTTCTTGCTCCGGTAATAGATAAGTCCATCCAAGTGACCAGTAAATTCACCCAGAAGATTGGCGCGTGTTGCTTTCATTTCTTTTCTCCTTATATCATTTTTTTAGGATAAGTTATTGGTCATTCCTGTGCAAGCGAGCATCAGCATAAAATAAAAAATATTTATGCCTTTTAAATCTGCTATTTATATTGTTTGTATTATTTTCCGCATCTCGCGCAGCAGAATTCGGTAGACCAATTATCTTGCTCCCATAATAATATATGGTGACAAAAAGTTATTCTCAGTGACAAAAATGGGATTTATTTCCTGCCTGAATTGCTGAAGCATTGCTTACCCATTACGGATGGCATTAGTAATGAGTAAGAAATGGGTAAGCAATGCAATCAAGGAAGAAGATGTAATTATATTTATTTAGAAGGAGTTAGGAAAATTCCGGAGAATAATGAACTATTGTATTGGTAACTTCATATTTTATTAGAGGTTGACGGAGATTTCAACCTTCCAGGGTTTAATGCCTTTCCACCTTTTTTACTCAATCGGAAAGGCATTGATGAAACCGGTAAAATTCAGGGTTGCCAGCAAAGTGCCAATCAACAATACAATTATAATTGTAGCTTTAAAATAATCCGATGCCTTCAACATACTAACCAAGTCCGGATTGCGGGAAATATAGGCAGAAGCAGCATAAAATTCTTCTCCAATCAAGGTGTAAGAACAGGTAGTAATAAAGAACGGCACTTGGGTTATAGCATCGGTTCCGGCAATCTGAAAAGCGCCTGTTTGGTTTCCTGTTTCCGTTAACAGCAGTGCTTCGGCATTAAAATATCCCATATAAAAAATGGTGGCAACTCTTTCCCTCACCGTTATTCCATTGATTCCTGCACAGTAAGGAAACTGATCATAAGAAATGAAGAAAATATCATTGGAATTAAAGGCATCCGGACGTCCAACTTCATTATACGCATTTTGAATAATTTCCTGAGCTAAAGGCAAAACCATATAGTCACAATGAGGTGAAATTAAACGGACATCAAATTCGGCGGCTTTTTTTGCTACCTGCCCTAAAATCAGCATTGAAGCAACCGTATCAGGATCACCTAAAGTTCCCCAACCGGGAACAAACATTATAGGACGACCCATTTCTGTAGCTCTGCCAACTGCTTCTTCAATAGATTCCAAACCGGCAATGGGTCTGATATAAGCATTTCCTTTCCGACTTTGGATGATGGCATAAATAAGGAATAAACACAATAAAATAGAAGCAGCAAGAGTTATATATTTGGTAGTATCAAACCAATCGCTCCGCGGATAAAATGCGGTATTCCCTTTAGCATCGGCATAAATGGCAGTAGTTGCAAAATTGGCTTTTCCATCTGTTTTAATAACCTTGTAGGAATAACTGCGCATATTTTTATTATGCGTAGCTAATAAGGTCTTCAGCCATTCCTTATTGGTCTTTGTCTTTTGAGCTTGCAGATAAGCAGGATGCTTCGTTATAAAGTTATAATTTCCTTCCGCTTCCTGAATTGCCGCCAATAAAGAATCGGGAATAGCATTAGCAGGATATTTGTTTTTTTCCGCCAATAAATTATCCAGTTCCTCTTTTTGTTTTTTCAGGTCTTGTTCAAATTTATTACGGAATAAGGGAACAGCAAAAGTATATCCGTTTACCTGATCAACAGCTATTGTTATTTGCGGGTCTAAAATCAGACGCTTACCCTTGTTATCATAATCCAGAATGCTTTTATACACAATACTTTCGTAGGGAATGGAATGGTCGTAAGCCCGGGTTAAGCCATTAGTCCTCTCTCCAAACAAAAAATCAGGATCAAAACCATTGCGGGTAAGAATTTCATAATAGAGCTTGTTCACCGGTTCATTCTGATAATAGATATTCTCGCCACGAAAGATCTTATTCTTTTGATCATAAACAATATGTTGTTCTGTATAATCCTCAAAGCTACCGTTGCCATTAGTATGAACAGCAATCCGAATTTTCATATTTTTAATGGCAGTATACTGTTTAGGCAGTTTGAATTGCACTTTCTTATCCAGATAGTGTTCGGAGACCTTGCCAATTTCTTTATTTAAGGAATCAAGAACGGTAAATTTCAATTCCTTAATCTTGTAATATTCGTTATTAGAGACCTCATAGTTGATGCGTAAAGTTGTCTTTGCCTTATTCAAATAAAGCGCCTGGCTGACAAAAACCAGGGGTTTTCCCATAGAAACAGATAAATAATCCCCTTTGTCGTTGGGTTTATCTTTAACCTCAATTTGGGGCATTTTAAGCAGTTGTGAAGAATTCAGGATACGAAAATTTTTAGCTGAAACGACTGCACTTTGACCCATATAGTCGCTGTAAGAAAGCACGGGATAATAATCAGCCAAATTGGCAGGTAAATCTATCCCTTCTTCTTTGGTATCTACACTATAACAGGTATTTACAGCTCCGGAATAATTGGGAATCTGGAAAAGGGGAATAGCGCTATTTTGCCAATTTTCAGAAAGTAACTCACCATTATTCGGTTTTTGCGCTAAAGGAATCAGCCAACCCTCCCACATTGCAATATCTTCTGAAGAAGATGGTGGTAGCCATTCAAAATTGAAAACTCCCGTATCTTGGATGTAAGTGCTGGAAAAATTTGCGGATGGTTCTGGCGGATTATCTTCAGGAATTACTTTTTGAATATCCGCATAAGGTAAATATTTTCCTCTTTCGTTCACTCCCAGAACTGTGTAGTAATATTCCTGGCCCGCTTTGGGAAAACCTAAAATGGTTTCAAAACGGTTTAATTTCAAGCCCGCCATAATATCTTCATCTTTTGTTACCGGTTTGGAACTATGATAAAGCTTGGAATTATTGATGGCTCCTATAATATTGTATCTGGTCAGCATTGTAGCAAGCAATTCCGGTTGCCGGGGAAACTTTTTGAAAAGCGGACTATTATGGCTTTGCTGTTTTTCCTTTTTCAGCTTTTGGGGAGCCGTTTCAAATTCAATAAAGGGTTCTTCTCCCTTATCGTAGAAATATAATTCCGGCGCTAAAACACCTAATTTGGGATCAACTTCTATACTGCTGATAAAAAATAACGAATCAGGTCTAACCCCTCTATAGATATTATATTTAATAATCCGATACGATTTATCCAGAGGTTTCCATTTCAATACAATTCCGCTACCATCGTCAAAAGGCATATCGGAAGCAGAAAATTCTGTTATTTTACCTTTCAGGGAAGCAGGTTTTGCATCATCCGTGGAAAGCAATGAAATCCCTATCAACAGAATAATTCCGATTACAATAAGATATTTTTTCATTCTTTATCCCTTAACCAAAGTTCCCTTGATTCTCTTCCTTCAATGTCTGTAACATAAATCTATACAACTGTTATGTTAAAAGGGAACTTAAAGGTTCCTAAATTGAGCTATTTCATCAATCCAAAAACATCTATAACGAGGAATTGAATTCTTCCAATCAGCAAGGAAATACGCGCCATAACCGTTAAACCAAAAGAGGCACCAAAACCAATCATCATATACCATTTTCCCAACCCGACAAATTTTCCGTAAGCACCAGTATGCGCCTTGGAGAAAAAGAAATATAACAGAACGGCAATTGTGCCTAAAAGAATAAGAATGAGATTGATATTTTCCAGGGGAACCATCGCCTGACGCATCTGCACTAAAATTCCGGCATGAATTCCCATCGGAACACCAAAACCGATTCCAATCATAGAAAAGGCAATAGGATAACGGGAAAGCCAACCCAGTTTGCGCGAAAAACGGAACAGATAAAGTATTCCCATCAGGCAGGGTAAAATAAGGACAAAATTATGTTTTAGAATAATCGGCTGCCACACATACGGAATAAATATCCGTTCATAAGTAAACACTAAAGTATAACCCAGGGAAACTCCCACCAGAAGTTGTTCCGCCATTCTATAAAAGGGATTTTCCTTATAAAGGAAGGAGAAAATACACAGGGTTAAAAATGCTGCTACGAGATTACTAAATAATTCAAAACTCATTGTTATCCTCCCTTTCTTACTTTTCTGCCGTTTTGGCTTTCTGAATGAAATAACCGATATTACCCAAAAGGATAAAGATGATGATCATAATGTGGGCAACCGATTGAGCATTCATTCCAATTCTGGCTACTTTGAATTTATAACTGATATTATGTGTAAGTTGATTGATTTCCCGGTAAGCATTTTCTCCCATCCTATTTCTCAGTTCCGGAGTTATCTTCGTTACATCAATAATTATTGTGCCGTTTTGCTCTTCTTTCAATTGGTCAAAAATTGCTTTCTGCTCCGGATATTTGGCTACAAATGCAGTATATTCCTCGGGAGTAAATTCCGCCTTCGTTTGCGTGGTAATATTGATCAATTTCTTTGTGCTCTCATCATTTAGAACTTCCTTGCCAAAGGGACGCCCTGGCAGAATCTTGTTTCCTTCCGCATCTGTTTTAACACTATAGTCAATTGCCGGATCACGATAAGCAGCAAAAACATCAACCAGCTTTTCATATTCCGCTGCACCCTTAAGTCCTGTCAGCATACCTATCAATTGACCCGATTGCAAATAGGGATATTCATCGGCAGCCATAACTGCTGTAACTCCCAAAGCAACATTAACTCCAAATTTGGGTCGGGCATAATATATCCAGTAAACTCCTGGACTGCTTCCGGAAAACTCTACTACCAGGTTCATTTCGTTGTAATTAGTTATTCCTTTCATAATCGGCAAGCTTTCCAGTTTACGTCCTTCAGCATCAGTATTTACAGCATTGGCAATATTATCTCCCATTCCCAAAACTACAGCCATTGGCTGAGGTTTATAGCCAAAATTGCAATAGTCCACCCCGCTTTTTATATCAGGATATTCTTCTTTTACCGAATTGAAAGCATAATCAATAATAGGAGCTCCTGAAGTTAAAAAAGTAAGAGCAAAGACCTTTACATTTCTTTCAAAACAATGCCGGATAATAGCTATTTCCATAGGATAAAGTTCAGGCATCGTAGCAGCATCGTGTAAAAAACTTAAAAGGACAGCTCTATCTTCTCTGCCTGCAAAGGAATCAATCATCTGATACAAGTTCTCTGTAGGTGGAGAAGTTACATTATCCGAATTGTAGGGTATCATTAAAGGGATGATAATTGCCAGCGCTACTACAATGTAGATCCACCGCCGGTCTAAACTTTGCATTCTTTCAAAAAAGTTCATTCTTCATCCTCCCCTTGCTTAATCCGTTCCACCCAAATAGGAACGCTCAATACCTAAAAGAATTTTCAGGGAAGTTGCTACACCGCCAAGTCCAACTCCAATGGCAATTCCTCTTTTGGAAGCAAGATTAGGAACATCCAGTATCCATTGTGATATAATTGGCAGATTCTTATAAATCTTAACTCCCAAAGGCACCTGCGCTAACATAACTACAATTGCGGCAAGAAGCAAAACGGTAGCTTCCACGGAACGCGCTCTAAATGCCTTATAAGCAGCTGAAGCCATATAAAATGCCAAAAGGGAAAACATCGTGGAACTCATCGGCATCTGCATATTCTCAAAAATCCACATCAAAACACTACCTTTTTGAGTTCCGCCGATAAAACCGGCAAGAGAAGTTATAATAAACCCGGCAAAAAAGAAATAACTGTATTGCCATTTGGGAGCTTTTCTTTTAATTTTACTACTGTGCATCATACATAAACTGATAACTCCCAAAAGAGCAGCCCAGGGGGCAGATGCATAAGCCCAAGGAAGATAAAACTTGTTATAAAAGTCATCCTGTAAAAGCTTATGGGGACTTAAGGCATAAAGCACAAAGATGATGCCCCCCACGATTACGATGATTAAAGGTATTGTCTTTTTCATTTAGAACCTCATTTATTTTAGGGGAAATAATTCACTAAGACCAGTCAACTGGAAAGTGGAAAGAACCGCTCCGGCAATTACAAAGGCAAAAATCAGGAATTTGTAATAGTCCTGCGCTTTCAAAGTTCCCAGTTGCATTGGTTCACGGTTCAAATAGGAAGAAGCAGCATAAAGCTCTTCTCCAATTAAAGTATAGTCACAGGTTGTTATAAAAAAGGGAATCTGCGTGATGGCATCGGTTCCGGCTATTTGATAAGCTCCAATACCATTACCCGTTTCAGTCATCAATAATGCCTCTGCAGCAAAATAACCCATATAGAAATTAGTTGCAGCTCTTTCCCGAATCATAATTCCATTTACACCAGCTACATAAGCAAACTGGACATCAGTTAAAAAGAATACACTGTTTTTATCATAACTATCCGGACGACCTACGGAATAATGTGCATCTCTAACAATTTCCTGAACTACCGGCATAACGATATAATTATAAACGGGCACAATAAGTTTAATATCATATTCTGCAGCTTTCTTAGCTACCAAACTTAAAATTCCCATAGAGGCAATAGTAGCTACATCTCCTAAAGAACCATATCCCATCATATACATAATCGGACGTCCCATTTCCGTTGCTCTACCAACTGCTGTATCAATTTCTTCCAAACCGGCAATTGGCCTTATATACAAGTCCTTACCACGCTTGGCTAAATTGATAAAAATAACTACCATTAAGCCGAAAATAAGCATTGCCACAAGGGTAGTATATTTATTGGTATCAAAAACATTGGAAACGGGCTTCATATAGAATATATCATCTCCGTCTTTTAACAGGTCACTTTCCGTAAAAAGCCCTCTGCTATTAGTACGAACAACCTGATAAGTGCTGTATCGGGAATAGTCCTCTCGTACTTTAGCAATATAACGTATTCTGCTTTTCCGGTTGGGAATTTTATTAGCGTTAATCAGATTTTCATTCTTAGCATAAGCATTTAACTGCTTTTGCAATTGCTCTATATTTTGATTTAACTGTTCAGCTACAGCAGGATCGGTCTCACCGGTTATCTTGTCTTTTAGCTCTGCAATTTTTTTAGTTAGCTCCTCCACCTTTTCCTGTGCTTCTTTTCTGCCTAAATCGGGGAAAATATTGGTCTCAATGCGCGTTTCATTTTCTTTGTCATAAACCAAATCAATATTGGGCGAAATTAAAGCTAAAGGTGTTTTTATATCTCCCGGCTTTAATTTACGCGCTTGCTTCTCTCCATTGATATAGGTTATCAAAGTATCACCCTGGGCAAAAGTAAAACCGTTAACCGGCTTTTGAATAATAGTAGCATAAGGAATTGTAACATCTAAAGAATTATCATAAGAGGTATTGCGCTTAACCAAAGTTAACTGCTTGGAAGCCATATTTTTGCGGTAAACTACATTGCTGATTTTAGATACATCTTTACCATTACGATAAAGTGCCTTGGTAGGTAAAATAGCCAGCATACTGGGATCATATTCCAAATCCTGCTCTATACAATAGTCCTGAGGTATTTCTGGCTTACCTGCCAAAGTGATTTTTACCCGAAATCCCTTTTTGTAATCGTAATTATTGGGAACTTTTAAGATAACACTGTTATCCTGATAAAACTCGTTAATTTTGGCAAAGGGCTTTTCCTCACCCTTCTTATAGAACTCAAAATAGATGTTATCCACTTGCTGGGTTTCGGTTTTATTCAGCTGATAATTTACCCGAAACTTATTAAACTTATTGTTCAGAGCTGTGGTCTTAACTACAAAACAAATAGGATGTTCCCAAACAACAGTTAAGCGGTCACCTTTGTCATTGGGCTTATCTTCCATTTTTATTATCGGTTTGGCAGGAAGGTCTTTACTATGCTTTATCCTGGGTTTGGAAAGAGCAGAAAAACTGCTGAAACCATCCGCATCTATTAATTCCAAAGTATAAGCTGAATTAATATATGCCTCCAGAGACGCCTCTTCAGGAATAGAAACCTGGCAATAATTTTTCCCGGAACCGTAACCTGCGAAACCGCTTTGCAGAACTACTGTTTTGGGCTGAAACAGTTCAGGATGTAAGCGAAGCGAATCCCAATCCGTAGGCGTAAAAAGAGGTGTTTGATGAATACGATATTGAGCTATGTCCGAATTGTATAATGGAAGTTCCCATTCAAACCGTAATTCCCTGCTATCTTCTAAAACCACACTGTGTAATGCTGTTGCTGGTTCTGGAGCATTAGGTTCAGGGCTACCTGCTGTAATTTTAGCATGCTTTTGAAACTGCCTTCTTTCATTCACCGCTACAATGGTATAATAGTATTTCTCTCCGGGATTTAAGAAACAATACACTGTCTGTTGATTGTCTTTCAATCCCGCATAGGTTTCTCCCTCTTCCTGTTTTTCCTTTTCCGAACCTTGTTCTTGGGGTTTATCCAATGTAACTTTCTGACTGCTGTAATAGTATTTGTTCTTTTCGCTAATGGAAAGCAGAGAAAATTTACCGGATATTTCTGCTAAAAAAGGAATGTTACGAGGCATTTTTTGATATAAGGGACTATTTTTACCCTGCTGCTTTTCTTTCTTTAACTTGCGAGGCGAAGAAATATCAAAAAATTCACTGCCAGAATTATCATAATAGAACATCCTCTCAGAAGCAACACCTGTTTTTACATTAACCGGAATGGCATCTAAAAAGAAAAGGGTATCAGGACTTACTCCCCTGTAAATGCGGTATTCAATAATTCTTTTGTCCCGCTCCAAGGGCTTCCACGAAAGCATTAATCCAGTTCCATCATCTGCAGGAATATCTTCTACTTTGAAATCCTCTACTACATATCTTTCTGCGTCTGACTGCTTCTGTGCAATTATCACTGTGCTTAACAATAGGAGCAGAAACAGCAAGAGAAAGATTAGGCGACTTCTGAATAATCTCATACGCTTGGTCTCCTGTCTCTCTTTCTTAACAGTTATTTAAACCTTCTGTTCCACGCACAGAAAATGCCCATTTATGTCAATCTCTTTTTTTGCTATGCTGGAGCTCCTGAGGTTTTGGAGTTTAAAACCGTCTACATTATTGTGTCGCCCTTTGGGGCTTTTAAGCTATCTCTCCATCCCGCTATTTTATTGCTACATACACTGGTATATCTTGCACCCAAAGTTTATGAATAGCTTCGGGACCCAGTTCTTGCCACAGAAATGTTTCACAGGAAACTATATGTTGTGAGAGATAGGCAGAAATACCTCCAGGCATAACAAAATATATCGCTCCGAAGTCCATAATTGCTTTTTGGACTTCTATAGAGCGTTCACCTTTGCCAATCATAACTCTCAAGCCGTTTTGAATTAAAAGAGGGGTATAAATATCCATTCGGGAACTGGTTGTAGGTCCTATTGCTCCACATATATTTCCTGGTCTGGCAGGGCTTGGTCCGCAGTAAAAAAGTGTTGTTTCTGCCAGGTTTAAAGGTAGTTTTTCACCTCTTTTCAGAATATCCACCATCCTTTTATGGGCTACATCTCTGGCTGTAAACAGACAGCCGGTAAGCAAAACCTTATCAGAAATATGCAGTGGAGCAATATCAGCAGGACAAAGAGGCAAGGTAAATCTATATGTTTTCATAAGTTAGATAACTATTTCTATATGCCGGTGGGAATGGCATTGTAAATTTACTGCTACCGGTAAGGAGGCAATATGACAGGGAGCGTTTAAAATATGCACAGCTAAGGCAGTTGTTTTTCCTCCTAAACCTTGCACTCCGATTCCTGTTTCGTTAACGCTTTTCAGGATTTCCTGTTCTAAAATGGCATATTGTTCAATCGGATTTTTTGCGGTCAGAGTTTGAAACAATGCCTTTTTTGCTAACAGAGCACAGGTCTCAAAGTTGCCTCCGATTCCTATTCCGATGATTAAAGGTGGACAGGCATTTCCTTTAGCCAGAGTAACTGTCTCCACTACAAAGTTCTTAATCGCATCAACTTTGGCAGAGGGAGTAAACATCTTTAATTGGCTCATATTTTCTGCGCCACCGCCTTTTTGAGCAATCTGAAGTTTTAGTTTATCTCCTTCTACTATGGAAATATGAATTACGGCAGGGGCATTATTTCCCGTATTTTCTCTTTGCAAAAGGGGGTCTTTCAGTATAGACGGACGCAAATAAAGTTCTGCAGAGGTTTTGATTAGGGTTTCGTTAATAATTTCAGGTAAAGGAGGTCCGTTTATAATGCAATGATTACCTATTTCCGCAAAAACAACCAAAGAACCTGTATCTTGACATAAAGGAATTTCTATTTTAGGTGCCAATTCTATGTTTTTCAACATACATTTAAGGATATCTTTACTTATTTCGCTTGTTTCATTGGCAAGGGCACTTTTCAGCAAAGCGGGTAATTCAGGATCAGGGTTAAAGGTTATATGTTTTAAGGCATTAGCAAGTTCAGACCGAATTGTTTCATGTGAAACATATCTGTAAGCCATTGTTTAACCCTTCTGTCGTTTAATTAGATACTTCAGCAGGAGGTCTTCAATAGGAGTATAGGTATCTACGGGATTGTATTCTATTTGATTTTTGTAGCATTCCCTTTTTAGATATTCCGCGAACTGATGAAAATTTTCTACATATTCCTTCCGTATTTGCCAGGGTGAGACAGTTATTTTTTCTCCTGTTTCACTATCTATAAATTGTGCTTCTCTTTTGTAATCAAACTTTTCTTCTTTTGGGTCAATTATGTGAAAAACGAGCACTTCGTGTTTTCGGGCACGGAAATGTTTCAATGCCTCCATAATTCTTTCCGGTTCATCCAAAAGGTCACTGATAATGATTATCAGGGAGCGTTTTTTGACGAGTTCGGCAATTTGATGCAAGGGAGTTAACAGGTCTGTTTGGTCTTCCGCTTTCAAATCCAAGAGAGCGGCAAATAACTGAGAAGTATAGCTTCTAATAGCTTTGGGGGGAAAAGCGGAAGTAATTTTATTGTTAAATGTATAAAGTCCAGCAGCATCCTTTTGGGAAATCATCAGCCACGCTAAAGCACCTGCCAATTGAGTTGCATATTCAATTTTAGTGCTTTTCCCGGAGCTGAAGAACATTGATTTACTGTGGTCTAAGAGAATGTAACTGCGTAGATTGGTTTCTTCTTCATAGCGTTTTACATAGTAGCGTTCCGTTTTTGCCAAAATTTTCCAGTCCAGGTCTTTTAACGGTTCTCCGGGATTATATTGGCGGTGATCAGAAAATTCTGCACTGAAACCATGATAGGGGGATTTATGCAAGCCCACTAAAAAGCCCTCAACTATGCTTTTAGCAGTTAGCTGGAACTTATTCAGGCGAACTAATGCTTCTTCAGATAAAAGGGGCATCTTATTTCTTTTTAGGGTGATAGAGCAAGGCAAAAGGAACGATTACGGCATAAGCAATAACCAACAAAATTGGGGATATAGTAATCTCATTGAAGGACATAATTATGTAGCCAACAACTAATACAATTGCCGCAACCAGCAACAGGATAAAATTGGTGCGGTTTAAGTGCAGTTTGTTTTTTTCATCATCTTTATTGTTCATCTGTGCTCCTTCTCTGCAGAAAGCAATGATTTTTCATTTAAGAACCATAGATAAAGAACTGCTTTGTTTGTCAACTGAACTTTCTTGTTCCAAGTAGGAGGAAAGAATTTGCCCATAGACCTGATTAGCAAGTTCTTGTCTGGTTTTCCCTTCCTGATAGGGTATAATTGTTAAAATATCTATTTGTGCCTCAAGGGAATGTCCTATAATTTTTAGATAATGAATAAGGAAAGGCATATCTCCATACCAGTAAATAAGGTCGCGATTTTTTTTTTCTATCTTTTTTCCATCTATTGCCTTATATTTAATACAAACTGGCAGTATAGGACATTTTGCTTCTATTGCCACTTGAAAAAGGGACCGGCGAAAAGGCTGAACTGTTATGCCATTGGTGCTTGTTCCTTCAGGGAAAAGCACAACTTTAAAGCCCTGATGAATAGCAGAAGCAAATTTCTCAATTTCAGCAGGCAAGGATATATATTTTTTTCTGTTTGTATACAGGCAGCCACCGCTTTTGGTTATTCTACCCAAAAAGGGATTTTTTCTCATTTCCACAGAGGTTATAAAGACAAAATTCTCAACCGCAGAAAGCAATATAATATCAAGGTAAGTTGTATGATTGGAAACAGCCAGATAAGGAATATCCTGCAATTTTTGTAAACTTTCGGAGTTATTTATAGTTAATTTAATGTTAAAAGCACGAATAAAGCGTTTGCTGATGCGAGTGTTATTTTTCACTAGGCGTTTTCTGCATAATTTTGAATCAGCACTAAAAATCCTAATTAGGGCAGAAACAAGGAAAAACTCACTTATCAGATAAATGTGCCAGAGAATACACTTTATTTTGCGTAATATCATAGTTTATAAAGGTGCTAAGTTATGATTTTTCCCAAGCCAAAATGATTAACTCTCTGCATCCAGCTAATTTTCTGGAAAGATGAGGTAATCATTTTTTGCCGTTTCGTCTTTGTTAATCCTTTTTTCATACCTGTTTTTCTCTACCTATAACAAATTTTTTATAATTCTTTAACAGAGCTAAGATAGTATTAAAGAGTCATAAACTAATCTATTAAGAAACAGATAATTACATATCTAATATTCTTATGTTTAGGTTTCTTTTACTGCCTTATAAAGAATAATCACTATATCATTCTTGCATAGGTTGAATGTACTTTGTCCTTGCTGTGAAAGCAGGAATCCAGATAAACAAAAAGTAACAACTTAAACACTTTCTTTACACCGGGTTAAAACCCGTCGTTAGTACCTGTCGTTCCTACGGAACTCATTCGTGATAAAGCAGATAAAAATTTTAGCTATTCTCTTTGCGCCGGGTTAAAACCCGTCGTTAATATCTGTCGTTCCTACGGAACTCATTTTAGATAGATATGTACTTTTTTGTTGTCTTTCACATTCTTATAAGGTATCTATATTAAAAATGCAATAATATTCCCAAATAATCTGGATACCTGCTTTCGCAGGTATTACAGAGGACTTTTCCTTTAGGAAATAATATTACTATCTATCTCTTTAACCTTCTCACCCTCTTTACTTGAAGAGCAACATTTTTTTGGTGATGTTCTTTTCCGGGGTAACAATTCTATAATAGTATACACCGCTGGAGCAATACCTGCCGTTATTATCTTTGCCATTCCAGGTAAATTGATAGTTACCGCTTTTCAGTTCTGACCCGATTAAATCTTTCACTTTTTGTCCTTTAATATTGTAAATGGCAATAGAAACCGGTGCTGATTTAGTAAGATTAAAACGGATAGAAGAAGATTGAGAAGCAGGATTGGGATACACACTTACCGATTGGATTACAGGAACCATTATTGGATCGTTATTCCCTACCGGATTATAGTCCATAACATTCAATTCCGAAAGGATAATACCAATCATATTGTTTAATGTATATTCCCCTGATTCTATTTGTGTAGTTCTAAAAGAGGAAGTAAGCACGGAGTAGTTATCTGTAGTATTCAAAATGCCTATAATAGGATTATTAGTATTATCACTGGAGGCAAAAAATATTCCCTGAGCAGTTGTTTGAGCAGGAATTATGGGATATATAGAGGAATCAGCACCGTTATAATTCCAAGCCAAGTTGCTGGAAGGATAGAAGATAGATGTAATATTAAGAGGATTATTATCTGCCATCTGAACACCCATTTTGGTATATAACTCACCGTAACTATCATCAATATAATTTTCGCAGTAGAGTTTACCTCCTGCTTCCAGATAGTTGTTTAAGTAACTATATTCATAAGAAGTTGGCTCAAGTTCCGTTTCCGGAAGAGAATTTCCTGCCAAGTAAAACACTGCCTCAAAGTTATTCAGATAATCATAATCCGGAATCAGTTTATCGGAATAAATCACATTAAAATTACTTATTTTCCTGAGAGCATTAACAACTGCAAGTCCTCCATTTCCTTCCGGTTCCCAAACCAAAATTTCACCTGCAGGGCTAATTTGATTGGGAGTCCAGCCCACCATAGGGTCTCCGAAAAGCATATAAGTATAAACATTTTGTAATTCGGGATAGATTATTCCTCCGTTATCAACAGGATCACCAAAAAGGTAATATTGTGTATGCAATAGATTTGCCCAGGAATGAGCAGAACCTAAGTCCAGTTTTGCCTGACGGAAGTTTTCCACAAAATGATAATTATAACTGGCAAGCCCGCCCCAACCTGGATTTTGCCATCCGATTTTATACCAGCCGGTTCTGGTAGCGGCAATAACTCCCACCGCTTTTTTAATTAAGGCATATTCTGCCAAGCAGGGATTATTATAATCTACCATTCCATTATAACAGGATGCAGCATAGATAACAGTTCCGTTAGTATTTTCCAAATCATCAAAACTTTGGCGGTTAACTAAATTCATCCATTGCATTTCATTAGGGTCAGGAAAGTTATTTTCGTTATTATCATTTATCCAAACTTTGCGAGAAGAGCTTATAGAACTGCCATGTGCACTCCAGTTTATAAAACCCTGGCTTTCGGAATTGATTTTATTACGAAAGTTGTCATAATTTACCGGTAAGTCACAAGGATAAGAAAGAACAACCCCTTCCTGTTCATACATAGTAAAGTTTTCCTGTTCTGCTAAACAGGTATTCCGCATAAATTCCATAAAAGTGGCTCCATCGGTTTGTAAATATGCAGATTCCGGCTCTCCTTGATAATTCAAGAAAGCTCCTGCTAACAGATTTTTCTCTTTCCAGGGTTGGCTTGACTGCTCATAATTTACAATCCGATTGGCAATTTCCGTGACATTTGCTGCACTGTTTGTAGAAATGCGTCCCACAAAGACCTCCGGGGTAAAATCAATTCCATAATCCTCATTCATATAACCGGTAGAATATTCACCTCTTTTGCCATCATTATCGGTATCCCAATTACTGCTTAAATCCGAATAAAAGAAATCGGTAGGAACTGTTTCCTGCCCATTTGGCTCAGGAGTTACATAAGCCACGGGAACCGTATCATAGTCACCAACTAAAAGCAAATAGGAAAAGGGGGTTGAGGCATAAGTATTCTGCAGATAATTTCTCAATTTTTCAGCATTATCGGTTCCCGTTCCGGAAGCCAAAGCTATTGCTATATCACAAAAAGAAACATCTACACCTTGGGACTGGCGAAATGTAACAAGCCAATCCAAAGCTGTATATAGTTCCGGAGTAGTAATCACTAAAAGGTGATTATTTTGTTCTTTGGAGTCAGTATACCATTGAGAAAGATATTGCGGATTAGCAAAGAAACCTGCATCGGTAAAAGTTGGAGGAATAATGCCTTTAGCTTTGGCAGAAGAAGTGTAATTAATAGTTATCTGACAGGAGGGACTCCACAGCCAATGGGAACCGTTATATATAGCAGGTAATACATTAAAACAGGCATAATTAAGTTCACCCCATTTCCTTAAACCCATATACCTGTATCGGGAATAAATATTTCTATTCACAGGAGATGTTAATATTTCCTCACCATTGGAAAAAGCAGAATTAAATTCCGGTGGCTCTTCCGTAAAAGTTGCTTCTGCCTCTAAAATTACCTGCCAATTATCTACAACAGCATCTTTAGGCAGAAGGATGTTTATTTGTTTAACGGGCAATTGTAGAGTTCCGGGAGCACTGGAAAAACCATAACCTTGTTTAAATAATGCAGATTGAGATAAGCCCTCTTGCGGAACAGGAAACTGAATTGGTGTCTTGAGAGTTGTTGCTAAAATAAGCAACGGCAAACATAGTAACACAAGACATAAGGTTCTTTTCATTTTTCTTCCTTTATAATATCTTTAAGTATCAGGGTTGCAAGGTCTTGAGGCGGTGGAACAGGAATTGTCCAATTCAGAATTTTTTTTGTTCTCTTCTTTTTCCGAAGAGGAATTCGGCAATTCATAACCCAAACCCTTACCTGTAACTAATACATTAAACCGATTAAACATTTGCCTTAAGCGGTAGAGCATATTTTTATCGGGATTAAGTTGTGCCAGCATTTTAGCCAGAAAGGTATCCCAATTTATAGTTTCTCTTCTTTGGAAAAAACCGCATTGGCGCATAACTTCCAAAATGTAGTTGCGGATTTCATCCAGTTCTTTTCCGCTGGCAGAATTATAGTATTTTTTCCCTTTTTGTTTTTCTTCCCAAGGTAGGGAATAAATTTCCCAAAGTGCTAAAGCAACTGCCTGAGCCAAATTCAGAGAAGGAAAGGAAGGATTAGCCATAAAGTGACAGCGCAGAGGGCAAAGTTCTGCCTCAGAATCAGTTAAGCCATAAGTTTCGCGTCCAAAAACAAGTCCTATATTGGAATCGGGTAAACTATGAACATATTTTGCCATTTGTCCGGGGGTAAAATCAACGGGTTTATTTTTACCTAGGCGACGGGAAAAGGCAATAACTCTATCCAATCCGTTAATTGCATCTTCCAGGGTGCTATATATATTTACATTTTCCAGAATTTCTTCACTATGCATAGCCAGGTAAAAATCGTTTTTTTCCGGAACCTTACCTACAATGCGCAGGTCTGAAAAACAGAAATTGTGCATTATTCTGGCTATGGCACCTACATTTCCTCCATAGATTGGTTCCACCAAAATTACTGCAATGCGTGAAAAATCCTGCCTAATGTTCATATTTGTCTGGAATAATAATTGTTTTCGGAATTAGCTGCCTTCTGGTTTTGATTTTCTCTTTTCTTTTTCTTGGCTATAATGCCTGAAAGTTTTGCTCCCATTGTGGCAACTTTAGGATCGGGATCGTTTCGCCATTCGGCAATAGTTTTTTGTGTAACATTCATAAATTCGTTGGTTTTATCCCGACGACTCCGTTGCGCATAAATATTGGCAAGTTTTTTCATTGCTTGCCAGAGAATGCGAATTCTTTTTTCATCGCCTTCAATCAGCCAGCGCCGAATACTATTGTAGCATTGTAAAGGTTTTTGTCTTCCTACCTGAGTAAGAATATGACAAACTTTTTTCTGAACTTCTTCACTTTCATCATCCAAAAGATTGGAAACGAAGGAAAGCACATATTGAGGATGGCGGGAGGCAATATTTTCCATACCGTGCATACTGATAGCGCGTTTTTTTTCATTATCCGATTCAGCCCAGGTAGGCATATATTCCTGCATTACAGCGGGAGCTTTTTTCCAAAGTTCAAAACAGATTGTTTCCGATTCCCAAGGCACGCTTTCAAAGGTCTTTTCCACTGTTTTAATAATGATTTCGGGATGATCCTGATGTTTGTAATAAAAATAGAAGAGTGCGGTTGCTCTTACACCATATATAAAATGGTCTAAAAGGCGTCCACAAATTGCATCCATTTCTCCATTACCGGAATATTGCGCTAAGCGTTTGCCTAATTCTTCTCGGACAAAGTAATTTGCCGTATTACCCAAATCAGTAATTTGTTTTTCTGCGAGTGCGTCTTTACCTTTTTCTATATTGCGGAAAATTTTTTCCACTTCGGTATCCAGGATTTTATAATCATCCAGATTCAGACGTCCAACTTCTTTTATCATTTACCCTGCTCCGTAACGGATATTTTTGTTCCGTCACTAAATTAAATAGTGTTTTTTTTCTGTCACTTGTAAATTCATCTTGTTTGACATAAACTAATTGATACCCTTCCCTTGTTTACCCTTTATTTAAGGACCGGGAGATAAATGGGATTGAAGTGTATCTACAGCTAATACCCTTTTATTATGAGAGAGCTATCTGTCAAGGAAAAAGTCAAGAGGAAAGTCAGGAGTCATTAGCGCCTTCAAAACTTTGACCATAGAAATAACTTTTACGGCGCTTATGATGACATAGATTATTATAAATTAATTCGGTGTTCTCTGTGTATAAAAATCTATGTGCTGCTATTTTTTTCTCTGTTTTCCCAGAGTTCTTTTGCCACGGGAGCCCATTTTTCCGCAGCGGGTTTTGTTTTAGCGCACAGCTCTTCTATACTTTCGGGAGCTTCAATATCTGTAGATTTGGCATTGGCTTCATTTACAATTTCCATAATCTTTTCCGGGTTATCCAGCATCGGGCAGGGTTGTAAAAGGTTTTGGTTGAAGGGGTGTCTTTTTTGGTATGCTTTAAAGATTGGTGATTGCAATGCTTCCAAAAGAGAGACCTCTTTAATATTTACATTGGAGTAATGAACAAAGGCACAGGGTTCAACATCTCCAGCAGCATTGATATGAAAATAGCTGCGTCCACCGGCAATGCAACCGTTGGCAAGTTCTCCATCATTCCAAAAATCCAAAGCCAGGATGGGCTTATGAGTTCTGATTTCATTAACCCTTTTATACATATAGGCGCGCTGTTCAGGAGTAGCAATCAAATCGGGCTGGGCATTTTTGCCGATAGGAATGTAGGTAAAGTTCCAGGCATAGAAACAGCCCCTTGCAATCATATCGTCCACAAATTCATCGGAAGCAACGCTTTCTGTATTATAGCGATGGTAGCAAGTGGAATAACCGAAAAATAAACGGTATTTTTTCATTATTTCCATTGCTTCTATCACTCTTTTGTAGCCTCCTTTTCCTCTGCGCATATCGGTTGCCGGTTCATTTCCTTCAATGGAAAAGCAAAGTGTTAAATTTCCTGCGTTTAGAACCTCTTCGCAGAATTTTTCATCCACCAGTGTGCCATTGGTAAAAGAAAGGAAGAAACAATCCTGATGTTTTTTGCAGAGTTTAATAATGTCGTTTTTGCGGATTAAGGGTTCGCCTCCCGAAAAGAGATACCAGTAAATGCCCAATTTCTTGCCTTGCTTGCAGATAGAATCCATAACCTCAAAAGGCAAATTATGCTGTTTTCCATATAGAGCAGCCCAACAACCGGTGCAGGAAAGATTACAGGCACTTGTAGGGTCCATCAGAATAGCCCAGGGCACTTGTATTGAATATTTTGCTTTATACTTCTCCCGTATCGGTCTACCAACCAGTGTTGTATTGATTGCAAAACATTCTGCCAGTTTATGAATAACCTTGGAATCAACATTGTTAAACAAGTTTTCTACAAATTTGTGCCAATGGCTGGTTTCATCTGACAGAGCATCAGTGATTACAGTAAATAACTTTAAATAAGTTCCCTTACGGTCAAGTTTTTTAGCCAACTCCATTATTTTAGGCAACTTATTCAGAGGATCGTTGGCTATGTAATTGATTAATTGGTTTAGTGCAATTGTCTTTACATTCTTCATAGCAAATCACCCAAAGTAATACCTTTTTTTTTACTCAATAAAATTCTTCTTCTAAAATGTCAAGTATTTTTTTATAAGAGTATTGTAAAGGTTCACATTTTCAATCAAAAAAAGGAATTTTATCTTTTATTCCAGAGTTTAATTCTTCCTTTATTCTCCATAATGTCCGGTTGAAATCATTTATTTGAATGAGAAAAATGGTTGAGCTTAATTAGTTTGTCATTCCGCACTTGATGCAGAATCTGTTTTAATGTATTTAATAGTATGGATTTCTGCTTTCACAAGAATGACAAGTATCAGGGACAAGTATCGTGATTCCTACCTTCTCAGGAATGACAAGTATCGGTATTCCTTCCTTCGTAGGAATGACAAGTATCGGGATTTCTGCCTTCGTAGGAATGACAAGTATCGGGATTTCTGCCTTCGTAGGAATGACAAGTATCGGGATTTCTGCTTTCGTAGGAATGACAAGTATCGGGATTTCTGCTTTCGTAGGAAAGATAAAGGACTTTTCATTACAGAAATGATATTGAAAATCTCTGTGCCAGGTTCAAAACCTGTTGTTATTTTTCTACCAGTCCTACGGAATATATTCCATTATTTATGGTTTATGGATAAAAAAATTAAATAATCTATGGCAAATCTAAATTTGTCACCCTATTTTTTACAATTGCATAATTAGGTTACTAGTATATAAATTAAAGCATTAGCTGAACAATATATCTATCTCTTCCTGCGATATACAGATAGCTTATTATTTTGTTAATAAAAAAGACCTCTTCCCTAATAGCATTGCTTACCCATTGCTTACCCATTACGGATGGGATTAGCAATGAGTCCGTAATGCTAAGGCAATGCTCTAAGGAAAGATTGCTTCCCTAAAATATATTTGTCCCTGAAACTGGAAAATAAGCTAATGAAAAGAATTGATATAACTTATCACCGGGTTGAAACCCGTTGTTAGTATCTGTCGTTCCTACGGAACTCATTCTCGGAAAAAGAGATAATGTCTCTCTTATGTTCTTTTTCACCGGGTTGAAACCCGTTGTTAGTATCTGTCGTTCCTACGGAACTTTTTTTTAAAAAAGGGGATAATAATTCAGATATGTTCTTTTCGGTATTTTCGGTGGCTGAAATCAATCTATCTATAAACCTTATTGTGTTTAATCTTGACAGTTGTCCGCCATTTTAGAAGATAGACAAATGAGTAAATTTTATCCTTTCTGTTTTGCTGTGGTCTTGGTGCTAATGGCGGTTCCGTTATTTTCTGCAGAGGAAGATAACTTTTTGCAAGATTATTTGTTATCCTATCCTGAAACAATTTATGCCGGAGCTACGGCACCTTTTAGTTGGCAAAAGGATAATTGGTTGCAAGCAAGTGCAATAGTTATTACCGGAGGTTGTTTATATTTTCTGGATGATGATTTGCGGGATTGCTTTCAACGGAACAGAAATGAAGTTACGGATGATATTTTTACGGTTGCCAAACAATTCGGAGAAGTAAAAATTATGTTTCCGGTAATGGCGTTAACTGCTTTGGGAGGATATTTAACTAAAGATGAAAAGACAATAGATACTTCTCTGCTATGCCTGAAAAGTTCACTCCTCTCTTTAGCGGTTACCCAAACTTTGAAGCTGGCTTCCCAAAGGCAAAAACCCTATAAAGAAGAAGGAAAAGAATTTTGGAACGGCAAGGGAATTTCTTTTTCCCGGGATAGTTTTCCTTCGGGACATACAACTTTGGTTTGGAGTTTGGCACCTGTTTTAGCAGAACAATACAAAAATTCCCGCTGGGTGCCTCCAACTGTTTATACAATTGCCACTTTAACTTCCCTTTCGCGTTTAAATGATGATCAGCATTGGAGCAGCGATGTTTTTGCCGGTGCCGTTATCGGTTATGTAACAGCAAGATTAGTCCTGAAAAATACACCTCGTCTAATGCTGAATGCACAACCCGAAATAAATGGTATTTCTTTTAAGTATAAATTCTGAAGCATAATTTTTGGGGAGGGGTTTACCTACCCTTCTAAAGCATTTATTTCGCTCTTTGCTTTTCAAGGAATCAACCTTTTTTAAGAAGGATTGATGAAGATGACAACCTATCTGTATCCTTAATTTTCAAAACCCTCTAAACCTTCAAACCCTCTCAACCCTCTTTTCAGCTATAATGGCAATTCCTGCAAAGCTTTAATATTTCTCCCTTTCTGTTGCGATGCGCATCCCGCATTTGTTTTAGCAAAGGTGCATTCCACAGATCAAGAATTTCATCTTTTTGAATGTCTCCAATAAAAATACGGTCTTCAGGATTGATAGCGCATCCTTTTGCTGGACAAAGAGGAACCAAACCATCAGGTCTTATTTGCAGATCACGATAGGGAACAGTGCAAACAGGAAGTGAATTTTGCAGGATAGAATTTTGGATAAAAACATCTTCTTGGGAAGGTGTTTCGGGATGCTGTAAAATATGTTGCGGTAAAACACAATCGCAGAATTGGCGTAAAAAACGGCTATCTTCCTTTTCTTTATCCATAGTTGAAGGACGCACCATTAAACGAATGCGGATGATGAGGTCAACTTTATACTGATTTCTCAGTTTATAAAGCTGTTTCAGGTTTTGGAAGAAAAGGTCGTAATCGGCACCAGGACGACTTTTTTCGTAGATATCTTTTCCGACGGCATCCATAGAAAGTTCAATAAAGCTAAGTCCGCAATTAAGGAGTTTTTCATTCACTTCAGGATTTTGCCATTGCCCATTGGTGATGATAGATAAATATTTACAGTAATAGGACATTTCTTTCAGCATTGTATCAAATTGAGGATGCAGGGTTGGCTCACCTCCACTGATTCTGATTCTGCTTACAGGATGGCGTTTCAGGCGCTCAATTAAGGCCTTAAAAACATCCTGATTCATCATTGTTCTCGGATAAGGGAAAAAGGGATTATTACAATAAATGCAGCGTAAATTGCAGGCATCGGTAATATCTACGGAAAGCAGAGGAGGATTTTTGGCATCTTTGAACCAGAAAGGATATTTCAGAATCAGTATTTCCTTTAAGGGAACACCTTTTTTCAAGATGTGAGTATTCAGTTTCAAGTAATAGGAAAGGTGCTTGATAATCCACGGGAGATAGAGGAGTTTTGAGGTTTGGGGTCTTTTCTGAGGCATAAGATATTACCTTTGCAAAATGAGGATTTTGTGAATTTGGGTTTTATCTTCCCGAAAACGCAGAAAGTAAATTCCGCTGGCTAAGGAATCGGGTAAGGTAAAAGAAAGATGACTTTCCCCTTGAGAAATTCCTTTTAGGCATTCTTGATAAACCAGTTGCCCTCTCAGGTTAAAAAGCTGCAGGTGCAGCTCCGGAAATGTTTTATCGCTAATAACTTGCAGATTTCCCTGCTTTACCAAAGGATTGGGATAAACGGATTTTATTGTGAAGACAACAGGAACTTGAACAGGGTCGGATATTTCCACTCCGTTTTCTGTTACGGTAACAGTGGAAGTGCTATTGGCAGAAAGGGAAACACGAACATAACAGATATTATAATTGCCACTCTTATCTACCTGGGTAAGAGTTCCTCCTGAAACATTATAACCCGTATCTCGTTGAGGCATAATAAATTTCAGCTGAGCATTTTCAAAAGCAAGGGGCTGATTATTGATAATAATTGCCTTCACACTATCCGCTACTCCATAATTGGAAGGATAAAATTGAACAGAAAGGTTATTGCCTGTTGCTCCGGCATAAATTGTGGCATAAGGGGTCAATTGTTCATTATTAACTCTAATAACCCGATAAGCACGGTTGCCATCACAAACGCTACGCGTAGCTAAATTATAGGGATAAGTATAGATTGAACCGTTATTGGAATGAATATGACCCCAAAGAGACAGATCTATTCCCAACGAGGAAAGAAAAAGCTGTTCCTTAAAATCGTAATGGTGGAAAAGAACCTTTTTGTAGTTCGGAAAAAGAGAAAGGGTATTATTCAGCCAGGCAATTTGCTGATCAGTATAGCTTGTTTCGCCATAAATAGCTGGTCGCCAGTAATCATAATTGTCATAGCTCTCTAACCCTATAAAAACAGTATTATTATAGGTAAAATAGTAATCCTGTGTATGATAGGGAAAGCTCAGGTCTTCATTATTCAGCCAGCTCCAACCAAAATATTTCCACCAGTTTTTTCGGGCACTTCCTGCAGGAGGAGGGGTTTGATTCCAACCGCCAATATCATGATTTCCGGCAGTAACATAAACCGGAACTTCAAATTCGGTGAGCAATTTTTGCGTCCAGCCAAACCAATATTGATTGGCAAAGCCCTCCAGCTCTCCTTCGTTAACTAAATCGCCGGTAAAAAGAACAAACTCGGGATGAATAATATTAATGTCGTCCATCACAGCTCTAAAATCCTCTACGGCAGTAGAATCAGCATCAAAACCTGCATTAGGATAATACAGACGATTGGGCATATGCGAATCTGTTATATGGACAAAATAGTAATTGTTTTTTCGGCTGGGAATAACCTGAACAGCATTAGCTGTAATATCGCTTATACCTCCACTGGCAGAGACCTCCAAATCGTATAATTCATAAACAGGAACAGAAGGAACCGTTGTTGTAAGTTCCCAACGGTTTGGCAAAGTTAACCATTGGCTGTTTGTAATCAGTAAATTCAGTCGTTTATTATTATGTCTCAGCCAGGCATTCCAGTTGCTTGTATTTTGAGGGGCTAAACAGGTTATTTTTAATGTTTCTCCGGGAACAACTATTTCCGGAATATTGAGAAGAGGACGCTGGATAACGGTTAAAGTATCGCCAGGTGAATTATAACTGCTATTTACAGTTACACTTCCATTGATACAGCTTTGAATTACATCGGTTCCGAATATTACATCCGAAAAAGTTAGCGCAGTCGTTCCTGTATTGGCAGCGTAAAAATTCAGTTTTAAAAGAATTCCCTGCCCGCTTAAACTTGAATTGCTTTGATAAGAAACAGATAACACTCCACTTTCCGCAGAAGCAATTACATTTCCTGCCTGGGATAAAGTGCCTGCAGTGTTGATTGATTCATAATTCAGAATATGGGGATTGAAAGAAATGCTGAAAGAATAGGATTGATAATTCTGCGCTGTCTCTATTCGATAAGCATTTATAGGAACGGAAACGGAACTGTGCAAACCGACTGATTGATGAGGAATAGCCAAAGTTACTGTGTTAGCTCCTGAAATCATATCTGTTTCCGAACGCGGATTGATGGCATAGTAGCTGTAGGAATAATCCACAATCCCGATTATTTCGCTGTAGACCTGTCCTAATGTAATATTATTCCAGCTGTGATTAGAGCCAAAGAATTGATTATCTATCTGGCATTGCCCGCTGCCGTCATCTACATAAAACTCCTGATAACTATTGGGTTCAACTGTTACGGTAACATTTACTACCTTCACCAAAACGCTTTCCCATTGTTCTCCACTGCTGAAATTATCCAGAGAACCGGTATTTATTTCAGTGGGTGCAGGAAGAGGATTGCCCTGGCTTAAAACCAGAAGGGAAGATACCTGCGAAATTTCCGTTAAGCCGTAATATTCTTTTACCGTTCCCGTTACGCGCACAAAATCTCCTAAAGCGGGATGATAGGTTTGATTATAGATAAATAATCCGCTCCAGGGACCCCCTGTTGGATCACTAATGAAGAAACCGTAATTGTTATAACCGCTTCCGGAATAATAGGTAACGCCACTTACAATTCCTTGAACGGTAACAATTTGATCCAAATAAGGTGAATCGCCTCCCCCCTCAGGATTATACTGAATATCATAGCAACTGAGTGCTGTTTGGGCAAAAAGCAAACCGCAGGAAAGCAATATCAGCAGAAATAAGGTATATTTTCTATTCATATCTTTGCTAAAATGGTCTTTACGGAATTTATAGGAATAGCAAAGCCGATACCGATATTGCCTCCATTTTCGGAAAAGATAAAGGTATTAATACCAACTACTTCTCCATTGATATTAACAAGGGGACCACCACTATTTCCAGGATTGATAGCAGCGTCCGTTTGAATCATAGATTTATATTCATGCCTGTCTTGACGGGCAGCAAAATTACGGTTCACAGCAGAAATCACTCCTACAGAAACACTGGGCTTGGAATCATTCATTAAAAAACCATAAGGATTACCTAAAGCAATACTCCATTCTCCGATAATTAAATCGTTGGAATTGCCCATTTCGGCAACAGGAAGATTATTTCCGGTGATTTTTACTTTGGCAACATCGTGAATTTCGTCAATTCCGGCAACGGTTCCGGAAAATTCGCGTTTATCAGGTAAAATAACTTTAATTTGAGTAGCTCCACTAACTACATGGGCATTGGTAACGATGTAACCTTTAGGATCATAAATAACACCGCTGCCAATGGACTCTATCTGACGCAGTAAAGGTATGGAACCGAAGAAATCAAAAAAACCCAAACCAAAAGGAGATACGGCTCGCACATATTCCGTTTTTATAACATTGATGCTAACAACTGCCGGCTCCACTGCTTTTACAGCTTCGGTAATAGAATTTATCCTTTTGGCAGAAGAGGCTTTACTCGGTTGAGAAGTTCCCTGCGAAACGAAAGTATCGGTTTCTGGTGTTTTGTTTCCGTATTTATTGATTAAAGCCATAGTAATAAAGGCATTAAGCAATAGAATAAGGATTATTGTGAAGAGATTGATGCGTTTCAAGTTTTCTCTCCTTTATTGAACAAATTTATGGATGGCAAAGTCAATTACTGCAGGACTTACAGTGGTTTCAAAACAAGGACCTTTGGGGCGTTCATTCAAAACTGCATAAACAGGGTAACGCCAGCTTTCACGAACTCCTTCTGTTAAGTCCCGATTGCAGGCAACAGCAATTATAATATCCGGATGAGTATCATTTACCAATTTTCTTGCCAAAGAACCGCCACTGGCAACTGCAGTTTTAATCTGATAGTCCTTGGTTAAGGCCTTCATTTTAGCCATATCACAGCCACCGCATTCCTGACATTCTACAATGTTGTTATTAATACGAATTTTGCAATTGGAACTTTGCAGGCAATGAGGCAAAAGTAAAAGCAGATTGGAAGAATGCATTCCCTGATAGTTGGTAACTACAATTTCATTATTAAAATAGAGAAATGACTCCTGTATGGTGTCCATTTTTTGAAAACAAATCCTGCCAAAAACTCTCGCTAAAGGATAATAGATATTCACCAGCATCCAGGAAAGATAATGTCTCAACCAAAGGGGCTTGATTTTTTTGTGGGTGCTGACAAGAGCTAAAATCCAAGTGCCGATTAGAATTACAATCACCATAAAGAGTATTGTATAGAGCACATTTCCCCAGACAGAAAGACCTAAACGGTGATAACTGCCTAACACTATAAAGAAGAAGATGAGCGTTATAATAAGCAAAGAAAAGCTGACGAGCACAGGGAATTTGATTATAGAAAAGTATTCTTTTCTCATTTTTCCCCTCCTAATTTTTCTTTTTCTCTAAGGCGGGCTCCGTTTATAAAAGCAACTGCTTCCATTACTTTCTTTCCCGCCGGCTGAACTTTAGTAATAAGCAATTTAAAGTCCAGACAGTTAACAAAAAAACCGCGCTTTTTATCTATCTTGCAAATAAGCCCCGGTTCACCATTTGCCGGTTCTACTGTCTTTTCTGAACACAATATCTTCAATTTATTATATCTAAACAGAGTCCAGGCACCGGGAGTTAAAGAAAAAGCGCGAATTTGGTTATGAATTTCCTCAGTTCTTTTATTCCAGTCAATTTGGCAGGTTTTATTGGTTATTTTATAGCAGTAAGTTGCCTTGCTTTCATCCTGCTTCGTTCCGCAAAGTGATTTTTCCGTTATAAGTTTCTTCCAAAACTGGAGTAGTAAATCACCTGCCTGTTCTGCCAGGCGTTCTTTCAGTTCGCTGTAAGTTTCATTTTCAGCTATGGAAAGCTTTGTCTGAGCCAGAATAGGTCCTGCATCCATTTTTGCGGAAACAAGGGATATTGTAGTTCCGGTTTCGGTTTCTCCATTTAAAATGGCACTTTGAATAGGACTGGCACCTCTATATTTGGGCAGCAATGAAGGATGCAGATTTACAGCTCCAAAAGGGCAGAGATTACGGATTTTTTTATTTATAAATTCGCCAAAGGCAGCAGTAACTATTATATCTGCCTTTTGTTCTGCCATTTTTGTTATGCTTTCTGCAGAGTTTATATCCATAGGAGTAAAAAGCGGTAGCTTTTGTTCAATGGCATATTGTGATATAGGAGTAGGAGTTAAGTGTAAATTGCGTCCTGCAGGTTTAGCTGGCTGGCTGATTATTAAAGAGGGTTCATAACCATTTTGCCGTAATTTATTCAGTGCTGGTAAACCGTAATCTGAAGAACCAATAAACAGGTAACGCATTATAAAGTAAGTCCTTCCAGTATATTCTGTCCGTTAACCGCTCTTGCCTGCAGTTTTTTAAGTTTGTGCATTATTTTCAAGCGGTCAAGAGTTCCCAAATGGTCAATAAATAAAATACCTTCCAGATGGTCAAATTCGTGTTGAATAACTACTGCCTTTATTTCTTCAGCGGTTTCCGTTATGCGATTTCCCATTCTATCCGTGTAGGAATAGGTAATTTTTTTACTGCGTGACACATCTGCAAAGATATCAGGTAAACTGATACAGCCCTCTTCGTAAACAACTTCGCCTTCTTTGTTTTCAATTACAGGGTTAATCATCACTATCGGACTTTTTTTATTTAACTTATTATCCTGTTCCGGGTCTATAACAATCATTCGGTAGAAAGAGCCAACCTGATTAGCAGCAATGCCTATTCCATCTCTTGCATACATAGTGTAGATTAAATCTTCTATAAATTCTGGCAGGCCTGGAGTATTATAATCAATTTCTGGCAGTTTCTTTCTTAAAAAATCATCCCCGTAGAGACGCACAGGTAAGATTTTGGGCTTATATTTCATTTTTCCGGTTCGGGTTCAGATGTTGTAACAACTCCTATGATGGCGTTTTTTTGAATATCTATCCGCACTTTATTGGTATCATCAATTTCCAAAACCACAATTCCTTTATCGGGTTTTATGGAAACGACGCGACCATAGATTCCGGAACTGGTTATGACTTTATCGTTTACTTTTAGTGAATCCTGCATCTTTTGAGTTTCCTTGGCTTTCTTTTGTTGGGGTCTGATAAGCAAGAGATACAGAATAACGAACATTATGATCATAAAGATCAAAGTTGTGCCTGCACCACCTTGTTGAGTAGTGCCTTTTTGGGCTGCCTGTAGTAATATGTAGTTCATTTTTTCTCCTATAATCCAAAGAATTTTGGATATATTTTAGTTAGTATTTGAATAAGTATATTGGTATAAATTCCGGCAATAATATCATCTGTAATAACTCCCCAGCCACCGGGAAGTTCCTGAACTTTTTTAATAGGAAAGGGTTTAGCTATGTCAAAAACCCGGAAAAGGGCAAAAGCATAAAGACCTATTAGCCAACTATGAGGTAAACACAAAACGCTTACATAATAACCGCAGAATTCATCTATTACAATACTTCCGTTATCTTTTCCCAGGGTTTTTTCCGCTTTAGTGCTTAAAAAAACAGCTATTAAACAAAGCGCTATTAAAGCAGGCAAAGCATAAAACAGTGCCTTCCCTTGAAAAGGTGAACCGGAAAAGAGCATATAAATTCCATAAGCAAGAAGAGAACCAAAAGTTCCCGGCATAACAGGAATAAAGCCAATTCCGCAAAGCGTTGCTAAAAAGGTATAAATATTCAGTTTTTGGGGTTTTTCAGCAGTCATAAAGTTATTTGTACATACGCCTCACGCCGTAAATTTTCTATCCAGGCATTAAAGGCATCTATCTGTTTTCTTTTAAGAACCATCTCCCGAGCTTGGTCTTTTACTTCTTCATATTTATAAATACGGGGAGGGTATTCTTTCAAGCGGCAGAAAATGTAAAGCATACCCTGATTTTCCAGAACGGGAGTCATTTCTCCTACAGGTGTTTGTAAAATTTGGGTAGCAAAAAGGGAAGGGAGGTCTCTTTCCGTAAATTCTCCTAAAGAACCGCCATCTTCTCTGCTTTCTTGATCCATAGAATATTCCCTTGCCAAAGAAGCAAAGCTTTCACCTTTGGCATAGCGATTACGGATTTCTTCCATCAGTTGTCTTTCGCGTAAAGAATCTTCAGCTGTAGGAGTAAGGGCTTTTAAGATATGGCGGGCACGGATTTCATTACCTCTTTTTTCTTCTAAGCGGATAATGTGATAGCCATATTCACTTTCTACGATGTCGCTTATTTCTCCAAGCTGTAAAGCAAAGGCAGCATCTTCAAAGGGTTTAACCATTTGTCCTCTTTTAAAGAAACCGAGGTCACCTCCAACTTCTTTACTGGGACAGTCACTTTCCGTGCTGGCGAGGGTAGCAAAGTCCTCACCATTTTTCAGGCGTGTTTGAATTTCTTTTATTTCTGCCAGTTTTGCTTCTTTGCTTTTCTGGTTGGGTTTTATTTCTCTGAAAATAATTCCTAAATCCCAGGAAACGGGTTTTACGGCTAAGGAATCCTTGGTAGCATTATAGAAATTTATCACTTCTGCTTCCGTAACAGAGACCTTGTTAATTATTTCTTTTTTCAAAATCTGGTCGGAGAGTGCTTGTTCAGTTAGTATATCTCTATAAAGTTGCAGTAAATCGGATTCTGTAAGCTTGCTTTTTTTTAGGTCGGCGGCAAAAGCTGAGGAACTGGGATATTGAGCTTTTACTTTTTTCAGATAGTTCTCTGCCATTACTTTTATTTCCTCGTCGTTAACTGTAATATTCAGGTCTTTAGCTTTCTGGATAATTAATTTCTGATTTATCATTTCATCCAGAACATCTCTGGGGTCTGTATCTTCTTCCAATAAACCTACACTTTGCATCTGCACCATTTCTTTCTGTAAATCGGAAAGCAGAATAATGTCGGTTCCTACTTTGGCTACTATTTTATCTATCAGTTCTGCGCTTAAAAATAAAGTTAGAACTAACAGGATAAGGGTTATTGCTAATTTTCGCATTCTTAAATTCCTTATTAGTAATAATAAATCTCACTGGTTTGGGATTTGATTTCTTTAATTAATTCTTGATACACCTGGTCTTGTTTTTCCAGCAGAACCTTGCGTTTGATTTCTGCCCGATAATCTTCAAAATTAGCTTCCTGAGGTGTAATTTTACTTTCCACTACCTGAAAAACATACCACATTGGTTCTTTATAGACCAAGCCATATTCATTTTCTTTCAATTCGCGTGCTTTTAACCAGAAAAGAGAATCAGTACCGGTGGCAGAAACCATACCCATAAATCCGCCTCTGTTTTTAAGTTCTTCTGTTGAATAGCGTTGCACAGCTTCCGTGAAACTCATTCCCTGGCTTAATTGTTGCAGAACATTTTCCGCAGAAATCTTATCCATTAAAGCTATACGCCGGATATTATATTCTACTGCATTTTTTTGAAATTCTGCCTGATGTAGACGAAAATAGTTGAAGAGCTGATCTTCCGAGACCTCAATTTCAGAAAGGCGTTTAGCAATTAAAGCATTGGCTTTCACTTTTTTGCTTGCATAGTTAATTTTTTGTTTCACTGCTTGATCTTTATTTAAGCCCTGTTTATCGGCATAATGAGCTAAAAGAGTTAGGTTTACCCAATCCTCAATGTATTTTTTCCTTATTTCGGGGCTTAAATTTTCCCAATCCTCAACCGAAAAAGTGGACTTAAAATCATCCAGATAGAGAATTTCTTTATCTACCTGAGCTAAAGCAATGCCTTTTTCTTCTTTTTTAGTGCAGGCAAATAACAGGATAAGGATTAGAGGTATTAAAACAAATCTTTTCATCTTATAAATAGGGAGGAGTGTAAGTTATTTTGATATACGGTTTTTTCTCAGCCGGAGTGCTTTCATTGCAATCCCAAAATTCCAGTGTGCCGAAATTTTTGCGTTCCTGAGTAGATTGAATCATTATTCCTTTAGGTATCTTTTCTCCGGAAGTATATGCCTGGATTATCGGAGTAACATCAACCGTTAAAGAATCGCCTTTAATAATTCCACTGCTGGTACTTGTATAAACAAGCGTTTCATAATCGCTTTTTAACAAAGGTAAGGGACTATCTATAGAGTCCTTTACAACATTGAAAGGATAAAGAGAATAGCTGGTAGAGGAATTGTAATAGTCATTGTTTTTTATATGTAGAACTATTTCCGCTTTATTTACGGTCAACCGTTTTATTTGTATATCTGTTAATGTGTTACCTTCGTTATCTTTAAAAAGAGTGTAAGTTGGCTCGTATTTTATATAGAGACGGGAGGAATTAAGATTGCTGATTTTCCATAGTACGGAAGGATTTGTTTCCGGTGCTTCTAAAATATAAGTATCTTTAGCAGGAGATTTATTATAATTTATCCATTCACCCCCAGTTTCCGTTTTATATTTGAAGTTAAGAGTTGGCTTGTTGCTTCCTTCCAGAGAAGTTATTTCTACCCAGCCCTCATTTTCTGTTTTAAGCACGAAATTCCAGCCGGTAGAATCAGGATTACTCCAGTTAACAACTTCAGAGGAAGAAAGATTGAAGGTAATTACTTTTCCGGAACTGCCTACTGTATCTGCAACAGTGTATTCCGCCAATAAACTTAAATCACCTTCCGAAATATCGTTAAGATTTAAGGAATCAAGCCAGACATTGTTTAATTTGTATAGTTGTAACATTAAAGGATTACGCGGAAGAGCGGAACGCTTGCTGATGTTTACAGTTAGAAAACAGCTGTCCGTTTCCGTTATCGGAGAAGGAAGCTCCGTAAACCTTAAAAGACATATTGCAACAGCATTTTGATAGTTACCGGCAAGCAGTTTTGTCTCATTTCCTGTTATTTTTGCTTTGGTTTCGGCAGGAAAACTGAAACCCATAATAATTCCAGGTTTATCTTCTATAGTTATGGCTCTAATATCACTGAAATTATCACCGGTTAAGTTTTTCTTATCAGTACAACCGCTTAACATAATTACCAGAATAATTATGCAGATAAGCAGTTTTAATACCTTGGGAAACAATTCCATAATAATAATCCTATTTTAATTAAATCTTTTATATAGTATTATAAGTAGGCGTTGTGGATAGGGGGATATTTGGTCAAGCTTTTTCTTTTCTCTTTGCCTTGTATGCTTTTCCTGCAAGTATTTCCTTGTGGATAACTTGTGGATAACTTTGGTTTTTATCCTTACTTATCCACAGAAAAAGTTACCGCAAGCATTTATATATAATTTATTCACCTCCATCCACTTAATTCTATCCACACTTGTGGATAACTTTTTTATAAAAACGATGTTCTTCTCGTTTTATTGTAGCCATAGCTCGGCATAGCTCTGCATCTTATAATAATTTTTTTGCAGAAGAACAGCGTCCTCTATCTACACAAAATAATAAAAATAATAAATCCAGAAAATCCAATAAATCCAGTTATCTGCGTTCTATCTTCATTATTTTTTCAGGTTTTTAATTATTTCTTCCAGCTGAATTCGGAAGTCCTCTTTTTCCCGAAACTGGTTTTCCACCATCTTTTTAGCATGGAGAACCGTAGTATGATCTTTCCTGTTATAGTATTCCGCGATATCTTTTAAAGAGAGCTGAGGAATTAAATAATTTGCCAGATACATTGCTACCTGACGGGGAAAAGCAACTTGCGGTTTGCGGGTTTTTTCCAGTAACTGGGCAGGTGTAATTCCATAACATTCACAGACCTTTTCCGTTATAGCATCTAAAGTTATGGAATGCACCTTTTCCGAAATCATATCAGATAAAATTTCCGCTGCCAGATTAATATCTATGTCTTCAGGATTAAGTTTATTGTAGGATGAAAATGCCAAAATACGAATTAAAGAACCTTCCAGAGCACGCACACTGCTGGTAATGTTATCGGCAATAAAATTAAATATTGCATCGCTTAAAACCACATTTTCCGGTTCCGCTTTTTTTCTTAAAATGGCAACGCGGGTTTCAAAATCAGGACTTTTCAGATCGCAAAGCAAACCGCTTTCAAAGCGTGTTACCAAGCGTTTTTCCAAATCGGGAATATCTTTGGGGGGTCTGTCGGAAGTGAGCACAATCTGTTTTTTGTTTTCAAACAGGGCATTAAAGGTGTGGAAAAATTCTTCTTGCGTTCCTTCTTTGCGGGAAAGAAAATGAATATCATCCATTAAAAGCAGGTCAACTTTTCTGAATTTTGCTCTGAATTCCGGCATTTTATTGCTGCGAATGCCATCAATCATTTCATTGGTAAACGCCTCGGAAGTTATATAGTAAATGGAACAGTTTCGTCCTTCTTTCAAAATATAATTTCCAATTGCCTGCATCAAATGGGTCTTTCCCATTCCGCTTTCACCATAAATAAAAAGAGGATTATAGGTATATCCAGGCGATTCTGCTACCGCTTTTGCCGCACTATAAGCAAAATTGTTGTTTTTACCCACTACAAATTCATCAAAAGTATAACGCTCATTTAATCTTACATTGGCACTAACCCGCTTAATACTATAATCCTGAACATCTTTTTCTTTATTGTGATTACGGTGGGGCTGAGTTATAAATTGAACATCATACTTCCGACCATAAAGACCATAAGAAATTTCTCCTAAAACCTCTTTGTAATTCTGATTCAGATAATTAGCCGAAAATTGAGTTGCCACTCTAATCATCAATTCCCTGTCATTCATATCTACTAATCTTGTATCTGAAAACCAGGTTTTGAAACTTTGAGGATTTATATTTTCCTCCAGTTTATCTAATATGTTCTGCCAAATATCCTGATCCAT